>DIXK01000068.1 GCA_002428665.1 Verrucomicrobia subdivision 3 bacterium UBA6082
TGGCAAAGCGATGGCAGGTTTGGCGAGAGCCGCTGTCATCCTCGCTGCCATCACCGCACTTGGTTCGTTCCTATTCCTGCACTACAGATGAGAAACAAAACGCCAACCAGACGCTGCAGGCAACAGCCGTCCGCGCTGGCAGTTGATCCATTTATGAAACTTGAACATCATCATTGCAGGCCACGCCCGCTTTCGGCGGCTGTGCCTGAGCTTGGTCGTTGACGCGGCGGGAGTTCAGGCCTTGCGTTCCTTGCCTCCGTGGCTCCCTTCTCGTTCGCCGGGTTGCGTCAGCGGCAACAATCTGGCATAGAAAGGGTATTAAAAAGTCCGGCCGGAGAGAATTCAGCGTAATCGTCCATCGGGATGAAGAAGGGTTCTATGTAGCCAGTGTCCCTGAATTGCGCGGCTGCCATACGCAAGCGCGGTCACTGGATAAGCTGATGCAGCGGATTCGTGAGGCTATAGAGTTGTGCTTGGAAGTTGAAGGGGAGGCAATCTCGGGAGAGGAGTTCATCGGCGTCCAGCGCATCGCTGTTTGAGTATGGCTCGTTTGCCCGATTGCGTGGCCGGGAAGTGATCGCGGCGTTGCGGCGTGCTGGCTTCGCTGTGGTCCGCATCCGAGGCAGCCACCATTTCCTGAAACACGACGATGGTCGTGCTACGGTGGTCCCTGTCCATGCCGGGGAGACCATTGGTCCGGGGCTTTTGAAACAAATTTTGTCGGATGTCGAAATGGAACCCCACCAATTTGAGGAGTTATGATGAGCTGGCCGCCGACGTCGGTGGGCCACCTCAGCCTTTTTCTATCGCTTTTGGCCCGGTGTGGCTGACCTTCGCGTTCGAATGATGAGCTAGGGATCACGCTACGCCAAGATGACTGAGAGCTTGGCTTGGTGCTGAACTTTGGAGCCAAGCTCATGAAAACGGGTATTGAGCGGGTGGTCGGTGGCCTTTCAGAAGAGAATCTTTGCGTCTTAGCGTGAGTCACCTCGGATGGTGACATCCTAACGTGTGGACACCGAACAAGGGCTCCCCCCATCCCGACAGGGATGGAAGCTATTAGCCAGGGATTGAGCGCAACGACATCCCTGGTAAACGGGGAAACATAGAAAACGACCCCGGCAGGGGTCGCAGCCAGGGTGCTACACGCCGGTGATGGTGAGACCCGCTGGCATCCCTCCGGGATGCCTGGTGTTATAGAACCAGGTTCCGGTGGTGTCGCTCGTGCCTCGCTCAACCACCGGCTAATCGCTGTGAACCCTCTGGGTTCGGAAGCGGTGAACCCGACCGTTTACGGTGTCCACCCCTTCAGGGTGTCACCCACCCTCAACACGCTGAAGCGTGGACACCAAACGGGCGGTAGAATTCAGCTTTTGGGTTCTTCTTTACGGTGTCTGGATGACCAGTCGTAGGAACTTCGGACCGCTGGATGCTGGGAATTGCACCCGCATCCGACCGTTGATGGGCTGCGGCACCGCTGTTTCGGGTACCCATTCTGTCCCTGCGGTCGATGGCAGGCTGGAGGTGCCTTCCAGGACGCAGTCTGGACAATCGGCGGGCCACTCGACAATGACCTGGCTGCCTTCCAACCAGATCGTCAGTGGCAGCGCGATTCCGGATTCGGCAATCAGGGCCCGGAAGAATTCCGGAGAGGTGCCCATCGCTCGTGGCGGCAGGTCAGTCCGCAGGTCTGTGGGTTCCAGCAGGCTATGGAAATTCCACGCCGACGGGTCATCAACGCCGGCGCTCCGCTCCAGCACATAGCGTCCGCCCGGACGCGCATACAGGGTCAACCCCAACTGATTGGAGGCCAGCCAGCGCGCATCCAGGATGGGTTCGAGGCCGACAACGAAGACCTGGCCCACACCGGCGACGCCCTGAATCGCGTCGGGATGGCCCGGCCGATGGCCATCCAGCGCCGTGCTGCGGAGGCGAACCACTTCCGAGTGTTCATTTGAAACCGCCAGGAAACCCAACTGCGCCAGGGTGAAACTGCCCCGGAACACAGTGGCGGCGCGGCTTTCAAACTGGAGGGAAAACTGATTCGACCCTAACGCCACCAGGTTAGCAAACCCGACTTCCGGCGCCAGCCCGCTCAGTGACCAGTTGGTCAACCGATCGCTGCTGACCGCGAGGTCCAGCCGCAGGTCTGTCAGGTCCACTCCCGAAGCCAGCATCAGCGGAAGGCTGCCCGAAGCATTTGAGAGCACCGCCGTGCTGCCGATCGACAGGGTGAAATCCGGCATCGTATCCAGCACCACGACCGCCAGGGTTTGGGTCGCGCTGAGCGGAGGAACACCGTCATCGGTAACCACGACCGAGATGAAGTTCGTGGTGCCGCCCTGAGTGTTATTCGGCTGCCAGGTGAACACCCCGTTGGTGGCGTTAATGGCTGCTCCGGCTGGGGCGCCGACCAGGCTGAAGGTCAGTTGCTGTTTGGGCACATCCGGGTCGGATGCGCTATTGGTGACGATCAGGCTGGAGCGTTCCCGCACCGTGTAGCTGGGGATGTCAGCCAGGGTGGGTGCCAGGTTGTGTTCCTGCACGATGATGTTAAACGTGCGTGAGGCGCTTTGCTGAGGGAATCCCGTGTCCCTGGCGGTAATGGAAATCAGGTTTGTGCTCGGACCATGGGCCTCGGAGGTGAGCCAGGTGAGTTCGCCGTTCTGGCTGTTGAGCACCAGCCCCGGAGGCGCACCGGCGGCCAGCGAATAAGACACCGAGTCACCTTCGGGATCCACCGCGGCAACAGTGAACCGCAGGGTCTCGCCTTCGACGATTACCTGGTCCGGAATCGCGGCGAATACCGGCGCCTGGTTCGCCATCGTGACGGTGGTTTGAGTATCGGCCGCCGTTGGCGCGGGCTCCCGGTTGCCGGCCAGGTCGACCGCCACGCTGTAGAAGGCGTAGGTGCTTCCCAAGTTCCCCTGGAACACCGAGCTGGTGCTCGGAGTCGCGTTTAACCAGCGCTGGAATGGCCCGCCGTTTTCGCTGACGAACACCTCGTAACCGGCAATGCCCGTGCCGCCCGCATTATCCTGACCGGACCAGTTCAAGAGAAACACCGACTGGCTTTGCGCGGGCAACGCGGTAATCGCGCTCGACGGTGCTTCAGTGTCCGACGCCACGATGGGTGTGTAGTCCAGGGTGTAGATTCCGGTGCTGTTATGATCCAGCAGGTGCAGAATGTCTTCGCGGACCGGCCGTTTGCCCTGCCCGATAAACGTGCGGTCGGTCACCCAGGCATTGGTGTTGACACCGATTTGGACGGAATCCGACCGGGTGATTTTCGAGAGCCGGAACTGTCCATTGCCGGGATCGGGGATCCGCAAATAGGTCCAGCCGCCCGGCATCGACGCCGCCAACTCCACCCGAAGATTTCCGCTGGAAAGTGTGCCGTTGATCACCGCATTGGTCACCACCTCCACCGGGTTCGTGGTTCCGTTGCTCAGCCACAACGTATCCGGGAGGTCCCGCAGATCCGGCTTGTCGTTTACCAGGAAATCCGGCTTGCCGTCCTCAAACGGACCGCCAGCTTGCACGAGCCGAATCATTTCGTGGATCCGGACCTCATCGATGAGAGAGAGCTTCGGATTGCCCAGCCCATCCAAGTGCTCGAAGGAGGCGTCGTAATCGATAAACAATCCCTGGAGAGTAGAGGTCAGCAACCAGCGGCCTATGGCCTGGCCTCCCGGCGCAATATTCCCCAGGTTCGCGGTGAGAGACGGCGTCAGGTTCTGACCCGCCACCTCGGTGCCGATGATCTTGAAATCAATCAACAGGCCCTTTTCGTTTTCGACAATTTCCGGTTGGGCGGAGGTGATCCGGAACTGGCGGGCTTCGCCCGCGCCATTGTTGCGGACCATGATCGCCAGGTTGAACGGAATGCTGGGTTCCACGATCTCGGTGTGCGGATCATCGGAGAACACATCCCGTTCGTGGAAGTAGTCCACGGTGAGCCGCGCCGTGGGATGCACCGTGATCGGCACGGGTGCCAGGGGCACAGTGACCACGACATCGTTCAAGGTATAGCGGAACTCGCCTGATACGAAGAACTGCGTCGGTTCCAGAGGAGCGGCGTCGACGCTGGGGATGATGGTCCAGCGCGCGGTGCCAATGGCCCCGCCAGGGACGGCGCCTCCGCCCGCCACGTCGCTCAAGCCAACGAGCTCCGGGGGGCGCAAGCCAAACAGCGACGTGGCCTCCGCGCCGTTGCGGTCGGTCACGCGCACATCCACGCGGATGTGTTCCAGCGGGGAGGTCCCGCCGTTGTCGATTTCGAGCGTGGCACGGAAGGCCTCGCGGCTCAGCACCGCTTCCTGGTCCAGCCGGATTTTGACCCGGGCGCAGACTCCGCCCGCTTCACCCGTCTGCTCGCGGTAACGCACCGTCTCCACGATCGCATTGATGGGATCAGTGAAGCCCGCCGCTTCGGCCGCCTGTTGATAGGTGGCGGCGATCAGGAGCTGGGATTTCAATTCGATAATGTCGATAAAATCCGTATTGGCACCCTGGGGTGCGTCGGCCGGTCTCAGGATGCCCAGGGCGATGTTTTCCAGGGTCCGGTTCCACCGCTCCAACACCCGCGTGACCTCGGCGGTGGATACGCCCGGCGGTTGCTCTCGCGCCAGCAGCGCGCTGCGCTCCGTCGCTGTGATCGTTCGCCCGCCATCCGAACCCGAACCGGTCGCACTCTGGAACGCGGCAAACCAATCACCCGTTGCCGAGTCCGCCTGCGGGTTGATCCACACCCCATCCGGCGAGCCGGTGATGAGGTTGAAGGTATCCAATTGCGCTCTAATGCCCGGTTTATAATAGTCCAGGACATCGTCGCCATCCCCAGCCAGGTAGACCAGCCCGGACGCACCCACGGTCGGCGTAATGAAACAGCGCATCAGAGAATAGATGCATCCGGGAAGCCCCGCTCCCGGAATGAGGCAAGCGGCGCCGGCGACCGCGCAATCTGCGGCATCCAGCCCGTTCACGCCATCTCCTGTGCCGTAGCCACAGGCAAATCCCCCCGCGAAACAACCGATGGGACCCGGGATGCATCCGAGTCCAGCCAGCACCAGACAAAGGGGATCGCAGCCGATCTTGAACCCTACGGAAACCGAGCTTTGACCGGAACTTACGCCGATTGGCCCGTAGGTGCCCTCGCCATAAACGGGTCTGTAAACGGTGCCCGGGCCGGTGCCCGTGGTCGTGGTAGGGATCGCAAACCCGCCGCCGCAATCTCCCTGGACGCCGCTGACGGGAATAGTTGTTCCGCCACCGACACTCACTGGGCCGCACTGGAAATGAAACCCGAGATTGCCACTCATGCCACAGGGGACGCCGCTCCCAGCCGCGGTGACGATGCCTGACGCGCCTCCGAGAGTGCCGATCCGGCGCATCGTGACGGGGATGGTCAATGTGGATTTTGCCGCCAGCCGCCCCATATCTTCGATCAAGGGCTCAATCAGATAGAACGGATGGTCACCGAACGCCAGTTTGACGTCGTCCACGGCGATGAGCCCATGATTCCGTATGGTCATATTCACTTGCTTGGTCTGGCCCACCACCATGAGGTCACTCACGTCCAGCACTGCTGGCTCCACGGTGACGACCGGCGCCGGCACGTTGGCTTCGAATACGGTCTCCACCGTAATTCGATACCGGTCTTCGATTTCAATCCGCTCCACGGTCCAGGTGTATCGAACTGTTTGGTAGGAGAGAAACGCTGTAATGTCGTTCGTAGTGCCCGGTTCAACCAGGACCGTGCCGCGGAACGAGGCGTGCTGGTCGGCCCCGACTTCCAAATCATAATAGCCTTCCGCCAACTCAGAAATCAGGAGCACCCCATTGTCGCCGGTAACTCCATTCGTGACCACAGCGCCATTCAGGGTGTCACGCACCCTCACCGTCGCATTGGTCACCGGTGGGGCGCCTTCGGCATAATAGGTGAATTCATCGACGGCCGAGACTTTCAGGGACCCGGTTGCGTCCGACAGTGCCCGAAAAGCGAAGGGCACACTCAGGCCGGTCCCCGTCGCGTTCAAGGCCAGGTTGCCCGAATACACGATCAAGTCCAGGTCTTCACCGGGAGCGAGCTGGAGAGTGATGCGGTTCGTTTCTCCCGGCGCCATGGAGGGCAAAGGCGATTCAGTCACGAGACTCATCCAGGGCAGAGGCGGCAGGGAAATCGCCACCGGGCCGGTTGGCGCGCCGCCGGTGTTGACGACTTCAAAGTCCACTAACCGTTGAACCCCGCGCTTCATGCCGCCCTGCAGCCGCTGTGGCTGCGCTACCAGGCGAGGTACCAGGGCGTCCACGGACACCCTGATGGGTATATCCAGCACCACCCCTTCAGCGCTGGTCACACGCGTCGCAATCGTTCCCTGAATGATCGAGGCGTCGAGTGCGGATATGCCATACGCCAGCCCGATCGAAGCTGAGCCTTCCAGCCGGTTGGTTTGCAGGGTCAAGGTGACCTCGAGGGTGTCTGGTTTGCTCAGCATCTCGGCCGTCAGGTCCGTGAGCGCCACATCGCCCAGGTTCTGAATCTGCACGATACCGGAGATACTGCTTTGTTCTGCCAGGCGCACCGATGGTGCGGCCGGCTGCGCTCTCATGCCCAGTAGGCGGAAGGTGTCCTGAGTGTCGGGATAAGGAACCCCGGGATGACCTGCAGCCAGCGAATACAAACCAGCTTCGCCCGCCAACGGTTGCCAGGTCGTGGCAAAGTTGCCGTTGGGATCGGTGAGTGCGGAGATCGTTCGCACGGTGTCGCGGACGCGAATGTGGATATTAACGAGCGCATACGGCACTGGCTGGCCCCCGGCGCGGAAGGCGCGGCCCGCCAGCGGGATGGGGGTGCTCGCCGGTGCGGTTTCCACTGTGGTGGACACCTCCGCCTCGTAAGCGGCGGCTACCGTTATCGGGTTGGCGGATACCCCGAGGTTATTGTTCTCGACGATCTCCACGACCGAATCCACCACGTCCGTTTCGACAATGATCCAATAATTTCCAGCGGTTTGGGGCATCCTGGCCGAAAACGTTTGACCAAACTGCATTCCCGAGGGCAGTCCTCCATTAAAGGTGTATTGGCCGATCAACACATCGTCGCCGACCACCGGGTCGTTCGAGAGGTAGATGCGCTGGGTGATGGCGTTGGAGGAAGCGGCGGCCAGGCCTTGGTTTCGGACCTGGTAACTAATGTCCACGTACGCTTCGGTTTCCGCCATCATTGGTCCACCAATGCCCGTGGCCACCAGGTCCGGCAGGTTAATGTCGGTTACCGTAAGCTGGGCCGAACCCGCCGTATAACCCGCACTGGCAGCCGTTACCGTCACCACCTGGCTGCCGTCCGTCGTGCCGTCTTCAACTGAGGCGACTTCAAACGTTGCCGATGCCGCCCCGGCGGGGATTGTCACGCTCGGGGGCAGAGTCAATTCGTCGGTGTTGCTGGAGATCAGCGTGACCAGCAGCGGCTCACCGCTCGCCGTATTACGTGTGACCGTGCCGGTCGCCGCCGGATTTTGCCCTTCCGCCACCAGGTGCCGATTGAAGGCCAACTGCAGGGTGGGGCCGTCGTTATCGGTCACCGTTATCGCGGCTGAGCCGGTCTGGGCCAGGCGTTGCTTGGTGCCCGTGGCCCGGAACCAGCCCTGGACGGTTACCGGCTTGGGACCATCCACTAGGGTGTTATCCACCGCGGCCAGTGGCACGGTGACACTTGCTTGTCCTGCCGGAATCACGACCAGGGCGGGCACCAACAGCGCCACGGGATGGCTGCTTTCCAACTCCACCTCCAGGGCGCGCGGGTCGGTGTTGTTGCGGGTAATCGTGAGCATGGCCGCTTGAGACCCGGCGTTTTCACTGACGGTGGCGGGTGCCACGCTCAAGTCCACTGCCGGCCAATCGTCATCGTCGATCAACAGCTCTTCTGTGGCCCCGGCATGACCGGTTGCCGAGACACTGATCGTGACCAGGATAGGCGCTTCCACCAACGTGTCGTTCAAGGCCAGCAGCGATACTTGCACGGCCGTTTGGCCGGCTGCAAAAGCCACATTCGCCGGCGGCAGCAGTTGTGTTGGGCTGGAACTGCCGATCGTGACGTTTACCGGGTTCGCTGTACCCCCCGTCCGGGACACCGTAGCCACGACTGAAAGGCCCTCCGTCAACCGGTTGGTCACCAATGTTAAGCTGAGCTCAGGAATGTTCATGTCGAGCACGGTGACTGAAATCGTCGCGGCCTCGAAGCCGGGCGCGCTGGCGGTGAGAGTCACCGGTGCCGGGCCATCCACGAGGTCATCACTGAGCGCCGTCGCATTGAAGGAGACTGAAGCCTGTCCCGCGAGAATTACCACCTGCTCCGGTACTGTCAGCTCGGTCGGGTCGGTGTTTTCCAGGGTGACGGTGAGCGGTGCGCTCCGGCTTCCATTCCTCGTGACGGTAAGGATCAGCGGTTGGAGGTGCCCTTCACTGATCTGAGTGGCTGAAGCCTGCAGCGTCAGAACCGCCGGAACCTGGATCAGGGCGGAGGCCACACCCAGGTTATTCGTTTCGTTGCTCTCGATCACATCGGATCGCGTATCCGCGCGCACCGCCAGCCAGAGATCGCCCGCGATACCGGCGGGCGGGATGGTGACCGTTTGTGTCCGGGCCAGGAACGCACCTGCGGCCAGGGAATTGGTGAAGGCGAAGGTGGTGAGTTCCTGCTGGTTTCCAAGCCCAGCACTATTCGTCGCCAGGAAGACCGTCTCGGACCACTTGCCGGTAATGTTCAGGCTGCCCTGGTTGGTGACCACCCAGGAGATCGGAATGCTCTCACCCGGAAACGCCTGGGTCGGGGCGCTCACCTGGGTAATCGCCAGGTCCGGCAGCGGTGGCAGCGTAAGCGCAATCGGCACCGAATTCAGGTTGTTGTTTTCCTGGGATTCCACGACGGCATTGCCATGGTCGGTTGCCACGACCAAGTAATAGGAACCCGGAGAGGTCTGAGTGGATAGCGGCAAGGTTACCGTGACGGTGTTGGTGTGTGCAGCACCCGGGGCTAACACACCCGTGAACGCCACCGTTCCCAGCAGTGTCGCGCCGGAAAGCGAGTTGTTTGCCGAGGATAGAAAAACCCGGTCGTTCCAGGCGATTGTCAGGGGTGCGTTGCCGGCGTTCGTGATCACGAATTCAACCGGCAGTGAAGCGCCAAACTCCGCGGTGGACGCGGCGCCGACCCGGGCCACGCGCAAATCGGGCGCAACGACCGTGGTGGGCGCCGGCGCATACGCGGTATTGTTGTTTTCGTTCATCTCAACGAGCTGCGCCAAGTAATCCACTCGTGTGCCCAGGTAGCGTGTGCCCACGCTGGTGGCTGGCAGGATCACGGCCTGGGTTGTGGTGATGGAGGCGCCAGGGGCCAGCCCATCCGGGCCGGGATTGAAGTAGGCGCCGCTGAGCACAAACGAGCCGTTTCCGGCAGCGTCATTGGCCGCAACCAGGGCGTTATACCAGGGTCCCTGGGCGACGGCAGCGCCCAGGTTTGTGATGCTGAATATGACCGATACCGAGTACCCGATCTGGCCAGAAACCGGGGCCGCTACTCCGCCCACGGTCAGGTCTGGCGCAGCCTGCTGCGTAAACGTGGCAACGGCTGAAACCGCTTGGTTGCCCACTGCATCTGCGGAACGCACGCGATAATGGTAGGTTTCTCCGGGTGCCAGCCCCGTCAGTACGATACTGTGGTTGGTCCGAGGCACACCGGTGTAAGTTCTCGTGGAGCCGAGGGTGTCAGTCAAGCCATAGTCCACAGCCGCACTCGACGGCTCGTCCGTCCTCCACGTCACGGTGGCCTGCGTCAAGCCCGGGACCACGGTGACCTGGGTAATGACGGGTGGTGTCGCATCCATGAACAGGGTTGCGGGGAGGCTTTCGGCCGTTCCGGCGGCGTTGCTGACCGTCACGAAATACTCGCCGGCGTCCGCCAACGTGAGATTTGAGATCACGAGCGTGTTGGCCTGTGCGCCGGCAATGCGGGCGTCGTTGGTGAGCGTTACTCCCGCATGCAGCCATTGGTAGAAGAGCGGCAAGGAGCCCGCGGCGCTGACCGTAAAACTGGCGGTTTGACCTGGCGCATTCGTGCGACTCACCGGTTGCGCCACGATAAATGGCGGGTCCGTGGGCCGGCACAAACCGGCCGAACCTGCAAGGTAAATGGCAGCGATCTCGTTCGATTCCAGCACGCGATTCACCAGCAACACCTCATCGACCAACCCCTGGAAATGGCGGCCACCGCCGCCCCAGCTCGCGAGGGTCAGATTTGGGGTTCCGCTGTAAACGATCGGTCCCGCTCCCGCGATGCTGTTCGAGAGTTGACCGTTGAGATACACGCGGGCCGTGTAAGAGGGGTCCACGGTGACCACCAACAACTGCCACGCATTGGAACTTAGCGTGAAGGGAACTGTACCAATTCCCGCGGCGACGAATTGGAAATCCAGTCCCGGGCCTGCGGATTGAACGGTCCAACCCTGTGATGCCGTGGAGTTGTTATCAACAAGCGTGGCTTGAGCGGACTGTTCTCCGGCGGGCTTCACCCAACACGCCAGCGAAAAACTTTGCGCCGTGAAGGGCATTCCCAAGGCCACCGAGTCATTCACCCCGTCGAACGCGAACGCTTGTCCGTTCAGTCCCGTTTCAAAGGCGGCCCCATTGATCAATTGCCCCGATGTTCCGCTCACGATGTCGGTTACCGTGCCCTCAGCCGGCCACCACGCCGCCAATCCATTGGGCGCGGGTGTGCACACGTTGAGAACCGAAATGGCGAAGTCACCGGCGCTATACTGCGGCCACCACGTCAGGCCCGCGGGAAGTCCAAGGTGGGAAAACGTACCGGTGGCCGATGGGAAGGTGACCAAAGTAAACTTCGCCCCCAGTGAGGGAATATAGGCGTCAACGATATAGGCGGAAAGGTTTCCCGCCAGCGAGGCCTCGTTGCCGAAGCTGAACCGACCGTAGTTGCTGGCGCTGCGGATTGCCGAACGCAAGGTCCCGTTGGTCAGGTTGTAGGAACCGAAGAGTGCGACGGTGCCGATTTGGGACTCCACCAATCCCAGGTTCTCCAAGTGAATCGGCGCCCAATATGCCCCCACATCCGCTCGACCCGTGCCCGCGGTCTTGCGCAGGATCCCCGTGTTGTGAATGACCGGTGGACCATTCAGGCCCAGGGCAGACACATCGCCCTGCAGTTCCCACACGCCCGCATTTGCAAACCGTGCGCCCGAATTGCCGCGCATTTGCAAACCACCCGTGCTGATGACCGTTCCCTGGTTGGTCAGCGCGCCATTGAGATACTTAGTGCCATTGCCACTGATGCGGAGCAACCCATTGGGCTCTACCACCACCGGGCCTGTCAGGGTGCCTTCTACGAAGGTCACCTCACCCCCGGCTGCCACCGTGAGTGGACCTGTGACCGAATAACAAGTGAGGGTGCCAGTCACCAGGTTACTGCCGCTTAGGGTTGTTCCCGACAACACTAGGTTGCTGATGACCCCGCCCTGAAACTGTGGCAGCAACTCCAGGGTTCCCCCGGTGAACTGGAAGCTGGGCAGCACTTCGAGCGATTGGAGAGTGCCTCCCGTCAACCGCAGCACACCCTCGCCGCTAATGGCCGGTTCCCCGGCGACCTGGGTCCAGGTCCCACCGTCAAACTCGATCCGCCCACCGGTCCTGGTTTCAAACCCGCCGGTCAAATAACCGTTGCCGCTCAAGCTCACCACGGCATTCGTGCCGGCTCGCACCACACCGTTGGTCAGGTCAAAACTGCCCAGCAAACCCAAGGTGCCGATTTGGGACTCCACCAGCCCCCGGTTCTGCAAGTGGATGGGCGCCCAGTAGGGCCCCATTTCCGCCCGGCCGGTGCCGGCGGTTTTGCGCACGACCCCCGTGTTGTGAATCACGGGTGGACCATTCAACCCCATGGTTGAGACATCGCCCTGCAGTTCCCACACGCCCGCATTTTCAAAGCGTGCGCCTGAGTTGCCTCGCATCTGCAGTCCTCCTGTGCTGATAACCGTTCCCTCGTTGGTCAGTGCGCCGTTGAGATATTTGGTGCCATTGCCACTGATGCGGAGCAACCCATTGAGCTCTACCACCACCGGGCCCGACAAAGTGCCTTCCAAAAAGGTCACTTCACCTCCGGCTGCCACCGTCAGCGGACCGGTGACCGAGTAACAGGTGAGGGTGCCGGTCACCAGGTTACTGCCGCTCAGGGTCGATCCGGCCAGCACGAGGTTGGTGATCACCCCGCCCTGAAACTGTGGCAGCAATTGCAGAGTGCCCCCGGTGAATTGGAAACTCGGCAGGACTTCGAGCGATTGGAGGGTACCCCCCGTCAATCGCAGCACACCTTCGCCGCTAATAGCCGGTTCTCCGACCACCTGGGTCCAGGTCCCACCCACAAACTCAATCCGGCCCCCGGTTCGGGTATCAAACCCGCCGGTCAGGTAACCGTTGCCGCTCAAGCTTACCACGGCATTCGTGCCTGCTCGCACCACACCGTTAGTCAGGTCAAAACTGCCCAGCAAACCCAAGGTGCCGATTTGGGACTCCACCAATCCCCGGTTCTCCAAGTGGATGGGCGCCCAGTAGGGCCCCATTTCCGACCGGCCGGTGCCGGCGGTTTTGCGAATGATCCCCGTGTTGGCAATGACCGGCGGGCCGTTCAAGCCCATGGCGTCCACGTTGCCCTGGAGTTCCCACACGCCCGCATTTTCAAACCGTGCGCCCGAGTTGCCGCGCATCTGTAATCCAGCCGTGCTGATGACCGTTCCCTGGTTGGTCAGCAGGCCGTTGAGATATTTGGTGCCATTGCCACTGATGCGGAGCAACCCATTGGGCTCCACCACCACCGGGCCTGTCAGGGTGCCTTCCAGGAACGTTACCTCGCCCCCGGCTGCCACCGTCAAGGGACCGGTAACCGAGTAACAGGTGAGGGTGCCGGTCACCAGGTTACTGCCGCTCAAGGTCGATCCGGCCAGCACCAGGTTGGTGATCACCCCGCCCTGAAACTGTGGCAGCAATTGCAGAGTGCCCCCGGTGAATTGGAAACTCGGCAGGACTTCGAGCGATTGGAGGGTACCCCCCGTCAATCGCAGCACACCCTCGCCGCTAATAGTTGGTTCCCCGGCCACCTGGGTCCAGGTCCCACCCACAAACTCGATTCGACCCCCGGTTCGGGTCTCAAACCCGCCGGTCAGGTAACCGTTGCCGCTCAGGCTCACCACGGCATTCGTGCCCGCCCGCACCACACCATTGGTCAGGTCGAAACTGCCCAGCAAACCCAGGGTGCCGATTTGCGACTCCACTAGCCCCCGGTTCTGCAAGTGGATAGGCGCCCAGTAGGGACCCATTTCCGACCGGCCGGTGCCCGCGGTTTTGCGAATGATCCCCGTGTTGGAAATCACCGGCGGGCCGTTCAAGCCCATGGCGTCCACGTTGCCCTGCAGTTCCCAGATACCCACGTTTTCAAACCGCGCGCCCGAATTGCCCCGCATCTGTAATCCAGCCGTGCTGATGACCGTTCCCTGGTTGGTCAGTGCGCCGTTGAGATATTTGGCGCCATTGCCGCTGATGCGCAACAACCCATTGGGCTCTACCACCACCGGGCCTGTCAGGGTGCCTTCCAGGAACGTTACCTCGCCCCCGGCTGCCACCGTCAGCGGACCGGTGACCGAGTAACAGGTGAGGGTGCCGGTCACCAGGTTACTGCCGCTCAGGGTTGATCCGGCCAGCACCAGGTTGGTAATCACTCCGCCCTGAAACTGTGGCAGCAACTCCAGGGTGCCCCCTGTGAACTGGAAGCTGGGCAGCACTTCGAGCGATTGGAGGGTGCCCCCCGTCAACCGAAGCACACCCTCGCCGCTGATGGTTGGTTCCCCTGCCACTTGGGTCCAGGTCCCACCGACAAACTCGATTCGGCCCCCGGTTCGGGTCTCAAATCCACCGGTCAGATAACCGTTGCCGCTCAAGCTCACCACGGCATTCGTGCCCGCCCGGACCACACCGTTGGTCAGGTCGAAACTGCCCAGCAAACCCAGGGTGCCGATTTGGGACTCCACTAGCCCCCGGTTCTGTAAGTGGATAGGCGCCCAGTAGGGCCCCATTTCCGCCCGGCCGGTGCCCGCGGTTTTGCGAATGATCCCCGTGTTGGAAATCACCGGCGGGCCGTTCAAGCCCATGGCGTCCACGTTACCCTGCAGTTCCCAGGTACCCACGTTCTCAAAACGCGCTCCCGAATTGCCGCGCATCTGTAATCCAGCCGTGCTGATAACCGTTCCCTGGTTGGTCACCACGCCATTGAGATATTTGGTGCCATTGCCACTGATGCGCAACAGCCCATTGGGCTCTACCACTACCGGTCCCGTCAGGGTGCCCTCAAGGAAAGTTACTTCACCTCCGGCTGCCACCGTCAGCGGACCGGTGACCGAATAACAGGTGAGGGTGCCAGTGACTCGGTTGGTGCCGCTCAGGGTCGATCCCGCCAGCACCAGGTTGGTGATCACTCCGCCTTGAAATTCCGGCAGCAACTGCACAGTCCCCCCGGTCATTGCCAAGTCCGGAATCAAACCGATCAGTTGCAGAACCGTTCCTGTGAATCGCGTCGATCCTGAGCCGCTCACTGTGGGAGAGAAAAGGCTGGCCTGGGTCCAGGTCCCCGAGGCGAGTTCGATTCTAGTCCCGGTGGCGGTGAGGAACTCTCCTGTAAGGAACCCTCCGCCGTTGATCTGAAGCACTCCGCTCAGGGATTCGATTGAGCCCAGGTTTTCCAAAGAAATGGGATAGGTACCAGACACACCCAATCCGGCGGTGCCGGCGCCCGCGCTCTTGCGAAACACACCGCTGTTGCGGAACAAAGGTTTTCCGTTCAGACCATAAACGTCGGCATCACCCAGCAACTCCCAAAAGCCTTCATTCTGAACCCGGCCTCCCGCGTTGCCGTAGATTTGGAGTGATCCGGAATCCTGATGTTGAACTGTGCCGCGATTCGTCACGGCGGCCTCCAGCGATTTCGTTTGGGCTCCGGTAAACGCCAGGAGCGCATTCGTGCCGACCGTTAGTTCCCCCGCCAGGGTACCTCCGGTCATGGTCCAAACACCGCCGGCGCCGATCCGGCTATTGCTGCCCAGCGTGAGTTTGCCTCCGGTGTGCCTGAGGATGGGGCCGGCCCCACTCCCGCCCAGCACCACGGTGGCTGCGGCATTCGCTTCCACGGTCACCGTATAGGCTGCCGCGTTGGTGATCACGACCTCGTCACTCGCCGTCGGGATTTGGTTCGGGCTCCAGTTTGTTGATGCATGCCACACGCCGCCACTCGTATTTGTCCAGACCACGGTGGCTCCAAAGCCCGAACAAACCGGGCCCCAAAGGAAAACAAGAAGCAGGGAAAGAAGGACGCTCTGGTAAGAGCCGGCAGGCGAGATTTTAGCTGATTGCATTATAATACGACTTAAGACCGTTGCTTGGTTGCGCGTGCTTTACGTTCCTTTATGACATACAACAGCGCATCTGATTTCGAAGTTTAATTAAACATTATGTCGCTTTATGTCAAATATAAACAACCGGAGTTTTACATGATGGGGGTGTCCCCCCGTGCAAAAGAAACTTGTCCCGGCCTGGTACCGCGGCGTTGCCTGCGTTTCAGTTTCGTTGCTGACATGGGGTCTTGAGGAAACGATCAGAGCGGTGGAGACAGCGAAACCAGGGGCGTGGTACTGTTGGGGACGGACTTTCGTTTTGGGGCGATATGCAATATAGTGACCACAATGTCCGCCAATCCGATTTCTCTCGCACTCCAAGGGAAACGCAATCCGCGGTCGGCACCAGGAACAGGAACCACGACCGCTTCGGCAACGCGGGGGGCGATTTGGTGGCTGGGGATCATTCTGATCATCTCGCTGAGGTGGTCTGCGGCAGGCGGCCCACCTTCCCAAGCAGGTGCCTTAGGCCACCATTCAAGCCGCATCCTGGTACTGCCCGCGAGCCCGGAGGCGGCCACCCAACTCAACCAACTGCACGCTAATCTGGGGCGCCAGGTCCAGAGGGTTTATGCCGATCTGGGCCAATTACAACTCGTCCATCTTGCGGCAGGCGAGCGTGTCGAGGCGGCTATTCATTCCATTCAGCAAAGCGGCCTGGTGACGCTTGCTGAGCCCGATTTCGTGGTTTCCGCAGCTGCGGTCCTCCCCGACGATCCACGTTTTCAAGACGGGACCCAATGGTGGCTTCATAATTATGGTCAAAGCGGCGGCCTGCCGGATGCCGATATCGACGCCCCGGAAGCCTGGGACATTTTGACCTCGGCCCAGGCGGTAATTGTGGCGATCATCGACTCCGGGGTGCGTTACACCCACGAAGACCTGGCCTCGAATCTCTGGCGGAACCCCGTCGATCAGAGCTTCGGCTACGACGCCTTAACCGACGGACACGATCCCTGGGATGAGAATGGTCATGGCACCCACCTGGCAGGCATCGTAGGAGCGGTCGGCAACAATGCGAAGGGCATTTCAGGAATCGCCTGGAATGTGAAGATCATGGCGTGCAATTTCCTGGATGCCGCCGGAAACGGTTATATTTCCGATGCGATCAAGTGTATCGAGTTTGCCCGAACCCATGCGGCGCGAGTTCTGAATCTGAGTTGGGGAGGCCCGGAAGCGTCTCTGGCCTTGTCCAATGCGCTTTGGTTTGCCCGGGCGGACGGAATCAGTGTGGTGGCCGCGGCGGGGAACCTGGCGGCCAACCTGGATGTCACCCCGTATTACCCGGCCAGCTTCGGCCTGGATCATGTCGTAACGGTGGGAGCTTCCACGCGCAACGAGACGCTTTACAGCCTTTCCAGTTACGGCGCCCAGGCGGTGGATCTGTTCGCGCCGGGCGCGGCCATGTTTTCCTCCAGTTCCATCGGCGATTCCGCATACGCTACCCGGCATGGGACTTCGATGGCCGCCGCCTGTGTGGCCGGTGGCCTGGCCTTGGTGCAAACCCGTTTTCCCACCGCCACGCCGCAGGAATTGCGCCGCCGCTTGCTGCACAGCGTGGACCCCGCCATAGCCTATGCCGGCAAATGTGTTTCCGGAGGACGTTTTAATCTCCGCAAGGCTCTGGACTTGCCGCGACTCTCGGTAGACGAGGTGATCCGACCGGTGCGCATTCGCCTCACGGGAGTAGCCCATCACGAATATGTCCTGTCAGGCTCGAGCGATTTTGCTTCCTGGCTGCCACTGCGAACAAATCGCACGGCGAGTGGCGAGTGGGAATACATCGACTCGGAATCCACCAACCTCCCCCATCGTTTCTACCGAGGCACGCCCGGCCCCTGACGCGGCAACCGACGACGGTTTCCTGGACCTAGACAGCCAAGATTGTTATAGCCTCCCACTGGCCGGCACCGGTGGTGTCGCTTATTGCTTACCAGTCCCCCAATTTATCCAACCACTTCCGCAACTTCAGCAAGTGGGCTGCCGGGCCATGGCCGCGCTGCATGTAAAGTTCGGCGACTTCGCGTTCGAACGTGGCAGGCTTATGGCGCAGGATTCTCAGGAGGAGCTTGGGGCGAGTTTTCCGGTATTTCTCCAGGTCGAATGCCGGCGCGTAATGGCGCGCCAGGCCCAGCAGTTCCAGGGTTAGCAAGGTGCGGCCGCATTTCTGGCAGACGGAACAATTCCGCCCGCTGGCCGTGGGGTCCACGCAAACATTGAGGAAGCGGTACGAAGGCTCGTAGGTGGCGACGAGTTGCGTTTTCTCGACTCGCGACATCTGGCAGCCAGTCGACACGCAATCGAAGTTTTCCGTCCCGAGGAGCGGCATGGTCACCGGGTCGAGAGAGCCAATCCCTTTGGCGGGCCGGATCCAGCACTCCGAATACTTGCGGCAGGAGGCGTAATAATACCGGCGAAACTGATGCTGCAACACCAGCGGCACCGAGGGATTCACCGCCGCGTGGTTTTTCACATAGCTCAAGGAGAACAGATTCCCGAGGTTGGAATCCACCGGGACGATCGGCAAGCCCACCTCCCGCGCAAACGGTTGGACCTGTTCGAACCGCTGGCGAAACAGGCGCCGGTCATCTTCCACGCTGCCGTGGCGGTGCGAGCCCACGTTGTGAAACAGGAGATGGGTCACACGGTCATACGCCGAGGGTTCCTGCACCCAATGCTGCACTACCGCCGCAAAGGAATCGACCCCGCCCGAAAACCCGGTCGCGACGTGGTTCGCGCCGGTGCGGGCCGTGGTCAACGAATTGGGCAGGATGCGAATGGGGCGGTGCCGGTCCGGCAAGCCTTCCGTTACGACCGGGATGTAGAAATGGGTCAGGTTGTGGTGGAGGCGAGCGGACATGGGCCCTTCCACCACCAGGTCCTCGCCCCGGTGCATGGCATGCAGGATCAGTCCGACCACAAAGCCGTCACTCCGGTCCGTGGCAAACCAGTCGGCGCACGTGTCCGGCACCTCATACCACAGCTCGTGCCGTTCGGAATCGCAGGTGACGGGAGCGGTCAGGCGCGCCACGCCATCCCGGACCTGCAATTGCGGCAGGCCGATCCTCATCGTTTTGTTACCGCTGGGCCGCGCGTGAGCGACGGTGTTCATAATTTGGCAAACCGCGATCGCTCGCTGGCCCTCACCTGGTTCCCAGGGCCGGCCGGGAAGGCGCATGGTGCGTTCCGCAGGAGCGCCATACGATTGTGGATGAAAGCGTGATTGGCAAGCACGCCCTGCACACCTGGGCAGCCGACAAACTGCTGGCATACAGGGGTGCGGAACCCCATACTGGCGCATCGCATGGTTGCCTTCTTGCGCAGAATCTGGGAGCTGGCCGGTCCCTATCGTGGGCGCCTGCTGCTGGGTGTGTTCATGGGAATTATCAGCGGCCTGATCGAGCCGTTGATGATCGCCACGATCGTGTTTGTGTACGGCCTGATTTTTCCGTCGGCTGCAGGGGCGGCCTCGATCCTGGATAAATGGAGCTGGGCACCTGAGTTTTTGCGTGAGCTGGCGGCGGCGGCCCAGGACAGGCTGAGCAGCACGGTGCAAACCGGAGTGTGGCCCGTGGTGGCGGTGGTGGCGCTGATCCCGGCGGTGGTGGTGCTGCGCGGGTTGGTGGGTTACCTGAACGTCTATTTCCTGCAATGGGCGGCCATCCGCACCATCACCGCGCTACGGATCAAGCTCTTCGACCATATCAACACGCTCTCGACCGGGTTCTTCAGCCGCACCTCCACCGGCGAACTGATGTCGCGCATCCTGAGCGACACCTCCTCCCTGCAGAATATCGTCAGCCATTCCCTCAACACCCTGGTGAAAGACCCGGTCAGTGTGCTGGGCCTGATGGCGTTCCTGATGTGGCAGCAGCCGAAACTGACACTTATTTCACTGCTGGTGCTGCCCATCTGCGTCGCCCCCATCCTGGTGTACACCCGCAAAGTGCGGCGAGCCGCCCGGGCCTTGCAGACCCATTCCGCGGAACTCTCCGCGGTGATGTCGGAAGCTCTCAGCGGCAACCGCGTGGTGAAGGCCTACAATCTCGAACACACCGTCTCCGAACAATTCCGGGCCACCGCACGAAAATTCATCGGCCATTACATGCGCATCGTGCGCTCCGCGGAAACGCCGGGGCCATTGCTGGAATCGGTAGGGGCGATCGGGATCGGCCTGGTCCTGTTGTACCTGGCCCTCCAACCGGGGCAGCGTCCGGATTCCGCGGAGTTTCTCGGCATCGTACTGGCGATCTTTTCGCTCTACCGCCCACTCAAGAATCTCACCCGGCTGCATATCTCGATGGAGCAGGCGCGCGCCGCCAGCGAGCGGGTATTCCTCCTGCTGGCTACACCGAACGACATTCCCGAGCCGGCCCAACCAAAACCACTCCAGGCTGCGGGCCAGTCGATCCAGTTTGATCACGTCAACTTCTGTTACGGGGAAAAGCCCGTGCTCCAGGACATCCATTTGACCATCAGTCCCGGGCGCCTGGTGGCCCTGGTGGGACCCAGTGGATCCGGCAAAACCACACTCACCACCCTGCTGCTAAGGTTGTATGACCCGACCGCCGGCGCTATCCGCATCGGGGGCACGGATATCCGCGAGGTTTCCACGCGGGATTTGCGCAGCCAGATCGCCGTCGTCACCCAGGAGACCGTGCTATTCAACCAGACCATCCGGCGCAACATCGAGTGGGGTCGCTTGGGTGCCACCGAAGCCGAAGTGCTCGAAGCCGCCCGCCACGCCAATGCCTTCGAGTTCATTAACGATAAAGCCCATGGCTTTGATGCGGTAGTCGGTGAAAAGGGGGTCAGCCTGTCCGGTGGTCAGCGCCAGCGCATCGCCATCGCCCGCGCTTTGCTTAAGAATGCCCCCATCCTCATTCTCGACGAAGCCACCAGCGCGCTCGATACCGAATCCGAGCGCGCCGTGCAGGCCGCCCTCGAAAAACTGATGGAAGGCCGCACCACCATCTGCGTCGCTCACCGCCTTTCGACCATTCAGAAAGCGGACGTCATCGTGGTTCTGGACCACGGCCGGATCGTGGAGACCGGAACGCACCAGGAACTCTTAGCAGCCGACGGTCTGTATGCTCGCCTGCATGAAATGCAGTTCCGGGAAGACGGAAACTGACGCCCGGCCCGAAATTTCGATAATAAATCGGTTTTTCCCAAGGAGATAGAGTGTGCCATAAGTGCGCGCGCCCACGAGTATTGTGTGCCACAATGACTCGACAGCGTCGGACTTAGGAGTATTTTTCCGCCGCCATTAATCATCATAAGTTATTACTGTTCATATAGATATACAATACAATGAAATAGTGGCACCGCCATTGCTCTGAGAAGTAGACCGGAAGCCTCCAAACAGGGGCTATTCCTGGTCAGGAGTATATATATGGCAAAAGTAATTGGAATCGACTTAGGAACAACGAATTCGTGCATGGCGGTGATGGAGGGTGGGGAGCCGCTGGTGATGGAGAATTCGGAAGGGCGGCGCGTGACCCCGTCGGTCGTGGCATTTGCCAAAAACGGTGAGCGCCTGGTAGGCGATGCCGCCAAGCGGCAAGCCGTCACCAACTCGCGCAACACGGTTTATTCCATCAAGCGCTTTATGGGCCGCAAGTACTCCGAAGTGGAGGAGGAGCGCAAGCGCGTGCCTTACAAGGTGGTCGCGGGTCCGAACGGGGACGCCTGCGTGGAGGTGGAGGCCGAAGGCAAGACCAAAGTGTATAGCCCCGCCGAAATCTCCGCCATGATCCTGGCCAAGCTCAAGGCCGATGCCGAAATGCGTTTGGGCGAAAAAATTACCCAGGCGGTGATTACCGTTCCGGCTTACTTCAACGATTCGCAGCGGCAAGCCACTAAAGACGCCGGCCGCATCGCCGGTCTGGAAGTGCTCCGCATCATCAACGAACCCACCGCAGCCTCCCTGGCTTACGGTCTCGACAAAAAGAAAGACGAGAAGATCGCGGTGTACGACCTCGGCGGCGGCACCTTCGATATCTCGGTGCTGGAAATCGGCGACGGCGTGTTCGAGGTCAAGGCCACCAACGGCGATACCCACCTCGGCGGCGATGATTGGGACAACCGGATCATGGATTGGATCCTGGACGAATTTAAGCGCGAGCAGGGCATGGACCTGCGCAAGCAGCCTGACGCCCTCCAACGCATCAAGGAAGAGGCCGAGAAAGCCAAGATCGCCCTCTCCAGCTCGCAGCAATACGACATCAACCTGCCGTTCATTACGGCGGATGCCGGCGGGCCTAAACACATCAGCATGAAATTGAGCCGCGCCAAGATGGAGCAGCTCTGCGACGATCTCTTCGAGCGCACCATCGGCCCGGTGAAGAACTGCCTGCGCGATGCCGACATGGCCGCCCGGGAAGTCGACGAGCTCGTTCTGGTCGGCGGTATGACCCGCATGCCCAAGGTGGTCGAGACGGCCCACGCGCTGGTAAACAAGACGCCGCACCAAGGTGTCAACCCGGACGAAGTGGTGGCCATCGGGGCTGCGATTCAGGCCGGCGTGCTCAAGGGCGAAGTCAAAGACGTCCTGCTCCTGGATGTCACCCCGCTCTCCCTCGGTATCGAGACTCTCGGCGGTGTGTTCACCCGGCTCATCGAACGCAACACGACGATTCCTACCCGTAAATCTGAGATTTTCTCGACCGCTTCAGACAACCAGCCGGGCGTGGAAATCCACGTTCTTCAGGGCGAACGCCAACTGTCGCGGGATAACAAGACCATCGGTAAGTTCCATCTCACCGATATCCCGCCCGCCCCGCGTGGCATGCCGCAGATCGAAGTCACGTTCGACATTGACGCGAACGGCATCCTGCACGTCAGCGCCAAGGACTTGGGCACGGGCAAAGAGCAGAAGATTACCATCACGGCTTCCAGCGGCTTGAGCAAGGACGAGATCGAGCGCATGCGTCAGGATGCGGAATCGCACGCCGAGGAAGACAAGCGTCGCCGCGAGGAAATCGAGGTGCGCAACGACGCCGACAACGCGGTCTATCGCTCGGAAAAAATGATCAAAGATGCCGGCGACAAGATTTCCGGCGCGGACAAGAGCAAGCTCGAGGGAGCGCTGGCCGAGGTACGCGAGGCTCTCAAAGGCCAGGATACCGCAGCCATTCGCACCGCGCAGGAGAAGCTGAACGAAGCCTGGCAGGCGGTTTCGGCGGAACTTTATAAGCAGAACCCGCAGCAGCAGGCCCAGGGTGGCCCGGGCGCCGCGGGTGGCGCCGGTCCTGGAACGGGAAGCGGTCCTGGCACGGCCCCGGGCGAGAAGGAAGAAGGCCCGATCATCGACGCCGAAGTCGTGGATGAGAAGAAGAGTTCGTAGCAATTTTCCCGCAGCGAGTGCGGCGGGATTCTGATTCAACGGAAAAGCAATACAACCAAAAACATAAACTAAACTATGGCACTAAACATCAAACCGCTCGGCGACCGCGTTCTCGTGGAACCGGCCGAAGAGAAGGAAGTCAAGAAGGGTGGAATCATCATCCCTGACACCGCTAAAGAAAAACCGATGGAAAGCGTCGTTGTGGCGCTGGGCACCGGCAAAACGGATGACAACGGCAAGAAAGTTCCCTTCGAAGTGAAGAAGGGCGACCGCGTGCTGGTGAGCAAATACGGGGGCACCGAAATCAAGATCGATGGCAAGGAGTACAAGATTTTGAACTCCGACGACATCCTCGCGGTGCTTGAATAACGAAGTTCTTTAACCAAGCAAGCAATTAACGAATAAAACCATATATGGCAGCAAAACAATTGATTTTTGACGAGACAGCCCGGCAGACCCTGCTCAAGGGCGTCTCCAAACTGGCGAAGGCCGTGTCCGCGACGCTCGGGCCCAAGGGCCGCAACGTCGTGCTCGACAAAAAATTCGGCTCCCCGACCGTGACCAAAGACGGCGTCACCGTCGCCAAGGAGATCGAACTGGAAGATCCTTATGAGAACATGGGCGCCCAGATGGTGCGCGAAGTGGCCAGCAAGACCAGCGATGCGGCTGGCGACGGCACCACCACCGCCACCGTTTTGGCCGAAGCCATCTACCGCGAAGGCCTGAAGTATGTCACCTCCGGTGCCAACCCCATCGGCATCCAACGCGGTATCGGCAAGGCCGTGGCCGCCGCCGTGGAGCACCTCGACAAGATCGCCAAGCGCGTGAAGGACAAGGAAGAGATCAAGCAGGTCGCCACGGTCTCCGCCAACTGGGACAACACCATTGGTGAGATCATCGCCGACGCGATGGATAAAGTGGGCAAGGACGGCACCATCACCGTCGAAGAAGCCAAGTCGATCGAGACCACCCTGGACGTGGTTGAAGGCATGCAGTTCGACAAGGGCTATCTGTCTCCCTATTTCGTGACCAACGCGGAAACGATGGAATGCCGCCTGGAAGACGCCTATGTCCTGAACTTCGAGAAGAAGATCAGCAGCCTGAAAGACCTGCTCCCGATCCTGGAGAAGGTTGCCAAAGTGGGCAAACCGCTGTTGATCATCGCTGAAGAAGTCGAAGGCGAAGCGCTGGCGACTCTCGTGGTCAACAAGCTGCGCGGCACCCTGAACATCGCCGCGGTGAAAGCCCCGGGCTTCGGCGACCGCCGCAAAGCCATGTGCGAGGACATCGCCATCCTCACAGGCGGCAAATTCATCAGCGAAGACCTCGGCATCAAGCTCGAGAGCCTCTCGCTCGATGACCTCGGCCGTGCCAAGAGCGTCGTGATCGACAAAGAAAACACCACCATCGTCGAAGGCGGTGGCAAGAGCTCCGAGATCCAGGGCCGCGTGAACCAGATTCGCCGCCAGATCGAAGAGACCACCTCGGACTACGACCGCGAAAAGCTCCAGGAACGCCTGGCCAAGCTCGCGGGCGGCGTTGCCGTCATCAATGTCGGCGCGGCCACCGAAACCGAAATGAAGGAAAAGAAGGCACGTGTCGAAGACGCCCTGCACGCCACCCGTGCGGCTGTCGAAGAAGGCATCGTCCCTGGCGGTGGCGTGGCTCTGCTCCGCTGCCTCAATGCCATTGACTCGGTCAAGCCGGACAACGAGGACGAACGCATCGGCGTGGAGATCGTGAAGCGCGCGGTCGAATTCCCCACCCGCGCCCTGGCGACCAACGCCGGCGTGGAAGGCTCCGTCGTGGTTCAGGAAATCAAGAAGCGCAAGGGCAACGAAGGTTACAACGTCGGCACGGGCGTGTATGAAGACCTCGTTAAAGCCGGCGTGGTGGATCCCAAGAAGGTCACCCGCACCGCGCTGCAGAATGCCGCGTCCATCGCGGGCCTGCTCCTGACCACCGAATGCCTCGTCACCGAGATTCCGGAGAAGGAAAAACCGGCTCCGGCCCCGGGCGGGCACGGCGGCATGGGCGGCATGGACTACTAAGTCCACCCACCGCCTCCAGAGGCGGTATACATTAAACGCCGGACAGGTCGAACCTGTCCGGTGATCTCTCGGAGGAACCGAGATCGTTGACCGAGGCCGGCGCAAGCCGGCCTCGCTGCGTGTACAGGCATCACTCTCAAGTTGAACCGGCAACGGAGCCGGGCGCCGACCTACTGCGTTCCTATGCCCTAAAGTCAGTAAGCAGCCGGCGGTGCTGTCCCCGGTCGGGAGGCGTACAGTTGTTTTGAAACCCCGCTCGCGCATCTCCACCAACTTTCCGGGTGGTGGGGTGAATTCCCCATGCTTGAGCGGAAAGACTCAGGTCGATTCTGGTTGACAGAGTTGGTTTTCGGGTCGTTTATAACCTAAGTCACATCATACCCATCAAAGAGAGAACTGCGGCTATGAAACATTCATCCTACCCCAGACCCCTCGAGGCTGAAGTCTCCAACCCGAAAACCGCGTGGCGGACCGTGCCAGGTGCATTCCTGGCCTCGCTCCTGCTGGCCCTGCCGGCCACAGTGCCCGCTCAGCTAAACACCTGGACGGGAGATGGCACCACGGACAATTGGTCGGACACTGCGAACTGGATTTACGGCATGACGCCGCAGACATACGACGTCGTCCTTTTTGATAATGCCGAGCCAGGAGTGGCCAATGCGGTCATCGATAATATCGTGGACGCATCGTTCACCATCACGGGCATCCAATATCAGAGCGCTGCCACAAACGGGTATCATACCACCCTGATCCCAGCAGGTGTCGCGCTGCGACTGGATGGGTTGGGCGGAGACGCCATCTCGATCGGCACCGGGGTACCGCAAGGTGGCCAAAACGTTTATTATCGCGTGGTTGGCGGCGGGACAATGTCCGTCACCAATACCGCGGGGATGATCAAAGTCGTCCAGGGCGGAAGCGATGCCGATCACTTTGCCATCCTCGACCTGGGCGGTTTGACCAATTTCATCGCCGATGTGGATCAAATTGTGGTCGCCGGCATCACGGACACCACGGGTGGCACGCGGCCGATGGGCCGGATCGTGCTGGCTGAAACCAATTACCTGCACACCGCCGCCGGAACCACCAAGCCGGGCATCATCGTGGCCGCGCATGAGACCGGCGACACCAATCGGCGTGGCACCCAGGATATGCAGTTGGGCCGCCACAATGTCATGCATTCCGACGCCATCACTGTAGGCGGCCACAAATTGGTGGCTGTGATGCAGCCCCGCAGCGGCGTGACGAGCGGGTTGGTGACGTTGCGCGGCAGTGGCGGCGGCGCAGACCCGGTGAAGATTCTGACCCTGGGCGATCAATTGGCGGGCGTGACCACCTACGCGCGCCCGGGATCGAGCGTGAGCCCTTCGGGCACATTCAACACCACCCGCCTCCTGCTAGATGCGCTGGTGACAGATACGTATGTCGGCCGCAGCGCTACCACCAGTTCCGGCACCGGGTCCGGGACTCTCACTTTTGACACGGGCACCTATACTACCGACGAGCTCTATCTCGGGTATCACGCCGACACCATGGCTGCTTCCATCACGGCTAATGCGACAGGCGTAGTGAACGTCAACGGGACCGGCACACTCAACGTAAACGGAGACGTTCTGCTGACACGGAAGCTGGGTTCCAGCACGCCTACTGCCACCATCAACATCGCCCCCGAGGCTACTATGAACGTGAAGGGGAATATCAACTCCGGCGGCGGCAACAGTACGCTGAATGTGAATGGGGTGCTGAACCTGCAACCGGCAGGCGATGCCACTCCCGGTAACATCGTCGTTTCCACCCTCAGTGGCGCGGGCAGCATCATCAAGGCCGCGTCTGTGCAGGTGAATACCTCCCTGACTCCCGGTGGTGGCGTGGCGGCGGCCACGCTCGCGGTTGAGGGTAACCTGACCCTGGCCGCCAATGCCGGCCTAGTGTTGAATCTTTCCAGCAGCGCCGCGGGTGCGAACGACCGCATCAACGTGACGGGCAACCTGGTGCTCAATGACAACACGGTTTCCGTCATCCCCACCGAAGGAACTCTGGATGCTTCCGGCACCTATCGTTTGTTTGAATTTACCGGCACGCGGACCGGGCAGCTCAATTTCGTCAATGCTACGCGCTACGAAATCGTGATCACTTACGGAGCCAACTTTGTGGATTTGACGGTGACCGGCGGCGCCCCGGCGAGTCTCAAGTGGAACTCCGTCGCCAGCGCCACGTGGGATGTCACCGCCAGCAATTGGCTCAACGGCGCTGAGTCCGATCGGTTCCAACCCCTGGATACCGTGCGGGTGGATGACTCGGTGGCGGCAACGAATCTGTTGTTGCTAGCGGGCACTTTGTATCCCGGGCAGGTAACGGTCGATTCCTCTACTCGGGATTACATTTTCGGCGGGAGCGGCCTGATGAGCGGCGGCGCCTCACTGGTGAAAGAGGGCAGCGCCATGCTGACGATCAGCAACGCCAACAGCTTCCTCGGGCCGGTGAACGTGAACGCCGGTGTATTGAGAACCGTCAATGCCGCGGCGCTGGGCGCCACGAATTCCGGGACCACCGTGGCCAGTGGGGCGACGCTCGACGTTTTTGGCCAGTCGCTCTATAACCCGGGTGAACTCATTACCATCGCCGGCACCGGTCTGAACAACACCGGCGCGGTAATCAACACCGGCGCCAACCAAAACAACGCGCTTCGGTACCTGGCGCTCACCGCCGACAGTCGCGCGGGCAGTTACAGCCGGTTCGACGTCCGCGGCCCGGGCGGCAGCGGCTCGTTCTCCGGCAAACTCGACCTCGGCGGGTTTACGCTCACTAAGGCGGGACCGGCGCAGATGTCGATTGTGGACTCGATTGCGACCAATGCTGGCACGCTCCACATTGAGCAGGGTCTGGTGGGTATCACTCGCTCGCAAGTGGATGGTCCAGGATCTATTTACGTCTATACGAACACCCTGTATATCGAGAATTCGGCGACCGGATACCTGGCCAAACCGATTGTGCTGGATGGCGGCACGTTGAGGGCCACTGGAAACGGCTTCACGCTCTGGTCACCCATTACCAATATTTCCGGCGGCACCATCGACAACACGGTCACGCTCACCCTGACCAACGTGATGTATGGCCCCGGACCGTTGACTAAGGTCAACACCGGTAACCTCGTCTTTGAGGCCCCGCAGGCGTACACGGGACCGACGCGGCTCGCCGCCGGCCGGGTGACGATAGGCGCGAACGGTGCGCTGGCCTCGACACCGGAGCTGGAGGTTGCCGGCGGCGCGATCCTGGATGTGAGCGCCCTCGCGGGCGGTCTCGCAGTGGCTCCGGGCCAAACCCTCTCAGGCAGCGGCACGGTGGAGGGCAGTGCTACCGTGGGTGCGGGCTCTATCCTAGCGCCGGGTGCGGCCGGCCCTGGGACGCTGACCATCACGAATGATCTTACCTTGAACAATGCCACCAGCGTCTTCCAACTCGGATCCGACCCCACGATCATTGGGGGCAATGCCAACGACCTCGCCGTGGTGAGCGGCAACTTGCACTTGTCGGGCATGAATACGATCGAGGTCGCACCGTTGGCAGCGCTGAATAATGCCCAGCCCTACACCTTGTTCCAATACGGCAACTCGCTCGTAGGAAACCTCGGCAATCTTAAGGTGGAAAGCGCTTCCCGCTACGCGTTCACCGTGATTGACCCGGCCACAACGCCGAATTCCATCCAAGTCAATGTCAGTGGCAGTGGCGCCTCAGCCGACTTGGTGTGGAAAGGCGGCGCAGTGGTAAATCCCACTTTCTGGGACACGAAGACCACGGCGAACTGGCTGAACGGAGCATCCGCCGATGTCTTCTATCTCGGCGACAACGTGACCTTCAACGACACCGCCACCACACCCACGGTGGAACTCGTCGGCACCGCGCAACCCGCTGCGGTCACCTTCAACAATGCGACCCTGAACTATGCGCTCGGGGGCGCGGGTGACCTGCTCGCCGGCAGTGTCGTCAAGAACGGAGCGGGTTCCCTCACCTTCAATGGCTCGGGAACGCACACCTTCTCGGCCGGAGCCACGGTCAACGCGGGCACGGTCCATTTGCTGAATGAGGGCGGAAACATCTTCGCCTCGGGCGCCACGATCAACGGAGGATCGTTGCGGCTCGCCAACACGGGGGCGAACTTGTTCTCGCAACCCATCGCGGTTAATGGCGGATCATTGGTCATCGACCTGGCGGCCGATACCGCGTTCTCCGCCGTGCTGACCGATAATGGGTCGGGCACCGGCCTGGTAGAGAAGCGCAATGACAAGGTTCTGACGGTAACGGCCAACAACACCAACTACAGCGGCGCCATCCGCGTCAGCGCCGGCACCTTGAAGGTGGGCCAGACCTACGCGCTGGGGAATATCAATGGCCTCACCACCGTGGCCAACGGCGCCACCCTGGACCTGGCCGGCATCGCCATCAATAATCCCGGCGATGAAATCAATATCATCGGCAACGGCGTGAACGACCTCGGCGCCATTATCAACACCGGGGGCGAACAACAGAATGGCATTCGCGCTGTGTCTCTCTCCGGTAACGCCGCGATCGGCTCCTGGGGCAGCCGCTATGACATTCGCGGTCCGGGCGGCAGCGGGAGCTTCTCCGGCCTCTTGAACCTCGGCGGGTTCCGTCTCTCGAAGATCGGTCCGGGCCGGGTTTCCATCGTCGATGCGGACATGACCAGCAACGGCACGATTGATATAGTGGAAGGCATGCTTGCCCTCACCCGCGCGAATGTTGGCGGCAGCGGAGCCATTAATGTGTCCACCAATCTGCTGGTCCTAGAGAACTTCTCGGCCGGCTCCGTCAGCAAGGCCCTCACCTTCAATGGCGGCACGCTGCGCCTGGTGGGCAATGCCCTTGCGGTGGATTCGCCCATAGCGTTGAGCGGCCCGGGAGCCATTATGGAAACCGCCGTGCAAATGATCCTGGGCGGGGTCGTCAGTGGCAACGGCGGTCTCACCAAGATCGGCACCGCCACCGCCCAGCTCGTACTGAACGGAATGAACACCTTCTCCGGACCGATCATGGTCAATGCGGGCATTCTTCAGTTCGGCATGGCCGAAGCCGCGGGCACGAGCGGTAGCGTGACGATTCTCAATACCACCGGCACCACTGGCGGTCCCGGCGCGGTGGTCGAGGTGGGCTCCGGCGTGATGATGCCGGAGAATGTTGCGCTCACGGTGCATACCACCTACAGCCCGGACATCCGCGGATCACTCCGGGGAATGGGTTACGGCAGCACCTGGCAGGGTCCGGTCATCCCTATGGATGACGGTCGGGTCGGGTTCTACTCCGAAAACAGCACGGAACTCATCGTGACGGGGCCCGTCACCAACCGCAACTTTGCCGGCGTCCTCTTCATCCGTGGCGGCTCGGGCGGTCAGGGTCGTCTCGCCGGTCCGGTGGATCTGGGCACGGGCAACCTCTTCAAGACCGACGCGGGCCTGTGGGCGATCGCCTCAAAGGACAATAAATGGTCGCAGACGACCGTGGCGGTGGGCACCGTGCGGCTGGAAACCAATGATGCCCTCTGCGTTACTGCGCCGCTGGTCTTCGGTCAGAATGGAGTCAACAACGCGACGCTGGACCTCAACGGGTTCAACCAGACCGTCCCGTCCCTCGGCACCACCGGCACGGGCGCGCACCTGATCGGCAACGACAGTTTCTACACGGATTCCGTCTTCACTTTTGCGGGCGGGACCAATGTGAGCAGCTTCTCCGGCCAGTTCATGGACACCATCGTGGCGTTCACGCCGCAGAAGCTGAGCCTGACGCTGGCTTCCGGAATGCTCAATCTGAACGGCAGCAACACGTTCACCGGGCCCACGCTGGTGCAGAGCAGCGCCACCCTGGGCGGTACCGGCTCGTTGATCAGCCACGTCACCGTGCAGAACGGCGCCACCCTGGCCCCGGGCAGCTCGGCCCTGGGTACACTGACCATCAGCAACAACCTGGTGCTGGCTTCCGGCAGCACTACAGTTATGGACCTGAACCCCGGAACGCTGACCAGCGACCGGGTGGCCGGCCTGAGCAACGTCGTTTACGCCGGCACGCTCGTGCTGACGAACGTATCAGCGGCTAACTACGCTGTGGGCAACAGCTTCAAGTTGTTTGAAGCGGAGACCTACTCCGGCAGCTTCACTGCGGTGCAACCCGCGACACCGGGATCGGGAATGGATTGGGATCTGAGCGGTCTCGCCGTGGATGGCACCCTGAAGATCAAGGAGGGAGCGGTCCTCGAAGGTACCAACCTGACCTTCACGGTATCGGGTAATGTGCTGGAGATGTCCTGGCCGCTGGACTACACAGGTTGGCGCTTGGAAGGCCAGACCAACAGCTTGAGCGTTGGCCTGAGCGATAATTGGGGCACCGTCCCCGGATCCGCCACCACTAACCGTGTGTTCCTGCCGCTCGACCCCGCCAACGGGACGGTCTTCTACCGGCTGGTCTATCCCTAAGCCGGGCGCCTGAATCTAGAAGCCCCGCGGGTGCTCCATCCGTGGGGCTTTTTGTCGAGCCCTATGATGGGCGGTGACTTATGCACGCGAGACCCGCTTAACATCCATCAAACAGAGGGCTTTCCTTCCACCATAGATAACGGTTAGCCACGCTACACGGAGTCATAAGGTACACATTTTCAAGCGTGTTTAGGTTGACGTTTCCCGGGTAAATATTGTTAAATACGGTTAACCATTAACCCCAAACAGAGTGTTGTACATGAAGAAAAAACTAAGACTCCTCCTTTGTATACTAATCCTTTCCGCCTTTTCCCTCCCGGCGGCTAACATCTACTGGGTGAGCCTGCACGCTAGTGACGAGACGGCCAGCGCGAATGCCACTAACGCAGGCTTCACTAACGCGCCCGATGCTGGCTATACAAGATTGCTGGCCAGCAAAGGACACACCGTGACCCGTATTATTTCCTCCGGCACACCCGATACGGCGACTTTGAATACGGCCGACCTGGTCATCGTCAGCCGCTCGGTCCCCAGCGGGCATTACCAGAACGAGCCCAGTCCCGCAGACTGGAACGGCATTACCGCTCCGATGATAATCACCGGCGGATACATTACCCGGGGCAGCCGCTTGGGATTGACTACCGGCGATACGATACCCGACGTTAATACGACCGCCGGGATCCGGCTTCGCGTCAATGTTCCGGCCCACCCCATCTTTCAAGGCGTAACTCTCGATGGAAATAACCTGATGGCGAATCTTTATGCAACGCGCGTCACGTACACTAATGGGCTTACTGGTGTAGAAACACTCCAGCGGGGCATTTCAGTCAACTCTTCGGCGGTCGTGGCTGGTGCCACGGTGGTGGCCGTTGTCGGTACCACCGGAGACGCCGCGGTCAATGGCACAATCATCGCCGAGTTCCCTCAAAATTTAGCGGTGCGCGCCGGTACTAATACACTTGGAGCCAAGCGGTTGATCTTTTTCACGGGTAGCCGTGAACATGATGGCATGACCGGCGATGGCGCCGGCATCTACGACCTCCAGCCTGACGGCGAAAAGCTGTTCCTCAATGCTGTGGATTACATGCTATCCAAGACGGCTCCGCAGGTGGCAATCACGCCGACGCTTGGCACCAACCTTTATGCGGGAGACACCTGGACCTTCACAACTTTGGCTTTCGGCAGCGATCCCATAACCTACAAATGGCTTAAGAACGGTAACGAGATTGCCGGTCAGACCGGGCCCACCCTGGTGTTCACCAGCCTGACCACGGCCGATGCCGGCGAGTACCAGGCGGTGGTGGCCAATGCTTACGGCAGTTCCACGAGCACGGTGGGGCGCCTTGAGTTTGCCGTGCCAGGTCCTGCGAGCATCACGAGCGGTCTGGTGTCTTATTGGCCGCTGGATGAATTGAATGGCTCGGTGACGTTCGACGTGGTCAGCACCTACGATATGACCGCGTATAAAATGAGTGCGGCAAATATCGTTCCCGGCCGGTGGGGCAATGCGCTGCGCTTCGACAACGCGGCTGGAACGTACCTCGGTCGGGTGCATAATCCTGGAGAGACTCTTCCGATCTACCAGCACCCGAACTTTACGGTTTCTCTTTGGGTGAACGGTGGCACTCAGAGCGACCATCGTGTTTTCTCGGAAGGCAACGGCACCAACAATAACACCCTGTTTAATATCGGAACGCACAACGCCGGCACCGATGGTAGCGTGGATATCTACATTCGCAGCGATGGTGGTACTGTTGTCGGCGACCATCGGCACTCCGTCGGGATCGCCTACGATTATATGTGGCACAACATCGTTTATGCCCAGCGTGACATCGGCAATGGCGCGATGAGAGCCCAGCTTTACATCGACGGCGTTCTGGACTCGGTGGCCATTACCCCGGTTCGCCCCTTGAGCGTCGACCGAACCTCGATCGGTTCCATCCTCCGATCGGCACCCGGGGCTTACTTCACCGGTGATATTGACGAGGTGGTCGTCTGGGAACGCGCCCTGACCCAGGAGGAAGTCCAGATTCTCCAGGTGACCGCGATCACCAATGCGCCCACCCGGCCGCAGCCGCTGGTCATTAGTGAGTTCCGTTCCGAGCTCCCGGCAGTTGCCAAGGGCGGCAGCACCAAACTGCACTGGGCGATGAGCCGCGACGTGGCCCAGGTGACCATCACCCCCATCGGCAACGTGACTGCCCAAACCCAGTTCGGCGTGGGTTCGACCACCGCCACTCTGAACGAGACCACCGAATTCGTCCTCACTGCCACGCGCGGCGCTGATTCGCTATCAGCTACCGTCAAGGTTGCGGTGGTGGAAGGCGTGGCTCCGAACTGGGCGCTGCTCGACAACTTCGACCAGTACCCGGAAGGCAACCTCACCGAGAACGGTGTCTGGAAACGTGCCGACGGCGCAGCCACGGTGGTCAGGCTGAATGGCAACCCGGCGGCGCGCACCGCGAGCGGGAGCAGCGCTTCATTCCTGAACCTGAACGGCTTCTCGGTCGCAGATGAGCAACGCTGCACGCTCTTCTTCCGCATCATTCCCCAGGCGAGCGAGGCGATCGGCATCACGAACGTCGTCGGCCTCACGGACAAGGTCTTCCGCAATTATGGGGAAGCCTTTCAGAATGTCGGCCCGGTGCTGTATGCGGCGGCATTCACCAACGACGTGGCCGGCGTCACCACGAACGCCTGGTACCTGGGCGCTCGTAACGGTTGGATAGGAGATAATGTGAGTTACCCAATTGACTTCGCCCCGATTCCGTTGGAAACCGGCGTGGTCTATAATGTGTGGATCGACATCACGAACCTCGTCGCCTCCGCCCAGGCTGGCGGTTACAACGACGAATTCACGGTGTACCTGCAAAAAGACGGCGATGCCGCCCGCACCGTGCTCTTCCAAAACTACCTGAGCGACCGCGATTTCTACTGGGCGGAAGCGGTCCTCGGGGGTTTCATGCCTACGCTGGATAAACTGATTCTCACCGGCAACAACGCCACCTACAGCGCGATGTTCGATGACTTCTACCTGACTCACGGCGCTTACAATGCCACGGTGCCGCGAGTCTACGGCTACACCGGTCCGGACGTCGCTGGATCATTGTCCATCGGTTGGGTCGATAACCAAGTCCAGATCCAATGGACCAGCGGTGTGCTGCAACAGGCGTCGTCAATCACCGGCGAATGGACGGATGTGCCGGGCAACCCGACCTCGCCGTTCCTGGTGACCCCGAGCACCGCCGGCATGTTCTATCGCACGCGCTAATCGGCCAACCAGAGCGCGTCTCGAATTCCACGCCGCCCCGGATCGAATCTTCGGTCCGGGGCGGTTTTTCATTGAAGGAGGTCAACCTCTGCCCGGTTTTTCCATTAATCCCTTCTGAAACTGCCGGCCGCGATCTTGGGAATTGGGGATTGCCGCGGCTTCGCCCGCTGCTAAGCTGCGGCTGGCAATGGAGTTTGCCGTCTTGCCCCACCAGAGAACCGTCTGATTGTGCAGCAATAGAGCGCCCTGCGCCTTTTTAGCATTAAACATCAACAACCCATCATCATTATGAGCAAGATCATCAGCATCCAAGCCGTCGAAATCCTCGATTCACGCGGCAACCCCACGGTGGCCGTCACTGTAACCTTGAACAACGGCATTAGCGCTTCCGCCAGCGTTCCCAGCGGCGCCTCCACCGGGATTCGCGAAGCGGTCGAACTCCGGGATGGCGACATCCGGCGATATGGTGGCAAGGGTGTCCAGAAAGCCGTCGATAACGTCAACCGGATCATCGCTCCAAAACTTAAAGGCAAAGCGCCCGGCGCACAGAAAGAGATCGATGACCTCATGTGCCGGCTCGATGGTACGGACACCAAGGCAAAGCTCGGTGCCAACGCCATCCTCGGTGTTTCCATGGCCGTTTGCCGGGCCGCGGCGCTCGATTCCAAACTGCCGCTTTACGCTTACATCCGAAAGTTGCATGGTGGCAAGGCCGGTGCCCCTTATGTCCTGCCGGCGCCGATGATGAACGTCTTGAATGGTGGCGCGCACGCCACAAACAATGTGGATTTCCAGGAATTCATGCTGTTCCCGATCGGCGCGCCAACCTTCACCGAGGCCCTGCGCTACGGGGCGGAGACGTTCCACGTGCTGAAGAAGCTCCTGCAAAAGCGCGGCCTCGTCACTGCAGTTGGCGATGAGGGCGGATTCGCTCCCAACCTCAAGACCAACACCGAAGCCGTGGAAGTCATTCTCAGGGCCATCATGGCGGCCGGCTACAAGCCCGGCAAAGACATTGCCATCGCGCTCGACCCCGCCGCCAGCGAGTTCTTCGATGCGGGTAACTATGTGATGAAGAAGTCCGATGGCTCTCGCAAGACACCCGCCCAGATGGTCGCACTTTGGAGTCAATGGGTGAAGAAGTACCCCATTGTCTCCCTGGAGGACGGCATGGGCGAGGAAGACCGGGAAGGGTGGAAGGCGCTGACGAAGCAGTTGGGCAGGCGGCTCCAACTGGTCGGCGATGACAACTTTGTCACCAACCCGAAGATTTTCGCCGAAGGGATCAGGGACGGGATTGCCAATGCGATTCTGATCAAGTTAAACCAGATCGGCACAGTTTCAGAGACCCTGGAAACGGTGGCGATGGCGCAAAATGCCGGTTACGGTGCGGTCATTTCCCATCGATCGGGTGAGACCGAGGACGCCTTTATAGCGGATCTCGCAGTCGGCACGGGCGCAGGCCAGATCAAGACGGGATCGCTCTGCCGTTCCGAGCGCGTCGCCAAATACAACCGCCTGCTGGTTATCGAGAAGGAGTTGGGCAAAAAGGCGCGGTACGGGGCAGCACTGGCCAAACGGGCACAACGCTGATCCATCTCCTGGCCTCAGTTTGCTCGATCGGCTGTTGCGGTGGATTCCCGGTAAGGGAACTTGCCACCCGTTGGATTCGGGGAGCAGTCCTGTTTTCACGGGGCGTGGCTCCTGCCGGATTCAGGGGAACAACGGCCTGACGGGTTCTACGCGATAAAACCGAGACGGGGCTGCCGGGTTGGCAAACGCTCGCGTCGTGCTGGCGCCGGGGTCGGGTGTGATGAGTCCCAGGCCGAGTTCGCTCCAGGTGGCGGGCGCCAGTTGGGTCGCTCCCCAGAGCCGGTAGTAGCGCGTCTCGGTGCTGGTCCAGGTGGCGGTGACGGGTGACCCGCCCGGGCTGACGGCAAAACCGCTGATGCGCAGATGGCTCGCCGCATCGCGGGGATCGGTGTCCGCCCCGTACTCGTTCAGGTCCGAGGCCCCGTCGCCGTCGGCATCGGAAGTGGCCGTGGCGATGGCCAACCCGCCGAATTTCAGGCGCTCCCAGCTATCGGCGATGCCATCGCCGTCCGAATCAGCACCGGGCTGGATGGCATCGGTCTGCACCTGGGCGAAGGCATTGGAGAGGCTGATCCACCCAACGTTCGCACCCCAGGCGTAGCCGGAGAGGTTGCCGGTCAGGAGATCGATTCTAGGAGTGCCCAGGGGATGGAAGTTGACCCAACCAATATTGGCGCCCCAGGCAAACCCTTGAAGGTTGCCAAGAGCGTCCAGGTTTACACCGCAGTCATCCGCTGCGGTGTTTTGATACCGGATGCCGTTCAGGGGGGAGCCATCGCCCAGGTTGATCCAGCCGACGTTGGCGCCCCAGATAAAGCCGGAGCAGACGTACTCGCTCACGACCGCGCCGTTGGCGGTGTCGCCACGGCAGTTGACCCAACCGAGGTTGGGCGACCAGGCGGCGAAATTCGAGGGGTTGATCGTAGTGGCCGCGCCGGTTCCGCAAACGACAGCCACGGTGCAACCCCAGGCCGAAAGTAGCTTTTTCATAAGAGGCGCTTTCGGTGAACGTGTACGTCTGGTTCAGTATGAGAAATTAGACCACGGGTTCGAGGCCATGAAACCTGAGCCGGGGCTGACTAATACGGAGCCGTAGCTGTTGCCGGAGGAGATAGAGTATCGGGTGGTGTTGCCGGCCAGGGTGTTGCAGATAATCAGGTTGCCGGCGCCATTGCAATCGATGCCGACGGCGTTGTCGGTGATGTGGTTTCCCTCGATCCGGTTGTCCGAGCCAATGATGAGGATGCCTTCGATGGAACCGGTGCACAGGTTGCCCACAATGCGGCCATCGTCGCCCACGTTGATGCCGGTTTTGTTGGCGCGGACGGTGCAGCCGGTAACCGTGGCGCCGGACGCCGTAACGATCCCGTTGGTGCCATTGGAAGCAGCAGTGCAACCGGTGGCGGTGCTGCCGTCGCTGACGACAATCCCGTTGGTGTTGGACGAGGCAGTGCAGTTGAGCACAGTGCTACCGAACGATGCCATAATGCCATTGTGCACATTGCCGAACGCGTTGCAGCTCGTGACGACGCTGCCCTGGTTAACGACAAGGCCGTTAGCGCCGCAGTTGGAAACGCGCAGGTCCCGCAGTTGGCTGTTGTAGGCGGAGGAACAGTCGACCCCGTCGTTGCGCCAGTCCCGAACGACACCGTTAAAAACGGCGATGTTGGTGCGCGCGCCCGAAACTTGAATGCCATCGAGGGACGAGGCGACGCCGACGAGAGAGAATCCGCTGAGATCCAGCGTCACATCGTTGGCGCTGATGGTGATGCCGTTTTGCGACGCTACGCCCACCAGGTTTGTGGTGACGTAATAGGACCCGGGCGCGGTGATGGAATAGGGCAACGATGAGACCGGGGTGCGAGGCTCCAATTCATTCAGCGTCTTATACACCACGGCCGGAGGTCCCGGTGGAGTGAGAGGCCCGCCAGACGCCGCGAATGCGCTGGGTGTTGCCAGGACGAGGGTAAATAATGCGATGGCGTTCCGAAGGTAGTCTGCCCGGAGATTCATGTGGTGCCTCTGGTTCTGATTCAAGGTCTGTTCAGAGCTTTACCCGCGTACCGGCCTATGGATGGAAAAAGCCACTAAGCGGTTTGTTTAGATAATGCCAATTATGGTGCTGCCGGATGGGGAAAGCAACCCCCGCAAACACCACCAGTTCTGCAGGTTGGAGTCGGATGTTATGGTGAGGCGATGTGCCTGAGCTCCGGTTCGAGTTTGATTGCGCGGAGACAGCACAAATTGCGGTAACGCGGTCGGAGCCGATGTTTTCCGCTGCCCCTCTCACCGTGAACCGAACGAAGGCTTTCTTCGTGCGCGCGGATTGATTACAAATTGCGCCGCGGTGCGTAAAGCCAGCCATGAGCAGCCCGGAACAAATCTCAGCGTCCGAACGGGGTGAAACTCCGGCTGTTTCCATACCTGCCCGCCAGAAGCACCGCCTGCGCTTCGACCGACACGAACTGGCTGGCGCGTTTGGCGACCTGGGGACGGACCTGCCGCTCATCGCCGCCATGATTCTCACTGCCGGTCTCAACGTGACCGGCGTGTTGGTGATGTTCGGCGCGCTCCAAATTCTCACCGGCCTCGCCTACCGGATGCCGATGCCGGTGCAACCGCTCAAGGCCATGGCGGCACTGGTGATCACCGAGAGGCTCAGCGGGGCGACGCTCTACGGCGGCGGCTTCGCCATCGGGTTCATGATGCTCGTACTCACCGCGAGCGGATTGTTGGGCTGGCTGGCGCGAGCCATACCTGTGGCCGTCGTGCGCGGTGTCCAATTCGGCCTGGGACTCCAACTCGCGCTGCTGGCCGGACGCGACTTCGTAAGCAAGGGCGGGGTGCCCGGCTACGCACTCGCGGCGGTTTCATTTGTGTTGGTTATTCTATTATGGGGACATCGGCGCTGGCCCGCCGCGCTGGCCGTGGTCGGGCTCGGCCTGGCCTACGCAGCCGTGTTTGACTTGAATTGGACCGCGCTTGCCGGTGGCGTTGGGTGGCAACTCCCGGAGGTGCGCCTGCCCGCGTGGGGCGACGTATGGGTAGGGTTGCTGGTGCTCGCGCTGCCGCAATTACCACTCTCCCTCGGCAATTCACTCTTCGCCACTGAGCAATTGGCGAAAGACCTTTTTCCCGACCGCGCGCCGTCCGTGCGCAAACTGGGTTTCACTTATTCGTTGATGAACCTGGTCGCGCCGCTGTTCGGTGGCGTGCCAGTCTGCCACGGCAGCGGCGGCATGGCGGGACACTACGCCTTTGGCGCACGCACGGGCGGATCGGTGATCTTATACGGCGGTTGTTTCATAGTGGCCGGCCTGCTGTTCAGCGGCAGCTTCGACCAGTTGGTGCATCTATTTCCGAAATCCATCCTCGGCGTGCTGCTGTTCTTCGAGGGACTGGCGTTGCTCCGGCATGTGCGCGATGCCGGCTTGAGCCGCAGCGATTGGTTCGTGACCTTCGTCGTCGGCTTGATGGCGTTCACGTTACCGAATGGCTACGTCGTCGGCCTCGTCACCGGCTGGGTGCTACACGCGGTGATGAAGAAACACGACCTGCTACGGGACGCATGAGCAAATGCCATCCCACATCCCGGCCTCCCTGGCGCCATCGGACTGGTTTCTCTGCCGTCCCCCTCTGATCCCGGCTTGGAACAGCCCGTCTCAGCTTTTTTTTGCTTGCCTCCGGCCACCAAGGGTGCAGAGTATTGTTAGTTGAAGTGATATTCATACATCGGTATGTGTAGATAAATCGATATATGATTTATATCGCTGATCACGGACAATACCTATTCACAAGGGCTTCCGCCAATATCTGGAGCCAAGCGTAATGAAAACTTTTTTTCGGCCGCCCGAGGGTGGCATTCAAACCTGGGTTCTGCTGACGGTGTGGTGTGCCTTCATGACCTCGGCGATGGCTGAGCCCGGCACCCAAGTAATCTCCGCTAAACCCCTGCGGGCAACGGCGCTACAGGGCGGCGTCTTCGAACGTTGCGAATCCTGCAACGGCTGCCACGAAAACATTTATCGAGAGCATGTGGGTTCGATGCACTCGCAGTCCTTCGCCAACCCGGTGTTCCTGGCCCAATACACGCAGGAAGTCCTGCCCCAGGCCCGGTTTTCAGGAGACGCATTCCGCGACGCCCGATCCTGTACCGCCTGTCACGCGCCGGCGGCGCACAAGCAAAGCGGTGCCCGCCTGGTGCGGCCGGATCCAGCCACCGCCCGGAGTTCGAGTGTCACCTGCGACTTTTGCCACACTATCGTGGGCTTTAAGGGCGACGAAGCCGGCAATGCCAACTACATCGTTGAGCCTGGCCCGATCAAATTCGGCCCGTTTCAAACCAAGACGGACCAGCACCATCAATACAGCGAACTGCAAACCAAGAGCGAGTTCTGCGCCATCTGTCACAGCGTGCGCAACCGGTATGGCCTCGATATCAAATCCACCTACGCCGAGTGGCAGGAAAGCCCCCACGCCCGCGAGGGCATTCAATGTCAGGACTGTCACATGAGCGTAGACGGTTTTCTAACCGAAGGCCGGCCGGTTCACGCCTCCGGCGTTGCCGCCTTCATGAGCCTGGGCTCTGCCCCCCAACGCAGCACTCTCTACACCCATCGTTTTCAAGGTGCCCGGAGCTACTCCCAGATCGAGGGAGCGATTCAGCTCGCCCTCCGGGACCTCCCCCAGGCGATCCGGCCCGGCGATGTAGTTCCTGTCACGCTGCTGGTGGACAATTCCCGGACGGGCCACAAGATGCCTTCGGGCAGCGTGGAACTGCGCTTCCTCTGGCTCGACGTGTATGCCGAAATCGACGGTCAACGAGTGGACCTTGTCCCCGCCGAACTCCCTGCAGGTTACGATGTCACCGGCGCTTCCCCCGAGCTCGGGCAGCAAATCCTGGCCGGTGGTGTGCCGGATGGCCGGCGCATCTATCGCACCATCCTGGCCGATCGGCGAGGCAAACCAACCCTTGCATCGCACCTTGCCAAGAGCATCATTTTCGATAACCGCCTGAACGCCGCCGAGGTTCGCGCGGAGACTTACGAACTGGCCTTGCCGGCTTCCGAAGCATCCCGAGCCATGATCGTTGCGACGATGTATTACGTGCCTTATCCGGATTCATTTGCCAACCGGCTCGGCCTCCCCCATGCGGAACCGGTGCAGATTGCCACTACCTCCAAGGAAATCCTTCTCGTCAAACCGTAAGAGCCAGGGCGAAGCACGTGTTGGGCGCCCACCCTTTCAGGGTGTTCCCGGTGCCCCGACACGCTCAAGCGTGGACATCAAACGGCCAGCATCGTGCCGCCTGGCGGCGTGGATTTACGGAATTCCAGGTGGACCGGTTTTTGATTCCATTTGTCCTGGTTTAGTGTTATTGAAACTGGAGTAATGCCGTGATGCATGGGTTTGGGCGCGTGGCGGAATGGCAGACGCGCGTGGCTTAGGACCACGTGAGGAAACTCTTGCAGGTTCAAGTCCTGTCGCGCCCACCAACACTGAGCATCAATAGCTTAGAAAGAAGGCAGTCCTCCCGTTACAACGAGAGTTACAACTGATCTAACCAAGTCCAGCGTCGTCCATGGCGAAAATTATGGCACTACAGTGATGATCACTCGCCGATAACTGCAAAGGGCGGGGTGGCCATCATCCTTCAATCTCAGGATGACGTGGATGGTTTCAGGCTTTGCCACTCCCGGTGCGGTTAGGTGGGTTTTCAAGCCATTGGTCGAGCTGAGCGCGACCTGACCCCGGTAAGTTCCCGCCTCGGCATAAACAAGCCACTCGCAGGTCAAGGCATCGCCATCGGGGTCACTGGATCCTGCTGCGCTCAGCTCAATTCCACTGCCGGCTCGTGTGTTCAGGCGCAGGAACTCCGATGCGGGCTGATGGTTCACAACTGCGACCGGCCGGTGGTTAGCCTGCTCCCGCGGTTTCACGCACCAGTCCATGCGCGCGCGAAAATCGTTTTGCAGATCTGCGGCCCAGCGGGCGAGCGTATGGTCACGGTTCGTCGTGCCGCGCAGGGTGTCCGTCTGATTGGCCCAGAAATAGGGTTCTCCGGGACATTCCTCGTTCGGGCCATAACGTCCGGCCCAGCTGCCCCAGGCTGGCTGGTGCGGGTCGTTCATCCCCGTCGGCACGAGATAGAGAAAAGCCATTGTGTCGCCTTCCTTTTGCCGCAGACCGGTGTTGGTTGGGTAAAGCGCGCCGAGCGGGCCATGGTCGGTGCGCACATCGCGTTGGAGGTCGAATCCGCCAGCGGTGGCTGTCAGTGCGGAGAAGCGGTGATACCAACGCTTGTTGTCGAGTGCCGGACGGAACGTGTCCACCCAGAGTGGAAAGGATGGCTTCACCTTCGTCGTATGGTCCCCAAACTTGTCGGCTGAGCTCAGACGCAGCCGACTTTTGAACTTCGCATAGCCCGCCGGCCCGCGGTCCCGCAGCACTTGATCCAGAGCACGTTTGAGACAACTTTCGGCACTGCCATTGTCGGTGCCCCAATTGCTGAACCAGACGGGACGCGGATCGTCGGCATCCACGGTCCGGATGATGAGCTTCACGCCGGCGTCGGTATCGTTATAGCCGGCCACCGTGCGCGCGAGCAAGTGCTCCGGTGTTGGGAAGCGTGGATCGTGTTGGACGAGATTCGCATGACATTTCCCGTACGCCTCCACCTGTGCGCGTACGATGCCCAAGCCGTCGCGAACGGGATTCGTGTTTTCCCGGTCGCGGGCCATTGGCCGGTTGGCGATAATCCCCTCGATGTCGAACTCATTGGCGTAAACCAGGAATCGCACCAGGGACTGTTCATCGTCCGGATCGCCACCAGCGTCGGTTTCAATGATGACGCGCAGCGGTTGATGCGGCGGGGCCACGATCTGCGATTCGCGGGTCACGTTTAAGGCTTCGCCGACCTTCGCCAGGAATCCGTTCCATACTTCATCCTTCACCTGGCCGTCGAGTCCGAGGCGGACGATGACCATGTCCCACTCCGGAATGACAAAGCACTTGTTGTTGTTGTGACCAGACGCCCAGAACATCCCCTCGGGGGCGCCGGGAAACTGGCGTGTGCCGTCAGGCTTCACGCCATTGCGCCACCAATTGAAGCCATAGACGCCGCGCCCATCAATGTCACTCTCAGGATGTGCCCAAGGCAGCGAGGCGGGCACCTGGACGCACGTCGCTGCGGCGACCCACTTGGCACTGACGATCTGGCGGCCATTCCAATTGCCCTGGTTGAGAAAGAGCCATCCGAAGCGCGCCATCTCCCGCGCGGTGATGAACATGTGTTTGTTGCCATTACCCGAACCGCCGTTGACGACCAGGCCATCCACCGTGGCGTAATCGCCCCAATCCCAGTCGTTCATCCCGATGGGCTCCGCGATGCGGCGACGGAACAGTTTTTCAATGGGCTCGCCGGCGATCGTGGTCAGCGCCAGCCCCAAGGTGTTCATCGCCGAATCCCAGTAGGCATACTGCGAGCCGGGTGGTGTGAAGAGTGGCTTCGGATT
>DIXK01000059.1 GCA_002428665.1 Verrucomicrobia subdivision 3 bacterium UBA6082
CGGCGCGGCTGCACTCTGCGTTCGGCATGAGAAGGCAGAGACATGAATGTACCGTGGCAATACGATGAGGCTACTCAGGTAGGCACGGACTATGGCGACCAGAGCGAGGTGAGTGCCTACGATGAGCGCATGCAACAACTGCGCAATACAGAAGCCGAGGCAAAAGACATCGAGAGGGCATTGTGCCTTACGCCGGAGTCGACCGTATGGGAGATCGGCACCGGCACCGGCCAATGCGCTATCGCACTATCACGTGTGGTAAAGCATGTGTATGCTACCGATGTCTCTCTGGCCATGCTTGAATATGCCCGCAGCAAGGCGAAGCGGCAAGGCATCGCGAACGTTACATTTGCAGAAGGTGGATTCTTGTCGGGGTTTCGCCCTGCGCATCCGGTCGATGGCATTGTAAGCCAACTGGCATTGCATCATCTGCCGGACTTCTGGAAGTCGAGAGCCGTCGTGGCGGCCGCAAATAGCCTTCGGTCCGGAGCGAGGCTGTATCTTCGTGATGTCGTGTTCCAGTCGACAACTTCTGATTACGACGCCTTTTTCCAAGCGGTGATCGAGGGCGTGCGGGCTCATGCTGGCGAGGAAGTTGCGCGGCAGACGGTGCAACACATCAAAACGGAATTCTCAACATTGGACTGGATTCTGGAAGGGCTGATAACACGCGCGGGATTGAAGATCGTTGAAAAGCAAGGTGACGGTTTCGTGTCGGCTTACGTGTGCGAGAAATGAGAGCCGAACGATCGCTTGCAGCGTATTCCTGACCCGCGACGGGTTCGGAATCCGGTGAGGCGTGACGTTCCGGTCCATGCGTAAGTTCATCCGAACAGTTATTGTGGCCCTGTAGGTAACCGGAGTGTTTGCTTGGAAAATGCGCAACACGGAAATCTACATGGGCTGCTAAGACGAAGATGACTGAGAGCCTGGCTTGGTGCTGAACTTTGGAACCGAGCTGATGAAAGAGGGTATTGAACGGGTGGTCCGTGGTCTTTAAGAAGGGAATCTTAGCGTGTGTCACATCCGATGGTGACATCCTAACGTGTGGGCTGCGAACCCTCCGGGTTAGGCAACGGTGAGTTTGAATTGTCACTCAGCACGAGCCTGGCAAACGGCGGCGCCGGGTGAGGACCCCGGCATAGCCGCCTGACCGCCATGTGGAGGCGCGCGGCGGACAGCTGAACTCGACAGGTTCCGAAGGTTTGGTATGGTGTGGCCATGCGATAACGCTGTGGTTGCTGCACAGCCGGTCACTGAGGGATTGGGGCGTTAAGCTCGAAGAATCCTCGCAGCACGAAAGCTCCCGTCAGGAGATCCACTGCACGAAAAGTTCAGCTATGAATAGCATCCCCTGGTCTGCCAAGCTGCCTCCGATGAGCCCCATGCGGGCTTTCATCACGGTGGGTTCTGGCGTGTTCCTGTTCATTTTTTTAGGCAGTGCGCTCGTGACTTACCTGATGCCGGAGATGTTCCGCGCCCGTGCTCGAGTGGTGGCTCCGGCTTCAGCCCATGTGGAGCTGTTGCTGTCGTCCAAGTTTCTGCAGGAGGTGTCGCAACATCTGGATCTCCCCAAGGCTTTGGCCGCGCTCTACGGCCAAACTGAACCCCTGGAGGACCGCCGCGTGGAGAATCTGCTGCGACGTTCGATGCAGGTTAAGCGGGCCAGGGGCACGAACCTGGTTGAGATCCTGGTGTACAACCGTTCGGCCGCAGAAGCAGCCCGCCTGGCCAACGCGATTGCCGAAGTCGCAGCCGCGCAGGCGGCGCGACCTGAGGGCTCCATCACAATTGTCGAGGGGGCCGTGGCTCCGAGCGCACCTTCTCGGCCGAACAAAGCGCTAAACCTGGCGCTCGGAGCGGCGGTGGGTCTGTTTCTCGGCATTATGGCAGGCGGTGTCGGTGCCAAGCTGGCCGTGGGATTCGAAGGACCGGCCCCAAAGGTTGAATAAGCTCCAAAAGCGTCGCGGCGTGGGGACCTGCGCCGGCGGCTGAACTCCCCAAAGCTAAGCCCTCGCCGTCAACGGCAAGCGAATCTGAAGGGCCGTACCTTCACCCAGCCGACTTTGGATAGTCAGGGAGCCGTGGTGGGTTTCGATGATGCGATTGACGATGGCCAGGCCGAGGCCGGTGCCCCGGGCTTTGCGGCTGGCCAGCACGGGCGTGAACGGTTTACGCGTCTGCTCGGGGCTCATGCCGCTGCCGGTGTCGGTGAATTCCATCAGCAGCGCCTCCGGCTCCCCGGGGGCGCGAACGACGCTCGACCGAATCGTCAGCGTACCGCCTCCGCTCATGGCTTCGGCGGCGTTCAGGATGACGTTGAGGAACGCCTGTTCGAGCTGCGGGGCGTCGCCGGGAACCTCCGGCAGATCCGGCTGCAGTTCCCGGTTCAAGGCAATGCCTTGCGCCTTGAGCTTGTGCCGCACCAGGAGGGCCAATTCATCCACCAGGTGATTCAGGTTCACCGGCGCAAACGCCGGTTCGGTGGTCCGCGCAAACGCCAGAATCTGCTCCACGATCTTGTTCAGGTGATCGATTTTTTCGCCCAGAATCCGTGCGTCTTTGGTTCGTGGATCGCCTTCCGCGAATTGCAGGTCCAGCGAATGATACAGCATCTTCATCACCGTGAGCGGGTTGCGGATTTCGTGGGCGACCTCCGCCGCCAGCAGGCCGAGGGCGGAGAGCTTCTCGTTTTGGCGCAACTGCTCTTCCACGTCCACCACGCGCTCGTAAAGGCGCGCTTTCTGGATGGCGATCGCCGAGAGTTCGGCCAGGGCGGACAGGATCCGGACTTCCTCGTTGGAGAAACTGTACGGCGAGCCGGTGTAGACGCTCAGGGTGCCGATGGCGTTATCCGAGAAGACCAGCGGCACGCTTACCAGGGAGACCAGGCCTTCGCGCCGGGCGATGTCCACATGTTGATATTGGTATGAGGTCTGAACGTTCTCGATCTGGATCGGTTTGCGCCGCCGCACCACCATGCCCAGCAGACTTTCGGCAATGCTCAGCGGAGGCTTCTGCGTATAGGCCTCCCCAGCGCCGTGGCTGGCCCGCAGTTCGAGATGCGCGCCGGCGTCATCCACCAGCATGAGCGAGCTCATCCGGGCGTTCATCAACTGGCACGCCTCGCGGGTGATGACGCTGAGCGCTTCGTCGAGGTTCAGCGTCGAGTTAATGGTGCGGCTCACGCCCGCGAGCGACTCAAACAACTGGACCTTGCGCCGAAGCTGCTCATACAGCCACGTGTTGTGAATCACCCGCGCCGCCTGGATGGACAATGCTTCGAGCAACTGCTGGTCGCCGGCGCTGAATGCGTCCGGCCGGTCGGAATCCACATTCAACACCCCGCGCACCTCGCCGCCCACCTCGAGCGGCACGGCCAACTCCGATTGCACCTCGGGTCGCAACATCACGTAGCGCGGATCGTGGCTCACCTGGCCCACGCGGGCTGGTTTCCCCGTGCGCGCCACCCACCCGGTGAGACCTTCGCCCACGCGCAATTTCAATTCGGTGGCGCGGTCGGGCAGGCCGTGCGCGGCGTGGATTTCGAGAAACTGGGTGTTCGGATTGATCAGGATGGCCGAGCCACTGGAAGCATTCACCAGCCGCACCGCCTCGCGCACAATCAATTGGAGCGCCTCCTGGGGGTCGAGCGTGGAATGAATCACCTCGGCCACGCGGTAGAGCAGGTCCAAGCGCTCATACCGGGCCTGAAGATCGCGCAGCTCTTCGTTCGCGTTCATGCAGCAACCTCGGTTTAGCGCACGCGCGCCGTCAGCACCAGCCCGACGGCGCCGAAGGCGATGTTCGGTAGCCAGCCCCCGAGCCAGGGTGGCAGATGACCGCCCGCGCCCAGCGCCAGGCAGAGCTGTTGCATGACGAAATAGGTGAAACAAATCATGATGCTTCCCGCCACCCCCATGAAAACGTTGCGCCTGCCGGATGCCGCCCCGAAGGGCACCGCGATCAGCACCACCACCAGGCAGGTCCACGGCATCGCCAGCCGCCCGTGCAACTTGGTAAACAGCCAGTTCGCGTCCGCCTCGGAGGGATTCGGGTGGAGCCGCAGGTAGTTGATGATTTCCACGGCGGGGAGGTCCGCCTTGCGCGCGCCGCGCAGGGTCAGGTTGCGCGTGATGCGCATTTCGCTCTGGATCATTTCCAGCGTTTCGCCGAATTCCGGGAACGCCATCAGGTTGGTGTTCAGTATCGGCAGCAGCGGCGGTTCATTGTTCGCCTGCTCGCGAAACTGCCGCACGTCCGAGAACACCCAGACCCCGTTCGTATTCCAGCCGCGTGAGGCCTTGATCCAGATGCGGGCGCCGTCCGGCCGCTCCCAGATGATCTGGGGCTCAATCATTTCGCCGGTGTCACCGTCATACAAACCGATTTGCCAGAGCCGATTGTCCCGGGAATTGGTGAACCCGAAGTTTTTCACCTGGTTATGGTCGACGCCGCCGGTTTGCTCATCAATGCGGCTGCGCTTGATCGCCTCCGCCCGCTCGGCGGCATCCGGCACCCATAACTCGTTGCAGGCCATCAACGCGACACTGCACACCAAGCCCACCATCATGTACGGCAGCAACAGCCGCCAGATGCTCACCCCGGCGGCCCGGATGGCGGTGATTTCGTGGTGCCGTGCGTGGTTGGTCAGCGCGTAGAGCAAGGCGAGCAGCAAGGCCACCGGCAGCACCACCACCAGAAATTCCGGTGCTTTCACCAGGTACAACTGCGCGATATCCACCAGCAGCAGCTTCTTCTTCTGCAACTCCCGCAAATCGGCGAACAGATCGGAGGAAACCCAGAAAATAAAAAATCCGCACAGGCAGTAGCCAAGCGGAATCAGCAGTTCGCGCAATAAATATCGGTCCAGGAGCCGCATCCGCCCACAGCCTAATCGCCACCCCAGGCTAAAGCAAGCAGCCCGAAGAGCCGCCGGAGGGGCCGGTATCCACGCTTACAGGGTGAAGGACCGCAGGTGAATAGCCGCTTGATGACACTTTTGGCATCCTGTCTGTCGTGTTAATCGTGCCCTGGTCTTCGAGTATCTACCGACGACAGCAACGGAAGCATGTTCCCTTGCTCCGATCCAGCCTCATGTCAGCGCAGCGGCAACAATCTCCTGGCATTGTCAGTAATGCACCAATTATCTATTCGGATATCGAGGGGCTTACTATGTCATGCCTCTCCCGCAGGTGATTGAAAGTCCCTAAGCGTTTGGCCTCAAGAGCGTCAAATCGAAGTTTGCTTCATTTTCTGCCGGGGACGGTCCAGGGCGAAGCCCTCGCCGAAGCGGCCACGAGTGGGCGGCTGTTCAGTTAAGCCACCTCGATTCCTTGCGCCACATGATGCAGGCATGTGCGAAAGTAACCTAAAGTCGTAAAGGGACCTCCACGGCTCCACATCTGTGTTTGCTTCGGGGTTGACTGTTCGCCTGCATTCTTATATTCAAGCGATTACTTGAATTTCTGGTGATTGGCATGGCAAACACGAACCGACGTTTCAAAGACGAAATCTTCGAGCAGTTCGCCCGCATTGGCAAAGCGGTGGCGAGCGCGAAGCGGATTGAGCTGCTGGATTTGCTCTCCCAAGGGGAACGCCATGTCGAGGCGCTCGCTCAAGCAGCGAACATCTCGGTGGCAAATACTTCGCAACATCTGCAAATCCTCCGCGCCTCACGCCTGGTCGAAACCGAAAAGTCTGGAGTGTTTGTCACCTATAAGCTGGCTGACCAGTCGGTGGCCGAGTTTGTTCGACAGTTGCGGTTGCTGGCCGAGAACCGACTGGCGGAAGTGGAGCAGACCACGCGCAATTTCATCGAAGGCCGCATCGGCTTCGATCCTGTCAATCGGGAGGAGTTGCTCCGGCGCGTTCGGAAGGGAGAAGTGACGGTCTTGGACGTGCGCCCTGCCGAGGAGTTCCGCGCTGGCCATCTGCCGCGCGCGCTCTCCGTGCCGATGGAGGACTTGGATGCCCGGATGAAGGACCTGCCTAAAGACCGCGAAATCGTGGCCTATTGCCGAGGTCCATATTGCGTGATGGCCGTCGAAGCCGTGGCAAGGTTGCGCAAGCAGGGCTTCCGTGCCATTCGCCTCGACATGGGAGTGGTGGACTGGCAGGCGCAGGGCCTCCGTGTGGAACAGGTGGCAGGGGCGAAGCGCAACTAGCCGGGGCTTCACTGAAATAACATCTGAAAGATCGAATCATGAAAGGCGCAACAATCATCGTCAAAAGCCTCGAAGAACTTGGTGTGAAACACGTATTTGGCTACACCGGGGCGGCGATCCTGCCGGTCATGGACGAGTTGGGCGAAAGCTCGATCAAGATCGTGGTCAACTCAAACGAACAGTCCGTCGCTTTCAGCGCTGCGGGTTACTCACGTTCCAGCGACAAGGTCGGGATTGCGATCGTTACCTCGGGGCCGGCGATAACCAACACGCTTACTGCGGTTGCCGATTCGTTCGCCGACAGCGTGCCGCTGGTGGTCATTGCCGGACAGGTTCCCGAGCACAAGATCGGGACGGATTCGTTTCAACATATTGACGTGGCCGCGGTCTTCGGTCCCACGGCCAAGAGCGTGGTTTCGGTCAACCACATCGACAACATCGAAGCGATCATCAAGGATGCCTATTACCTGGCACGCTCCGGCAAACCCGGCCCGGTGGTCATTGACATGCCGATAAACCTGCAGCAGAACACCAACCGGTATGAGGGTGGCAATATCGATCGGTTTGCGAGGAAATATGACTGCGAGTGTCACCTGTCCGAAAACCAGTGCGAACACTTTTTCAGGCTGTTGCAGCAAGCGAAGCGTCCGCTCCTCTACTTGGGGGGTGGTCTAAACTCGGCAGGCGGCAGCACGGCCATCCGCCGGTTCAATGCGCGTTTCCACATACCTTCAGTCAATACTCTGATGGCGAAAGGCGTGCTCGACGAGACCGACCCTGCCGCCTTGGGGCTGCTCGGCATGTTCGGCACGCCATCCGCCAATAAGGTCATCCAGGAAAACGATTTCTTCTTTGCGATAGGCGTGCGTTGGGATGATCGGGTGGCGGAAAAGGTTGGGTTCGCCATCCATGCGAAAATCGCCTACATCGACGTCAATCCGGAAAAGATGTTTCAGATTCGCGGCGAACGGCGTCCTGATTTCACCTATCTTGGGGACGCCGCCACGGCGCTAAATGATCTCACCGACTATGCGCAGCGTCTCAATATTGGCATTGAGATCGGGGATTGGCTTCGGCACGCCGTTGAGTTGAAACGTTCCTGGCCATTGGACTACCGGCGGGACGGCAATTTCATCCAGCAAGCGGAGGTGCTGGCTTTGCTCAACCAACGCCTTGCCGACGATATGATCTTCACGACCGGCGTCGGCAATCACCAACTTCTGGCTGCGCAGTATCTGAAACTCAAGCACCCTAAACGTTTTCTTACCTCGGGTAGTTTCGGCACCATGGGCTTCGGCATGCCTGCCGCTGTCGGCGCATGCCATGCCAATCCGGATGCCCGAGTGATCGCAATCGACGGCGACGGCAGTTTCCGGATGAACATGGGCGAAATGCATACGATTGGCACGCTTGGATTGCCGATCAAAGTGCTCCTGCTCAATAACCACGGGGACGGCATGGTGAGGAATCTTGAAGACGTGGCTTACGGCGGGCGTCATTCTGCCACGGAGCGGCCTTGCGACGTCAACTTTGCGGCCATGGCAAAGCACTGCCATTTTCGTTTTGCCGAGCGAGTGGTTGATCGCGCTGCGTTGGGCGAACAACTCGATGCACTATTAGCATCCGATGGGCCTGCCCTGCTTGAGGTTATCACGGACACCAACGAGGTGCTTTATCCCGTTGTTCGCCCGGGAGCCGCTTATGCCGACATGGAACTCGGGCCCTATATTCAAAAACGATCGTGAACAGAGCGGCGAACAAATCCCCGAATCCGTTTGATGAATACGCCACGCAGTATGATGCATGGTTTGATTCGCCAGAAGGGCGTGTTCTGTTTGAAAACGAGCTGGCTGCCATCCGATTTCTCTGGCGCCAGGTTTGCCAGCCTGCGCTTGAAGTTGGAGTCGGCACGGGGCGCTTTGCTCAAGCGCTCAACGTGGAATTCGGTATTGATCCGGCGGCTGGCGCGTTGCGCTTGGCTGAACGGCGCGGCATTAAAGTCAATCAGGCGCGAGGCGAGGCAATCCCATTTCCCGACGCGACTTTCGGCGGCGTCCTGATGGTTGCCACGCTCTGCTTTGCGGATGATGCGGCGACTCTGTTTCGTGAGGCGGCTCGCGTGTTGCGCTCTGATGGTCATCTGCTCGTAGGTGACGTTCCGGCCGATTCACCGTGGGGCAAGGACTATTTGCGCAAGAAGGAAACCGGGCATCCCTTCTACCGCTCCGCTCAATTCTATAGGGCGGAAGAGTTGGAGGTTATGCTACGCGACTCAGGGTTCTTGGTTGTTTCCGCCTCATCAACCCTCATCCACTCGCAGCCCGGCGCTTCACGAACCGAGTCGCCGCAGTCGGGGCATGTTGCCGGTGCCGGCTTTGTTTGTCTGTTGGCCGGAAAGGACCGAGGTTCGATACTGTCACGATGATGCACGCAAGCACACCAACCGAATCCCCATTACTTCAGAACAAGCATTTCGCGCGTCCGGCCGTCTTCCAGCCGGAGAATCTACTGCGGGAGACGCGACGCCAGAAGTCGCTGCCCAGCGGCAGCGTTCCCATGGTGTGCGTCCTCGATCCGGACGGCGACATTGTCGCGCACCTGTTGCAGAGTCATGAGGCCGAACGCGATCCCGTCTGGGCTTGCTACCACACATCGCTTTACCGCTTCGAGCGCGGTCGAATGACCTTTGGCATCATTGGCTGCGCGGTCGGTGGTCCATTCGCGGTTTTGCTGGCAGAACAACTCTTTGTCTCGGGCTGCGAGTTGCTGATTAGCATCACGTCGGCTGGGCAGATTGTCCCCGTCCGGACGCCGCCGTATTTCGTCCTCATCGAAAAGGCACTCCGGGACGAAGGCGCGAGCCACCATTACTTGCCGCCTGCGAAATACGCCTCCCTGCTTCCGGAGGTTCGTGCTCCGCTCGTCGCAGCTTTGAGCCAGTTCAGGCCGGCAGTCGAACTTGGCGCTGCTTGGACGACCGACGCGCCCTATCGTGAAACAGCGGAGGCCATCGAGTTCGCTCGTACCGAAGGCGTGCTGGCGGTGGAGATGGAGGCCGCGTCGCTCTACGCGTTCGCCCAGGCGAAGCAAAAGCCGGTCGTCTGCTTCGCGCACATCACCAACCGCATGGGAGTGAGTGAAGGCGACTTCGAGAAAGGCGAGGCCGACGGCACGGTGGCTTCGCTTCGCCTAATTGAAGCGGTTGCCCAACGCTGGGGCGACCGTCCCTCGTGATTCCTTTTCCAAAACCAAAACTGCAACCGAAACAAAAGCCACAATATGAAACTCACCTCATCACTCCAACCAACCCAGAAGCTGTCTTTGATGCACTTGGCCCAGCGAGCGTCAACTCCCAAGACGGTTTTAAGGAAGTGCCTCCGGCGCATTGGCGCGCTCGGCTTGCTGGTCGCCTTGCCCATGCTGGCAACGGCGGATATCGGCTCGAACGACGGCCAGGGCACGCGCCCTGGCGCAGTGGAGACCAAGGCCCCGCTGGAACAGAAAGTTCTTCAGGTCGCCGCTGTCTCCCCCACGGAGGGTCGGCCAACCGAGGCCAAGAAGATGAAGCTCGGCATCGTCATCTACTCGACTGATGCAGAGACGGTGTGGAACGCGTTTCGCTTCGGCGCGTTCGCACTGAAGCAGGGCGACAGTGTGAAAGTGTTCCTGCTGGCCAAGGGCGTGGATTGCGAGAAGCTCGACACCAAGGCATTCAACGTCACCGGGCAAATGCAGTCCTTTGTCGATGCCGGGGGAAAGATACTTGCGTGTGGAATCTGCCTTAAGCTCCGCCAATCCGAGGGCACAGAGCTTTGCCCCATTTCCACGATGAAGGACATGTATGACATCGTGAAGGAGAGCGACAAGGTTCTGACTTTCTGAAATAGACCACAAAACACATACGACAGTTATTATGAAACTAGCAATCATTATCGCCCAAACCGACCCGGAAACGGTGTTCAACGCGCTCCGGCTCGCCAGCTACAGCCTCAAACAGGGAGACGAGGTGAAGATCTTCCTTTCCGGTCGGGGGGTGGACATTGACAAGATTGCCGACGCGAAGTTCGACGTGAAGAAAGTGGCGCGGGAAGTCCTCGACGCGGGCGGAAAGTTCCTGGCTTGCGGGACATGCCTCAAACTGCGCGAATCCGAGGGCTCGGAGATCTGTCCGCTCTCTACACTGAAGGACCACTACGAAATCATCCGCGACGCGGACAAGGTGATTACCGTGTGAAACGGCTCCACTCATGAAGCTGCGCGAAAGCGGAATGCCCGAAGAAGCGTATTGGGAGACGCTGTTCGATGTGCCATTGATTCTCGACCGGCTGGGAATCGACAGCCAGCTCCGGGATGTCGTCGAGTTAGGCTGCGGGTACGGCACTTTTACCTTACCCGTAGCGCGACGGATTTCAGGCATGCTGACGACCTTTGACATTGAGCCTGCGATGGTCGAGCGCACCCTGCAGCGGGCGGTCCAAGCGGGTGTTAACAACGTCCTCTATGTCAGGGGAGATGTTTTTGCCGACGGGTTTGGCGGTGAGCCGGCAAGCAAGGATGCTTGTTTGCTGTTCAACATTTTGCACTGCGAACAGCCCGTGAAATTGCTGGCGGATGCTGCCCGAGTCGTGCGCCCGGCGGGATATGTTCACGTCATCCACTGGCGTTATGATCCGGCCACGCCGAGAGGCCCAAGCATGGAAATCCGTCCCCGACCTGAGCAGATTGTGCACTGGGCGAAAGAGGCCGGCCTGCTCGCCTCCCCCGAGGCGGTTTTGGACTTGCCGCCCTGGCACTACGGAATTCGACTCCAGTGCCCCGCCAGTTTTCATCCTGAAAGGAGATGATCGAAAGCAAATGCAGCCGCCTATCTCTCGCGCGGGTGGTGGTTGTGCCTGGTCTGGCTTTGGGAGCAGCGAAGTGAACCTCTGACCATCCCTCCGGTAGCACACGCACAGTGATTCGGCCGCCCCCCTGTGGACAGTTCAAACCGACTGCTGCAAACACCTCTGGCGGCGGATGTGTTTCGGGCGGCTGTTGACATCCTCTCCCTGGTCTGACAACGTCCCGCAATGCCTGGTGAGAAACATTATGAAATCTCCTCACCACACCGACCGGATCGTCGGTCGGTGGGTTAAGGCAAACTCCAATCAATGAAGGTTTAGAAAGGGACTAGCTATGCGGAACACAATGCTTCGGGATCGGGAAACTCCATTCTTCGTTATTAAACACCTTTGGGCCATGGCTGCGCTTGCAGTCTTGCTTCCATCCGTGGGCCTGGCTCAGACGTATCCCGCCGTGGATGCAGGCTGGGTTACAAACACCATGGTACGACTTCAGGACATAAAGATCGCCGTTGTTGACTATTACGCAAAACATGGATCACTGCCACTCGACGCGGATTTCGAGGCGACCCTCAGCAAAGAAGGAATTCTCGAAGGGGTCCGAGCAACGAATATGTTGACGCGGATCGTGTTATGCTTGGACCTTTTCGCGCCCATCACTGGAAGCAATCAGGCGTACAGTATGGACGGGAACCTCACCAACAATATCAATGGCAGCATCGTGGTCGAGGCGGTTGTGTCCGGCGTGACAGCCGCGTACGCCAGAGACCTCAGCATCCGAATGGAAGGCGAGGACATGAGCAGCCCGCTCGGCCAGACGGACCTTAAAGGCCGAGTAAAATACGACCCCATCCCGATGCGAGGCACCGGGGAGGTTCACATTTATCTTACGCACCGAAATTGACGGAGCCTTACGCCAACGTCGCGGCGACCAGGTCGCCCACCTGGGTGGTGGTGTAACCCATCTTACCGGCGGCGAGGCTCTTGATGTTCTCGCGCACCACCTTGATGACGGCGGTTTCGATCGATTTCGCCGCGGCGGTTTCACCGAGGAAATCGAGCATCATCTGGCCCGCACAGATCGCGGCGAGCGGGTTGATCACGTTTTGGCCGGTGTATTTCGGGGCGCTGCCGCCGATCGGTTCGAACATGCTGGCGCCTTGCGGGTTGATATTGCCGCCCGCGGCGATACCCATGCCACCCTGCACCATCGCACCCAGGTCGGTGATGATGTCGCCGAACATGTTGTCGGTGACAATCACGTCAAACCATTCGGGGTTCTTCACAAACCACATGGTGGTGGCGTCCACGTGCGCGTAGTCGCGCTTGATATCGGGGAAATCTTTCTGGCCGATCTCGTGGAAGGCGCGTTCCCAGAGGTCGAAGGCAAACGTCAGGACGTTGGTCTTGCCGCTGAGGGTCAGCTTCTTGTCCTTGTTCCGCTTGCGCGTGTATTCGAAGGCGTAACGCAGGCAGCGTTCGACGCCGCGCCGGGTGTTCACGCTCTCCTGGATGGCGACTTCGTGCGGGGTGCCTTTGAATACAAAACCGCCGGACCCGGTGTAAAGGCCCTCGTTGTTTTCGCGCACCACCACAAAATCGATATCTTCGGGCTTCTTATCCTTCAAGGGGCAGAAGCGCTCGTCGTAGAGCTTCACCGGGCGCAGGTTGATGTATTGCTCCAGCTCGAACCGGGTGCGCAGGAGGATGCCCTTTTCGAGAATGCCGGGTTTGACGTCCGGATGGCCGATGGCGCCCAGCAGGATGGCCGGGAACTGGCGCAGCTCGGCGATCACGCTGTCCGGCAGAATTTCGCCGGTCTTCAGGTAACGCTCGCCGCCGATGTCGTAATCGGTGTAGTTGAGCTTCAGGCCAAACTTGGCGCTGGTTGCATCCAATACCTTGATGGCTTCCCGAACCACTTCCGGGCCTGTGCCATCACCGCCAATAACCGCAATATTGTAACTTTTCATCTGAAATTAAACGTAACCCTCCGCTGCTGCGGCCGGGAATGTGGGATGCTATGGATTTCAAAGGGAGAGGCAATGGAATTTTGGCGCCCGCCCTCACGGTTTCGAGGCCAGCAGACCCAGCGTGTCGCGCTCGATCCACCCGAGCTGGCGGTTAGTGCGCACCAGGGCATATCGGCCGCGCTCGCGCACCAGCCGGGCGGGCTCTCCGGCCGCCAACCGGGTGACCACCTGCGCTTCCGCAGTCGGGGTCAGGCGCAGGGGAGTGTCTTTTTCCAGGATAAACCCGAGCCGGGCGCGGGTATTGACGCCCGCATGCGCGGGCAGGCTGAGCAGGAAGACCGCCAGCCCCAGCGCCGCTACGAGCTGGTGCCACGAGGCTTTGTTCCAGCGCAAGACACCCGGCAGCACTCCCATGCCGACCGAGAGCCAAAAACTGAAACCCGCGATCCAGGCCCAGGCGTTCATCGGCAGCCACGTGGAGATCACCTCATACCAACGGAGGTTCGGCGATTCCAGGTAAGCGGTCCGCCGGGCAAACGCGAGATTGTTCCTCGCCGGCGCGTTGAAGGGATGCAGCCAAAGCGCCTGTTCCCAAGCCAGCACGGCGTGGCCTGCGCGGCCGCGCTGCCATTCCGCATTGCCCAGGTTCTGAAGCGTGCCGGCTGCGGGCTCGAGCCGGGCAGACTCGCGGAACGCCTCCGCCGCCAGCGGATAGGTGCCCTCGGCGTAGGCGCGCGCGCCCTGTTGAAACAATGCCTCCGCTACGCTCACCGCCCGGGCCCCGGCTATCGAAAGCATCAGGGTTAGGACCAGGATGCCGACGGTCGGGAAAAGGCGATGCCGAGCCACGGGACCTGGCCTGCGGGGAAGAGCCGGATGGGTGCCTGCGTGCGGCGTCGGGAGGGCCGCCGCGCCTGGCGTTGGAAACAACCGAGTCGCGGTGCCACAAGCCACACCATCACAATGTGTTGCCGAGGTCACGGTCACAGCTTTTCCTCCAATCGCGCGAGTACCTGCTCCAGAGCTGGGGCCGATTCCAGGACGGTTTCCAAACCGTTTTCGCCTTCGGCAAATTCGCGCGCGTTGTAGGCATCGAACACGCGCCGCACCACGGCACCGGGTGGTCCGACACGCTCGCTTTCCTCCATGACCGCCAGGATATCCGCGCTCACCAAGGCCCGTGGTTCCGCCGGGTAATAGGGGGCGCAGGCGATCCTCAAAGCGCTTACCGCGGCAGAGGCAAACGCGGCCGGGTCGCGACGCTGCTGGGCTTGCCGGAGAATTCGCCGCTGTCGCCGCAGGGCCCGGCGGGCGCGCCGGCACCGGATGACTTCGGGATGTTTTTCGAGGAAACGACGGCGCCGATCCCAGCTCCACAACCCGAGGAACAGCACAGCGGGCGCAGCCTGCACCCAGGGGAACCAGGCTTGCTGCTGCATGGGCACCAGGCTACCGGTGGCCAACCCGGTCGATCCGGTCAAACCGCTCAACGCCAGCTTTTGTTCTTCCACTTCTTCCACCCGGGCCGCTTGAGCCAAAGTTTCCAGGTCCGCCACCGCCTGGCCCGGTTCTACCGTGACCTCCAGCCCGGGAATGGAGATGTCCACGTAGCTCTCCGTGACCGGATCGAGTCGGCAGAACGGAATGGGGGGGGTCATTTGCCGGCCCTCGCGCATGGGGATCAGCGTGTAGTTAAAAGTGGTGAATCCCGGGGAATTGACCCCCGGCGGCGGCGGTGCCCCGGGTGCCACTGGAAAAACCTGCCAATCAGGGATCTGCGGCGGCGGCGGTGCCACGAGCCTGGCCAGGCCGTCCGTTCCACGCACTTGCACGGAAAAACGCACAGGCTCGCCTACCCGCAGAACGTTGGTGGTTATTACCGGCGTTCCCACGTGGTAAACCCCGACCGCCCCGGTAAATCCCGGCAGCATGCCGGTGGTGGGCAAGGGACGCACCCGGATGCGTCGCGGGTCGGAATCCAGCAGCGTGTATAGCGGGGCCCCGCCTGGAATGGTCACCGGACCGGAAATGACAATCGGGCCACCAAACCGGTTGCCCACGGCAAACCCCTGGGCGAACACGCTCAGCTCGCCCGTCTGCAGCGGGGTGACCGAGACTTCGTAAACGTAGGAGGCCACCGGCACGCCGCCGCTGGGGCGGGTCTCGATCCGCTGAACAGCCGAAGCCTGGTCGGTCACCAGGCCGTTGCCCTCAACCTTCACCTGGGTCAGACCTTGCACAATGCCGCCCGGCTGGCCGGGCAAGCGAATGGCACATCGCACCGACTGGCCCAAGAACAGGTTGGTCTGCGCCAAATCCAGCACCAATATCTGCCCCGGCGCCACCGTCGACGGCGGATTCGGTCGCACCTCGAGCGTGGCCGCGGGGACCTTCACGTCCTGCCCGTTGGCGCGGATCACATACTCCGGAATGGTGAATCGGCCGGGGTTTTGAGCCAGAGCGTGGTAATTGAACGCGGCGCGCGGCTGCATCATCGACGCGGCAATTTGAAATACCTGGCCGCGACCGCGCGGCTCCAGGCGCAGTCCGGCGGGAGCGTCAAACGCCGGCGGCCAGGACATGGTGTCCTCCAGCGCATTCAACGCCACCCGGTAAAAAGCAGGCTCGCCCGGCCGCACCACTGGGGGATCAAACACAGCCGAAGCCACCACGGGACTCGAAACGTCCAGTTTCGGCTGCGCCATCATCAGGTTCAGCAGCGGATCGTGAAATGGCGGAGGTGTGGCAAAGGTCCCAGCGCCTGTCACCGCTGCCGGAGCCGGCGTGGGTGCCGGGGTCGGGGCTGCAGGCACTGCGGGCCGGGGCGGCTGGTTCGCCGGAGCCAGGCGGAACGGGGATCCAGGAATATTGGGCTGCGCCGTCGCCGAGCCCGCCAGCGCCGCGAGCAGCCCGCACATCAGCAGCCAGCCTTGGCCGCGGTTTAACCCCACAGCGACTGCACACGGTTTTCGGAAAAACGTCACCATGTCGGGCGGTCCCGTTTCGATGGGTCGGACGTGGTCTCCTGGCCCATGGGCAGGCGGCGGCCCTCATCCAGCCGGAAGCCATCCAGCAGCCAGCCCGCTTGCTCGGGCGAAATCGGCATCTCCTCGCCCTCGCGCGTGGGGCCTTCCTCCTGCCCCGGTTCGGGACCGCGGGGTTGTTCGTCTTCCTCCTCGTCATCGCCGGGAGCGCCCGGCGGCATATCCGGTGCGGGGATGCGTCCCTTCATTTGCTGCATCTTATCGCCCAACTCCTTCTTCATCTCGCCGAGGGCGTTGGCGCACATCTGTAACTCTTTGAGGCTGTCCACGAGCTTCGCGATATGCTGATCCACCACCTCGGCATTGTGCCGGGCGTCGGCATCGGCCGGGTTGAGCTCCAGCGTGCTCTTGAAATCGCCGGAAGCGCGCTCCCAGCGGTTAAGCGCGGCACCGAAGGTCTTCATCGCCTTTTGCACCGCCCGGGTGGCGGCGCGCAGTTCGCGGCGGGCGCCGCGGCCATGCAGGTAAGCCGCCACCAGGCGCTGCACCTTGTCATCCGCGAGCGCGGCGTCGGCATCTTCAATCGCCGCCTCCGCCGCGGCCACTGCGGCACGGCCCCGTGGCCCTGCGGAAGCGGCAGCCGGATCTTTCTTTAATTCCTCGGCGCCCTGCCCGAACCGGACATGGCCCAGGTTGAACAGCGCCACCGGCTGCAACCGCTCCACCTGGCTGGCGAGCCCGGTTTCCAGCAACGCCTCGGCTTCGCGCAGCTTGCCCTCGTGCAACTTACGGGTGCCGGCGTTGATAAATTGTCGCGGGGTCTCGGGCGGGGGCTGGTCATCGCGAGCGGCCGTTTCGGTTTCGGTTTCGCTTCCCGTGTCGCGGGTTTGGGCGGCAATACCCGCCAGGGCGAAGCCGATCAAGAGCAGGCCCAGGCGCCACGGTGAAAACCGGCACCGCCGGCCAACGGCCAGCCGCGCCTGCGTCAGCGTTTCCACTTCGAGATGTCGCTCGGTTCGCACCATAGAAATCCAGGCCGACCGGTCCGCAGACCCAACCTGGTGGATTAATCTAGTCGCGGATACCCTCCCCGACAACGGGAAACGGCACAGGAAAGCAGCACCCGGAGACCACCGCACACGTCTTTGCAGGCTGGGCACCCGTGTCTGGACTTTGTGGCAAGACTGCACACTCGGTGAGCGCCCGCAGCAAGGGGGCTTGTTTGCAAAAAGCACTTTTCCGCACTTTTCCGCACTTTTAAGCACCAAACGGAGGGGGACGATGGGACGACGGACTATGGGACCTGGGGGATGGGGGGATGGGGATGGCAGAGGGCAGAGAACTCGTGCCGCCTTTGAAGATGAACGGCAACCCGCTTTCCACCAAATAGCCGAGGAGCGTTAGGGAATGAACGCACTTTTCAAGGATACCGGGGTCACAGTTGCCAAGTTGCCGCCGTTGCTGGTTGATCCAGTCGGGTTGAAAGACGGCGGCGGGGAACATTATTTTTGTGGTTAACTATCTCCAACTGAACAGATTCTTTGGAGTTATTTAATCACTGCTATCGCATCCATTTTTACAGTTCTAAAATCTGCATATGTTTTTGTTTCAGACACTTGAACGAGATGGTGCTCCAGCACTGAGCGAGCAACGCCTTGGGCTTCCGAGGCATCCATCAAGGCGAGGCGACTGGCCTCAAGCTGCAAGTCCACCAGGATTTGTTCGATTCGGGCTTGCCTACCGACCGGGGCAGGCTGCTTGGAATGGGTAGGCCGGAGCACGACCATTTTTTCGCCGGGGTAGACCGATTTTGGGCCAGCCGTGGGTGTGGGGTTCACCGCCACATCCCAGCGCAACTCGCGCAACTTGTCGCCAACGGATTCGAGGGCGTCTGCCGGGGCGTGGAGGAAGGCGACCGGTTGGGCCAGCAGGTGGTGCATCCAGGGATTGATTTCGGCGGTGGACCAGACGGTGAAGTCCAGCAACGGAAACCCTTTCTCTAAAGCCAGTTCCAGGTGGGCGTCAGCCAGAGCTTCTTTGGCCAATTGCAACTGCCGCCGCATCCGTGCGGCCCCATTGATTTCATCCGCTTTCTCCACACGAATTATTTTCCCGTATTTGCCACTCCTAAATTGGCGTACCCAGCGATTGACTGTGCCGCCGCCTCTAATGCCGTATTTGTAAGCCACGGCGTGCGCACCGTTCTGTC
>DIXK01000001.1 GCA_002428665.1 Verrucomicrobia subdivision 3 bacterium UBA6082
TCGGGTTGAAAGAAGCCGATTTAAAAGATCTGCCGCTGGGCTGTCCTGAGAAAGTCGCGTTGGCCTGGTGGTTGCGCAAGCACACGACCGTTTCCTTGCGCTGGGCCGCGGACCGGCTAAAGATGGGGCATTACACCAGAGTCAGCCAAGCAGTGTCGCGGGTGGGCCGAAAGCCGGGCCAACGCCTTGCGCAACTCTGCCGGCAATTGGAACGAGAGGTGAAAAATGGATGATAGCGAACAATGTCACAATTCTAGGACCGACCCCTTCATGAACCGCCTGCCTCTTCTACTCTTGGCGGCCAGCATTGCACTGGTTGGGTGTGGCGAAACTCCGCAGACAGGAACTCAAGTGCGTTCAGCCTCGCAAGCCGAACAACCAACTGTGACAACAAACGTTTATGCGATGAATCCGTTCCCTTCCCTTTCAAGGAAGGCGCAGGCTCTGAAATACCCGCCGGGAATCGAGACGGTGGCGTATTGGGGAAACGGCAGGTTTAACGTTTCTCTCAACAATTTTTATGACGCCGAGGCCAGCAGCGTTTCTTCCTTCATGGCGACATTTAAGGGAATCCATGCGATGCGTCAGGAAGGCTCGGCTGTGTATTTCGTAGGCGATGACGGCTTCTTGATTCTTGACCTTGCCGCAGCCATCCATCGGCGCTTTGCTACGAAGGAATTGATTCCCGCCGAACTTTCTGAGCCTTTCGCTAGTCTGCAAAACACGAACGAACCGGCGAACATCGTTTTCAATCCAAAGACGCTGATGCCTGTTCCGAGGAAGTAATGACCCCAACCGGCTGTCCCGCCAAAAGGCGTGAAAGAATCTGGCGCCGCCGCAAAGTCGCGGTGCTCGCCAAGCGATTGACATTTCGTTGAAGAATCGAAGACCATCCGAACGATGAGACCGGGAGTGAAACCAAACTCGCTCAGGCGCCGCTATCGGCACTCAGGTCCCAGTGTCCGAAAAACCTGCCGTCGTCGGGGTCAGACCGGAGAAACCTCCTCAATTCGCGGTCGGTAACAGTCAACAGCTATGATTAGTGTCAATCAGTGGAGATGAGTGGTTAAAACCTCCCTGAAAGAGCCGCCAAAAAACTCCCCCAGGACAAAGTCTGTCCGGAATCCCGCCCCAAAAAGTCCGGCTATACCAGGTAAACAGACCGACAACCATGTACCCCAAAACCACCACCGCAGCACAGGTCTCCCCACCCGCGACTTCCAGCCCCGCCCCGACTCCCCACCGTCGTACCGTCCACCGTCGTGCCGTCTCACCGACTCACCGGTCCCATAGTCCCATAGTCCGTAGTCCCATAGTCCCATTTTTGGCCTTTTGCCTTCATACTTCAGCCTTTCTGGAAGGTCCCATAGTCCCGTCCGCCCTATCGGCAAATCACGGTTTGTAACGGTGGCTAACGCTATGTAACGGTGGTTAACGGTATTTTTAAAAATCCCCAGTCCTCCGCACCCTCAACCAAACCGAAGAAACTCCAATAATGGCAATGCGCAACCCCCAATTCGATCAATCCCCATCCTCCGCAACCGAGGCCCTTGGCCTTCAGCTTTACCCCGTGGAATGGCGCAGCCTATCCCTCCGGGGTCAGCCTTTCTGGAGGCACTTCAGCCTTTTGCCTTTCTGGAGGTCCCATAGTCCCATAGTCCGTAGTCCCATAGTCCCATTAATGTCATAAATTGTCAGTAGCGAAGCCTCGATTCTGTCTGCTATCTTACCCCCGTTTTTGGGTGATTAGGTCAGGTGTTGTCCGGAGGCTGCAGCCGCCTCCGCCAGCCTCCGATCCGAACCCCGTTCTTTGACATATACGGTTAAATCAAAACAGAAGACCAAGCGTCCAGGACCTGTGGCGGCCCAGGGCGCCGGGCGCGTGCGTCCCAAACGCGCGCGCCCGCCCGCGCCCGGCCTCCGTTCGGTACCCCGTTTTCTTTATTTTAGCTTTCAGCTTTTTTTCACTTCAGCCTTTAGCCTTCAGACTTCAGCCTTTCTAGGAACGGTGCAGAAAAGTGCTTTAAAGTGCGGAAAAGTGCTTTTTCGGAGGAGCTTCTCGGTGGCGTGACCGATATTCCACCTTCGCGCCTCAAAAACAAACACGCTTTCTGCCCTCGGTTCTCCGCCCCCAGCCGTCCCATAGTTTACTTTAGTGTTTAACTAAGTGCCATTCCGGTCTGACCTCACCGACGGCAGCTGGCGATCACCAACCCGTTGCTCGTCAGGTTCCCCGTCCCCCGGGATGACCGACGCGGTGGCGATCAAGCCCTTCTTTGTTCTTTATGACGTGAGCCATCTCTGGTAATATTATAGCCAGTATCCAACACACATCGGTCCCTGGCTTATGCCCGACTACACAAGGTGTATCACGCTCGTGAATCAGCGCGCTCTCATCACCGGGGCTTCCCGCGGGCTCGGCGCCGATATCGCCGCCGTTTTTGCCGATGCTGGCGCCAACCTGGTGCTGTTCCTGGCGTCGCCCGCCGCCAACGACATCTGCGGGCAGGCACTTCGGATCGAGGGAGGACTCTCAGCGGTCTGAAGACTGCGCCTGGCAAAAAGACCAATCCTAACCAAATCAACTCCTGTCCAACAAAGCCAACAAAGAAAACACCGGGAGAGCAGATATGAAACGAACACAGACTAAACACTGGCGGGTGGCGATCCTCGTCGGCCTGGTATTCACGGTCGGTCAGACCGCGTTCCCCGCGCACACTGAGGCGAAGGCACACTCTTCGGCCAAGCAGCTTTACGTCCTGGTCAACGGTGTCACCGCGCCCGTTTACAACTACACGGCCGCCATTCGTGAGTCGGTTTGGGTGCAGGTGGCGGATTTCAACGGTTGCGGCGCCCCCTTGCTCGTCGCTGCGGACATCATCCGCCCACGAGAGCTCGATAGCACCTCAAAGGTGCCGGTTATCATGGTGGCCAGCCCCTATTACCTCTGCCTCGGCCGAGGCAACGAACTCGAGCTCAAACAATACGACGCCGATGGCAATCCAACGAAGTTCCCGCTCTTTTACGACAACTACTTCGTGCCCCGGGGCTATGCAATTGTCGCCGTTGACATGGCAGGCACGGCGCGCTCCACCGGCTGTTCCGACCAAGGCGCGGCCTCAGACCTCCTCTCGGTCAAGTCCGTAGTGGACTGGTTGAACGGCACGGCCCTCGCCGTTGACCGGAATGGCAACCCCGTTGTGGCCGCATGGAGCAGCGGGACAGTTGGCATGATAGGGAAGTCCTATGACGGCACGCTGGCCAACGGCCTCGCCGCGATGGGCGTGCCCGGACTGAAGACAATCGTCCCCATCGGCGCCATCAGCTCGTGGTACGACTATGATCGTTATCAGAATTTGCCGTTTTCCTACGATTACCCGAGCTACCTGTCGAGATACGTGGCGGAGAACCGGTTGGTGGATCAGAACTGCGAGGGCTGTTTTGCACAACTGGATCTGCAAGATGGCGATGAGACGGGTGCTTATACTCCTTTTTGGGCTGCCCGCGATTACCGTGATGGCTTGGCCACCAGCGCATCCCAAGTCAAGGCGAGCGTATTCATCATTCATGGCCTCCAGGATGACAACGTCAAGACCCCCAATTTCGCCCGTTGGTGGAAAGCCCTGGGTGATTACCATGTCGAACGCAAGCTGTGGCTCACCAGGGTTGGACATGTCGATCCGTTCGACTCCGACCGCCAGCTCTGGGTCCAGACCATTCACCGATGGTTCGATCATCAGCTCTTTGGGATTCAGAACGGGATCAACCGCGAGCCACCCGTCCGGATTGAGAACGTTCCCGGGCATTGGGTCGAGGCCAACGACTGGCCGCTGCGGGAACATGAGGTTCGCCTGGCGCCTCAGGCCGACGGTCGGCTCCTCCTCGGACAGGGCAGCCGGGAATGCCTCAGTTGGGTAAACGATCCCTCCCAGACAGAAATGACCGCCGTGACCGCCGGGCAGAACCCGAACCGGCTGCTGTTCACCTCCGGCATCCTTACCCGCGACCTTCGCATCACCGGCTCTCCCCAGATCGAGTTGGAAGTCACTCATCACGCCGCGAGCGGTGTGGGACAGGTCGGCGTGGCACTGGTTGATTACGGGGACGCCGAACGGGTGCTGAGCGAGGGGGAGGGCGTTTTGACTACTGACACACAGTCCTGCTGGGGCGAATCGACTGCGGCCGACGATGCGTGCTACTTCGATGTAATCCGGCGCACGGGACACACCCCGCTCCAGGTGCTTTCCAGGGGATGGGTAAGGCTCGACGACCCGGGAACTCACCGGCTCACCATCGACATGGTTCCGAACGACATCACCGTGCCGGCGGGTCATCAGCTCGGGATGGTGCTCGTGGCCGCCTCACCCGAGTGGGTGGTAACACTCGATGCGGCGCCCACCACCTATATCCTGAACTTGCGGAACAGCTTGGTGCGCATACCCATTGTGGGGCCAGTGTCGGACTTCAGACCGGGTGCGAATCAGGTCCCGTTGCGGACCATGCTCGCGCCGGGCAGCCTTCCCGACCCGCACACGGCCACTCGCATACCCGACTGATGGATACCAGGTAGCACTTCGCGCGATACAAACTCGTGCGTAACGTAGGAAGCCTTCGTCGCGGATGACACACTCCGATCGGCTCCTCTATGCGTATAATCACTACCGGCAATACCACAGATTCTCCCGGTGCAACTCGCCCAGACCGGCCGAGCAGTGTATAGTTCAACAGATTGAGCGAATGAACACGCCTGGCGTCAAAGTGAATATGGTCTCCTTCGTGGTGCCTGCCTGGAACGAGGAATTGGTCCTGGGGCCAACCCTGGACTCGTTGCACGCGGCCGCGCGGGCCGTCGGGGTGGATTACGAGATTGTGGTGGCCGATGACGCTTCGGACGATCGCACGGCGGAAATCGCGCGTGCCCGGGGCGCCCGGGTGGAAACCAACCTGCGACGGCAGATTGCCGGCACCCGAAATGCCGGCGCACGGGCGGCTCAGGGGGATCTGCTGATCTTCGTGGATGCCGATACCCAGGTTTCGGCGGCCCTGGTCCGCGCCACGGTGGACGCCGTGCGGTCGGGAGCGGTGGGCGGCGGCTGTGCCGTTGAGTTCGACCGCGTCCCGCGCTACGCCCGGTGGTCCGTGCCGGCTTTTTCCCTGTTGTATCGCAAAGCGGGCCTGGCTGCGGGCTGCTACCTCTACTGCACCCGCGAGGCCTTTGAAAAGGTGGGAGGCTTTGACGAACGCTTTTTCGCCGGGGAAGAATGCGCGCTCAGTGCGAAGTTGCGCTGGCATGGACGCTTCGTCGTGTTGCCGGAGACGGTGCTCACTTCCGGCCGCAAACTCCGGACCTATTCGCTTCGGGAGTATGTGATGCTTTTCTTCAACATCAGCGTCCGGGGCCTGCCTTTCAAACGCGAAAACCGGGGCATGGAATTCTGGTATGGGGCGCGCCGGCCGGATCCGAGTCCGTGAGCGTCCTGTCAGCACCGCGGCTTCAGCCCTTGGGGCAGTGACAAACACCGTGTGCCCGACACGCCAAAGCGTGGGCCCCAAACTTTGTCAGCGGAGCCATTCGTCCAGGTGTTGGGTCACAAACGCGTCGTCGTTCAGTTCGGGGTAGGTGGTGTAAACGCGATCGATCTCCTCTTTTTGGCCCCGGCTCAGACCTTCGTTGGGGTCCAGGCACCAGCAGCCCTCCATCAACCCCTGCCGCACCAGCACGTCATGCAGACCCGCGATGCATCCCGCGAAACCGTTGGCGGCGTCGAAGAACGCCGCGTTGCAGTCGGTCACATGATTCGCTTTTTGTAATAGCGCCGCAGGCACGGAGCCGTTGCCAGCCACGGCCTCGTGGCATTCCTCGAGCAACTCAACCGCCCGCCGGGTCCAGACCGCCCAATGCCCCAGCAGCCCGCCCACGATGCGTCGTTCTCGGCATGTTCCGTCCTTCCTGAATTGGAAGGGTGTGAGCAGGTCGAGCACGATGTTGTCATCGTTGCCGGTGTAGAGGGCGATGTCGTCGCGCCCAGCCTCGGCCACCGCGCGCACCACGTCGAGCGTCTGGTAACGGTTGAACGGGGCGATTTTAATCGCCACCACCGATTCAATTTCCGCGAAACGCCGCCAAAAGCGGTAGGGCAGTAGGCGCCCACCGACAGCTGGTTGCAGGTAAAAACCAATGACGGGCAGCACCTCACCCACCGCGCGGCAATGGGCGATGAGGGCATCTTCGTTTTCCTCGCAGAGCGCTGCCAGGCTGAGTAGCGCGGCGTGATACCCCAGTTCCTGCAGGAGCGCCGCTTCGCGCAATGCCTGGGCTGTGGGGCCACAAACACCCCCGATCCGGATCAGGGGAACTGCCCGCTTGCCATCCGCCCGTGCCAACTCCGCGGCGGCGAGTTCCAGCACCGGCTGAAACAGCCCGTGCCGCGGGTCGCGAATGGCGAACTGAGTGGTGTGAACGCCCACGGCCACACCGCCGGTGCCCGCCGCCGCATAATAGCGGAGCAGGGCGCACTGGCGTTGTTCGTCCAGTTTTCTGGCGGCGTTGAGTGCCAGCGGGCAGGCCGGGATGACCACACCCTGGTTTAACGCGGCTCGAATTTCCGGGTTCATTTCAGAATCTTCCTTCTCGCGATTCAAAATGGGTGGGCTTGTTCAGCGTGGGCAGTTCTGCCCGCACCCACGCGGCGACCCATTCCAGCAGTTGGCTGGCGCTGACTTTTGGAGGGCCGAAAAGTTGCAGAGCCTTTTCCGCGTTGCTGACTAGCGCGGTATCGGCCTCGGCTCCCGTGAAGACCGGTTTGCGCCCCAGCAACCGGCCCAGCGTTTCACAAACCACGCGCACGGACAGCAGCTCCGGCCCGGTCAGGTTGACCAGAAACGGCGGGGAGGCGGCGTGGTCGAAGCACCGCAACGTGAAGGCGTTTGCATCCCCTTGCCAAAGGGTGTTGAACCAGGAAATCCCCAGGTTCACCGGCACGCCGGCCAGGATCTTTTGCGCCAGGTCCACCATGACCCCGTAGCGCAGATCGCAGGCGTAGTTCAATCGGACCAACGCCACGGGCATTCCCTGGGTCCGGCTGAAATGTTCGAACACCCTTTCCCGGCCAAGGCAGCTCATGGCGTATTCGCCCACCGGCGCGGGGATGTCGGTTTCGAGGGAGCCGCCCAGTTGGGCCGGCACCAGGCCATAGACGTTTCCAGTGGAAAACGCCACCACCCGGCTCCGCGGAAAGCGGCGGCAGACCATGGCGGGCAGCAGCGTGTTCATGGCCCAGGTCAGCGATTCCTGGCCCGTGGACCCGAACTTCATTCCTGCCAGGTACAATACATTTGGGGTGTCCGGCATTTGCTCCCAGGCCGACGGATCCAGGAGATCGCAGGCGAGGGTCTGAATGCCGTGTCGCTCGAGCCACTCGCGCAGCCGGGGTGAACTGAACCGGGCGACCCCAGTGACCGCCCGTTTGACTCCGGCCAGATCGCTCGCCCGTTTGGCCATCCTGGCCAGGCTCGGCCCCATCTTGCCTCCCACGCCCAGCAGGATGAGGTCTCCCTGCATTCGGGCGAGGGTCTCCACCACTTCCGGTGGCGGTGCGCTCAACCGGTCTTCCAATGCATCCACATTCAGAATGTGATCGCTCATATCCACACGAACTCCGCAGCCAGGCGGGTCTTTTTCCGGACAAAGGTCATCAGCCTGCGTGCCACGTCGAGCCTCCATCTTCAGGCAGGGGTGGGGCAAGTCGAAAGTCGGGTCAGGCGGGATGACCTAGGCGGAGGAGGCGGACTTTCCGGCGGCTGGCTTGGTTTCGGGGACCCCGATTTCAGGTGAATTTCAGGGCGGATCGCCAGTTTTGAGGCCCGTTGGGCAAACCGAGCTTTTATGGCCCCAAAATTCATCTTGTCAAAAAAGAGGCAGGTGATATGGTTTCGGGCCTTTTATGAAAGCAGACATTCATCCGAAATATGTGGACTCGGAAATCCGTTGCGCGTGTGGCAACGTGATTAAAACCCGGTCCACAAAGCCGGTGATCATTGTGGGTATTTGCAACGCCTGCCACCCATTTTATACCGGTCAGCAGAAATTCGTCGACACCGCAGGCCGCGTAGACAAGTTCCAGCAGCGCATGGCCAAGACGCAGGCCGCCCAGGCCGCTGTGGCCAGCCGAAAGAAGAAGAAGTAGCCCCTTTCCCTGCTTTCCGCCCGTGTGGTGTTCTCGCCATCCGGGCGGATTGCTTTTCGAGGAGTTAGCTTTCCCTATTTTTTTGGTGCTCGTGCCACTGCCACATGGATTTACGTCCCCATATCGATAAGTTCGGCCGGCGCTTCGCCGAGTTGGAAGCGGCGCTGAGCGATCCCAAGGCCTTCGACAATCCCCAGCGGGCCCAGGAATTATCCCGGGAGTATTCCCGGCTGAAGGAATTGGTGGCTGACGGCCAGGCCTATCTCAAGACGATTTCCGACTTGGCTGAAAACCGGGCCCTCCTTCAGGCCGAGCCTGCGGAATCTGAACTGGCGCTGATGGCCAAGGACGAGATCGCCCGGCTCGAAGCCGATGAAAAGCGCCTGGGCCAGCGGTTGCACTACGGAATTATCCCGCCGGACCCCGCGGACTCGCGCAACACGATTGTGGAGATTCGGGCCGGGGCGGGCGGTCAGGAATCGGCCCTGTTCGCGGCGGATCTGTTCCGGATGTACACCCGGTATGCCGAAAGCCAGGGCTGGCGCTGCGAAAATCTGGATTCCAGCCCCTCGGATCTGGGCGGCTATCGCGAAATCATTTTTGAGGTTACCGGCACCGATGTCTACAAGCGGTTGAAGTACGAAAGCGGCGTCCATCGCGTCCAACGCGTTCCCGCTACTGAAGCCCAGGGCCGCATCCACACCAGCACCTGCACCGTGGCGGTGCTGCCGGAGGCAGAGGAAGTCGATGTGGAGATCAAAACTGAAGACCTGGACATCAGCGTATGCCGCGCGTCCGGTCCGGGTGGCCAGGGGGTGAATACCACGGACTCGGCCGTGCAGATCATCCACAAACCCACGGGCTTGATCGTGCGTTGCGCGGACCAGCGTTCGCAACAGAAGAACAAGCTGCGCGCCATGACTGTGTTGCGCTCCCGTTTGCTCGAGCGGAAGGTGGCGGAGGAAAATGCGAAATACGCGGCCCAGCGCAAAGCCCAGGTTGGCACCGGTGAGCGCAACGAGCGAATCCGCACCTACAATTTTCCGCAAAACCGGGTGACCGATCACCGGATCGAACTTACCTTGTATAATCTGCCGGTCGTGATGGAGGGCCATATCGACCCGGTTATCGAGCCGCTCATGGCCAACGATATGGAATCCCGCCTGGCTTCGGTGACGCTGTAAAACCGGGGTGGTGGTGAGAGGATGATATTCCAGAACGGTTTCTCTTTTTATGATCAAAGGCATTATTTTCGACTGTGACGGTACCCTGGCGGACACCATGCCCCTGCACTGGCGCGCCTGGCAGACCATCACTTCGCGGCATCAGCTCAGGCTCGCCGAGCAGCAGTTCTACGCTCTGGGTGGCGTGCCTTCGCGGGATATCCTGAAGATGCTGAGCCGTGAACAGGGCGTTGCCCTGGATGCGCTGGCGGTGGCGCGCGAGAAAGAGGCCGAGTATTTGCCGCTGATCGCTCAGGTGGAACCGATCAACGCCGTGGTTGGGGTGGCCCGCGAGCATTATGGCAAGATCCCGATGGCGGTGGCCTCGGGAGGCACCCGGCATGTGATTGAACACGTGCTGGAGCACCTGGGCATCCGGCACCTTTTCGATGCGGTCGTGACCACTGAGGACGTGGTGAACCAGAAACCCGCCCCGGATATCTTCCTGGAGGCCGCGCGACGAATCGGCGTTCTGCCCAAGTATTGTCGCGCCTACGAAGACACCGACTTGGGGATCCAGGCCATCCGGGCTGCCGGGATGGAAGCGGTGGATGTGCGTCACCTTCTCCGAACGCCCTCTTCCTAGCACTCTGTTGGAAGAATGCCTTTTGTTTGCCCCGCCGCCGCCCCGCCCGGTCGGTGTCCACGCTTCAGCGGGTGGGGGACTGGTCACCCAACACGTTCTTCAAACAGGCGCTACGTTCAGGTCGCGGCAGTTTTGCCTTCCTCCGGTTCCGTGCCGCCGGCCTTCGCCAGCGCTCGCTTCCAAATGTAGCGGGCCAGCACCACGCGCAATACCGCCGTAAGCGGGATAGCCAGGATGCCTCCCAATATACCTCCAAAGACCGTGGTGCCCGCCATGACGGCAATAATGATGGTCAGCGGGTGCAGCCCGACCCGGTCGCCCATAATTTTGGGTGAAATCACCAACCCTTCGAGCGTTTGGACCACGGCGAACACCGCCAGCACCAGCGCCGGAGTCCACCAGCTTCCGGATTGAACAAACGCCAGGATCAAAGCGATGGCGCACGTGACGATCGCTCCCAGGTACGGAATGAGGGTCAGGAACGTGGCAATGAACCCGAGCAGCACCGCGTAAGGCAGTCCGATGATCAGGAAACCGATGGTGTACATGATGCCGTCGCAGATCGCCACCAGCACTTGCCCCCGGAAAAAGGCGATCATGTAGTCGTTGATCGAGCGCAAGACAAACACCAACTCGTCTTTGAAGGCGGAGCGGGTGACGGGCAGGTAATCCGTCCACTTCGACTCGATCCCCCGTTTCTCCAGCAGGAGATAAAACGCGTAGACTGGGATCAGCGCGAGTCCTGCCAGGATTCCAAACCACGACGCGACCTTGCCCACTTGTCCGAAGAGCCAGGAGCCGATTTTGGGCAGAATATTCGACAGCCAGCCAGAGGCGCTCTGGAGCGTCTTCCGGTCGAACGTGTTGCCTAACAGCCAAGCCTCCAACGCTGAAGGAGAATTGGTTGAGACGATGACGGAATTCGTCGCCGGTGCCAACGCTAGGCTGTTGGTCTGGGTGGGCAGTGCTTCCGCCTCCGTCTGTGGTGCGGAGATGGCCGGCGCATTAGTGTCGGGGCTGGTTTGCTTGAGTGCCTTCGGTTCCTCCCGCTGAATCAGCAACCGCACCAGTCTGGGCGGATTATCGACCCACGATTCTATCTTCTTTTGCACGCGTTCGCTGTAGGCTGGAACCTGGCTCACTAGGTCGCGGGTATCTGAAATGATCTGCGGGATCACGCTCCCAAACACGCCTGCCAGGATAAGGAAGGCGAGGCTGAAAACAGTTATGATGGCGCGTTGCCGGCTCATGCGCCGCCGTTCCAGGTGGTCCACCACTGGATCCAGGAGGTATGCAATCACCCCGGCGACCGCGAGTGGCCAAAGCACCGGGGCCAACACGTTTATGATCCATTTGAAGATCCAGATCAAACCCGCCAGCAGGCTTATCATTGCCGCCACAGCCAGCCCGGTAAGCGCAAACCAGATGACGTGCGCCTGTTTTTGAGTCGGAGGAGGGAATGACATAGGAAATCGTTCTGCTGCCGGTTCTGCCGGGTCAGGATTGTCCTAACTTGCGCGCGCGCTCCGCGGCGGATCGCACGGCGTTGATGACTGTACCTCGGAAAGCCCCCTTTTCCAGTTCGTGAACTCCCTCAATCGTCGTGCCACCCGGACTGGTCACCATGTCTTTCAAGGCACCGGGGTGCAAACCGGTCTCGAGGACCATGCGGCCGGCGCCCAGGACCGTTTGAGCGGCCAGTTTCAAGGCCGTCTCCCGGGGCAAGCCAACGGCCACCCCGCCGTCGCTCAAGGCTTCGATGAACAAATAGACAAAAGCCGGCCCGCTGCCGCTCAGGCCGGTGACGGCGTCGAGCAGTGCTTCTTTCATAGGGAACGCCAAGCCGACCGCAGCCAAAAGCCGTTCGGCTACCCGGCCGTCCTCGGCGGTGGCGGATTTTCCCAGCGCATACGCACTGGCCGAAGCGCCTACCAGGGCCGGAGTGTTGGGCATCACCCGGATGATCCGCATGTCCGCTCCCGCAAAAGTCTCAAGTGTGGCCAATGTCACCCCGGCGGCTATCGAGATGAGCAGATGACGTTCTGTCCAATGCGGCCGAAGTTCCGTAAGCACCGGACCAACCAGGTCGGGTTTCACCCCCAGGACAAGCACGTCGGCTGCCCTGGTTACATCGGGGTTGTAGGCTGTGGTGCGTGCCCCCGTTTCTTTGGCAAAGGCGGTACGGGCAGCTTCGCTCGGGTCGCTAGCGATGATTTCCTCGGCCCGGGCTACCCCTGCATGAATGAACCCCCGCGCCAGGGCGGTGGACATTTTGCCCGCACCAAAGAAACCAATCTTGAATCGTTTTGCTGCCATGCCGCCGTTATTAACAGGTTGGTTACCTGGGTGGAAGCCAAAGTTTTCGCTTGCCCATAGTGCGCCGGGCACCCTATATGACCCGCCTGTGAACTCAGATGAGCGGGATGCTGAACCTTTAGCGCCCAGACCCTATCACCGCCGACGCCGTCGCAAACGTCGCAAGATACGGCGTCGCACCCTCCGTTTAGCCGTTTCCTGGGCGATTGGTGGGTGCCTGTTCATCGCCATTTTTATCTGGATGATCAGCCGTCCTTCGGGTGGTGGCAAAACCAAGGTCCCGCCGAAACTGGAACAGGTGCGGCCCGCGGCAAACTAACTTCCGTCTCTGGTATCAGAGATTGCGCTGAAGTCGCATCCGCAAGTACTGCGGCGCTGCCCCAGTAGGATCCCGGCGTCGCACCAGGACCTGTTCCAGGTTCTCATCCACTGCGTAATTATCCGTGATCACGTAGTCGGGTCCCCGGAACCAGTCCCAAAGATCGGCCGAAACCTCGCCTTCAAAGAGGACATCGTCCGTCAATCGGTCTCGCAGGCAGGTCATGGCCAGGTGCTGTGCCCCATCTATGCTCACCAGGGTACTGGCTGGCAGGCGGTCGATGTGGACGCCGCCCCGTGGCGGCAGTCCCAGGAAGTATTTCCAAAGGTTGGCCAGGCCATCCGCGTCCGGAATGGCGGTCTCGCCGCTGATTGACGGGTCATGTTGTTCGGCCTCGTCAAAGTGGCGAAGGCGCCACAGATCGAAACTGGCCATCCAGCGGGCCACCTCCAGTTCGTACCAAATGGTCGCGGCATTCGTGCCTATCTGTATCACCGTCGAGGTATTGTCGCCTGCCACCGGCAGTGACGACTTGCGGTTCCCGCGCTCGTCTAGCGCCCAAATCCGGACGGCGTTGGTTCCCACCGGCAGTGTGAGGGTGAACGGGACCACCTCAGCGAGCACCGGGGCTCCGCCCCACTGGTTGCCGACGGAGTTCTTCGTGGCATCCTTCCAGACCTGCCCAGTGTTTTCCCACCAACCGGTGGCGACGATGAGGACAGAACAATCGTTGGAGAACACCTCGCCACGGCGCAACGTCAGTCCGATGCTGCACCAATCCAGTCGGGTCGAACCCGGGCGCACGGTGATGCCGCCGAGGTCCACGGATCGGTTGTCAGCGTACCCGGCCAACAACCGGGTGCGCGGCGTGTTTATCGTGACCAACCCTCGGCCGGTTGTGGAGGTGTCCCACCGCAGTTGGCCGGTGTCGCTGGTGATGACCTCTCCCGCGGGGGCGGCAGGAGGCGTGGTCAAACCAACGGGATTCGCCCCAAAATCGGTTGCGACGCGATTAGTGAACGCCAACTTGCCGGGAAGTCCGAGTTGACTGGTGCTGAAGATATTCCACGCGTGGCTATTCACGAGCAAGTCCAGCTCCCGCTCCGGCGTCAGCGCCATGACCACTTCGTGATTTGCGGGCCGGACATCGCCCCGGCGGAACAGGTTGGCGGCCAAAAGCAGGTTGGCCATTTTGTTCGGATGCTGGGCGATTTCGAAGAAACCACGCACATATTCCATAGTGACCGCCGGATTTCCGTGGCCGTAATCAAAGAGCCACAAACCATCCCAATCCTGCAAAGCGCCATACGCCGCGAGCAGCAGGGGAGCTTCCGCGCCGTAGTAATTGGGGGAGGGATGCTGGTACTCGGTGACAGTGAAGGGCTTGCCCCGAATCCGCTGGCGCGCTAACCCGGCGAGCGTGTTGTCGTTGCCGATCGTGGACACCATGGAAACATTTGGCACATACCAATTCACGGAGTCCCACGGCGTACCCGGGAACACCGGATGCTGCCAGTAGGCATGGCCGTCGATAACATCCAGGCGGCTTTGCACGCTGGCCGGGCTATTGGCCATGATGGTTCCGAAAATCAGTCCCGTATAACCGAGATTCGTTCGCAAATGAGCGACTATGGCGTCGTAGTAAGCGACCTCCAGGTCTCGCAAAAAATGCACCCAATCCCGCCGGGCTTCCCGGGTTCCAGCATACCCGGGTGCCGTGTAGCTCAGGTTCGGCACCGTCCGGGCTTCAAGCGAGGAGCCGGAGGGCAGCACACCGATCTGGCCACCTTCCTGAAGACGCACGTCCGCAAACCAAAATGTGGCGACTTTGTCTCCCATATTGCCGAAATTGACCCGCGCATTGAATTCCGTTTCGGAAGCCTGAAAGGTATTGGTAAAGACCCTCCACGTGGTGGACAGATCGAAACGTTGGGACGCTCCGAGATTGATCCAGTCCGTGTGCGCTCGCATCACTGAAGCGTCGGCATTGGTGGCCACACTGGCTTTGGCCTGGAAGGAAATCGTGTAGGTGCGGTTGGATACCAGGGCCACACCGGGTTGGTTGAACTGAATGTGCCAGCCGGCGGAACTGGGGGTCAGCACGGTGATTCGCGCCGATGGCTGGCTGTTGGTGAAGTCGTAAGTGCGCGTGAACGTGGCCTGCGCGCCCTGGTGCTGCTCCGGGTTCCAATAGTTCAGGGCGTTGCTGAACGCCCCATTCTTCAGCAGGTTCGGACCCAGCGACTGGTCCACGACTCGCCAGGCGGCCAGCATCGCCGCGGTATTCGGGTAGCGCTTCGCCAACCAGGCATTCCACCGCGCCTGCAGATTCGTGGCATACCGCGCCGGGAACTTGTCCAGGTTGCCTTCGACCCATTTCTGCACAATCCCGTTTTCGTTAATGATCTCCACGAAAGCGACTGCCGGGTCGTGTGCCAGGGATAGCCCCGTGTAACGGTTGGTTTGCGAGAGCAGCTTGGTCGCATAGTCCTTTTGAAGCGCCAGCGCCGGCTCGAAGAAGTAGCCCAGGATATGCTGATCCTTCCAAGCGAGCGTGGTGACCTCCTGTCCCAGGCCGTCCTGTGACCGGTATTCGCGACCCACCAGCAGATTTATATTGGCATAGACGCCGTGCGCTTTGAGCCGGGAGATCAGGTAATGAAGACGATCGAGTTGGGCGGTGTTGATGTTCGTGCTGCGAGTCGAAGTGTAAGCCAGGATGCCGCCCCCGTACGCCCACGACGCGTCCATGTGATGAAAACGGACATTGTTGACGCCGAATTTCGCCAGGCGCGCCGCGACCCCTTCCGCGTTGTTGGTCGGCATAAACGGAGAGTCGCCTGCAAAGTTCACCCCTAGGAAGCGCACCCGGTCCCCGCCTACGGTGAAGTGACCGTTAGTGTCCACCGCGACACGTTCGGCCCCGATCGCTCGGTTCATCGACGAGAAGTCCGTGATCGTTGGCGTACCGTCATTCCAAGGCAGAACAAACGGCACCGTTTGCGCCGACAGGCGATCATGGAGTCCCCCCAGGAGAATGGCCGCGACCAACCACGTCCGGGTCCACGAAAAGGTGGTTGGGCGTTCGAACCATCCGGACCGCAGTGTGGGCGTCAACAGCATGTGGAAATCATGACTTCCACCTGCCGGACTGTCGAGGAGATGCGCCAGTGGTTCCCGCCTGACGATAGCGCGGGGCCTACTCCCTGAGCACCGTCCTCACGCCAAATAACCCGCCCGCCCAATAATCCGGGTGGGCTTGCAGTCGTATGGTGACCTTCGTTTTGTTCCGGGTCAGCTCTTCCGGGAGGGCAAAGGTGGCATCGAAGAACTGCCCAGGCCTATTGTTCAGGAGGGTTTGCGTGGCGATCTTGGTTCCATCGGCCAGGATATCGAAGGTGCGCCGGCCGCCTTCACCTCCCCAAAACGTGCAAAGCAGGTCAGTGGGTTTTGCGGGATCCACTTTCATTTCAAATGAGAACCAACCGCCATCCACCGCGTGGCGGTATTTGCGACCCAGGGCGTCTCCGGCGCTGGTTTTTTCGCCCGTGACGGCGTGATCGCGTTCGGGTTGCATTTCGCCAATGCGCAGCAGGTCGAGGGTCCGCGCGGCGAGTTGGCGTTCCCGCTCCTGTTCCGCCCGGATTTCGGCCTCTCGTTTGGCCCAATCCTCCGCGGTGAAGACATCCAGATAAACGGTGTAACGGCGGTCGTGCAACCGGTGAAAGGGAACCAGGTCCACTTCGCGCGGGCGGCCCACTCCCTTGGTGCGGAACCGGCTTTCCGCCAGGGATACGGTTTGGAGCCATGCAGCAGGAGGGTTTTCCCCCGTGAGCAGGACCGGGACGTAGAAGGGTTGCCCGGCCTCCGGATCGTTCTCCGGGCCGAGGTCGGCCGCCAGAAGGGTGGGGCCATGGAAAACCGCGATGCGTTTCGGGTTGTCCGGCATGGACTCGGTGCGCAGTGAGAAGGGGAAGCGGACTTCCACGCGGTCACCCTTTTCCCAGGTGCATTGGATTTCCGCATAGCTAGAGGGTGTGGAGTCGGTCTTCTGGACTTTTCCGTTTACGAGGATTGTCAGGCCGTTTTTGGCCCAGTGGGGATGCCGGATGCGCAGGGCGAACTTCTGCTGCTTCTGCAGATCCAGGCTCAGCGTGGCGCTCTGGCCGTCCGGCCAGCGCGTCTCCTGCCGCAACTTCAGGCCGCGGGCCGGCCAGTTCAATTCGGAAGCGATAAACAGGTTCACCCACAGAGTATCTTCGTTGTGAAAGTAAATTGCGTCGCCGTATTTCACGTGGTTTTCGAATCCTGTGCCCACACAGCAGGTGAACCCGTCATAAGGCGATTGGTATTCTTTGTGATGCCCCGGCTTGAGCGAGAGGTTGTAGATCACGCGCCCATCCGGGTGCTGGGTGGAGCGGATGTGGTTGAGCAGCGCGCGTTCGTAGAAATCCGCCACGTCCGCTTCCGGTTTCCAGCTAAACACGTGACGGGTGAGCTTGAGCATGTTGTAGACGTTGCAGGTCTCGCTGGTCATCGTGCTCAGACGGTCGTTCAGCTTGTCGGGTGCTCCAAAATGTTCGTGGTCGCAGTGTCCTCCCGTCACGTAGGAATGGTGATGGACAACACGATCCCAGAAGAAATCAGCCGCGGCGCGATCCTGCAGGTCGCCGGCGATTTCATACCGCGTGCCCAGGCCGACGAGTTTCGGGATCTGGGTATTGGCGTGTTTGCCCGGGAGAATGTCTTCCCCTCGAGCCAGCGGGTCCAGAATGGCTTTGTGATGGAAGCGCTTCGAAAGCGCCAGGTAACGGGCTTCCCCCGTGTCGGCATACAGGTCCGCCAGGGTTTCATTCAGTCCTCCGTGCTCCGCCGCCAGGATCTTCTGCATTTGCTCCTCAGTCAGGGTGGCGTGCGTCTTTTCGAGCCAATCCGCGAGCTTGCGCGCTACTTCCAGCGCTTGCTTGCTGCCGCAGAGCCGGTAGGCGTCCCGCAGGCCGGCGAACAATTTGTGCAGGGTATAGTTCGGAACCCAGCAGCCATTAAGGTCAAACCCCGAAGAGCGGATGTTCCCGGCTGCAACTTCTGCATACACCCGTTTCCCCTCCGGAATGGCGGCGACGTAGCCGTTGCCATTCGCCTCTTGGCACGCGGCTAGTTCCGTGACCATGTAATTGACCCGGCGCAACATCTCGGGATTGTCCGTGGCCGCCCAGACGAGGGCGCAGGCGCTCAGGTAGTGGCCACCGCAATGGCCGGAAACGCCCTGCACTTCCCAGCCGCCGTAATGTTTCGCCCGCGGCTCGAGCCCGGCTTCTTTTCGAAAATTCGCCAGGAACCGGTCCGGCTCGAGGCTTAGCAGGTATTTCACTGCGATCTCCTGTCCTTCTTTGAACGGGCCATCGAGCAGCCGGACATCTTTCAGCGGAAATGTCTTGGCCAGGGGCGGCGCCGCCGGGGACACACGGTGCGGCATGGTGCTGGAATCGAGAGGCTCACCTCCTGTGGGCAGCAATCCACAAGCCAGGATCAGGGAGATCGACGCGGCAGATAGTTTCATAACAAAGTTATTGAATTGCTGCCATGCTGCCATGGAACCCCGGCCCGGTTCAACCGCAATTGAATGAGTTGATCGAAATGCCGGTTTGACGTTTTCTCCTTTTGGATATTCTTTAGGCCCATGCTCACACTGGAATCGCTGTCGGAATTGCTGGAAGGACACCGGGCCGCGGCCTCGGTGCGGGTAAAGGAATTTGACCTTCGCGGGAAGGCATTCAAGTTTAACGAACGACCGGCGATCATGGGGGTGGTGAATCTCTCAGCCGATTCCTGGTACCGGGAGAGCGTTTGTCTCACGGTGGAAACGACGGTGCGCCGCGCCCGGGTGCTGCAGGCTCAAGGGGCCGACGTCGTCGACCTGGGGGCTGAGTCCACCCTGGCCCAGGCGGCGCGCGTGGACGAACAAGGTCAGAATTCTAAGCTGCTGCCCGTGGTCCGCGAACTGTCCGCGTCCGGCGCGTTGGTGTCGGTGGAGACGTATCATCCTGCCGTGGCCAGGGCCTGTCTCGATGCCGGTGCCGCCGTACTCAACTTGACCGGGTGCGATCACACCGAGGAGCTTTTCAAAATGGTGGCCGACCACGATGCCGCGGTGATCATTTGTTATGTGCAGGGCCGGAATGTGCGGGAAGTAAACGAGTTTGATTTCGGCTCCGACCCGGTCCAGTTGATGCAGGACTTCTTCTCACGGCAGATCGAGACGGCCCGGCGCCAGGGTGTGGAGCGGATATTGATCGATCCGGGGTTGGGTTTCTACTATCGCAACCTGCAGGACAGCGCCGTGCGTGTGCGCCACCAAATGAGAGTATTCCTGAACTCCTTCCGGCTGCGCACCTTGGGCTTTCCCATCTGCCATGCTCTGCCTCACGCGTTCGAGTATTTTGGGGAGGAGGTGCGGTGCGCTGAACCTTATTTCGCGGTGCTGGCAGCGCTCGGGAAGACCGACTTGTTCCGCACCCACGAGGTCCCGCGAACCAAGGCGGTGCTGGATACCATGGCGGTGTTCTGACGGCTGCCCTTGGAGGGTGCGACTAGCCTTTTTGAACCAGAAACACGCCTTCCTCTTCGGAGCGGGTGATCCATTGCTCACGCACTGACAACCCCACCTGACCCAGCATCGACCGCACGAGTTCCGGAGTGTGCCGATAGGAAAAGAAGAGCTGGATTTCCTCCCGGGCGGCAAACGCGAATGTTTCGCGGCCAACCGTCACTTCCCTGGGTCGGAGGAACTCAAACCCGGCGGTGATGCGCTTCAGACCCAAGGCGCCAGGGTCCGATTCGATTCGGAACCGCGCGATGCCGTCATTTCGGTCAAAACCCAATCCCAGCAGGAACTCCATCAGCCAGTCCCGAGTCAAGGCGTTGTCGTATAGCGGTAGCACCTTCTCCACGCCGGCCGCATAATCCGGCCCGGGAGCCAGGTTGGCGCTAAAGAGCAGAAAATCCCCCGGACGCACCAGCGCCGCGAGTTTGGGCAGAATCATCCCCGGCTCGAAATTGGGGATCATGCCAAAGAAGGTGATCAATCTGGCTGAGCCGGGACCCTCGCCCACCCCCAGGACCCCAGCCAGGTCCTCAGCTGTGGCCAAGTCGCAGACCAGTGGGCTATCCACACATTCGGGCAGGCTCTCCTCCACGAGTTGCGTTGCCACCAGCACCATTGCGACGCTCACATCGGCGGGGGTATAAGTCACCGTTTTCCCGGACTCACGCAACAATTGCAGAAGGCGCAGGTCTTTCTTTCCCCCGCCGCACCCCAGACCGATCACCCGGACCCCAGAAGCGTGAACACGCAGGGCCGTTTCGCTGAAACCGCGATCGTAGGTTTCCACGCAGTCCGGATCGGTGCGCGCCGGCGATAGGGCCTCGTGCAGCTTAAGCCAAGCCAGGGTTTGCCGCGGACTGTCGTAGTGGAACTTGTGATTCACCTGGCGACGACGCAGGGATTCGGCCAGGTCCCGGGCGACCTGTTCCGGGTATTGGCTCGAATGTACGGAGACTGTGGTGACCGCGGACACGCCACTGGTTTCGCCGAAACCGCCGGCGAAGACAAGACAATCAGGTGCGTCGACTACGCTTTGGTTGCGGAAACGGGTGCTCCTGTGGGTGCCTGGACCTCCCGTTCGTCACCGCAGTGCGTGCAGGTTGGCAGCAGTGAGTGACGAATCCCGCGGCAGGCGGAGCAGGCTTCGAACAACCGGGTGGAGCATACCGGGCAGACGTAGGGTTCTTCGGCCGCCGTTTGGGCTTGGGCCGGGATGTTCAGTTTCTTAATACTGCCCCGGGTCCAGAAGAGATGCGTGAGCGGGCCGCGCCGTATCGGGTAACCACAGACAGGACAGAGAAAACGTTCATACGCCTCCCGATATTGCTTGAGCAGCAGTTCGATCTTCGGGTGTGCCAGGGTGCGCAGCAAATAGGCCAGCACGCGGGCGACGAGCAGCAGGGCCACCACGATCAGCACATACTTGAAATAGCGCCTCGGGAAATGTTCGTGCATGACCAGAACTACCTTGGCGGCCACGGCCAACCCAAACCCATACATTAGCGGGGCATACAGGCTGCCTCTTTTTTTCAGCAGGAGCCATACGGCCAGGGCCAGAAGCGGCACCAACACCGCCAGCTTCAGTGCGGCGAGCTTCCATTGGTGACTCGACTGTGCCTGTTGGTATTGCTGCTGGATGGTCGGGCGGGTGCTGTCCAGGCTCTTGCGCACAGCCCGTTGCCGGTTTTGCAGATCGCTCAACTGCTCGCTCAACTTGGCGATCTCGTCATTGATTTCCTGGTATCGGGATTGATTCTGCAGAAACAGCTTCTGGCTCTCGGCCAGCGCCTGGACTTCCTCCGCGGAGGGCGTGACACCCTTCTGCAGCGTCAGTTTCTGCAGTTCGAGCAACTGGTTCATGGTTTTTTCCGAGTTGCTCGTGCTGTCTCGCAGCACCTGCTGGCGCTCCTTGCGAAGGCTAATGGCGCGCGAGGCATCATCAATGCTCGTTTGCAGAGATTCGGATTCCTTCAGCAGCGCCGGGTCCTGGAGCTTTTCTTCGAATTGGCGGTAGTCCGGACCAGGCCAGGTGGCGATATCCCGAACCACAAAGCCCAGCAGCCAAAACGCCAGCAGGCCAAACAGGCTGGTAAAGAGGTAGACCAGGGCACGGTGGGTCCAGGGACCTTTTTGTCTGCGGATGCTTTTCATAGCCTCAGCTTACCAAGTCCTGCCGCAATGCCACATTGAAAAAAAGCGGGGCGGCATCGGTTTTGGTTAAACTGGGTCGTGCTGGCGCACCCGTGCCTCGCGCGGCAGGGTTAGGGCGACCATACGAGGTCCGGGTTGTTGGTCCGACCGCGGTTCAGCGCGCTATCCCAATAGTCCGGTTTGCGAAACCGGCGGGCATGCCCGTCGAGGAACGTGAAATTCGCGCCTCCACCGTGGAGGTTGGTATGAACAAAATTCGCAGGACCAACACCCGGGATGTTCTTGGAATCAAACAACCAGACCACAGAGGTGGGGCGGGGAATGGCCGTGAGTTTCGCCGGCGCGTCATCGGCCCCAGTACCATCATGATACTCGTTAAGACAGTAATGAAACAGGTTATAGCCGCTGCTGCGACGCGGATTGGCGGGGCAAACCCAGAGGCAGCGTCCAGGGTTGGCGGCTGGGTTGGTGCGCCAGGCCATTTCGGCATAGGGCGCCACCCCGATCATGCGCGGCAAATGGTAGTACCAGCCCTGCATGAGTTGTGCCGGAGTGGTGGGGCTGCCAAAGCCTTCCGGTGGCAAATAATCGCTGTTCTCGGCGGTGTAAAGCTGGGTGGCCACACCCCATTGCTTCAAGTTGTTCAGGCAAATTACCCCCTGGGCCTTGGCTCGCGCCCGGCTCAAAGCGGGCAACAAGAGCGCCGCCAGGATCGCGATGATCGCGATCACGACGAGCAATTCAATCAAGGTAAATGCGCGCGGTTCCTTCAAGGTCGCCTGCCTTGGTTAAACACCTATCGTGTTCACAAGGTGTTGACAACCTAAAAGTGTTTTTTCCTCGCAATTTCTCAGTTAGGTGGAGCCGATTGCTCCAAAAGCCCTATCTCAGCGCTGCCTTGAGGAGGCGCCCCCTCTCTTATCGAAACCGTGTGAAACACCTGATAACGCCGAAAGAAGGTTGAACCAGGATCCGGCGTTGCGCGGCTTCGGGTTATCCCGGGTTCCTGCCTAGACGTGGAACTTGAACAGCAGCACGTCTCCGTCCCGCACCGGATAATCCCGACCTTCAATCCGGTAGAGGCCGTGATCGCGGGCGTGGGCCACCGAGCCTTGCTTTACCAGGTCTTCCCAGAAGACGGTTTCGGCTTTGATAAAGCCGCGCTCGAAGTCGGTGTGAATGGTCCCCGCGGCGCGCGAGGCGGTGTCCCCGGTGTGTATAGTCCACGCACGCACTTCCTTGTCATTGAACGTGAAGAACGTTCTGAGCCCCAGCAATTGGTAGGTGGATCGAATCAGGGCGGACAGGCTGCCCTCCGTAATCTGCAGTTCCTTGAGAAAGTCCTGAGCTTCCTCCGGCGAAAGGTCGCCCAGGTCGCTCTCCAACTGGGCGCAAACCACCAGCGTGTCGCATGCATGGTGCGTGCGGGTGTACTCACGAACCTGCATAACGAACGGATTGTTTCCTGCCGTGGCGGCTTCGGCCTCGCGCAGGTTGGCCGCAAAGATCACCGGTTTATCGGTAAGCAGGCAGAAGGTCTTGACGATGACCTTTTCTTCGGGTGCCAGCGGGAGATTTAACGTATTGGCCGGTTTCCCCAAATCTAAATGGGCTCGGTATTTCTCGAGCAACTGCGCTTCCAGCAGAGCGTGCTTGTCCCCGCGCTTCACATCCCGCGAAATTCGCTCCAGCCGTTTGGCCACCGCTTCCAGGTCCGCCAGGATCAGTTCGGTGGTGACGGTGGTGATGTCTCGTACCGGGTCGATCGTCTCGGCCACATGCACAATGTCCGGGTCTTCAAAACACCGCACCACGTGGACCAGCGCATCCACTTCGCGTATGTGGCTCAGGAATTTGTTGCCGAGGCCCTCGCCACGTGAGGCGCCCTTGACCAACCCGGCGATGTCCACAAACTCAATGGTGGCGGGAATCGTCTGTCCCACTTTCACCACATTCGCGATCGCCTGGAGGCGCGGGTCCGGCACCGTCACCACCCCCAGGTTCGGCTCGATCGTGCAGAAGGGATAATTCTCCGCCGGCGCTTTATGGGAGCGGGTAAGCGCATTAAAGAGGGTGGATTTGCCGACGTTTGGAAGCCCAATGATTCCGGCTTTTAGCATGGCTCAAGTTTACCCCAGAGCCTCTTTCGTGACACGTGGAAAATCACCCGTCTGGAAAGTATTACCTATTAGCTGATCGTGATCAGTGGTTAAAATAGTTTCATTTTATGTTTGCTCCCGCAGGGTTTAGACTAATTTTGAGTTAACCCATACTTTTTCGCAGGTCGCTGTGCTTTGGCTCGGCGTGGCTGCGGGACGGAATGCTTGGCTTGAGTGCAAGAGGCAGAAAGGGTGGGGCATTACCCGGGAGAGGAGATTACATGAATGTGAATGCAATGCGGGCTTCCTTGAAATGGACTTGGGGCATGAGGTGGCTGGTCTGCTTCGGGCTGGCCCCGGTGTCCGGCTGGGGGGCGGTGGTGCACGTCAAAACCAACGGCAATGACGCATTGCCGGGCACGAGTTGGCAGGAGGCCAAGAAAAGCGTCGGCGCGGCCATCGCTGCCGCTTCGGGTGAAACTGAGATTTGGGTGGCGGCGGGAACGTATTCCGGACATTGGACACTGAAACCTGGGCTGCAGCTCTACGGAGGATTTCAGGGTCACGAAACCGCCCTCGCCGAGCGAAATTGGCGCACCAATTTATCCGTTCTCTGGGGAACCACCAATCGCGCGGTAATCACCGTGACCAATTCCGGGCCGAATACCCGCCTGGATGGTTTCACCATCGGTGGCGGCAACGGCATCCATGGCGGGGGTATCGCCATGGTCGGGTCCGGGCCAGTCATTGCGAACAACGTGATACGCAACAACATGACGGACGGCGTGGGGGCGGGTATTAGCGTGTGGGGGTTTCACCTGGTCAGCAGTGTCGAAGCCTATTTTCCCCATATCACGAATAACATTATCGTGGAAAACCAGTCGCTCAACAGCGAGGGCGACGGGGCCGGGATCGGGGTGGTCGGTTCTTCGCCGCTCATCGCCTGGAACGTCATCGCCCGCAACACAGCCACCCGCAACGGCGGCGGTATCGCCTGCTGGCGCCACTCGCTACCCATCATTGCCAATAATTTCATACAGGCCAACTCGGCCAGCTACGATGAAATGACCCTCAGCACCGGGGGTGGCGGCATCTTCTGTTCCGCTACCGACCTGGACGGAAGGCCAATCTCCGGTGCGGTCAGCGCCCCGCTGATCCTCAATAATGTGATCTCCGCCAATGGCGCCCGGCATGGCGGTGGCACGGTGGTGATCGATTCGCTAATCCGGGCCGCCACGATCCTCAATAACACGGTTGTGGCCAACAACGGGGCCGGTATTTTCTGGGCCAATACCTGGCCGACAAATGCCAACAATGTGGTCGCATTCAACGCGGTTGGCTTCGAACGCGGGTTGGCCGGAACGAGCGACGCGGTGATTCAGCACAACAACGTCTTTGGCAACAGTGTGCTTGGGGTTGCCGCAGACTACCGCGGGACGGCGGATCGCTCCGGGACGGACGGCAACCTCGCAGCGGACCCGCAGTTTGCCAACGGAGCGCTGGGTGACTACCACATACAGCCCGGATCCCCCTGCGTGAATGCCGGTTCCGCGGCCCTGGCCATCACCGATTTGCCGGACCTCGATGGCGAAACGCGAGTCCAGGGCGGGACGATTGATATCGGGGCGGATGAGTCTGCCGGGACGCCATGGTCGGTGCCGACACCGGTGGTGCGCGTGAGCCCAGCCGGAGACGACACGGATGGGCTCACCTGGGCAACAGCCAAGCGCACGATTGCCGGCGGCATCGCTCGGGCTGCGACCACCGGCGGCGAGGTTTGGGTGGCGGACGGCATTTATCCAGAACATGTCGTCTTGCCGGCCTACGTTTTCCTCTACGGCGGCTTCGCCGGCATGGAAACCACCCGGACCGCGCGCAATCCCGCCGCACACCCCACGGTCGTGGACGGCAGCGGTGTACCGACCTTGGTTTATTTCAGGAATGCCGGTTATCGCGTCAGCGGCATCGACGGATTCACGCTGCAAAATGGTGGCACCCATACCGGGGGTTATATACTGCATCCGGATCTGACAAACCGCTTCGGTGCCCGGGGTGGGGCCATTTACTGTCGGGTGAGCGGACCCATTGTGGCGGGCAACCTGGTGCGCTCGAATTCCATTGGCAGCCCGGTCAACGCCTTTGAGTCGTATGGCGGCGGATTCTACGGCTACCTCGCCCATGCCGTGATCCGCAGTAATACTTTCTTCGAGAATGAAGTGTTGAACTCCATAGACGGCAGTGGTGGAGGTGTTCACTGCTACGACTCCATGCTCACCATGGAGAACAACGTCTTCGATCGGAATCATGCCAAAGTAGGCGCGGCTATCTGCGGAATGTTCGCTGATGTGCGTATCACTGGCAACGTGGCGCGGTCAAATGCCCTGTACAGCGGTTATCCGTATCAGGGCTCGGGTAGCGGGGCGGTGTGCCTTCGCAGTTGTTTTGAGGTGGTCCTGGACAGAAACACCTTCCAGGGAAACATCTCCGCCACCGGCGCCGGGTTGTCGCTCGAAAGCTGTCTCATGGGACGGGTGGAGAACAACCTGTTTCTCAACAACCTGGCCTGGGACTACAGCGGCTTTGGCCAGGGCGGCATGGGGGGTGGCATGTATGTGATCGTTCCGGTGAATTCCACCGGCACTCTGGCCATCGCGCACAACACCCTGGTCGGAAACCAGGCTCCCGCCACATTTATGCCTGAAATGGGCGGCGCCATCGCGCTCACGTTGTTTACCAATAAGGTGGCGCTGGCCAACAATCTCATCGCCTTCAATTCTTCCGGCATTTGGCGGGACTGGCGTCAAACCACGCTGCCTGTCCTCCTGAACAACTGTTTGTTTAACACCACCAATTACCTCTATCTCCCACCCGGCGCCAGCGATATCCAATCGGATCCTCTCTTCGTCGACCGGGGGGCCGGAGACTTCACCTTGCTCGCCACCTCTCCGTGCATCGATGCGGGCCAGACCTCCTTCACAGCGTTGATTGACAAGCAAGAGACCGCCCGGCCGCTTGACGGCAATAACAACGGTATCCCTGGATTCGATATCGGGGCGTATGAGTTTGTCCACCCCCTGGCTGACACGGACGGAGATACCCAGCCGGACGCAGCCGAGGTGGTTGCGGGTACTGATCCCACCAACCCGACCTCAACCTTGCGCCTGGCCGCGATGCTGCCGCCCGGGGCGCAAGAACTCGTCCTGTCCTGTGACTCGGCGCTCGGGCGAACTTACACTGTGGAATCCACCTCCACCCTGGGTCCCGGCGCCACCTGGCAGGCCCTCGGCAGCACCCTCGCTGGCACCGGGGCACCGATTCAATGGCGGGCACCGCTCCACGGCACCGGGCTCTTCTACCGGGTTCATGTAAAGTATTGACGGGGGTTAGGTTCGGTGCTTGTCTTATTCAAGCTGCGGAAGTTGGCTCCAGGCCGGAAGCGAATCTTTCCCAGTCTATTGCCTGAGAAAGGAATTATGATGAATGGTGCTACTGCAGAACGCCCACCAGCCCCGGTGGGTCAGGTCCTCCAACGCCCTTCGCACCTTCACCGAGCGTTCACTCTAATTGAGTTGCTGGTGGTGATCGCGATCATCGCCATCCTGGCGGCGATGCTGTTGCCGGCGCTTTCGAAGGCCAAAGACCGGGCGTTGCGCTCCCAATGCGCCGGGAACCTGCGTCAATGGGGCCTGGCCATTACCATGTATGCCAACGACAACCGCGATTTTTTTCCGGACAACTCACAGGGGCAGGATATGGCCTGGATGGATGCCCGAATGACCACGAATTTCTATCCGCTGTACCTTTACAAGAATACTCCCGGTACCGGCAATTCCGGTTGGCGCAAACAGAACGACGTCATCTATTGCCCCACCGACCTCTGGCATCGCTATTACGAAAGCTACAGCAGTGTGTCTACCTTGATCGGCTACCATTGGCTGCCCGCCCGGGTTAACAACTCCACGTTTTACAACAGCGACCGGCTTGGTGAGTGGTGTTACCGCAAGAAAATGGGTGGTTCCTACCGCAAGGCCCCGGTGATGCTCGATCGGATTCAATCCTATCAGAAAGGCTGGATGGACGCCGCCGTCGCCGGCAAAGCCTACCCGGGATCCAATCACCGCGGCGTGGGCAACATACCCGTTGGAGCCAACATCCTCTATGAAGATTCCCGGGTCGATTGGCGCAAGTTCACCCTCGGCAACACAAACACTATTGGCATTGGTTGCCGCACCAGCGCCTACGATTACTATTTCAAACCCGGCGACCTGGGCACTGGTCCCTGGTAAGCCGCAGTCGATCCGTTCGGCCTGAAGGCGCTACATCAGGCCGAATCACCCGCCCTTCAAAACCGCATGTAGAAACCCAGGCTTATGGTGTGCACGCACAGGTCGTCCGCCTCCAGGTTCGCGATCTTGCTGCCGGTGTAAGCGTCCTTCAAATCCCAATCTGGGCTGATCGCCCCATTGAATCGGTAAATCAGGGCCACCAAGCTGTCGTCCTGCAGATTCAATCGGAGTCCCGCGAAGAGTTGGTAGGCGAACGAAACCTCGGTTGAGGAATCTTCCACCTCGACGGCTCCTTCTTTGCCTTGGAAGATCACCCCATCCGCATTAAACCATGTCAGCCGTGCTCCCACCCCCGCGCCCGCAAATGGTACCCAGCGGCGATCTTCCGGCAGGTGAAATACCGCGTTCAACATGATGGGCACTTGCATCAATGTGCCGCCAAAGTGCGGCATTGCCACGCTTCCTTGGCTGATTGTATCCACATCGTTGTAATAAAAGCCCCCCTCGATCTCGCCGCTCAACCACGGCAAGAACCGTTCGCCAAACCCACCATGCGCCGAGAACCCCGGGCTCATCTCAAGCTTCAGGTTCTCGTTTAAAGTCTGTTCTTCCAGCACTGCCGAGAGCCGGGCATCAAAATCCGGTACGATGGACACGCCACCCTCCACCCAGGCGTATTCGCTGGTGAGTGGCTCGGCCGCCGTCAGGCTGGGGGCCGAAATCAAGACCAGTGCCGCCCCCACAGCGAGGCAGGCTTTGCACGCGAGGAAAGTTGTCGTTGAACGGGTTTGAGAGATCTTCATGGCCTCGGATTGTATCATGACCGTCAAAAAATGCACCTGTTTCTATCAACCGCTTTCGACGCTTCATGACACCGGTCGCCCTTCAGTCAGGTAGAACCAATTCTTCCGAAAGCGTTGCCCCGACGAGCGGACACCACCCTTGGCCGGAGACGCGCTGACGGCAGCCAGGTTTTTCGACTTGAAAGAACCGGTTGGGCGCGTATGTTGAATCCGGAAGGAGACGCAATGAAGAAAATATCTGCAGACACAGTCGAGCAGCCGGCGCCGTTCACGCCCGGGATCACCCGAGCCATGGTTCGTCAACACGCCTACACCTTGTTTCGCGACAAGCTTCCCGATCACCCGTTGACCCTGGAAGACTGGGTATTGGCGGAAAAGGACCTGGCCAATTCTCTCGACGCCGAAAACATGCCCAAATAACGCACGAACGGTAACTAGTCCGACCTTGCCGCGCTGGTGCGGGTGAGAGGCCCCTAAAAAGGCAGAACCCGTGTCGGCGCGGCTCTTTTGCAGACGGGGTCACCCATAGGTTGGTGCGGTTTTTGCCTTTTCATTCATGCCTGTGAGAGTAGTTCTGGCGCATGCCGCGCAAAATGCGAGTCGAGTAACTGGGTGCCATCTACCACGTCCTGAGCCGGGGTGATCGGCGTGAGAACATCTTCCTGGACGATATCGATCGGTAGGACTTCATCGAGACACTGGCTGAGACCTGCCAGACAACGGGGTTTCAGGTTCACGCTTATTGTTTAATGTCTAACTCGCCTGGAGCTGATAGGCTCGCCGCCATGCAACGCGCTTTTATCGCACTTAACCTGTGAAAGTGCCGGCATGAACTTCCCAAACCTTCTGACAACCGAGTGGTGGTTTGCTCGCGGTGGGATTTACTCGTTCCTTTGCGCCGCGAGTCTTAGTTCCGCGTGCGCCGCCGAAAAGAAATTTATCGAACTCGGCTGGGACATGCCAGACACGACGTTCCTGCGGTCGCATGGGCGCGAGATGGAACAGGAAGGGCCGTTTGACGGCGTCATCTTCCGCGTCGAGGCCCGGACTGACGATGGCAGAAAGGTCAGCACGGAGTCGGGCTGGAACCGTGAACCGTGGAAGCGCGAATGGTTCCACGCAGCGTTGGCTGATCTTAAGGCCTGCCAGTTCAGCCGGTACACTCACAATTTCATCCAATTCAATGCGACGCCAAGAATCCTCGCGTGGGATGATGATGAGGGTTGGAGCGCGCTCGCGGACAAGCTGCGCATCTGCGCCTGGCTCGCGCGCGAGGGCGGAGCGAAGGGCATCGCGCCCGACTTTGAGCCGTACGGCGAGAACCAGTGGAAATTCGATCCAACGAAAGGCCACACCTTCGCCGCGACCGCCGCCCTCGCGCGCCTGCGTGGCGCCCAGTGCATGCGTGGCCTTGCGGCGGAAATGCCGGAGGCCGTCATACTCACGCTGTTTCTCAACAGCGTCGTGCTGCAGGCAGGCCGGGTGGACGACCCGAACGATCTGCTGGCCCGCGAACCCTACGGCCTACTGCCGGCCTTCTTTAACGGCATGCTCGACGCTGCGCCGCCAGGCATGGTCATCGTGGACGGCTGCGAGAACGGTTACTACCTGGATAGCGTTGAGGCATATCAGCGCGCCGCGCTCGACCTGCGCTCCTGGAGCGGCCCTGCGATTAAGCTCATCGCGCCGGAAAATCGCGCGAAGTACCGCCAACAAGTTCAGGCCGGGTTTGGATTCTACCTAGACATGTTCGTGAACCCGCCGGACAACAGCTATTACCGGCCCCCGCTGGACGGCTCCCGCCTCAAACGGCTGTCGCGGAATTTGCGGGCGGCGCGTGACTCGGCGGACGAGTACGTGTGGATCTACGGCGAGCAATGCCGCTGGTGGAGGGGCCTGGCGAAGGACAAGCCGTGGCGCGAGGAGCAGTTGAAGAACACAGCCGGCAAGGGACGCACTTGGGAGGAGGTGCTGCCCGGCATCAGTCGTGTCATCCAGTGGGCGCGCGATGCTGATGCGGCAGCGCGCGCGGAAATCGCGGAGCTGAAAAGCCGCAACGCGGCGACGAACATGGTGGTGGACGCGGATTTTCGGGAAAAGCCGCAAGGCGGAGGCACCCTGCCGCCGGGCTGGTCGGCGTGGCAGGACGAGAAGCATCCCACCGGCAAATTTGCCTGGGATGAATCGGTCGGCAATGGCGCGGCACGGGCAGCGAAAGTTGCCTGGGGCTGTTTCATCCAGAAAATCTCCGCCGTGCCCGGGCAGGTCTTTGTCGTGCAAGCCGCTTGCCGCGCCCGAGGCGCGACTACGCCCGGACTCACTATCCGCTGGCAAACGACCGACCACAAATGGATTTGCGAGGCGGATGACCGCCCGTTCACGTTCTCGCTCGGCACCGGCGACTGTAGAAACGCCTTCGGCGTCGTCACCGTCCCGCCCGGAGTAGGCCAGCTCGTGGTGCTGCTTGATGTCCGGGGTCAGGTCACGGACGACGATGTCTGCTGGTTTGACAACGTCGAAGTGTACCGATTGGAAAATGCCAATTTCTGACCGCAAGACCACCGACGTCCCTTCCAGGCCCAAATGAACCAAAGACTGCTGACGCCACTGTTCGTTCTGACTCTGCTCACGCCCTTGTGCGCCGCACCGGCGGTTGATTCATCGCTGCTGCTGTGGCTGCCGCTTGACGAAGGTGCCGATACTCTGGCGGTGGACCGATCGCCCAACCGGCTCGAAGCCGAATTGGTCAATGTGCAATGGGCGAAAGGCGCCTTCGGCACGGCTGCCCATTTCGGCGGCACGAACGCCTTCATCGATCTGCCGGCGGTTCCGTCGTTGAACGGCACGACCCAATGCACGATCTCGGTCTGGGCGACGTGGGAAGCCACGGGGCGCTACCCCAATCTTCTCACTACCCATACGTGGAGCCCTGGCGGCCTGATGCTGTTCGTCAGTGACAACGCTTGCTCGTTCCGCCTCGGCCGGCCCGGTCACCGCGCGGGTGCACCCGGCAACGAGTGGACGGAAACCGGCGTCCCGTTTCTGAACTCGCTGCCGATGCGGCAGTGGGTCCACCTCGGAGTCGTCTTCGCGCTGCCGAATATCACGAGCTACGTGAACGGCAAGCTTGTGGGCAAAGCGACCTGGCCCTACCCGATCGAGGCGGACGGTCTTCGCGTTGGAGCTTGGTCCGGCCCGCTCTCGCACCACGGCCTCATCAGTGACCTGCGCATTTACGGGCGTGCGCTCACGGAGCAGGAAGTAAGCGCCCTCGCGCAGGATCCCGCGCGGGCCAGCGCCGCCTGCACGTTGATGGATGAATCCACAAATGCGCCGCCCCTCGCGATGACGTTCGAGAACCGCCGCGCGACGCTGGCCATCGACACGCGCGGCCGCATCGCCTCGCTCCGCAGCAAGGCCTCGGGCCGCGAACTGCTGGTCCGCCCGCAGGAACTCGTCTCCGCGCAACTGAAAGACGGACGGCTCCACACCGCGCGTAAAGCATCGTTCCACGACGGCGCGCTGACATTTGAATTCTCGCGCAGCCGGGGATCGGCGGTGCTGGCGGTGGACACTCGCGACGACTACTTCACCTTCACGATTCGCTCGCTGAGCCTGCCCGATGTCACTGCGCTCACGTTCTTGAACCTGCCGGTGATCACCGCGAAATACTGCGGCAACGTGGCCAACATGCTCTCGGACGACGCCGAGGCCGTCTGCCTGCGAGGATACGAGTTGCCGGTCGAAATGGCCGTGGGAGGCGCACCCCCTGCGTTGAAGGTCTGGACCACCGCGGAACACGGCCTGACCGGCTGGCGCGCAGGCTTGGCGGCGGGCCTAAAGTCCGAGATGCCCACGATGCTGCGCGCGATGGCCATGGAAGCCGGCGCCCCCATTTCTAAACTGGGCGGGCCCTGGTCTCTCGGCGCGGAGGCGATTCGGGGTTCGTACTTGTTCGCCGACCTTTCACTGGCTTCCGTGGACGACTGGATCGAACTCGCCCGCCGCGGCGGTTTCACCCACATCCACATTCACGGCTGGTGGGACACGCTTGGCCACTACGGGGTCAACACCAACCTTTATCCGAACGGCCTGGCTGATCTGAAGACCGCCGTGGCCCGCATCCACACGGCGGGTCTGAAGGCTGGCATCCACACGCTCACCGCCTGCATCGACCCGCGCGACGCCTGGGTGACGCCCGAAGCCAGTCCGCACCTGATCGCCTCCGCGTCCTACACGCTCGCAAGACCCATGAACCCGACCGACACGGTGATTTACGTGAATGAAGAACCGGCGACCGGGCACGATGTCGTTTTTACCTACGACGGCAACGGGAACGTGCTTCGCCTGGGCACGGAGTTGGTGCAGTACAGTGAAATCGTCTCCCAGCCCCCTTACGCGTTCGCCAAATGCCAGCGCGGCGCGTTCCAGACCCGGCCCGCGTCCCACGCGGCAGGCGACCGCGCGGATTACCTGCAACAACGCTACCTCGCGTTTTACCCCGAGCCCGGCTCGCCGCTGGCCGAGGAACTGGCGGACCGCCTCGCGAATGTGTTCAACACCTGCCAACTCGACCAGATCTACTTTGACGGCTCGGAAGGCATGATGAGCCGCTACGGCATTGACTTCATGCGGCACGCGATCTTCAAACGCCTGCGCGGCGAGGTGCTGGTCGAGGCCAGTGAATGGGGCGCGCACAACTGGTGGTTCCATTCGCGGCTCGGCGCGTGGGACCATTCCGCCTGGGCGGCCAAGCGCTTCCACGACCTGCACGTTGCTTCCGCGGCGAGATTCCGCGGCTCCGACCTGCTCGAACCGCAGTTGGGCTGGTGGGCGCCGCGGCTGCCAAGCCCCCAGGCGCGGGGCCATTTCCTGGATGAAATGGAGTATTTCGGGGCGAAGAACCTCGGCCACGACGCCGCCATGTCCATCCAGGGCGTGAACGTGTCCAGCCACCCGCTGAACTTCCACCTGGAGAAACAGATGACCATCCTCGGCTGGTACGAGCAACTGCGGCGGGCGCGTTACTTCGACACCCAAACCTTGGCGCGCGTGGCTGTGCCAGGCGACGAGTTCCGCCTGCGACAGGACCGCGAAGGCGCCTGGAAACTCACCCCCGTCAACTTGTCCGCCCATCGCATCAGCGCGCTGGGCAACGGCTCCGAACGCTGGACGAGCCGGAATCCGTTTGACGAGCAACCGTTGGCTGCGCGCATCGAGGCGCTTTACGCCGTGGCCCCGTACGAAGATCCGAAACGCGTTCGGGTGACAGATGCCGCTGACCTGGCTGCCTTCCAGCAGGTCACCAGTTCGGCCTCGGTGTCGCTCCGCCTGGAAGAAGCGGTCGGAGAAGTCCGCGGGGGCGGACGCGACCTGCGCTTGCGCGCTGAAAACAAGGGTGCGGCTCGGCGTGGCGCCTGGGCCAGAGCGGGCCTCAGTTATGCCACCCCGTACCGCAACTTCTCTGGCACCGGCGCGCTGGGCGTGTGGGTCAAGGGCGACGGCAAGGGCGCGCTGCTGAACCTCCAACTCGGGACACCGCGCGAATACATGAGCACTCTTTCCGACCATTATGTGACGCTCAATTTCACGGGCTGGCGCTACATCGAACTGCTCATGCGGGAACGCGACGTGGGGGAGATGTCCAACTACGAGTGGCCGTATGGCGGCTATTACGGTATCTACCGCACTGCGCTCGACATGGCCCACATTTCCGAAGTCAACCTTTACCTCAACCACCTGCCCCCCGGGGACAGCACTGAAGTAATTGTTAGCCCCATCATGGCGCTGCCTGTCCAACCGGCCGAGTTGAAAAACCCCGTGCTCACGGTGAACGGTCAGAAGCTCACCCTTCCCGTGGCTCTGAAATCCGGCGACTTCCTGGAGCTCGAACCAGCCGGCGACTGCGTCCACTATGACGACAAGGGCGACTTGCTGGCGCGGATTCTCCCGGCTTTCAAGGCGGATTGGCCGGTGCTGAAACCCGGCGAGAACGCGGTTGAGTTCGACTGCGAGAAACCGACGGGCGTGAGCGCGCGCGCGGAGGTCACGGTCTGTACCGATGGCACGCCGTTCGGCACGTCCAACCCGCGCTCGAGCATTGGCTGGAATTGCCTGGCACGCGAATACGAGCTGCCTCGATGGATCACCGCGCAGGAAGACGCCGGCAACGCCTGGGAAATCTCAGTCCGTCCAGGCGAGACGGCCAGGTTGGAGTTAGAGCTCAGCGGCGGCATGGACACACCCATCTTGACCCTGACCGGGCAATCGTTCCGTTTCCCAGTGACGCTCAAAACCGGGCACAAGCTGGTCTGCAGGGACCAGCGTCACTGGGCCGTTTTCGACGCGAACCGGGTGCAAGTCACGGAAGGCGAACTCGCCGCCCCGCTGCCCATTCTGCAAGGCGGCTCGAACCGGATTTCGTTCACCTGCGATGCGCCCGACCGCGCGCTGGTCAAGCTCGTCAAGGTCTACGAACCGTGACTGGGAATGGGGTACGGCCATCAGAGATCCGAAACACTCGATGTGCCTCCTTTCGCCGGCAATTCCTGAAGCTTGCTGGACAGTCCGTTCGGACAGGTCTATCGTGCCGCACCCCTGCATGCATGGAACATGATCTGATTATTGATGTTGCGCTCTGCATTGTTGCAGCCTGGGTACTGGCGGTGGTGTTTCAAGTGATTCGTCAGCCGGTGCTATTGGCCTACCTCATCGCCGGTTTTGCCATCGGCCCTTTTGGATTTCGCTGGATTACGAATGCGCACTCCATTGAGACCATCGCCAGCATCGGGTTGATCCTGCTGCTTTTCATGATCGGGCTGGAGATTGACCTCAAGAGAATGGCCAGTGCGGGCCGCTTGATCACGGTAACGGCCGCATGCCAGATCCTGGGCTGCCTGGGCCTGGGGTGGCTTTGCTTCCGGTTCACCGGCCTTGCCGGCACGGGGTTGGAGGCCCTTTACCTGGGGGTGGCTGCCGCGCTGAGCAGCACGGTCATCATCGTGAAAATCCTGCACGAAAAACACGAATTGGAGACCCTTGCCGGACGTATTACCATCGGTGTTCTGGTCCTGCAGGATTTGTTTGCGATCCTGTTTCTGGCGGTGCAGCCCAGCCTCAGGGACCCGGCTGTCCTCGGCCTCCTGGTAGCCCTGGGCAAGGTGCTCTTGCTGGTGTCGGTCGGGTTGCTGGTGAGCCGGTTCGTGCTGCCGCCGGTTTTCAAATACGTGGCGCGCGTGCCCGAGTTGGTATTGGTTGGCGCGCTGGCATGGTGTTTCGCCTTGGCCGGGTTGGCAGACATTCTGCATTTGTCCCGGGAAATGGGCGCCCTGGTGGCTGGCGTTTCCATTTCTACCTTCCCATACACGCTGGATGTGACTTCGAAGGTCACCTCGCTGCGGGATTTCTTTGTGACGCTGTTCTTTGTGGGCCTCGGCATGGCGATTCCATGGCCGACCACCAACCTGCTTCTGTTGATGGTGCTGTTTTCGATGTTCTTGGTGGGCAGCCGGTTGGTGACGGTCTTTCCTCCCCTCTACTGGATGCGTCAGGGCCACCGCAACAGCCTGCTGCCTGCGATCAATCTGTGCCAGATGAGCGAGTTGTCGCTGGTGCTGCTGGCTCTGGGCAAATCCAGCGGCGATGTGTCAGACAAAACCATGAGTGTGGCCGCGCTCGCTTTCGCCTTCCTGGCGATCGATTCGACTTACGCCGTGTTCCAAAGCGAAACCCTTCTGCGCAAGACCTCGCCGTGGCTCACCCGGGTGCGAATGCCGGATCTGCCCGCGGATGCGGGTCAGGCCGAAACCGCAGCTCCCGCCCGGCGGATCTTCCTGCTTGGTTTCTCCTGGACGGCCAGTTCTCTGCTCGAATCAATCTCCTTGGATCGCCCGGATCTCTTGAAAGAAATTGCGGTGATCGATTTCAATCCGCAGGTGAACGAGCGGTTGCGTCGCCGGGGGGTGCATGTGACCTATGGTGACGTCTCGCGAACTGACGTGCTGCAGCATGCGGGGATCTCGAACGCTGAACTGGTGATTTGTTCGCTGCCCAACAGCCTATTGAAAGGTGCGACGAACCTCAAATTGCTCCGGCAACTGCGCGAGTTGAATGACCAAGCCAAAATCATCGTCCATGCCGAGCGACTCGATGATGTGCCGCGCCTTTACAGCGCCGGCGCCAGCTACGTGCTTACTCCCCGCCTCCTCGAGGCCAGTCACCTGATGGAAATCATGGCTGCAGCCGAAAACGACCTTCTCCACCAGAAACGCGAGCAGCACCAGGAAACCGTCACGCAGCGGGACGAGATTGTGCCGTGAGTGGATTAGAAAAACCTGCCTAACAGATAGCAGCTATGTTGTGCGTGGCGGTTTTACTCTGCAGAGTCTCAGTTGCGCAAATTAGTGTATTCTTCACTTTGAACTCTGCACTTATTTGTAGGGCTGGCGGTCCCGGTTCCGGCTGCGTCGAGTCCAGAAGACCATCCCTTTCTGCTGCTTGTAAAGCCAGCGCAGGAACATTTGGAACCGAGGATCGAACTGGATCTTCTCGACCGTGTTGAACGTGTCGCGCAGTTCGTTATGCATCCACGGTTTGTGGATAGAATCCTCACACGAGCGGCAGGTCGGAGCGATGTACTGCCCACCTTTGCAGCGCGGTACTACGTGGTGCCCGCGCGTGGGCACCTCCCGGTTCCAGAATGCACAAACCTTCATAAACGCAGAATGAGGAGTGCAGAATGCACCCTGCGCGGGCGGGCGGGCGCGTTTGGGACGCACGCGCCCGGCGCCCTGGCCGATTGGAGCTAGACGCTCAAGCTTCGCTTTCGATTTAACCGTATATGTCAAAGAACGGGGTTCGGATCGGGGTGGAGTAGACGCTCCAGTGGCCACCGGACAACACCCAATTCGAGAACCCAAAAACGGGGGTAAGATAGCAGACAGAATCGGGGCTTCGCTACTGACAATTTATGACATTAATGGGACTATGGGACTACGGACTATGGGACCTCCAGAAAGGCAAAAGGCTGAAGTGCCTCCAGAAAGGCTGACCCCGGAGGGATAAGCTGCGCCATTCCACGGGGTAAAGCTGAAGGCCAAGGGCCTCGGTTGCGGAGGATGGGAATTGATCGAATTGGGGGTTGCGCATTGCCATTATTGGAGTTCCTTCGGTTTGGTTGAGGGTGCGGCGGACTGGGGATTTTTAAAAATACCGTTAACCACCGTTAATCACCGTTAACCACCGTTATATACCGTGATTAACCGATAGGGCGGACGGGACGTGGGGCAAATGAAGAGTTATGAGTGCAGAGTGCAGAGTTGGGGTTGAAAGCTCTGAAGCCTGAAGGCAAAAGGCCAAAAATGGGACTATGGGACTACGGACTATGGGACTATGGGACCGGTGAGTCGGTGAGACGGC
>DIXK01000090.1 GCA_002428665.1 Verrucomicrobia subdivision 3 bacterium UBA6082
ATTTATTTATGACGCTGTGTATAGCGAAGAACGGACGATATGATCCGATCCAGTTGGGGCGGCAAAAGATCGATGTTACCCTCACTCCAGATCACAAAATCGGCCAAGGCCATCTTGCGGAATACCGGCCATTGAGCGGAGATGCGCCTTGCGATTTGAACATCAGACCAGCCACGCGTATACAAACGCTCGTGCTGCGTCCTTGAAGAACAGGCTACGCAGACGGTGACATCCAAGTCCTGTTCAGCCCTAGTTTCAAAGAGGAGTGGAATAACGACCACTCCGAGGCGCTCCCCTTGTCTCTCCCAGGCTTTCGCCTCAGCCTGCCACAGGGTGCGAATGCGGGGATGGAGTATGCGCTCCAATTGAGTGCGGGCCTCGACGTTCGAGAATACGAGTTGCGCCAACCGACCACGATCAAGGGAACCGGCCGAATCCATGTATTCGGAACCAAAACGCACCTTAATCTCAGCGAGGGCAGGCTGGCCAGGTTCAACCACCTGACGAGCAAGATCGTCCGTGTCAACGAGGCGAATATTCCTGTTCCGAAACAAGTCAGCGCAGGCAGACTTGCCCATGCCTATACCACCGGTCAGACCAAGAATCTTCACCGGAAACCCCGGTCACTGCAGATCATGGGATTACTCGAACGGCGCGATAGAACCGAGCGCTGAAACCAGGTGCGTTGGAGTCAATGACGGTGACCGAGCCATCAATGGCGATACCGTCGCCGATTAGGGTCCACGTCGACAGATCCTGAGAGGCTTCAACCCCGTAATGGATACCGGACTGCCCAGTCACGGTGATTTGGAACTGCCCATCAGGCAGCAGTTCCCCACTAACTCGGCCCGGAAGTGGCATCAGCACGGTAACTGTGGTTTGCGCGAAGTCATTGGCTGGATTCAGATCCATCGAGGTATCGGACGCGACCTGAGCTGTGCTGATCCAAGTGCCGGCGAAGACCGGAGTAGTGACAATGTCGATGCTGGAAGTACCATGAACGGGAATCTCGCCAACATTCCACACAAGCGGCCCCGCCGGTGAGAGCGCAATCACCGATTCCGGCAGCGAAGCCATGTCGAAACTCACACCTGCGGGAATCACATTGGTGACCGTGACACCTTGAGCCATACCCGGACCCTCGTTAACAACTGAAATCCGAGAAGTGACTTGCTGTTCCGTAAACAACACATCGGGAGTGCTGCTCATAGTCAGCGCCAAGTCGCTGAGGGCATTCACGGCGCTGATCGTAGTGATGTTCAAGGACCATCCGCCTGTCAAAACCCCGGCATCGCCACCACCATCGTCGAGAACGTAGAGAAGCCATGAGCCGTTAGGATCCGAGGAGTTTATCGCCGTCAAGCTTGAATCGTAAGCTGGCGAAGGAGCTGGCCCGGGGAATACGACCTGCCCGCCATACTGAGAAGGGCGGTAAACCCCGCTCGTAATCTGCTCGCTGGAAGGCAATGCCACTCCTGAATCAGCAAAAGATAGCGTGGCGTTAGTAATGGCATAAGCGCCACCGGCGTGAGACATCAAGAGGACTTTAGCTCCGGATGGGCTAACCAACAGCACGTTCAGATCCCGCGGGAATCGATGGTTGACGCCGTAAAGCGTCACACCCACGCCGCTGACAGTACCGGCAAGATCCTCCACCTGAATGATGGCAGGATACGGCGCGCCAATGCCTTGCTCGGGGATAACAATGGAGGCTGTGCTGGAGAAGGAACCAGAGCCCGGCAAAGTAAAGAGAAAATTGACCTCTCCAAGGCTGCCAGCGCCGTCTTGCAGCTTCAAGGTCGCCACCAGAGTCTCGCCCACGTTACCATTGGCGCTGAACATAAAGTCCTTCTCGACGGAGGGGCCACCCGGTAGCAATGCACCGTAAGTCTGTTGAGTCGCCCCAACCGGCGTTACGCCTTGCGAGGGCTGAAGCGTGGCAACCAGGTTTGCGGTTCCAGCTGTACCCTGATTGGCCAGACGCAAGCTTACGGTGACAGTCTCACCAGATTCCACTGTCCCGTTCGGCGGGCTGAAGCTTTCGACGAGCAGGCGAGCACCCGCGGCGACGATAGCTGGAGAAGGATTCTGTACATCCGCAACCGTTGAAGCCTGATTATCGGCCAGGTTAGGATCCAGCGAAGCAGTTTGCAGGCTGGTCAGGTTCGTTATCATGCCGGAAGCCGAGGCAGACAACACCAGGGAAGCCTCCGCGGAGGCTCCCGAAGGGAGGTCTCCCAAATCCCAAGTGACAACGCCGCCGAAGTTGGTTGCAGAACCGGTGGAACTCGACGTGGACAAAACCGCGACACCCGCCGGGAGGACACTCGACAATTTGGACCGGAGCGCCGTCATCGGCCCCTGATTCGTTATCCATGATGTGAATGTAAAGGCACCGCCGACCAGAACTGGGTTAGGCTCTACCTTTTGTTCAAAAGCAATATCAGCCACCGGAAGGTTTATGGCATTCGCCACTGCCACAGTGTTATTGTTTCCGTTGAGGTCTGTTTCATCAGCAAACACAGTCGCGGTGTTAGTTACCCATCCAACCGTGCCCAACTCCGGCGTGACCACCACGGAGAGGGTCGCTACGGCGCCAGCGCTTAGGGTGCCAAGGTTTCCAACGGCCATGGAGCCCTCGCCAAAAACAGTCCCTTGAGAGGCATAACCCGCCACAAAAGTCAGACCTACCGGCAGGTGATTGGTGAAAGCCACAAACGCAGCCGTATTAGGACCGGAATTCGTGATTCGGAAGGTATTGGTGAGGTTGACACCCGTTACACCTTGAACCGGCGAAGGCACAGCAGAAATCGAGAGATCCGCCAATTGGTTCACCGGGGTGATCATGGTAAACGTCAGTTGCCAACCGTTAGTCACGGCACCGCTATCACCCGGGGCCTGGTCATTCATATAGAGTGACCACGTACCATTCGGAGCTTTCGCATTGAAGACCGACAATACGCTACCATAAGGCCCGCCTGGGGCTGGCGCGGGGAGCGTCACGCTGGGAAGATAGCTTGCCGGGCGATACGCTCCGGTTAGGATCTGCCCAGGCGGCAGCGCCGTGGCTGCGTTGTCGTCAAAAGTGACGGTAGCAGCCTCCATCGGAGCAGTACCTGCACCAGCCATGAGCAAAGCCATGTTCTGAGCGTCCGGACCGACCACCAGCGCGGAGATGTCCTGAGGGTAAGTGTGTCCCGCGTTAACCAGCGTCGCCGTCACGTTGCCAACCGTACCTGAGAGGCCCGAAACTGCAACTGTCGATGGATATGGTGAGGCCGTTCGATTGTCGCGAAGGGTGATCGAATTTGTGCTGGAGAACGTGCGCACACTAGAGAAATAGAATGGGAAGGACACAGGCGGATAGACTACGCCACCATCCTTGATTTGCAGGACAGCTGTTGCGGCGCCACCATTGGTTCCCGCAGCCGAGAATTGGAAGAAACGGGTGACAGGGAAGCCTCCCGGAGACAGCACCTGATAGGCCTGCGTAACTTCGCCTATCGGAGTGATACCATTTGCCGCCACCAGCGTGGCGACCACGTTGGTGGTCGGTATATTGCCCACATTGCGCAATCGCAGTGCCGCGGTGACGGTTTCACCCGGCTCCACCGCCCCGTTCGCCGGACTGACACTTTCCACAACCAATGTGGCGCCCGCACTAGCAACCTGGATGAATGGAGATGCCACCAAGGTGCTGGTGGTAACGGAGTTGTCGGCCAAATTAGGATCCGACTGCGAGCCGGAGACTGTGGCACTAAATGACAACGTGCCGCTAATGTTGGGAGTCGTGGCCAAAACAACAGACGCGGTCGCGCCGGACTCCAAACTCAAAAGGTTTACTACAACTCCTGACCCGGACACGGCTACCGAACCTTGGCTGGTATAATTGGAAACCAAGTTGGCCCCAGTTGGCAAAGTGGCATTCAAGACCACGCCGGAAGCCACACTAGGACCCCGATTAGCAATCGTAATGTTGTAGGAGAGCCGACTGTTCAGGACCACCGGGTCTGGGTGATCTACAACGGTCAATGACAGGTCCGCAGCGGGTCCAACTACAACTGTTGCTGCGACCGAGTTATTAGCCACAACCGGATCGAAAGTATTTGCTCCAACGGTGGCCGTAGCGACAAGGCTGCCCTCAACCGTCGGAATTACCTGCAGGTTGGCAGTGGCACGACCAGAGTTGGTTATGTTGCCAAAGGAACAAACTACAGTATTGCCGTTCACAGCGACGAGCCCTTGCGAGACGGTAGCAGAAGTAAGGGTGACCCCAACTGGCAAGACATTAGTAACCATGACGCCGGAGGCGCTGCCTGGTCCGAAGTTCGTCACCGTCATCGCGTAAGAGACTGGGATCCCGACGAACGTAGCTGCAGGATTGGCCTGCAGACGAACCGCGAGATCCGCCGTAAGTGGGCTGATGCGAGTAAGCACTGTGGCGGTGTTATTTACGAGATCGAAATCTCCCTGCTCAGAGCTGGCTGTGGCTGACGAAGAGATGAAGCCAGGAACCTGTGGAACCACGAGAACTGTCATGGTCGTGGATTGGCGAGGGTTCAATTTGCCGGCATTCCAGGTGATCACTCCGGCCGAGTGAGAGGCTCCGCCTTGTTCGGTGTTGAACGAAACCAATTGAACCGAAGCGGGCAGCACATGGCTTACGGCCACGTTGGTGGCAGCACCAGGACCAAGGTTGGTGACAGAAAGAGTGTAGGTCAGCGGGCTGCCCACCATCCCGGGATTAGGGGAAGAACTAATACCGAGAGCCAGGTCTGAGCCCGGGCACGCTCCACCGCCATCAACGCAAGAAGCCGGCGTGAGGTAGAGGGACCAGCATTGGATGGTGCCGACGGCAAACCGTGAACCCGTAGTTGCTCGAAGCTGCCACAAGCCGTTGGCGTTCGTGCCTGACTTGCCGCCAAAAACCGAGAGCGCTTCCTGGGGTTTGTAACGTCCAACAAACGGAGGTCCGCCAGCGCCAATGGCAGTTGATGCTTCATCATCAAAGGTCGTACGCAGGTTCTCCGGGAAGCAACCGAGTCCGTAATTCTGACCCGCGCCACCGTTGTAAGCGGAGAGGATGGCTGTGGTACCATCCGGTCCCACCAGTTCTAGCGCCAGGCTGCCATCGAAACTGTGGGTGACGTGTAATGAAACAACAGCCTTGCTGATTGTGAAGTTGACGTTGGATACGGCAATCGGGGAATTGGTGCCCGCCGCAGTGCCAGGCGGAATTGTCAGTTGGCTGTAATTATCGAACTGAAGCGTGGGGCCAGGAATCCCCGTTTGGAGGATCAGGTAATTGGTGCTAACCACCTGATCGCTCTTGATTACTAACTCAAGGTTGATGGGTTGGCCGCACACAAACTCAGGCAGGGTGCTGATGCGGAAGGATACCAGGTTGGTTCCCATGGCTCCTTGGATGATATCCGGGTAGGACACTGTTCGGTTGCCAATCGCAGCTCCTGGGGCAGTAGTCGAAAGCGTCGCCCTAATGCCGGTTGCGTCCGCGTTACCAACATTCGCCAGAACGATATCCAAGTTGTTGCACTCGTTGTAGTCTATGATCCCGTTATTGTTTCCACCCGAGACAAAATTGGTCGTCACCAGGAACCGCGGGCGAGGAACCGGGGTCGGGGTGTTCTGAAGGGCCAGAGCGGCCATGAGAATGCCGTTGCCGGCGGTGACATCGTAACCCGGAGCCTCGTTATCGAGGCAACTGGCGTTCATGATGCTCCGAATCTCGGCAGAGGCCAGATGTGGGTTGTAAGACTTAATAAGCGCCGCGATGGCAGCTGCATGAGGCGCCGCGGCTGAGGTGCCAAAGAACGGTCGAAAGCCGGGTACCGTGGTGGACACCCCATCAGAAGCCGTCAGGTCGGGAATCTGTCGAAGAAAGCCACCTGTGGAGAGGTAGTCACCCGGGGTAATCGGCGTTCCATCGTAGTGATAGAAGACGCGCCTTGGCCCATCTGAGCTAAAATCTTCACATCGGTTTTGAGCCTGGAAAGCATTCGGATAAGCCAAGGCAACGTCGATGGCAGCCGTAGCGATGCAATTCGTGGCGCTTACGTGGCCGAATGCACTGCCGGTGGTGTTGAACTCTAATTCTCCGTGGCTTGCGAGACACAGTACTCGAGCATCCCCAGTCACCTTAACCACGGCCAGACTCTGACCGAGGGAACCCGGTATAGTGATCTCTATAGGATCCTGAGTGCCGGTCTGAGGGTCGGTGCCGGCAGCGACTACGTTACCCCCAGCATCTAGCAGGTAGAGATCGTAATCGTTCGTGGACATGCCCTGGGGATCGGACCAATAGAGCGCGCTCAGCCAAGACGACCAAGCGGTTAGTCGATTATAGTTAGTCGTTCCGAAACTATGAAAAATACCGTTACGCCCGCTAGGCACGGTAACGGAACCCCCGTCCACAAAATCCCCTTCCCAAGTGCCGGAAGTATCGTGGGCTTTGTTACCGCTATTGCCTGCAGCGGCGAAATAGACGGCGCCACTGGCCACAGCCTGGTCCACAGCCTGAGCAATGATCCCATCTTGAAAGATTGGTTCGGTGATATAACCCACATCATCAACGATCACATCACATCCAGCCGTGCGAAGATCGAGAATGTTTTGAGCGAATCCGGCTTCACCGTTGAAAGCGGTGGCGAAGAAAAGGTCTGCACCAGGGGCCAAGTCATGAACGATTTCGAGCATCGCTGTTCCCTCGCCGCTGCCGGTGCCAGCCTGCCCTGGAAGCACGGTGACGTTTGCAGGCAGATCGCCGGTCGCCTGCGATCCCGGCATATAATCCACACTGTCAGAAAGCACCCCCACTTTGACACCGGCGCCATTCACACCAAAGTTGAGGCGTGCGGAACTTGCGGCCTGGGTGATGTCACCTTCGCTATTGAGGCTTCCCACGTGGGTTCTTGGACTGTAAGCATAACGAATGAACCGCACGTCGCCACGTTCGGCCAGAGACTCGATCGCAGCCAGAGGGAAACTGGCTCGAAGCGAATTAAAGCGGGGATAACTGTTAACCACCACGCCCCCGGACTGAGTTATAAAATCGCCTAGCGCCTGGGCAATTTCACCCTTTATATCGACCTCTACCCGACCGTTGGCATCCACGGCCACAGGAGTGCGCAATGTTACTACCCCAGTAGCGATCGTCTCGTTGCGGCTAGTCTTCAGGGCATACACCAACTGGGAATCCATCTTCAACTGCGCTGGCGTGCGGTTCTCTTTTTCCTGCATCAGGGCCGAGATTTGGGCCAAGGTGTTCGAGCCGAACTGGTCAGCACGGACAACCTGAAGCGCCAGGCAGTTGATGGTCAACAAGGCCACCAGGCAAACCCGGCCCGGGAAACCAAACTGTCGGTCGAAACGATTGGTGAAGAGCTTCATAGTAAATTGCAATAACCAGTCAAAAAGAAGCATGGCGTCAGAGCGATCACGGGTTCTGTCCACGCAAACGGTAATAGGCATTGGCTGCCCCAATCGGCACAGTCACGGAGCGATCAGCGCCGTTGACTACCGGCGGTGTAGCAACAGGTATCCAGGTCACTGGTGGTGTCAGGCTGGCTGTCGTTTCCAGGATCATCGCACCGGACAGGTCGGTCCAACTGATTACCAGCGAGCCACCCACGCGAGTCGCGGTCAAGGGCACCGGCACCACGGGGCTGAGTACCAGATTCTTAACCGAGGCAGTGTTGTTCGCCTTCAACGGATCCAAGGTGAGCGCAGTGCACACAGCGCTATTGGTGAATTCACCGCCGATCAGCGGGCTTACAACGATCGTCGCAGAAACCTCCCCCTCAGCGCCAAGATCGCCCAGGTTTGTAAACGTCAGGGAGTTACCTGCGAGGACATACCCCTCTGGGCTGGCCGAAACAAACGTGACCGAAGACGGAAGTGTATTGGCAAGGCTAACACCAACGGCACCCGCCGGCCCCAGGTTGGCAATGGTGAGAACGTAGGTCAGATTACCACCCAGATCAAGTGGGTTGGGAGTGCCAACCATTTGCAGGGCAAGATCAGCGTTCGGAATCATCACGGAAGCCACGGCGAAGGCGGTGTTGTTGTCCGGGTTGGGATCGGTTCCGGCACTAATCACCGAGACCGAAACCGAGTTGGTGATTAGGCCGACTTCATTCGGCGCAATCGTGAAGGAAAGGACAGCACTCTGATCTATTGCCAGACTGCCTACATTCCAGGTCGCTAAACCAACTGCATTGGTAGTTACGGTACCTTGGGACGCCTCATATCCAACGAACTCGGCGTCCTCCGGCAGCAGATCCGAAACTATAACCTCACCCGCGGTAGCGGGGCCGAAATTCGTTACCGCCACCAGGTAGGTGAGGTTGCTATGGACAACCACGGTCTCCAGATCAGCCGCCATGACGATCCCGAGATCGGACGATGCCGGGATGAGCTCCGACGTGGTCAAAGTAAGGGACCACCCGTTGGAGATATAACCCGCGTAAAGCTGAGTGTCGTCATAGACATACAACGACCAGGCGCCATTGGGATTGGACCCTTTGAACACAGCGAGGTTAGTGGCATAGGGTGCCGGCGGGGCTGGAAGCGGGAACGTGGGCGGCGCGATCGGGTAGGCTGTGGGCTTAAAGGTGCCGTTGGTCAGCTTGCCGGATTGAGGAAGGGACAGGAGGGCGTCATCATCAAACTGGAGTGTGAGGTTATTCACGCTCAGGGGACCGCCCGTTTTGGACATAAGGTACGTCTTCTGGTTGGAAGGCGACACTAGCAGCATGCTAACGTCGGCAGGCCAGATATGGTTGAAGTTGGTGATAGTAACAGTGGCTTTGACTACAGAACCACCCAACCCACTGACATTAATAATCGAAGGGTATGGAGTTGCATTGGTCGCGTCGTTAATCACAATTGGCACAGAATTGGAAAAGGTTCGGGAACCTTTACCAATGGTGAAGGAGAAAACAACCTCGCTTCTGGCGTCGCCATCCTGAAGTTTCAACGCTGCATTGATGACCTGCCCATTAGTGCCGGTGGCAGTAAAGGTGAAAGGACGTGAGACCGACGGGCCGCGAACAATCAGTGCGCCATAATTCTGAGGGCCGCTCGGATTGCTCAAGCCATTGGTTGGAGCCAGCGTTGCAATGAGGTTCTGGGTATTAGTCCCGGAGGCGTTGCGCAGGCCCAATAGGAGTGACACTGTCTCGTTAGGATCAATGACCCCGTTGACTGGGCCGCTTTCAGTAACAACAGCCGTTCCGGCGGGAACGATCAGGCTGCCGTCAGCCTCGACAATCGTCAAAGTAGCGGCTGGATTAATCATAACCGCGTTGCCAACCAAACCAGAAAGACTCAATAACACCGTCTTATCACCCTCGACGACATTATTGTTAATCACAGGCACCGAGAAAACCTTGTCGGTTTCACCATTCGTAAAGGTAAGTGTTCCACTTACACTGGAGTAATCAGCGCCGGCTCTGGCGGTACCATCGCTGGTCGCATAGTTCACAGAAACCAGGCTATTGGTGTAGCCGACCCGATTCACCAGGATACTTGCACTCACACCCTTTTCGCTCACGCTGTAAACCGGACTCGAGAAAGTTAGGCCGGCGACATCGTCGGTGATCGTGACACTCGCGATGTTCGGCATGAGGATCTGAGCCCCGGCACTGGGGTTGAAGAGCCCAATGGAAAACTCGCGATCACCCCGCACGAGACGGTTATTGATAATCGGCACCGTAAAGCTCTGCAGGCTAACACCATTGCTAAAGATTAGCGTTCCACTCGCCGCAGCATAATCAATACCTGCTTCGGCAGTACCATTAGTGGTGGCGTAATTGACCGATACGACACCTGTGTTGGCATTGGAGCGAAGCACGGAGATTTGAACGTTCGTGCCACTTTTTATCGCGTAGAAGTTTGCATTGGTAAAGGCCAGGCCGGGATCGGTGTCGAGCACCACAACAGTGGCCGTGCTTGGAGTCATCAGCTGTGCTGGGGCAGAAGGATTGACCAAGGCCACTTGGAAGCTAAGGTCCCCGGTAACCCGCGGGTCATGCAAAAGCGAGATGTTAAAGGTCTTAACCGCTTCACCTCGGGCAAAGTTAAGCGTTCCAGAGGCAGGCTGATAATTGGTGCCGGCCTGAGCGGTGTAGTTCGTGGTGATATAACCGATGGATGTCACCCCGTTTGTTCCAACCCGGCGCAACGTCAGGGTAACGCTACCGGCGGTTTCACTCCCAATGTAGATCGGACTGGAGAAACCAACCCCGGTCTCGTCATCGAGCACGGTGACGGGCGCATTGGTCGCGCTGAGGATGGAGGCCCCACCCAGTGGATTGGAGAGCACAACATTGAAGGTCTGATCCCCTTCCACCACTGTGGTATTCAGAATCTGTACCAGCAGAGTCTTAGAGACTTCACCGCTGGCAAACGTCAAAACGCCGTTGGTTGTTGCATAACGGACACCGGGCAAAGCACTGTCGGGTTCGGTGCGGTATTGGACGGAAACTACGCCGGTCGAACCATTGGTCCGCACTACGGTAACCGGAACGGCTCCGGAGTTTTCCGAGACCACGTACGAGGCAGGCGAGAAAGTGAAGCGACCAGCCGCTTGGTCGACGTCAAAAATAGTGAGCGTGGCCGTAGCTGGCGTGGAAAGCAGAGTGTTGATCGCATTGGTAAGGACCATGATCACCGTGCGGTCACCCATCACCCTGATGTCGCGTAGGACAGGGATTTTTATCGATGCCAGACTCTGCCCCGGTTGGAAAATCAGGGTATTGGTTACGGGCACATAATTGGTATAGGCGATAGCCGTTCCATTTGTCGTCGTCAGGAAATCGACCGACGCCAAGCCCCGAAGACTGCCCTGGCGTTGCACTTGGATTGTCGCAGCGCCATCGACGGCGTCTTCCGCGCGGAAATAGCTTTCCGCACCGAACGTGACCAAACTATCCGAGTTCAGAATGGTCAATGTCGCCGTAGGTTGATTCCCCATCACAGCCGGAGGAGAAACGTTGTTCAGGAGAAGGTTAACCGTGAGGTCAGGAGTCACGAGCTGATCGGTCAATACCGGAATATTGATAGACTGGAAGGTCTCTCCTGGCGGAAAAGCCAAGGTGGCAGAAACAGGCAGGTAGTTGACTCCAGAAACCGCGGTTCCATCGGTGGTGTCGAAATGAACGGTCATGGAGCCCTCGGTGCCACCACGACGACGGATAGAGACGACGGCATTCGTGCCTGTTTCTTCCGCCTCAAAATCGCTCTGCACAAACTCCAACGATCCACTGCCTGAGATAGACCCGCCGTAGATGCGCGCCAATCTTGCGCGGGGCGAGCCATCATACTCAGTGAAACCGCCGCCGATAATAAGATCCCCGTTGGGTTGGAGCGCGATTGCATCCACATGGCTGTTCGCCCCGGTTCCAAAGTTGATAGAAGGATCCACCGTGCCGTCAGGCATTAAACGCGTAATGCGGTTGCGACTGACAGCATTGGCCCGGGTAAACTGGCCGATCAAAAGGATCCGGTTGTCAGGTTGAATCGCGATAGCCTGGACGGTGTCGTTCGCCCCGAGACCGACATTGAAGGCGGCATCGATCGAGCCGTCCAAGTTCAGCCGGGCGATCCGGTTGACAGATTGGTCATTGATGGTTTCGAAGGCACCGCCGACCAAGACACGACCATCCAACTGGATGGCAAGCGCCCGCACGGGAGCGTCAGCACCAGTGCCAGGATCAAAGGTCACGTCCAAAGATCCATCCGCGTTGAGTCGCGCAATCCGGTTGCGTGTCACACCGTTAACCGTGGTGAATTCGCCCCCAATGAGAATCTTGCCGCCCTCGATGGTATTGGTCGGGTAAACCGCGATAGCGTAAACGGCCCCGTTCACATTAAGGACCGGACTAAAAGCAGGGTCAAGCCAGCCGCTGTTATCGAGTCGGGCCAGGCCCGAGCGCGGAACGCCGTTAACCACGCTGAAACTACCGCCCACGAGCAGGTTCCGGTTGACGCCATTGAAAGTTTCAGCGAGGGCAAAAACTGTCCCGTCCATGCCTGAGCCGGGATTGAAGGAGGTGTCAAGATTACCATCCGCCACCAACCGGGCCAAGCCATTACGAGCAACACCGTTAACCATGGTGAAATCGCCGCCCGTAACAATACGCCCGTCCGTCTGAAGCGCCATGACGCGGACATCCGAATTGGCTCCCGCAAGGCCGGAGCCGAAACTAAGATCCAAGGTGGAATCGCTGTTAACCCTCGCGAGGCGGTTGCGTGGAGCACCATTGGCGGTGGTGAAGTCCCCGGCCACGAGAATGCGACCATCCGGCTGTAGGGCAACGGAGTAAATGTCACCGTCGAACCCTGGTGTTGGAGTGAAGGTCGGTTCGACAGACCCAGCGGGGTAATCATACCCCTGCGCGTCCACGATATTCACCCGGGCAACGTTAACGGAACCAATTACTCCAACCGGATTGGAATTAGTGAGCGCGACGGTGAAGTAGAAACTGTCCGGCGCCAGATTTGGCAAGCCGTCGTTAATAATCGGCACCGTGAAACTGCGGGCCACTTCACCTGGAGCAAACACCAGGGTCCCTGCGACCGGCGCGTAATTCGGAAGGGCGCCCGACCCCACTGCGGTGCCGTCGGCGGTGGAATAATTTACACTCAGCGACTCGGCGATACCTCCTGTGCGAATGACGGTAATCGTGGCGCCTCCTGCATTCTCATTGATTAAATAACTGGAAGCGCTGAACTGCAAGCTGCCGTAGTAATCGTCGTCGATCAGGTTAATTGTGGCGGGAGAGGATCCTGCAAGAATGGTATTGGCATTGGTCCCATTCACTGTGCCATTGGAAAGCCTAGCCTGGAAGTTGAGGTTAGGTCCGGCGACACCATCCTTGACCAGAGGAACGGTGAAGAAGCGAGGAGAACTGTCTCCATCGTTCCAAACGAAGGTCCTGGTCGTAGCTTCATAGTGGGAACCGGCAAGGGCGGTTCCGTTTGTAGTGGTGCACTGCACCGAAACGGTCGTCTTGCTGCCTCCGGTGCGCGTGAGCATCAGGGTGACCGCTCCAGAATTCTGGTTCGTGGTGTAAACGGCCGGGGAGAACTTAATGAAACCCGGGGGATAATCATCATCAACGATGTTCACGCGAGTCGTGGCGATACCGAACTGAGCGGAGCCGCTCAGGTTGAACAGGCGCACATCGAGAGTGCGGTCGAGAGCTTGAACCAGCCCGTTGTTTATCGTTCGCACAACAACTGTCTTGCTTGTTTGCCCCGATAGGAAGGTCAAGTTGCCATTAGTAGAGAAGTAATCGATACCGGCAACCGCAGTGCCGTTCGTGGTAGCGAACTGCACAGTGACCGTGCCTGAGGTGCCGTTGGTCCGGTTAATCGTAAGGAAGGCATTGGTCCCCTCTGTGATGGTATAGTCGGAAACCACAAATCCGAAGGTACCAGGTCGTTGATTATCATCCACGATAGTGAACCCAGCGGAAGACCGGCCCAGGGCTGAGGCCAAAGGAATGTTTTCCGCACCCAAATAGAAAACGTCCGCACAACTTGGATTCGCCAATTGGAATCGCGTGTAGCGATCCCCAGAAATACTTGGATTCGGTATGGTCACCGTCACACGGCTGTCGACATCGTAACGGATTTCATAACCGAGCTCATTTGCGAGCATCGTGTTGGTTCCGTAATACCCGTGACTCAGCATCCGGGTCAAACTCCAAGTACCTCCATAGAACGGCTGTATGCCGCTATATAGATAGTCCGTTCCGCTCTGTGCCAATCCCGGAAGCACCGAGAAATTCGCCGACAAGAAGCCAAGGTAACCATTGGCTCGGTTCAGCGAGACGTGCAGAAAGGACTGTTTCTGGTTAACAGAATAGTTGTCGTAGAGTAGATTCAAGTTTCCAGGCCCCGGGGTTGCGCCTCCGATCAACCGCGCCACATTGGCACGGTTGCGAATTCCTGCCCGGGACAGCCATTCATACACCTCGAAGGAACTGGCAACTGGCGGTTGGACGCGAGGGTCACGCTGCCCACCGCCAACCTGATCAAAACCACCGGCGATCATCACGTTGCCATCGGACTGAAGCTTGCACGCAAAGAGGAATGGTTTCGGGCTAGCTAAGGTGTTAAAATATGGCCTGGGCAACCCAGCAAATTGATTGTAGGCGGTATCGAGGAACGAAGTATCCACCGTGCCGTCCGAGAAAAGACGAACCAACCCCTGTCGATGTGTTCCATTAAAGGAGGTGAATAAGCCACCGACATACATCGAACCCCCGGAGGCTAGAGTGATGGTGTAAACTGTATCATCCGCCGCAATGCCGGGGTCGAACGTCGTGTCGAGCGAGCCATCTGCCTGCAGTCGCAATATGCGGTTGCGTGGAGTCACGTTGACCGCACTGAACTCACCGCCCACAAGGAGGCGGCCGTCACCCTGGAGGGCCAGGGCGTAAATCGGACCGTTGATGCCCAGGCCGAGACGATTGCGGAAATCGGTATCGAGGACACCGGTAGAACTCAGCCGCGCAAGATTGTTAACCGTTTCCGTCCCCATGGCGGAGAACTCCCCACCGATGAGGATTTGACCGCTGACCGTAACCGCCACGGCATTGACCGTACCATTGGGGGCGTTCATGGATGGATCAAACGTCGTGTCTAACGATCCGTCAGCGTTAAGCCGAGCAACATGGGGACGAACAATACCATTGACGGTGGTAAACTCTCCACCGATGATGATCTTTCCATCGGGCTGAACCGCCATAGCCCACACGGTTCCGTTGGCCCCAAGTCCCGGAGTAAAAGTAGGATCAAGCGCCCCGTCGGCACTCAATCGCGCGATACCATTTCGCTGGACGCCATTATAGAAACTAAAGGCTCCGCCAATGAGAATCCGGCTATCCGATTGCAGCCGAATCGAGGTGATAAAATTGTCGGCCCCGTTGCCCGGATCAAAGAATGAGTCAAGTGACCCGTCCACATTAATGCGGGCAATGCGATTCCTGGGAACCGTGTTAAACGAGCCAAAATCACCCACGATGATCGACTTTTCGTCCGGAGTCAGGGCAAGATCGTAAACCACGCCATCTGTGCCGGGAAAAGCCATGCTGGGAGGCACGGTGTTAACCGGGGGAATCATGTCCACAGCAAAATCAGGGTTGTGATATTGGTCAACTGAGCCCGCCGGCGGGTTAAAATCATTGAACAAAATGGTCACTGTCACGGTGTTCACAGTGCCAACTCTCCTGGGATTGCCATCGACCACCCGCCAAAGATCGATGACAAAGTCTTCATTAAACTCCGTGCGGTCATCCAAGTAGACGTTAAACGTGAACGATTTGGGCTCGTAATCATCCTGCCCCCAGGAAAGCGTGCCTGAAATAGGTGTGCTCATGTCGGGCCCAATGCCCTCCCACCCGGCGGTCTCCGGATCCGGGGTGGCATAATCCGAACCGGGTTGAAGCGCGAAGGTGTTGTTCAACTGATTATCCGAATAGAAAGGAGCACCATTGACCAGATAATTCAGAGTGACCCCCTCATTGTTGCCACGCGAACGGAAGACATAGACTGTCACTTCTCCCATACGATTCGTCACATCCTCTCCCACGCGAATCACTGTCGTGTCAAAATTGAACACGGAATTGGTAGGTCCAGCAAAGACGCCATTTGTGTCAAAATTGCGAATGATTACCGGGTCAATGTCCAAATCCATGATCTGCACAAGAGCCGTGCTCTGTGCCGGGTCGAGCCGAGGTGAACCAACCATTTCGGCAGCCTCCAAGACATCGAGCCTGGGATTGGAAAGAGTCACCGAAAAAGTCCGGTTACTCTGGGGCATTCCCCCATCATCCAGAATCAAGACCACAAAATTCTTGCTCATCTCGAAGTCGTTGAACTCCAGCGTTCCCTGTGCGGGAATATAATCCATACCCCCGACAGCAGTGACATCGGTAGTTTCGAAATCGACGAGAACTTTGCCATTGTAACCGAAATCACGCGTTACCGTTACGACCACCCCAAATTGACGGTGCTCCTCAGTCGTAATATCAATGCGACCCCGGGTAAAAGCCTCGCTCTCAGCACAAACATAGGCGGGAACGGGAGCACCATCGAGCATGGAGGTCCGTTCGCTAGCAAATCGGAAACTGCCGGACGGGTAATACGCCCAGTTCAGCACCGCAGTGCCTGCAGACAACATACCTGTGCCGCCAACCACGATATAATACTTCTGATCCATCACTGCGTTGAGGAGAACCCGTGATGGGCTGCCGTAATTCGCCGCAACCTGAGTCATGGTGGCGACGTTAGTACCGGTATAGACCGCGATCACGGTGGTGAAATCGCTTCCCACGGTATCGAGTTGAAACGCCCCGTTCATGGGAGCCGTCCACTCGAACCATACGGTAGACCTAGGCGGCAGCCCGGCGTGGCTTAGCTCGCCGGCTTCCGTGGTAGCGGGAGTGGTATCCGTGGTGGACGTGCCGTGGAGCCCAGAGATTTCCGCCGCGGCGGCAAAATTGTCGGCCCCAGTCACCTGGGCGGAGCTTGTTAGGCCTCCCAAGCCGGTCAATAGCAGGATTCCGAGAGCCAACCGACTGCCGCAGCTCAAGAGAGATTTCAAGTTTAGCACAGTTCGCATAGGACACTTTAACAACTGATTCAATCGACTCGTGTAACCACTGAGGTCACGTCTGGCCGGGGCTACATTGGCCCACGCTGAACCCTCTGCCTTTGTCCACAAAGGCCCCGAGAGCCGGCCATTACACTGTTCTGCTTTTCAAATTAACACTGCGCCCGCCCGCATTCCGGCGGACGGGCCAATACCAAGTCCCGACAGGAAATCTAAGCTCAGTTGGACGCATCATCTAACGGAGTCAGCGTCACGCTGCCGTAACGGTTCGCTGTCCACCAGAAGCCATAACCCAGACCTTGCTTCTGTAGGAACACACCCTGATAGGGCAGTGGCTTACCGCCCTCAGGAGGCAGGATTTCACCGCGGAAAAGCCCGTTCGAAGGAGTAAGCACCAACCTGCGGAATAAGGGATCGGCAGAGACGACTTTGCTCTTCCCAATGAATTGCACACTGACAGGTATGACGACAAGTTCGGCTTCCTGAGTGCGATCTCCGCCAAAAGTTAGCACTCCGTTAGAGTATGGCACCACACCGTTGGCACCATGCGGGGGCGAATAAGGCGAACCCACTACTTGAGCAGTGGCATCAAACCCACCGGCATAATATTTCCCCGTGGTCGCTGGGAGTTTTTTCCAGACCAGGCTACCAACGAATACGTCGTTGCCACTAGCACCCATCTGAATCCAGCCGGCAACGATCCCAGCTCCTTTGTAAGGAGCCGCATACAAGGGCCAAACGCCATCCTTGGAAATGGTGGTCAACTGGCTGATCTTGGTGCCATCCGCCAGCGTTGTGTTCAGCAGGACATTGCCGTTGGACCTAATCTTGAGAGTGCCCGTTCCTGCACCTATCGGCTTGCCCGCGATCTCGGTGACGTCCGCGTCAATGGGAATCGCCAGATTATAGAATCCTTCCTGCGGGCACCGATTCTTGCTGTGAAATACGACGCGGTCAGCAATGAGACCGGAACTCCAAGCCGCAGCGTCCGTGCCCGAACTTACGCGGCCGATGATCTGGTCGCCGGCATCAAGATTGAGGATCAACTCCATGGCGAGAGGAGTCAGGCCGCCACGTTTAACGGCGACTTGCGCGAGACCTTGCGCGTCAAATGCACCAGAGAATGGGTAGGTTTTCCCGCCCATGAGGATCTTACCGGTGTAGCGCTGTTTGGCGGTTGTCTTGATAGTTACATATCCGGCGTTGTGCACGTTTACCGGCTGGCTGCTCGGAGGATCAAACAAACCGGAGTAAACACCACTCACGGCCCCGAAAGAGAGATTTGCGTCATCAGCTGGCAGAACCACCCCAGGATAGGATAAGGCGTGAGTGATGGACTCAACCGGATCGGAAGTGCCATCGCCTCCAGTGCCGTCTGTTCCCGTTCCGCCGTTATCGGTACCACCGCCGCCAATCGGAGGAGTGGTGGTGCCACCAGTACCCGAATAAGCACCCGGCGGTACCGGGGCTGGGTCGATGCAATTCGGGATACCGTTGCCGTTAGAGTCCAAATCGCAACTGGTGGCCAAAGCCGTATTTATCCGGTTGGTGGTGCCATCCGGATAGATCAGGGTGGTCGACGAGAACTGTCCGGCATAACCGGGCACCCAAATCAGGCGGCCTCCGTTAAGTCCATTCAGACGGACGGCCAGAGGGTTTCCGTCCCCGTCAACCGCTTGGGCATAATAGACCTTCATCCCGGAAGCTACATTGAGCGCCGTGTAATTACTGCTGCCATCGTAGCGAGTGGCATGACCCCGGAGTTCGAGGTAATCAATGTAGATCGCTTTCTCGCCGTTTGCGGAGACAAAAGAGAAAGAACTGTTCTCATCCTTGGCATCGAGGATCAACCTTCCAATGGCACCGTTGTTCGTGAAGCCTGCGGGCACGGCCCCTAGATCCTCTGCATCCCAGGTTATCCGGAAATCCGCCCGATCGGGAGAAATGTTGGTGATAGTAGTGCCAAGGAAGTTCACCACAGCCGGCTTTTGCGGGAGGATCAAGCTCATGCCAGGAACACTGGAACCAGCCGCGCCCACCACCCAAACGTTGCCGTTAGTCAGCCCCCCATCATCGAGCCAGTTGTTTATGGTGAAATTCAACCGCCGTCCGGCGTTGAGCACGGTATTAGTTACATACAGCGTCCCGCTCGTGAGATTCACATCACCGCCCGGCGCACCAATAACGCTGTCCCTGAAGATCGCCGTAGTAGACTCGAGGCTAAAGGATCCAGAAGCGGAGCGGAACGAACCTCGGTTTTCGAAATAGCGAGACCAAACCAAGGTTCCCTCATCAATGACACTGCCCGTGTTGACGAAGGCGTTGTAGGGCTCGTTGAAGTTGTTGTTGTGGTAAGGCTGTCGACGACTGCCACCGAAGTAAACCGCGTTTAAGGTCGAGATTGTGCCATGATTTGTCAGGTATGAGAGGCGCGGCATGGCCGTCGACCAGACAATGTCTGAGGATAGGAAATCAATCGCCCCATAAGGCGTGCGGGCAGTGGGCGCGTTACTCATCACCGTCAAGGCCTCACCATCGAACAAGAAACTCCGAGTGATGTGCAGGATATCGCTGATAAACAGGTTCGTAGCGGAGAGCTTAAGGTCCTGAATGCGTCCTGGCGAATTCGGGGCCATGCGGCTATCCACGAAGAGCACGTGGTAGTGATTGGTGATTTGATTAATGATGTTGGTCCACCGGCAACTAAAGAGAGTGATGGTCCCTTCTGGACGAGGAATAGCCGGGTGCATCAGGTTCGTCATGGTCAGGAACCCGTTTGTGTTCCGGAAGTCGAGCGAAGCCAGCGGCACAGCAATCTGGGCCCCCTCATTGCCCACGAAATGATTCGGTGAGGTTATTTCCAAAGTGTTCGGCCCAATAATACGAGAGAAATTCATGGCCAATGAATTCGTGGCACTGAGAATGATACGACCGGGCATATTTGTAGCGTTTTGTCCGGAAACGTCCCCGGGCACTACAGTCGTCGGCTGAAAAAGCGCTTCATAGGCGGTAAAGGTGTTCGTAATGATCCCGCCGCCGAAGAACGGTGGGCGGCTGGGAACCTCGGGCAGGTAGCCGAAAATGCGTGGGCCACCACGGAGGAAGGAATAGTTTTCCGGGGTGTAGGTCGGGCGTGGGCCCGAGAACCCGGTCAACGCCAGCCCAATATCGCGTCGAGGCTCAGCCAAGTCATCGACCAGGTAGAGATAGTCAACGCCCTGCTCCGATGTGAAGAGGGGCGAGTTGGTCCAAACCCATTCAAGAACGATCGGGTCGTAAAAAGGATCATTGTTGCTGTCGGTAGGCAAATAAACGCTGATTTGCGCAGTGGCGTTCGTGTTCTGCACAAAAACGGCCCGATGCAAACGGTTAGATCCGGTTTGATCCGTCACCAACGAGTAATAGGAAACCGCATTTGTGAAGACCATCTGCATGAAGAGGTTCTCATTATAGCGATTAATAACATCGTAAACTGGCGTGCTGGGATACACGGCATTGAAACCGGCTCCGATGAAGCCAACATTCGTTGACGCATTCCAGTGGTTATCGAACAAACCCAAGATGTTGTTGGATGGCGAGAGGTCGGTGAAACCCTCCATCAGGACCAAGCCCCGGCTAATATCAACATTCGCCCCGTCCATGTTAATGAAGCTGTCGGGACCGGCATAAATAATTCCCGGGCTGTATATGTTGGTTGCGGAAACCAAAAGCCGGCTGAAACCGCTGTAAAGCCCGCTGGTCACGTTCGTGCTCGCACCACAACTGATCGTGCCGATGTTATGAAACGTAGAGGCCCAACGGAACTGGTTGAGATAATCGGCAGTCGGCGCATAGGTATCGAAAAGAAAGCCGACATTGCCTGAAATCGTGCCGAAATTGGTGTAATTGACCGTGTTGAGAGTGTAGTAGGGCCGATCTAATGTACCCAGCACGCTGGAGCCAGGTAAATTGATATGAAAGATGTTGTTATTTACAAAGTTGACGGCGTCGATGTTCGGAGCCACCCCTGGCGGGACCTGGACGATGCCATCATTCTGGTAGATCAGCGATGGCTGCGCCAGCACGGTCTGGAGCACCGCCATTCCGATCGCGCTTAAAGCTAGCTTGTACTTCATATTCTTATCCGTTCGTTGGCAGATCGGGTGGAAATTCATGCCTTGCTTAAGGTTTGATGGTCAGGGAATAGGTCATGTCGACGAACCGTCCACCAGCATCGGTGACACGAATGACCAAGGTGTACTGCCCGACCTTAACCGGTGAGCCAGTGAGGCTGAGATACTGCCCCTGAGCTCCTGAAGGGGCCAGTGACAAGCCCTCCGGGAGAATGGAACTGGAACTCCAATTGTATGGCTGCTGGCCCCCCTGAACACTCCATCCGCCGAAAGTAGTAGCGTAGTTCACGTAAGCCCGTCCGTCGGGTAGCACCGGATCGGAGGGCTGAACATCGATAAACATTTGATTCTCCAAATCGCGAATCGTGGTGCCATCCGGATAGATAATGGGAGCGTTCGTTGTCCCATCGTAACTGGCCCAGATAAAATTGGTGCCGCTCACCAGGGCAGAGGTGGCCTCGTCAGCGAAAGCTGTGCTGTTGAAGCGGAGCGGTCCAACCTTATTCAAGGCGATCACAGTGAACGGTTCGATGGTTCCCGGGCCTGCCAGGTTTGACACCAGATTCGACGATCCGAAGTTAATGGATCGACTTAACAACAAGGGGCCAAGATCCCCCGCCTGGATCAGAATGTCCGGAGCCGTTATGAACCGCCGAAAACGCTGTTCCACGAGGCGGTTCTGAATCAGCGCCACCCCCGAGTAGTCATTCGTAAACGGAACAAAGAACCGTCCCAAGAGAGAGTCAAAGTCTTTGCGGATGAAAGAAATCTTCTCGATGCCCTGACGCAATTCTGCATTGTTAGTCACACAGATCACGTTTTGGGCCAAAAAAATGCGATTAGTAAAATATTCGACCACCGATTGCTCGAGTACCTGTTGGGCAACGAGATCACTGCCGCCCAAGGCATTTGTGGTAAACACCAGGTTGGTATTCTGAAAGAGCACGTTGGTCATGAGCGTGACATTGGTCACCAACGGCGCAATCAGTGAAAGTGCGCACGAGTTCGTTGGCACGACGAAATACTCCCCGGCAACCGTATTGGTATAGAAGGTCTTGGTGATATTGTTGGTCACAAAGGAATTGGTGCCCACGGGAGACCAAACTGGTGGTTCGAGAATCGAAGTCACCAACTGGAACCGGTGCGGGGCCGTCACCGTAAAAATGTCCACCACCGGCTCGCTGTAATAGGTTCCGTTTGTCTGCCGCACCACCTCGATATTGCCGAACAAGTGACGGTACCGGGGCTCGACGGTTAGGACAGCATTCGTCTGAAGGTGAGTGCTGATCGTCCCGGCTGGACTCCACGGGTAATTCGTGAAGTAGGCGACCACGTTGGTCACCCAAACCACATCGAAGTAATTGGTGGTAGATAAAATTGTCAGATCCGGATACAAGGCCTGCAACCCAGCGGCGTCGTTGGTCAGGGATTGGAATGCCAGCATGGTGAGGTTAGACGTGTACAGCACCTGCGGGCTGAGATTCGTCTGGAACAACAGACTGCCCTGAGCGGGCTGTTCAACATTCATGTTGTCCTTGCGATACAAATACCGAAGCCCGCCCACATCATCCCGGGTTAGCGTGGTGTAGTAGCCGCCGTAGTTTGCACCCCAGGACGCAACCGCGCTGAAATAAGGCGTAAGCGGATCAAGAACATATTCGATGGCATCAGCCCGGTCCACAACCGGACACCCGTCGAAAATCTGGTATGTGTAGCGGGTCGCATTGACATAGCGCGAGTACTGCCAAGTGACGGGATCGTAATTCCGTTGGATCACCTCGTAGAAGAAGAAACACTGAACCGGAGTGGACTCACGGTCGCGCAGACACCAGGTCCAGCGATCCGGCTCGGCCAAACCCATGTGTTCGATGACGGCTTCCATCAGGGCTGACTTTACATCCAACAGACTGAAAGCCTGGGCGGTGTAATTGATGCGCTGGGAATCGAGAGGAAACTCCGTGAGGTTCTCGGAATAGCTCGACACGTTGGTAAGACTGTTAAACACGCCAAAAGCCTGCTCGGCAGCCCAAAGACCATTCGATCCGAAGTAATCGAGATAAGATGAATCCGCAGCCCAAAAAATCTGGGGCACATTTAGTCGGTACTCTTCAGCAAGGTTCTTAGGGGCACCAATGTCACCGCCCATATTGTAGCTCAGAGTCGGTGTCTGGTAACCATCCCCGCCTCCACCGACTGGCCCAAGCAATGAGAATGCCAGGGCGGATTGCACCGCGAGCAGGAGCCCGGTGAGGCAGCCAAGCAATTTGACAGATCGCAACATAGAAAGGGGAGTCATCAATCGTTGCCGCTGGAGTATCAATGTGGTCATCGGGATCATTGCGTGGAAACGGGCTCCAGGTAAACTTGCCCGATTGTATTAGCGTTTCCGAAGTAGCCGGCCCCGTATCCCGGGTTATCCTGCAGCAGAGTGCCCTTGACCGTAAGTGTGGACCCTGTCGCCGGGTTCTTGATCTTTCCACTGAACGTGCCGTTCTTCTTTTGAATCGTAATTCCGATGGACCGCCCATCGGTTCCGAGGACACGGTTCTTCTGATCCAAAACGAAGTCCTTGGTAATGGGCTGCGCCAGGCCACCGCCACTCATGGTCAACCGACCCGATCCGCTGCTCCAGTCCAAAACCTTGACGCCGGATCCCGGAACAGTATAGCGACCCCCGATCAGATCCACCAACAAGGTGAAGCCCTCGGGGAACAGACCACCGCGCAAACCGGCGGGGCGAGTCCAGACGAAATCGCCGTCAATGGTCTGGTCGGCAAGATTTGCCCATGAGAAGTTGATCCCCTGCCCCTTGTAAAGGCTGGCGTATAAGGGCCAGAATCCGTCTTTAGACACGGCGCTTCGCTGGGTAACTTTCGTGCCGTCGGCCAAAGTTGCATTCCAAAGAAGAACGCCGTTGGGATTAACCTTCACAAATCCGTAACCGTAACCGCCGGGACCTTTGGACGAGGAGGAACTTGGTGGGATCAGCATGGTATAAGTGCCCGCCTGAGGACAAAGATTACCCACGCCAAAAACTGTGCGCGAGCCCTGTAGGCTCGACTCCCAACCTTCCGCACCACTGATACTGCCGCGCACCACATCTCCGTACGCAAGGTGCATTTCAAGAGCGATCGTCATCGGCTTGCCGCCGATACCACGGATAGTTTTTGTAAACTTCCCACTTTCATCAAATCTTCCCGAAATTGCGAAATTTTTCCCCGCAAGACTGAGGCGGCCACTGAACTTACCAGCCGAAGTAGTCGTCATTTGGAAATACCCGGCACTCGAAGGGGCGACTCCGGTAGCCTGGTAGAACAAACCGGCATACCCACCCCGGGCACGCACGAAACCATCGGCCATCGCGGCGGGATAGGCTTCGCTTCCGGAATCAGGGACATCCACGATGGGGGGCACGTCCGTACCACCACCTCCCGGGTTGGTATCCACAAATACCGGGATGCTATAATTTGTAGTGCCGACCACCGGCAGATAACCTGCGGGAGCATACAGTTGGGCGGCGAGATCCATTTCGGCGGTGCCTCGAGAATACGAGCTCCATATTCCAAGAATACGGGAAACACCATCTCCGGCCAGAGTCGGCTGTATTTGAGGACCTTGGGTCAGAGAATTCAGGGCGAACTCCGCACCTGCGAGAGCGCCGTCGGAGCCCAGGAAACGACCATAGATACCCTCGCGATCACCATCCTGGGCAAAGCTGGTCCAAGCGGCGAGCGCGACGTCACCTACAGAAGTCAAAACCGGCGCAATTTGATCCCCGTAGGTTCGCTCATTCAAAACCTGCTCAACACCAACCGCTCCAGAATCAGAAAACTTACGGGCGACGATATCCCATCCGGCATTACGATTGAGCAAATCCTTCTGGCTCCAAGCAACGATGAATCCGCCATCCGACGTGCCCACGACCGTAGGGTTCGCACAGAGATTGGCAGTCGAATTCACCTGGAGGTCGAGGGACAAAGGCGCGCCAGAGGCACTGAAAAGGCGTGTGTAGATATCTACCGCATTAGTCGCTGATTGATCTTCCGACACCCAAACGACCACAAATCCGCCGTTTGCGAGGGAGGCCACTGCTGGAGTCCGTTGATTGAAGTCCGTGAATTGGTTTATACGGAACTCGGACGCCGACGAGACGCCTCCGGAGCCCACAAATCGAGCGTAGATATCGAACATGCTGTTCGTCGCATGCTGGTTGTAGCTGGACCAGACCACCACCGCACTGTCACCCTGAGAACTTTTTTCTTTGAGAGCCGCCACGCCGGGGTTGCGCTGAATGGTTGTGCTCTTGCTGAGCAACACATCACCACTCATCCAAGTGTTTTCAGACGAAAGAAACCGAGCGAAGACGTGCTGGAACCCGATTGGACCACCCTGCCACACCACGACAGCACCACCTCCGGGATAGAGGGCAACCTGCGGCTTTTCCTGGTCGCCGAGAGCAGTAGCGTTAATGCGAAAGGGGGCCTGAACAGCCTGAAAGTTGCTGTCCAAACCGACGGCTCTGATGCCCAGACCATCCTGGTCGGCGGCGTTGTCCGCCCACACGAGGAAGCCACCTCGAACATCGATGGCTGCCCGGGCATTAACCTGATTTCCAGGAAGAGGGCCCACGATGGAGTATTCGTCGCCACTTGGCACAGGGTTTACTTGACCAGCCGCAGCCAACAGGGGGATGGCTGCGCACAGGCAAACAGAAGCTGCAGCCTTCTGGAAGAACAGCGAGAATGACATATCTTTAAACGGTTTTAACAAGCCTCGCCATGGGCGTTGCTCACAATAATTTGCTTCCACGGGTATAGTCCCGGCAGACATTGTTTTAAGGCACTACAAAGTGCGGTTTCTCCGCTATTGGACTTGCCCACCGGGCCGTTTGGGCTGGACACCGGAACGGCTAGGGCGAATCCCAAAACATCAAGAACAAAGATCAATTCAAAACTACTTGGCCACCGGAACTGCGGTCGTCTGCACGGGAATCCCAGTCCGTGTGAAAGGCATTTCATCCTCAGAGTGATAACGATTGCCTGCCGGGTCGATGATCGTCGGCGTCACAAAGATCATGAGATTCTTTTTGCTCGTCTGGCTGGATTCACTCCGGAACAGGCGTCCGACAACCGGCAGATCACCCAAGACGGGAACCTTATCTTTAACTTTGCGCACATTCTCACTTAACAACCCGCCCAGCACCACGGTTTGGCCGTCCCAGACAATCGCACTGGTGGTGACCTGACGAACGCGAAACATCGGCAAAGGCAATTGGGCCGTCAACGGCACGCCAACACTCGTTCCGCTAACCGCTTGGGCCTGTGGAATGAACTGCTGGGCAGTCTCAAGGTCATACCCGAGAAACTCGGTGACCGTGGGAATGATGGTCATCTGAATAGTGAAACCATCGGCAGATACGTAGGGAATAACGTCCAAAGTTGGTCCAAAAGGTTGCACGGCCGTTGGATAGTTCACTGTGGGCGTCGAATTCACCACCGTAGTGCCGCCAATACCGGCCGAGCCCGCACCAACATTGCCGCCCGTGGCGCCTACGTCAGTACCGGTAACGATGGTCTTCAACTCGACAACTTGTATTTGAGTTTGACGTCCGCTCAACGTCGTTACGGACGCTTCGTTCAGCAAATCTACGCCCTCACGCTGTTCCAAAGCCTTTAAGACAACCCGGAACTGTGGATCAGTCAGAATACCACTAAAGGTAGCCAAGGCGGGTGCATTGAGTGCATCTCGAAGTCCGCTGGTGACCAATCCGTCTGAGCCGCGGGAGGGAATCGCATTAGCAGGGGAGGTTCCAGGAAACAGTCCGCCTGGATTCGCTTCGCTCGGCGAACCGGAGTATGATGGAGCCGTGCCTCCGGACACTCCTATAGTCCCATTACGCATCAGCGCGTTGCCAAAGTACCAGTCGAAGCCCAAGGCGCGGTTATCGTTTTGCGAGACTTCAACAAACTTCGCTTTAATGTTGATTTGCGGAGGCGGAATATTCAGGACCTGCACAGCAGCTTCAATCGTATCAATATCCTGTTGGGTTGCCCGGACGATCAGAGTGCCCTCCCGATCATTAAAGAAGATGCTCTTGGGCGGATTGAGATCAACACCCATAGTCAGGAAGAATTCTCGAACCGCGGCATGAACGCCAACGGTATCATTCGTTGCGGTGACGAACCGAACACCGCCGCCACCACCACCACCACCACCAATGCTACCGCCGCCACCACCACCACCGAAACTACCACCGCCACCGCCATAACCCCCACCAGCAATTTGGACGCGAGGTACCAAGGTCTGGCTGCCGCCACCACCGCTGCCACCGAAACCACCGCCGCCGCCGCTGCTCCCACCACCGCCGCCGCTGCTCCCACCACCACTGCTGGTGGAAACATCTCCAAATGGGAAGCCAACAACGTTTTCAAGACCCTGCATGAAGGTGTTTGGATCCACCTTGATGATTCGAGTAAAGAGGGGTTGGGTTTCCGCGCCGCGCATCGAGAACACTACAGCATAATCCTCAATTGAGTATTTGATGGGCCGATCCGCCACCTTAACGATAGCTTCCAAAACATCAGCCATCCGCAGGTCAGTTAGCGGAGGGTTGATCTTAATGGATATTGCGCCAATGTCCACTGGCTCAGGCGGAAGGCCCATGGGAATCGGAAGGCCAGTGGCCGGGTCGATACCACCGGTGGTGAAAGCCGTTGTGGCCGCCGCAGCCTCTTCATTGGGATTGATCAGAAAATTGATTCCTCGACGGTCTGGATCGCGACGCTTAGCTTCATCATTCAGGTTGATGATAACCTCTGACAGGGGCAGCCCATCATACTTGATCGTGTCAAGTCGGATGCGATCCAGCTTGTTAGCGATTGCCTGCCGGCCTTTGCTGGTGTGGATCAGGTTGGTGCGAGCATAGGGATTAGGCATGGGGAGCAACTCACGGCGAGGCGGAGTTTCCCACGCCCGCTCGATTTCGACCAAGCTTTGCCGGGAAGCGACGTCACGCTTATTGGAAGCCTCATAGAAGCGAGCTTCACGCACCAGATTGAGGTAGTAATATGCCGCCTGATTCTGAGGGTCTTGCTTGACCGCCTGATCCAACTTCTTTTCGGCCTCTTCGAGCTTGCCCATTTCGAACAGGAACTTGCCATCCTGAACCAGCGTGTTCACGCGCAGTTTTTCTTCAGCGATCGACTTGGCCTGGCCGATGACTTCTTCGCTGGGAATCCGGCCACGTTGCTCAGCAAGGAGCCGGTCATTCTTGCGCTTGAAGGCGATGGCATCAGGGTTGGATGGGTCGACACGCAGAACATCCTGAACCTGGGTAGCGGCTTCTTTGTAGTCACCACGGCTCTGAGCGCGTTCGGCTAAATCCATACGAGCGACCGCCAGACCGGCGCGCACCTGCTGTGCCTCGGCATCAACTCCGGAGCCAATCTTCAGGACGAGCTCCCAGGCGTCATCGTACAACTTGGCACTGAGGGCAAACTCACGCCGCTCCAGGGCGGCCTGGGCGGAGGCAAGTTTTTGCTGGAGAGTGATACGATTTGCCTGCCGGTAGACGGCTTCGTTCACGGCTGCGTCCTGAACCTGCGCCTGAGGGAGGGCCAAGGGAGCAGAAGAGAACAGGACAAGAAGGCCAAGTGGAATGGTAGCTGCTTTAATCATGGGTTCGCTTTGAGTTCAGTAAAACGCCAACGCGGCTCAAAATAAGATATCGCTTTCCTCAGAGAGTGGAATTCGGGTTCGTTTTAATTGTCCATTTCTTGCCGTTAGACTTCGCTGAAAGTACTACTTCGTCCCGCGTGATGGCAACGATATTGTACTCTTCTCCGGCAAAGGCGAGGCTGGAGCCCACCCTTCGGGCGTTCCAAGTTTTCCGCTCAGGCTCATAACGGAAATCGGCCATCCAACCGTCAACGCGCTCGAAGGGCTTGTCACGGCTGATTGTCACCCGCTCGTCAGTGTCATTTAACAGAAGCACCAGTTGGTCCGGGTCCTCTGGTTTGCCCTTGACCTCAATGATCACAAAATGATCGTTCTTGGTGTTAAGGGTAGCGTAGGTCTGACGCTTGTTGCGCTCGCGCGGATTCGTGGCAGCCTCCCGTTGTACCCCGACTACATAGCGAGGACCTGAATCGGAGGTTGCCACTGAGTCCAAAGTCAGACGTAAGTAGAGTGGAACCAGGTTTGTGACGCCGGCAGCCATTGGACCCACTTTGTCGTAGGGAATGAGTCGATCGTCGGCAGTTTTCTGCCAAGGCATTGGGTTAAACAGACGATTGGGCGCGCTAAAATCGATCATGGCGGGATTGGCAACTCGTTTGAGCGCCGCGTCGGAGATCGTCAGGTCGAGATTCGTTAACTCCTTGACCTTGGGGAAGAACAAACTGTTGCGCTTGTCCTCGAGCTCTTGCTTGTTGCTTGCCACGTAAAACGGAAGAAATCCGACGGCAACCGCCAAACCCACCAGCACCACGCCGAGGATGATCTTTTCGTAATGTTTCTTGAGCAGGTCCATGTTACTTGGGGGGCAACAGTTTCACGACGTCAATCTGCAAGGCGACCTTCACCTGTTTCTCATCCAATACCGTTGGCAATCCACCCCTCCCGGGCACTGCGGTACCGGGAGGAAACTGCCCTGGAGCGTAACCTGGAGTGTAGGCCGGTGCGACTGGTGGAGGGGTGGGCTGTCCAGGAACGAGAGGACGCAAGGAAATTCCACCTCGGCCTCCACCCATGGGTCCTTCGGCGCCCATTCTTCTGCTTGCTCCGCCACCAATTCCATAGCGATTCCGGTAAGCCGCTGACATTTCTCCCTCAGCACCAGGCATGGTGGTAGACGGCGTTGCAATTGACCCCGGAGTGTAATAGGGAGCGGGTTGTCCATAGCCATACATACCCGGCATTCCTTCCTCGCTCGGCCCCGAACTGGCGGGATCCACGTTGATGGTTTTCACAAGAAATCCGTTGGGGGAGGCGGCAAAACCCACGAGTGCATCGGCCAATTCCTGACTGAAAGAACGGAAAGTCACTTCGTAAGGAGTCAGTATGGCCCACTCGTTCGTCACACTCTTCTTCAAGTGATAGTCGGTCTGCGGTCCACTGGCGTCGTCAGGCGAGACTCGTTCACGGCGTATATTGTCCAGTGAGTTAATACCTGCTTCGAAAAGGACGTTGCAGATGGCTTTGACCTCACCCAACTGAACGGCCAGCGGCCCAAGGCTGCCAGGGGTAAACGTGACGCGGTTCTTTTGGGCGGTAAAAGAGAAACTATATGATGAATCCGCAGTGCCGTCAGACGGAAGTGTCACGCTGGCGTTGGTGGCCCGGCGTTGCAGTTGGTCAATCGTCTGTCGCAGGGCGGCGCTAAACTCCTGGCTGGTCACGTTGGTGGAATCCGGTTCGGCGAGGATCGGCTGGAAATAATCTCGGAGCTTGACGGTTTGCTGGGCCACCTGTTCCTGCTGCTGGCGGGCGGCCCGAGTGTTATCCACCGAGCCCGACCCTGGGTGAGGGTTCTGCTGGTTCAGCCGTTGGAGTTCGGCATAGTCCTGGTTGAGCTTCTCCAAGGTCTCCGTGTTCTCCTGCCACTTGGAATAGAGGTAGAATACGGCCATGCCCATCAGCACGAGAGCCACAAGGCTACCGATACAAAAGTATAAATTGCGTTTGATCCAGTCCATACTACAGCTTGATGGGGCGCTTGAGTTTGGCTTTGATCCCGAAGGTAAACGTACCAGGCGGCTCGGGACTGCTGATATTGCCGGAGAAATCAGTTTCTTTGCCGGGGTCAAACAAAGGACTGTTCTTGATCTCGTTTAGAATCGTAAACGCCAGTTCGGTGTCTGCTGAGGGTGAAGCCCGGGTGAGACTGATGGCGCGGAACTTAATAGTGACCGTGCCGACTTCGTTGGTGCTGGTAGTGCTGGCCTCAGGAGGCGTGGCATTGGGATCGATGCTTCCATCCGGCAGGTAAACCGGCGGAGGTGCCTCTGCTGGAGGTGGGGCCGCAGCCATTTCCATTGGAGAAGCCAGTCCATATCGCTTGCGGAACATCTCCGCTTCGGGAGTGTTGGCCATCATGGGGTCCTGCCGGGGAGCCTCAGGATTGGGCACACTCAGGATTCCCATTCCGGTGGAATCCACGTCGAGCGACGGAGCCGTGGTCAGAAATTGCTCGATCCATACACCGCAATCCGTCCGTAACTTGGCCTGCATCCCGGCCTGCACGCGGATTAAGATCTGGCGCAACTCGCTTAGGGTATCGGCCCAATAATAGCGATCCTGCAACCACTCGACCATCTGGTCCATTTCCTTCTGCGACTCCTTAAGGTTGCTGTAGGCGCGCTGGAAACGCTGGGCCTGATCCTGCTTGGGTTGGACTTCGCCATGCAACCGCTGCAATTCGTCGTTCTTGAGGGACGCCAGTTTATCAAACAACAAACCAACGGCTGCGACTACCAGAACCAGACTGAAGACCGAGGCGATAAAATAAGGCTTTTTCTGGTTGAAACTCTGCCGACTCAGCGTACTGGCCGGCATCAGGTTCAATTCGACGGGACAATGAGCCAGATTGCGGAGGCCAAGACCGACAACTTCGCCCATGGAGTGAGCAACCCGTGCCAGTTCCTCCAGGTTGATCGAAGGATCAATCTGAACGTTCCGGAGGGGATTGAAGTATTCCACCGGGACATTCAGTTTTTCCGCAAAGAACTGGGCGGTGTAGGGCATGACCGAAGCTCCGCCAGAGAGAAAGAGCCGAACCGGGGCTGAACCACCCTGCTGACCGCGGTAAAACTGCAAGGTTTGATTCACCTGTATGTGCAGCCGGGTCATGAATTGCCGGGCAATCTTCGAAATGGCTGCCTGATGGGGATTCTCAGGCTCTTCGTACGCCCCTCCCAAACTGACAAAGCCCTCCTCGATCTTGGTCTTTTCAGCAGCGTCGAACTTGAGCTTGGCCTCGTTAGCGAAATCCTGAGTGATGGAATTGGCTCCCAGGTTAATACTCCGGGCATAGACTTTGCTCTTTTCGAAAAACAGCAGGTTGCTGGTTTTAGCCCCAATATCCAGCAACATGGTGCAATCCTCTAGGTCCCCATAGCTGTAGCGGAAGGCGTTGCAGAGCGCCGCCGCCGAAACATCGGTGATCTGAAGGTGCAGCCCGGAAGTCTCAGTAACGCGGGAAAGGCCTTCGACGATATCCGCCTTGATAGCGACCAAAAGCACCTCAAGCTCGCCGCCTTGCGAAGAACCCAAAATCTGGTAATCCCAAACTACCTCCTCGAGCGGAAACGGAACGTTCTGCTGGGCTTCGTATTGGATGATCTGCGTGACCTTGCCCGTATCAACGGGAGGCAGTTTGACGAATTTCGAAAAGACGTGGAATCCGGGAGCGCAAACGTTGACCAGCTTGGATTTGGTGGCTTTTTCGGCGATGACCTCCTGCAGCGCCTTGAGCACCGTTGCCTCGCGTGTGCTTTCCTGGGCGCCCTGTGCGCCGAGCGGCCTCAGTGCATACTGAATCAAGCGAAGCCCGCCGGCTTCGTTGACTTCGAACTCAGCCAACTTGAGGCTTCCTGCCCCAAAATCAACCGCCAGAAATGACTTTGTGTTCAACATTAACAGTTGTGGCTTAATGGCCGATAGCCTTCCCGCAACCCAGGATTTGGCTGCACAACAGCAGCCCCTGCTGGTTACGCAAAATGCCCGTTATGGTCAATAGCAAAGCAGAAAATCCAAAGACGGAAAGATAAAAAAACGGAATTGCTCGACATCGTTCGCGATGGGCCGCCAATAGTTCCCTGCCGCAGCTTTCGGAATCGGGCGTGATCAAGCCGAAAACGGCCGCACCCGAAGCGTGAATAAACCGGATAACTATGCAGTCAAAGATCCTTGAAAGTCTGGGCCATGAAGAGTTGTGCAGGTCCAGCTGATGCTGGCAAAAAGACCATCCGCGCCGAGCCCCGGCACTCAGCGGCATGATGTCATGCCACTGAAATGCCGCAGCTCGGATCGCGTGTGACAACTCAACAGAACTCCACCATTGAGACGCCAAGCTGAAGCGTAAGAAACTCAAAACGACTCTCGCTTTGACAGACGTTAGCAACAGCGGTGCCAGAGCTAATTGTTGAGCAAAAGCACCCACCCCAGACAATGGGGGCGTGAACTCCACGCGTTTTGCGTGAAAATTTCACCCTTTCAGGAGGAGCGTCATTCGATCAGGACCGACCGGTCAGTCCTGCTCGCGTGGCAACGTGGGATGCCATCAACCGCTCAATTACACCTTATCCCGGAAATAATTGATGGTACGGGTCAGTCCCTCGGAAAGAGAAACCTTGGGCTCCCAGCGCAAGAGCTTGCGAGCCCGTGTAATGTCCGGACGACGTTGCTTGGGGTCATCCTGTGGGAGAGGTTTGAAAGCAATCCGGCTACGAGAGCCCGTGATGCGGATAATCTCCCGGGCGAACTCGAGCACGGACATTTCCGCGGGATTGCCGATATTCACCGGCAAATCGTAATGGCTCATCATGAGGCGGTAAACACCCTCGATCAGGTCGGAAACGAAGCAAAAGCTGCGGGTTTGGGTTCCCTGCCCAAACACAGTTATGGGGCGGCCTTTCAGTGCCTGGCCAAGAAACGCGGGGACAACCCGTCCGTCGTGCAGTCGCATGCGTGGGCCGTAGGTATTGAAGATCCGAACGATTCGTGCGGGCACACGGTGCTCGTTGCGATAAGCCATGACGAGAGCTTCCGCGAATCGTTTGGCTTCATCGTAGCACCCTCTGGGACCGATGGTATTCACGTTGCCCCAATACTCCTCCTTCTGTGGGTGCACCAATGGATCTCCATAGACCTCTGATGTGGAGGCCAGAAGGAATCGTGCACCTTTGTTCTTAGCAAGACCCAAGGCTTTGTGCGTACCCAGCGACCCGACCTTGAGTGTCTGGATTGGGAGTTCCAGGTAGTCTACGGGGCTGGCGGGGGACGCAAAGTGCCAAACGTAGTCCACTGGGCCTTCCAAAAAGATGAATTCCGTCACGTCCTGCTCGATGAATTTGAAATCGGGGTTGCCCCCAAGGTGAGCGATATTGTTCACCGAGCCGGTAACAAAGTTGTCGATGCCGATAACTTTGTGTCCCCGGGCAAGGAGCAGGTCGGTGAGGTGGGAGCCGAGGAACCCGGCCACACCCGTCACAACACTGGTTGGTTGGGTGACGGTCTTGGAGCTTTTTCTTTTCATGGCCTACGAACTCTTGAGGGGATGGAGAGGGTAATCCGGGCGCAAGAACGCACGTCAACCTTGCGGCAAGAATTGACCAGGACAACTCCCTGGAGGCATTTGGCCTGCTTGCTCATTTGGCGCCGGTTCCAACGATCACGACCGGCACGGTCCGGAAGAGTATTTTGATATCAAGCCAGAGCGACCAGTTGTCGATATACTCAAGATCGAGGCGAACCCAATCCTTGAAATCTTTAACGTTGTTGCGTCCGCTGACCTGCCAGAGACAGGTGATGCCAGGCCGGACGCTCAACCGCCGCCGATGCGCCAGGTCATCGAACCGCTTAACTTCATCCACCGGCAAAGGACGCGGCCCCACCAAACTCATTTCCCCGCGGACCACATTAAATAATTGGGGAAGCTCGTCGATGCTGAATTTTCTCAAAAACTTGCCCAAGCGCGTGATGCGGGGATCGTCGGTGACTTTGAAGACTGGACCGCTCATTTCGTTGAGGGCCTCCAGTTCGTGTTTGATCTGTTCGGCGTTGGTCACCATGGTACGAAACTTAAAGATGGTGAAAGGATGGCCATTGAGACCCGAACGTTGTTGCCGGAAAAACACGGGGCCCGGAGAGGTGAGTCGGATCAGCACCGCAACCACAGCGAAAACAGGGGACAGCATGAGGATCAAAACCAGGGCACCAAAGAAATCCAGCAACTGCTTTACGACCCCTTCCCAGGAAGCTTCTGGCCCGGAACTAAAAACTAACGCCGGCCGTTCTCCAAGTTCGTCGAAGGTCGTGCGCGAGATCTGGGTATTGAAAAAATCCGCCAGCAACCATACTTCAACTCCTTCCAGTTCGCACGCGCGAATAGCAGTTTCGACCTCATCAAAATAGGAGCGTTTCGCATTGATGATGACACCGTTTACGGAATGTTCGTGGAGAATCTCGAGCAGGCGGGCTACAGGGGTCCTCCCAAGCTCAAATTCAGCCACAATCTGCATGGTCTCGAAAGCCTTGGACCGGAGTTCGGACCGCATCCGAGCGGTCTCTTTGGCAGTGCCGATGAGAATGAAGCGGCGGCGGAACTGGCTCTGAGCCAGTTTGCTCTGAAGGAGGTAGCGCATCAACTCTTCTTTGGCATAGACGAGAAGGAAGCTAATGCCGCCAAACCAGATGAGCGCCCACCGGGCGATATCCAAGCGGAACAGGAAGAGTGCGAGGACCAATCCCAGCGTAATGAGGAAGCAACCTTTGAAAAGCATCCAAGCGGTTACTCGCCGCGAACATAGAAGAGGGCGCTTGTAGAAACCCTGAGCCTCCAACACCATGGGCGCCGCAGGGATCAGCACCAGGTAAAGCCAAACATAACCCTCGAACGAGGCAACATCGGCCAGGCCGAACAGGTCAATAATGACGGAATTGGATCGCAGGGCGTAAGCCAGCCAAAAGCTGAACGCAAAAAGACAGGCGTCCAGGAGCTGATGAATCTGCATCCGAATTAGTCGGTCTCTGCGTAGCATGGCTTAGCTTGATACTTCAACTGGCGGTGGCCAGCGGGAGTTGCAGGGAAGTCGGTTTCATTTCGCGGTCTTCAGGGATACAACAGCCGGGCCTGCAGGATAGAGCTGAAACTCCGGAGCAGCGGCGGCAATAAAGGCTCGGATGCGCTGGTAAACAGCATCCTCCTGACCCGGCGGACACACGGAAAAACAGGTAACGTAAGCCCAGCGCTGCAGTTCGCCGGTCCGGAAAAGGCGCCGCACCATCGACCACATCCGTGCAGCTCCAGACACACTGGCACTCAGGCCATCATCGGCCACGTACCAATAGACATAAACGCCTCGGGCTATGCCGCCAGCGTACGAACGATTGGCAATCAGCTTGACCACTGGCAGTTGATACGAGACGGGACGATCCATGGCGATCTGATCCTCGGCAGAGGCTATTTGATCGATAGCCCACCCCTGCCCCGTGAGACAAAACTGCGGCTTGTGCAAGCTGGTACGGTCTCGTCCCATGAGGACCACATTTACCAGAATCTCGGAATCTGATGACTTATAACGGCGCTGGCCGAAACTCGTATCGCCAGGCAAGGTCGACAAAGTGATCTCATCCGGCTCAATCCACTCGGATTCGTAATCCAAAACCTTTTCCGGCAGCCAGACCTGAACCCGAGAAGAACCTTCAAGGGGCACAGTCCTTACCCCCGGAAGGGCCAATTTCTGGCCCGAACGCAGGTGCGACAGCAAGCCAGCAGCCCCGGTCATTAGGACTAGCGCCACAATCAGCATGAGCCATTTTTGCTTGTTCATATCACTGCAATGCAAAAACCCCTGAACGCCCCCGGCGGGCTTTTTACCAAAGACACCCTTTGGAGAAAAGCTTTTATCCTAACAGTTTCCCCCGCTCAAGGTGCGACAGGCCTTGCCAAATCTTGCCTGCCAGATGGGCCACGACCGTCTTGGCCTTCAGGCGGCCCAATGGGATCGGCGAGATAGCGTTCAAGGATCAGAAGTCCAATGAAGGCCGGTATGTACGGCAGCATACTGAAAATGCCCATCGGGCCTCCGTCGTGAACGTAAGTGCCGGCCTCCTGACCTCCATACTCGGCGGCGATCACGATGCTCAACATGCGCAGCAGGTTTCCCAACAAGGCCAGCGGCAGGGCGGCGAGAACCATGAGCCCTCGCTTCCACCAGGTGCGCAAGGAAACGAAAGCCAAGATAATAGCCAGGGCAAACGTAGCGATGAGACTGCGAATTCCGCTGCAGGCAGCCGCCACTTCATACGAATACCGATTCGTCGGATCGCGCAACATGGTGCCGTCACGGATCACATCAATGGCGAGGAAGAAATGCGAAACGAACTCCACCAAGTGGGACACCACCAAGCGCAGCCGAAAGGTAATGGGCTCGGCCAGCGAGCCCATAGGCACACAGAAACCGAAAAGGAAAAAGGGGAAAAAGGTAGTTCGCAACCATGCGGGTCCCCAAGCCAAGCCCGTCAGTCCGTAGACGCCCACAAAAAAACCAACAATCGACACCCTGGGTTGTTGGATCAGAAACCCGAAAAGGTGCAGTAGCAACCCACCAGACAACAACACCAATCCCGGAGTCCAACTCCTCAAATCCTGAGCCACCAATGTGCGGCGCTTAGACCAGTACAACGCAAGAACGACGAATGGAATGAGTAATGCGAAGGCATCTTCAGACTCTGCCAAGCCTCGATTCCCGCTGGTGTACGCGTCGTACATGTAACCAAACAGCGACTTTGTGTCTACATAACCGAGGGTCGAGTTGCCCAGAAAATGAAACAATGAAAACCAAGCCACCAACAGCACGCCGAAGAAAGCCTTGTTGGGAAGTTCTTGCCAAACTTCCGAAAGGTCTCTTCGGAATTCTTCCAGAATTCCGTCGTTAATATGCGTGTCCATTCGCCTAGTTCGAGAGGTTAGATATAGAATAGGTGGCGATTACTCAATTAAATTTGCCCGTAGACGCCAAGCCGGTCCCGGCAGAAAACCCTGCATCCGGCTCACTGCCTGCTCGGCAAAGAGCGAAGGTTTGGAACGGCCTTCGGGCGGTTCAGGAACTACAAGACTCGGCCGCAAGACAGTGGTTCACGAGGCGCAGAGAACCGAAGGCGGTTGCGGGTGAAGAGTATTCTTCCGCACAGTGAACCTGGACGAATTTAGTTTTCAAATGCCTGTCCGATCGGTATTAGACTGGCGGCATTTGTGGTATGAAAGATCAAAATAGACAACTCCTCAGCGGAGACGAGGCCATAGCGCTCGCGGCCCGGCATGCTGGCGTAGCCCTCGGCACCGGCTACCCGGGCACGCCCTCTACTGAGATCCTAGAGGTTTTTTCCAAGCTCGGCGGCGTAGCGCAATGGTCTCCCAATGAGAAAGTGGCGATGGAAGTTGCCATCGGGGCCGCTTTTGCCGGCGCCCGTGCCCTATGCACAATGAAACACGTTGGGTTGAACGTGGCAGCAGATCCGCTCTTCACCGCGTCCTACACTGGTGTGACCGGCGCCCTGGTGATTGTTTCGGCTGATGATCCCGGCATGGCCTCGAGTCAAAACGAACAGGATAATCGGCGTTACGCGGTTGCCGCCGGCCTGCCGATGCTTGAGCCCTCCGACTCACAGGAAGCTTACGATTTCACACTGCAGGCCATTGAGATTTCAGAACGTTGGCAGATCCCTGTCTTACTGCGCGTGACGACCCGCGTCTGCCACAGTTACACCGTGGTGCAGAGTCGATCCGACTCCACTCCTGCCCCGGAAGCCAGCTTCGCGCGTGATATCCGGTCCCGCGTAATGATCCCCGCTTACGCAAGACCCGCGCACCGCCGCCTTCGCAAGAAACTCGCGGAGATCCAAGCTTGGAATGAAACTTCGAAACTTAACCCGGTGATAGCCGGAAGTCCCATGCTCGGCATCGTTGCCTCGGGGATTTCCGTAATGCACGCCAGGGAGGTGGCGCCAGAGGCTAGCTTGCTCAAGCTTAGTCTCACCCACCCGCTGCCGCTGAAGCAGATAGAGCAATTTGCCAAGAGTGTCCAGCGGTGTGTGGTTATTGAGGAGGGCGACCCTTACCTAGTGGATGCCATCCGAGCCGCTGGAGTTCGCGTGGAGGGTAAAGCTGAAATGTACCGGTTTGGCGAACTGGACGTCGCGCGTGTGAAGCGAATCCTGAATTACGATCTCACTGCGGAGACTTCCCCTCCGCCTGGAAAACCTCCCCAACTTTGTGACGGCTGCCAATACCGGGTGGTTTTTGAGGCGTTGCGCAAGCGAGACTGCATCGTTGCCGGGGATATTGGATGTTACACGCTAGGTGTGCTGCAGCCGTTCGAAGCGATCGATTCCTGTGTCTGCATGGGAGCCAGCCTGGGGGTGGGCTTGGGTTTGCGGCATGTTTTGCCACCGGACCAGGCGCGGCGTGTGGTCAGTGTGATCGGCGACAGCACCTTCATGCACACCGGCATCAACGGATTGGTGGAAATGGTCTACAACCCTCCAGCGACCGGACATGTTTTGATCATTCTCGATAACTCCACCACGGCAATGACCGGGCATCAGGAGCACCCGGGAACGGGCCGAAAACTCAATCATGAACCCACCAATAAGGTGACGCTTGAATCAGTGGCTCGCGGGATCGGGGTCGAGCGGGTCTTCGTGGTGGAACCGCGGCTGGGTTCGGTCGAGTTTGAACGCGCTCTGGACGAGTCACTGGCATCCGGCGAGCTCTCGGTAATCATCGCACGCCGGCCCTGCATTCTCATTGCCAAAGAATTGAAAAGGTATGAACAACAGTGCGAATGCCCTAAGTAAGGAAAGTATGTCCAAAGTCACTAACGTTGTCGTCGCCGGGCTCGGTGGCCAAGGCGTGCTGAAAGGCACAGACATTCTCGCGGAGGCCGTGGTTCGTGCGGGTTTTGATGTCAAAAAGAGTGAAATCAAAGGCATGAGCCAGCGGGGTGGGTCGGTGACCGGTGACGTACGGTTCGGCAAGCAGGTATTCAGCCCAATGGTCACCTCTGGGGAGGCAGATTTTCTTCTGGTCTTCGAACCCTCGCAGGTCGAGCCGAATCGGCATTTCCTCCGGCCTGAGGGGGTAATGATCACGCCCGACGTTGTGGATGCAGAAAGGCTACCTTCAAAGAAGACTTTGAACGTGGCTCTGCTTGGAGCACTGAGCGCTCACCTGCCAGTGCCGGAAAGCCTCTGGCTGGAGACGCTTAAAAGTGGTTTCGACGAATCGTTTTTTGAAGCTAACAAGCAGGCGTTTCAGATTGGCCGAGCCACGCAGAGCAATTCGGTTCGTTGAGAGTTCTGCACTTAAGGACCCTCGCGGGGCCTGACAACCCAGAAACACTTTAGTTTTGTAGAATCCGATCCACTAGTCTTTCGATGCGGGTGAACAAAGGGTTTTTCTTTCCCGCCTGAGCGTTTGCGACCGGTGGTTCTCCATCGGGGTGGAGTTGGTCGAACGATTCCGGCACCGAGGTAGCCACGTTGCTTTGGGTGCCGATCCCTTCCATGGCGATGTCGTGCGGACCGACGTACTGATCCCACGTAAGTATCGCACCTGCAAAGACCATTCCGAATGCGAGAACCGGCAGTAAATGCACCCGGAATCGGTACCAATAGTGGCCAGGCGGAGGTGGGATTGGAGGGAGTTTTGCCACGATTACAACTCGGATTCGTCCTCGGCTTTCAGGCTACTCAGCCTGGATACTCCGTTCACGGTTTTCAACTCACTGATCAACTCCCCGGCGCGGAGCGGGTCCCGCAACAGCAAGCGATAAGACAGATCCGCACCGAGAATCCCTTCCTGAGTGCGCTGGCCGGCGCAATGGGCACGGAAACTGTGACGTGCCAGCAGGCGATCCAACTCTCCCATTTCCTCAAGCGGCCTGCCCCAGTGAAGATTCAGCACCAGATCATATCGGTGTCGCGTGCCAAACCCAGTAAAGCGCAAATAGGCCAGGATCGAGCAAATCAGTATCACCCCCATCAAGGCACTCGAGAACTTCTGCGTCCCACAGGCCATGCCCAGGACGATTACCGCGAGCACATGAGCCGTATCCATTGTGTCGCGTAAAATGTTGCGGAACCGAACGATCGCGAATACAGCCATCAGCCCGAATGCCGTAACAAGGCTGTTGGAGAGGACTAGCATGACCAAGGCCACAATCACGGGGATAACCACCAGAGAATTGACAAAAGACCGGGAGTACGAAAGCCCGGCGTGGGTCCACATGTACACCCAGGCGATCGTTTGACCACATAGAAAAGCAAGCATCAGCGCCAGCAGCATTGCCGGCAAATTCATTGGAGCGGTCGCGTAATCCCCGCCTTGCAGCCATTCAATCATGGGTCGATCTCCGCGGTATCGGTCTTCCTCGCCGTAAGTCCATTACCCCCAATCCACACATCACCGGCCAATGCGCCGGCATGCACCTGCTGGTCTTCGTTAAGCAACGTAACTCCATCCACATATTTGGCAGCTGAACGCCGTTCTAACCCGAAAGCCCGCACCATCTCACCCAACCAGGAGGGAAACCGTCCGGTAAATTTAATCTCCAAAATCACTTCCTGGCCAAAAACAGGCAATGCTCGTCGCAGCTCGCACTTGAAAGAGGGGTAGAGTTCCTGCTCAGACCTGGTGTCCCGGTCCATGGTCACCCGCACCGAGTTGTCATGACGCGTCACCCACGCTTCCCGAAGGTAGGCCACATGCACTTTGGGGCCGGCTTTAAGGCGCATCATCAGCTCATAAAACCGGTTCAGGGCGATCACGCTCTTGGCATCCGCATGCACCAAGTCCTCGACCGCCGGCAAATCTCCGCGCAGCAAAGCTGCGGCCGCAATGCGTCGCAGGCCGGCCCGCTGTTTCAGAATAGCTTCGTTGCTCCGGCGTTTGATTTCTAGAAAAACGGGGGCTTTCGGATCGTCTGTGTAGTACCGCAAGCGAAGTTTATAACGATTCTTCAGGCCGTTGACGGTGTCCCAGTACAAAGCCATATCATCGGAATCGAGATAAATACTGTGAATCGCATAGGAGTTAAGGGGTTTGCCTACTCCGTATGCGTCCAATTCCAGGTAACAACTCACAAAACCGCGAATCGGTTCTGCGAGTGACTCCGGAATAAAGTACTTTAACTCAAACCGTTGCTGCTGCAGCCGATCAGGAGCCATAGACCCTCCCCTTGCCATTCTTACTCCTGGCGGCGGTTTTGGAGACAACAACCAACATTCTTATGCTATTAGTATACATAACCTATTGTTGCCGAATCCATCAAGTAAAAAACTCACCAAATTGTTACATAGCACCCGGACCTTCCTTTTGCAGCACTACTTGTGCCGGTCCACGCTCAGGGAGCGGAATTCAGCGGAAATCTGACTCGGGTGGATAGCCTCGAGAGGCACTGCTGCGATAGAACCCATTGGCGGCTCGGTTTTTGTTGAGAATCATTCTCATTAAGCTATCTTGGACCAGCTTGTGATGTCTAACCTGTTGAAACGCGACGCCAGTTCTGAGCCAACCGACCCACTACCGGACCGGGCGGTTTTGGTGCGAGGCGAACAGCCGTTTTGGGGTGGTGCCGGAGCCCGGTGGCGGCAATTGGCAGGCGATTTTGCAACCCTCGGGTTCAGTTTTGAATGGCACGAATGGCACGCCGTATCACCTTTGCAATGGTCAGAGAGTTTTCATCCCGACAGTGTGGAGATCTGCCTCAATATCGAAGGTGCGGGCTGGGTAGGCTACCAGAATCAAAAACTGGAGTTCGTATCCGGAACAGCGGGGTTCTACACCCTGAGCAGTGGCTCCATTGGCGGCCAGCGCGCTTCTGGCCATCGACATCAGTTTCTCAGCATAGAGTACTCTACAGAGTTTCTGCGGAGACGCTTGGAGGCTCATGTGGAAGATCTCCATCCTTTAATTCGCCGCTGCCTGGCCCAAAACCGCGCTCCAACTGGGGTCTCGGAGCTCAGTCCTCTAAACCATCGGCGGCAAGAAATGCTGAAATCGCTGCTTCATCCCCCGGTTCTCAAGGCGGCGCAACGGCTCTGGTACGAGAGTAAAGCGCTCGAGTTTGCGGCGGAATTCTTCTTTTCCGGCCAGGGGCCTGAACTTCTGTGCACGCGCGCTCAGCAAATGGCCCGGGAACGAGTGCACAAGGCCAAGCAAATCCTGCTTGAGAATCTCGCCGAACCACCGTCGCTCGAGGACCTAGGCAAGCAGGTCGCCTGCAGCCATTTTTACCTAAGCCGAACATTCACGCAGGAAACTGGCCTGACGATCTCGCAATGGCTGCGCCGCGCCCGCTTAGAGCGGGCGGCCGAACTGCTTCGGTCGGGTCAATGCAACGTAACGGAGGCGGCCGTAGAAGTGGGATACTCCAGTCTGAGCCATTTCAGTCAGGCTTTCCATGAAGTCTTCGGCTGCTGTCCGGGTCTGTATCCGTTAAAGACGTCGGCACAAAGAACGAACTCCCGCCCTTGACCGCAATCACCGTAGGCGGAATCGCGGGTGACTGTCACGGACTTTACCTTTAAGTGGCCCCATCCTTGGCCCTGAACTGGCAGAAATGCCGAATCGCAAGCCACCGACAATCTTTAGCAACCCACCGTTAGCGCGCCGAGAGCATTCAAGGCACACTTTTTGCCGATGAAGACGCAAAATTGTTTCGGTCAAACCAAAAACCCAGAGTCGCGCAGACATTCAGGATTCACGTTAATTGAGCTCTTGGTGGTCATCGCCATCATTGCCGTTTTGGCAAGCATGTTACTGCCTGCTCTGACGAAAGCGAAAAGCAAAGCCAAATCAATAGCCAGCCTCAGCAACCTGCGCCAAATTGGTCTTGGAATGGCCCTTTATCGCGATGATCACCACGGAGCCTTCCCTGGGCATTCCCTTGCTCCGATGGCTGGCCAAGCCCGGATTCGCTGGGCAGATCTGATCTTTCCCTTCATGCAAAACGCGGAAGTCTATCTTAGTCCACAATTGCGTCTAGACGAGTATGCATTCATGAACAAGCCCTTCGCACACACTGCCCCAGGAGGGGTGGAGGCTGAGGGAGTCACCAAGTATTACGGAGGCTACGGCTATAATTACCAGTACCTAGGCAACACCCGCACGCCGGGGGGCGTCGCCCCATATCACGCCAAGGATTTTTCGATCGCAATGCCATCTAGCACCGTTATGTTGGGGGACACGAAGGGGGCACGCAAAGGATCCCCGGTTGAACCTTATGGAAGCGGTGGATCCGGTGTTTATGTGATCGATCCACCACTCGGCTCCTTGAATCTCGGTTCTCAAGGAAGCCGAAAAAGCGCCTCGAGTCCCGGTGCCGGAAACGCCTATTATGAGGGCGGGAACGACGGCTCTGATGCGCATCGGGCTACTCCGTCGGACCGCAATGGCGGGCGCGTGAACACAGTGATGGTTGACGGCCACGCCGTCTCGATGAAGCAGGATGAGTTGGACGGCCGCCGAGGCCCCAACAAACAGCCCAATAACCAGTGGTGGAACGGTCACTTCAATCCTGAAGTACGATAGGCCTTGACTGTATTTCGCCAAACCGTGTTCGAAAGCTCACTGATTCCCGTCAGTGAGCTTTTACGATCCTTCCGGTTGTGCAGCCGCTGTTGGGCGTTGCGCCCGGGTGCTATGCAGTCTTTTTGGTGGCGCCCTTAACGGCAACTTTGGTGGAACGTTCGAACAGGTCGAGCCCGCCGACAGGTTGGAGACCCTTGCGAGAGAGGGCTGTCACCGCCGCCTCCGGATTATCGAATCGAAAAGCCAGGATGCCCTTGCCGGCTTTCGACAACGTAAACCCGTACATGTATTCCAGGTTTACGCCGGCCTTTTCAACCACCTCCAGAATGGCGGCCAACCCGCCAGGTCGATCCTGAACTTCCAAAGCCACCATATCATTGACCCTGACAGTGAAACCGTTCTTTTCAAGCAGTGCCTTGGCCTTTTCCCATTCCCGCACGATGATGCGCAGGATCCCGAAATCCTGGGTGTCAGCCAGGCACAAGGTCAAAATATTCAGATGTGCCTTGGCAAGGAGCTTCGCGGGACGGCTCAGTTCCCCCGGTTTGTTTTCAAGGAAAATCGAGATTTGCTTAATGATCATAACGCCTGACCTCACATCTTTCGTTGGTCCACCACTCGCTTGGCTTTGCCCTCGCTGCGCTGAATCGTTCGCGGCTGAACGAGGCGGACGTTCGCACGCACACCTGCGACGGTCTCAATCGACTTGCCCAAGCGAGCCTGTAACGCTTCAAGAGCACCCACCGTGTCACCAAACACCTCTGCGGTTACTTCCACCATGACCTCCATGTTATCCAATTCCTTTTCCCGCGTCAGGACGATCTGATAATGCGGAAGAGTACCCTCCACTCGCAACAAAGCGGTTTCGATCTGAGATGGATACACATTGACGCCACGGATGATAAACATATCGTCGCTTCTTCTTGAAATACGTTTGATGCGCCGAAGATTACGGCCGCACTCGCAACACTCCGCGGTCAAGGCGGTTATATCGCGGGTACGGTACCGAATCATAGGCATCGCCGCCTTGCTCAAGGTAGTGAGCACCAACTCTCCTTCCTCACCGTCGGGAAGCGGTTTTTCTGTCTTAGGATCAATAATCTCCGGATAAAAGTGATCCTCAAAGATATGCGGCCCGGCCTGACACTGGCATTCCATCGCCACCCCCGGGCCGATGATCTCGGAAAGCCCATAAATATCGTATGCCTTGATGCCGCTTTCAACCTCGATACGGCGTCTCATTGACTCGGTCCATGGCTCAGCTCCGAAGACCCCCGCGCGCAGGGGCAGTTTTCGAATATCCACACCCAGTTCGGAAGCCTGGTCGAGCAAATGGAGAAAGTAGCTGGGGGTGCAACAGATAGCAGTCACCCCGAAGTCTTTCATGACCATGAGTTGCCGCTGGGTGTTCCCGCCGGAGATGGGAATGACCGTCGCTCCTAAGGCCTCAGCCCCATAGTGAGCCCCGAGACCTCCAGTGAAAAGGCCATAGCCATAGGCGTTCTGGATAATATCACCCTGGTGAAGACCGCAAGCAGCGAAGCTGCGGACCATCACATTGGTCCACACTAGCAGATCCTCGTGCGTGTAGGCTACCACAATAGGCTTGCCGGTTGTGCCACTCGACGCGTGCAACCGGACAATGTCTCTCATGGGGCTGGCAAAAAGGCCGAAAGGGTAGGTATCCCGGAGATCAGCTTTTACGGTAAAAGGCAGCTTTGCGAGGTCCTTGAGCGAACGCACATCAGCCGGTTTCAAATCCCGCTCCGCCATGCGCTGACGAAACAGCGCCACGTGATCATAGGCATTCTGGACGGTACTTTTGAGTCGTTGCAGCTGCAAATCCTGCAGCTGAGCCAGCGGCAAAAAATCGGGGCTGCTGACGGGATGAAAGGCGGCGTTCGATTTGGTTGGTTGACTGCTCATACGATGGCTTCCGCTTAAGAGGCCGAGGCTGAATCCTAAGCGGTCCGACTCCTAATGCAATACAAACCGACAAGCCCACTAACAAACTCTTTCCTATGGGTTTTCCTCAGTGTGCCGTCCCTCCCTCAGTCCACGCGAAAGAGGCTCCCACTGGCTCGAAACCTGCTTTCGCAGGAACGCAAATCTCTGAGGGACAATTAGCAACCTCAAGACGAGAGAACTGCTGGCGATCAGATCGGGTGTGGGGGCTTAACCTCCCCCCCGTCCAGCATCATTTTTGAATTATGTCCGACTTTTCTGCATTAGCCGCTTTGGCCGGAAGGCACAGGATTCCGCGTGTCGACTGGCAGGCGCGACCGCTAACGTGTGGCAAAACTAGGCAGTCGACCGTTTGGGGCCCTGCCTTGGTTCTGCACCGTCCCGATTTCGGACACCCTCGAGTTGCAGCATTGACAGCGTTTCTTTATTCCGACAAGTCAGCCAACCGGCATGGCTGCAACGAATTGAAAAGACAGGCCGCGCCAGAAGAACTTGCTATCCAAAGCATGGTGCTGAGAACCATCAATTCCACCGTGCTTTGCCAGACCTCGGGTTCTTACTTCCTTTCCTCCGATTCATACCCATGCCAATCAGCAGCCAGTGCCCTTCGATTGGGGCATGCTTCAATCCTATGAGCCTACTGACATCCGTTTCCCAAAGATTCTTCTCGACCTCCCCTTTGCGCGGGAGAGGTCAAACGGCAACCGCTCCACCACACCTGACCAATCCGAAACGGTTTCCGTATGGCGCGTTTCGTTTCGACATACAATTGTCCAAAGGAGTGCCGTACGCTGTTCACGCTTCCTCGGACCTGGTGACCTGGACTGAAATCAACCGAGACATTACCTGCGATATCAGTACGGAGTTTCTGGATTCCTCCGCGCACAAGTATGGACATCGCTTTTACCAGGCTACTTGTCACGGACCATGTGCCAGCAATGTGTTGGGCTACGCCTCCACCACTGTCAGTCCGGGCTACTCAATGGTTGCCAATCCGTTCACTGGCGGATCGAACCATGTCGAAGAAGTCCTGGCAGGCTGGCCGGAGGGAACAGCCGTGACCCGGTTCGATCCAGCGCAGTTTCGTTTGAAGGAATCCGTTCTCGAAGGAGGCAAATGGACGCTCTCCGGAGAACGCTTTGTCCCCGGCGAAGGCAGTATCCTCCTTAACCCGACCTCAAACTACATCACCATTAATTTCGCAGGGGAGGTGAGTGCTGGGGCCTTTTCCAGCCCGGTGCCTGCCGGGTTTTCAATTCGCAGTTGCATGGGGCCGTTGTTCGGCCGAATCCGAGAGGATCTCCATTTTCCCATTGTTGAAGGTGACGTAATTCACCTTTTCGATCGTGATCGGCAAAGCTATTCTGTTTACGAGTTTCAGAATGGAAAGTGGGATAAAGACCCACCGGTCATCGGACTGTGTGAATCGTTTTGGGTGGGCAAATCAACCGCCGACAACTGGCATCAGCAGATCTATATCCACTGCGCAGACGAAGCGCAACCATAGGCAACAAACAACAACGTACTTATGCTCCCTAGAATACTTATTGTGGACGACGAAGCCCCTACCCGTGAACTCGTTTCGCTCCACCTGCGTAAAAGAGGATTCGATGTTACCGCCGCGAGGATGGTCTGCGAAGCGCGGGAATACCTGGAATCCAGCGAATTTGACTTGGCCATCCTGGATATCGACCTGGCTGGCGAGAACGGCCTGGACCTGCTTCTCCATGCCCGCCGCGTCCGGCCAACGCTGCCGGTGATTATGTTTACCGGATTGCACATTGACGAAGATTTGCTCCAGGAGGCCAAGTCCCGCGGTGCCCACGGGTGCATGAGCAAATTGCAGCCAATGAGCGATCTCGCTGCTGAAGTACACCGCCTCACTAAAAAGCAACAAGGTGAGGCTCCAAACGAGCAAGCCGGTGGACAGAAGACCGGACAATAACAATCGCCGGGCGAAGTGAATGCCTTTAAGTTCCCTCCCCCGCACCCTCGAAAACTCCCCCTGGCAAATCACTCCGCGCCGACGATTTTATTGTGAGTCAATTGCAAGGGCTAACATTTGTTCGGTTGTCCCCCTTTCGCCCACAGGCAATCGACTGACAGGTGCCATGGTAACCTCAATTGACGACCTGAAAATGGGGTCTGCACCTACCCGAGGGTCATGCGAATCCTCTCCGGCATCGGCGCGTCCTCGATTGAAAGGCTGGTGAAAGAATGGCCAGTCAGTAGAATTGCTACAGACGGTTTGGAGGAATTTCGATGGTCCCGCCCATCAGGTCGCTGCTACAGGCATGCCTGCGGTGCTAGACCTGTAGGAAAGTACTGGAAAACAGGTCACAGCCATCGACTTAATCCCTGATCGGCGGGCAAGACACCTGCGCTGCTCGATCGAGCAAATCCACGAACCATTTTGGCGGCCGGATTAGCTTGGCTTGCCGGTCCGTGAAGGCATGCACTGTGTAACCGTCGACAACCGGTTTCCGGCTTTCCGCGTGTTTAATCGAGACCTCAAAGTGGAGCCTTGCTCGGCCCGGCATTGACAGGATCGAGCATATCTCGAGCAAGTCATCATAACGAGCGCCACCACGAAACACGAGGTGGGCTTCAACCAGGGGCAAAAAGACTCCCTGCGGCTCCAAATCCGCGTAGGACATTTTCAAGCGCCGCCGCATCAATTCCGAACGACCACACTCAAACCACTCCAAGGCACGCGCGTTATAGAACGTGCCCATTTGATCGGTCTCACTATAGCGAACACGTAATTGCAGAATGTCGCCGAAAGGATTCATCGCAAATTCAAATTAGCCCCAAGTCAGAACAGCGTCAGCAAAAGAAAAAGGGGGCGCCGTAACGGCTACCCCAGAACCCAGCGCTTTCGTTACTGGGTTAGGCTGCCGTGATTAAAAAGCGGGCGCTCCAGCGGAGGAGCGCCCAAGGCGGTAAACATGAAGACAACCAGCAAACCCGCCCAACCCGACACTCAGTAAACTACTTCTCACCCCAGGCAACAGGGATGAAACCACTGCCAGGGCCATTCTTGCCCAGGTTTTCGTCGTAGTGAAAATTAAAATGGCCATTCATCATGACCGTCTTGGTGACACTGCCGCCAACAAAGTCCCAGACGTCGTTACCACCACCGCCAAGGGCGAAGACGGCCTGCGGCGCATAAATTCCGCCGTAAAAACTGGCATTACCACCGAAAGTAATGCTTTGACACGATGGCAGGCCAAAGAGGTAAAAGCGGTCTGCAAATCCGCCTTGATTGTCAATGTAAGACTGTCCTCCCAGATTCATTTCCGCCCCAGCCATGTAAATACGCACGGTAGCGCCGGAGTCCTGGTCCGACTTGATCCGAATGACCTCCTTCGCGGTGAATTTCACCGAGGATCTAATGAGAATGCGAACAAGTGCTCCCTTTGGAGCATCGATCATCAGACTGCCAACCAGGTTGTTGATCTGATAATCACCCGCACTGAAAATGGCGAACTCGTAAAGTTCTCCGTCAATCGTGACATTACGATCCACAGGCTCAATCCATTGGCTATTGGGAAGAACCACGTCTGGAAACACTACATTGAAATCGGTGGACGACCACCCGTCTTTGATTCCTTTAAAGCCACTCTCTACCCAGAAACGGTCACCCACTGAACCGTTAGGTCCAATAGTAATCGTGTTATCACCAGGACCAGTCCGCACATGACCTTTTATCTTGGCGTTGCCCACATTCAATGAGTCTACGATCGCCCGGGTGGTAGCCACATCCCCGTTGGCTTTGGTCTTCCATGGAATGCCGAGTGGATACTGCCCGGCCGAGGAGAAGTCCGCATCCGCTGAATCAAAACTGTCAGTCGCGACATTCTTGCCCTTCAAGTCAATCGTCTGCACTGCAGCCATAGCCACCTGCCAGAGCGCACCGTACTTGGTTTTTACGTGCACATTGCGCCTGATAGGCGGCCTGAAGCCAGTTCCGTCGACCGCCAAACCAATGCCAGCGAACATGGCTTGAGGCGCCGACGCATAATGAAATGTCCAGGGCACCGTTGCTGTGGCAAATATTTCCGGTTCGCTATTTCGATTCGTGATCCAGACCTCATAGCTGTTGGTAAACCACGCCCCGGAGGTAGCCTGGTACGGCATGTTCCGGGACATATAGTAAACATTAGCCGACGGCGAACTCCAATTCTCGGCCGCGGCGTGATTTGTCCATTGCGGCAGAATGTCCTCTTCGAAAGAACCCGCGTATCGATTAATCAGTTGCAGGGCGTCTTCAACACCCGCTTCACTGACCGTCATGGCGACGTTCCAACTTTGCGAACGGTAAACAGATACCGTCTGGTTCTCGACCATGATGAGGTAGCTGGCCAGGGTGACCCCGGCTATGGCCGCGAAAATAAGGCTGATGAGCAACACGCTCCCCTGGGAAGCGGCGATTTTGGCACGTAACAGTTTCATTAGACAATTCTCCGGTGTTAATTGCGTAGCACGATCTTGGCGGTTTGCACGCTTTCAGTGTTAAACAAGTTGATGACTCGTCGTTTACAGCGCCAGCTTACGTCCACCAGTTTTGTATTCTCCTCCTGGCCCAGGGCCGAATAAGGAAACCAAAAACCATTGGTCGGATTCCTGAGGAAAATGTTAAAACTGAAGAAATCACAGCCTGAGAGCATCAGGTTGCTTCTCGAGCCGCTCACCTTGAAAACACCTGAAAGACGGCTGACTACCTTGGTATTAGGATCCCAATGGTATGAGAACCAACTGTTGTCCATATTGGTAAAGTACAGGCGGTTTGCCGTGCCATAACCAAAAACCTTTGCCTGTCGAATATCTCGACTCATCTGGTCAAGCGTGTTACGGCTGGCACGGTCCAGGTCGGCGTAGTTGCCCAAGGCCGCAAAGCCGCGAGCGGTGAATATTGTCGTCTGCATTACTGCCAGAAGAACCAGCGAGGAGATCGCCATGGTGATCATCATCTCCAGCAATGTCCAACCCGTCTGCGACTTTCCAGCGCAAATTGAGAAGGTGGGGCCCTGAGGCAGTTTCATAACAGACTGTTTCCTAGCGGCCAATGCTGCTATAGATATAATTCTGAACTCCATTCCGGGACACATAAGTGGTCACCGTGCGGCTGCGAGGCACCCCAGCCGAGCTCCAGTTCACCGTAACTGTCACCTCGCGCATGTTGTCGCTGTAGCTGGAAGGAGGCGAGAGAACCGCGCTTCGCACGGCCATTGTACCATTATAGGCAATCCCTGGCGACTCGTTGCTGGCAGTCATGGGATAATAATAGCTGGTGAAAGTGGACGGAATCCAATTGCTGTAGACCAACTGATTCCAGTTGTAGAGCCGAAGCCCTTCCACGCGTTCGAGGAGAATCTGAGTGGCCCGTAAGTTCTCACGTGTCACCTGGGTTACCGCAAACCCGGAGGACATCCCTCCATACAGGGTGACAAACATGATTCCCATGATGGACACCCCAACCATGACCTCCGCCAAACTCTGGGCCGCCTGCCGACGAAGATGATTCTTGATTTCCGCCAGGTTAATTCTCACAGCTCGACCTCCATGTTTATGTTCATGACCACGCTGAAGTACATCTGTGGCACATCAAGCAAGTTGCTTGCCAGTGAGACCTGAGTCACTTTGGTGGGGGCTTCTTAACACTAAACTCAACGGGGAGAACCGGTATCTAAAGGCAAGGGCTTTTCGCCGAAGACTCGAATGTGTCAAATACTGAGACACGTGCAATACATCCGCGTTGAGTTATGGGCACATTGTGGGAATCCCATTAAAGCTCCGTCCATGAGCCGGCAACAAAGGCCCGGAGTGGACCGGCTTTAGCGAGATTTTCATCGTAATGAAATTTGAAATGGCCGTTCAACTTGATCGACTTCGCCACACACGCCCCCTGGTAATCGATCACATCCGATCCGCCTCCAGACAGGGTTAGGACGGCGCTTGGCGCGTAGATGGTCGCGAGCATGGCATCATTGCCTGACATGGAGATGGATTCGTTGCTCGGCAAGCCAAAGTAATTAAAATTAGCACAGTTGCCATCGATCACATTGATCTTCGTGATCGTTGTGTTGGCCCCACCGACATAGATGGCCAGACTTCCACCCGAAGCCACTACGATTTGGGAACTGCCTACCATAGTGAAATCACCGGGTATGTATAGCCGCGCCTTACCAGTAACGAGGATGGTTTCTTTATTGGGAAGCGTGGTCGCAGCGGATGAACCGGGCACGTAATCCCCATTTTCCAGCACCCAATAGCAATTGGTGCCGTCGATGGTCATGCTCTGCGGAACCAAGCCAGAGGTGAAAGGGACCATCACGTCAGGAAAATCGACATTAAAGTCGTTTAGATAATGCCCTGGCTGGAGATTTCGGGTACCACCATCGACCCAATCTTGGTCGCCCACAGAACCTTGGGCTCCGATTTGAATGTTTCCCTCGGGACCGGTTCTTAGCGTCCCCATGACTTTGGCATTACCCACGTTCAGCAGCCCCATTGTGGTCGCGACGTCCCCGTTGTCCTTATTCTTGGTAGGATCATATTTCCCATCTGTGCTGTATAGCGCGGAGGAGGAATCGAAACTATCCGTTTCCACGCCAAAGCCTTTGAAATCAATGTCCAAGCGAGCGGCCATTGCTGCTACGAAGAGTCCATCAGTCGCTGTTGTAACCCGGAGGGCACGTCTCGCCGGCTCAGCAAAAAATGGGGCGTTCACATAACCGGTTGCATAAATCACTGGGTACGCGTCACCAGTGATATACGCATCATAGTAACCGTTTTGAAGATTTCGACGTGGCGCCCTATAAACCGTCCCGTCGAAGGTCCAGCCGTTTGCGGTTCGGTTTAGGTTGGTCAGAGAAATGAGAACACCCTGATTAATGTGCGCCAGGGATTCCTCGACCCCGGCTTCAGCCATGGCCAGCGCCGCATTCCAGGCATGCGATCGTGCAACGGATACATTCTGTTGCCTAGCTAGCGTAAGGTAGCTGGCGAGACCCAGCCCGAGGAGAAAAGTAACCCCTAATGCAACCAGTAAAACACTACCGGCTGCCCCCTGCCACATTTTCACTTTCAGCCTCATACGATTAGTATTTATTCCTCAATACAATTTGTGCTGTCTGCACGCTCTCCGTATTCACTTTTTGGCCGAGAATTGTGCGGGAGCATTTCCAGGACATATCGATCAGTTTCACTATAGCCGGATCGTAGCTGCCAAAAACGTTTGTCGCGGGAAAGAACAGGTTGGTGGTGTTCTGACGGGGAGTCCGCTGATAAAGTTCGAATTGCCAGGCGTCGCATTCGGTCAAATAAACCTCCGGCGAACGACCTGTTTTCTGGCCCGTAAGCGTACGGCTGGCAGCATCCCAGTTATATTTGAGCCCCAAGTTCTTGGCCTCGTTAGTCAGAACCAGCCAGCGGTCGGATCCAGAGGACTGAAATCCGAGCACCTGAGTGGCTTGGCGGATTTCAAGACTCATAATGTCCAAAGCGTGCCGACTCTTGGCGTCCAGGTCCTGATAATTGGCAATAGCCACGAAGCTGCGGCTGCCGAACAACCAGAGGGAAAGCAGCACCACCATGAGCAGCGAGCAAATCGCCAATGCCACAAGAACCTCCATTAACGTTAAGCCCTGCCGAAACCGCGGGCCCCCAAGGTTGTCAAGGCTCCTCATAGACCCCCGTAAATGTAGTTTTGCATCCCATAGCGGGCCACCCGGGTTTGCATGGATTGAGATATCGTGCGCGGCCGCCCTCCTATTGTATTGGTCCATTGCAGAGTTACGGTAATCGTCCGTGTATTCGTGCGGTAGTTCTCGGGAAGGTCGCTCGGAATCTCACTGAGGATCCTTCCGTAGTAAACCGTGCCAAGACTACTGCTAGCAGCTCCCAGCGGGTCGTAATACTCCACAAAGTTAGGCACCAGGTAATTGTTGGTGTTCATAACTTGAGACCAGGTGTACAGCCGAATGGCTTCCGTACGCCGCATCAGGATCTGGGTGGCACGCAAATTATCGCGGGTGCTCTGAATCACTCCAAATCCGAAGGAGAACCCTGCATAAAGCGAGACTGTAACCAAGCCCATAAGGCCAACGGCTACCATCACCTCGATCAAGGTGTAGCCTCGAACTTTAAATGACATTGGCCCGCTAAACATCATACCATTTTAGTAGACAACCTCTGCAGCTAACGAAGATCCCTCAGGCAATTTTCATGCCGACAGCCCAGGGAAACCCTCCCCGCTGCCAAACCGGTTCCTTAAAGGCCATTAAACGCTTTTCTGAAGGGTCACGACACAACTCCAAGGCTGTGCGGCAGTCCAAGAATGGGACAGGTAACGGGTTTTGATACGCGGCTTGTATGCAAAAGCATAGGTCTTCAGTGCTGTCGGTTTCTTCAGCTCGGAGTATCGAAATCCACTGATGCGAGAGGATCTGTGATCTGATTCCAGACAACGCCGGGCTTGAACTTCCCCCCTCGTTCCACTACACATCGTCGAATGCGAGATCATGAACCAACTCTCCCAAAGTGGCCGTTTTTAGTGGGAGACGCACTGCTGCTGGGATGCGCCTACTTTATTTACGCGCAATCGGTTTTGCCGCTGGGCCCACGCGAGTTATCGCTTGGGGTAGTCTGCATTGCAGGCGGCGCGATACTGGCTGTAATCCCTTTTCTTCTGCAATACCGGGGGGATTGGAGACTGGCCGAATCCCAAGGACTGACTGACGCCGTGGCGCAGATCAAGAATCTCGAAGAAGTTGCCGCCAACATCAGTGGGGCCACTTCACGCTGGCAATTTGTGCAGGAAAACGCTGACAAGACCGCCGCCGCAGCAAAGGCGCTTTCAGACCAAATGACGATTGAGGTCAAAGCCTTCTCCAGCCTGGTCCAGCAGTCCATTGACAAGGAGAAAGAGACCTTGCGGTTGGAAGTGGAAAAACTTCGACGCGCGGAAAGTGACTGGCTGCAGGTCGTGGTTCGGATACTTGACCACGTTTACGCGCTGCACCAGGGAGCGCTGCGCTCAGGGCAACCGAACGTGGCGGATCAGATTGGCCGATTCCAAGCCGCCTGCAGGGATACGGTTCGCCGGATTGGATTGACTCCATTTACAGGCGTTCCCGATGAGTTGTTCACACCCGAAAAGCACCAGGTGTTGAAGGAAGCAGGAGAACCGGGTCCGGAGGCTAAGATCACTGAAACGATCGCCACTGGCTTTACTTACCAAGGTCGACTGCTGCGACCGGCCCTGGTCAGAACCGAAGAACCATCGGCGCCCCGCCCTTCCGCTGACGTCGAACCGACAAAGCCGTCTGAAGTGGAATCGGTAGCCGGCAGCACCGATAATCCCAAGGACTCCTAGACGCCGCACTCCCCTAGGTCCTCCGCCGGCAGCCTGGGAGCCGCTCTACTGAGACTGCTCCCGCTGCACCCAGGAAGTAGCGTGTTGGGTCAGTTCAGCCGAGTCTTTGAGGTTAAGCTTGCGTTTGATTTGCTCCCGGTAGTACTCGATGGTCTTAACGCTCAGGTGTAACTCCGCTGCAATCTCGCCCGTTTTCTTCCATTGGCCGATCAGTTGGAAAACTTCGAACTCCCGATCACTCAGACTCTGGACCGGAGATTGTTTGATGTCGCTCTGTCCCCTAATCTGCTGCTGGAGCAATCGGGAGGCCAGGGCGTCACTCACATAGACATTGCCGCTGAGCACCCGGCGAATTGCCGGCAGAACCTGTTCAAGACTCCCCTGTTTCATCAGGTAGCCGAGGGCCCCCGCCCGGAAAGCGATTTCGGCATAAATGTTCTCGTCATGTGCGCTCACCACAAGGACCGGCAGTTTCGGATACTGGGCTTTGATGTTGCGCATCAATTCCAACCCACTGCTCTCCTTGAGAGAAATATCGGCAATGACCAGGTTCGGCTTAAGCCTCTCGATGGCCGTCATTGCGTGGGAGGCGTCCTCCTCCTCTCCACAGACTACCAGGTCAGCCTCGCGGTTAATCAATTGGCTTATGCCAAAGCGCACTACCGCGTGGTCATCCACCAGGAGAATGCGGGTGCGTTTATCTTGAGCTTGCGTCTGTTTGATCTGCGCCATGATGCATCCTGATTGGCGCCGCCCGCAACCGCACATTCGGTCGCGATCCCGGCTGCGCCGGACTCCGAATCGCATCTTGCCCGACCCTAGCTCCGGGCGCAACTGTAATGCGACCCGATCAACCGCGAAGCGCACACCACATCGCTTGACGGAACTCGCTGGCATAATAAACTCCTACAATCATGTTTAGAGATTCTAGCCTGCGCCACGCCCGGTCTTCCGACCCCGCGGTATGAAACGACCTTCTCTTCTGGTCATTTTCTTAACGGTGTTCATCGACTTGATTGGCTTCGGTATTGTCGTGCCGATGGTCCAGGTCTATAGCCGTCATTTCGGGGCGCATGGTTTCGTGATTGGAGTCATCATCGCGTCCTTTTCGGCGATGCAGTTCTTCTCCTCACCGATTTGGGGCCGGTTATCGGACCGCCTTGGACGGCGCCCCATCTTGCTCATCAGCACCGCAGGCGCCGCCCTCTCCTATGTGCTTTTTGCCGTGAGCTCGGGTATGGAAAACCACACTTTAGCCTTGTGGCTGATGGTGCTTTCGCGGGTCATCGCGGGTATCTGTGGCGGCAATATCACTGTAGCGCAAGCCTACGTTGCCGATATCAGCGAGCCGGAGCAACGCTCCCGCCGCATGGGCTTGATCGGAGTAGCGTTCGGACTCGGCTTCATTCTTGGACCCGTTATCGGCGGTGTGAGCTTGAAGTATTTCGGGATCACAGGACCGGGGTGGGTTGCAGCCACACTGTGTGCGTTGAACTTCTTGCTGGCCCTGGCCATTTTAGTTGAGAGCCGCAAGCCGAGTTCCGAGCACCTACAACCAAGACCCCACCTGGAACAGTGGATTCACACTCTGACAAGACCCAAGGTAGGTGTGCTGGTAGTCGTTTTCTTCGTCGCCACTTTTTGCTTCAGTTGCTTTGAAAGCACGCTGCTACTCCTGGTCTCCGACAACTTCAACCTCAATATTCAAACCAATGAGACTTCTGCTGCCACCATGGTCTACTTGTTCGCTTATTGCGGGATTATCGGTGTGCTGATCCAGGGGGGCGCCATTGGACGCCTCGTGAAACAGATGGGAGAAATCCGCTTGATTGCTTTGAGCCTGATGCTCACCGGGGTAAGTTTTATTCCTCTGCCGTTCATTAAAGGTCAGGCCATCCTCTCCTGGGGGGTGCTGGTCCGCCCGGAGGGTATCCCCTGGGTTCTGATGCTAATCGCCCTGGCCCTATTATCGGTAGGCTCGAGTCTGACCCGTCCTCCGCTCTTCGGATTGCTCTCTAACCTCACGCCCGCCCACGAGCAGGGAGCTACGATTGGGGTAGCCCAAAGCGCGGGCAGCCTGGCACGCATCGCTGGCCCGGTTTTCGCCACGACACTCCTCCACTATTCTCCTCCCGTGCCCTACTTGGCCTGCGCTGCTGTTCTCATCGTAATGGCCATCATAGTGAGCCGAACACTGCGCTCGGCCAACTCCTCGGGGCAGAACTTCTCCCGTCCTGACGACCCCACGACTCAAGGGGACCCCGGAATGGTCCAACGGGACTGATCATCTCAAAAATAGTTCTGCCGCCGCATCCGCGAAGCGCAAGCCTTTGTGGGTGAGATGGAACCGGTCTGTGTGCCATTCACCCCAACCCTGCGCGACCAATCGGCGCATATCACCAGCCCATTCCTGGCGCAGGTCAAAGCCCGTTACGTTTAGGAATCGTTCAAACTCCCAACCAGCGACCATTCGAAGCCCAAAGGCCGCCGTCTCCCCGGCGCGCTGCAACGGAGCGAGTTGCTCACTGGATTCAATTGCTCGTTCTCCGCGCTCGAGCTGCTGACAGTAAACTTGGGTGTTAGACGAATTCCGAGTGCGCACGCCCCGCACATAACTGGTGGCGCTGGGGCCGAGTCCGTAGAAAAAACCACCACGCCAATAATTCAGGTTATGACTACAAGCCAATGCGGGTACCGGGTGGCATTCTGCACCCGATGGAGGACGAGAATGAACCCGGGCGAAATTTGCGACCTCGTATTGGTGAAACCCGGCTTCGGCGGCACGTCCGAGCAATTCCTCGTACATGGCGCAGGCCAAGTCATCGTTTACAGCAAAGTGTCCAGCCTTTAGCTGCGCGTAAAGTGCGGTGTCCTCCTCGTAAATAACTTCGTAGGTGGAAAGGTGTTCACTCCCAAAGGCCAGAGCTTCACGCAGCGTTGTCCGCCAAACATCTAAAGACTGCCCTGGAATGGCAAACATCAAGTCCAGATTGATGTTGTCAAAGCCCGCACGCCGCAGGACATCAAAAGAGCGGAAGACCATATCGCGACTGTGAACCCGCCCGAGGCGATCCAGCAAATCGTCGTCCAGGGACTGTATGCCCATCGAAATGCGATTCACTCCCGCCGATCGCAAGAGTCGGGCCTTATCCAGCGACACTGTCGCCGGGTTGCATTCTACGGTCCATTCTGGTCCGTCTAGCAGATCCAGACGGTGTATTGCTTCAAGGACTGTCTCCCATTGACGCAGGTTCAGTAATGAAGGGGTACCCCCACCAAAAAAAACTGTTTTTGCGACCAAATCCGGAGCTGCGATGGTCAGTTCACGCACCAAGGCGTCAACGTAGCGATTGATTAACTCCCCACTGCTGGCTTCGGAGAAGAACGCGCAATAGGAACACTTTTGCGCACAAAAGGGCACATGCACATACAAACTGGTTATGGGATTCAGTGTGGCAGACATCATCCGGACGAACGTTACTGGAGGCCGACTACAGCAATGCTGACTAATACCGGGAAAAATCTTTGGTATTCTGGGTCCAATGATCAGAAAAGTGGCGGAGAGAGGGGGATTCGAACCCCCGGTACGGCTTTTGACCGTACAACGGTTTAGCAAACCGCCGCCTTCAGCCACTCGGCCATCTCTCCACCGACAGGAATAGATTGGCACAGGCATCATTAGAGTCAAGAACACCGTTACCCGTCGCGAGGGAACGAATTGCTTGTTTTCCGCGCAAAAAGCCATGACTATCCCACTTCAGTGGAATGAAAAGCAGACTGCAGGGCGAACGAACGAGGCGCCCCGGGCTGGTTACGAGCCAGTCGCAAGTCGGGGAATTGCCTAGAGTGAAACCTCCTCACCTCCGGGAAAAAGATGCGGAGGAAAAGCAAAGGTTTCCAAGTATGGCTGATTTCTCATGAAACGTATAATCCTATGGCGGCGACCCCAACTCGGCATCGCGGTGTCGCTCATCATGATCCTATTGGGGGCGGGAATAACCTTCTGGATGGAAGAAAGCCGATCCCAAGGAATGCAGCGGGTAACCCTGCTGGAATCCTTTGAAATCCGGGCGCAACTCGAAATGCTGGCTATGGATCAATGCCTGAACAATCTGCTCTTGGAAACCGGGGCAGACGCAGCCCTCACACGCAATCGAGCCCCGGAGCAAAGAATTAAGCGCCATCTGGATGATATTCAAGCTGCCTTCAAAGATCACTCTTCATTACTGTCTCCGATCAACGCCTTGCGAGACCATGTGGTAGGAGAGTATTACGCTTTTCAAGGTCGCTTGATCGAGTTACTCGAGGGTGACCGCCAGACTGCCGCAACCTATTGCGCCCGGCACTTCCCCGCCCTGATTCGTCAACGCGAAACTCTCTTCAGGGATCTTGGCCTGGAAATCAGCCGCTTCAAGACCATCCAAGACAGCCGCGCACGCCGAATGAGGCTGCTGGGCCTGGGAGGGCTTGCAGGAATCCTCTTAGCCGCCGCTTTCGCGGGCAGAGTGCTGTGTGGGCTGCACAGTAAGCCACTGGCGCGAATTACGGAGGCCCTGGACCAGGTGCGACAAGGAGATCTAACCAAACGCCTGGACTGGGAGGATCCAGCCGAATTTGCACCCGTCGCAGAGACGCTGAACCATCTTACGGGCGAGCTTTCTGAACTCGTCGGCAAGGCGCAACGTTCCAGCCAGCAAGTCAACCAGGATGCAGCCGAGATTGAGGCGTCAGCCGCAGAACAGGAAAAGACCGTCAGGGAAATCGCTACGACGACCGCCGGGGTGGGTGCCACATCGAAGGAGATTTCTACCACCTCCAAGGAGTTGGTGCGAACCATGAACGAGGTCAGTGCGGTAGCACAGCAGGCGGCGCAGGTAGCCGAAGATGGCCAGACAGCCATCGCTCGGATGGAGGCCACGATGCGGCAAATCATGGATTCGAGCGGGGTAGTTACTTCCAAGCTGGCTGCCTTGAGTGAAAGGACGACAAATATCAACTCTGTGGTGGCAGCGATTACCAAAGTGGCTGATCAGACCAACTTGCTATCCTTGAATGCCGCCATCGAAGCTGAGAAGGCGGGTGAATACGGGCTGGGTTTTGCTGTGGTGGCGATGGAGATCCGACGTCTGGCCGACCAGACAGCCGTGGCCACCTACGACATCGAACGAATGGTTAAAGAAATGCATTCGTCCGTGGCCGCCGGAGTTATGGGCATGGACAAATTCTCGGAAGAAGTGCGCAGGGGCACTGAGGAAGGCCGCAAGGTGGGCTTGCGCCTGGCTCAAATCATGCAACAGGTACAAACCCTGATGCCGCGCTTCCAAGCGGTTACCGAAAGCGTAAATCATCAAGCCGATGGGGCCGCGCGGATGAGTGAGGCGCTGGGCTCTGTGAGCGAAGCCGCCCGCCGCACTGCGGAGCAGTTGCAGCACTGCCAATCGGCCGTCGCCCACCTCAATGGCACCGCCGCAAGTCTGCAAGCCAATTTCGGAAAATTCCGGACCTGAGCGCGCATGCAACCGATGAGATCTCATGCTCTTCTTGCTGTTCCAAATTGGTAGAGAACGTTACGCGTTGGAAACCGCGAATATCCTCGAAGTGGTTCCACTGCTGACCGTAAAGCAACTGCCCGGAGCGCCGCCGGGCGTAGCCGGCATCATTAATTACCGTGGGCGCCCGGTGCCCGTGCTCGACCTGTCAGAGGTGTTGGCAGGCCGCGTAGCCGAAGCACGCTTCAGCACTCGAATTGTCATGGTTCGGATGCAGGACGAACATCGCGGCACCCAGTGTTTGGGGCTGATCGTCGAAAACGCCACTTCAGTGCTGCAACAAAGAGCGGAGAGCTTTGTCAATCCGGGAGTAAACCTGCTGGCAGCTCCTTACCTGGGTCCGGTCTTGATGGACGAACGGGGCTCCATTCAATGGATTCACGAGCAACGGCTGCTGCCTGATGTCGTCAAGGAACGCTTGTTCTCGACCGAGCTCGAAGGAGTCCGATGAGACAAATCAGCGAGAGTAAACCGGGACCCGAGCAGATGGACTCAGCCAGCACCGCCCCTGCTCTGCCGGACTCGAATGAAACCACTTGCTGGCAAGCCATTGGAGTCTTTGGGGACAATTCATGCCCGGATCTGAAGTGCCAACTTCACTGCCGTCATTGTCCGGAGTTTGCCAATGCCTCCCGGGCGGTCCTAGCCGGTCCCCTCCCGGACTGTTACCGTGAGGAACGCACCGAGCTATTCTCGCGGCACGAGGCTCTGCCGGAGGTGGCGGCAAATTGCGTGCTGCTTTTCCGCATAGGAAGAGAGTGGCTCGCACTGTCCGCGGAAATACTGCAGGAGGTGGGTGAAAAGCGACCGATCCACTCCCTGCCGCACCGGCGCTCGGGAGTCGTTCTGGGTCTCGCAAATGTGCGGGGCGAAATCCTGATTTGTGCCTCCCTGGCCGCGCTCATGGACTCTCACGCCGCACTGCCGCCGCAGGCATTGCGCCTCCAGTATCACCGTTTGCTGGTGGTTGACTGGCATGGATTACGCCTTGGCCTGCCAGTCGACGAGGTGCCGGGGATTCACCGGATGCATCCCCAGGAACTGAAACCTCCGCCCATGACTCTGCGCCAGGCGGCGCAAAGTTATACTCAAGGCGTGTTCTATTGGAAGGAAACCCCGGTGGGTTTGTTGAACGCCGACGCTGTCTTTGCAACTTTGAGTCAATGTCTGAAATGAACCAGAAGCCAGCAAGGGACACCACCCAGTTGTCTCTGCTAGAGTTGTTTCGCGCGGAAGTCGAAACGCAGACTTCCCTGTTGAGCACCGGCTTGCTTGAGATCGAGCGATCAACCGACCCACATACTTGCCTGCAGAACTTGATGCGCGCGGCTCACTCGCTCAAGGGGGCGGCTCGGATTGTCAATCTGCCTGGCGTGGTGCGCGTCGCGCACGCTATGGAAGACTGCCTGGTGGCCGCGCAGGAGGGAAGGATCAAGCTGAGGCAGGCAGGGGTTGATGTCCTACTGCGAAGCACTGATCTGTTGGCCAAACTGGGCCGGCGCAATGATCAGGAAATCTCGCTTTGGGAATCCGAGGTCGGCATTGATCTACAGAAGTGCCTGGATTCGCTGTCAAACCTGGTAAAAGATAATCTCAAAGCAACCCCCTTTGAATCCACAAACCCGGTCACCACAGAGACTCCAGCGGAAGCGAGGACCGAGGAAAGCAGAGCACTGCCCGCGCCGCTTCTGGCGAGCCACCCTGAAGCACCAGAACGAGTGGTTCGCCTGACCGCAGACAGCCTGAATCGATTGCTGGGCCTGGCTGGCGAATCTCTAGTGGAATCCAGGTGGCTCCGCCCCTTTGCTGACTCCTTGCAAGGCTTGAAAAGGCGCCAAACCGATCTCACCCAGAGGCTGACGCAAATACGCCAAGACTTGGATGAGCAACCCGTGTCCGAACCCCTGCGCAACCAGTTTAACCGATTGGCCCAAGAACTGGCGGATTCGCGGCAGTTCCTGGCTGAGCGCATGCAGGAACTGGAGGTCTTTGATCAGCGTTCAGCCCAACTCTCCCATCGACTATATCTTGAAGTGCTGCGGACGCGCATGCGCCCTTTTGGAGATGGCGTGCGGCGTTTTCCGCGGATGGTGCGTGATTTGGCGCGAGCCCTGGGCAAGCAAGTGAGGCTCGAAATCACCGGGGAAAGCACCCAGGTAGACAGAGATATCCTGGAGCGGTTGGAAATGCCCTTGGCGCATTTGTTCCGGAATGCGGTGGATCATGGCTGCGAGCCCCCGGGACAAAGGATTATGGCTGGCAAACCACCGGAATGCACCATACGCCTGGATGCCAAACATAGTGCGGGCATGCTCGTGGTGACACTAAGTGACGACGGCAACGGTGTCGCGACCGATCGGGTACGAAACCTGGTCGTTGACAAGGGCCTTGCCCGCGCCGGCACTGTCAACCGCCTTACCGACTCAGAGCTCCTCCAGTTCCTCTTCCTCCCTGGTTTTACCTTGCGAGATTCCGTAACCGAAATCTCCGGCCGTGGAGTCGGTCTGGACGTGGTGCAAAACATGGTGCGAAGTGTGCGTGGAGCCATTCGCCTCCACAACCAACCAGGTAAAGGCCTGCGAATCCAGCTCCAGCTCCCCTTGACCTTATCCGTTGTGAGAGCTCTGCTGGTACGGGTGGACGAGGAACCGTATGCCATTCCGCTCAGCCAAATCCAAAGGGCTCTGCGGGTGCATCACACCCGCATCGACTGGTTGGAGGGTAGGCATCATTTTCGACTCGATGAGCAGCAGATCGGCCTCCTTCCGGCGCACTGGGTACTGGGCAGTGACAACCGAATCCCAGAAGGCGAAGACCTCGCTGTTGTGGTGTTGGGTAATCGAAACAATAGCTATGGGCTGGTGGTGGACGAGTTCTTGGGGGAGCGTGAATTGGTCGTTCAACCGCTGGACCCGCGATTGGGCAAGGTGGAAACCGTGAGTGCAGCGGCCCTTATGGAAGATGGCGCCCCCGTCTTGATCCTCGATGTTGAGGAGATCATGCACTCCGTAGAGCGGTTGCTGCGCGAGAATACCAGCCCCGGCATCTCTCGAGAAGCCCTCAGCCAACCAGTCCAACGCATCAAGCGCATTCTGGCGGTAGATGACTCCCTAACTGTGCGTGAGTTGGAACGCAAAATCCTAACCCAGCAAGGTTATCTCGCAGATGTCGCAATTGATGGAGTTGATGCCTGGAACGCCGTGCGCACCATGCAGTATGACCTGCTCATCACAGATCTGGATATGCCCCGGATGGATGGGCTGCAATTGGTGCGGTTGATAAAAGAAGACGCTCGGCTTCAGAAGATGCCGGTGCTGATTGTTTCGTATAAGGAGAGCGATCTGGACCGTTTTGGCGGGCTGAAACTCGGTGCTGACGGTTACCTCACTAAGGGATCGTTTGACGACATCTCGTTTATTCAGGCGGTCGCGAACCTGATTGGAGAACCCGTGGCATCATGATCAGCCGGAAAAGCAAGCTCATAGGCCCTTTGCCAACCGGCGCTGGTTTCTGCTATGCTGCGCTCATGCTGCAAACGGGTCTTGGTCCAATTCAAAGATGACAACACGAAGAACATTCCCGTCGGCACCAGGTGCCCGCGCCGCAACGAACCTTCCGTCCGAGGCGATGAGGATACGATAAGCCATGGCAAGCGAACGCGGAAAAGCCTTCTTCGGGCTGGGCTCCGGCCGCCCAGCAGACCCTCATGATTTTCATGCCATGGTGCTGCTGGTTGACGACCAGGCTATGGTCTGCGAAGCCGTCCGCAGGGCCTTGTCTGATGAACTGGAGATAGACTTCCATTACTGCCCTGACGCGCGTGAAGCGCTTGCGGTGGCCAGCCAGATCAAACCCACGGTCATTCTCCAGGATTTGGTCATGCCCGGTGTGGACGGTCTGAGCCTGGTCAGCCAGTATCGCGCGCATCCCGAAACCCGTGATATTCCAATCATCGTCTTGTCCACCAACGAAAACCCCCAGGTGAAGGGACAAGCGTTCGCGCTTGGAGCCAATGATTACCTCGTCAAGGTGCCTGACAAAGTCGAACTCATCGCGCGCATCCGATATCACTCAAAAGCGTTTCTGAACCTGGTGCAGCGCGACGCGGCCTACCGTGCTCTCCGTGAAAGCCAGCAGCAACTTATCGACAGCAACTCCGCCCTGATCTCGCTGAACCAGAAACTGGAAGAAGCCACGGAGGCCAAATCGCAGTTTCTGGCCAACATGAGCCACGAGATCCGCACTCCGATGAATGGGATCCTGGGCATGACCACTCTGCTGCTCGACACAGAGCTTAGCGAGGAACAGAGGGAGTTTGTCAGCGCCGCCCGCACCAGCGCAGAAGTGCTTCTGACCATCATCAATGAGATTCTTGATTTCTCGCGAGTCGAAGCCGGCAAACTGGATCTGGATCGCCATCCCTTTGAACTGCACGCGTGCGTGGAGGAATCAATCGAACTAGTGGTTCCTAAAGTCACAGAGAAGAAGCTGGACCTGGCGTTCGACATCGATGACTCGCTGCCGCGAGTCCTGGTTGGAGACGTGGTTCGGTTGAAGCAAATCCTGGTAAACTTACTAGGCAATGCAGTGAAGTTCACGCATCAAGGGGAAGTCGTGTTGGAGGTGAAGCGAGCGGAACACCGGCAGCGCCAACTGGCTCCTGGTCAGACTCAGGACACGGATTTTATCCGGCACCCGGACGAATGGCTACTCCACTTTTCCGTCCGGGACACCGGCATCGGGATTCCCGCCGACAAGCAGAACCGGCTCTTCAAATCTTTCCAGCAAGTGGATCCCGCAACCAGCCGCAATTTTGGAGGTACCGGGCTTGGCCTGGCAATTTCGAAGCGCCTGGTCGAACTTATGGGTGGCCGAATCTGGGTAGAAAGCGCCCCCGGCAAAGGTTCTGTATTCCAATTTACCATCCTCACCCGCGCAGCGGCAGGCGCGGCCCCACCTGCCTGGATGGCGAATCAACTGCCGTTAAACAACAAACGCCTGTTGGTGATCGAAGACCATACTGTTACCCGTGAGATCATCGGGCACCGGGCGCAACGTTGGGGTATGATTGTAAGCCAGGCGGCGACCATCCGGGAAGCCTTGCTAAGTATCTCACAGCACCCCTCCCCCGACGCTATTCTGCTGGATGAGCAATTACCGGATCTGGACGCCCGCCGTGCGATAGCACAAATACGCAAACAGCCACAAGCCAGGCAGACGCCTATGCTACTGCTCACTTCCAATCCGCTCCGCACGGATGAACACAGGGATCTGGACGATGAAATCGCTGGCTTCGCCGCCAAACCAGTTCGCACACCAAAACTTCTGGATGCACTGTGCCACTCCCTGAACATCCAACTTCAGCGGGAAAAGAAGGCGCCGGCAGTTCCAGTTCTCGACGCCAACCTCGCAAAGCGCATGCCCCTGCAGGTGCTCCTTGCCGACGACAATCCGATCAACCAAAAAGTAGGTTTGAGCGTGCTGGCACGATTGGGGTACCGCGCCAAAATCGCCACCAACGGATTCGAAGTGCTGCGCGCGCTTGAAGCGGACCATTTCGACCTGGTCTTCCTGGACGTGCAAATGCCCGAGATGGATGGTCTCGAAGCCGCTCGCCAGATTTGCACCCGATGGTCCGCAGAAAAACGCCCGGCGATCGTCGCTATGACCGGAAATGCCATGGCCGGAGATCGTGAAAAGTGCCTCAAGGCTGGCATGGATGACTACATCTGCAAACCGGTGAATCCGGCGGAACTCCAAGCAGTCTTGGAACGTTGGGGAACCAGCAGAAGGCGGATCAAGTCCGAAAGCCGGAGTTCGGAAGGGCTGCCAATGCCACTCGAGGGATTAATCGATATGAATGTCATCGAGGACCTGCGCGCGATGCCACCACAGGATGGGGTCACCATGTTGCGGGAGCTCATCGACCTGTATCTGGAAAACGCGCCTCAACAACTCACCCGGATCGTGGATTCAGCGCACCAGCCTGAAACCTTGGGTTTTCACGCCCACGCCCTCAAGAGCATGAGTCTGAACCTGGGGGCAACGAAGATGGTGGACCTCTCGCGCAAACTCGAAGAGTTGGCTCGCTCAGGTATGATTGAGACGGCCCCCCCCCTGGTCCGTGAGCTCCAGGAGGCCTACACTGCGACCAAAGTCGCCCTAAGCTCTCTCCGGAAAACGGGTTGACCTGTCCGGCTGTGTGAACTGGAGATATGAGCACGGCGAAAGCGCTTGTCGATCAGCCGTGGCTGAGGCACAAATTATCGCGTGCTAATTAAACCGCCTCGCCTGAATACCGGAGACACCATTGGTATCATCGCGCCCGCCAGCGCTCCACCCGATCCCAAGGCTATTGATTACTCGGTGCGAACCACTTGCACCCTCGGTTTCAAACCTTTGCTCGCCCGAAATGTCCGGAAAAGGTGGGGCTTTCTTGCGGGAAGCGATGGGGAACGAGCGGACGATCTTATGGAGATGTTCGCCAACCCAAAAGTCAAAGCGATATTCTGCATCCGTGGCGGCTATGGAACAGCCAGGCTGGTCAATTTGTTGGACTACCGCCTTTTACGGGAGAACCCGAAGATCCTACTGGGTTACAGCGATGTGACCTCGCTCCATTGCGCCCTGCTGACCCGGGCCAATATGGTATCCTTCCACGGACCGATGTTTAATTCCGATTTTAACCGGAAGGAACTCCCCTCGTTTACTCTGAAGAGCTGCCTTCGCACGCTGATGCAGTCCTCAGCCCCAGGAAGCATCAGCCTTGGTTACAGGAAAAGAACTGTCGCTATCTTGCGCAGTGGGCGCGCGTCCGGACCTTTGATTGGCGGAAATATGTCCCTCTTATGCACCACGCTTGGAACACCATTTCAGCCAAAGTTCAAAGGCAGCATCCTGTTCTTTGAAGACCTTAGCGAGGAACCTTACCGTTATGACCGCATGCTAACACACTTGCTGAACGCAGGCGTCTTACAGCAGGTAGCCGGCATCGCTATCGGCATCAATAACGACTGCCAGGATCCTAAAGCTAAACGGGCTCGGGAGTACCGGCAGACCTTGGAGGAAGTCTTCACGGAAAGATTGCTGCCGCTCAGCGTTCCGATGGTGATGGGTTTGCCCTTTGGGCACGTGCCCCACAACGCTACCCTTCCTGTTGGCGTGAGAGCCACACTCGACGCCCACCAAGGCGACCTGCTGATCGACGAGCCTGCAGTGATTTAGTCACCCGGCGCGTTACAGATCTCTACCAGCCTCGCGCACTTGGATGCGGCGCCGGAACAGAATCAGGCCCAGAGGCGCCACCGTGGTGATCAACGCAATAACCAGCCAAAGCATAGCGGAGTTACGAGGACCGTTTTCCGGACAATACCGGGCCAGCAACCACCCCGAGGAACTGGCAACCAGGAGCTTGGCCAGGAAAAAGGGCAGGTAAGAAATTGACATGTAGGAAGCTTCCTGTCCCTTGGGCGCAATGGCGGCGGCGTATTCGTACAATCGCGGCGAGTAAATCGCCTCACCGCACGACAGCACCAGCACAAAGCAAAAAATCATTACGTAATACGGATGAACATCACCCTGCAACCCGAGGTAAAAGTGGCCTAGCCAATCCCCCAAGGCGCCGTTAGCCAACGGCTCAAACCAAACCGTGGGCAAGGCCATGATAAAGACCGACGCGGCGGCCACGGCGCTGCCGATAGTTACCATGCGGTAGGCCGCCACCTTCTGAGTCAGCGCCCCAACCACCGGCACCAGGAAGATGATCAGTAGCGAGTTGATATTCCATAATCGCCCAATGGGAGCGCCAGGGCCCAACTCGCGTATACCAAACTTGGGATAGGTATAATACATCTGGATGAAGATCAGCCGGACAAATGCCGCCAACGCCAGGAAACCTAGAAACTTGTAAAACCCAGGCTGCTGCCAGAGACCGGCAAAAATGCGATAAGTCTCACGCATGGCATCCCGGCTTGCCAGTATTACGGAACGCCACATTGTCTCGTGGGGGAACTTTGGCTTTTCCGGGGTAATTTTGACACCTTGGTCAGTCGCCTCAACCCCGGATCGCAAACCAAAGTACAACAGAGGCAACAGCAGTATCTCAATTAACAAGCTGACCAGGAACAGTGTGCGGTAAGGACTAAGCTGAATACCGAGCACCGGCAGTTCGAAGGCACCGTGGGGTTCGCCGACTGTTTTGCGGACAAAGTCGAAAATGTATCCAGCGATAAAGAAGCCCACGTTCATGATGGCGTAGAACAGGGAGAAAGCGATTGAGCGCTGAGCGGTTGTGGAATAGCGGCGAACGGCAGCTACCAGGACCGGGGTTCCTAGAGCTTCGCCTGCTGCCAGGAGGATGAGACCGGCACCAATTGTCAGCCATGGAGCGGTTGCAAAGGTCATGAATGCACGCGCCAGCACGCAAACCCATACGCCCAGCAAGAACGCCTTCCGCAACCCTATCGCATCCGTAAACGAGCCCACCATAACGGTGAACAAAGTCATCAACGCCGACCAACCAAACACCAGCCAACCGGCTTGAATGTCATCATAGCCCAGGTCGTAGGAAAGCCAGAGGACGAGGGTGGAGTTGGCAACACTGTAGGCGAGAATTCCCAGTAGCTTGACCGCGAAGGTGATCCACAACTCCCGAACCGCTCCCTTTAGCACAGTAAACTTGCCGATGAATCGCAGAACAAGGTTTCGTGTCTCCGGCACAGCGCTGGTTCCTGTTTGGCGACTAGTCATTAGGCTGCGCGTATAGAACCGGAACAACCGCCACAGGTAAAGCCGTAAGACACGATTTCAGCGATAAACAAAGAGGTCGTAAACAAGCCGATGGTTTTGGCTCGCAGTCTGCAGCTACCACCAACCTAAGCGCTATTGTTCATTCCTTTCCCCGGAGAATAGTAACTCATCGTCCAGGACGGTAACACGGATAAGGTCGCCAGGCTTGAACTCACCTAGCAGCAGTTTAGTGGCTAAGGGATCCACCAGGGAGTCTTGAATTGTCCGTTTCAGTGGCCGCGCGCCGAACTGCGGATCATACCCCTCTCGAGCTAACCACCCTCTGGCTGACGGATCTACCTCCAGGGTCAAGTGCTGCACAGCGAGCCGGGTGTTAACCCGATCTAATTGGATTTCAACAATGTGTTCAAGGTGTTTGGCGTCGAGGCTGTGGAAAATGATGATGTCATCCACTCGATTCAGAAACTCCGGCCGGAAGTGGACGCTCATCTCCGCACGAACCAACCGCTCCATCTCCACGCGATCCTCTCCATTAAGGTGTCCTCGGCTGTAGAACTGCTGAATGACCGGCGAACCTATGTTGCTGGTCATGATAACGATCACGTTTTTGAAATCGACGGTGCGGCCCTGCCCATCGGTCAGACGTCCATCGTCCAGGACCTGCAACAGAACATGAAACACATCGTTATGGGCTTTTTCGATCTCGTCAAAAAGTACCACTGAATAGGGCCGCCGCCGCACCGCTTCGCTGAGCTGGCCACCTTCCTCATAACCGACGTATCCAGGAGGCGCTCCGACTAACCGCGCCACCGTGTGTTTTTCCATATACTCACTCATATCAATGCGCACCATGGAGTTTTCGTCATCAAAAAGAAACTCCGCCAGGGCGCGGGCGGTCTCAGTCTTACCAACGCCGGTTGGCCCCAAAAAGATGAAGGACCCGATCGGCCGGTTGGGATCTTGCAAGCCGCTGCGTGACCTGCGTACCGCATTAGCCACCGCCCGCAGCGCCTCAGGCTGCCCGACCACCCGACACGCAAGCCGCTCTTCCATCTTGACCAACTTATCCCGTTCCGCCTCGAGCATCTTTGAAACCGGGATGCCGGTCCAAGAGGCAACCACCTGGGCAATGTCTTCTTCAGCAACTTCCTGGTGCAGCAACCGCTGCCCTTGCGGCTTCTGACGCAACGCCTTGTCCGCGGCGTCCAGTTTCTTTTGCAGCTCCGGCAGCCGGCCATATTGGATCTGAGCAGCTATATTCAGGTCGCCACGACGTTGGGCTTGCTCCAGTTCAAGCTTCGCCTGCTCAATTTGGCCGTTCACCACTGTAACCGCATTAATGCCGGCCTTTTCGTTCTGCCATTGGGTTTTGAGTGCCGCGCTCTGCTCCTTGAGGTTGGCCAAATCTCGCTCGATCCTGTTGAGCCGTTCGCGCGAAGCGGAATCCTGCTCTTTTTTAAGGGCATTCTGCTCGATCTCCAGCTGCAGAATTTGCCGCTCAAGCTGGTCAATCTCAGTCGGCATGGAATCGAGTTCCATTCTCAACCTGGAAGCAGCCTCGTCCATCAAGTCAATCGCTTTGTCGGGGAGAAAGCGATCGGTGATGTAACGGTGAGACAAGGTAGCCGATGCGACCAAAGCGGCGTCTTGAATCCTGACTCCATGATGAACCTCATAGCGCTCTTTCAGGCCTCTGAGGATAGCGATGGTTGCTTCCACAGTAGGCTCTGTCACCAGCACCGGCTGAAAACGGCGCTCGAGAGCGGGGTCTTTCTCGATGTGCTTGCGATACTCGTCGAGCGTGGTAGCGCCGATCGCCCGAAGTTCGCCACGGGCCAACTGGGGTTTCATAATGTTCGCTGCGTCCGTGGCTCCTTCCGCCTTTCCGGCCCCAATCAAGGTGTGCAGTTCGTCAATGAACAAAATTATTTTGCCCTCGGCCGCCACAATTTCTTTGAGAAATGCTTTCAGCCGATCTTCAAATTCTCCGCGATACTTAGCCCCGGCGATCATGGCGCCTAGATCCATCGCCACCAGTTTCTTGTTCTTGAGCGATTCCGGCACATCACCGCTGACGATACGGCGGGCCAACCCCTCGGCAATAGCGGTTTTGCCTACGCCTGGTTCCCCGATGAGCACCGGGTTGTTCTTGGTGCGGCGGCTCAAAACCTGCATCACACGTCTGATCTCCTCATCACGTCCCACAACAGGATCGATCTTTCCCAGACGTGCCATCGCCGTGAGGTCCCGCCCGTATTTCTCCAGGGTCTGGAATTTGTCTTCTGGGGTTTGATCCGTGACCCTCTGATTCCCCCGCAACTCCGCTAAGGCGCGAAGCACCAGATCACGCTTGATTCCATGGGTCTGCAGAATCGTTTTGCAGGCCGGACTTCCTTCGTCAATTAGCCCAAGGAGCAAATGCTCCGTACTGATGTACTCATCTTTCAACCGACCGGCGGCGGCCATGGCCGCATCCAGCGTGCGCTTAAGTGCCGGGCTGGAGTAGAGATCGCTTGAACTGATGCCTTGGACTTTGTGCCTACGTGCTAATTCAGCTTCCAAGGCTTGCTTCAAACGCGACCGATCCACACCAATCTTCTCGATCAGGTCCGGGATGAGGCTTTCAGTCTGGTTCAGCAGTGCCAGCATAAGATGGTCCCCATCGATTTCCTGGTGTGAAAACTCATGAGCCAACTGCTGCGCTTCCTGCAGGGCCTGTTGTGATTTTATTGTCAGACGGTCCATTTGCATACCATCATTACTCATAATCCTGACAACGCCGACGTCAAGCACCCATAGAGGCGCCAGGCACCTGCACCTTGGAAGCACCGTGCAGATGCTGGGGGTTGAAAAATGGACGTGACAGCTTGGACAGAGACATTATAAGAGGCTTTGCCCGCCAGTTTCTGAACAATTGGAGCCCGTTCTGGCAGTGCGTCAGCCCGCCCCAGGTGCAGGCGCACTCATAGGTGAGCGATGCATTTTCTGCGTGCTTTTTTACTCCGTCGGTCATAATAAGAAGCTATGACAATTTGGCTACTCGCTTTGTTGCTTCTGGCGTCGCTAGCTGGTTTGGGTTATCGGCAAGGCGCCATACGGGTGGGGATTTCCCTTATCGGCATCCTGCTGGGTGCCGCACTAGCACTACCCGTGGGACGCTTGTTGCGTCCGCTCATCGGAATTCTCGGGGTAAAGGACCCGCTGTGGCAATGGCTTCTGCCGCCAGTTATCGTCTTTATCATTATTTCTCTGCTCGCCAAAGCCAGCGCCGCTGTCGTCCACCAAAAAGTGGATGTCTTTTACAAGTACCGGGCTGGCGATTTGCGGCTCGCCCTGTGGGAGCGATTGAACCAACGATTAGGTCTTTGCCTGGGCTTTCTCAATGCCGTTGCTTACCTCGTACTGATCGCGTTCGTCGTTCAGGCCTTCAGCTACTGGACATTCCAAGTTGCCAGTGGCGGCGAGGATCCGCGGTCCATGCGCCTTCTGAATCGCCTTGGCCAGGACCTCCAGAGCACTGGTTTCAACCGTACCGCCAAATCCATCGACCGGATGCCTGACACGTTTTATGACACAGCCGATGTTGTCGGTTTGGTCTATAACAACTCCCTGATCGAGGCCCGGTTGGGATCCTACCCCGCGTTTCTTAGGCTCGCCGAACAATCAGAATTCCAGAGCCTGGCAAACGATCGCACCTTCATTGAGATGAGACAGCATGGTGAGCCGGTTTTCAAAGTTATGAATCATCCATCCATGCGCGCCATCGTCGACAACCCCGACCTTGTGCGGAAAGTGTGGGGTATCCTCACTCCAACCTTGGCGGATCTGCAGACCTACCTCGAAACCGGGCGGACACCAAAATATGAGTCAGAGACTATCCTTGGCCGCTGGGAGTTCAATGTGAACGCCGCCATGGGCATGGTTCGCCGCGCCCGCCCAAATATCTCCTCCAGCGAGATGCAGAAGATAAAGAAATGGATGCTTGGAGCCTTCGAAAAAACCCGACTGGTGGTTATGACCGAGAACGAGGCGATCATCAAGGATCTGCCCCAGATCCGCCCCCCCGCTGGCGGACCGGTGTCGCCCCCGACACCACAGACTTTCACCGGACAGTGGAAGAACGTCGAGCCCAATAAGTATACCATGACCTTCTCGGAGGCTGGTGTAGACAGTGCCCCAGTGGTGATTGAAGGAGACCGTTTAACGATCAAGAGCCAAGGCCTGGACCTAGTATTCAGCCGCCCGAGTTGAAAGCCCGGCATTCCTTCAGATCCTTCAAGTAGAGTAACCCGAAGGAACGGGTTGTTGTTCACCTGCCAAAGGCCGGATCCGAAACAAGGGGACGATATATCAGCCCTCCTGGGGCCGCCGCTGGCTGCGAGAACCCCTCAGGTTGGGATCCAAAAAGCGACTGAAGCACCGGGGAGGCCTGTTCGGGCTCAGCCGAAAGCAACCTATTGTTCACCACCGGCGTGACAACGGGCGGAGCCAGAAATGTATCGGTAGTCACCGGAGGCTCTATGGAGAAAACCTGCGACTGGCCGAATACAGCCAGATCCGGAGGCAAGGTTTCCATGCGGTTTGAGTAAACCACTCCCGCCAGCAGGACACCACAAAGGGCGATGCCAAAGCCGCTGGCGAAGGCCGGACGAGTCTCCAGTGCAGTCCAGAAGCGGCTGAACCGCGCGAAGGCTCCTAACTCGGCTTGCTCGAAACGCCGATGATCGCCGGCCTCTATTCGGGCGATGACTTGGGCTGAAAAACGGGAAAAATACCCGGGCGGCGGCTGCTCATAACGCTTTATTACCAAGATTCGACGGATTCCATCAAACTGTTCCTGCTCAGGATTCATACTAGGTCAGGTAATCGGATAGGTAAGCTTGCAGTTGTTGCCGGGCGTAAAACAAACGCGACCTTACTGTCCCAATATTGCATTCCATAATCTCGGCAATCTCTTCATGCGACAGCCCCTGCACATCGTGCAGTGTGACCACCATTCTATGCGGTTCTGACAGTTTTTGCATGGCCTCGTTCAATCTTTCCTGCAGTTCCACCAAGTTGATCTCCCGACGAGGGGTTTTCTCGGAAATGAGCGCGACCAGGTCCGGGTCATGTTCCGCATTAAAATCCAAATCGTTCAGGCTCATCTGGACCCGGTTCTTCCGCTGCTTCAGGAAATTGATGGTCTTGTTTACCGCGATCCGGTAGACCCAAGTATAAAAACTCGAGCCTCCTTTGAAGGACTTAAGGGCCTGGAACGCTTTAATAAAAGCTTCCTGAGCCAGATCATTGGCGTCTTCATGACTGGCAGTCATGTGATACAGCGTGGCGTAGATGCGTTCCTGATAACGGCGAACCAAGTCGTCATAGGCGCCGAGATCTCCGTTGCGTGCCCGTTGTACTAGGGCCTGGTCATCATCCAGATTGGCCGACACTCGACCCACTGGTTCAGACTCGGTGTATTGAGATTTCCGCCTGCCGGACTCGGCCATAATCAAGGCCTGCCTTCAGCGGCCAAGCCCAATTCCTCAGTGTGCCGGGCCAGGTAGTCGGTGAGGCTAGCCAAAGCAAGCCGACCTTTCGTTTCCGGCAGCACGGATAGAGCTTGCCGGGCGGTCGCCAAGAAACCACCCAGTCGCTCGATGGAGCCTCGCAATGTATCGTACTTACTCAGCAACTCCGAGACCACGTCGCCCGACGGGTTATTGGACCAGTTCTCCACCACCCGTTGCAATTGATCGCGGTCTATAGCATCCGCTTGCTGCCACGCCAGCAGAATGGGCAACGTCAGTTTCCCCTTCGCCAAGTCGGTACCAAGCGACTTTCCAGCAACGCTCTCGTTACCAAATAGATCCAGACAGTCGTCATAGATCTGGTAGGCAATGCCGAAAGCCAGGCCGAACTGACGCAACGCAGCCCGCTGTTGTGGTGAAGCATCGCTCATCACCGCGCTCAACTCACAGGACAAAGCGAAGAGTTCAGCCGTCTTCATCTCCAAGACTTTAAAATACTTCTCGAGAGAGAGGTTAAAGTCGCCCCGCAGCCTGGTTTGAATGATTTCACCTGAACAAACGGTATTGGTAGCGGCGGCCACGGCCCGGCAGATTTCGGGGGTGGGGAAACCCGCCGCCAAAACCAATGCCTGACCAAAGAGGCAATCGCCAAACAGCACCGCAATATCGTTGCCCCATCGCGAAGCCAGCGTGGGATGCCCACGCCGGATCTCCGCCTCGTCCATAATGTCGTCATGGACCAGGGTAGCCAAGTGGATCATTTCAATAACCACAGCCACCGTGATATGGGAGTCCCTCACCTGCCCAAGGGACTTTGCAACGAGGGCTACAAGGGCTGGACGGAGGTGCTTGCCTGCCCCATTCAGCGCATATTCGGCATACGGCATGATCTCCGGATCAAAGCCCCTGACTTGGTCCGCCAGAGACTGGCTGACCTTGTCGAGGAATGGCTCGACCGGCTGAATAATCCGCCGCCAGGAGGGAGCAGCGGTTGTACGCAAAGCATCCTTTCCCGGTGCAGAAGCCACTTTGGAATCCGCCACAAACATGCACACAAACTCTAAGATTGCCCTCAGTTCAAGTCAAACCCCTTATATTTTGGTTCTTTGGATCTTCCCGAAGTGTCAAAACCAGTTATCTTCCTATCGTGTCGTCGTTCGCGCCATTTGAAGACCTTCCCGGGCTCAACCAAGTCACGGTTCCGGACCTCTGGCAACAACAGGCAGTCAGCGCCCTCCGCCAGGGAGAGGATGTCGTGGTGCAAGCTCCCACTGGGTCCGGAAAGACCCTGATCTTCGAATTGTGGTCTAACCAAGGAAAGAACCGGGGCCAAGCCATCTACACCGTGCCTACGCGGGCGCTGGCGAATGACAAGTTGGCTGAATGGCGAGCACGAGGCTGGGATGTGGGAATCGCCACCGGCGACCTTGCAGAAAAGCTGAGTGCCCCCATCCTGGTGGCAACGCTCGAGACTCAGAAGAACCGTTTGATTCAGGGGGAGGGTCCCGCGCTGCTGGTGGTCGATGAATACCAGATGCTCAGCGACACCGATCGCGGGCTGAACTACGAACTGGCTTTGGCCCTGGCCCCTGCCCACTGCCAACTGCTGCTACTGAGCGGTAGCGTGGCAAATCCCCAGGATGTCGTCCGCTGGTTGCAGCGTTTGGGCCGGAAAGCTGTCTTGATTCGCCACGATCACCGACCCGTGCCTCTTGAAGAGATTCACGCAAGCCAGCTTAGCTACCACGTACCGTCAGAAATCCGCGCCTACTGGCCCCGGACCGTGGCAAAGGCCCTGGCAGAAGACCTGGGCCCAATTCTAATCTTTGCCCCTCGCCGCCAGGCGGCCGAATCCATGGCGGCCGAGTTAGCCCGGCAACTGCCAATCCCCAACCCTCTGCAGTTGAGCCCCGACCAAAAGCTCGTCGTTGGAGATCACCTAACCAAACTTCTCAAGAGTCGCATTGCCTACCACCACAGCGGACTTAGTTACGGAGCGCGTGCTGGAGTGATTGAACCCCTTGCCAAGGCCGGCCAACTGCGCGTCGTAGTTGCTACCATGGGCCTGGCGGCAGGTATCAACTTCTCACTCCGCACCGTTGCGCTCGCAGGCGAATCCTATCGCCGGGATCAGACCGAACAGTTACTCAAACCGGATGAGGTTCTCCAGATGTTTGGCCGGGCGGGGCGTCGCGGTCTGGACGAAACCGGGTTCGTTCTCATCACGGCCAATGAATTGCGTCTTCTTGATGCTCACCCCTGCCACTTGTCTCGGAGCGCTTCGGTAGATTGGGGAGCGTTGCTTGGACTCATGGCCAGCGCGGTGCACCACGGCAAAGACCCGTTTGCCGAGGCAGTCCGCGTGCAGGAACGGCTGTTCACAACCAAACCGATCGTGCTCGGCGTCGAGGAGTCCATGCGCCATCCTCAGGTGCCGTGTGGATTGAGAACGGATGCCGAGCGGGCCCGTCACGTCCGTAAACGAGTCCGTGAAATCCTGAACAGCAGGGGCGAATGGCAGAAGTCGCCCGACCTCTCCCGTGTGCTAGTGCGAGAGGCCCTCGTCCCTGTTAAAGAGCCGGAAACGGTTCCGGTTTCCATGGTTCCCGAGGAAGATTCGTCAACAGTCGGCAAATCCACGGCCGAGAAGTTTGCCGCGGTTCCAAAGACGATTCCAATGATCGCGGTACCAACCGCCCTTGAGAAGATCGGTACCGGGACACTTGTGCCCATTGATGAAAAAGAGGGGATCGGAACCTATGGTCGAGCCCTGACCGTCGCCGAGAAACTCGCTCAGGATCGCGTGGTAATTGCGAAATGGGTACGCCGGGCAACTAACTGGAATGGGCGGCAAGCTACGGGCGAAACCTGGCGGAGCAAGATTGTCCCGCTTCTGGAGGACCGACTTGCTGGTCAACGCACGCCAATCGTACGGTTTTCCGAAGAAGGCCACCGAATTCTTGCAGTGGTCAGCATCGCCGATTTACCGACCCGGGCCATCATCGATAGCCACGGCGTCGCGCTCTGGCATCCGGCAACGCGCGATGTCCTGCCGGATGATTGCGCGCGATGCAACCTGGTGGAGAGGTGCAAACAACTACCGACCGCCACCGGCACTGCCCTGCTCTGGCGCCGCCTCAACCTGGTTGACGCGTCAGGTGCACCAACCCTGCGCGGCCAGTTGGTCAGCTTCTTTTCGCAAGGCGACGGGCTGGCGATTGCTGCAGCCCTTGAGGATCAGGATTATCCGCTTGAGGACCTCGTCTACGATGTGGCGAACCTCGATGCGGGTTTTCGCTTTTGTGGCGACGATAACCGGTGGGGTGGCCGCCTGGCAATTGTATGCCATGAGAAGTACGGTCTTTTCTCCGTGCCAGGCTACCTGGAAAATGGAGTCCCGCCCAAATACGGAGCCGGCGCTGAGCAGGTAGTGGCGGCCGCGCACAAGAACCCACTCTCAAAGCACGCGTGGGTGACAGACCTCGTTGGCGCTGGCGATATCGACCGCATCATAATCGAATGGCGCAGTTTGCTACGCCAAATTGCTCATGCCCCGGACCTCGACTGGGCGCAGTGGCGGGCCTTTCAAACCCTGGCTAAAGGAATCCTGAATGAAACCGCATCACCCACGATGACGGATCTCCCTCCGCTCGAGTTTCATCAAACGCGCCGGGTGGATCACCGACTCCAACTGCGGCGTCATTAAATACTAGGGCCAGTCCCGTTCGTCAGGCCTACTTCAGCACCGAGCGGAGCAGGAGGTTACGATATTCTACCTCGGTGTGGTCACCCTGAAAATAGATCGGGCCCGGACGGGAAACATCGGACCAGAGCGCGCCGCCCGTGCAGCCCTCCACCGGTTGGTTATCAATTACCGTTTGTCCGTTGACTGCCACCGTTAGGTGACGGTCAACCAAAGTTATGTCCATTTTCTGCCATTGACCCGGCGGCTTGGCTGGATTGGTGGCAGGCCGAATGCGGCTGTAGAGGCCGCCAAGGCCGTGAGCAGAAGTCGGCTTCCCATAACTGTCGGCCACCTGGACTTCATAGATCCCGCGGAGATAAACACCGCTGTTTCCGTTCGCCCCAAGGCGGAACTCAAGCTGCAGGTTAAAATCCTCGAATTCCTGTTCCGTCCGGAGATTCCCGAAATTCTTGTGAGGTTTTCCGTCCTCCTGCACCGGCTCATTCACGAGCAGTCCGTCGCGTACGCTCCAGCCATTTACTGCTCCCGAATCCGTCAATTTCCAGCCGTTCAAGTTCTCGCCGTTAAAGAGATTTACGGCGCTACCAAACTTCACACGAGCCAGGTCCGGGGCTGGGGGCATGGGTGGCTGGCGTTTTCCGTCAAACTCCGCGAGATCTTCGCGGTTACCATCCAACCGACTTTTTCGACTGCTCAGTTTGATCGTGTCGCCTTGCAGCACCGCCGTGATCGTCTCATTGAGGTTCGTCTTGATGGTTCGGCCACCTTCTTTATGTTCGACATTGTGTTTACGGGTAATGACCAGACGATCCCCATCCAATCGTGCAGACTCGACCGCTTCAACACTGCCCCAGCCCCAAAGCATCCGCGCGGAAAGCATGCCGTTTTTTTCCTCCACACCCAACCACCCGGCGTGCCCGCCGGGTATCGTGAGGGCCCACGCCCCGAGGTATGGGTTTTGAGAAGCTGCCGCCAAGAGGTTTGAACAGCACCCGAAGCCGCCGATCAGCACTAAACCAAGCAGAAAGCGTATAAGCATGCGCCTGTTTATGGTCGCTACTGATTTCCAAATCAAGGCGAATCAACAGTGCTATTCCACTGGCCCGCTGACTTTTTGCAGAACCGCCTTGGCGTGGCGGGCATAATGCCCGTGCAGGTCTTGAGAGTACTGGGTCAAGGTCTTTGCTCCCAAACCCTCATAGTCTCCGCAGCGATACAGCGCCCTCGCCAGGTAAATCTCACTTAGAGCCAGGTTGCGGATGGTGGTATCCGTGCCACTACGCGGATTTGCTTCAATGGCCCGTTCGATAGTCGTAACCGCATGCCCCCCGAGCCCGGGTTTCCGCAGCAACTCCGCCAGCGACTGAGCGGCGGAGTTGTCCGCCAGTGTCTCCAGCGCCATTGCGATAGCTCGAAAGTGTGAGAACTCGCTTTCCGTGCCGAGTTGCCCGACTTTCTCAACTATGGGCGCCAGGGCAACCGGAGACTTGGTCCGGCCCAAGGCAATGATGAGGCTGTCCAGAGGGCTCATGCTAGGTCCAAATTGACCCATTCCTGTGTAGCGCCACCCCTTGTCCCACGGACTGGCTTTTACCGCGTGAGCAAGCGTTTTCGCGCCCGTCGGGTCTCCCATCATGCCGAGTATGTGCGCATATACCAAACGGTCCGTTTCAGGCACATTGGCATAGGCTTGTCGCAAGAGCGGTTGGGCCACGTCGAAATGAGCCAGGATCACTTCCAAATCCTCATAGTCTTTGGCGACCCGCCGCACGGCTTCAGCCACTCGTTCCGCGGGCAGTGGAAAACTGTCGATCTCGGTGAGCACGCTGGCAGGTAGATTCCCGATCTCGACGAGGTGCTTCTGGAGTTCCTTGACGTCAAGGTCTCGTGTGGCACAGCCTTTTTTTGCGATTCTGGCCGCCGCCACCCCGGCAGCATAACCCTGGTTCTGGACGTCAGCTTGCATGCGGATGCACGGCAGGGCGTCGCGATGCGCGCTCACCCCCAGGCCGGTCACAATAATGCCATCCAAATCCTTCGGCAATAAACATCGCCATGGCACCCGCACCTCGATGCTGTCGCGGTGCGGCGGGCGGATCATAAACATCGGATGAATGATGTAGCCGTGGGTGTCAAAGTTGCTGCGCGCGATCACGATCGTATCGGGAAAGGTCCGTCGCAGGACCATGTCCATCGGGGAGAAGAAGAAGTCCCCCAGAATCTGCCGTCGTTCCCGAGTGTCGATTAATTGGCCCAAATCGTACGCGCCCTTAAACTTCACTCTGGCCGTCACCAGCACCCGCCAAATATCGAAGATGTCAGTGTCGTCAACAAATGTGTAATCTGTATTCGTGTATTTTTGGCCGAGTTCCCGGGGCGGCAATCCCGTGCCCTGGACAGCCACATCTGTGGCATCGGTATATCGGCAATTCGCGCCGGCGGCCGCGGCAACGTCGGCATTGCCCGTCGAGTCAATAACCGTCTTGGCCAAGACCACTCCCCTCCCATGAGGCGTGAGCACTACCACACCGGTCACCCGCTGCCCTTCCATGACCACCCCCTGACCAAGCACGCCAAACCAGACATCCGCTCCGGCGTGGCGCAGCGCCTTGCGAAACCACTCACCCTTGTGCTCGGGGTTCCAACTCCCAGCGCGGATCTGCTCTCCGTAGGCCGCCACGCCCGCATCCACCTCAGAGGAGAAACCCACCCGGTTGCCGTGATAGTAACTGGCGATGTAGCCCATCGTTCCAACACCTCCTAAGCCGTGCAGATACTCGATCAAGAGCGTTCGAGCTTCCTGGCGTCCAGCCGCGATGCCGGCCGGCGCCCCGCCGGTGCCGCCGCCGATCACCACCACATCGTATTCCCCAATGACAGGCACGCCGTAAGTCCGCTCGGCCAGACGCCTCTCACTCGCCCGATGGTTTTGCTCGATGGCAACCTCGCGGATTATTCCCGGTTGCGGCGATAAGCTCGGTTTCCCGGCCACACGAAGCCCTTCCAAACGCGGTTGCCTAGCGGCGATTGCCGCCGCTGCCCGTCCAATTCGGGAACCAACGGCCATAAGGTTTACAGGCCGCAACAAAGCACGAGCAGCCTCCCTCGACATGTCCGCACAGCCGCCGAGGACGAATATCCTCTCCTGTTCATCCGGCTGGAAACAATCCAATGGTAATTGTTCTGCCCCGGGCCAGAATCCCGCAAATCTCCTAAGGCTCCGCAAGTGGTCTGGTGGCACCTGGAATAGAACCTCCGCACTGTCCACCGCCTCAGGAGACCAAGTCAGGTCTCGAGCAATTTGCTCCGCCTCCGCAAATGCACTGAACGCGCCGCCCGCCATCCGCACGGCGATTTCGTATTCGTGGACGGGAAACACATCCCCCTTCCGGTCGGTGATCTTCAACGGAGTACCGCGCTGAACCAGCCTCAGGCCGTCACCTTCGCACGGCGCACCGCCAACCACGATGCGGTTAAAGATCTGCGTGCCTGCCGGGTATTCCGTAAACCCCGCCCCAGCCATGCGGGCCACATTCCCTCGTTCCGTGGCGTCGATAATGACCTTGGCAAGTACTGCCTGCCTGCCAGAGCGAGTAGAGATGACCACGCCTGCCGGCTTGCCCGCAGCATCACGCAGCAACTCAGTCGCGTAACACCAATAAAGGAACGGCACACCAGCCTTGATAAGCGCTTGATCCAGAGTCCGTTTCACCTGCATCGGCGTGGTAAATACCACAGCGGGGCTACTGGAGGGGGGATTAATGTCGCCATCTGGGCCTTCGATAACAACCTCACCCAACAGCAGGCGACTCGCTTCGGGCCCTCGCTCAACATCCAGCCTAACATACCTCCCTTGAATCCGGATGGTTCCGGAAAGAATGAGGGCTTTATCCTCGGACGTTCCCTGCCCAAGGTTCGCGTTGGTGATCGCGCCCACCGGGCGCCATTGCTGGCCGTCAGCGCCTACCGACACGTTCACCCGCGCAACCTCGAAGTCACCAGACCGCTGATAAGCCATCACGTGAACCTTTTGAATTAATTGCGGCGCCCCAAGGTCCAACACCAGCGAGACGTTGCCATCATACTGAACGCTCTGAGTGGAGGCGCTTTGCCACTTGCCATCAGTTAGTAAGGAAGCGGGCGTCGTATCACGATGCTTTGGAGAGGATGGATGGCTAGCGGAGTACTTTAGCGGCATCCCGGGCCCAACAGCAACGGCGGGTGGATTGCTGGTCGGCGAATAAACCTCCCGGGCTAGATCCGTGGTCGGAGTCTCTCCAGGTTCCAACCATAGCCGGTAGGTAGCGCAAAGGTCCTCACCCAAGTATGGCCGGGGTGCAGCTAGAAACACGCTGGCGCCGTTCCGAGCCGCTTCGACCGCCGCAGCCACCCCTCCAGAACCACCTCCAACCACCACAACATCCACATCGTGAAGGACTGGAAGCTGACCGGCAGGTTGCGCAATCTCCACAGGCACGGCTGATCCAGCCGTCAGCGCTGCAACTATTATCAGGAGGTGTCCGAACGGCAACAAATGCTTCATATTAAACCTGCAATCGAGGGTAACAGGAAGCACAGGTCTGTCGAGCAACACATGCCGGGCAACCCAACAGGAAACTCGGAGGTTGCGCGGTGCGGGTCACGCCGAGATACTCAAGCATGAACTCAAAACCTTTGACCGTCGTGGCTGAAATGGAAGCCAAACCCGGAAGTGAAGCGACCGTGCGCGCTGCACTTACAAGCTTGATGACACCATCCCGAGGGCATGCAGGCTGTATAACCTACGACTTGCACGAGGCCAATGACCACGCTGGCCGCTTTCTGTTCCATGAGGACTGGACGAGCAACGACCTGTTGGATCAGCACCTAGCTGACCCATTCGTAGCCGGAGTGCTTAACCAGATTGCTCCATTGCTGACCAGCCCTGCCCGAATTTCGCTTTGGACTAAAGCGGATTGACCTGTCTAATTTAACCGGGACTTTGGCAACCGGACTGCGCGACCAGAAGTGCTCTTACGGAATAAATCCCGATCCACTTTCACCATGGAACTTAGAAGAACCTGGGATAGGAAGCTACTGACCGGTTTGGTTGCAGCGTACTTCCTGCTCGCCGCACTGGGTTGGCTGCTGACATTGCGTCACGAACTCAGCGTGCTGGTGTGGCCTGCGTGGGGCATCGCCATGGCAGCCATGGCGCTCCAGGGACCCCGCACCGCGCCATGGTTTCTCCTTGCTGAGTTTGCCGCGCAGTGGCTTGTCCACTCGGGACAAGGAACGCCTCCAAGTCTCGCCTCGCTAGGATCAATGGCGGCAATTGCCGGTGGGAGTGTGGCGGCTGCGGCCTTGGGCGCCTGGCTCTTGATTCGTTTCGCTGGAGTCGCCGGCTGCCTCGACCAAGGTAGAACCCCTCTCGTGTTCTTGGCAGTCTCAGCGGTTGCCACCGCGCTGGCGGCCGCAGTAACAACCGCACTTTTGGGCAATGTCCATCTGCTTGGAGCCGCAGCGTTGGCGCTAAATTGGATGACCGGGTGGGCTGCGTTTCTAACCAGCGCCATTGTGCTGGCGCCTCTTGTCTTTGCCTGGACTCGACCGTCGCCAGCAAAGGAACTCCAGGGTCGCTCCCGGGAAACCTGTGCGCTGTTCCTAGTGTCGATCACCACTGCGACGGTTGTGTTCGGAGGTTGGCCGTTCGACACACGCGCCACTCCACTGGGTCTGACGGCCTTGATACCGATCCTCTGGGGAGCGCTGCGCTTTGGCCGGACCAGCAGTACGTTGGCATCCCTGGTGGTCGCCCTCGCTGCGATGGCCGGCACACTGAAGGGCCGGGGTCCATTTGCCCTTCAACCGGTAGAGGTATCTCTGCTGCTGGCTCTCAATTTTATTCCCACCGCCGCCCTGCTGGGGCTGATTACTCCATGCACGCCTCGGAGAGGAAAATCGGCCGTTTTCAATGCCACCAGCGCCCAACCCGAGTCTGAACCAACATCTCGAAGCCGCCTGGCTGACCTGGAACAACGCCTTTCCAATCAAACCGCCCAACTGGAACGGGTGAATAAAGAGCTTGATTCATTCGCTCGTTCCCTATCCCACGACCTCAAAGCCCCGCTGAACAGCATTCACGGCTTCAGCCGAGCCCTGACGGATCGATACGGGCAAAACCTGGATGACGCAGGCCGTGATTTCCTCACCCGGATCCGCGGGTCGACTGAAGAGGTGAACCGGTTGATTGAGGGTCTCTTGGGGTTATCGCGCCTGGCAAGCGCGCCGCTGAACCCCGGCACCGTGGACCTCACCGCTATAGCCTGCCAAACTGTGGCCGCGCTGCGCAAAAGGGACCCCCAACGCATGGTGGAAACCGCCATCGTTCAAGGACTGCGGGCTTGGGGTGACGAGCGACTGCTCCGCTCCGTCATTGACGCCCTCATCAGCAACGCCTGGAAATTCTCCGCCCAAAAACCACAACCACGCATTGAGGTCGGCCGGATTGCCGGCCCGGAAGAAGCGTTTTTTGTTCGAGACAACGGCGTGGGATTTTCGATGCACCAATCCTCCAGGTTGTTCGGCGTCTTCCAGCGGTTACACCCGACACCACAGTACCCCGGCCTCGGCACTGGTTTGGCGACCGTGCAGCGCATTATCCACCGGCATGGCGGGCGAGTGTGGGCTGAAGGTCATGAGGGCAAGGGTGCCACCTTCTTTTTTACCTTGCCGGTGAATCGACCGGATTGCTAAAGCCATGAGGATGCCCCAACCGCCAGATCGGAGTGCCCTTGCGATGGGATCCGAAGCGCTGCGATACCTTCGTGTCTTGGTCGTGGAAGATTCGGAGAACGACGCCCTGCTCCTGAGACTTGCCCTGGAACGAGCCGGATTCCAGCCGGATTGCCTGAGGGTTGACACGGAGACAGATCTGCGGGCGGCTCTTGAATCGCGTCCCTGGGACGTTGTGGTCTCTGATTACATCATGCCAGAGCTTTCGGGATTAGTCGCACTTTCAATCGTTAAAGAAACCGGCCAAGACCTGCCGTTTATCATTGTTTCCGGTCATATCAACGAGGACACAGCCGTGGCGGCCATGAAAGCTGGCGCTCATGACTATGTCATGAAGGACAATCTAGCCCGGTTGGGACCGGCTATTCGCCGTGAACTAGCCGAAGCCAGCATGCGGGCTGAAAGCCGATCAGCCGCGGAACGCCTGGATCGTGAGCACTCTTTCAGGCAGGCGATTGAGGATTCGGTTCCATCCGGCATCGTCGTGATCGGTTTGGACGGTCAACAGACCTACGTCAATCCGGCGTTTTGCCGCTTGGTTGGCTGGAATGAGGATGAATTAGTAGGTGCTCGGCCTCCGTTCGTCTACTGGCCCCAAGACCAGGTGGAATCCATCACGCAAGGGTTCTGGAGAACCTTGGAATATCCGCCATCAGGAGGGGTGGAATTGACCTTTCAACGCCGTTCTGCGGAACGGATCCATGTGTTGATGTTCGTGACAGCGCTGCGCGACACCCAGGGAAAAGTGACTGGCTGGGTTTGGTCTGTTTCCGATATTACAGAGCGAAAACGGGCTGACATACGCTTGGCGGCCGAACACGCCATCACGCGCATTTTGGCCAATACATCCTCCCTGGAGGCGGCTGCTTCCGGTATTCTGGAAGCCCTTTTGGACGCCCTGGAAATGGACATCGCCACGCTGTGGCTCATCGATGATTCGCAAGGCGTCCTGCGCCACCTCAATTCCAGGCTGCGCCTCGCATCCCGCCCGCTGCAAGCGTTCATGCAGGAAAACTGCCAACAAGCTTTTGAACCAGGTGTCGGCTCTCCAGGAAAAGTATGGCAGGCTAGACAGCCTGTTTGGATTACCGATGTCCTGGCTGAGCCAGGATATGAATGCCGCAAGCCTGGCCTGCAGGCCGGGCTGCGCAGCCTCGTAGCATTTCCCATCCAAAGTGCGGGAAATCTATTTGGGGTGATCGAACTCTTCAGTGGCCGCATCCTGGAACCGGAGCAGAGTATGCAGAACATGCTGAGTGCCATCGGAAGTGAGATCGGCCAGTTTATTCTCAGGCGGGCTGCGGAAGATGCTCTCCGCCATGCCAATGATGAATTGGAACTCCGTGTGCAGCAGCGCACAGCAGAACTTAAGTCTGCGAACACCAAGCTTCACGCCGCGATCGCCGAGCGCAAACGGCTCGAACAAGAATTGCTGGAAATTGCGGAAAAGGAACGGCGGCGCATCGCCCTTGACTTGCACGATGACCTGGGCCAAAAACTATCCGGCCTCGCGCTCATGACCAAAGGGCTTGAACTCAAGTTGAGCCGCAGTCAATCACCACTGGCAGAGGAAGCCGCACGCATCCAAAGCCTGGTTCAAGAGACCATGAGCCATACCAGCGACTTGGCCCATGAGCTCGCCAACCTGGCCGCTGTTGAAAAACCCCTACCGACCGCGCTCGAAGAACTCTGCGCTTATGCTCGCCAGATTTTTCAAATCGCCGTGCAGCTTGACGTGCGCGAAAATGTGCCCCTGCTCGAGGCTCACACTGTCCAGCAACTCTATATGATCGCCCAGGAAGGACTCACCAATGCGATTAAACATGGCAAAGCGACCCGGGTAAATATCACGCTCATTGGAAAAGGCGATTCCTTGTTGCTCACTGTTCAGAATGATGGAAGACCGTTTCCAGACTTGGAGGGGCATACCACTGGCATGGGCCTCAAGATCATGAACTACCGAGCAAGCCTCCTCGGTGGCTCGCTAACGGTGGCTCCTGCCTCAACGCACTCCGGAACCATTCTGAAGTGTTCAGTCCCACTGCCAAAAGGGAGCTGACGAAAATCTCACGCCTCTCTGCCGCAGAGCCAAAGTCCGTTCCTTGCTCCGCGCACGTAGACCCACGGCAAACAGATTTGACCCCCCGCCCCGCCCCGAGTATACAACTCCCGTCGCATAAGCGATGGTTGGTTCTAACGCCCCCATAGCTCAAATGGATAGAGCGGCGGTTTCCTAAACCGTAAATCCAGGTTCAATTCCTGGTGGGGGTACCAGCTTTCTCGACGATACGACTAAGCTTCTGGGGCTGCGAGACAGGGATCCGGATCGACACATGTGTCTCCATTGCGCTGAAACACAAGACTCCCGCTGTCACCACGCTTGAAGCAGCCTTCGAACTCACACCAACAGAAGAGATGGTCACAGACAAACGGTTCATCGTGAAATACATACGACACCAGATTGTCGATTGACCCGCACCGAGACGCGGTCATAATTAAACGGATGAGTGACTTGCAGTGGTTCGTAGCCCACACGCGGCCGCGACGAGAAAAGAAGTTGAAAAAGTACTGTGACCGGGAGGGAATCCTCGCGACGCTCCCATGTTACCGAACGGTTCATCGGTACCAGCGGAAAACCGTCTCCTTCCAAAAGCCTTTATTCCCCGGTTACGTATTCCTGCAATTGCCAGCCCACCAAAAACAGCAGGTATTTCAGCGAGACGATGTGGCCAATTTGCTGACCGTTTATGACCAAGAGTTATTTGCCCACCAATTGAATGAAATAATCACCGCGCTGGACTCCAACGTGGAGATTTTCCTGGCACCCGAAATCGGCGTGGGAAGCCGCGTTAAGATCAAAGCCGGGCCTTTGCGTGGCATGGATGGCTGGGTGGAGGAACGCTATGGGTTGACCACCGTAATGCTACGCCTGGATTTCATTGGACAGGCGGCCGCCGCGAAGGTCCAAGCCGACGAACTGGAGCTGATTTAGGAACCGGCAACAAGTGCTCACCGGCTATGCAGCCATGCTGCCTTCAGGGCTGCAACATTCATTCCCATATGACACGTCTCGATTTAGTCGGCGTGCCAGCTCTGACGCGTAGCGGCGTCCCAAGGTCTCACGGTTTTGAACCACCCACGCGGAGAGCCGAATGTGGCCCGCAGGACGGGCCTTCACCTGGAGCAAACCAGCCATCAGGCCGCAGATTTCTTCCCGTGTGATAAACGTGTCGCGCACGAAGATCCCGAGCACCCTGCCAAGCGCATAAGCCAGCCCGGGAGGCACATTGACGAGCAGACGCCACCTCCGGATCCCACGAGCGATAGTCTCCACGAGGCTTCGGTAAGTGAATGTCTCGGGCCCGATGGCATCTAGAAGTGTATTCTCACGGGAGTCCCCCTCGCGCACCGCCAACGAAGCCAGGTCTTCGACATGAATCGGTTGCAGGCCATAGGCTTGACTGTCCCCGAACAATGGAAAAACCGGAAAACGTCGCAAGGCCCAGGCGATATTGTTGATCAGGATGTCTTCGCCGCCAAATAAAACGGCCGGACGAAGAATAGCGTAACCAACCCCACTCTCCAAGAGTAACCGCTCGGTCCGCGCCTTGCCGGAAAAATACTCGAGCGGCGAATCCTCGCGAGGGTTGGTGATGCTGATATGAACAATGCGCTTCACGCCTGCCTTCTTAGCGGCGGAGAATAGTATTGCAGTGTTCTTCTCGGCTTCTCGATGCGAAAACTGGTGATGGTTGAAACGCACCCAGTAGGTGTTGTAGAGAACCTCAACCCCAGCCAACGATGCCTCCAAGTGGGCTGCATCATCAAAAGCCAACGGAAAGGCCGGGACGCGATTGCCGAAAGGATGTGGCCGGCGCGGCGAGTTGGTGAGCGTGATGACCTGATGTCCATCGTTGAGTAGTCGAGTAGCGATATAACGACCGGCGTAGCCAAAAGCGCCGGTGACGGCATGGAGCAGTTTTTTGTTTCTCATTTTTCAGTAATTGATGAAATATAAAACCAAAAAAACACCAGCTACTTAAGCCACTTCGCCGCTTTCCGCCCCAGTTTCAACAAGCCTACCCGGCCAACCAGGGGCAGTCTTCGCACCTCTCCATACCATTGGTCTATAGTCTCGTAGAAATCGAGCATTTGTCCCAACCGCTCTATTTCGCCAGCAGATAATCCCCTGCCATCTGACACCTGGGCCATAGTATCGCGCAAGACCATCAACGTAGGGTCCACTTCACGCCGCTTGCGTTCGTCGAGCAGGATTTCAAACAGTTTCCAGGTATCCTCAATCGACTCAAAGTGCTCACGGCGATCCCCAGGAATCCTGACTCCCCGAACAATGCCCCAGGAGTGCAACTCCTTCAGCCCATTACTGATATGCGAGCGGGCAACACCCAAAGCTTCGACAAGGTCATCAGCACAAAGTGGCTTCGCAGAAAAATAAAGCAGGGCGTGTATCTCAGCCACTATCCGGCTGACACCCCAGCGGTGCGCCATTTCACCCCAATGACGCACAAGCTGCAGCAAAACGGGACCCGGTATCATTTCAGTATTTTCAGAAACTTACGACGGATATACATGACTGTCAAACCGGTTTTGAGGTCCGATAACTATCGAGCCGCACCGTGAGAATGTTGAATCACACAAAACCATCCCACGGGGTTGGCTGCTGCTTCGGCTTTTCGCTTTGGCGCTGCGTCCAAACCCGGGTCGCCATTTACAGGGTAGAGCGCGCGCGATCCAGGAGTCTCTTTTCTTCGGGGAGGAGTGTCGGCGCGTTGGTCCCGGCGATACGGTCAAAATATTGCCTGGCCGTGGGCATGTTGCCATTGGCGTGCAAAACAAGGGCGTAGTAGCTCGCGATGGTTGGCGATTGCAGTTGCTGCGGTGTGAGTTTCGTCATGACCTGCAGGGCCTCGTTGGTCTTCTTTTGCTGATAAAGAGAGAACGCGTAGGTGGAGGCAAAGGAAGCGTTTGTTGGGGCTTTATCGTAAAGCTCGCGGGCAAGATCGTGGGGCTGCATTTCGGTGGCGTCGAGGAGCATGGCGGTCATGGCGAGGTTGTTTTTGGTGGGAAGGTCGTCGGGATTCCGCTTGGCCTGTTGGCTGCACAGCACCATCAGAGGGCGGGTGCGACCGGTCATGTAGTAGACTTGGGTGAGAGCCTGGTATGCCCAGCGCTCACTGGGGTAACGATTGATGATGAGGGAGAGGATCTCCTCCCCTTCCGTGTTCCATCGCCATTGGGCGGCAAGCCGCAGGAGCATTACCAGGGGCGCTCGTTGGTTGTTGGCAAACTTGAGAGCCTGGGACCACTCAATTTTGGCGGAATCTTCCAGGTTTTGTTCCCGGAGGGCACGGGCCAGGTAGGCCCGGCGAATGAACTCAAGTTCACCCCAGGTTTGCTTGACGATGTTGGTTTGAAGGCTCTGCCAATCACCCACGCTGGTGCGACATTCAGCGGCCATCACGGCGAGCGCCTGGTTGGTTTGAAAAGCTTGGGGAAGGGTCTCAATCCACGCGAGGGCCTTAGCAGGTGAGGCACGGTTGAACTGCCATGCAGCCATTTCGTGAGCTTTGGCCGGATCCTGACTAGCATCTTTCTTAAACGTCTGGAGAGCAAGGTCGAAGCCGGGATCACTCGCGACGCGCAGCACGTCCAACCGCATCAAGCGATCATTGAAAGTGGAATTGGTTTCAAGCAATACCTTGTGCGAGAAAGCCAGGGCGGCATTGGTCTGATTGTGCCGGATCGCATCCGCAAAAAGTTCCCGGAGGGCACGAACACGAAGGGCGCCGTTAGTAGGATTGGAGGAAAGCAGGGTCAGGGTGGAGCGCGCCTGGGCCAGTACTTGCTGATTTGTTTGGCCCAACCCAAGGACGGCGAGGTTAAGCTGCGGCACAGGATTCTCGGGTTCGAGGCGGGCGGCTTCGCGAAAGTGGGATTCGGCTTCTGGAACATTGCCCATAGCCGCGGCAACGGTCCCGGCCACTTTGTGGTAGGCTGCTGTCTTTTTGCCTGCCTCATTAACGCCTGCGAGGGTGTTGGTGACCATGGTGAAATCACGCGAGGCCATGGCAGCCTGAACGAGGCTGAGTCGGTCATCCAGCGAGTTCGGATTGAGTTCGACCACCCGGCTGCGATAAAGCAAGGCGGCGGGAGATCGTCCCTGTTCCAGGAGGTCAGCCATGAGGCGAACGGCCTCGAGGTTGTTTGGGTTGTAACGCAGGGCGCCTTGAAGGCAGAGCAGCGCTTTCCTGGGTTCGGATTTCTCCATGAAGCCCTTCGCTTGCTTGACGAGGCGCACCTCCCGGACAGTCCGGTAGCCTTTGTAGGCACCGTAGGCGGCGCCCAAGAGCACAATGCCGAGTATGGCGAGGAGCAGGAGAACTTTTTTCCATTTCCAATTTATTTTCATAACCCTGAAGCTATTGTAACCGTGCTAACTCTACGTTAAAGGCTATAGGGAGGCAAGGAGGGACGGATAAGGCCTCAGCTAAAGACGGGGTCGCCTCCGGGAGCCGCTGGCTTGTGCTTTCGAACGCCGGTGTCGGTACCCGGTTTACAGGGCGCGTACATTGGTCTCCGGTTGCAGGACGCGTGCCCTCACGCGGCGAGGCGGCACCACTCTTAACTGAAGCGTTACACCGACGACTACAGATCTTTGACCGTAGACTGTGGGCCTAGGCAATGGGTGGGGCGAAGTCGGAGGTCAGAAACTGCTCCTGAATACCAAACTCGGCAATGGGACGGCGTGGCGCTGGGAGGTGTAACTCAGAGAAAACCACTCGAAATAGCCCAATCGGAGGGCCGGCGAAGCACTTTTCCGCACTTTTTTGCACTTTTCCGCACTTTTTTATACCGATTTGGGAAAGGCCAAAGCAGAAAGCAGAAAGCAGAAAGTTGAAATCCGGGTCCGGTCCTAGTGGCTCGGTCTTCTCATTTGATTCAACCGTATATGTCAAAGAACGGGGTTCGGATCGGGGTGGGGTGGACGCTCCAGCGGCCACCGGACAATACCTGAGCCTAGAACCCAAAAACAGAGGTAAGATAGCAGGGAGAAGAGGAGCTTCGCTACTGACAATTCATGACACCTGATGACAATTAATGACACTTTTAGAAAGTCAGGATCAGAGGTCAGAGGTCGGAGGGCGGAGGGCGGGGTATTGTTCTTTCAGTTTGCGAAAGAAATTTTCATGAATTAGGTCAAAGTTTTCCTGAGAAACTGTCCAGGCATCTTCTTCCGATAAGTTTTTGCCAATCATTGTCACCAATTCATTTCCTTCGGTACGGTTGACTTTT
>DIXK01000065.1 GCA_002428665.1 Verrucomicrobia subdivision 3 bacterium UBA6082
CAAAAACCAGATGAATCACCCGTTGGTGGGATGTCGACCTGAAGCCGGTACCAGGCCCAGCGGTCGAGCCCTTCGTAGCCCTGGGATTCCCACCAGGCGCCAATCTTGATCGGGCTCCAATCGAAGGTGGTGGCGGCTTCGGGTTCGAACCAGGCATTAGTCACGCCCTCGTTCTGGGGATCAGGACGGAATTCCCATTCGCGAGAAACGAGGTTAGTTTGCTCGATGTGAAGGCGGGTTTTCAGGTAATCCCAGACTTCCGGTCGCAGTGCCCGGCCGCCGGCCTGAGGGGCGCGCAAGTGCTCGAGCAGGCAGGAGAGGAACCATTTGCCCGCAGCGTTGTCCGGTCCGTGGTGGCGCAGTGCGCTGACCAACAGGCGGCCTCGGCCCGCGCGGGTTTCAAAGACCAGTCCGTGGGTGCGTACTGTGTCCAAATCGTGGGTGTCCCAGAGCAGCAGGATGGGGTCGAGTTGATCAAATTGGGGCAGGCTTGGAACGACGCGGGCGGCAAGGTCGAAATGCTGCAGTTCGATGAACAGGTTTCGTGGCAGGTCCCGAGTGACCGGATGTGGCGGAACATAAGGAGCCCCGCGCAGGAACCAGTGGCTGCTCAAGGGTAGACTGTGGCGTTCGCCATCCGGCAGCAGCAGGACGCGACCGCCGTTTTCCAGGCAGGCCGCTAAGGAATCATCGAATCGGCTGGCGACCACCAGAGCAGACGGTTTCTCCGGATCAAACACCGTCCCCTGCGGAAACAATTCTTGCGCAAGGGCCGGGGAGAGCGACTTATGTAGTTGCGGGTAGTCGCCGGAGGCATCAACCGCTGGCGAAGGCACCACCCAAAGCGGCCATTCATTGCGCCATTGCGCCGTTTTTGTCCTTAGCTCCGCCCGCAGAATGAACTGCCTGGGAGTCACCGTGTCGGGCATCGGCCAGTCAAGCTTAGCCAATGGGCTCACACGGCTCGCTTCCGCGCGCAAGCCTTGCTGGCGATGGATCCAGCCCTTACCGGGAGCAGCCCCCGGGGCATACAGGCTCATCTCCAGTTCACCGCCGGCCACATCCGCGGCCCCGAAATGCGTTAAGAGCAGCTCCGCCTGGAGCAGTTCTTGGGCAGAAAAGCTGCGGCGGTCATTCGCGGTTTTGAGCAGTAACATTGTGGGACCATGCCAAACCCAGTCCGCCGCGGACCATTTGGCGCGGCCGAGGTAGTCCACCAGGCCCATAGAGGCTTTGGGAATGTCGCGGATCACGCTGACCACATAACCGCCGTCAGGGACTTCACGGCGATACGCTTCCACCTGGTATTTGCGCATCAGCAGCGCGTAGTGGAGTGAATCGGCAAGGAGTTGAGCGGAATCGGCGCGGCCGGTGTGTACAGTCATTTGGTCAAGCCAGGTGCCGGTGGCGTCGAGCGGGCCAGGTGTCCACCAGGGGCGCTTGTCGTGAAAATCCTCCAGGAGCGGTTCCCTATCCAGCCAGGTGTCGGCGGCGATGGCTTCGCCCAGCAACAGGGGCTTATTGGTCCGCGCGGCTACGTGGTCCGTGAGGCCTTTTAAAGTTTTCACCCAGGTGTGGTTGTTGCCGTAAGGGTGGTCGTCGTAGAAATCATGGACCCGGTTCCAGCTAATCCAGCTTGAGTCGTCCTCGACTAGCGCGCTCGGGATCATGGCGTGGGCGGTATCATAGAGGCTTTGGATGACCTTGAGGTCGGCGGAGGGACCGGTTTCGCAGGTGAGGCTGCGGAGGATGACGGACGGGTGGTTTCGATCGTAGGCAAAAAACTCGCTGAACTCCTGGCGTAGCGGGTCGAGGTGCTTTTCTGAAAAATCGGGGTGCCAGGTGGGGTATTCCATCCAAGTGAGCATGCCCATCTCGTCCGCCAGTTCCAGGTAGCGCTGCGGAGGAATCCAGAGGCAGAACTTCATGAGATTGAAACCGCGGTCACGAGCAAGTTCCAGTTCCCTGCGCCAGGTGGCTTCGCCGGGGTTCGGCTCCAGCAGAGGCGGGGAGTAACCCCAGTTTAGCAATCCGCGCACGCTGAGGGGCTGGCCGTTGAGTTGAACCTGTGCGCCAGCGGCAGCGATCGATCGGAACGCCGCTCGGGTGATCAGTCGGTCGCCGTCGCGGCCGGGAAGTCCTACGCGGACTTCGTAGAGCGTGGGTGAGGCGGGGGACCAGGGTTTGGGTTCGGCAACGGTTGCGCGGAGCTTGAGGGTCGTCCCGGTGAGTTCTGCCTGGGTCGTGAGGCGTTGCCAGACTTGGTGACCTCCCTCCCGGCAAGCGAGTCCGAAGCCGGTGACGCAGCCATCGAGGCGGCCGGCCAGCGGAACCTGAACTACCAGCTCCCCGGTTTTGAGATCGCCATAGGACAGCAGCCGCAAGTCATCCAGATAAGTTTCGGGCACGATCAACAGCCCAACCTCCTGCCATAGTCCGCCAAAATGCGGGGCGATTACTGGCAGAAAGCCCTGGGTGCTGTGGCCTGGTTTTTCATCGAGGCGGACTTTCAGTTCATGCTGTACGCCCGGGGGCGTTTTGCGCACGAAGTCGGTGACGTCGAAACGGAAGGGAGTCCAGCCGCCGAGGTGATCGCCCAGTCGTTCGCCATTCCACCAGACCTCGGCCTCGGTGGCGGCGGCCTGAAAGTGCAGGAGTAGGCGTTTACCCGCCGGGATTTGCGGCGGCCTGAGCGCGCGACGGTACCAACCGATGCCATGAAAGCCGATGCCCTCGTGTGATTGAAAGGTCGAGGGTATGTTCACCTGCTTCCACCGGTCCACGGGGGCGCCGTTGGTTTGAAAAAGCCATCGGCCGTCGAGCGAGATCGTCGATCGTGCCTCTGCCGCCGGTAAGGTAAGGACTTGGACCAGGAGCAGGCTTGCGCAAAGCCCGATGGGTCTAAACCACGAAGACGGTTTCATTGCTTAGGATTGATTCTAAGACGGCACGCGAACGGACGGAAGCCCGTGCTTTGCTTTTTCGCGCTTCCTTGTGTTTGGTGGCAGTATCCGTTATTTTGATACCGTGAATGGCCGTTTCTTTAGGTGGCGGGACGTGGCTCCAGCCGCCGTGATTGTTTTGGCCGCGGTTCTCCTCCCCCTGACCGCGTTCGCCAAGCCTATCCGCCTTCGCAATGGAGAGATCCTCAGCGTGAGCCGGGCGGCGGCGGAGCATTCGCCAAAAACTCTGAGCGGCCTGTTTCTAGTGCAATTTCGGGATGCGATCCAGCCGGACTGGCGGGCGCAGGTTGCCGAGCGAGGCGTGGACCTGCTCTATTATGTGCCCGAAGACGCCTTCCTCGCCCGCTGCCACCACGTGGACTGCGAGGCGTTGGCGAATTTGCCCTTTGTCGCGCGCATCCTCCCCTATCGTCCCGAGCACAAAATGCACGCGGCCGTGGCCCGTGGTGGCAAGCAGGTGTCGGACGACGAAATGCCGGTAGCGATATTGCTGGCGCCGCGAGCACCGCATGCCGAAATCTTGACCGCCAGGATGGCTTTGAGCGCGGTTCGACAGGATTCCGAGACCCACCATGGCCGGATCCTGCGTGGCCGGGTTAAGGCTTCCCGCGTGGAAATGCTCTCGCAGTCGGAAGTGGTCCTGTGGATCGAGCCGGACCGGGGGATGAAATTATTTGACGAGATCTCCTCCGCCCTTGTCGCCGGTTCGGCCGAGCCGGGGGTTTTATACACGCAGTCGCTCGGATACGACGGCAGTGGGGTGACGGTGGCGGTGGCGGATAGCGGTCTACATAATGGCGATGCGGAAACAATGCATCCCGATTTGGAAGGGCGGACACCGGCGTTTTTTGCCTATGGCGGCCTACCGGACGCGGCGGACGAGCATAGCCACGGAACGCACGTTGCCGGAATTGTCGCTGGGGACGGCGCTACAGGCGAAGCGGATGAGACCGGTGCGTTGTATGGATTGGGAGTGGCCCCAGGCGCATCCATAGTTACCCAGCGGATTTTTGATGGAGCTGGGAATTACTACGCGCCGCCGAGTTACGAGCGGTTGACGCGCGACGCAACTCGGGCCGGCGCGGAGATCGGGTCGAACAGTTGGGGTGACGATACGCAGGGGCGGTATGATTTGAGCGCGATGGAATTTGATGGGCTGGTGAGGGATGCCGATTCGCTCCTGGCGGGCAACCAGCAGTACATCATGGAGTTTTCGGCGGGCAACGCCGGTCCTGGCACCCAAACCATCGGCAGTCCGGCGGTGGGGAAGAACGTCATCGCCACCGGTGCGGCGCAGAATGATCGGCTGGAGTTCATCATCTACGGGGATGGAGCGGACGCGATGGCTGATTTTTCTAGCCGAGGGCCGTGTGAGGATGGGCGCATCAAGCCGGACCTCGTCGCTCCGGGAACGTGGATTGCCTCGTTGCAGTCGGCCTCCGCGACGGATCAGTACGCCTGGGGAAGCATTTCGGCGAGCTATCAATACCAGGGCGGGACCAGCCAGGCTGGGCCCCACGTTTCTGGAGCTGCGGCCGTGTTTGTTCAATACTATCGCGAGATCCAAACGAACACCACGCCATCACCGGCACTCGTCAAGGCCGCCCTGATCAACTCTGCGTTTGATTTGGACGATTCGTTCGGCACTGGTCCCATACCCAACAACGATGAGGGTTGGGGTGCCGTCGATCTCGTGGAATTCGTCGCCGGATTTCGTCAATACGAGTTCCTCGATCAGGCGGTGCGGCTGAGCTTAGGGCAGGTTTACGAACAGCGCGTTTTGATCGACAATCCCGATGAGGCACTCAAGGTCACGTTGGTTTACACCGACGTTCCAGGATTTCCGGGGGCTATTCCCGCGTTAGTCAACAACCTCGACCTCGAGGTCCTGGGCCCAGACGGCAAGCTTTACCTTGGGAACCAGTTCTTAGGCGGAGAATCGATACCGGATACCGGGGGACCCGACCCCATCAACAATGTCGAAGGCGTTCATTTGCCGCAACCCGTTCCTGGGCAGTACATCATCCGGGTCCGTGCACAAAACGTGGCCCAGGATGCATGCGTAGAGACCTCGGTCGTGGATCAGGATTTTGCCTTGGTGGTGTCGGGGAGCATGGCGGTGTCGGGAACTGGGATCGTCACCTTTGACCGACCGGCCTACCGTGCGCCAGACGTTATGAGAATCACGCTGGTCGACGACGACCTTGCCGGCCAACCTACGGCGACCATCCGGTTGAATAGTTCGACAGAAACGATCCCGGAAATCGTGGTGCTGCAGGCGTCGGGCCTGAATCTTTTCACTGGTGTGGTCGCGACGGCTTTGGGGTCGGTGACAGCCGATGGGGTGCTGCAGGTGTCGCATAACGACTTCATTGACGCCCGTTACCAGGATGCATCGCCGTCGGCCAACCGGCTTTACAGCGCCATCGCGGACCTGCTTCCACCTGTTATCACGGGTGTGTCCGTGAACAACCGCTTCAGTCAGGCGGAAGCCCAATGGACCACGGATGAATTGGCGAGCAGCCTGGTGCTCTATGGAGCAACGCCGGACCTGGGGCTCAGCCTGACCAATAACCGGTATCTCCAGGCGCACACGGTGCGATTCAGCGGTCTGACACCCGGCAGCACCAACTGGTTCAAAATCGTCTGTATCGATCACGCGGGCAATATCTCGACTAACGACAATGGCGGAGCACTCTACCAGTTCGTTTCACCTCGCGCTCCAGCGGTGCTGATCGTGGATGGTTTTTATGGCGATGTCTGGTTGGATCCTCCGCCACCGATTGAGATATACACGAGCCTGCTCAATCAACTTGGGGTGGATTACGACGTTTGGGAAATCGCTACGGAGCCAAACGAGATCACGGCGGAGGCACTGGCGCCGTACCGCGTGGTCCTTTGGCGCGTGGCCGAGTTGATGTCACGATCACCATTTACAGTTAACGAGACAACTGCCATTCAAACCTATCTCGCTGGTGGCGGCAGTTTGTTCCTCGCGTCTATGGAGGCTACCAGCCGCATGCGTGACTACGGCGCGGCGACATTCCTTCAGGACGTCCTGCACATCGCTGATTTTGTGGAGGATCCGGGCGTGTTTGAAGTTGTTGGTGTGGCTGACGATCCTGTGGGCCGGGATGTGGAATTGTCGCTGGACTCCTTGGAGTTTCTCGGGGAGTTCATTTATGGATATGTTGGAGAACTCACTGACACTATTACGCCGGGCGCGGGTGCGGTTGGGTTCTTGAGCGATATCGATTCCGGCGGGTACGTTGGCATCCGGTATCCGCGTGTGGGTTCGGACGACCCTGGGAGAGTGGTCTATCTGGCTTTTGCGTTGGACATAGTCACTGACCCGCAGGCACGGCAGATGTTGATGCGGCGCGTGCTTTCGTTTCTTGCGCCCGGGCTCAACGGGGAGGGTACGCTTGCCTTCGATCGCAGTGCCTACACCATACCCAGCCAGTTAACCGTCGAGTTGGCCGATTCCAGCCTCGAGGGGCTGCCACAAGCCCCCGTGATTTTTTACAGTGAAGCCATTCCTGCTGGGCTCCCGGTGATGCTGCAACCCAGCGTCCGGCCGGGGGTGTTCATTGGCAAGGTCTCCCTGGTGGAGACCAACACAGGAGGGGTGAATTTGGAGTTGAAGGTGCGCGATGGAGAAATGATCCGGGCTGAGTATTTCGATTCCTCTCTGAACGGGGTCGTCACCGCGCATGCAGCGATCGAAACTCAACCGCCGGTCATCACCTTTGTTGCCGCGGCCCCGGGATACGTAGATGCCATTATCAGTTGGGAAACCTCGGAGCCGGCGGATGCGACCGTGCAGTTCGGCGAATCGTTCTTGCTGGGCCGCAGTGCCGGTACTGAGCAATACGGAACTTTCCACGAAATCACTTTGAACCAGCTGCAGCCGGATAGAACCTACTATTATCGCGTCATAAGCCGCGATCGGGCCGGAAACGTTAGAGTTGACGATGATGGTGGAAAGCTCCACTCCTTCCGCACACTGGTGCCATTGGTGCCGCCTTGGTTGGACAATATGGAACACGGGAGCTCAGATTGGGCGGTGTACACACCGATTGAATCCGAAGGCGCCTGGGAATTGGGCGTGCCTAATCCGTTGTTAGGCTTGGCGAGATCACCTGCCAATTGTTGGGGTACGAATCTTCGCCTCCAATCGGATAGCATGCTGGAAAGTTACCTTATTAGCCCAGCCATCCAATTGACGGGTGGGAACCGCGCAACGCTGCGGTTCGCGCAGAGCTATGATTTCACCATGCAGTTCGGCTTCGACATCTTTCACGCGGGGGAAGTGCTCCTCATCCCCAGCGATGCTGCTACCCCGATCGCACTCGCCACCTTCTCCGACGAACAAATGGGTTGGCATGAGATCGAGTTGGATCTATCTCCCTACATGGGTAAGGTGGTTTACATCGCATGGCATTACTTCTTATTTGCGTTTGACCCATGGCCCAGACCGGGTTGGATGATCGATGACGTTTCCATCTCCACATCGGATGTGCAGTCCGGTATGGTGGTGATCAGCAATAACCTGTGGCAGGCTAAATACGCGCTGAGTGGGCCTGTCGGTGGGAATGGAACCGGGCGGTACCAGGTTTATTCCAGCGCACCTCCGGGGCAATACACCCTCGAATTTGCCGAAGTCCCCTATTACCAAACTCCTGCTCCTCAGCAAAAGACCGTGACCTCGGGTGAAACAACGGTTTTTGCGGGTGTTTACTCGTTTGTTGACATCAATGGCAACGGCATATCGGACATTTGGGAACAGCAGTTCTTCGCAAATACCTCTAGCTTGCGCACCGCCGACACGGACACTGACGGTGATGGTCTGACCGATCTTGAGGAGTTTCTCGCAGGAACCGATCCCAACTCTCCGCCAAGGCCTTTTGCACTCTCGGTCGGTTACGAGACGGGCAACCTGCGCTTGGAATGGCCTTCCGTGCCTAGCCAATTCTACCGGGTGCACACCAGTACCAACCTCGTAGGCTGGTTGCCCGGATCTTCGTGGATAGAGGCGACCTCCGTCGTGACCCAAGTGGAGATTCCTGTGTGGCAGGGGAAAGATTCAGCCCAGTTCCGGGTCCAGGCCGGAGCCACTAATAGCCCGGCAGGTCTCTGGCCTGAACTAAAACTGGCGACTTATGAGGCCGGTTCGATGCTGCAGCTAGTCTGGCCCGCAGTGCCCGGCAGGGCCTACCGGATTGGGGCCAGTACCAACACGATTTATTGGGACTACGCCTCGGATTGGCTCCCGGCTACAGCGCCGGTGATGACAAATTCAGTTATTCGGCCCGGAGACGGCGCTACTTGGTTCTACCGCGTCGAGGTACAGCCGTAACCACGGTCCACCGCTATGTTGGTACCGTTTCAGAAGCCCTACGGTGTGCTCTCTTATTTCACGTCCGGTGGTTCATCAAATCGACCGTTTTCTGCATTCGGATCGGCCGCTTTTCTCTGAAGCTTCGTTGGCTGCCTAACGTTGGCAGAGGCAAAACCGTCGCTTTTTTCTTAACCTCCGGTATACACTGCGTGCGTTATGCTCGAACTCGAAGCGGCTGTGGACCGCATTCTCGCTGCCATACCGCCTCCGGTTGCGGAGGAGATCCCGGTGGAGCAATGTTCCGGGCGGGTATCCATCAACCCGGTTATGGCTTCCATCGACCTGCCTGTATTCGATAACTCCGCCATGGATGGTTACGCCGTGAGATCCGAGGATCTCCACGGCGCAAGCCCTGCCAATCCGGCACGCCTCCAGGTTTGTGGCCGTATCTCTGCGGGAGAGACCTTTGTTGGAACAGTAGTACCGCGGTGTTGCGTCAGGATCTTCACAGGGGCTCCCATGCCTGCCGAAGCGGACGCAGTCGTCATGCAGGAGGACACCAGGGTTTGTCCTGACCATGCCGGCCTCATCGAAGTGTTGGACGTCGTAGAACCCGGTGAGAATGTCCGTCGTCGCGGCGAAGACGTGAAGCAGGGCGAGGTAATCGCCGGAGGGGGAATTCGGCTTGCCGCAGCACACATTGCAGTCCTGGCGGCCACTGGTGTGGCGCGTATCCACGTGGGCCGGCAGCCTCGCATTGGCATCCTGGCGACCGGCTCCGAGTTGCTCTCTCCCGGCCAACCGCTCAAGCCCGGGTACATTTATGAAAGCAATCGCGCGATGCTCTCCGCCCTCGTCACAGAAACGGGCGCGATCCCGCGCCTCTATCCGTTGGTGGTGGACACCGCGGAGGCCACACGGTCTGCCCTGGGCCAGGCGCTCGACGAGTCCGACGCCGTGTTGACTTCTGGCGGGGTCTCTGTCGGCGAATTCGATTTTGTCAAGTCGGTCTTCGCCGAAATGGGGGGTGAGATCGGTTTTTGGAAGGTGTCCATGAAGCCTGGTCGTCCGTTTGTGTTCGGACGTGTGGAAGGCAAACTGCTATTCGGGGTCCCCGGCAATCCCGTTTCCGCTTACGTCACTTTTTTGCTGCTGGTTCGGCCTGCACTGCTTCACTGGCAAGGATCGGCTTCGTGCGCGCTCTTCAGCCATTCCGCCCTGTTGGCGGACCCGGTGTCAAATCCCGGCGATCGCCGCCATTTTTTGCGGGTCCGGGTGAATTCTGATGGAACGGTCAGTTCCGCTGGGGCGCAGGCCTCGCATTGCGTTGGTTCCCTGGCTCAAAGCAACGGTCTCCTGGATCTCGCTCCGGGCGCCAACCTCGCGGCAGGGGCTGAGGTCAAGGTGATCCGATTCTGAGAGATTCGGGTTGGTGCATCATAGTACCCTTTCAGCAACCGCCAGAACTCCCTGAATAGTCAACCTCACGGCCTCCAGGAAGCACGCCAGAAGGCGTTCGACCCCGCCACCTGGCTTGAGAAGCGCACATCGAGCGCAGCGGCAGAAAGGGTGTTCGTTGAGACTGCCGTCCAGTTCTGCATGTCGCGCGAATTCTCTATCACATAGGTGACACCTGGCTGCCCGTGCAGAGTCAGGACGAACTCCGCCTCCGGCATGATGCCCTGAATTTGAAGTGTCACCGTCGGGGCCTCCGGGACCAGGTTGATCACCGAGATGGATAAAGGCGGAAAGGTTCGCTCAAACAGGCTCCCGGGGATGGCGATGCTGGAGAACGAAATATCCTGATGAGCAGGGATTGCGTTGGTGCGGGCAGCATCGTCCTGGGGAATGCCATACATGCGCATCGTCGCCTCGGGACCCGGTCCATACCCCGCAAGGTTTACTCGGCCGACAATACTGGAATTCAGGTCTTTGTTCAGCACGAGCAGGGAGAGCCCTCCATTTCGAGATCGTGCCGCATAGGCCGAGAGCAGCGGGAAATCCGTGTTGGCGGCGATAATCCTGTCCCCTGGCTTCACAAAGTGCTGCAGGATTTTTGCGGCGTAATACGTCGGATGTGCTTTCGCCAATCCGTTCACCATTCCCAGGTCGCCGTAAGTCCTCCATCCGTACAGCAGATCATCAAAGCGTCCCGAGGTGTCCGTCCCGTTTCTCCAATCCCACCATACGAAGGCGTTGAATTCCGTCTGTGCCAGGCGCCCGAAACTGTCAGGATAATAAAGCCCGTTGACCAGGCTGGTGGACTGCTTGCCCTGATCGCCGGAGTTGCTGTTGTTTTCGGTCACCAGCATTTCGATGTCGTCGCCACCTGTCCCATAATAGTCCCGCACTTGCTGGCGCATGTCCGCTGCATCCTGGGCCCAGTTGAAGGTCGATTGCAGCAGCAGGGGATCGCTCTCCTGGCCGGTCCATTGCGGGTAATGATGATGAACGAGGAAATCGGGTTTTGCTCCCAGTTCCTTCAAGGTCTTTAGGAGTATCGGTGTCCACCCATTGTGCGTTTTGCCCGTGCGCGGATTGACGACGGGATGATCGGCATAATCGTTATGATAACTGTCTTCGCCCGGGGCCACGACCACGCCCACCTTGATGGTCGGATCCGCAGCGCGCATTTGGTCCATGTAGTCTTTCGCCCGTGCGGCGTAGGTGTACGCGTGATGCGGCAGCGTGTTGAAGTCCGTCTCCCACGGGCCATAGTTTTCGTTGCCGATTTCCCAGTACCGGACCCCAAGCTTGTTCGTGAGGTTCGCGTGGCGAACCCACCCTGCGGCCTCGGCGGCTGTGCCGGAGCCGTAATTCACGGTGATAAAGATCTCCGCTCCGACATTCGTCGCCACATGTATGAAATTCGCGAAGCTCGTAACCCATTTCCACGTATTCGTGCCGCTCTTGCCCGTGGCCCAGTGGTATTCGTCCGAAAGCGATCCTCCCGGGAAGCGCAGGGCCCGGATCCCGGCCTCCTGCATCAGGGAAATGGTGGTTGGAGTATCGAAGTGGCTGTCCCAAATCGCCGTGTTCACCGCAAACCACCGACCGTCCACGGTGCGGATTTCGTTGGTGCTCTGGACTGCGACGTTTACCAGGGCGGGAATGGCCTTGCCTCCCAGTTGAATGTCGTCGAGATAGAAGGTGCCGCTGGTTCCGCTGCTGGTGAGTTGGAGCCAAAACCGGTAGACATTGGTCTTGTTCTCCACCCGCAGCAGGCTCAAGGGCACGTCGTGATGTCTCCAGGTGTTCGCTTGGAGCGCCGGCAATGGGAAATTGGTTTGGACAGTATCGTTGATGAGTGCGGCCAATTGCAAACGCTGGCCGCCAGTCGTGCCGCCATGGATCCAGAAACTGAAGTTGCCGTAGGGCGAACTATCGAAACTCGCTCGCGCCACCGAGATCGCTTCCCACGTCTTCAATTCGGCGCGAATGGATTTGCTGCCACTATGCACGGGTGACGTGTTGCTGAAATTGCGAGTTCCCCAGCTCCAGTCTTGGAACCCATTCACCAATTCATCGCGGTAAATCGGCAGATCGGTCTGCGCGCTGGCAGAAGACCCCAGCAAAACCAACCACGCAGCAGCGGCCAGGGATGACCCCAGACCGGTCAGGCGGTTACGGTGCACCAGCGTTCGAACATGTTCCATCATGAAAAAAGGCAGCTAAGGCTATGCCAAATCGCCTCACGCTGCCTGTCGTGTAAGTTAATGACGATGCTTGCTGGAATCTTTCGCTCCGCCACCACCAGGGACGCAGCCCGGGTTTAGCTTGGATCCGTAACTCGACCCAGGAATAGACACGCACCACTCGCCCGATGTTGAATCGCGAACAGGAATGGGCGATCAACCCGCACTTCAATGGGATCTGGTTCTTTCATGATTGCCGAAGTGACCCGCATCATCGCCACTGCTGTCGCGGCCGCGGCTTCCGTCCCTTTCTCGTCAAGCGCGAGGAACGTCTTGTGAAACGCTTCGGAAATGCACAAATAATCGTCAGGCCGGCGTGGCGCCATGCGATCGAAGTTGGCGGATCCTCGCGGAATATTGAATGCGGTTTTCATGCCCAGCGTTTGCAGGGTGCGGCTCAGCCTCATCAACGGGGGTTCCAGCTTGAATTTGGGCAGATAGAGCAGCACTTCCTTCATGGCCGACTTGCCGCAAGCTGCCAGTCGTTCTGGCGTGACCAGGCTTTCAAGGGCCCCGAGCGATTGACCGGCATCGGGCAGCAATACCAAAAACTGAATCTCGCCGCCAACATAGGGGATCGTCACCGTGGTAAACCCGTCTTCACGAGCATAGCCAAAACGATCCTGGTGTCTCATGGTCGGCACGTCTTTTTGGCGGTCCGGGGTCAGATGGAACGGCGCAGGCTGGGTGGCGGATTCCGGAAATTCCTTCGTCCACGGTGCTTTCAGGAAGATAGCGTTCACCAGCACAAGCCGGGTGTCGCGATCAATCCCGTCCGGTGGGACCAGATCCTGGATCCGTTTATTGGTGCGATCCGCCACCCAGTCATTGATGGTTTTGCGCGCGCCTGCACTGTTTTTCTGGAAATCAAGAGCCTGCAGCGGGGCACCGTAAACGCCTTCCACAGTCTTTAAGAAGGTGTCCCGGAACGCATAGTCCGCTTGTCCAAAAAGCCGGTTGGCGGCAGCCAGTGTAATCGGCTCGGAGGCACCTCCGAACTTCTTCGCATTGGCGGCACGTTCGGTAGTGGATTTTGCGATGTCGTCGAGGGCTTTCTGCAAACCCAGGAAGGAACTCTGTACCACAGCTTCGTCCTCGGGGTAGTGCAGTACTTTAGCCATTTCCGCTTTCGTGGCACCATCTGCTCCTGTCCAGGTCATCGCAAAGGCGGTCTGTATCGAGAACGGCGAGAGCAGAGCATTTCCTGATGCCTCAGTGCCCTGGCGCAGCAAATCGAGTCCCAACGCGTTCATGGCACGGGCCGCGGTCGTCGGATCGCCGACACTGGCGGCATAGGTCTTGCCCCAAAGTGCGTTCAGCATGCCCAAACCTATCACGGCCTGCCCGGTGTTCTTCAAAAAATCGCGTCGATTCATATTCAGTAAAGTCAGACGGAGTTTTGCCTGAATTGCTCCCAGTCTATTCAAAATAGAGGGCCCAGCCGATCTCCCCCGTCACGGGCGAATCAATCCTGACCCGGGCAATCCCGTTCCGCATTGACATCAGCTTCGCCGTGGCACCAGGGTCTGCATCGGACCCGGATAGCGTCGTCTTTGTGGGTGCCGTTTCGGTCAGGATCCTCAGTTCGTACGGATCACGGGCGACGACACGGCTTCGGCCCTTCAACACCCGGCCTTGGGCATCCCACTCCTCCGCGGCCAGGTCCGTGATTCCCTGAGTGATATGGCGAGAGGTGCTGATGACCTGCGGATGGGGAGCGACCGACCGCACCGCGATGATCTGGCAGGATTCCGCCGGCACGGTTACTGTAAGTCTTCCCTGGATCACAGGAGTGGGGGCGTCCTGCCAGAAATCGAACCCGGCATACCGGGTTTCCGATTTCAGCCCCAGGCGGCCCAGATCGTATTCCAGCACCTTCTCCTCGCTCTCCCAATTGAAGACACCAATCACCGCCCGGTCCCCCGATTGTTTGTTGTCCTCCAGTACCCAGAACCGTGGCGGATCGTTTTCGAAGAGGTCTGCAGGCCGCGGCAGCAGGTCATGGGCAGGCAGGGTGCGCTTAAGTAGGTCGAGTCGCTCCGGCGGCAAGCCCGGGAGCCATTCGCTGCTGAGGTTCAGTTGTCCGCTCAACGCTACCCACGAGCAGATCAGGCGCGCGTGGTGCAACGGCATGCTGGCGCGCACATATACCGGGTCGGGATCGTTGAGCCAGATGCGCCCGTGCAGAAAATAGTGTCGCGAGCCAAACACGGGGCCCCGGACCAGGCTTTTCCATTCGGCGCCGTTATCCGGTCCGATGCGCATCGCATCCACCAACCCAAAGGCGCCGCCGTAAGAGCGCATATTCTGCGGTCCATTGCAGCCGAGAATGAACACTTTCGGCCCTGCCGCCTTCCTCAGCAACCGCAAGCCGTCCCGATACGCTTCGATATGGGTCTTATCCGGATTGTGGAATACGGCGTCACCCATGGCGTCGTCTTTGTAGCCGGAGTTGACGTATTGCTGCCGGGTGCCGGTGCCGGTCCAAAGGCCGTCCACCTTGAAGTATTCATAGCCCCAATCCGCCGCGATGCGATGAGCCACGTCTCGTAGATGTTCGCGCGCGCCCGGATGGGTCATGTCCAGGCAGGTCCCGCCCCAGCTCGTTTCGTAGGGCCCACCGTCCGCCCGCCGCACAAACCAATCCTGGTGCTCGCGGAAAAACGGGTCGTAATAGGTGCCCGCAAAAGGCATAAACCAAATGCCCGGGGTCAGGCCAAGGGATTTGACTTGGTCCGCCGCCGCTTTCATTCCCGACGGGTAGGGTCCATCGGGCCGGTGCGTGGTGAAGTTCCGTCTCGGACCATTGGTTGAGATGCCAGCCTGCCACTTGTCATCGATCTGAACTACCGAGAAACCAAATGGCGCCAGGTTGGTAGCCGCGAAAGCCGATAGCTCCGCCAAGTGTCGCTCATCTGAAGCGCCACCGTGCGGCTTGGAATACCAGGTGCAATAGCCGCTAGGCTGGGGCTTGAGACGTATGTCGTAGACCTTTGCCACTGCCATCGCCCAGGATTCCAATCCTAGCCGGGCATCCTCAAACCAGCCGACGGCCAGGGTTTCCAGCGGCTCGACCTGACCCGGCTTCAGGCGCAGGCGGCCGTATTCCAATTCCGCCTCCACGGTCACCACGTCTGCATCCATCCCGCTAAACAGCACCCCGCTGCCACGGTCATGGCTCACCCAGCCGAGGACAACTCCTTGCCGTGTTTCCTGGCGCACTACGCCCAGCCAGGCGTAACTGCCAGGGTTTTTTTCCGGGCTCAGCAATCCGCCAGTGCCGAAGGTCTTGAGCGAGGTTCCCGGTACCCCGGCATCAATCTTCCCGGAAAAGCAGTTCACCTCGTGAACCATGCGAGCCTCGGCCCCGCCGTTTTCCAATTGCGAGCGAATCAGCGCAAACGGAACTCCGTGGAACAACATCACGGCATCGGTTCCCCGGTCTGGATGGCGGATTTCCAAAGCCTTTCCCGGCCCAAAGTGCGGATCATGGACCTCCTTGAGCCCGGCCGTGCCTCCCTCGGCTCTCAAGCGTACTTTCTTCAGGAACGTTCGGCCGGTGGCTTTGTCCGTAAAAGCCAGTCGGCCATCCGACCGTTCCCAGGTTACGCTCAGGAAATCATTTTGAATGGCGACGACGGGGGCCTGGTTCTGAGCGCTCGCCACCGCTGTCGTGAGAAGGAAAGCCCAGGCTATCCGGAATGAGGTCTTTGCTAGGTGCATTGGCGAATGATTGGAACCCAATGATTCGTTTTGTTTCAAAACATGTGCCCTGGCTTCGGTCTTTGCCGGCCAAGCAGCCCGCAGTCTCGGTTTGCAAGGCTGTAAGCGAACTTCAGCACAATAAACCACCCAAGTCCAGTGCGAACAGGGCTGTCACATCGCGAGCCCAATCTCACACCCGGCAAGAGCTCCATCGCCACCCGCCAGTCGCTACTCCTCGGGAATGATGACCCGGTAAAACCGTCGATCGGTGGGCACGCTGAATCCGTCGTTACCGGCTGGCAATGGCACCTCGATTAGGTCGGACGCCGACGAGGTCTCGATGCGCCGGATCGTACTCCATAGGCTGAGATCCTCTGTCTCCTGCACCTCCAGGGGCTGGCCGTCGACACCGGGGAAGGCGAGCGTCATCCGTTTTGCCTCCGGCTGCCACTGCCAGGAGGAGATCGGCTGCACTGTTGCGGGCGGCTCTGCCGCGGGCTGGCTCGCGTCCAGTTGCGAAAGGTCCTGCCCATCCACCGCCACGATTCGGTAGCCGGCTGGCAACGAGTAGGTAATTTCAAAATCCTCCCACCTCAGTGCTGCGCCTGCACCGTAACCGCCCGCTACCGTCGCCATCTCCAGCCAGATAAAAAACCCTACCCCATTTCCCGGCAGGGTGTTGTGCCGCACGGTAAGGAACACCCCCCCGAAGCCGTTGTTCGAGTCGGCCTCGGGTTTGTGGTCGATCCGGGCCATGCTGTTCCCGTTGTTCGCCGTGGCGATCTTAAAGTAATTCGTCAATGTCTCGCTGACCGGGTCAAAATTGTATCCCTCCTGCACCTGGTAAGCGCCCGCGGTTTGCACCGTTTTAACGACGTCAAAGGTTAGTCCTTGCTGGCCGCTAAACTGGCATTGGTGATGATAAATAGATTGTGCCAACATTCCGCCCGCGTTCGGGGCCTGTACTGAAAACAACACCCGGGCGCTCGTGCTGCCGGAATCCGAACTCCCCGAGGCCACGTCGGTGTAATTCACGGCATACTTCTTCAGCCGCACCTGCCACTCCACGGGGATCACTGTGCTCGTATCGTTACCCGGGGCCCGTTCCACCCGGTAACGCGGTTGGAAGTGCGCTTTGAATTCCGTTCGGCGTCCGGAAACCTGAAACGGATTGAGCACCGTAGCCTCGCCGCTCATCCGACCTTTCCTTAGGTCGGCCGAAAGTTTGAAACTTTGGTAGTACCGGTCCGTGAACGGGTCGCCGCCGGCGGCCTCCTGATCGAGAAACAGATAGCGGGGATGCCCTTGCGTGACGGCACCGGGCTGGGCTGCGGTAAACCAAGTGGTCGCCTGCACGTAGGCGGAGGTTTGCGCCTTGGCAGAACCCGCTCCACCCAGCCAGCCGATAGCCATCAATCCCGTCCCAAGCAATTGCGCTAACGCCCAAAACGGCTCTTTGGAGGGTGAAGCTCCAGCGCGGCGGACATGCGACCCAATGTGTTGCGGCATAAGGCAGCCACCATAGCACAAGTGATAGTGATGTTCAAGATGGCTAGATCTGATGTGTAGCTCGCCGATGCCCTCTGGGACCAATCCGCCCTGAGCCGCAAGGGCGGTTGCTCAAAACGACCGAGCATTCGGTTTGACAAGCCGGCTGGACAGGAGGCCCAGAACGTGGGGTATATCGGTGTATTTCATCACGTTCAGGTAATCCGGGCCGACACGATGGGAGTCGGGCACATCGGAGAGTTCCAGTTGGGCGATGCCGGGTTCGAACAGGGCAGCGTAGGCGCTGTTGACGCCCATTTCGTTCCGGGCCTGGACGAGGATTTGGGCGGAGGCAAACTCGGGCAGCGACTTCAAGGCGTTGACGGCGCAGCGAATGTCCCACACCCGCATGCCGTCCAGTGTTTGGCCCAGGAGCAGGAATCGGCGGCGCGCTTTGGTGGCATCGGCCGGCCGGCCGATCCAGGCGTCGACGGCTCGCGGCTCGAAATAAACCACGGCGGTGCGTTCCTTGCGCAGGTGCTCGCGGAGGTCTTCCGGAAGGTTTGCGGGGAAACCGCCGGCATTGAGGGAGCGGGCCGGGGAGTTGGCGAAGCTCCGGGCATCCAGGACCTTGAGAATGACACGCTCCGGATTATCCTGCCGCGCGTCCTGGAGGAGATGCAGCGAGAGATCTACATGGGGCTGGCTGCGGAGGGTGTAGGAGCGAAAGCGCAGGCCGGCTTCCTTGGTTTCCGCCGTCAGCACGGGCTTCAGGTCCAGGCTGGCGGGCTCGGTCGGCCAGCCGCCGAAGACCTTTTCCAGCAGGGTGGCGATGAGCGTGTCCCCCTCGAGGGGGATGGCGGCCGCAGGCACAAAGCTCTCGGCGATGTTAGCGTTTCGGGAATCGGCCGGGAGCTCGGAGAAAACACGGAGTTGTTGCGGCGTGAAAAGTTTTTTGGCGGCCATCTCGACAACGGGGTTTTCTTGTTTCAACCACCGGTTAAACCAGCGGAAGACCGGCACTTGGAGATCCTGCGTGTCCGCGTGGGGCCCCTCGGTGATTAACAGGCCCAGTTTGTCGGTGGCGCGGTAGAGGGAGTAGATCCTGCGCGTCTCCGCGTGCAGACGTACCACCCCGTCCAGGGGAAAAATCTTGTCCTTGTCCGAATTGCCCAGGAGCAGCGGCCGGGGAGCGACGAGGGCGGCGACGGTAGGAAAATCCCAGCGATAGGTATTCAGGTAGAACATGCAGTCGCAGTGGCCATCGACCACCCCATCAACAACCTGGTTTTGGAGATCGGTGATCCCGGCGATGGGTGCGGCTACTTGAACGCGCTCGTCGAGGGCGGCGACCGTCCACGAATAGGAACCGCCCCCCGATCGGCCGGTCATGCCGATGCGCGCGGGGTCGACCTCGGGCCGGGAGCAAAGGTAATCGAGGGCTCGGATACCGAACCACGCCTCCACTCCAGCCGGGGTGTAGCCGCGTGCGGTCCACCACCATTGACCCTCGGAGTGAGTGCCCCGGTGCTGACCGGGGATTTCTCCCAGTTGTACCGTGTCGATAGTCAGGCAGACGTAGCCGTTGCGAGCGAACCACGCACCGTGATGCTGATAACCGGTCTTGTTGCCGTAACTCACGTCATTGGTGACCACCCGGCTGTGGCCGCACACATAGAGGATGGCTGGAAGGCGTTTCTCAATCAGCTTGGGCCGGTAAAAGTTCGCGGTCACGTAGAGTCCGGGCGACGCCTGGAAATGGAGGTTTTCGACCGTAAAACCATCCCCTTCCACGGTGCCGGTGATGACCGGTTTGAGGTCCGTGCGTTCCGGCCAGGGATCGAGACCAAGCATTTCCCGCAATTGCCTGCGATACTCGGCCTGGCGCCCTTTCCAGTCTTGCAGGGTGTGGATCTCGGCCAGGCATCGGTCGGCAAGCCGGGTCGTCTCGGCCCGGAAATATTCGGCCAGTTGTAGTTCCGAAGGGCTGGCTTCGGATTTTGCGTTGTCTGCCGGGCGGTTGGCAGCTAGGGCTGTGGTGCAAAAAGTTGTCATGAGTGAGCACAACAGAAACCGGTTCATACGGTAAAGCATCTCGCGAGTGAGCCGACAGGGCAAGCGCGAACGGCCTTCATATCTGAACCGGGTGGTTGAAGGCGGCAATGGGACGATGGGACGGTGAGGCGGTGACGGGGAATGTCGCCAAACAGCTGCAAATCGGGACAAGGTTGAAGATGAACCATAGGATTCTGGGACGATAGGCCGAAGGCATCGCTCATCGCGGTAATGGGTTTGCCCCGCCTTTGCCGAGACTGCGGCGGACGGGCAGTGCAGAAAAAATACCGTTAGCCACCGTTAATTGGCGTGATTTACCGATAGTGACCGATAGGGGGGAGGGGACGTGGGGCAAATGAAGAGGTATGAGTGCAGAGTGCAGAGTTGGGGTTGAAAGCTCTGAAGTCTGAAGGTCGAAGGCCAAAATCGAGGCGATCGGGGACAGGTAAGTCGGTGGACAGTACGACGGTGGGGAAGCGGGACGGGGCTGGAAGTCGCAGGTGGGGAGACTTGCGCTGCGGTGGTCATTTTGGTGTGCATGGTTGTCGGTCTTTTACCTGGTATAGCCGGATTTTTCGGGGCGGGATTTCGGACAGACTGTGTCCCAGGGGAGTTTTCTCACAGTTACCCCCAGAAAGAGACTCGTAACGACCCCGTGAGATAGGCGAGCACTTTATCTGGGGCGCGCGATGGTGGGTACTGCATCGGGTATGTCCCGAAGCGCTCGGGGTCCTTGTCTTGCGGACCGAGTGACGTGAGGTAAGACACCCGGATACTCCGACCCCATTTTACGCGGCATATGCACTAACTACAGTCACAGGCATGGACGTAACGCCTAATACCAAACCGAACTATGGGTTCATTCCTTTGTCATCTGCGGCGTGGGCGGCGATGAGGAGAGCATTCTGCCAGCTGCCCGAAATTGTGCGTTCCGGCGGTTGGTCGTCCGGGAGTTCCTCGGCCTGACCGCCTTTCCAACTGATGATCTCGCTAAGCGCGGTCATGCCGGTGGCACGCTGCGTTTCCGCATGAATAATGTTGCCGTTTTGAAAGTAGACCCTGCCCACCCCATGCTGGCTGGATTTGAAGACCATGCCCTGGGTAATCGTGTTGAGACATTTCAGTTGGATGATGTCCAGGACGGTCAACCGGCTCAGTGACGCCCTGAAGAACGTGGTATCTCCTTGCCGGGCCGGGGGCGCGGCTGTCTCGGCGAAGCCGACCAGCCGCTTCAGGCGGTTCAGGGAGGCGCCAAACAGCGAAGCTGTCTCCTCTTTGGCGGCGGGCGGCTCCTGTTTCCGGCTCTCCTGGATCAACGCCATCAGCCTCTGGTTGTCAACGGGTTTAGCCAGGAAATTCATCACGCCGAACGCTTCCGCCCGGTCGCGATATTCCGGCAGCGGCGTGTTGGTTATCAGCACGATCGTCGCCTCCGGATTTGCTTTGGTGACATCCAGGATAAATTCGATGCCGGACCCATCGGGCAGATTAATGTCCAGGATGAAGAAGGTGACGGTGTACTCCCCCAGCATGACACGGGCCTCGGCGAGTGTCCGGGCGCTGATCACGAGCGCGTCCGGCACGCCCCTGCGAATGACCTTGCCCAAGGCGACGGATGTCACCAGGTCATCTTCCACTACCATGATCACGCAAGCACTCAAACCAGATTCATCGTTCTTAAACCTTACTCAAACAATACGATGCTAACAAATAGTCCGGCTTGCCAATCAGATTCGATACGGTCCCGGTCAGGGCCAACTCCGGGGCGAGTGCCAGGGGACTTTGACAATGGCGCGAGCATGAATCATACCCCGAGTTGGGACCAGGTTCCGCCGAGGTCCCGTTTGTAGCCGCCTTCATCCTTGCTCTGGCGGTGCGCTTTGCAGCACTTTAGTTTTGTGAAAACCCTCTCGCGCCGTGGCTTCCTCAGGAACGCCGCCTTTAGTGCCGGTTCGGTCCTGATTCTCAGCAATTCTGCGTCGCTTGGGAGTGCACAGGCCAACGACAAGCTGAACATCGCGCTGGTGGGTGTAGGTGGCCGCGGCGAGTGGTTCACCAGTACCATCCCGCGCACGGAAAACCTGGTGGCACTTTGTGACGTTGATGAAACGAAGAACCCGGACGCTTATGAACGCCTCTCAAAAGCGCGCCGATTCCGGGATTTTCGCCGGATGCTCGACGACATGGGGCGGGAGATCGACGCGGTAATTGTGGCCACGCCCGACCACACTCACGCGGTTGCCTCGACGGCGGCGCTGCACGCGGGTAAACCGGTCTTTTGCGAGAAGCCATTGACGCGCACCATCCACGAATCCCGGGCCCTTCGTGAACTGGCCCGCAAACAGAAACTGGCCACGAGCATGGGTAACCAGGGCACGGCGGCCGGCCCGTTCCGACGCGCTCTGGAGTTGATTCGCAACGGCGCGCTGGGCGAAATCAAGGAAGTCCATATTTGGAATGACTCCGGCGGGGCGGATCGCAAGCAGCCGCCGGTCGCCGGCGGGTCGGCGCCGGAGTGGTTGGACTGGGACCTCTGGCTCGGACCGGCTGCCTATCGGCCCTACAACAAAGAATGGATGAATCGGCATCTCTGGCGCGAGTTTGGCACCAATCAGCTCGGCAACTGGGCTTCCCACACCGCAAACCTTGCTTTCATGGCCCTCAAAGTGCAGGACCTTTGGCTAAACGCCTCGCCCTCAGGCAATGCCCCCGTCATTCGGGTCCAGGCGAAACACTCCGGTGTGAATAAACTGAGTTTTCCCAAGTGGGAAGTTGTCGAGTGGTCCATCCCGGCGCACGCTGGTTTCGGCCCGGTCACTTTCACCTGGCATAACGGCCGCGCCCCCGGCTCGCGCGATTTGCTGGAGGGACTCGTCGGCGAAGGCCTCGACTGGGGCGACAAAAAGGACAGGAAGTGGGCCGACTTCGCCGGGGCCATGATCGTGGGCAGCAAGGGCAGAATTCACGCTACCGGCCACAATGCCACGTTCCGCTTGCTCCCAGAGGACCAGTTCAAGGACGTTCAGACCGGACGCCCGGAACAGGTCGAACCTTCAAAGGGTCACGAAATGGACTGGCTGCAGGCCTGCCGCGGAGGCCCGCCGGCCTGGGCCAATTTCGATTACGCCGATGCTCTCAACGAGTTCCTCATGCTGGGCAACGTTGCCACCCAGTTCGAATCGGGTCTGGAATACGACCCCGTGGCCATGAAGGTCAGAAATCATCGCGAGGCGGATGCGCTCCTCTCGTGTGAATACCGAAAGGGCTGGAGTTTATGAAGCCGCGCCTCCTTTACCTCGGTTTGCAGTTGCTCGCTGGTTGCTTCAGCCTCTCGTTTGTGACTGCACAGGCCGGGGCTGTCGAACAGATCCCCGCGGATCGCGCTCGCCAGATTCTGGCGGCCGCCCCTGACAAATTGCAGGCTGCAGCACAGCGACCTCGCCGGGTGCTGATTTGGAACACGCCCGCCCACCTGATGCCCAAAGATCCCCACAAGGGATACTGCATTCCCTACGGCAGTGCCGCTTTCGCGGCCCTGGGCACCAAGAGCGGTGCTTTCGAGCCGGTGGTCAGCGATGATCTCGCGAATTATCTGCCTTCGCACATTCGCCGCTTCGACGCCATCGTGATGAACAACAGCTCCGGTCCCTGGATAACGCCCACCGACGCGGACATGCAAAAGCCCGAATTCAAGACCTTCGGTTCGGACAAGACCGCTGTTGAACAGGTCTTGAGAAGCAGCCTGCTGGATTTTGTGCGTAACGGCGGAGGGCTCGTGCTGGTGCACTATGCCCTGGCGGCAAACGCGCAGTGGCCCGAATTTCAGGACCTTTGCGGGGGCAAATTCATCGGCCACCCCTGGAACGAGGAGATCGGCGTCACTGTGGAAGATCCCGACCATCCCCTGGTCGCGGCCTTCGGGGGAAAAGACTTTCGGCTGGCAGACGAGATTTACGAATACGGCCCTCCCTATGGCCGCTCCAGGGTGCGCGTGCTGCTTTCGCTGGACCCCGCGCGGTCAAACATGGGCGTGAAATGGATTCACCGCAAAGACAACGATTTCGCGCTCGCCTGGGTAATGCCCTTCGGCCGGGGACGTGTCTTCAATACCTCGTTCGGGCATCGCACGGAACTTTTTTGGGATTCGCGCATGCTCCGTTTCTACCTGGATGCTGTCCAATTCGCGGTTGGCGATCTCGAGGCGCCGATGACCCCGCGACCGGCTCCCGTGGTGCGCGACATTCCCGGCGCCGAGCCTGTGCCCGGGCTTCCCGGTTTTGTCAGCCTGTTCAATGGGCGCGACCTGCGAGGCTGGGAAGGCGATTCCCGGATCTGGTCAGTGCGCGACGGAGCCATCGCGGGGCAGACTACGCCCGAGGTGCGGATTTCCGGAAACGAGTTCCTCGTGTGGAAGGACGAAATCGAAGATTTCGAATTGCGCCTGCAGTTCAAGCTCGAGGGCGGCAACTCGGGCATCTACTACCACGCCCGAAAACGACCCGCCGGCCAAACGAAAGGCGAAGCACTGGTAGGCACCCAGGCCGACCTCTCCGCGGATGGACGGTGGACGGGTGTGATTATGGAATACACCCTGCGCGAGATCCTCGCCGAGCGAGGTCAAAAAGTGTTGATACCTACCAACGGACAGCCCGAGGTTGTCAGCCGGGCAGGGGATCCCGGGGATTTGCTCGGTGAGGTGAAGGCAGGCGAGTGGAACCGGTACGCCGTGGTTGCCCGCGGCGGGCACGTGACCCTGCACATCAACGACATCTTGATGTGCGAGTTGGACGACCGCGACCCACGGCGCCTCGTCCGCGGCTGGCTCGGGCTCCAGGTCCACACCGGCCCGCCCATGCGCGTCCAGTTCAAAGATATATATCTTAAACGTTTTTGATTTCGTTAAGTCTCATGGACCGCTCCCCCTGCGCGGGGAACGCTGGTGTTCGAACTTATGGGACAATAGGGACGGTGGACGGTGGACGGTGGACGGTGGACGGTGTGACGGTGTGACGGTGGGGCGGCGGGGCGGCGGGGCGGGGCTGGAAGTCGCAGGCGGGGAGAGTTGCGCTGCGGTGGTGGTTTTGGGGTGCATGGTTGTCGGTCTGTTTACCTGGTATAGCCGGACTTTTTGGGGCGGGGTTCCGGACAGACTTGGTCCCGGGGGAGTTTTTTGCAGCTCTTTCAGGGAGGTTTTAACCACTAATCTCCACTAATTGACACTAATCTTGACCGGCAAAGGCCAGGATAAAGGACCTCATCTGTTCTTGTCGGGGTGGTTCACCGAGAATTCCGCCGAGGCACGAGCCGATCTCTACCACAATCCGCCGGTCAAACCGGACTGCCAGCAGTCCTGCGCGGCTGAGATTTGGCAGAACGTCTCCCCCACGCACAACATAGCCGTTAGACTGTTACGCTGACGATACCAATCCGGCTACGGCCTGCGGATGCAGGTGCCGGACGTCAGTTTCAGCTTCGGCCTTCTCTTTGGACGGCCGTTCCTCGCGCAAGCAACGCTCAAAGCGGACCGAGCCTTCACAGCGAGGGGGCCGCGGGGCCGGTCACTTTCGGGACGGCATTTGTGGCACCGGGGGCGAGGCGGGCGGCCTTCAGTTCAGCCAGGCGACGGGCGGCGTCCGCGCGGCAGGCTTCCCATTCCACCGACTCAATAATGCCGTTGGTGTTGGCGTCATATTGCTGACGTTGGGCTGGTGTCATAAACCGCGCCCGGCGCGCCGCCTCCTCGTGTTTGCGCATCTCCACCGCCGCCTGCGCCTGGGCTTGCAGCCGAGCCTGGTGCTCACGGATCCGGTCGCGCCGGAGTTTCTCCAACTCGTCGGGGTCCAATTTGCCGTTCTGGTTCACATCCCACTTTGTCAGGTCCTGCACCACCCGTTGACCTACGGGTTGCGGCGTCGGAGGGGCATTTGTGGCGGATTCGGCGGGCCGGCCGTTCCAAGTTACCCCAATGAAGAGGAGGTTCATTAGCATGATTTTCATGACAACATTATGATTCTGGGTGGAAGCTATCTTGATTCCTGGCTGCACACTATCCACGCGGGCGTTACTTGTAGAAAACACCGGGGAGACTCTTTATCCGGATTATTAGCCATTCGGGGCCCAATTCATCAACCATCCTTCCAATTCTCTGAAAACACTCCTCAACTTCCATCCGAGCTGCTTTGCTGGAATGGGTGGCTATCACCTCCAACGCATAAGTAACGTCTCTGGGGTCAAGAAACGGACCTGCCATGGCGACCAGAGCCAAGTAGTCCAGGCAATCCCGTTCGTCAAGTTCGTTGGCACTAATCTCCAGGTTCTGGATAGAAAAGAACACGCGATTCTGTTGCTCGATATCTTGAAACGTTTCTCGAAGTCTGAGCCGTTCTCTTGTGTCAGCGTAAAGGAAGGCGCGGACTTTTATCAGCAACGCCTCTGGCATTTTGACTTTGTCGTCTCTGCTCATGTGGCTATTGTAACTTCACCTGACTATGGGCTTGAAGCCGAGCTTGGTGCTCGCGGAGCCGGTCGCGCCGCGGCTTCTCCAACTCGTCGAGGTCCAATTTGCCATTCTGGTTCGCATCCCATTTTGTCAGGTCCTGCACCAGCCGCTGGCCTGCGGGTGTCGGCGTCGAAGGGGCGTTTGTGGCGGGATCAGCCGCTGAGGCTTTCAAAAAAACCAATACAACAAGAAACACGACCAACGACGTTTTCATGAGGTTCCTTTCTGTTCGGCGCTTCGAAATACGTCCCGAAGCCGCTCGGCTTTGAGAGTGGAGGCGTCCAGCATGCCGGTACTATTGTCGATAAAGTGATCGAGAATCGAAATCTCCGGGCCAATATACCCAAGCCCTGCCCAAATCTCCAAAAAGGAAGCCAAATCCTGCGCTAGGACCTGGCTCGAATCATCGTGGCACAGGTAAACCACAGGCGGGTTTGATTCCTGACTCCAATCCCCCAAGCCGAGGTAATCACCATTCGGAAGACTTGCGAATGGCCTCGAGTTTAACCATAGCGACTTCTCTTCGGGCTCGTCGGCTATCCAGGTTTCGTTGGCCCATTTCGCGCACTCTCTCTTGTGACGTTTAAGAAGCCGTGTGTCCACCTCAAGGCCGCCCGAGAACTCTTGGCCCTTTAGATCCAAGGAGTATTTGAAGGAAAGCTTTCCGCCGCAAGCAGTCAGCAAAGTGCTCAAAGAACCAGGCAAACCGTGCGGTTTCGAGAACAACATCTTTGATTCGCCGCCAGTCGCAAAGGCGGCACAACCGCCCATTAACCGGACTTGGTCGAGGAAACCTCGCAGACGTCGCAGCCATGCGCTCACAAAGGCTGGATTGATTTCTCGTTTGGTAGTTGGACTTGTCTGAGACTTTTTGCCACGCCTGCCAGAGGAATCCCGAGGTTGTATCGGCGGCACCCTCATCCCAGTTCCCTCAAAGATCGGAGCCGCAGGTGCTGGCCCCGGCCGCACCGACGCTGGCCATAGCGTCTTCGGCCCCAGGCCGGAAGCTCCGAGGCGAACTGCCGCACCCACAAAAGTAGAGGATAGCATAAACTTCCCTGCTTCCAAAGTTGCAAAAAAGGGCAGGTTCCGGATCGCATCGGTGTCATACAAGATCGGCTCCAGTCGCTCATGTGGGCTGTGCCGCAGACAATGCGAGCAAAACGTGATGCTGGGTGGCAGCCAAAGACGTCCCGCAGTCGGCGCGCAGAGTTGCACGAGATCGGCCTCCGCAGCGTATCGCCCGTAAGCATCAGCCAGCACGTAATCGAAAACAAAACCCTCCGCCTTCAAACGCTCAGCCATGCCGCGGCGAAGAAACAGAGCCGAGTGAAGCGGGAGCGCGTCAAAAGCATCCTTTGGTCTTGCCGACACCTTTATGCGTACTGGGCCAAAACTGGTGCCAGCGGTAACCGGCACCCGCCACCGGGCTCGAAGCTGGCCAAGACAGTTGGCGATCTTGTCATCCGAAGCCTTCTCAGGTTTACGACCGTCAATAATGCGAAGTTCCTCCAAGCTCAAGACAGTAGATGGATCAAGGTGGGGATATGCGAACCTCGACGTGGTAGAATCTGAGCCACAATGTTCGCATTTAAAGCGAGGGATCCTGTAGACGTAGTCCAAGTCGCTTATGGGACTGTCTCCAAAGTAAGTTGGCTGGTAGAAATCAGCCCTAATCAAGGCAGGCATAATAGGCAAAGCCGTATCTGGTTGCATCGACTACTTCAATTACGGTAAGGGACCGTTGTCAGGCCATCAAGGTCGAACAGCCTGGCCATCTGGTCCATGAACTTCTTTACTTCATCCGGCGTTGGCCCCCCACCTTGTCAAGTCCTGCACCACCCGCTGACCTACGGGTTGCGGCGTCGGAGGGGCGCTTGGGGTAGGATCAGCCGCTGAGGCTTTCATAAAAACCAATACAACAAGAAACACGACTGACGGCGTTTTCATGACGTTCCTTTCTGTTCGGCGCTTCGAAATACGTCCCGAAGCCGCTCGGCTTTGGGAGTGGAGGCGTCCAGCATGCCGGTGCTATTGTCGATAAAGTGATCGAGAATCCAAATCTCTGGGCCGATGTAGCACAGATCCGCCCAAGTCTTTAGGAATGCCGAGAAGGAAGGTGCAATGATCCTGCTCTCGTCGTCATGAGCCAGGTAAACCACTGGCGGGTCTGCCTTTGCCTCCCGCAAATCAACCGCCAGAAAATCACCGTTGTCAAGCGGAGAAATTGGAAGACTATTGAGCCAAAATTCTTGATCTTTCGGATACTCGGCGATCCAGGTTTCTCTCGCCCATTCGTGGCACTCCTTCAGTTGGGCGACCAAGGCGGAGGCGTCGCAAAGGTCGGCACCGCCCGAAACGTAAGCCTGGTCCAGGATTTCCTCCAGCAACTCGCTAGCGGATCCGGTCGGTTCCCATTGGTATTCCAAACGGCACCGCCTAGAGCCTCTCGTGAGGAAGAGCCTCACGGCTTCCGGCAGCCGAACCGCCAACTCGGACGTCAGCGCGGCCAGTCGGCTTTCCGGGAGCGGCGGCTCAATCTGGTGCTGAATGGAAAAACCCTCGGCAAGCTTGTACCGTGCCGTAAACGTGCGAACAGACTCAAGCCATTCCGAGATGAAGTTGTTTGGGAAGACTGCGTTCGTTGAGTTGTTCATACGTCATAGGAATCCACAGGCCGGAACTCGATTCCCCGCAATCCGAGCGACTCGACCCCGTCCACGAATTTCTTAGTGCACAAGATGTAGTCCGGACCTTCGCAAAGTTGGAAAATCTCCTCTTTGTCAGGAATGCTTGAGCGCGCTATCACGAGAGGCGATGGGAACTCCCGTTGGTCAAAGCCGCACTCCACACAGAACCTCTGCCCTTGGTCCTGGGTTCTCGGAACGGCAAGCCTCGCTCTGGGAACCAAGTGTAATTCCAGCAGATCGATCTCAGTGCCCGTTCTCCGCGGATTTACCTGCGCGGGTGTTGCCTCGACGCCTAAAGCACCGGCCGTGTGGAGGAGGTCGAAGGCACTTCTGGATATTAGGTGGGCTCCGGAGTAGAAATCAAAGTCTTCCATCGTACCAGCCAAGTGCCTGCCCCTGAAGGGGCCAAGGGCTGTGCCAGGCGGAAGTGGATACCCAGGTGGAAGCATAGCAGCCACCGGAGCTCTGGCAACCGATAGTTCTTCAGGAGACATCACGCAGATCAAATTCCCTTTGTACCACTTTTGAGGCTTCAACCCCGATAGGTCAATCTGCGGGTAACTTAGCCCCCGCTCCCCCCACACCATCCCACAAGCGGAGCATCGAATACTTGGCAGTTTCCATGGATGGCCCCCGTCAACATAGGTGTAGGTCTGTTCACGCACCGCCGCCTGATTCGGTAACAGCTCGAAAAGACCTGAACAGTTCATAGAATACCAAAAGCGTACATCATCTTCGCTCCATATTCCAGAATCTCATTAGGATCGATCTTCATCCCTTTGCGCTTATTAAAGAACTGCTTCCAAGCTAAGTTCCATGTTCCACCCCAGCGCCCACGCCCACTGTGGAGTTTGCGGTGAACGAACCGCTGCAAGCCGATTGTGAGTCTGTCTTCGATGAGGTCAGACCGTAGAAAAGTAGGCGA
>DIXK01000038.1 GCA_002428665.1 Verrucomicrobia subdivision 3 bacterium UBA6082
TAACACGCCATCCCTACCCCTATTTCCCATATTATCCGCCATCTCAACCAGGTCTGGCGGAGTTGGTTCGCGCGTGGCAGCTATGGCAAAATGGCGGACTACGCCCGCGAAAAAGGTTGGTGGGATTTGTGGTCGGCCTTGATTCGCACGTGCAGTTCGGCCAAGGAGTTTAGCAAACAGGTGCTGGAGCTGGTCGAGAACCGAACTCTACCGGAGAAGGAAGTCGCTGAACGTCTCCTCGCGCTGGCGGGAGCGTCACGCGAATGGAACTGGCCCGGCTTGGGGATCGCGACGGTGCATCAACTGGAGGAATCCGTGGCGCTGGCACTCTACACACGATTTCCGGATTTGCTTCGCGGCCCTTACAAGTTGCATGTGCAGGCGAACATCTGGGGGCAGAGTTACACCAAGTTGCTAAGCCACTTCATCACCATCGGCGACGAGGAGATGATTGATCATCTTGCCAGTCGCGTCGTGACGCGCTCGGGCCGCTGGGGCAACGCGGCGAAACTGCTGGAAGACGCGGATCGTCTCACGGACTACTACGCGGCGTTGAAGGCGAACGAATCGGTGTTCTCCCGCCGCGCGGCAAACGTGCTGGGCAAAGTTCCGGCCTACTCGATCTATCAATACAACGCGCTCATCAAGGCGAACCGGCTCGCCCGGCTGCTATTCGAGCGCTCAGCTTCCTCGTATCTCGCTGACCCGCACAGTTTGGCGGACCTGGTCGAGGCGTCGGAAATTCACGTGATGGCGCTGGCGTATCGCGCGCTTGGACTTAACGACCTGCGCGCTCGCGAACAAGCAGTTACCCACTTGCCGTTGCTGATAGGCACCTTGCTCCGTCCAATGCAACGGGACACAAGGACGCTTGCATTCGCAGCTTTAGCCAATGGGGCTAGCACGATTGAATCGGCGCGGCTGATTTTGGATCGGGCGAAGGACGCGTTGAACCTGCCCGACACACGCTATCCTAAGGAAAGACTTTTGGGACTGATTGCACAGTTGCTGCATCGTTGGCCAGAGTTGCGGGGCGGGAACGAGCAACCAGTGGTTTACGAAAGGAAGACCGCATGATCTTCGCCTTGGATTACGCCAGCCCGAGCGTGTTCGAGTCCGACCGTGAACGCGCTTTGCTGGGGATGTCCGCGAATGCAAGGCGGCCCGTGCGTTTTCACGGTCAGGTCACACGGAATATTCCACTCTTACGTTTCACGCTGCGAGCGTTGGGTGAGACGATCTGGTCGAACGACACCTGGGTCTCGCAGGGGGAATTCATGAGCTGGATCCTCGACCCGGTGATAACCATTCACCCGGACCGGATATTTTTCGAGGCGTTCAGCCAGGACCAGAGTGTTTACGCGATGGTGATTGCCAACCCGGGAATGTTCGCTACGGACGGCGACATCGTCACCGGCACGACCAACGTGGATTTCTCCGCGTGGTTGTGGGGTGCGCTAAACGAACTACGCTCCAGCAGGGAAACCTGGCTGCGGGTCGGAGCGCAGGGCTTCGAAGTGAAAACGAAAGGTGCAGGCGGGCGATTCGAGCAGAAAGTAAATTTGCCCGACAACTGGGTGCGAGGCTTTCTCCAAGTCAGCACCGCGATGGCTATGCCGGGCACGCGGATCACCGTAAAGCCAGCCGACTTGCTCACCGCCATCCGGTTTCTGCGTTATACCAAGGCGAAAGTTTCGCCACGGGCGCTGCGCTACGAATTCGAACCGGGCGAAGACGCCCAGATCGTGCTCGAACCCTGGGAACATTCCATTCGGCTTCGTGGTGCGGAACACAATTACAGTGAGCCCCATATCATCCGCACATGGGGACGCCGACGGCTCAAGTTGATCGAACCACTCCTGCCATTCGCGACGAGCGTGGATGTCTATCTCAAAGGCCGCGGCCTCCCGAGCTTCTATGCCGTGAAGCTGCCAGACCTGACCTTTCTGCTGGGTTTGTCCGGCTGGAGCGACCAGAGCTGGACGGACACCAGCGGCTTCGATCTGCTCAGCGACACGGCAACGGTCCGCGACGACGTCATCGCCCAAGTCCACCAGCAACTGACCAACCGATTCCACGCTTCGGCGAACGACTTGGCAACTTCCCTGAATCAAAGTGCCACCTCCATTTGGCGGGCGTGCGAGCGGCTCTGCCGACAGGGCCGCGCCGTATTTGATGTGGAGTCGCGCGATTTCCGGCATCGCGAGCTGTTCGAACAACCGGTGGATGAGGCAAAGCTGTTTCCGCCTGATGAGCGCCTGGAACGCGCCAAGGCATTAATTGCCGGGAATGCAGTCCCATTCGCGAGGTGCGAACCGCAAGAAACCCGCAAGACCAAGAAGCTTAAAACGCCTGATGGGCCCATCACTCGTGAAATTGTTTATCGCGACTGGAGAGTGACAGGCACCGTGGCCACGGAGAAGACTGAGATTGTGGTGGGGGACTCTGGCCGGATTATTTTCGGAACGTGTAGTTGCGCATTCTTTCAAGACAACCTGTTAGGCAAAGGGCCTTGCGAACACATGCTCGCATTGTTCAAAGCCAGCACGGATGGCCGAAAAGATTTGCCGACATCCTCCGCCTCTAGTGCTCCCGCCAGCGTGAAGCCCTCCTCCGCAGGCGAGGAGGGGGATTGCGGGTCAGATGACGAGATTGAGGAAGAAAACGTTGACGAGGACCAAGAGGGCGGAAAACAATGAAGCCAGATAAGGCCCGGCGGCTTAGGATTAGCCATGAGTGCCGCGGTGTTTCGCCGCGGAGGAGTTATGCTAGACATACATCGCCAGGGTTCCCTACGTCCGCAACGCAGGGAGGCCCTGAGTCCAAAGCCTCGAAAGTAGTCCGCCGCCGGGTCCTATCTGTCTTCTTAACCGCTGGAGGGCTTGATTCGTGAGCCTCGGCGATTGGATCAAATCCCTTCTCGGCGGTTCACGCAAACGCGACATCTCGCGTCTGTCAACCTCCGCCACAGGGCAACCCTTGGAAAGCGCGGATGCTGTGGAAGAGCGCGTGAGTGTCTCCGGCGGCCCGCTCAAGGAACATCATCGCCGCCTGGCGCTGCGCGATAAGCGACTGCTCCCGAAGGTCAAATCGCCCGCGCGCCAATTTGGAATCACGAAAAAGAAGAAAGTGATGTCCGTCGCGGAGGCCGAGCGCATCTTCGGCGGAACGATGCGGACTCGAAACCGCAACCTGCGCGATCTGCTTACTGACGAGGAACAACTCAACCGTTACGGATTGCCCGTTTGGAAGACCGAGGAAGACGTGGCGAAGGCGGTCGGCATTTCATTGAAGGAACTGTGGTTTTTCGCCATCCACCGCGAGCGCGAACGACAGCCGCATTATGTCACGTTCGCCATTCCGAAGCGTTCGGGTGGCAAACGTCTCATCATGGCACCCAAACGGCGACTCAAAGCGATTCAGCGAAAGCTGCTTGAGCTGCTGGTGGGGAAACTGCCGCTGAGCGAAAACGCCCATGCCTTTCGCCGTGGCCGCAGCATACGCACTGGAGCTGAACCACACGTGGGCAAACGGTTCGTCCTCAAGCTGGATCTGAAAGATTTTTTTCCTTCGGTTACCTTCGCGCGCGTCCGAGGGCTCTTAATCGCCTACGGCTACAGCTACCCGGTTGCAACGACGCTCGCGGTCGTGATGACCGAGGCGGAGCGGCAGCCCGTTGAGGTCGATGGAACAGTGTTTCACGTGCCGGTAGGCCAGCGTCATTGTGTCCAAGGTGCTCCCACCAGCCCCGGGATATGCAATGCATTACTGCTCCGCCTCGATCGTCGTCTGGCTGGCCTGGCGAGCAAGCGCGGACTGGTTTACACACGTTACGCGGACGACCTGACATTTTCCGGAGATGTGGATCGTTCCACCCTCCACACATTCCGACCGGTCGTGAACCGAATAGTTTCTGAAGAAGGGTTCGTTATCAACCCCGACAAAACCCGATTAATGGGCCAGGGCAACCGTCAAACCGTCACCGGGGTAGTAGTCAATCAAACGCTCGGCCTTTCGCGGCAGGAACGGCGGCGACTTCGTGCCATGGCACATCAATTAAGCCGGCAAAATGACGACGAGATTTCCGGTTTGCTCCACGCAGAGTTCCAAGGCAAGGTCGCGTACCTCTCCATGCTGAACTCTCAACAAGCGTTGCCTTTCAAATCGTCCATCTCATGAAATCTTGGCTTTAGGGTTGAACCTGGCTATTGCTGCGGCACAGTCCGCTACTTCCTACCAGGAAGGCCAAAGCACCCCCGCGGCAGCGGCATTGGAGTGTGCCCCGTGAGAGAGGCGGGCACAAGAAGGAGATGGTTCGCATGCCTCCCGGCCAGTGCTCCAAGGTCAGTAGCAGTACCAAGTCGATGTCTCACTCAGCCCTAGTGACGCCAATCCTGCTCCATTTTCGGGCGCTGGGAGCGAGTGGAACGAACACCAAAACGAATACCAAAGCGATTCCTCCGGATACGTGAGGACCTGTTCCGATAAGCAAGGACTAGCTATAGAAGCGTGCATACCGCAATACAAAAGATGCCTAATCGGGCGAAACCAACTTTCCCGGCTTGCGATTCGCAATTTTTGTCATGTTACGATTTTCTCAGTTCAAAGCGCCGGTAACTTCTCCTCCGCCAGCCTGCGCTCCACCTTCTCCCGAAGAGCAGTCCACTGTGCAGCCGTCCAAAACTCGTCGGCATGATTTGAAAGGCTGAGAATGCACGCGATCTTATCTGCAGCGAAGTCCCTCACGGCAATTCGTTTGATTTTGAATGCGGCGCACGGACCTGAAAACTTCGAGTGCTCCTCATTCTTTGGGATCTCCCGGACAGTTTCGTCTTCCAAGAAACCAGCAAGAAAGGCCAAGCGTCGCGAGCGGTTAGTCTGGCCAATATAGCTGTAATCCATGGAATTCATCATCTCCATTCGCAGGCCAACCCTGCTTCGCTTAGCTGCCTGAAGGTATGCCCGCCAAACGTCGTCATTTTCGAGAAGCATTACGCAGTGCGTGAGCGCGGCTTCCGGGCAGGTCCAATATGGACCAATTGAGTCCGCAGGCAGGTTCTGGATGATCGGGAGCAAAATCTCTGAACATTTTTGGGGATCGAGTTGTGCCAGACATTGAAGCACAGCGCGTTTGTGCCCCAGGGAACCGCGGTCGGCAAAACCCGCCAAAACTTCCACTCTTCTTTCTATGGATAACTGTGAAGCGGCGACCGCCTCAACCAAGCCGAATGGTTGTGTTTCCGGCTTGGCATCCCTCGAAAATTCCTCACACAAAGAAGGAAGAGACTGTGGCCATTTCTGGGCGAGTATCTTGGCGGGACCGTCGTTCACTGCAATAATTTTGCCTTGTTCGCGCGTAAACACAGCTCGAATAAGGGCCTGTTCTTCGCCACCCTGACGACTCTTTTCAAGCCAGGCACGGAACTCAGAAATGTCAGCATGTTCCCGAGGCGACTTGCCTTTTATGCCCGTAATTTCTTCGAGTAACTCCTGTGCAAGCTCGCCCAATAATCGCACGCGGGAAGAAGCTTTCATGAACGCCGGCACTTCGTGGGTAGTTATCCTTTTGTCGTTCACCAGTTGAATGAGGTCTGGAACAGCATCGGCACCACGCAGGATAATTTGGCCTTTCGGGCCTTGGTCCGAACTCTGCTCTCGCATCCGGTTTGGGTCTTTTCTGTCACGCGGTATGCGTGACCACTCAACAAGGAGGGCTTCCGTCGAGTTTTTTGGAGCCGGCTTAGCTTCCAGCGCTACTGCCAACCCCTGGGAAACGGCCAAATATCTTTGGTCCGCTTTTAGGGCCGGAAAGTCCTCCAGCAAAGCTCTCATGCGGTCGTAAATCTGTGGCCATTCCCCGGGAGATTCTAAAACTCGGTTCCTGAGTTGGCGGAAGATCGCTTTTGCAAGCAGCAGTCGCGGATTCCTAAGATCCTGTCGCACGCTCTCGTGAGGGTCCGCATCGCTCAGCCATTCGGAGGCAGCAACCTTTCGCCAGATGAGTTCGGCTTGAGAGTCTTCGCCACGAGCCGCAAGTTGCACGGCGCAAACAAATGCCGAGATTCGGCTGAACTCGCTGATATGCCCACCTAATACCGGTTTCGTCATTTTGTCGGAGAATGGGCGCCAGCGCGGTTCGTTACCATGTTGGTGCTCGAGCCACTCTTCTTCCGTGCCACGCAAAATGTGGATGATGCCGTTTGACCTTTCCTCGAGGAGGAACGCCGGAGAGTAGATGGCGGGGTCGCGGCTGGTGGACTCGGTGCCGAGCACGGACCAGCTTTCGGTGTGCGCCAGAACGAGTTGCGCGGCAGTTGGCGGCATTAGAAGGTGATGCCGCCTTGCTGTATCGATCAGGTCTTTTGCTGGAAAGGGGTCTGCTGCAGTCGCAGCAAACGGCATAAGCAGCAGGAAGACGAGGACGAACCCTCGGTCGTAGTTTTGGGATGTCTTCATTTATCCGCCGGAATCTCGTAGGTCAGCGGCACGATTTCTCGCCCCAGACCATCAGTGACTTTGCGTGTCGTTTCATCGAAGAGACAAGTGGTTTTGAGCTTGTCGGACATTTCAGCCAACGATAGAACCGTCTGCGCCCGAATCGCGAGTTCGATGTCCGCATTGGGCTGGCTTCCCGAGCGTATGCAATTGAACCAATTCCTTTCGTGTTCTCGAATATCCTCGGGCTTTAGACCGAGAACCGCCTCTGGTTTTACCTCCTCGCCAAATTCTTTCTCAGGTATCATCTCGATGCGGTCACCGCTGGCACCAATCTCCAACGAAGCTTTGTGGCCGTGAATCGTGAGGCCTGGGCTCCGGCCATTCATCCAGCTACACGTAAGGGTAATCAGGTTTCCGCTTGGGAACTCCGCGGTAAGCTGGACGTGGGCCGGAAGTTGCCCTGAATAGGGCCGGCCGATTTGATCGGTTCTTTCGAGGTGGTGGCCTGAAACACAGTTCACGCGCACGGGAAACTCCGGCCGGCCGGAGCTCAGCATGAGCGCATGTAACCTCTGAGGTGCCTGACAAGCAAGCAACCCTGCTGAATAGTCGGAATACATGCGCCATTGGTGGAACAGCACGCCACTAAATGGGCGCCGTTTTACGGGACCAAGCCACCTGTTCCAATCTATCGATTCCGCAGTCGAATCTTTGTCTATGAGACCGTTTCCTTCGCAACCGGGGCCGCCGTTTCTGCAGTAATAGCCCTCGCTCCATACCAGGGTTCCGATTTTTCCGGCTAGGACCAAATCGGAGCATCGTTGCCAACCTTCTGCGGAGCAGCTTTGGACACCCACTTGGAAAGTCTTACCCAGATATTTCGCTTTGTCATAAACCGCGAACGCCTCCTCAAGATGCCGGGTCAGCGGACGTTCGCAATAAACATGCTTCCCGGCGTCCATTGCATCCAATGAGATCCGAGCGTGGAGAGGATCGTGTGTGGCAATAAGGACCGCATCAATATCTTTGCGCTCGAGAACTCTGCGATAGTCGGAGTAAACGTCAGCAGTTTTCAGTTTCGCCGCTTTGGCGGCCAAGGCACGACGTTTATCAAAAACGTCACACGCGGCGGCGACAACGATGTTGTTATCACTTGCGTTCTGGCAAAGCCCCCAAAGGTGGTTTTGACCACTCGAGAAACCAATGCCAATCACTGCAACTGCGATTCTGTCGTTAGTGCCCATGAACGGTTGTGTTTTCGTTTCGGTTAGTGCGCCTGGTAATTCGTGTGCCCCCTGCACCAACGATCTTCGCGCCTATTTTAAAAGGTGTTTCCGGCGGGCTCGCAAGAGCTTTCTTGATTCCCCTGGCAAGATCATCCCAGTCTCCAGGGGCAGAGTAGGCATCCAATCTTCCTCCGCCTGTGTTGCCCTGAATTGATTTCCCACCCAGTTTCACATAGCGGCTCACATCCCAACCGATTGAACCATCTGGCCTCGGCGGTGTCCCCGGAATGAGCCTGGCAACCAGACGCACGCCCGTCATGTCTCCGGCTCTCAAAGCCTTTAAGTCCAACCCCATCGCATTCGGCTCAGGATGCGCGGCGAAACTTGTCAGAACCTCCACAAAATGCCTTGCATCGAGCCGCTGGTTCTTCATTGCCGAAATCCGCGCAGCAAAAGCCGGACGTGGCTCGGCACTGTCCTCAGACCATTCTACGGATGTGACGACCGTCGAATTAGTCCGCGCTACCTTCGGGCGTTCCGTGATGGATCTCGGAGTTGAAACCGGCACGGCAGGCAAGTTGTGAGCCGTTCGCCAGGAATTTAGGCTCAATAATCGTTGGCGGTTGCGAGTCTCCAGTGGTCCCCCCACGTCGAAGGAATAGCGATCTGGCCAGCGGTCGGAAAGAAACCATGCCGCCAAGTCGCAGATTCGAGGGTCGCTCAGGCCTTTGCCATTTCGCGAGAAGGAAGTGTTAAAGCACTCTGTTGTATCCTCCAAAAGACCCACCAGAGCCTGTTCTATCGCCTCGAGCGTTTTGGGGGAAGCAGGTTGAGCTTCGTGCCGCCAGGACCACCGGTTGGTGTCGCCCAAAGCCACGACGACCTCGTATTTGCTTCTCGGACTCCGCTGCCTGATGTCGGCAGTCAAAGCTTTGATCGCTTCAACGGAGTCGCATCCCGATAGGAATTCGGTGACTTGATTCCACACGTATTCGTTGTTCTCGGTTTGTTCAGGCTTCTGCCGCCACTCCTTAATCATGGCAGCAACTGCTGTAGGGTGTTCCTGCGCGCGTAGAGCAAATGCGGCTGCGACTCGCGCTTCAAACATGGGACCGTGAAGAAGTTCATCCTTTACGAAATCCAAGCCTGAAGGCTCACCCATTTTGCCAATTTGTTCAATCAGACTTGCTCTCACAGAACCGTTAGTCGCCGATTTTGCCCCACGAATCATTGCTGCCGTCGCGACGTCCGGATATCGTTGGCAAAGCAGTTCCGCCTGAGCCGGAGCATCGTGGCTGGCACTTGCCACCGACTCGATGAGAGTTTGCTTTTCGCCCTTCTTCTGAAATTGGGTCCACCACATCTCGGCGGCTTTGTGCGCTTTGGAGCTTTCTCCAGCCGCTGACATATAGTTCTTCCCGGATTGAGGGACAAAGAACGATTTTCCTGTGATTTTTTCCAATATCGCTTCAGCACAATCGCTCACGGTCAAAACGATATCTGGAGAATTGGAGAACCGGATGGGGCCAAGCGAACGGGTTAGAGTATCCGACTCCAGTGCCGCGATAAGCTGCGGGACCGCCGCATAGCCCATCCGAACCAGTTGATGTGCTGCCGTGTTTGTAGCACCCCTCCAGGATAAAAAGATGTCGGACCGTCCTGGAGTCATCATTTGATGTCCGTTTTGGTCACGAAGACGATAAATCAGTTCAGCCACTTGGCCTTCGATTGGCATGGAACTCAGGTTCATCAATCCAGCTTTGGCATGGGCCTCATCTTCCGCGATCATCCGCCGCAGCACCTTTGCGGTTTTCTCGGCCCGCTCGCGGTGCTCGCTCCGAGGGTAGTTTTTCAGAATCGCATCCATCTGTTTGAGGACATCTGCACGGCTGATAGATGGGTCTCCCAAGCTCGTGATAGCGCGCCACATCATGTTATGCCCTAGATCTTGCTCGAGAGCCCTTCGAAAGGTCCGGTAGTGCTCATGGCCGTGAATGCGAGTCGGGAGTTTCCGAGCCTCGTCATAGAGACGCTGCGCTTCCTGTGCCAATCCTTGGCGCCAACACGCCCATGCCACAACGAAAACCTCTGCTCTTTCTTCTGATGTTCGATTGAAGTGGCGAAAGGGCTCGTCCTCCGAAGGGGGCCGGCTTTGGATTTCTTGTATTTGGGTTTTCGCTTGTTCCCGCAGGTCAATCCACTCGAAGGCGCGGCTGCCCAGTCTTTCTTTGGGCAAAGAGGCATTGGTCACACTGAAATCGGAAAGATCGGCCGTGAAAAGCCTCAAAATTCCGGCGTTCGTCGAAAGCACAAATGCAGTAACGTGTTCAATCCTTACGGGCTCGCCTTTTGCAGTCCAAGAGCCACCGTTCTCGATGCGCACACACGGGCACCCCTTTACATCAGGAAAGCCGAGGGTGCTGAACCACTCGAAATCCGACACCGCTTTAGCAGACAATCCGCTGGGATCTGCATGGCATGAACACAAAAGACAGAGCAGTACCAAAAGAAGAACTGTCGTAACTAAATTGAATGTTGGGGGTTTCATGGCTGACAGTTTGCGTGTTAGCTTCGGATCATGCCCCAGGTCTGACGGCTGTTCATTCATTTGGATCGGATTGCCCCCCTAGGAGTCGCACCCTGATTATGAACGGGGTGTCAGGAGCCCCATCCACAGCCTGTTTTATTGCGTCTTGAAGATCTTCCCACCGATCTTTGGACGAATACACATCGAGAGTCCCGCTTCCGCTGCTGTTATAAAGGCTCTTCCTGCCAAGTGTTACGCTTGTATTGACGTCCCAGCCTTGTTGTGGCGTAGGTGGCGAGCCGGGTCTCAATTTCAGCATCAGCCGGACTCCTGTCAGGTCTTCATTCTTGATAGCTTTGAATTCCAGCCCCGAGGTGTCCGCCTGAGGCCGTGCGGTGAAGTCAGTGAACAAGGCTATGAGGTCCTCCTGATTCAAGTTTTTCCCCTTCAAACTGGCCAATCGCGATTCAAACTGTGCTTGCGGCTTTGGGCCTTCAGCCGACCACTCGATACTCGTCACCTTTGCGGCCTCCTCCCTGCCAACTGTCACCGGATTACTCTGCGGCATCGGCAGGGCTGAGAGACCGTGCGCAAGCCGCCAAACGTTTGCACATTCCCTTTTTTGCCGGTCCCGCGTCTTTTCTGAGGCTGAAATGTCAAACGTGTAACGCTGTGGCCACCCCTCCGCAAGGTGGCAAGCAGCCATATCGCAAATTCGTGGATCGGAGAACCTCTTCCCATTTCTTGAACCGCTCATCCCAACCCTTTCTTCCGTGTCCTCCAGAGCCGTCACGAGCACCTTTTCAATGGCCTCCAAGGTCGGCCCGGACGGAGTCTCGGCTTTCCGATTGAAAATCCAATAGTTCGTTCTGCCCAGCGCTTCGACTACCTTGAGCTTTAGATCGACTGATCGAGTGCGAAGATCCCTTCCCAAAGCCGACACACTATCGACGGAATCGCAGCCCGCAAGGAACTCGATAAGAGGTTCAGAATTATCATCTGGATCGTTCTTTTTGGTCCTCAGAGCCTCCCATTCGCGAATCATCGCTGGAATCGCCTCACCCTCTTTGTGCTGACGCAGGCCATAAGCAGCTGCAACCCTCGTTCGAAGCGTAGGACCACCGAGCAATTCCGCTTTTAGAAACTTAAGCGCGCCTGCGTCCGGGAGTTTGGCGATCTGATCAACTAAAGACGCCCGGACCCAACTGTTTGTTGTGCTTTGCGCGCCCCGGATCAGAGCTTCCGAGGCCACTTCTGGATATTTCTGAACCAGCAATTCGGCTTGCGCGGGCGCATCGCGACCTGCTCCTGCAACGGCATCTATGAGCACCTGCATTTCTCCTTTCTGTTGAAACTCATCCCACCAGACTTCCGCCGCTCGTCTCCTTGAGGACGTTTTCTCGGCCTTGGACATATAGCTGTATGTCGACCCAGGAACGAAAAAGGACCTGCCGGTTATTCTCTGAAGAATCTGCGATGCACAATCGCCGACCGTGAGCACGGTATGCGAAAAGTAGAAGTTGCGGTGGTAACCCACTGAACGTGAAAATGTGTCCGAATCAAGTGCGGCTATGAGTTGTGGGACGGCGGCGTAACCCAAGGCGACCAGCCGATGCGCCGGCGTATTAGTAGCGCCACTCCAGTCTCCGAAAATATCACACCATCCAGGTTGAGAGTATTGGTGCCCGTTTTGATCCCGAAGCTGAAAAATGAGTTCCGTGACCTGATCCTTTACAGGCAGCCTGGCAAGCTCGTTAGATCCAACGCTCGTGTGGACCTGTTCTTCTGAAATCATCCTCTTCAAAACCTCGGCAGTTTTCTGTGCTCGCTCCCGGTGTTCTGAATGAGGGTAGTTTTTCAGAATTCTCTGGAATTTATTGAGGAGCTGAGGCCTCGATATTGACACATCCTCAAAGTCGAGAATCGCCCGCCACATCATCGTATGGCCCAGGTCCTTTTCGACAGATTGCCGGAACGTCGGCTCCTCATTGTGCCCGCCGCGTCCGGTTGGAATGGTCTTCGCCAGTTCGTAAAGCATCTGCGCTTCTGTCTCGAGCCCCTGGCGCCAACACCCCCAGGCGAATGTAAAGACCTCCACTCTTTCAGTCGTTTGTTCCCCGAACCTGCGCCAGGAGTCGTTCTTGTCTGGCCGCTGTTGCAAAGTCTTTCGCAAAGTCGAGGCCTCGTCATCGAGCTTTAACAGTTCAAATCCAACACGTTCGTGCTCCGATTTTCCGGAGGAGCTATTGGTGAATGTGGCTGTTGAAAGATCTAAGCTGAGGACCGTAAACACATTGCCATTCGTCGAGAGCAAGAATCCATTAACATAATGATTTTGCGGTGGCTCGTCCCCGCTCTTGCTCCATTGACCTGTAGCAACGCGAACAAAAGGGCAGCCTTTGGCATCTGGAAATCCCAGGCTGCCGAACCACTCGAAGTCAGCGAGGGCTTTCGAATCAACATCGGTCTTGGCGAAGCAATTCGAAGCAAAGAGGCAGAAAGTGTGGAGTAGGAGAAAGATAGAGAAGGATTTCATATGGCGACGAGGTTCATCTGCGTTGATCACCGCCAATCTCAGCCCAGAGCCGTTCAGCTTTAAGCCGGAGGACAGCATTCGAATGCTCTTCCGGTGTTGCCAAGGCCAGGATGAGGTTGATCTCGGGCAGGTGTCGAAATACCTTATTGAACCTGAACTCGCCGGTGGCGCTACTCGGTCCGTCTGGGACCATTACGCTCCAGGAATGGATCTCGGTTGCCTGTGCGAGCGCCGAAACGATCGGCTCCGCATCGACGTGAAGGTCGTTAGCTTTCCGTTTTTGTTCCATCAGGGCAACCAAGCCACTCGAAATTCTGTATGCACGACATTCGAGCTGTGAGGGTTCCCTGCGGATGTGAATGCCATCTTCCTTTTCCACGTAACCTAGCCCCGCCCCCATCGCGAGTTCACTCAACACGCACCCCAGAGAATGACCGCCTCCGAGCTGGCCAGAGTAAAAACCAGTTTCGAATCCATCGGCACCACGCTTTAGCATTTCGTGTTCATGATTTCGAAAAACCTGGATCATTGCGTCCATTTCTTTCTCGATGTTGACGCTGGGTGGAAATTTCACAATTTGCACAGGATTCGTGTCGACCAGAACGACCTGCTGGACTTCGCCATTGCTCATCGAGTGGACTATGTCGTTGACGGTTTTTACCACGCTCATGATCGGGGCGTTTGTAAATCGCGTAGTGGGGACTGCATACTGGTCCCATTTGTAGGGGCGTTGGTGCGCAATTCCTGACATGCTTGGCCGTGCAAGCCACACCGCAGCGATAGCAAGGGCCATCACGCCAGCTCCACAAACAGCAATTTTCTTCTTTGTGCTCACCTGTAATACACCGAAAGTCGATGACCGTTTCACATGAGTTCGAGGGTTGTCCACAGATTTCCTGGTCGGGAAGGGTTCCCCCTCCCGTCAGGTCCTTAGGCGCCTGGATTCGCTACCCTCCCAACGAACAAGACCATGCGTGTCGGACGATCGAAAATTATGAATAGAAAGGGGTGGTCGGCATGAAATATGGCCGGCATGGGTTTTGCAGCGCAACCAAACGAGGCGCCCGTCGCTGCAGCCGCAACGGTGCCCTCCTCGTCCACCTCGATTACCGCACCGTGCTCAACCGAGCTGATGAAAAAGGGCCGGTCAGATGTTATGCCAGAGAAATTCGCACGAGCCTCATCGAAAGCGTCCCGAACACCCAAGCTTGCCAGACTTTGGCCGAGCGAGAACCGGGAATCGATTCTGAATTTTGGCAGAAGCACATCCACATCGGCCCGATACATGCGATCGATCCAGTTGGTGAAGGTGTTCAGAGTCAGCTCGGCCTCGAGCCTTGTCAGCCCGCCCTTTCCTTGCGGCAGGAGCACGATCATCGAAAGCTCGCTACCACGGTAAGGGAGTTCGATTATTTGTGCGGAATCGTTGGAGAAATACAGGAAAACAGATTTCTGGGCCATGGTGGGCACTTGCACCGGCCTTTCGGGGTTTACCCAAAACGGCTTCGTCCGGGTTTTGCCTTTGTCAAATTGACTGGCCCACTTGCCTTTGAAGTAGACCGCGTTCGCCAACACTAATCGCGTGTCTGATGTTATTGAATCGGGAGCAAACAGGTTTCGAATCTTTCCTTTTGTATTTTGCTCAGCCCATGCATTGATCCTGCTGCTGGAAGCTCGGGCACTCGTCCTAAAATCTGCGAAGTCGATGTCGGTTCCATACTTTCCTCGGCACAGATCCATGAAACCAGGAGCGATCTGATAACCGCGCAGCGACCAGAGCCCATTCCTCACTTTTAGTTCCACGTCGCTACTGTTCATGTTGGTAAGACGCGATAAAACGCCCGCCATCCCGTCTTGCAGACTAGCCTGATTGGTGGGGAATTGTAGGACTGAAGCTATTTGCTCCTTTGTTGGCCCCCGTGCGCCCTCATAGGCTATTGCGAAAACCGACGAAACGCTGAGTGGCGAAATCACCTGATTCGCCCCTGACTGTGGAAGTGTGGAAAAGAGGTTTAGTGTAAATTTGCAGTTTCCCTCCCCAACGGCTTTTGTGTCGGCCGAAACAGGTTGAGTTTCAGTCAGCGGAGGAGAACTGCCAATTGAAAGTAGAACCATCCCCCCGAAAACCAGGATGAGCGCACACTGGCCACCGGCAATTTTGCCAATCGCCTTCATGGCAATAGCTTCCACAAAACACTGCGATGCGGCAACCATTCTGTAATGAAAATGCCATTAGGGCTGTAGCTGCCTTGAATTAGGTGGCTGCGGGATCTTGCTCCCGAGGCGCGGTTTCAAGCTTGGCCTTGTGAAAAATACAGGATGCCAGCACCGCCCAATAAGCACGCCGCCGCGTCTCCATAAAACGGAAAAGGTGGGAGCGAGAGCCGGATGCCATGGAAGAGCAGAATACAACCCTCCGCAATCATCAACGCTCCGAACCAGGGAATGGCCGCAGCGAACATTCTGGGCCAGCTCATAAGAACATCGGACCATTGGGAATCGGGCCGGAACCCGAGCACTTCGGCTCGCCCCGTGCTACCCTCCTATCAATTCGAAAGCCGAAGTGACACCGAGCGACACACTACGTCCCAGAAAATTTCTTGCGCGATTTAGAGCTAAAACATCTGATCGGTTAAATGACGGATTGGCGATTTATATGTTGGGCGCCGATAACTCCAATCGTGCCACCGATGATCGCTCCGACGATGCCGGCACTGAACCAGATCGTAATAACGATGGTTTTCGTTTCAGACATGCCACTTGAGGCGATGAAATGAGTGAATGCGGGAATCACTGCCATGCCCATCCCCAAGAACCAACCGATCAACGCCCCATCCCAGGCGGTTGCCGGACCTTTCGGGGAGCTATGTTTGCACATCCAGAGTGAGAGGCCAAAGCGGTTTAAATAGGCAGCTACTGGTCCCCCAAGGAAGATCGCGATTGCTAGACGATACAGGTAGACCTCCCGAAAAGGCACGACACAAAACGCAATCGCAAAACCAATCAAGGTGGGCAGAATGCAAAACAACGCCCCGAGAGTGGCTGCTTTCGCGACATAAAGATCACAAAGTTTCTTCATGGCTCGTTCGTGGAAACAATCTCATTCCCCTTGGCGAAAGCAAGGCTTTATGGACGCCACTTCGGAGTATACAGATAGATCAACTTCTCCAATTCAGGGCGTCAACTTAGGTCCGGAGCGTGTAGGCGTTCTCCGTCGCCGCGCTTGCCGTGCGCGTGACGAGTGAATAGCCTTGCTTCGATGTTCTTGGACTTCAGATTTGAAGGGATTTCCGCTGGATGAATGCAGTCGGCAGCTTCCTCCATCACTTCTGCGCGAGAAACTCTCGCCGATGGTTTCCTCTGCTTAGCGTTTATTATCTTACCTACAAGTGCGACCTGCGATGCACCCATTGCAGTGACGGAAACGGTGAGCCTTATCACCGATTGCCATCCACGATCCTCCCTGGAGCCAAAGTCATCGATCTGCTCCGAATCGTTCGTCGGCATTCCGATTTCCTTGTTTTGACCGGCGGCGAACCACTGCAACATCCAGATTTTGCGGAAGTTCTGGAAAAACTGAATGAGCTCAAGTTTCGCGGAGTGATTTTAACTACTAACGGGATAGCGCTGGATCGTTTCCTGCCAGAGGTGACAAATTCGATATGGGACCTTGTGGTGAGCCTGCAGACAATGGACCCGGCAAGGGGTGATGCTGGCTATGGAGGAAAGGCCGGGGTCCATCAGCGAGTGATGGCGAACATCGAGCGAGCGGCGCACCATCCAGACCGCAAATACGAGATCATCATCTCCAGCGTAGTGACGCCGGAAAATATTCCGGACCTTTATGAAGTTTACCGATTTTGCCACCACCGCGGGTTCAGACTTGCGGCCTGCCCACAACTGGTTGGGGTCAAAGCTCACCCAGCGTTGGTCGGCAGCCGGGATTACCGGCGGTTCTTCGACTTCCTGATTGAGGAAAAAAGGAAGGGGGGGGTCATTCAGGGAACCGTGGACTATTTGAGACAAATGCGCGATCTCCAGAAGTTTTCCTGCCGGCCTTTCACCATGCTCGTTGTTTCCCCTCTGGGCGAGGTGTTTTATCCGTGCTTGGAGCTGGGTCAGTTCGCAGGGAACCTCCTCGATGAACCAGATCTGCATGGACTGCGGCAAAAGGGGTTTGAGCGCTTTGGCCCACAACCCGAATGTGATACGCGCTGCCACTCGGCCTGCGCGCTTGGATTCTCTCGTATCCTCTCCAACCCGCTCTCTTTGATTCATGAGGCAGCGCTGATCGGGCGTCACCAAATCAAAAAGCGCTTTTAAGCGGGACGGGGCGGGTCATCTGATAATAGTCGATCAGGTTCGCCAGCTTGCCTCGGCCGTGTCTCACGGCTTCAATGGAGCCGCGGCAGCTCGTCCAACATTCCTGGCACGGGTTGGTCCGGTGCCGCTCCAGGAGATGTCGCTCGATCTCAAACACATCGTCGGTGAGAATATTTCCAACCGGATCTTCCAAGCGATCGATGCAGAGGCCGACATCTCCCTGGCTGTCTATGTTGCAGAGGTTTTGTCCCGCGTAGCATGGCCCGATTCCTTGCTTTTCAACCGCCTCGCTGAATCTCTCCAGATATCCGCGCAAGGCTACGAAATGGCGCTGTCGTCCCTTGATCTCGAGGAGCCGCTCCCCAACATCCGCACCCACCAGGCGACCAGGCTTGCTTCCCCGGCTGTGGCTGTAGAGGGTCACCAGATAGGTGATTCCTAGCTCGCGACATTTCTCGATCAAGGGTTCCACTTCGGGCAGATTATCCTCCATCATAACCGAAATCATGTTCACCCGTTGTTCGGAATCCGTTCGGTTAGCCTGAAGAACTTGCAGCGCCTCGATAGCTCGGACGTGAGCACCGGCCACGCCGCGTTGAGCATCATGCTTGTCGGGGGTGGCATAATCCACCGAGACGCTGATTTCAACCATCCCGGCGCTGAACAATTCTCGGGCAAGCTCTGATGTCACCAGCGAACCATTGGTGATCATGACGGGGAAATGATGCCGCGCCAAAGCGCGAACAATGGCCGTCAGTTCCGGGTGAAGCATGGGCTCCCCACCCCCGATGGAAACAATCTGAGGACCGAGCAGGTTGAGCTTGTCTGAAATGACTCCGACCTGTGCAGCCGAAAGCGCGGGCTTTTGGCTCCAAGACGATTTCCAAAAGTCGCAGATGGCGCACCGATAGTTGCAGGTGTAAAGGATCTGCAGGTTGACGTGGACCATGCGGTTCTGCAGAAATGACCTCGCGAACCGAAGCTTTTTCTTCAACTCGGGCAAGGCGCGCATCACGGTGACGATGGAATGCGTAATACTCTGGAAACGTTAGACTCGGCCGAACCGGCTGCGTTCTCTTGGTCCACAGCAGAGGATTGGTCTTTCTTGAACAAGGCTCCGCGGAATAGCCACAGCACGAGCCCTACTCCGGCAACAAAGATCAACTCGGTAAGTTCTTCCCAGATATTGGCCCAGGCCAAGTTCTCACGATAGGCGGCTCGCAAGAACAAACGCATGAGCCCAAAGCCGAGGGGGCCCATGGCTGCCGCAAAGAAGATCTTAGCGGTGGAAACTGGATCCTTGCGTTTGAATGACAACACGCCCCAACAAACGAGCAAGAGTCCGATTGAAACCCAGGCGCAAAACTGGCCCTCGAAAAGCTGCGCCCACATCGGCGCCGGAAAGTCCTGCGGTGATTGCAGAATGTTGATCCGATACGAGATCGGGCGCATGGCAGCACACGGCAACATAAGGGAAATCGCGATCAGGGCGGGGATGAGGAACGAGAACAATCGACGCAGCCCGCAGGGAACATCCGCATATTTAATGCAGGCCCGACAAAGGCTCAACGCGGCGCACCGATCTTTTGCCGGGCTGTATTTAATTAAGCGGAAGTCCATTGCTTCGAGGATTGCGTAAGAAACGAAGGAAAACCCTACCGCCATGCCATAGCTGTGGAGATAATCAATGACAGCGGAGTTTCCGGAGAAGAAAACATAATTGGCGGCGCAGGCAATCTCGCCCGCCAGGAAAAAGATTAGTCCGCGGCGTAGCGCGACGAGGTCGGCGGCTTGGCACCGCCAAAGCCAAACGATCCAAACCAGCGATAAAACCATGTAGGCAGGCTTTGCACCAAACGCCGTGATCACCACGAGCCATTGCTCAAAAACACTGATGTTGCGGATAACCAATGATTCCGGGGGGAGAGGTTGCTGGAACGCCGGCCAGTACAAGAACAACGGCAGTAGCCCCAACACTACTATACTAACCCCAAGGTATGGACCCAGGGTTCCGGACCGCATGCGTATCATGCCAACCCCCTCCTCAAACAGTTGTGAACGCAAACCGGGATCATGGTTCCATCCAACTGGGGATAAACCTGGCAGCACTTACGGGCGCGCGACAGGTCAAACGTGTTCGGGTCCATGAATTGATGGATGAAAATGGACTTCACCGAGTCCTCCCCCACCCTGAGAGCCTCTCGTGGTGAATAACCCGCATTAGCAGTGGTTAAGGCAATGAGCCGCCGAACTGCCTTGAGCGCCTTGGTAGAATCCGGGGAAAGCCCTGCCGGACCTGACCAAAGGTCGTAAACAGCATCCGTGATAAGACTGAAGCTGTCGGAGTCCGTGCCGAAGATCGCACGATTCTGGATAAGATCCATATACCGCTCCGCGTCCACCATCTGTTTTATGGGCGTGTATTTGTTATCGGCAAGTCTGAGGTAGAAGGCCAGCGAGAAACAAGCCGGATGGCTGCATGGAAGGGGGGAGAAATCCTGTGCGCAGACGGTGTTATGGCCCGCCCCGCCCAGAGCTGAAATCACGTCGGGAATGGTGACGGCTTGTTCGGGCCTGCCAACCCGGGCAGCGTTTCCGGCATAAGCGGCCGGTTGAAACATTGCGCTTAGGATATGGTCGTGTTGGAACAGCAGATCCGCGACCTCGTGTATAGACCGATCGTTGACTCCACTCGCAACAGTTGCGGTCAAGGACATTGGGACATTGAATTCCCGGCACAAATCGATCAAGCGGAGTTTCTCGTCCACAGCCGGACGGCCTCGCAGCGTCAGATAAACCTCATCCTGCGCACCATCGAACTGAAGCGACACGATTACGTGGTGTGCTCCCAAAAAGCGCAAAAGATCCTGATCGCGAACCAGCACCGACCCATTGGTGGAAACGCTAACCCGCAGGATCTCTTTTCGGGTGGCGCACTCCTCGACGATCTCCCGGAAACTTGGATTCAGTGTTGGTTCCCCGCCGGACAGGTTTAAAACATCAATCTGTCCTTCGGAGAGGATGAGTCCATCGAGAATTTTAGCGACCTCCTCTCGGGTTCGGTGATATGTGCCGGGATTCTTCACCAGGCAAATGGGGCAGTTCCAGTTGCAGTGGTCGGTGATTTCGAGGATGGGCAGGCATACGTGCTGCTCATGTTCCGGGCATAGACCGCACGAGTCAGGGCAGCCTTGAGCCTTTGCTGCATACGCCAACGGGATTGAAGCCTTTCGATGAAATCGGTTCAGTCCCAAGTAGGCTTCTGGATCTCCGTATATTCGTGCTGTTTGGATCCCATGTTCCGGGCAACATTTCTGCATCCAGATGCCGGTATCCTCCTTAAACAGGTGGGCCGAAACAGGCTTTCGGCACTCGCGGCAGATGGACTGGGTCGATGTCAGGTACTCACGCATGCTGCTCCTGCTCCTGTGCAGCCTCACTCAGCGGCATGATTCTAGCCGGGTTTCCGATGGCGAGCTTCCCGGGAGGAACGTCTCGTCCGACAGCGGCACCACCGGCCACGACTGCTCCTTCGCCGATTTCCACACCGTGGCCGATCAATGCAAAGCCGCCGATTACTGCGCCTTTTCTGATGATGACTCGGCCGGCGCGGAACTCCTTTGGGCGAAACTCATGAAGCGCGATCTTCACGCCCACACCGATCATAACGTCATCTTCAATAGTAAGCAGTTGGGGAAATGCTGGATCTATCCAAACGTCAGTGGAAATAAAGACATTGCGCCCAACTTTTGCACCGCACCAGCGGAGAAGCCTCACTTTTGGGCCGTTCCAAGCGAGCTTCAAACATGTCAACATAACCCACGCTTTTATGTAGAACCATAACGTGGCCAGGAAGGGACCGTCACATGGACAAAAGCCGGTCGGTTGAGAGGGGTGGCATGTGGGGTGGCTAAACACGCGAACGGTCGCACGGCCGTTCAGAAACTCTGAGAAGCATTTTCGTCCGTCTTGGATCTTTGGGGATGCTGTTCCCATAGGGGTTTAGAGCGCAGCCTTCCAAAACCGCGGGTCCTTCTGGCGGTAGAAGAGGTTATAGGCACATGCCGGAATCAGACGTCCTTCCGCATCGGGCACTTGGTCCGGGCACACTGCCAACCGAGCCATGTCCAATGTGTCCTCATCCATGTGCGAATGTAGATAGATAGCGAGCAAGTTTTCCTCGGCAACGGCCTGGCGTTGCGAGGCACTGAGAGCCTTGCCGGGAGGATAGATCCGGTCTACCAGCCCGCGAAGGGCCGGCAGGTGGTTTCCGGCATCTCCTTCGGCCCACAACCGATCAATTGCGTGATGAAAGGATTCTTGTCTCTCCTGGCCAGGCCGGAGAAGGTAGCCCTGAGCCAACATGCGCCGCAGTTCTTCGACACTGAAGAAATTAGTCAGTGAACGCAGGCGCTCGCCTTTAAGGTAATAGGCGATGCTGTAACACAGAGGGTGTGCTGAAGAATGCGGAAAGAAATCTGTCCCGTGAATTTCTCCGTTTGTCGCCTGTTCGAGAGCGTTCGCGGCGCCATCAAGGGGCATGGTTATACGCGGCTGAAACTGGTTGCCACCTTTGCCAGTGAAGGTCATCGTCTGGACCGTCACGCTTCTCACGACGGAGTGCGTTTTGGCAAGTTGAACAACCTCGCCGATTTCGTCCTCGTTTAGCTCGCGAATCATTACATTTAGCAGCGTAGTCCCGATTCCGAAGCGTTGCAGGTTCTCCAGCGCACGTCTTTTTTCCGGGATCACATCCTGGCCATGAATTTTAAGCACACGCTCCGGCTTGAAGGTATCGAACGAGAGCACGACGTAAATGCCTAGATCGGCGAGCGCCTTACAAAAACTTTGATCCGAAGCCAGTCGCAAACCATTCGAATTCATCGTGATGCGCCCGATCTCCGGCCGTTTGCACTCCTGAAGCAATTCCAGGATTTGAGGATGCAGAGTTGGTTCACCGCCGGTAATGTTTATAAGATCCACCGACCCCACCCGTGCAAGCAACTTGTCCAATAGGGTGCGCAACTCCGCCCGGCTCATATGGTATTTCTGGTCTGCCCGATTGTAAGTGAAGCAGATTGGGCAATCCATGTTGCACGCGTTGGTCACTGAAAATACCGGCAGATGACAGGCATTGGCATGGGCAGCGCAAGGTCCGCAGTCGTATGGACAGCCCGCTCTGACCGCCTCGCCTGGCAAAAGGCTGGATTTACATTGGACGGTTGTTGCCGAACGTGAAAGATACCAGGAGACTTCATCAGCCAAGCGGGCTCGCGCTGAACCACATTTGGGGCACAGTCGCTCCTGATAGACGGCTCCACCCTCCTCCAACACCCTTGCCGGCACCAGCTTCCTGCATTCCCGACACATGCCTTGGACCGTACCCAAGTAGGTGTATGGACGGGTAGCCCTCATAAGGCCGCTGCTCCAGTCTTCTCGTAAATCTCTGAGAAGAGAACCTTTACATCTTGGGGATTCTGGTATTCCGCCAAGGGTGTAAGTGCTGCCACACAACCTGCACCAGAAATTATGGTTCGCCCATTTACGTGACCCTGCCCGGCCAATTCAAAGCCATCGTTTCTCCGGCGGACCAATTTCACCTCGAGCTGAAGCTTTTGCCCGGGCAACAGGCTTTCGTGAAAGCGCACTTCCAAAATGCGTGCCAACATCCCCATTTGCTGAAAATCCGAAGACAGTATCACTAGCCAATTCCCCAGTTGCAGAAAGCTTTCCAATAGCAACATTTCTGGTAAGCGTGGCTGTTCCCCCAAAACCTCCTTTAAGGAGTATTCTTCAAAGGAAACAGCCTTCACTCCGCCAATGTTCTGCCATGGAGCCCAGGACGTGATCTTGTCAACTAATCGAAACTTCATTTCACACCCCTCCGTCAATGTGGATAGCTTGAGCGTTAATGTAACTCGCTCGGTCACTTGCCAGAAACGAAACCAATTCGGCCACCTCATCGGGTTTGCCCGCCCGCCCAATCGTGCAATGCTGCAGATAATCCTCCCGCTGCTTGTCGGGAACGTTACTGCTCACTCCGCCCTCAAGCAGCCCTGGCACTACGGCGTTTACGCGAACGTTGTAGCGTGCCAACTCGCGAGCCAGAGAGAGCGTGAAGCCAACCACCGCGCTCTTGGCAGTGGCATAATGAACCGGCACCTCAAGGACACGCATTCCGGCAAGGGACCCAAGGTTTACAACCGCCCCTTTTTTGCGGCGGATCATGCCTCGAACAAACGCTTTGGTGACCAAGAACATGCCCTTGACGTTCACGTCCATCATCCGGTCCCAATCTTCCTCCTCGATGAGAGCGAACGGCATAACTTGGGTGACTCCGGCGTTGTTGACCAGAATGTCCACCGGACCAAGTTCCCGATCCATCTGCTCCGCCACTTTTGCTGAGGCGGCTTTCTCCACCACGTCCAAGGGGTAGCCTTTAACCCGTTCTACACCCAGTTCAGCCTCCAACTCACGAGCTTTTTCCGGTTGGCTGTGGAACGAAAAGCCCACCCGCGCTCCGTGGGTTACCAGAGAGCGGACGATGGCAGCCCCAATCGCCCCAGTGCCCCCGGTAACGAACGCTGTGCGGGCTTTAAGCATGATCCACCCCCGATTTTTCGTTCAGCTTGCGAGCGATAAGCTTCACAAAAAACTCCACGGTCAGGAGAGACGGAAGATCCATCTTCTTCAAACCGGAAACGAGTTTGCCCCGATCGAGCTCCGGCAACGATGCCCGGATTTCGCCGAGAGCTGCCTCAGTAAGGCGCCCGTCCTTTTCATACACCCCACCGGGCAGACGTTTGCTTGCCTCCCGTTCGATCTCGTTGCCCTCAATGGTGACATTAAAGGTCTCCTCAATACGAAAACTCAGGTCAAGCAGGTCAATTGATTCGGCGCCAAGGTCCGCCACGAGCACACTTTCTGTGCGTATCTTGTCAGGCGCTACACCCAGCACCTCAACCAACAGTGGCTTAAGCCGTTCGAAGATGTCGTTCTCTGTTGTCATTTAACTCTTCCACCATCCTCGCTGAATTCCGTGATCTGTTCGACACTTTTCCTACGCGGCGCAGTCGGCTTGTCATCTGCGTATCCCATCGCCACAAGGCAGTTTAGTTCGTGGCCCGGAGGAGGATTGAGCTCAAGGCGCAGGACGTCAGCAGCGAGCAAGGGGGCGGTCATGACGCATGTTCCCAATCCCAGTGCGTGAGCGGCAAGCAGCAGATTTTGCACGGCCATCGCAGTGCTTAAGGGTTCCCCCGAAACCAGCTCCGGATGCTCCACGCCTGCCAAAAGCCGTGCTGAAAAACTAACCGGCTTTTTGTGAAACACGGCGATGAGCACCGGGGCGCCTGAGAAGAACGTGGCATACTGCACGAACTCGCTGCTGTAGCCAGCCGCCACCTCAGGTAGAGACTTCAATCTTTCAGTGATTCCAACTCGCACCACCTCTGCCAGCCGGTTCACCCGTATTCGATCCTGCAAGATGACGAATCTCCAAGGTTGCCGGTTGTGGTTGGAAGGCGCCCACCTCGCAGCTTCCAGCACGCGCAGGATGTCCTCTTTGCTTACGTCACGCTCCGCGAAATGCCTGACAGAACGTCTGGCTTGCGCCAGAGCGAGAAAGCGCTCGTATTCACTCATAAAGCCCAAAGATCAGGGTTGCGTTTTGGCCACCAAAACCGAACGAATTCGAAAGAACGGTTTTTCCGTTGAAGGGGCGGGAGTGCTCCGGAACGTAGTCGAGGTCACATTCAGGATCAGCCGTGGCAAGGTTGATGGTCGGCGGAACTGTGCGAGTGAAAAGGGTGAGAGCGGATGCTGCGGCTTCGACTGCTCCGCTGGCGGCAATCAGGTGACCGGTCATGGATTTGTTGGCCGTCACTGGTATTTCATACCCCCGATGTCCCAAAACTTTCTTAATTGCTCTGGTCTCTGCGACGTCGTTCTTGGGAGTTCCCGTTCCATGCGCGTTTACACAATCAATCTGATCCGGTTTCAAGCCGGCATCACTGATAGCCTTCCTCATGCTGACGATCGCACCCCTTCCGCCGGGTTCTGGATCGGTGACACGATAGGCGTCGAGGGATGAGCCATAGCCCATAATTTCCGCATAGACTCGTGCTCCACGAGCCTTTGCAGCATCAAGGCTTTCCAGAACAAGAAAAGCGGCTCCCTCTCCCAAAACCGTTCCAATGCGTGAGGCGTCGAAGGGCCGACAGGCTTTAGTCGGGGTGTCGTTTTCGGTTGATAGGATCTTGAGTAAACTAAATCCGCCCATTGCCAACGGGTTCAGGACACTGTCGCTGGCTCCCGCCAAAGCAACATCAGCCTGTCCGTCACGGATTCTGCAAAACGCTTCACCGATAGCCTGTGCTCCGGCAGCACACGCTGAGCAGTTTGTGTAGTGGCCCGCGCCGAAGCCCCAATGTTTTCCAAGGATCTCCACTAAACGATTCAAAGGAGTCTGCAAACACTTTCCCTTGGTGCTTCGCATAATGTCCGCAAGCGCCTCGGTCGTGTTGTCTGTATTCGCGAGGGCTGCAACATCTTCAAGAAAGAACGTTTCCAAACTGACGCCGTTCACGAGAAGAGCGTCGCCCAGAACGGACGGTTCCAATCCGGAGTCCAGGACTGCATGGATTGAGGCATGCAATCCCAGCATAACCTTGCGGTCCCGCTCGCCGTCGAGTTGCGGGAACCGGGTAACTGTTTCATGCGGGATCAGATTGTGCACCTGGCCCCCGATGCGAACGGGCAAGTGGCTCGCATCGAAAAGCGTCACTGGACTGATTCCCGAGGTCCCGGACACAAGGTTGCTCCAGAAAGCATCTATCCTGCTGCCTACTCCGCTGCAGATCCCCAGACCTGTGATGGCGACTCGGCGTCTCATAGTCTCTCTAGTTCAAAAGCGGCTTGCGTGTCGCCATGTCCGAAACAAGTAGCCAAGACCCTCTCAGCTCCCGCCTCGGCCAAAAGAGCTCCTAGTGCCACCTGCAGGGGCGCAGCTGCGGCAAACGCGTTCCCAATGTGCTTCTTGGGGCAAAGCGTCATTGTTTCGGCAATTCCAGCGCCGTTCATGACGGAGTTCTCCTGGTCTTCTGCCCCGGCATCACCATCGACTGAACTTACCAGTGCGTCTGCCTGATCGATGCCTAGGCTGCTAAGAATCTTCTGACGAACACTGGCCATTGTGTTTCCGGTGCAATGCGGGCGAAGACTGTATTTAGGCACATGGGCGTAAATTCGCGCTCCGCGACTCTTCGCGTCATCCTCCAATTCCAGAACAATGAAAGCTGCGCCTTCTGCAGGAGTCATGCCCGCGCCCTTATCGGTCCAGGACGAAAAGAGGCCGTGTTGCTGGAGAGTCGTGAAAGCCAACTCGTGAGTTTTTACGTCGCTGCCGCCGACCAGCGCGCACCGTGCGTCGCCTGCCAACACTGCACGTATTCCTGCTTCCACAGCTTGTGCACCAGCACCCTCCCATGGAGCGTATATGGCGTTTGGTCCCTGGATGTTTTCGTTTATCGATACGAAACAAAGAGGCATGTTGCTGAGGATTTTGAATGAAAGAATTGGACTTACCGCTTTGAGCCCTGCAGAGCCGAACCGTGCGAGATTAAATTCCCCTGTTGAATCGGTAGAAATCCGAATAAGGGGCGCAACATCTTGAACGGGCAATCCGGCGAGTCCGGTTGAGCCAAAGAGGCCAATCTCATCAGGCAGATAAGTGGATCCGACGCTGATCCCTGCGTCCTGGATGGCCAGCCTTGCAGCAGCTACTGCAAGTTGCGCGTCGCGGTTCATTAGTCGGGCCATTTTTGGCTCTGAAACGTAAGCCTGCGCTTCAAACCCCCTTACCTCAGCACAAACTTTGCACGCGAACGGTCGGGCATCGAAATGCGTCGGGACGGCAGTTGCGGATTCACCCGCTTGTATCCGGGCGAGCACTTCCGCGGGCTTGTTCCCCAGCGGCGTGATCATCCCAATGCCGGTGATCACCACGCGTTTGACGCTGCTGACACTCATCTCGATTACGATGATTTAGGCCCCATCCAAATCTCCATAAGATGCCGCCGTTTGTCATCCAACTTGGGGTCGTCTACGTATTTGAACGCAAACACCATTTCCGTGGACGTAACCTGCGATTCCTCTCGGAAAGCAATTACTCTTACCTTCCCGCCAACTTCGTTCACCGACAAAAGTTCGGAACGATAGATTAGGCTATCGCCCGGCTTTACCAACGCGCGGAATTTTGTCCGTTCCAGCACGGTAAGCACAGCCTTTGCGCTTTTTCCATACTTCTGGACCAAGCTGGCTTCCAACAGCAACCCGGAAAGCTGCGCCATGCCCTCAAGAATCAGAACGCCCGGCATGACAGGTCTTCGTGGAAAATGATCGTCAAAAAAGTCCTCGCTTAGGGCCACGTTCTTGATGGCTTCCGCTGAACTCCCCACTTCCCATCGGGTGATCCGGTCTATCAGGAAGAAACGCATTCACGGCAGCGTGACTATTTCAAACCAAATTTGCGAGTCCAGACTACCAATAGCTTCCACAAAACACTGCGATGCGGCAACCATTCTGTAATGGAAATGCCATTAGGGCTATAGCTGCCTTGAATTAGGTGGCTGCGGGATCTTGCTCCCGAGGCGCGGGTTGAAGCTTGGCTCGTTGTGAAAAATACAGGATGCCAGCACCGCCCAAAAAGCACGCGGCCGTGTCTCCATAAAACGGAAAGGGTGGGAGCGAGAGCCGGATGCCATGTAAGAGTAATATACAACCCTCTGCGATCATCAACCCTCCGAACCAGGGAATGGCCGCAGCGAACTTTCTGGGCCAGATCATAAGAACCAAATACCACCCGCCAATCAGGCCAAATGCTCCGGCGGCCATCCTCAGCCAGTAATCGAGCATCGGATCGTTCGGGATTGATTTTGCTCCCAGTCCTTGAAGCGCTTCCACCGCCGACGACCAGGTAAGAAACACCCCGACAATTGAGATGCCCCAAGCAACGGATGCAAACCCGAGGAACAATCTTAATAGCCGGAGATTCATATCACGTTTTCAATTTCAGCAGCTAAACGTGATTGCTGTCTTTCACCAGGTCCTCGCCCGTCTGCCCATCGCCTATACGCAACGAGCAAACCCGCCGCGATCAAGAAGGCGGGCACCAGAAGGATGAATGCCACGTAAAGGAGCAGGTGGATCAACCCGAGCGTAGCCGCCGTTTGCCAGCTCACGTTTAAGTTAGCGGACGTGCCACTCAGAAACGTGGTGTATTCCCTCAGTCCTGCCAACTCCGAGATGCCGAAGAACACTGCGATTATACATGCCCTCGCGACGAAAGCTGTGGACGAGAAGGTATCCGCCTTCCAAACGTTGGTTAGAAATCTGATTGCACCTTTCATGGTTTGGTCGTCCTTTCCCAAAGTGGTCCGAGCACGCTGGCATAGAGCAGAGCCGCGTCTCCGACTTGGTTGCTGCCGCAGTATTTCAATTCGCCGTTTTTGCGAGAGGGGAAGGCAGCCATGTCCAAGGTTGCGTTCAGCGCCTTCAGGAATTCCCAGTCATGGAATGTCGAGGCTGCCATGAATGCCATGCCGCTAGACCCGGCGCTGACCTCGAAACCGGGGATGACCATGCCTGAATCAATGTCTCTTGGCCCCTGCCATGAGGAGGGCCATTCAGTGCCGTAGCCGAAGCCCAGCACGACTCGGCCAAGTTCCCTCCGGGCTCTCCGGTATTGGTCTCGTGCAAACTCTTGATCGACGACATTCAGGCAGTGCACCACCATCCACACCGTCGATCCCTCCGGCCCATCCAACTGGGTGCCGTCCGTCTGGAAGCTCGAGACCAGCAGCCCGGTTTCTTTGTGAATGAGCTTCTCTTTGGCAATCTCGACCCACCTCTTACAGAGGGCGGAGTGATCTGTGCCGTCTAATCGGTCAGCGATCTTGAACGCAGCTAAAGCAACTGCGTGGTCGAACGTCCAACATTCATCGGGATAACTCTCGGCCGCCATGATGGGATTGGCACGCCATCGCTGCTCGATTGCATTCAAACGTTCCATCATGGGCTGCTTGTAGGCGGGTTCCTCCTGGAGCATTCGACGGGCACCCATCATCAAAGCAATCTCCCCATCGATGAAGAGACTTCGGGCTGGCTTAACTACATAGGGCCTCGCTTTCGCATAGGGCATCAGAAAGGTGTAGATTCCGTCCTGCTGTTCGATTCTCACGGTCTCTTGGATGAACTGATCGATCACTGGGAGGTATTGCGCTTTCATCTGCGGCTCGCGCAGGCCCATGTTTGCGAGGGACCACACCAGGAAGCTGCGGCCCATGAAATCCCATTCTGCATTGCTCCCCCGCATTTTCTTCAGTTCTGCCGTCCTTGATACGGGATCCCTCCAAAGGCGCAGGTGGCGCGCCGCGAGTTCGCGAGTCTTGGGCGAAATGCCTGATTCCCGGTAGAAACTCGAGACAGGTTTTGTATAGAGCAGGTGCAGGCAAGGGAGCCAGGCGCCGAAGGCCAAGCCAAAGGTACAGACTCCAAGGCCTGCAGCCTTGAGACGCAGTTTGAGTTTCGAATTCATGAGCAGTTTAGGGGTTCTGAGGTGTAGTCGGGTCTGTGGGGGTAGCAGTTGCTGGAGTCGATGACCAGTCTTCAGTCCCCTCAAGACGTTTCGGGCGCTTGCTTATCGGCAGTATCACTGCTGGCATTAACAGCGCCATACCAATTAGACCGTGGCCCATCCAGAACATCACCACGGACGTCGAAATGAGGCAGAACCATGCTGCAATTTGGAAATGAGGCACCCAAACCTCGGGAAGATGCCCCCGCCGTGCCTGGCGGAATTTCCGCACGGACTGGAGGACCAGCAAGGTGCCGATCAGCAGCATGACAATCGCCACAATGAAAACGTAAGGCGGTATGACTCCACCGGTTTTGACGGGAAATCCGCTTTCGGTTTGAATGCTGAGCAGCCAGAGAATCGCCGCCTCTCCCAGGAACGGCGCATCGCTGACGTTGGATAGCAGCCGCGGTATCGCCAAAACGCCCGTCGGCAGTTCCCAGGTTGTGATCAGCATTTCAGCCGACAACGGATAGGCATGGTCGAATCGTCCGTTCTTTCGCGCGGCTCCTACTCCGAAAGCACTGGCCGCTACTCCATGCCCAGCAATTACCGGGCCGGCATCCACATCCATCCCCCAGTCCACGCCCTCCAAAGGCTCCCGGTAGCCGGGTGGACCGATACTTGGCCCCCTAGCGGGCGAGGATTTGGTGAGCCCCTTCGCCAGGTCCTTTGGAAACTCTCGAAAGCCGAAAGCCGTAATGCGCCGTTGCCAGAAGACCTCATCATGGAGGTCATACCAGAGTTTTGCTTGCGAAGGCCAGAGTTCTGGAGCGGTTAGGCACATGTATGAGTTGGCGCAGCCTCGGGCCGGAGAGGTGGGAGAACCGTTGGCTGAACTAGCGGAATATGGGGGCAATTGGTGCCGGGTGGCCCTTGCGCCTGTGAACCCCCGCAACGCCCTGGCAACGAATTGCGAGTGATCCGTCCCCAAAACACTGTCAGCTCGGTTTATGCACATGATCGCGGCCATCACGTCCCCCGGGTAGCACTCCCCTGGATAATCATCCAGAAGGCCGGTTTTAGAGGCGTCCAATTCTGCGGCAAATGTCTCGACTTGGTCCCGCAACATGTCCATGTGGGCACCGTCATGGAGAAGCTTCTCTCGGCTCGTCAAGGCGGCGATCACGAGCATTCGGTAAAAAACATTCTCGCGGTGCAGGTAATCGTCACCCCAATGCTTCTTTACCCAGGAAGCGTGCTTGGGATCTATCACCAGCTCAGAGGCGGCGATAATTGCATCTTTCGCAAGTGCTTTCGGCTCCTCACCGGCACTGTGACCGCCGACCTCCCATGCGGATTGAAGGTTTTCGACTCCCCAAAGGTAGAACACGGAGCCAAACAGCGGCCATTCGGTTCCGGAAATGTCGGCAGTGGAGAGTCCCTCAGCTTGTCCCTTGGCGACTCGCCCTCTTGCCCATTCGGCATAGCGAGGCGTCAGGTTTTTGAACAGCCTCCAGGCCGCCTTAGGCGTCCCCGGCTCACGCAACGCAGGATCACGAATATCCAAGACGGCTCGAACCGGCGGGTAAATGAACAAACAGGCTGCCAACACGACCATGGCCACCGAATTGACGCAGATCAGTTTACGAATCATACCGGTTCCTCCAAAGTGCTTTGGTTAGAATCCGCATTTTTCTTTGGGCGTCATGTTCTGCGCTCACTTTGTATTACAAAGTATCTGACGTGCTTGTCCAGCAAATCGTTCAATCGCTCCCTCTACCATTGGTAACCTCCCCTTCTGCAATGGCTCGCTTTCTCTACAACACGCTGATCATAATGGGCTGTCAAAGCTAGAGACATGACAAGAGCACCAGACAAGAGCAGGTTGGCAAACTGGACCCGTCGGGTTGTTTACGCCGGTCTCCTCCTTGTCGTGCTCATGACGGGAGTCGTTTTGGGAGTGATCTGGTATAAACCTTCTCCCATCCAAGTGGCTTTGGCCGGCGACAGCCGGGAATTGGGCACCGTTTATGGTCGGGAGCTCCGGACGCCGATGCATTTGGTGACCCGCTTCTACCTGGATCGGGTTGTTTGCCAAGGGAGCCCGAAGTTGATTGAGGGAAGCAGAGCAGCCGCACTTCGGAGTCTGTCGAACTGGCCCCCTGAATACCGGAACGAATTGAACGCCACCGCAGCCGCTGCACGAATTCCGGTGGGCGCACTTGCGTTCGGGAACACTTTCCTGGACCTCGGGAGGGCACGGGCCGGGTGCCGGAGTGTGGTGTTATCCCACAGCAACACCGTGTTCCACGCGCACAACCTGGACTGGGACAACTTGGGCGGTTTCGGCCGATGGGCCACTTGCATCGTGCGCCGCAATCCCACTGATGGGCGGTTTGCCACAGTGAGCGTTGGATTTCCAGGAATGATCGGCGCGCTGGACATCGTGAATGAGAAGGGTTTGGCGTTGTCTTTCAACCAACTGGGCTGGGGTAAAGGTGGAACCAATGAGCCGGTTTTCATCATGCTCAGAAGGATCGCAGAAAGGTGCGATTCGCTGGAGACGGCGCGAACCAACCTGCTAAACGCACCAGAGGGGATGGCTTTCATCATTACCGTCTCCGATGCCAAGGCCGGCAAGGGCAGCGTCTTTGAGCGCGTTCAGGGCAGGATCGCAGAACGCCAGTTGCAGGGAGGCTTTGTCGCAGCGTGCAACGCAGCTCAGGGGACCACTTTTGGAACCACGAAGCTTGACCAACTCCTCACAAAATCGTCGGCATCCAATTTGAGTGGATTGAGCCAAATCCTGGCAGATCCTGAGGTGTTGATGGAGTGCAATATTTATAGCGTTGTCTTTGATTTCCACAACAACCGGCTATGGCTCGCTTCCGGGGAAGTGCCAGCTGCCAGGGGTCGTTATCGCGAGTATCCGCTATTCAGGTGAGTTCCTGGGAAAGCCCGCCCGAGCGCTCACACTTCGACGTGGACCTGCAGATTCTCACGAGTAGCCCATTGGCAAAGGACTTCCAATGATCGCACCCCTGGTCGGCTGTTACATTTGGCACGGACCTGGACGATAGCGCGGCAGTGGGGGTTAACCTCGATCGTCGCGATTCGCTTCTCTCCGGCCTCAACACGCAAGCGCAAAGACCAAATGGTTGTTTCTCCGCGTCGGCATCGGTCTGCGTAGGTGTAAACACAGTGCCGCATTGCCCGGCCGTCCGCGTGTAATGCATCGCTATCAAGGAGTTCCTGGATCGTCCATTCACGGTCATGCTCCTCCCCTTTTTCAACCATCTGGTAGCCTGCGATTCCTGAGCGGTGCCACGAAAAGCTGCCGCTCTTCTTTTTGTGACCCAGTTCCAAATGCCAGGCATCGGCCAGTCGCAGCATCGATTTAAGCGTTCGCCCGTCCATGGAAAAATCCGGCCATCTTGGCACCCGCGCCTCAAGCCCTTGGCCGGTGAAAACCTCATCGCCAGCAAACTTGTTTGCCTGAATGAAGTCGATGATCGGATTTACATAGCCGATTGGCATCTCGGGATTGTTCGCGAAAAAGCGAAGAACTGTGCGCCAGAATTCAGCCTGTTGAATAGTTCGCCCGAGAAGGCCAATGACGATCTCACGGGCCAATCGCTCGCTGCCGCCCAGGCCACGCACCTCACCATACCGAAGCGCTTGCCAAACGGTGTAGTGGTCCGGGGCACGCCGGACAAAATGCTCCATTCGACGGGTGAGCGGGACAGGGATATCCAGGCTGCGGAGGCTCGCGCCGCGACCCAGCCGGATATACCATGCCTGCTGGCGAAAGCCCTCCGGCCCGGAGCCAAGGTCCCAAGCCGAGTCCATGAACCCCGGCACTGGATAAGAGACCAGGAGGTGCTGCGCTAAAGAGCGAAATGCCAGCCTCAGACTGTTGCTATCAGGGCACCACTCTTCCACCGGACGAATCCACTGGGCTTGGCGCTCAGAGAGATTTTTCAAGCGTCGGACCAGGAACGCCGGACTGACCCAGCCTGCCACACCTTTGCCTTCCCCAGGCTTGAGCAACCCGGTATGTGACCGCACGCACTTTAACAGCCGCTCGAAAGCGGCTCGACGCTCGGGTCTGTCCTGCAGTTGATCGAGAACTGCCGCAATCTCGATGTCGATCTTTTGTCGTTCTAGTTCTCTTTTGCTAAATTCGTCGTTCTTCTTACCGCATAAAAAAGGGGTTATGTTCATCGCATCCTCCCGCGGCCGCAGGCCGCCCTTTGAATGATTGTGGATGACGACTCCGCCCGGCCTTTTGGAAGGAGGTCGAAGTGTATTGACGCCGACGTTAAATGGCCGTCGCTCCGATCTCAGCGGAACAGCGCTGAGGTGAAGGAGACGGGTCCAATCTTCTTAAAGGCAGAAGCACACGCTCACGGGTATGTCCCGAGGCGGAGCTTAATCACGAGGAAACGGGCTGCTCGAAAAGCAGCCGTTGCGCGAGAGGATTATAGAAACCGAGTGCGCATAACTGCACTATTTGTGCCTCGAGAATTATGGCCAGTCAAGCTCCCCGATGATAAAATTTGCAAAACTGAGATCCGCACGTCCCTATTGGGGTCGTGGCGCATCTCACCATTTCATGCCAAAGCAAGAGAAGCATGCCGATCCAGATAGCCTCCTGGGGCAGTTGCAGCGAGGAAGAGGGGAGGCGTATCGTCGCATCGTAACCATCCCTAAGACACAGGGTTGGGATCTGCTCCTGGACTGTATCTGCAACGATCCTCGCTTGGACAGCCAGGTGGAAAATCGCGCCGAGTATTATGCTGCTTTGGTCATTGAAACCGATATGGAATTAGAACCCATGATCCAGTACGTCCTCGCTTATGACCAGGACGAGCAGGGATGGAATACACCACTTGCGGTCGAGACTTTAGGCGAATTGGCCAAGCGGGGTTACAAAGATTCAGCCTGCAGGTTGTCCGATTACGTGGGCTGGGGCCAATGGTGGGACTGGATTCTGAACAACCTTTGTGCGGTTCAGGATCCCGCTTTGCACCGGGGAATTGCACATAGAGTTGAAGCCCGCTATCCGGAGGAGAGTCAACTGGAGGAGGCCCTGGCGTGGTTCAATCTCGAGGATGAACCCTGGTTGACGCTTGCTCGTTATAGTGCGCGAATCTCCGACCTCCGAAGTAGGCCCAGGAGGTTGTCTGGAATGCCAGAGGAGCAACGGCTTCCTTCCAACGCCTCTTCGTTCACTGTCGGAGATCTCCTGGCGCTAGCTGATAAGAAGAACCGCCACAAAGTGCGCAAGGTGATAAAGCAGGCGGTAAAGCTCTCCGACTTGAACACGTTGAAAGATGCTGTGTCCCTGGAGAAGCCATTTATTTCCGACGTCGCCCTCGCTGGAATCGCACAGCTAGGCCATCCATCCGTGCTACCCTGGCTAATCGGTTTGTGGTCGGGAAATCCTGAAATGCCCGGGTTCCTGCGAGCCCGCATGTGCGAGGCGTTTGTGGCTCTTCGTCCCGAGCTGACTTTGCCGTTGGCCCGGGAGCGATTGCATCATCCGGACTGGCACGAGAGGCACCTTGCTGAAGAAGTTTTCGAAGCTCACGCCACGCCAGACGATATTCCACTATTACGCAACGCAATAATGGACGCCCTGCAGGATGACTGCGAGAACTGCTACCGTATCTGCAACTTAATCCAAGCCTTCTCCAACCTCCCGAACTGCGGTCCTATTCCGGAGTTGATGAGCGTATTCGTTCGATTCCGGTATTCCTATGGGCGTGGCCGTGCGGCCGCGGCCATACACGTGGCTTCACCGGACTTTTTTGTAGAGAGCGTCGCGGAGGAATGCCTTTGGGATTGCGAAGCTACGACTCGTGCTCTCGCGGCCAAAAGCACACCTCTTGAGACCGCTGCAGAGCGCGCCCGTTTGGATGGGCTTGCCTCAGACCTCTGGGAGGACGAGGACGTTCGGACCGAGGCGCGGCTTCGTGTCACGAAAGGGTAGGCGCTACAACCTTGGGTCCACCGGTTCGCTTTCGAGTGCCAACACCCCGAACACACACTCGTGAACACGGCGGAGCGGTTCCTGGCGGACAAAGCGCTCCAACCCCTCCATACCCAAAGCAAACTCCCGGATGGCCAGCGAGCGCTTGGACGACAATCCACGAGCCCTCAAGCGTTCTAGGTTCTCTGGGAGGGTGTATTCCGGGCCGTAAATGATCCGCAGATACTCCCGCCCGCGGCACTTCACGGCTGGCTGGACCAATCCCCTCCGACCCCGCACCACGAAATCCAGCGGTTTGACGACCATACCCTCGCCTCCGGAACCAGTCAGTTCCTCCCACCACCGAATCCCAATCAATTGGCTTTCAGCATCCATTACATCGACAAGCTTGAAAGGAGTCGCGAGCAACAACCCGGAATCTGCCGCGCACAGTTTGGCCAAGGTCTCCATGTGCCAGAGGTGGTCTTTGCCGGCATGCGCCTGGCCTTCCGTGGCCAGCAGGTGGAAGGGAGCCAATTTCAGATCGGCCAACGATCCGACCGGCCAGCAATACCGCTGGTAAGCTTGCACGTAATCATGCGTGAGCCTTTGACGCTCTTGGTGGCGCTTAAGCAAATCATTTACTTCGGCCCCATTCGCGGAAGCCTGATTCAGAGATTTGAGCACTCCGGCCAATGACGCTTGGGCGGCAGTGCCGACCGCGGCATACTGTTCCTTGATCAACGCCTGCGCTTTGGCGGACCACGGCATGAGTTCGCAGTCCAGGCACGCCCAATCGGTTTTGAACTCGTCCCAGACGCCAGCCCCTTCCATGGCCAAGCGAACTGTTTCCAGCAACTCGGCTTCAAGCGTCCTGTCGTCAAAAAAGCGTCGGCCGGTCCGGGTGTAGCAAATGCCCAGCCCTTCGCCGACGATGCCGAAGCGTTTCCGCGCCGCTTCCTCGGTTCGGCACACGATCACAACCGCTCGGGAGCCCATGTGCTTTTGCTCACAGATCACCTTAGGCACGCCTTCATGGCGATAGTAGGCAAACGCCTCGGCCGGGTGCTCCAGCAAACCCGGTTCCTTGGTGGTTTCGGAGGGCGACATCGTGGGCGGCAGATAAATCAGCCACTTCGGATTAGCTGCAAAGCGGCTCATGACCTCCAGCGCGGCCGTTGCGTTCTCCTCCCGAACCGTGACGTTCGAGCAAAGACGGGTGGAAACAATCCGTTTTCCGAGGACATCCTCCATGTCGAGCAAATCGTCCTGTTGCTGCTGGGCAGACAGCGGCGGAGTAGGAGCCTCGACAAGGAAGGGTTTTGCCGGTTGAGCATAGGTTTGCTTGGCCGGGACGGAAACGATCTCCTTCTCCGGATAGCGGAGAGCAGTGAGCTTGCCCCCAAACACACAGCCCGTGTCGATATTGATCGTCCGGTTCAGCCATTCGGGTTCAGGCACCGGCGTGTGGCCATAAACCACCATTGCTTTGCCGCGGTAGTCGGCTGCCCAATTAAACCGAACCGGCAAGCCGAACTCGTCGGTTTCACCGGTGGTTTCGCCGTAGAGCGCAAAATCCCGCACCTTACCCGAGCCGCGGCCCTGCATGGATTCCTTCATCCCAGCGTGGGCGACCACGAGCTTCCCCCCATCCAGAACGTAATGGCTCACCAGGTCATCAATGAAGGCAACCACCTTCTCGCGAAATTCAGGAGCCTCAGCTTCAAGCTGGGCCAGCGACTCAGCCAACCCATGGGTTACCTGAACATCCCGCCCGCGCAATTTGCGCATCAACTTCATATCGTGATTCCCGGGAACGCACAGGGCGACTCCGGATTCCACCGCGTGCATCACCAGCTTTAGCACCTGCGGCACCTTAGGCCCGCGGTCCACCAGATCGCCCAGGAAGATCAGCTTGCGGCCGTCCGGCGCCTTAATTGCAGTTCCTACAGGGCTCTCTACGGTTTCATAGCCCAGTGTTGCGAGCAAAGCCACGAGTTCCTCGTAACAGCCGTGAACGTCGCCAATGATATCGAAGGGCCCGCACTCGGTTCTTAGGTTATTCCACAACGGCTGTCGTTCGATGGTGGCAGCGTCCACCTCTGCCGGCGAGTTCAGCACGAAAACGTGGCGAAATCCTTCTCGCTCCAAACCTCGAAGCGAACGTCGCAACTGCTGAACCTGTTGCCGGATCACGTGCGGTCCGAAATCCCGATCGGATCGGTTCCGGTTGCGCTCGTGGCAAAGCTTCTCCGACAGGTTGAGGACGATGGCCACTGGCAGGCAGTGAAACTCTCTGGCTAACCCGACCAGTGGCTTGCGCGATTCAGATTGCACATTGGTGGCATCCACAACCGTGAGTTTTCCGGCCGCCAATCGCTTGCGGGCAATGAAGTGCAGGACCTGAAAAGCAACGTTGGTTGCGCCCTGGTTGTTTTCATCGTCCGAGACGAGCCCGCGGCAATAATCAGAGGAAAGAACCTCTGTAGGTTTGAAGTGCTTCCGAGCAAAACTCGATTTTCCTGAACCGGAGGCGCCGACGAGGACAACGAGAGAAAGTTCGGGAATGGTGATTTTCACAAGTGTTCCTTAAGAGCGCGAATGAGAACGGGATCCTTAAGCCATTCTTCCGGACCGGTACCGACTTGATCGGTAATACGCAGATCGGCTCCTGACTTGCGTAAGGCATGAATGACCTCTTGCGAAAGAGCGCTGAACAGGGGAGTCCATCCATCAACATCCTGTTGGTTGGGATTGGCCCCGGATGCCAGGAGCAGATCAACGGCTTCACGTGAGTCGGCCCGCACCGCTGCATGGAGTGCGGTTTCGCCGGTGGACGTTCGATCCACATCGGCACCGTGTTTCAAGAGCCACTCAAGGCGTTTTATGTCATTGGACTCCGCCGCCAGTTTCAGCGGCCATTCTCCGCAGCCATCTATCGCATTTACATCAGCACCGCCTCGCTCGATGAGCGCTTGGAGCATCCTCAAGGATTTCGCGGCATGAATCGGCTGTCGCTGGACATGATCCTCCCGCCTCGCGTCTGCGCCGTGGTCCAGCAATGTGGTTGCGCACTCGACGTGGTTCCATTCCGCCGCCTCATGCAATGGCGAGGCCAAGAAGTCATTGGAAGCATTTGGATCCGAGCCGAGTTCGTGCAGCCACCGTAGCGCGCCCGCGTGGCCAAACCGCGCAGCAAGGTGGGTCAGACTTTCTGAGCACCGACCGACTTGGTTTAAATTTGCCCCAAGTTCAGCAAGCAATTTAATCTTTCCAAGGTCGCCAAGGACGAATGCGAGTAGCCACGGCGGCATTCTGTAACGTTGATCAACAGTGTTGATTTCTGCTGGTCCAATGTGGACGAGACCTGCCTCGTTCCCGAATGCGACGGCATGGTGCACAGGTGTCCAATTGAGTGGCCCGGAATCGGCGCCCAGATCAATCAGAACTCTCATCGTCTCAAAGTCCCCAAAGTAAAGGCAGACACCTAACGGAAACTCCCCAAAATCCGTCACGGTATCCAATGATGCACCCGCATTGCTGAGACGTCGGACGATAGCGCGCTTTCCGGAGCTTGAAGGTTGGTAGCACGCATGAGTCAGCACTGAATAGCCGGACTTTGTGACATGTTTCGCATTTCCGCCGTGCTCTAGAATCATCTCGAGAAAGGCGAGATCAGGAATCGCCGCCGCATGGTGAATCGCAGTGGCCCCCAACCTGTCGGAAGACTCAAGATCAATGCCGGCATTGATTAGAAAACGCACAGCGTGCGGTGTCACCGCCGGCCCCACACGCGAAGTGAACCCTTTTGACCGCTCCAATGCAAAGATGAGCGCGGTCTGGCCATTGGTATTGCGAGCGTTAACATCCTCGCCCTGCTTCAGCGCCAAGTCTATTCCTTCCACGTCACCGCGGGCTGCTGCTGCATGAAGTTGCATTTAACGAGTCTCCGAGCTTGAACTGATTTGAAGCACAGCCATCTGTGTCGGTGCCCCGACCACAGCGTCCTCCGGTCCGACGGGGAGGAAGTGCACTTTATATCCAAAACGCTGACACAGGCCATTCGCCCATGCTTGAAACTCCGTCCGGGTCCACTCAAATCGATGGTCCTTGTGCCGGAACTTGCCCGCCGGAAGAGACTCCCATTTCACGTTGTATTCCGCGTTCGGCGTGGTCAGGACGATCGTTGCCGGTCGTGCATATTCAAAGAGGACGCGCTCGAAAGCGGCCAACCGCGGAGGGTCCAGGTGTTCGATCACCTCCACAACTGCTGCGGCTTCAAACCCGGCCAGGCGCTTGTCCCGATACATCAGCGAACCATGCATTAGCTGAATGCGCTGGCGCTGCATTTCAGGGAGCCGATCCAGGTTGAGCCGGTCCTTTGCGATCTCCAGAGCGCGGAAAGACACGTCCATGCCGACAATCTCCTCGAATTGCCGTTCCTTAAGCAGAACCTGCAAGAGCTTGCCTTCGCCACAGCCCAGGTCCAGGACGCGCTTGGCACCGCTGCTCCTCAATGCCGCCAGGACTGTGCCCAACCGCTGTTCGTTCAGGCTGATGCGCTGCTCAACCTGTGCCTCTTCCTGGGCATGCGTTTCCTGCGCCTCATCGCCGGTCGGGTCCTCTTCCCCCACAAGCCGCTCCAGAGCATCGTTAATGAGGTTGCGACGATATTTGAGATAGCGCGAGGTGATGAGGTCCCGTTGCGGATGCGATGCAAGCCAACCTTCACCGCGACGAAGAAGCTTCTCCACCTCATCGTCGCCCACCCAGTAATGCTTGTCGTTGTCCAGCACCGGAATGAGAACATAAAGATGGGTGAGCAATTCGCTGAGCCGAACTCTCCCCGCCAGGGTCACGGTAAAATACGAACTGTCGCCCCACTCGGGGAATTTACTGTCCAGGGGATAGCCTTGCGCCTGGACCTCATACCCCAACGGTTCAAAAAGGCTGCGCAGAACTTTCTCTCCACCTCGGCAAGGCAGCACCGCCAGAGTGGCCTTCAGCGGTATGGCCTTCTCGGCCAGTTCCTCCCGCTCCTTGCTCTTGCCGGTCATGGCACTGCCAAAAACATCCCCAATGGCCACGCTGAGGAACGAGGAACTCACGTAAGGCCGATCGTTCACATACTGCTGCAGAGAATAGCCTTCACCGGCAGGGCCACGTCGGTTGCGCACCAAGCCGACCGGATCGACTTCCAGAAGAAGTGCGGCGGTGCACTGCTCGGGCGTCGCTTCCGGGTAAAACACGTGGACTGTGCCAAAGCTCTGGGGGAATGACTGCACCCGAGCCGGGTTCTTTCGTAATAGATAGCCCAGGTCCGTTGCCGGCCGCTCAGTTGTCGTTATCGTGAGGAGCATGTTTTCCTTGGGTATTGTGCAAGAGGTCCCTCCCGGAGGGCGAGTCCTTTGCAGGACCCGCCCTCATTTGGCCACTATTCCCCCGCTTCCTTTTTGTTCGCGTCACCTCCACCGGTCGGTGCCTTACGGTTGCTCAAGGGCACAAATCCGGCAGGCAACCCCATGACCAGCGTGTTCCCGGCTGCTCCGGCAGCCGTAATCGACTGGAGCAACCGCAGGTTTTGAAGCGCAGGGTTATCTTCCAATAACCGGGCGGCATTCGCGAGATTGCGCAAGGCCGCGCTCTCGCCTCGTGCGCGCTCCAAAGCCGCTTGTCCTTCCTGTTTGGCTTTGAGCACTTCAGTAAACACCTTCTTCAGTTCCCCCGGGAACATGACGTCCTTCACCTCGGTCGCGTGAACCGTCACGCCCACTTTCTCTGCCTCCGGTCGCACCGCAGCGAGGAGCTGCTTTCCAATTTCCAATCGCTGGCTCAGCAAGGCTTCAACCGGTTGCGCGGCGATGATGGTTCGCAAGGCAAGTTGCACCACGTTGTAAACATGCCCGCGCCATTCCTGCACTTCATTCATCGCTTTGACCGGGTCGGCAACCTGCATATTGACCGCGACACTAACCTTGATCCCCACGTTGTCTGCGCTGAGCAGTTCCTGGCCCGAGATGGAAAAGCTCTGCTTGCGCAGGTCCATCTTCGCCAAAGCATACCCAAACCCCCAGCGGATGTGGCGCCCCGAATCGAGCCGCTCTACCAGCTTCCCGTGCCGGTAGAGGAGGCCGCACTCGAATTCCCGGATAACCACTTTGTGGCGGAAGCCCGAGAGGGCGACCGGTTCGGTCGTATTCAGGAAGAGCAAATCAGTGTTCATGTCATTTCGCTTTCTGTTTTCGGTTGGTGCCCGGCAGCCACCGTTCACGACGGGGGCGGACTCGCGTCCACCCGCAGGTCGCTTCCCGGCTGCGCTTTCGCGCCGACCACCAGGCACCGCCCGGATGATGGGATTTGAACCCAGCGGTTTCTTAGACCGTTGCCAATCGCCGAACCCGATGTGCAGGACCGAACCGGCTTACTGCCGGCCGGCTGCTGGTTTGTTCAGCGAGCGCTTCTTCCTATTACATGAAACGTGCCAGGGCGGGACGCTCGCCGCGAAACGTGCAAAGACCCTGGAAAACAGCTTGGAATGCAAGAAGTTGCACAAGGACCATCAATCGTCGGCACTTAAGTCTGGCTCAATCACAGCACTAGCCTATATTCTACAGCGCACGACTATAAGCTATGGCTAAGAACACAGTAATCATCGGACTGCTCGGCAGCGTGCTGGATGCTGGGTTCCATCAAGAGCGCTGGCAGAAGTGGCGCCCCACGGTTTCCCTCTGCAAGCACGCCGACCTGCCGGTCGCCCGATTCGATCTAATTCATCTCAAGGCGCATGAGGATATCGCCCGGTGCGTGGCTGCGGACATTCAGCGAGTGTCCCCGAACACCGCCGTCAATCTCGTCCACCAGGAGCTGAAGAACCCCTGGGACTTTGGGGAGGTTTACGAAAGCTTGCACGATTTTGCGCGCAATTACTCGTTCGCACCCGAGAAGGAGGACTACCTTGTCCACATCACCACCGGGACGCACGTGCAGCAGATCTGCCTCTTCCTCCTGACCGAGTCTCGTCACTTTCCGGCGCGGTTAGTCCAAACTTCACCGGCAGAACCAAGGCGACGTGGACCAGAAGGCCGGTTCAGCATTATTGACCTGGATTTGTCGAAATACGATCGCATCGCCGCGCGATTCCAACTCGAAGCGAAAGATGCCGTGTCTTTCCTCAAATCGGGAATAGAGACCCGCAATGCCCGATTCAATCAACTCATCGAACAGATCGAGCACGTGGCCATCCATGCTAAAGAGCCGATCCTGCTCATGGGACCCACAGGTGCAGGCAAATCGCAACTGGGTCGACGGATCTACGAGCTGAAGAAGGCGCGGCACCAAGTCAGCGGAGCGTTCGTAGAAGTGAACTGTGCCACAGTCCGCGGTGACGCCGCCATGTCCACGCTCTTCGGCCACATTAGAGGGGCATTCACGGGTGCGGTTAAGGATCGGCCTGGTTTGCTCAGGGCAGCCGACAAAGGGCTGCTTTTCCTGGATGAGGTTGGGGAACTGGGTCTGGACGAGCAGGCGATGCTGCTGCGCGCACTAGAAGAAAAGCGGTTCCTTCCCTTGGGCAGCGATCGTGAAGTCACGAGCGACTTCCAATTGATCGCGGGCACCAACCGGGATCTGGCCGCCGCTGTGCGTGAGGGACGTTTCCGCGAGGACCTACTGGCACGGATGAATCTCTGGACATTTCGGCTGCCGGGCTTGGCCGAACGCACCGAGGATATTGAGCCTAATCTGGACCACGAACTCGACCAATTCGCCCGCCGTAGCGGCTTGCGAGCAACCTTTAGCAAAGAGACTCGCGAGGCATTCCTTTCTTTTTCGTGCTCTCCCAGCGCTAAATGGGGCGCCAATTTCCGCGACCTGAATGCCTGCGTCACACGGATGGGAACCCTTTCTCCCGGCGGCCGGATTACCCAGGAAGTGCTGCAGGGAGAACTCGAGCGTCTGCGGGCTGCCTGGTCATCTCCACCCGGATCCCAAGACCACGACAGCGCTTTAGCTTCGGTGCTTAGCGAACAGAGCCTGAAAAAGCTGGATCTGTTCGATCGTGTGCAACTCGCGTTCGTCATCGGTGTGTGCAAAGAGTCGGCCACGATTTCCGATGCTGGTCGGAGGCTGTTCGGTGTAACGCGGGAAAAACGGAAGGTGCAAAATGATTCTGATCGGTTGCGGAAATACCTGGCCCGGTTTGGGCTGGATTGGCAACTCTGTAAAGGAAATCGGTGCTGAATTGCACCAGAACACGAGACCCAATATGTCTACTCTGTTTAAATACCGCCTGGTGCTGGGCGCATTCATACTCGGGCTGGTCTTGAGCGGCGTCACCGCGTTTCCCTTGGCGTGGGAGATGCGACTGCTAACCACGTGCTTCGGCATCGATCCGTCGCTCCCGCCTGAGCACTACACTGGAGTCGCGTTTTGGCTGGCCACAGTCAACCGGGGGCTCCACGAAACCTATGCCGCTTACCCGTGGGTGGCCTACGGCACCGATTGGCTGGCGTTCGCCCACATCGCAATAGCCGTGTATTTCATCGGTCCGCTGATCGACCCCATCAAGAACGAGTGGGTCATTTATGCTGGCCTGATCGGCTGTGTTCTCGTGCTGCCGCTGGCTCTAATTTGCGGCCCTCTGCGTGGCATTCCGCTCTACTGGCGGCTGATCGATTGCTCGTTCGGGTTGTTTGGTGCAGTTCCTCTACTTTACTGTTTGCACCTGACCCGTTTGATTCAAGTGACCAGCAAAGACCAAGGTCGCCTGAGACCGATATGAAACCAGCCGGCACGCTTATGGAAATCCGAGCCTTCCAGCCGGAAGATGAGTCGTCCGTCATCGCCCTCTGGCAGCAGTGCGATTTGGTTCGCCCTTGGAACAATCCGCATCGAGACATCTGCCGCAAACTGAAGGTCAACCCGGAATGGTTCCTGGTGGGATTAGTCGATGGACAGGTCGTCGCGACAGTGATGGTTGGTTACGAAGGACACCGCGGCTGGCTCAATTACCTGGCGGTTGTTCCCGAATTCCAGTGCCACGGGCTGGCGCGGAAGATTGTGGCCGAGGCAGAGCGATTGCTTCAGAAGGCAGGCTGCCCCAAGATCAATCTCCAGATCCGCACTTCCAACGAGGCAGTGATTGAGTTTTATCGTCGGCTCGGTTACTCGGTGGATGATGTCGTCAGCATGGGCAAACGATTGAAGCATGATGTTGGACAATAATTAACCGCGTGACAGGCGAAATCGACTGTTGTGATGGTCTTCATCCAGTTTTATCACTGAGCATTCAGTGGGCCTGGGCCGAGACTGGTCGAAGCCACCTTGGGAATCGTTGACTTCGGCCAAAACTCCGGCAGAGATGCGGTGTCAAAGGAATTGAGAATGAAAGCGCGTCTGAATCTTACTGTGATGTTTACCGCCACCTTAGTTTTCTGCCTCCTGAGTCATTCCGGCTCGGCCGAGGCTTACGATCTGCATGCCGTCAAAGGGATCGAGGCTTTCGGCGGATCGAAGGAAGCAAGAGAAATACTCGCCAGGAACGGCTTCGTCGTCAGCGACCCTACTTTCAAGCAGATATTTGAGCCTTACATCAAGAGCCCCCAAGTGAAAGAGCCGTCCGAGAAGCACCCTATGGGTGAATCTTTGCCGTCTTTCATCACCACCGATTCCGCATGGCATACTTATCACATCCTGCTTGAGGAAGGGGTGAAGGAAATGGAGCAAATACAGAGCCAGAGGCTCCTCCGGTTTTCCAAACGTCTTTGGGCGCTGGCCAGGGAACAGAAGATCAACCCCGATGATGACGGGTTGATGCTGTTTGCCTCTATCGGGCTCGCGTTGCAGGATGAAACCCACCGGAAATCTCTCGACTCCCTGGGCAAGATTGTTGTTGATGCATTGCGGGCTGGGACGGTTCCGGTTGATGTGTCCATCGGTTTTCCGCTGGCGCCACAGCAGTTTCGAGCACAGAGTTTTTACACACAGTCTTCTGAGCTGAGCGACTATTTCGCCGCCCGCCAATGGTATGCCACGGTCGTGTTCCGGTTGGCCAATGCGCGCGAGACCAGGTTAGCCCTCATTCTCGCTGGCTTGGTAAATGCAGACTAGGAGCTACAGACAATCTGGAGACAATTGTCCGAGCCATTGGACATTTTCCTGGCACCTATGGAAGACGGGACAATCCGGCAGTATCTGGAGACGGCAATGGCAGTAGTCGGTTCCAACGGGCTGGTCGGTGCTTCGAGCGATGCCCAACTGGCCGAGATTCAGAAAAGGCTTCGGGACGAGCTGCCCCTCCCGCGGGTAAGCGACCAGTTGCTGGACCCGCAGCAATACACTGAGTTTCCCCGGTTAACCCAGGGCTTTCGTGTGCTGCCGCCGCGCCGCTTGCCTTGTGCGGTTTGTTTTCAGAACACAGTGGATCCAAAAATCCCCAACCGCCGGTATCCGTCCGGGTTGGATTTTCTGGCCGCATCCCCGGTGCTCCGCTCTCCCGCGGCCGTGAGGGCGGTCGAGGGTCAATTCGGAAAGAGCGCTCGCGAGCTGATCCTTAAGGCAGATTGCGGGCCCATGCCGGACTCGCTCCACGGTGACGCGATGCGGTTGCTCGCTCTCTTGCAGAAGCCTTTGCCTCCCCAAGCGCCGCCCTCGCTGCGGAATGATGCCTGGTCTGACCTGCAACTCTGGTCTCAGTTGGGCGCTTGGGCTGAACAGCGCCATACCTGGGCTCTGCACACGAAATTGTCGGTCATGTATATGGGTGGCATCAGTCCTCCCAAGGGCATGGTTGCCCCCTACCCGGAATTCTTCGCCGGGCTTGCTGCCCTCAGCCGCCGGACAGCGGCAGCCTTTGAGGCGGTCGGCCTCGATCAGCCTTTCGAAGTTAAAACCACGGCGACCGGCTTGTTGGAAGCGCTTAGTCTTTCGAAGGCACTTTCACAAGCCCGGGATGAGAAGGAGTTTGAAAAGCACTCGGGCAAGCTGGAACAGTTCGGGCAATTCCAAAGCCGCTATTACGACAAGCACAAGGCCGAACTCGAAAAGGGAGGCCGCGATGCCTCGAGGAGACTGGAAGAGCAACTTAGGGACCTGGCACAGCGTTGCGTAGAGAATGGCAAAGCCGACGAGGCCGAGACCGCCACGCTACGCTTGTTCTACGAATGCCGACAGGACATTTGCCGCCTGCTCAAGGAATTCGCTCCCGTGTGCGACCGATTGGCGGAGTTGGCGAAAAAGCCGCTCACGGGTCAGGCTTTGACCGACGAGGACGCCAAATGGATCGAGGATTATGGGGTCACTCTGGCCACATTCCATTTTTATTACGGCAACTCCTACGAAGTGCCCCTTGATAATTTCCCGATCGTGACCCGCGTTTTCTCCAACCCTCTCACTGGTTCCATGCTTTACGCTGGGCTGGCCCGGCCCCAGGCGCTGTATGTAATTGCCTCGGACGGCAAAGCCAATCAACTCTATCGCGGCGCGGTCCTGACGTATCGAGAGTTTGTGCGGCCGAACGATCAACCCCTCGACGACAACTCGTGGCGGGACCTAATCTCGAAAGGTCAGCCCCCCCCGGCTCCTCCTTTCACTCGCAGCTTCTGCGCTGAAACGAGCGCCGCCGAGTTAATCAAGAGATTCAAAGTGGTGAGCACTCGGGAGGACTTTAACTATGGCGATGTCGACGAAACCTTGTGGCAGATAAGTTCCCGCGCCACAACCAATGATCTGCCGGCGCTGCTGAATCTCCTCGTGACCAGCACCAATTCCGCCGACTCCGTTACCCCAGACATCGCCGAGGTTATTTCCCGCTTGGAATGGACGCCCTATGAGCCCGCCTTCGTAAAGATGCTCTCGGCTCCGGACAGCATTCTTGCGGACTCGGCAGCGCATATCCTCATTCAACGGCCACAGAGCCTGGATGCGAAAAAGTTGATTTCGAATTTCCAAAGCCAAACACCCCGTGCCAGGCGGCTATACTGCGTTCTTCTAGCAAATGCCGCGCAAGAAAGAGAAGCTGCGGGCAACTTCCTTCTGCGCGCAGCGCACGATCCTGATGATGGCGTTCGCTGGCAGGCAGTTCTGGCCTTGGGTGGCACCAACTTTAATGACCAAAGTTTTGTGCCCGCGTTGCTTGGGTGCCTGGAAGATGCGAACCAGTTCGTCGCTGCCGCCGCCGCTCACTCTCTCGTCCGACGCGGCGCCACAAATGTTGCGCCCAAGCTTCTCGACGAGTTGAAAAACCTTCTTCAGTCGAAAGGACCGAACGATGAAGAGATGCGGCTCCAGATTAAGGCGATTACTAAGGACCTGGAGCGGTCATCAAGACCCGTCGGCGGCTACAGCGGTGGGTTGGATAGTGTTCTCGATTCGGAAAACCTGAGTCACCGACTGAGCATTCGTGCGCCCGAGAGGGCCAAACAGATGGCGGGAAGACGCTTGCCGCCCCAGCCCTTTGAATCGCCGTTCCATGATTTTACGCTGGTGGACGCCTTAATTGAGGCCTTGGCTGACCTGCATTATAGACCTGCGGTCGACGAATTGTTCAAGCTCCGGGGCACTGACTATGATGCCTCCGCAACCCGCGGCTTGAGCAAAATCGTCCCTGAACGCTTAGCCGCCGAGTTGGTCGCCGAAGCCCGGGACCAGCAACTCGATAGCTACTTACGGGAACGAGCTTTGGTCACACTCTGCAGACTCTCACTGACAAACTGCGTCGGTGAGTTGGTCCCCTTGCTGGAAGACGTTACGCCGATTGTTTACGAGCGAGCCTTGCCGGGCCCGGAATGGAGAATCTGCGATCGTGCAGCCACAAGCATCGCCCTGCTTTTGGGATGGGAACACTCATCGATGCTCCGGTTCATCGCTCCGCAGCAGCGTGAGGAGCTGATGAAGCGGGCACGAGAATGGGCCAAATCAGCTCGTTGAACCGGGCGCCAAGTATTGGCCTTGGGTTTCCTATAGCGTGGTCCCACACCTATATCTGTTTTGGACTCGTCCCGCACCGCGTTTACAAGCAGCTCATCTTCATGGAAGGGAACGACCACTTTGGGCGGCGGGCGCATGCGAGGGGGCAAAATAACCTCGGCGAACGACCCTCACAAAAGCCGAGTTGTTGTTACTTTTGTTGTTACTTTTCGGGAGATTCTTGCGTAAGCCATTGAGCCAGAAGATTGGAGCGGGTGAAGGGAATCGAAC
>DIXK01000027.1 GCA_002428665.1 Verrucomicrobia subdivision 3 bacterium UBA6082
GCCGTCTCACCGACTCACCGGTCCCTTAGTCCCATAGTCCGTAGTCCCATAGTCCCATTTTTGGCCTTTTGCCTTCATACTTCAGCCTTTCTGGAAGGTCCCATCCCCCCTATCGTCAAATCACGGTTTGTAACGGTGGCTAACGGTGATTAACGGTGGTTAACGGTATTTTTTTCAAAATCCCCAGTCCGCCGCACCCTCAACCCAACCGAAGAAACTCCAATAATGGCAATGCGCAACCCCCAATTCGATCAATTCCCATTCTCCGCAACCGAGGCCCTTGGCCTCATGGGCCCCTATGTGTCAGCACTTCAGCCTTCAGCCTTTTGCCTTCGGCCTTTCTTGAGTCCCATAGTCCGTAGTCCCATAGTCCCATTAATGTCATGAATTGTCAGTGGAAGCACCCTTTCGTTCTCTGCTATCTTACCCCCGTTTTTGGGTCCTTTGAACGGGTTGCCCCGTGGTCGCTTCCACAACCACCCGGCTCCGTTCAGGATCCCGTTCTTTGACATATACGGTTAAATCAAAACAGAAGACCAAGCGTCCAGGACCTGTGGCGGCCCAGGGCGCCGGGCGTGTGCACCCCAAAAGGCGCGCACGCCCGCCCGCGCCCGGCCTGACCTCCAAAGTCAGCCACCGGTAATCCGCACTTCATCCTTCAGCCTTCGTACTTTAGCCTTTCTGGAGGTCCCATAGTCCTATAGTCCGTAGTCCCATAGTCCTTTTTGGCCTTTAGCCTTCAGACTTCAGCCTTTCTAGGAACGGTGCAGAAAAGTGCTTTAAAGTGCGGAAAAGTGCTTTTTCGGAGGAGCTTCTCGGAGGCGTGACCGATATTCCACCTTCGCGCCTCGAAAACAAACGCGCATTCTGCCCTCGGTCCTCCGCCCCCCAGCCGTCCCGTAGTTTACTTTAGCCTTTAGCCTTCATACTTCAGCCTTTCTTGGTCCTGTGACCGAAATTCAAACCCCGCACCCTCGGAAACCAAGACGCCCGTCTGCCAGCCCGCACGGAGCAGCGGCGGCGACGCGATGCCATCGCCGCTTCTTGCGCTCACTGCACTTTCTTACCGTTGAAAGTCACCGCCCGGCCTTTCAGGTTGTCGTTGGTGACAAATTCAATCGCAACTTCTTTCGGTCCAGCACAGGTGATGTCCAGGGTGTTGTCTTTCAGCTTCCACGAAACACTCACCGGCCCATGCGGCGTCGAGGTAGTTCCGCTCGCCCAGGTCAGATCGCCCGGTCGCGGGCTGATCGTAGCTCTCGTCCAGCCAGGCGCGGCCGATCTCAGCCCCACCACGGTCCGATTCAGGAAATACAACGGCGCCGATGACCAGGCATGGCAATGGCTCCGCGTCGGCCAGGTGCCGCCACCAGTCGTGCCGCTTGGGAAACTCTCCCACACCGTCGTCGCCCCGGATTCGATCATCGGCAGATAATTCTGGTACGTCAGCTTCAGGATTTCGTCTTCCAACCCCAGCTTCTCCAGTGCTTCATACTGATACTGCGCTGCAAACGGCGAACCCACCCGCACCATCTTGGCCGGCGGATCAATAATGTTCCGCTTTGCGTCCGCCACGTTCCCGGGTTCCACCACGTCATACAGCACCGAGAGAAAGCTCGTGTGTTGCGAGGTCGAAGGGCTCACGGAGCCGTCACCCCGGATCGAGTCCGCATACGCCTTCTTGTCCTTATCCCATAGCGCATTGGCCCCCTGCACCAGGCGCGCGCGCAACTCCCGCAACCACGCTGAGTGCTCGTCACATCCCAGCTCCGCTTCCGCCTTCAAGGCCGCGTCAATAGCGCTCACCAGGAACAAGTTGTTATGCACCACCGCCCGCTGGTTCTGGTCGATCGGCGTCCAGTCAAACAGGTTCCACAGCGGCGCGCTGAACAGTCCGCGTTCATTCACCATGGTCTCCGCACCCTGGAGATTCCGGACCACGGCCGAGTGCATCTCCCGCAGGAAATCCCGGTCGCCGGTATGCCAATAGTGGTCCCACGTGGAAATCGTCCAGAGAAAGCTCCAGGCCGGAAGCAGGCAATCCCAACCAGAAGGCACCTGGCAACCCGCAATGGGGTAATGCTCCAGGGACTGCGCCGTCTGGCGAATGCACCGCCGGCCAATATCCGTGGCCCCAAACACCGCGTATGCGTAAAGCGACTCGTTCCGTGCATCCCCCACCCAGTGCGTTTGCTCGTACAGCGGGCAATCGGTCAACGTGTCCTCCATGCACAGCTTAAGTGTCCGAGCCGAGATCTCCCAAATCCGGTCCAGGCGCGCATCACTGCAACGGAACGATCCAATGGCGTTCACCGGATACGTCGACTCGATGAGGTTCAGGTGGCGAATTGAAACCGGCGCCTTGAAATCGCGCAAGGTCACAAACAGGTAACGGCCGGAGCGGCGCTTGAGCGAGGTGAATTTGTTCACTCCATCCCGCGTAATATACCGCAGCCCGTTCCGGTTGCCGTGGCTCCATTGAATGCGGCCGTCGGGCGCGATGTATTCCACGCCGACGATGTCCACAGTGACACCGGCGGGAGCCAACATGTCGAATTGGTAATACCCGCAGTTTTGCTCGCCCAGGTCATACAGCAACTCAATGTCACCCTCCGCACTCGGTCGCACCACGGTGCAAACCGGTGTATCGTGCATCAGCGCCGTCGGCTTCTCCACCAGGGCCGAGGCATCCCCCACCACTTCCCGTTGCCACGTCTGCCACACGCTGTCGCGAACAAACATCTGCGACGAGGGCATCTGCTGCACCCGGGTTTTGAGTTGGGCGCTGAACGTCTCCGTGTCCACCACCTCGCGCATCAGTTCTTCGGACAATTTCTCGAAGCCGCGGACTTTCTCCGCCACCTCCCGGTTCTCATCGCGAAAACCAATCCAAACCAGGTCGTTGGTAGCAAAGCCGAATTCTGGGAAACGGAGAAAGCACCAGGTGTTTTCGTGCGTGGCATCCACAGGATTCTCGAGCCAGAAACCCGATGGATTCATCAGCCGAACGGTCTTCTCCTTGTTATGCGAAGTAACATCGCTCGCCAGCGCCAACAACAGGTGCCGCCCGGTCGGCAGTTGAAAACGGTTGTCCTTCGATCGCTGCCCATTCACGGCCACTTTAAAACCTTCCGCCTGGACCGTCACCGTCGTGGGCGCTTCGGTGACAATGACACTCGCCATGCCGCAGGCCAGGCTCACCGTGTGGTTGGCCTCAATCAAACCCGGATACAAGAGGCGCGCAGCAGGCAGACAAAAATTCCAACCCTCGGATTTTACGACCTTGGCGCCGCGAAAGGTTCTCAAGGCAAACGGTTCGCGGCTCATCAATGCCACATCCCGCGGATTCAGAGCTTTCCAAGGACCCTCGGTGGTGCCGCAAACGACCGCCGCCGGCCCAAAGGTCAGCGGCTCCGCCAACCGCGCGTCATACCATTCCGCCGGCTCCATCTGGATGCTGACCTTAGGCGTGTTGGTGATCCAAGCCTCCGACCGGGCGATTTCCCAGGAACCATCGGTACTGATCGTGGTTGCCGGCTTGCCCGCCTGCGTCACATCGAGTTGGGCCAACAGTCCCGGTTGTTGGGGCAGATGATGAAAATCCCCGACCCCGTAATACCGGGCGATCACTCGTATTTCATTTTCCCCGGACCGCAGGTAAGGACCGGCGTCGAGCACATCGTATTGGAAATGCGCCGGGTAACTTCGGCACGGGCCGTCATTAACCCAGGCGCCGTTGATCTCCAGTCGATAAAACGTGTCGGCTGTGATCCACACGGTGGCCGCGACAGGCTCCTCGAGGTTGAATTTCTTGCGCGCAATCACCGTTTGGTTATACGGCTGCGATGCGGTCTGCGGGATCCAGATCCATTGGGCGGTGAGCGGCGTTTTGGCCGCTGCGACGGACAGGAAAACCCAGGCCGCCAGGAGAACAACATAGGAACACCACCGGACCGGCGAAAAGAATGAAGCATTCATAAGTCTAGTTCGAAGCACGCCGCTTATTAAACCGCGCTCGCTGCCTTTACGCACGGTTTTTTCGAACCCGACCCTCCCGTGGATACACCGCAGACGCTCGAAGTCGGCGGCACTCATCCAGGATTAGCGTCCGAGGATGGACGTAATCCCGAGGACATACTTCGAACACTTGGTCAGCCGGAACGGCAGCGTGTTCGTAACATGGGGCGCGTCTGGCGCCTCCCCGACGCCGAACTTAAGCTCGATCACAATCAAAGAACCGTAAGGGCGAAACCCGGTCCCAGCCGCCTCGGCAGGTGAGGCAGCGGCGAATTCAAGCTCTGAATCCACAGTCAACCGAAACCGGCGGTCGGCGCTCAGAAAATAATGGCGCTGATATCGGCTCAGCAACGAGGGCTGTAAGTGATGCAATGTTTCACGATCGGCCAACGGCAAAGCTGATTGCTCCACGGCGCGCGCCAAATCATCACGTGAGACACCACCATTCATATACATCGAGGCCAGACCATGGGAGCGCTTCCAGCTCACCTGCCCGCGTTTGATTTTCTTTTCCAGCGTGGGCGCACCCAACTGTCCGGACCACGGGCCATACCAACGGATCCGGGTCTTGGCCCGATGCCCCACCCCGTTGACGTGGTCGTGGTAATCGCGCAAATCTGCCGAGTCCAGGTAGAGGTTATTCACGCCGCGCGCCGGATACACCTCCCGGAATGCCGCCGGATGCCGCCGCACGAGAGCCAGGGTCGCCGGAAGGTCCAGCCCCTGGGCGATGAACTTCCTTTCGTATCGAGGTTCAAGCGGAAACGAGGTCATAGCTCCACGGTGTCAGGACGTCACACACCCATTCCACGATCGTCGAGGCAACTGATCCTGACGAGCGGGTTCAGTTCGCGAAGCCGTTGGTTAAACTGCTCCAACCGGCCCACTTCCTTGAAGTCCACCACAAACGCTGCCTCCAACTGGTCCGGTGTTTGGTCCAGACGCTTCAAGCTCCCCTGCGCACCGAACTCCGCCAGTGCCGCCATGATATGGGTGGCGTCCAAGCTGCCCGCCCCGGGGCTCGTCACGGTGAGGTATAGATTCGGCGGTCCCGGTCGGCGATACAGCAAACCGCGGATAGCGATCAAACCCAGGATCAAGACCAGGGCCACGATAGTGCTCAACGCGGCGCCAGCTCCCAACCCGAGCCCGATACTGATTGCCAGGAAAAGGAACGCCAGTTCCTCTGGCTCCTTGATCGCCGCCCGGAACCGCACAATCGAGAGCGCGCCGACCAACCCCAGCGACAAGGCCACCGAGGAACGAACAATGCTGATGATCAAGGTGGTCGTGACAATCAGCACCACAAAGTTCCGCGCAAAGACTTGGCGATTCGACAGGGTTTGGCCGAAGCGCACGTAAGCGTGGCCCAGCAAGACACCGAGCATTGCGGCCATGATGAGCCTCAAAGCAAGACTAGGCAATGAAGCCAGGTCCGTGGGGTTCCAGAGCAGTTCATGAAGAGTTTGGTTGATTTGCATAAATGAGCAGGTTTGGGTTTAGGGATCAAAAATCGTCGGGACCGCCGGGCGGGCCAAAGCCTATGGTGGGAGGCCCGAAATCAAGTCCGCGTGGCGGCCCCCCGCGGAATGGGAAGAGATCCTGGTTAATCCCGGATTGAAGCTTGGTTTCGTCCAGATTCGCGCCGGGTTGCTTCGACCATGAATCGAACCACGTTTCAAAACCCCGTGTCACCTCAATCTCTGAGAGCGCTCCATCGTCATCGTCATCGAGCGCCGCCAGAAAGGCCCGGGCCAGAAACATTCCGGGCCCAAATCCGCCTGGGCCGCTTATGCCCGGAGGACCACCTGGCCCACCGCCCATTCCCGGGGGGCCTCCCGGGCCGGAGCGGGAAAGAGTGACACCCGCGGACTTCCCCGCCAACTGGTCGTTCACCGAAGCCGCGCGCGCCACCACAAACGTGCGAATCGGCTTCATGGACGATCCAGAACCGCCGGGACCGCCAGGCGCGTCGCCACCGGGACCACCGAATGGAGGTTCAGCGGCGCCTTCGCCCTTGTCGGCGCGTGCAGATTCACCGCGCCGCATACCGAACGAGCGCTGGCCGCGGTTCTCTCTTGGTGGGGGTCCACCGAATCCCTCACCCACGGCAGCCTCACCCGTCACCACTTTTTCAAAACGGGCCAGCAGTTGGTCGGATTCCTCCCGCACTACCGGCCGCAGCACCGCCGCCAGCTCATCGACTTGCTGTTGGATCCGCTCGGGTTGAAAGATCGTTTTGCTGAACTCCTCCATCCGCGCGAGATAGATCCGCTTGAATTTCTCGACGTTAAACACCCGCTCCAGGAACAGGACGCGTCCGCTCCACGGTGTCAGCAGGCTCAGGTTCTCGAGTTCCTCCGCGCTCCCGGCCATGGGAAACATTCCGAACGAATGATCAAAATCCCACGGCAAAAACTGAAAGCGCTGGGTCTTGGGATGCAGGTAGACATAGAAGTTCTGACCCATGCTCAGAATGCTGTCCATATTGCTCAGCCAAACGGTCACCGCCATGAACCGCGCGAACGCGTCCAGGTCCAGGAACTCCTCGAGGCGCGCCGCGAATTCAGCGTCGCTGGCATGAGACACCAGTTTGCTGAAGTCGATGACCCGTTGGGCCTCGTGATCATACACCGTCGTTTTGGGCACAAACGACGGCTGATATGCCGCCCACTGGTCTCCCATATCCTCGAACACCTGGCGCGTCGTCGGCTTGAACAGCGCGCCGCGCCGCGTGCCGAATCGCGAACTCGTAAAGTCCTTGTCCACGTTTTCAATCAGCGAATAGAGGCCAACCAGGTGGTTGGTGTATTGGCCTGGCACGCTAAGAAAGATCTGGGCGTAAGCCGTGCGGGGTCCGGGAACGCCGGCATCCCGAAAGAGGCGATAGGAAAGCGCTTCATTCATCGCGCCGGCATCGTTCACGTTGTTGTGGAGATTCAGCTCAGTGATCCCGCCGAGCCGCCGGTTTTTGAACCCGGAATTCAAGTCGATCTTGAGCGGCCGCTTGAGCGAACGGCTCGAACTCATGTAAGTGTTGTTCCCCTTGTAGCGAACGGCTACCTCCTCGAATTGCCACCCTTCAAAATCCAGATTCGCGCGGCTCAGCGGATATCCGTTCCGATTCCCTACCGGACCCGACGCCATCTGTGCCACGCGAGGTCCGCCTCCTGCCCTGGCAAGCAGTGCGGCTTCGAGACCAGTCCGAATCTTGCCCGCGTCCAGTTGGCCGGTCTTGTTCGTATCCCAGGCCGTCATCCATTTGCGGCCTAGCGCCACAAACTCATCGCGTGAGAGTTGCTGATCCTTGTTCGCATCGCCCTGGCTCAGCATCACGCCCCCAAGTTCCGCGCCCGGACCAAAGCCGCCTGGGCCGCCACCAGGCCCGCCGGCTGGGCCGCCCCGCCCTCTGAACGGACCGGCACCCCCCTTGGGTTCCATGGCCTGCCATTGCTCGGGCGTAAAAGTCAGGCGAAGGTGCCAGACGTTGGTGAGGTTGTAGAGCCCATCACCATCCAGGCGCGCCGCCGTCGCTGCGCCCGGGACGGTCCGCTGCAAAGCGAGCACCACGCCAAATACCGCCAGGAGGAGTCCCGCGCCCAGGACCACGGCAAGTGCCCGCGCCCGCAGGCCTGGACCGACGCTCGACTTGTGAGTTGTGACCGTGAACAACATCGTGGCGCCACCTTAGCCCATGGCACCTTAAGAGAGCATTAAGCGAGAGATTTTGCGCTAAAACGACTCCCTCCACCAATGTAGACGAGGCGGTCTGTAGCACGTCCGCCGCCTCAAAGTTGGGTTTCCGTGCTTCCGCGTGCCAGAGAGAAACAGAGCACCCACATTTTATTTTGCACCCGAACTTTCCTCCTCTCTCGACTACCACATGTTCCAGTAAGTCCCCGCTTGGTAGGCCCAGTAGTTCGTCATTTGCCGGATATTCTTCCAGTGCACCGACCCATCCAGCAGCAGGACGTTCCCACCCTGGGCGCCCACTTGCGAGGAGGTGGTGGTCTTGTTTCTCAGCAGCATCGGCGACGTGCCTTCCTTGGCCGCGCCGCCGCGGCAATGCGGAGCGATCACCCAGCCCACGCCACTGATCGGCTCAGCCCACGCATTCAAATCGGCTGCCAGGGTCAGGAGTGGGGAGTCGGTGAACTTCTGAGGCGAAACCCAGGGTGGGGCCGGTTCACCAGGCCACGGTTTCTTGTGTCCGCCATTGTAGCTGTAGCCGATGACCCAGCCGTAAGGATAGCGATAATACTGGAAACTGCCTTCCAGACTGGGGCAGGAACTCATGTTGGTCGCGCTATACTGTTTAATCGCGTTGAAGGTGTTCGTGCTGATCCAAATCGTGTGGGTGGCCCCGTCGTCACGCCGGCCTTGAGGCAAGCGATCATTGTTATCCACTCCGTAGAGCTGCAGTGCCAAACCGAGCTGCCGCAGGCTGTTCTTGCATCCCGTACGCCGGGCTTTTTCTTTGGCCGAAACCAGCGCCGGCAAAAGCATCGCCGCGAGAATCGCGATAATCGCAATCACTACCAGGAGCTCAATCAAGGTGAAGGCGCGTCGCAGGCTGGGCGGCTTTCTCCAAAAGCGCGCCACAGGCACCGTTCGGCCGATGGGATGAGTGTGCGAGATTCCCAGTCCAGATGGGGCCGGACAAATGGCCGTGTCATCAGCCATGGCTCTGCTCCTGCTCGGGGTCACATCTCAAACATGCCAGCATTGCGATGCCACTGCAAGGCACGGAAATCTGTAACCGTGTCTAGCTGCCTGCTCCGAAGGAACTGCCCGAAACGAGCGCCGCTCCGTTTGGTGTGCCTGCTTCAGCATGTCCGACGGGAACAACGCCCATCAGGAAAGTCAGCCAAAAAGCCGTGAACTCTCACGCGGAGGCTGCTATTTATTGAGCCGATGCAACTGAAGCACTCCAGCCCATGCCAGGCCCGCAGCCTGGGGATGTTACTGATCGCGTTAACCCTCGGCGGATGGCTTTCGCTTCCCGGCGCGGAAAAGGTCCGCAGCATTGATGTCGAACCGGTGTGGTCCGGGCACCCAGTGGGTTTCGGCCTGTTGACCCGGGCGCCGATGCAATGGGTGGGATACTACGACGCGCAACGGCAAATGAGCGTGGCGCAGCGGACTCTGGATTCCACGAACTGGACGATCACCAAGCTCCCGTCCAAGCTCGGCTGGGACTCGCACAACTACATTGCCATGGCTTTGGATCGCGAGGGCGTGCTGCATGTTTCCGGGAACATGCACTGCGTGCCCCTCGTCTACTTCCGTGGCGAAAAACCCCTGGACGGCTCCTCGCTCAAACGCATTGTCTCCATGACCGGGGACCGCGAGCAGCGCGTAACCTATCCGGTGTTTATCCACGACCAAGCCGGCCGTCTGATCTTCCGCTATCGCGACGGAGGCAGCGGCAATGGCGACGACTTGTATAACGTGTTTGACGAGAAAACGGGCACGTGGCGGCGTCTGATGAATCAGCCCCTCATGGCCGGCCTGGGAAAAATGAACGCCTACTGCTCGGTGCCCGAACTTGGCCCGGATGGGCGCTTCCATGTCGTTTGGGTCTGGCGCGATACCCCCGATTGTTCGAGCAACCACGACATAAGCTACGCCCGCAGCGACGACCTCGTCCACTGGACCGATTCCGCCGGACGCCCCCTCAAACTCCCCATCACCGTCGAGACCGGCGACATCGTCGACCCCGTCCCCCCGAAAGGTGGCCTCATCAACGTGAACCGCGAACTGGGATTCGACAACGCGGGCCGGCCCGTGGTGACCTATCACAAATATGACGCTAACGGCGACCTCCAGGTCTATGCCGCCCGCCGCGAGACAAACGGCTGGAACATCGTCCAGGTCAGCGACTGGAAAGGATACCGTTGGGAATTCGCCGGTGGCGGCAGCATCATTGTCGAAGTTCGGATCGGAGGCGTTCGTCCCCTCGGCCAGGGCCGGCTGGCGCTGAGCTATCGGTACCCCAAGGGCTCCGGTGTCTGGGTGCTCGACGAAGCCACCTTGCGACCGATCCCGGGAGCGACCGTTCCGCGCGAGAAACCTCTCTTGCCTTCATCCCTGGCGAAGGTCGAATCGAAGTTCCCCGGGATGAAGAAGCAAATGCGCGAAGACTCCGGGAAAGCTCCAGCCGGCACCCGTTACACCCTCGCCTGGGAATCCCTGGAAGCCAACCGGGATCGCCCGCGGAACCCACCGTTCCCGGAACCTTCGATGCTCCGGGTGATCGAAGCCCCCTCGGAGCCCTGAGTGGGGGATGTGTGGCTGGGGTTTTCGGGGATCCGAATGGGCGTAACCACGGGTGAAAGTTACAAGCGCTTGAAGGGTGGGAAAACGCGCGACCGGAGGCCCTGGGAGCTGTAGTGGAATGCGGCTGTGGCAGGTTTCACGAATCGCCGCACGTGGGGACCTCGTGGTTATCGACTTGGCGTGTTCCACAGTCTGCTGCTTTGTCAATGGTGTAAACCCCTAATAGACCTCAGGAAAACCTATGGTATTATTTGAGCTTAATTGGCGGCTTTGAGACAGAAGTCAGGGAACAAGAAGAAAGGGATTGCGCATGATAAGAAAACGAGTGCTGGTGGTCGATGACGAGCCATCAGTCAGGGAGTTATTGGGGTACTTGCTTGATACTTTCGGACACGCTTGGGAAACCGCGTGCGACGCCGATCAAGCACTGGGCATGCTGGAGCATACCCCGTTCGACTTGGTGCTCACCGATTTCAAAATGCCGGGAATGAACGGCGTTGAGCTGGCGCACGAAATCAAGAAACGTAAGAAGGGGATGCGCGTGGTGCTTATCACCGGCGAACAACCTCAGAATCTCACGAAGGACATTGACTGGGTGTTGCTGAAGCCGATTGTAGTGCAGGAACTGAGAGAGACCATCGATCTTTTTGCCCGGAAGCGCCGGAGCCCACAGGGATGTTCAGCCGACGGACAATACGACACACCCCAGCCCGCGTTGCCCCCTGGCGCTACCAAGAGATTGCCACCTTCGTAAACCTCTTCGCCTTGTCTTCGAAAGCCAGCCGGTTTGCCTTTGAATCCGCATCAGAGCCGCACGGCCATCAGGACATCTCCCGGGCTGAAGCCGGTCCCGCCAGGGATGTTGACGGGACCAGCGCTTTGGCAAAGTCGGACGCGGGTGAGCGCTAGTCGCGTGGTTTGAAGTTGCCTTTGCCACGCTTGCCGTTCACGGCCTCGGTGTTCATGGCGAACTGCAGCACGGCATACGCCACGGCATCGGCGTTTACATCCAGCGCAAAGAGGTTCACGTTGTCGTAGGTGTCGCAAGCCTGGTGGTAGCAGGGATCATACTGAACGCCGGCAACGCCCCCCCATATCGCGGCCTCCTCGGCAGTTTTAATCCCCTCGGCACCCGCGAAGATCCCTCCAACCGGAATCCCGGCGGCGATGAACGGGCCGTAATCCGACCGGCCGGAAAGATCGGTTCCCTTAAAGGGCTGGCCGACCATGGTATAATAGTCTTCAAACACTCGCTCGATCGCGGCGGAACCGTCGGGTCCAGAGCCGGCACCCACAGCGTCCGAATCGTCGCCGTCGTAGACAAAGAACACGTGGTTTGGCGAGGCGATGGTGTCGAAGTTCAGGTTCAGAGCAATGCTGTCAAGCTCCTCAGTGGAAAGGTTGTTGACGTAGTAACTGGAGCCCACGAGACTCGCCTCCTCGGCACCCCACCAGGCGAAGCGGACCTTGTTTTTCGGCCGCACTCCGGCCATCTGCAGCGCAGTCTCAAGGATCGCCGCGGAGCCGGCGCCATTGTCCTGGATCCCGGGGCCCGCGTTGACCGAATCGAGGTGAGCACCAACCACAATCACATTGTCCGGATCGCCGTGCCGGGTTTCAGCCAGCACATTGTAAGAAGTCGCGATACCGCGGAAGGTTTCGGTTTTCACGCGCATGACCAAGCCGGGCGTAGCCGCCAACTGCAGGCCGAGATCCTGGGTCACGGACACCACCGGCAGATCGAGGGCGAAGTCATTGCCGAGTGTGCCGTTTAGCGGGCCAGGGATGTTGTTGTAGATGATGACCGCCGAGGCTCCGGCATTGTAGGCATTCACTGCCTTGATCGCAAACGTGCACGCGCCACGACTGATCAACGCAATGCTCCCCGCGGGGAACCCGGCAAAATCCGCTGCATTGCAACCCAGGTTGGGCACCAAATACACCGGCGCGGTCACGTCGCCGCTGCCGGAGTAAGACAGGATCGTGTTGGGTAACGGTCCTGCGGGAGGAGGAGCGACTTGTACCAGAAGCGAAGGCGAGAACGAGATAAAGGTCTGGAACTGAAACGGCTGGACGGTCACGTCATAACCGGCGTCCGTCATCAACTCAGCCACGTAACTGACTGACTCATCGTAGCCGGGCGTGCCCGACGTGCGGTTTCCGTTATTCGCGTCCGCAATCGCTTGAAACACCGCCTGATGTCCACGCACTCCCTCCAGGGTGACACTATTCAGCAGTTTCGCCGGCGTGTTGTTGCCTCTCGTAGCCGGTGGGGTTCCGGCAAAAGCCGGGACACCGCCCAAAAGCGCCAGTGTGGCACAGCCAGTGAGAAACGTTGGGAACAATTTGAATTGTGACATAGGACAAAACCCTTTCAATCAGTGTTGTTGATGGTTACCAGTGGTGAACGTAATTCTGATGCAGATCTCTGTCAACCGGAGAAATCAGGCGCGGTTCTTGGCATGGTCAAAATGAGACGCTGGCTGGGGCGGACGGTAGGCGTCGATTTCAAATCATAGATTTCTGCAGGGAACCGCCTGAAGGCGGGACACCGAACTGGTTTGGATGGGACGTGATCTACAAAAGCCCTGGGGATTTATAATGGCTTACGAGGTGTTGGTGGGGATAAAGTAAGCGGAAGTTAAGGGTTTGCTGTTTCCTGTTTGGTGTTGCCGGATGGAAGTTCCGGGTCTTTTCGCGCTTGCGTTCAGTGGCGCGATAACCCATAAACACGGTTACGAAATCGCCGTCAAGAACCAGGGAACTCACCAGGCATGCGGAAAGGAAACGCCGCGTTTGGCCGAGGTGAGAAGTTTGGCCGTTGCCACAGCAATCCTAAACCCTATTGACCTATGGAAACTATTCCGCCGATGCCGGAGAACCGGATGGAGGAGCAACCACCATCACCACCCATGTCGCTGCCGATGCGCATGCTCAACGTTCTGGCCGCCCCCGGGGAGGTGTATGAGGAGGTGCGGCGGAGCGGCCCATGCACGGCGAACTGGCTGGCACCGGCACTGCTCCTGATTGTGGTGAGCTGGGTAGCCTCAGCCGTTTTGTTTTCCCAACCGAACATCCAACAGCAATTGCGGGATATCACCGGTCAGGCGGTAGAGAAGCAGGTTCAGAAAATGAAGCTACCGCCGGAACAGGCTGAAAAGGCGCGTGACGCCGCCGAACGCTACGGCGCGATCGGCACTAAAATCAGCATGTATGCCGGGCCACCGGTGGCGGGCCTGGTGACGCCATTTTTCTGGGGATTGATCCTCTGGGGACTGGCGCGCCTGTTCCTTAAAACCCCACTCACCTACATGAAGGCGGTGGAGGTAGTAGGGCTGGCGGCCATGATTTCAGTGCTCGACGCCATCGTTCGCACTCTGCTGGCCCTGGCCATGGGAAACCTGTTCGCCTCACCCAGTCTGGCCTTATTAGTCAGGCATTTCGACCCCCAAAGCCCGACCCACTCGCTCTTGGCTATGGTGAATATCATGACGTTCTGGCTGCTGGCGGTTCGGTCGGTGGGTTTATCCCGGCTGACCGGGGTCACGTTTGTCCGGGCTGCGGCCTGGGTCTTTGGCATTTGGGCGGCCTATACCGGTTTCTTGATCGGTGTGGGTGCCCTGGTGAACGCCGTATTCAACCGCTAGCCAGCGGGCGAAAGCAGTTTCCTTGAAACAAAACGCGTCTTAAACGTGTCATAAAGAGATAGTTGCCATGGCAAAACGCAAATCACGCCGGAAGATTCTAATCTTTTCCGGAATTCTCCTGGTCCTCGCCGGCCTAACCACCTGGGCCCTGCTGCAGAAACGCGAGGCGGTCATCACCGTGCAAACCGACAAAGTCGTGCGGCGTTCGCTCACTGAAATTGTCGTGGCGAATGGAAGAATCCAGCCCGTAGTGCAGGTGAAAATCTCTCCCGAGGTGAGCGGCGAAATCATCGAACTACCGGTCAAGGAGGGACAACAAGTAACCAAGGGCGATCTGCTGGTGAAAATCAAGCCGGACTTTTACATCGCCAGCCGCAGCCAGGCGGAAGCCGGCTACAAATCGTCGCTGGCCAGCAAAGCGACGGCCGAGGCGAACCTGATGCAGGCGGAAGCGGAATTCAAGCGCGGCCAGGAACTGATGCAGCAGAAGCTGATCTCGGCATCGCTTTTCGACGAGGTCAAGGCAAGGCATGCCGTGGCGAGCGCGCAGTTGAATAATGCCACCCACCAGGTGGAGATGGCCCGCGCGAACCTGGATAGCGCCGATGAGCAATTGGCGAAAACGACGATCTCATCGCCGCTCACGGGCACGGTCAGCAAGCTGAACTCGCAACTGGGCGAGCGCGTGCTGGGCACGGTACAAAACGTCGGCACCGAGATCATGATCATCGCCGATTTGAACGAAATGGAAGCGCGCGTAGACATCGGGGAAATCGATGTGGTCCTGATTCAGCCCAACCAGCACGTCCGACTCGAGGTGGATGCCTTCAAGGACCGCAAGTTCACCGGGGCCGTGACGGAGATCGCCAATTCCGCCAAAGGATCGCAGTACGGGGCCGCCCAAACCGATGCCACGAAGTTTGAAGTCCGGATCCGCATCAAGGAGAGGGAATCGTTCAGGCCGGGAATGTCGGTTACGTCCGAAATTGAAACGCGGTCGCGCACCAACGCCTTGACGGTGCCGATTGCCAGTGTGACCACTCGGCTGCCCAAGGAGAAGAACCCGGAGGGAACGAATTCCAACGCTACGGCATCCAGTTCCAAGACCGAGGGTTCGGACCAGAAGACGGCCGACAAAGTAGGGGGGCGCGCCGAGCGCAAAGCCAAGGAAACAGTCAAGCCAGTGGAGGTGGTCTTCATTAAGGACGGAGACCGCGCGAAGATGGTGCCGGTGAAAATCGGGATCAGCGACGACGATTATTGGGAAATCACGGAAGGCCTGGAGGAAGGGCAGGAAGTTGTCTCCGGCAGTTATCGGGCCATCAGCCGCGAGCTGGAGGATGGGAAGAAGATCCGCATCGGCACGCCGCCGGCCGACAAGGAGAAAAAGGACGAGGAAAAGAAGGAATAGCCAACCCGCACGGAACCGGAGAAGCATTGCATGAGCCTCATTCGCCTCCAGGACCTATCGCGGCGCTACCAAATGGGCACAGAAACCATCCATGCGCTGCGCGCGGTGTCGCTGACGATCGAGCGGGGGGAGTATGTAGCGATCATGGGCCCCTCCGGGTCGGGCAAATCGACCCTGATGAACCTGATCGGCTGCCTGGATACACCTACGTCCGGCACTTACATCTTGAACGAGGTGCAAGTGAGCCAGATGGACGACAATCAACTGGCGGAAGTCCGGAACAAGGAGATCGGGTTCATTTTTCAGACCTTCAACCTGTTGCCGCGCTCGGATGCGCTCAGGAATGTAGAACTGCCGTTGATCTATGCCGGGGTGCCCGCGGAGGAGCGGCGGCAAATCGCGCTGGATGCCCTGGCCAGCGTGGGACTGGCCGACCGCATCCATCATCGGCCCAATGAACTTTCGGGTGGTCAGCGGCAGCGCGTCGCCGTGGCACGTGCCCTGGTGAACCAACCCTCCATTTTGCTGGCGGACGAACCGACGGGAAACCTGGATTCCAAGACCGGCACAGAGATTCTGAGCCTTTTTGGGGAACTGTCGACCCGGGGCAACACGATCCTGGTGGTGACCCACGAGGAGGATGTGGCGCGGCACGCCCACCGGATCATTCGTATTCGTGACGGGTTGATCGCCAGCGACGAAGCAAATCCCAACCCCTTTTCCGCCGTTCCCACGGCCACCGGCGCGGCGCCATAGCATGGAGCGAGCGCCCGGGATGCCATGAATCTGCTGACCGAACTCAAAGAAGGCCTGATGATCGCGCTGGAAGCGATCCGGGCCAACAAGATGCGTTCGGTGCTAACCACCCTGGGCATTGTCATCGGGATTGTCACCGTGACGCTGATGGGCACGGCCATCGAAGGGCTGAACCGGTCGTTTCTGAAGAGCATCTCGTTTATCGGGGCGGACACGCTGTATGTGCAACGGGCGAATTGGTTTATCATGTCTTACGAGGAGTGGCTCGAGATGCAGAAACGCAAACCGATCACCCTGGCTCAGGCCCGGGCATTGGAAAAGCAGCTCACCTGCGCGCGTGCCGTAGCCCCGGTCACTGGCGGACAAGGCAGCGTGCAGTACGAGAAGCGGCGGGCGGACACCGTCACGATCATCGGCACCACCGAGCAAATGCTGCAAACCAGCAGCATCGGCATCGGGCAAGGCCGTTTCCTCACGCCCGGCGAGGTGGAAGGCGGGCGTCCGGTCTGTGTGATTGGCTGCGACGTAGCGACCAACCTGTTTCAACGCGCGTCGCCGCTCGGGAATCGCATCAGCATTAGAGGCATAAAGTTCGAGGTCATAGGGGTTCTGGAGAAGCAGGGCAGCTTCCTGGGCGCTATCAGCCTGGACAACCAGGCGATCATTCCCCTGCCGCAGTACGTGAGCCATTTCCGGTCCCGGCCGGAATACGACATTCACATCAAGGTCAAAGACCTGGCCACGATCGAGGAGGCGAAGGAAGAGGTGCGCGCGGTGATGCGCAAGGTCCGGCGGTTGGCTCCGGCAGACCCGGACGACTTCGCCATCAACCAACAGGACCAGTTCCTGGATATGTTCCACAAGGTCGCCGGCACGATTGCCGCAGTGGGTTTGTTCATTACCGGCTTATCGTTGTTCGTGGGCGGCATTGGGATCATGAACATCATGTTCGTCTCGGTCGCGGAACGCACCAAGGAGATCGGCATTCGCAAAGCCATCGGGGCCAAACGCCGCACGATCCTCATGCAGTTTCTGGCTGAGGCGGCGAGCATTTGTTTGCTGGGCGGCCTGGTGGCGCTGGCCATCGCCTGGCCGATCACCCTGGTGATGCAGCGGTTTTTGCCGGCCACCATGTCGCTGTACATTGTGGGGCTGGCGTTGCTGGTGTCGGCGGTAACCGGTCTGACGGCCGGCTTTTTTCCGGCATGGCGCGCGGCGCGCATGAACCCCGTGGATGCCTTGAGAAATGAGTAAACGCAAAGGCACCAATATCCTGATCGGTGAACTGCGCGAGAGTTTCGCCATGGCCATGGCCGCCATCACCGCGCACAAGCTACGCTCGGCCCTGACGCTGCTGGGGGTAATGGTGGGCGTGTTCTCCATCATCGTCGTCATGACCGCCATGCGCGTGATGCAGGGAAACATTGAGCAGGAAATGAGTCAGCTCGGCAGCCAGAGTTTCATGGTCCAAAAGTGGCCCGCCATTCATTTCTCGGGTCCCGAGGGTCTCGAAAAATACCGACGTCGCAAAGACCTGACGATGGCCCAGGGATTGCGGTTGGCGGAGAAAGCCACGCTGGCAGAAGCTGTTGGTATCGAGACCTCCTTTTGGGGCGGCCAGGTGGAGACGCGTTACAAGAAAACCGCACCGAACGTGCAGTTATTCGGCGAAACCCCTGGCAGCTTCCTGGCACGAAACTGGGTGCTGGCGGAGGGACGCCTCCTCACGAACAACGATGTGGAAAATGCCCGGGATGTCTGCGTGCTCGGGAGCGGTTTGGCCAAGACGGTGTTCCCGTTCGGGTCTGCCCTGGGAGAACGGCTCAAGATCAACGGTATCAATTACAGCGTCATCGGGGTGTTGGAAGCGAAAGGCAGCTCCATGGGGGGCGACCAGGATAATTTCGCCATCGTGCCGCTTTCGACCGGTCTGAACCGCTTCGGCCGCTGGAATCGCAGTCTGAATTTCCTGGTGCAGGCCCGCGACCAGGCGTCTTACGACGACACCGTCGAGCAGGTTCGGGGCATCCTGCGCGTGGTGCGCAAGGTGCCACCGGGTGAGGATGACGACTTCGAGATTTTCTCCAACGACTCGCTGATTGCGCAGTTCAACGCCTTCACTCTGGCGGTGCGGCTTGGGGTGGCGGTGATCAGTTCCATAGCGTTGCTGGCGGCCGGCATTGGCATCATGAACATCATGCTCGTATCGGTCACGGAGCGCACCCGGGAGATCGGCATCCGGCGGGCGGTGGGCGCCAAGAAGCGCAACATCATGGCCCAATTCATCATGGAAGCGGTCATGCTCTGCCAGGTAGGCGGCATCGTGGGTGTGGTGCTCGGCATTCTCGGTGGCAACGCCACCGCTTATTTCCTGAAACTCACACCAGTCATCCCCATGGATTGGGTGGTGCTCGGCCTGGTGATTTGCTCGGCGGTCGGGATCGTCTTTGGCACGTACCCGGCCTGGAAAGCGGCCAACCTGGATCCAATCGATTCCCTGCGTTACGAATAACGCGGCGCCCGTTTAAACCGCTTTGCAGCCAAACAATCCCCGACGTCGAATCACCTCGACGATTTGCGGTGGAACCACTTGCTCCCAACGGCGATCGCCAGCTTCGATTTGCTCCAGCACCTCGCGCCGCCGGATCGGCAGTAGATCGGCGTTGTAGTTTTGGATGCCCTGGATAAACCGGTTCTCCACGAGGTGCGCATATAGGTGTTTTAAATGCGGCGCCACCGGGTAATTTTCCACCGTAAGCAACTGGCCCGAAGGCACGTCGAGATGCGGGTAAACGTAAAGCCGCGCCGGATTCTTGAAGAGCTGGCCAAACCCGCCCAGCATCCCGCCTTCGCTCTCATTGTAAAAACTCTCGTCAAAAATCTCTTTGAGTCCCACCGCCCCGAGCGCCAACCCGAGCGGACGCCGCGTGTAGCGGGACAAGTAAGCGGCCAGCCGGTGATACCGCCGGAAATTCGAGACCATCACGAGTTTACCCAGGGCCTTCAGCGTATCCGCGCGCTGGAGGAAGTCCGCCGCATTGATGGCGTCTCCCGTGGTCAGGTGGCGCAGGGTCATTTCCATGAGCACCACGGGCGTCTCGCCCGCGAGTTCCGGTTCCTTGACAAACTGCTCAAGCCCGCGCTCCAGCACATCCAGCGTGGCCCGCGTCACCGGCCGAAAACTGCCGCGCTGCACCAGCACCGGCTTGTTGTAGAGCACCTCGGCCCACTGCACCGCCTCACCCTCTGCGGTGAACATCGCCGCCTCGGTCAAGCCCTCCTGCACCAACCGCAACGCCATCAGCCGATTATCCAGCCCGGCAAAAGCAGGACCGGCAAACCGGATCATATCCACTTCTACCCGTTCCCACGTCAGATCATCCAGCAGCGACCGGATCAACCGGTCCGGTTGGCTATGCAGGTAAAAGGTGGCGTAAACGAGGTTCACGCCAATGACTCCCAGTGCCTCCTGCTGCCGGAAGTTCTCTTTATCGAGCATCCGCACGTGGATATAGATCTCCGAAGGATCAGCCCCCGGTTCGGCCTGGAAGCGGATGCCCATCCAGCCATGGCCCTCCTCCTTGCGCGTGGCCACGGTATTGGCAAACGCGAAAAACGCGGTGTTGCCGCCCCGCTTATCATTTAACCGCTCGAGCACCAAATCGTATTCATATTCCAGCATCGCCTTGAGCCGGCGCCGGCTCACATACCGGTCGGTGGGCCCGTAGATGGCGTCGCTCACCGCCATGTCGTAAGCGGAAATCGTCTTCGCGACCGTCCGCGCCGCGCCGCCCACGCGGAAAAACCACCGGGCCACCTCCTGGCCGGCGCCGATCTCCGCAAAGGTCCCGTAGCGTTTCGCATCCAGGTTGATCTGGCGCGCCTTTTGGCTGGTATCGAGAGTGTCGCTGGCCATAAACGCCGTTGGGTTGTTTTACGTCCGGGCCGCCCGGGCGAATTGTGCCGCCGCCATTTGCGCCGCGCCCCACCGCAGCAAACGCTCGGTGGTTTCCCAACCCACACAGGCATCGGTGACCGAAACGCCGTAGCGCAAGGCGGCTTTCTTTTTCGGAAACGGCTGGTTCCCCTCTTGCAGATAGCTCTCCACCATGAGACCGACCAGGGAGGTATTGCCCGCCACGCGCTGCTCGATAACGCTGCGCCAGACGGCTTCCTGCCGCGTAAACTGTTTGCCGGAGTTGGCGTGGCTGCAATCCACCATAATTACCGGCGGCAACCCCGCCTGCAGCAGCCGGGACTCGGCTTCCTGGAGACTCGCCGGATCGTAATTCGTCTGACTGCGACCGCCTCGCAGCACCAGGTGCCCCGTCGGATTCCCCATCGTCCGGATGATGCTTGTGATCCCGTCCTGGTCGATACCGAGAAAACTATGTTTTGTCCGTGCCGATACCATGGCATCCAAGGCGATCTGCATCCCGCCATCCGTGCCGTTCTTGAACCCGACCGGCATGGACAAGCCGCTCGCCATCTCCCGATGCGTCTGCGATTCCGTCGTCCGCGCCCCAATCGCCGCCCAACTCACCAGGTCGTCGATATACTGGGGGATAATGGGATCGAGAAACTCGGTGGCTGCGGGCAAACCCAGGGCCCCCAGTTCCAGCAGGAGAGTTCGCGCTGCTTTCAACCCGGCCTCGATGTCGTAACTCCCGTCCAGGTGCGGATCGTTCACCAGACCTTTCCATCCGATCGTCGTGCGCGGTTTTTCAAAATAAACCCGCATCACAATCTCCATCTGGCCGGCCAATTCGCGCCGCAACACCGCCAGCCGCCGGCCGTAGTCCAGGGCGCCCTGCACATCATGAATCGAGCACGGACCCACCACCACCAGCAACCGCGGATCTTGCCGGCGCAGGATCCGGGTCACGGCTTGCCGGCTGTTGACGACAGTCGCATTGACCGCCTCAGAAGCCGGCAATTCCGTTTTCATAGCGCGCGGCGTCAGCAACCGCACCACCTCAGCCACACGCAAATTTTGAGTTGGAAGCATCCTCGCCATTATAACAGCTTGTCTCCCGCATAAAAGCGGGAATTGCGGGCACGGCGACCGCCAACTCCATCTGCAACCCCATCGCGCCATCGTCCGCCCAAAAAACGAACCCAAAGCCCCACCAAAAAAGGCTGAAGTATGCAGGCTAAAGGCGGAGGACCGAGGGCAGAATGCGCGTTTGTTTTTGAGGCGCGAAGGTGGAATATCGGTCTCGCCACCGAGAAGCTCCTCCAAAAAAGCACTTTTCCGCACTTTTCCGCACTTTTTTACACCGTTCTAAGAAAGGCTGAAGTCTGAAGGCTAAAGGCTGAAGGCCGGTTTAGATGCAGAAGGAGTCTGGTGGTTCGTCGGTGTTTGGGTCTGGTTCTGGTGGGGTGGCGAAGGCGGTGGCGATGACTTCGAGGAGGGATTCTTTGTCGAAGGGTTTGAGGAGGAGGCCGAGGCAGTTTGGGCGATGGGCGTGGTCGCGGGTTAGGGGGGTATCGTAGGCGGTGAGGAGGAGGATGGGGATATCGAAGCCTTCTTTGAGGAGTCGGTCCTGTAATTCGAGGCCGGTGATTTCGGGCATGTGGACATCGAGGACGAGGCAGCCGGGGGAGATATCGTAGATGGAGGTGAGGAAGGCGCCGGCGGAATCGAAGGTGACCACGGCGTAGCCAGCAGAGCGAAGAAGGCGATCGACGGAGCGGAGGAAGGAGGGGTCGTCATCGACGACGGCGACGAGCCTGGGGGTCTGGGACTGGGCGGGTGTCGGGGCGTGGGTGGGCTGCGGGAGAGGTTTTCCCGCAACGTCCGACTTGGTTCGCGGTCTCATGTTCGCTGAAGGACAGGTCCGATACGGAGTGCTCACGATGGGGTTACGGTACACGATGAGGGAGGGGCGTCTATTACACCTTAGTGCTATAGGGACTATGGGACTATGGGACTACGGACTATGGGACTATGGGACTATGGGACTATGAGACCGGGATTGCAAATCTCAGATTTGAAATTTCAAAGGCCCCGGTGGGATAGGCTATGGCATCCCATGGGGCGAGGAGGCTGAAGGCTAAAAAGTCGGAGGACGGGGGGCGGAGGACGGAGGGCGGGGGGCGGATGACGGAGGGCGGAGGACGGAGGGCGGGGGGCGGAGGACGGAGGGCGGAGG
>DIXK01000098.1 GCA_002428665.1 Verrucomicrobia subdivision 3 bacterium UBA6082
TGGTCGCGATGGCGGCGCGAACCGGGGTTGGCCCCCAGATTTCGTTGAAATTCGAGTATGACGCCCAGGGACGGCGCATTCGCAAGCAGGTGTGGGGCAATGCCGCCTGGAGCGGCAGCGCCACGAATGACCTGCGGTTTGTTTATGATGGTTGGAATTTGATTGCCGTCCTCAGTCCACAGTCCACCGTCCTCCGCTCCTTCACCTGGGGGCTCGATTTGAGTGGAACCTTGCAGGGAGCCGGAGGTGTAGGCGGCTTGCTGATGGTAAATGACACCGCCAACGGCGTGCACTTCCCGGCCTTCGACGGCAACGGCAACGTTGCCGCGCTCGTCAAATCCGACGGCACCCTGTCGGCACAGTACGAATATGGCCCCTTCGGCGAACTCCTCCGCGCCACCGGCTCTATGGCCGAAGCCAATCGATTCCGATTCTCGACCAAATACCAGGACGATGAGAGCGACCTACTTATCTACTTGGTCCGGCCGTACAAGGCTTCCATCGGAGGGTGGCTCACGAGGGACCCCATCCAGGAAAAAGGCGGGATGAATTTGTATGCGTTTGAGCGAAACGACTTGATGAACGCTTCGGACCCATTCGGACTGTGCTGCAAATGCACTGGGCCTCCGATTATTAAGTTCAGAAACAGTTCTGGTGGGGAAGTTGACAATTACGTAACCGTCCGTTATCAAGACCCGCACATCCCAGGGTTTTCGCGGATCGGTAACCCCGTTCACATCAAGTTCCTTTACGAAGGAACAGCGTCAGATTGCCATTTTCAGCAGTATGATAACGGCACTTTCGATGTTTATGCACTGACGGGCTTAAATCCCCCCAGTTGGCAACTCCTGGGAGGCCCTCCCATGCTGCCGCACTATGACGTGCCTCCGGACTACACGGACAATGTTGGATTCGACCCCTATTGGCCCGGCGACCCCAATCGTAACATGACCTACAGAATGACCATCCACATGACGATCACCGCCTATTGCCAGGGAACAGATGATGGAAACCACACTCAGACAACTGTGCCCATCGACGGAAACGTGCTCATGCGCAACCTGAACGGTCAGATATCGTTTTCTCAGTATGCTCCGTAATAAGATTACGAAGTGAGTGAAAGTGACAGTCATGCTGACCATACTGCTTTCGCAAGCCAGGCCCCCTGACGCGCCCCGTACACTGCTGGTACAATCCCTGCACCGCGGTTCCTTGGTCGTCTTGCGATGCGCACAGCATAGCCTGCTCCTTTTGGGGTTCATGTGCATCTCCACTGCAGTTGTGGGTAGTGGTTGCCGCGGATCGGCGGCGGAGAGTCAGGCCTTCGACTTGCCATCCTCACTTGGTAACTCGGGCGTAAGGCTGCGCCTCTTGAAGGAGGAGGTTGCATGCACGTTCACTGACCGTCAGTTGGTCGTCCTCCAATTCGCAAAACCCGGGAGTGAGCGTGTGACCTCCTTTAGGCTTTCAGAGCGCAGTTCCGCAAGCGTCAAACCTCCTCCTTCACCCAAGCCCTTGCGGCGGTACTACAACGACAACGGGCCTGGCTACGTGAGTTCCATCAAATGGTCTCAATCACAGGAGGGGTGCCTCATCGAGATCAAGCGGCGGTATCAAGATCCCAAGAGCGGTCAAGCAATGGGAATGGACTACCAGATCTTCTGGGAGCCTGGAGGTTTCGTCGAAGGACCGGGGATCATAACCTACAGACTCGCGGATTGACGACAGTAAACGGGTCAGACCATAGTCCGGTGCGATTGAAAATAGAACTTACAGCAAAGAATGAATGGTTTGGTGGGTGTGGCCATCGTCGTGGACCGACCTACCGAAAACCGCACCGTTCTCAATCTGAAGCGTATTCCCTTTCAGTTCAACACCATCGCAAGAATTCACGGACTTGCTGCGAAGGGCCCTTCGGAGAGAACCTCCGCGCCACCGGCCTGATGGCCAAGGCCAACCCGTTCCGCTTTTCCACGAAGTTCCAGGATGACGAAACGGATCTGTTGTACTACGGGTATCGCTACCTTGGTGATGGAGGATGGCAGAGCAGGGATCCAGTAGGTGAGGAGGCCGGAGCCCAGAATTTGTATTCTGCCTGCGATAATGACGTTGTTAACTCCTTTGATCCCTCTGGACTACAGAAATTCGAGTTTGAGATCGCACATGGCAACAGCGTGGGAGGGTTGGGAGGCATCACTTGGGGAGAGCCCCCGAAGTTCTTCCGTGACAGTTCTTACGCAGTTGGCAACCTTTCTGCGACTACAACTTTGATAGGTCACGGACCGGGCCACGGATACTGCTGCAATACGCCCCACAACGCAAAGTACCCTAACAACCTCAACGCGGGCTCTATAACGGTCTATATGACGGATGCGCCGAAAGGCACTTACGCAATAACCCTTGAAATGAAAGGGAACGCCTCTATCGATAAAACTGAGCATGACAATGAGGACCCTTACAGCAACGCCGGGGCAACTTTGAAGTTTTCCGCAACAGGCAGAGGGCAAATCCTCTTTGGGCAGGTTGCGGGTAAAGGGCCTCGTGCAAAGACATCCTGGGCCGACAGTAAGAGGACGGTGATAATGGTAAGAGTTACGGGGAAATCAGACCGGTTGGAGGTTGGCAGGTACGAGGTGTACATGTCACTAGACACTTGCCCTGGTGTGAAGGTAACCGCCGAGAGCACAATAGACGTCAAGGCCCATTCGAAAGTCCGATGATGCTGGGACTATGAACCCCGCGATTTTTACTAGCATCTTAGTTCTTTCCACGCAACTATGCGGTTGCACCTTGCCTCAGGCGTTTTCGCGTGAGGGGGCGAACTACAAGGTGACCTGGGAGGGAGACCGAGTTAGGCGAATCGAATGCGAAAGCCCAAAATTTCCTGGAGGATTCGTCACTGTAAGTATATCAGGCCCAAATTCTACGAAGGTCCAGATAAACGACAAGAGACAAAGTATCTGGGCGGTGACGGTCTTTAAGCCAAACGGTATTGTTAGTTCCTGCGAAGGGATCGTCCTTTATGGAGGCGGAAGGACCGTTGGCAAGGATTACTACTCAATTAAGGAATGGAAGCTAGACGGAAGTGGAGTCATCATTTACAGGGAAGCGATCGTATCAGACCGGGACACTGGAGAGTTTAAGCGGCTGGAAATTTTTGGCCCCTTTGGAGTGGTGTTGAGCCCTCCCAACACCGCGGTCCAACCAGCCGGTTCTGAGAATCAGGGCGCAACCCAATGAGTGGGCCAAACAATAGTCTGGTGGGCTCTAGAAAAGAGGGAAGCGCTCGCAAGAGCGAGGGAAACGTCCCGGCCAGCCGCTTCCGAAAAGGCGGCCGTTCTCGTGGCGTGTCGCAGCCTCCTGCAATTCAGAGACATCGCAAGAATTCACGGACTTGCTGCGAAGGCCCCTTCGCGGAGGTCCTCCACGGCACAGGCCCGATGGCCAAGGCCAATCCTATCCGGTTCTCGACCAAATACCACGATGACGAGACCGGGCTGCTTTATTACGGATATCGGTATTACAGTGTGAGCACGGGAACGTGGATCAGTCGCGATCCAATCGGAGAACGGGGTAGCATCAATCTATACGAATTCTGCCGGAACGGCCCGCTCAAGTTTTACGACCCGCATGGCCTCGCCGTAGACCTATGTTGTGGTGTGAAAATCGCGCGAGCCGCCTGGACGCCAGCACAGCGTTTTTACACCGGGCCTGGGGCCGACGCTGCGTGGCACTGCTACGTTGGATGCGCAATTGCCCACGGGTGTAACCAAGAGACTGCAACTGCAGCTGGTGTTTTTCAGGAAGTCCAATCGCTACTTCGTGCCAACGCCGGCCAAGCGGAATCTCGAGACTACTACAACACGCGGATAGGAGCAGAGCAGTGTGGCCTTACAGGAGGGTGCCGCAGTTGTTGCCAAAAGCTGTGGGACGACGGCGAACTGTTTTGAGGCGAATCGGCTATCAGTATGGAGCAATCGAAACCAGTCAACTTACGGATAGTTTGCCTTCTCGCAATGGGCCGCTCAAGATCGCGCAGTGTGCGAGAGTTCCCTGCTGCGTTCAGGAAGCACGCCGAGTTGGCTGGAATTCTGTCGCAGGAAAGGAAAACGGGACAGGAATTGTTGATGGCATGCGACGTGAATGGAGATTCAAAAGCCGACACGTGGGAGTTCTGCGATTTCGCCAACGAGGCACCTCTCCAGATGTCTTTTCCAGGTAGGGACTTCAACGGCAAGGTGGGCAATTGGATTTACTTTGCGCCTTTGAGTCCTTTGTGTAAGGCATGGGGTAGAGAGGGTGATGGAGGAGCGGACAAGTGGCGCTACAGAAACCTGACCAAGCGTGTGGGCACAAACGCCGACGGAAGTGTTAGTAACCCCTGGGCTGAATGAACGCTAAATGCAAGGGCGTATTTCTGACAGTTGCCTCCATATGCAGCTTTCTGTTGATCGCCACCTTGTTCTTGGGACTGTGGCGTGGGTGCGGTGTGCTTGATGAATCGAGGGGTTTTGACCGGACCTTGCATCGCGCCTTTAAGGCGCTCCGAAACGGGACGCCGGCAGCCGAAGTTTTTGGTCGGATGCGTGACCTTCCTATTTGGACTAACAGTCAATTCACGCTTGGCCAATACGAAGGAAACGAGAAGGAATACACTAAGACCAATGGTGTGAATGCAATAGTGTTCTACACCTGGGCAAATGGCATAGATTGGTTTTACTGCGTTGGGTTTAGCCAGGATGGTCTTTTGGTTGTCAAGGGGGAAGGGGGAACCTGATGCTCTCACGCCAGACGGTGAGGATGAAATCAGCTGCGCTCAGGCTGCGGGGGGAGGAAGGTCGGCCATCCAGCTTCGCTCTGCGGGGCTAAGGCGGGGCAACCCCGTGCCTGCCGCATGGCTTTGGTCGCGGATGCTGGAGAGACACAGGTTTGACATGCTTAAAAAACGATGAATAGTAACACGTGCAGTGCTATGAAAAGTTCAGGCCCGCGTACTTTCTACAACAGGCCGGGATTCATCCCTTCCTGGCCTGTCGGTACCCCAGGATCGCTCTGGATTGATGAACCTCGCACCCCTCGCACTCACCTCGCATTCTCAAAACCGCGAGGTTCTGATCCTGGTAAGCCACTGCATCGGCCCCCCTTACGAGGTCAGCTTCGCCACCTCGCGCCCTTTTCGGGAGAACAATATGTACAAAGTGCAAAAAGGCCCCGGCACATAAACGTAATTTGGAATCGCAACAGTTTTTTCCCACCGTCCGGCCTAAACGCCGGTTTCCGAAAAGCCTGCCGTTCTCACTGTCCCGTTCATCCGTCTGGTGTTCAACTGCATCGCAAGAATTCACGGACTTGCTTCGAAGGGCCCTTCGCAGAGGTCCTCCGCGCCACCGGACCCATGGCCAAATCCAATCCCTTCCGGTTCTCGACCAAGTATCAGGATGACGAAACGGGGCTGTTGTATTTCGGGTATCGCTACTACAACGCCAGCATGGGAAGGTGGCCATCCAGAGACCCCATCGGGGAAATCCAGCGACCGAAAGCACGAGCGGAAAACGTGTATTCGTTTTGTGGTAACGATGGCGTGGATTACTGGGACTACCTGGGTTTGTGGCTCGGCAGCGATCATCGGAGTCTCACGTCCAAATCCTTCTCTTCAGCGTGGAATGGGCTTGGGGATGCAAGTCCGTGCAGTGGAAAGAAACTGCTGTCGGTCATCTCGGACGCGAACGTGGCCACAGATACAAAGCAACCGTATGCATCCGATTTGAAGCAGCACTACAATCGAGGCATCGCCGAATTCTCCGATGTGGCGCGTGATGCATACGTGAGCCACGTTCAAAGCGTGGTGGTCGAATATTCGAAGCTGCTTGAGGGGAAACCCGACCGGGGCAAATGCTTAGAGGCTCTTCAGAAACTCGGACGGGTGTCGCATTCCTGGCAAGATTACTACGCTCATGCGATTGGACTGAATTCGCCTTATTGGGGTGATCCTGGCCCCATTGACGGAAATCCTGACTCCCCAAGCGCGAATCTCAAGCCAGCAAGCTGGGGTGGCTACAACAATTGGGGAGAACACGGTCCCAGCGAGCCTGCCAGCAGAGAAGCCGACATGGGTCTGAACCGTTACGTCAAGGCCGAGTCTTTCGTAACCGGGAAGTATCCGAAAATGCTCCAGGCATGGCTGGCGAAGTGCCGATGCCATTGTGGAGGGGACTGGCCATGAAACGACTGCTCATCACTTTTTCGCTTCTGGTGGCGCTGGACCCCAGCTTTGCGGCTGGAGATGCTCAGCGTGAACTGGCCTTTTCAGAGATTGGCCTGCAACTATCGTTCATGCCCACTAACGGCAAGTCTGGCCCGGATCGGGTTTCTGTGTCCTTTACCAACTCAAGCCCTCGCAGTGGTGGGCTTCGTCTTCCGTCTCCATTCGTTGCCGAGGATCCGGATGGGTTCGCCCCATACCCACCACATCTTGCGTTGCGGGTGACAGAGCCGAAGACGGGCAACGAGGAGGCATTTGTGTTCACGAATCTGCGTAAACCAGGTGGTCCCGGAGAGCTTGTGTCGCTGAATCGTGAGGAGGTCAGAACTCTAGAGTATCCATTGATGTTGTTCTACCGTTGGGGGCCGTGCAGTCCGATGGATGGCAACTTCAAGGAGTGCTTCAAACCGGGAGATACTGAGTTGGAGGTTCGTGCCGAGATTTTTGTGGTCGGGAAAAGCGGCCAAACCAGCATTCTTTCCGGTCCTCAGAAGTTGCGCTGCTCGATTCCGGAATGGCTGTTCAAAAGCAACTCCAAGGACAAGGGCGCTGGCCGCAACTCCCATGATAACCCTGGCAGTGCCTCCAAACCTGAGTCAAAGCCTGGAACAACCCAACGGTAATTGGGGCCGGTGTCCCGCACAAGCGGTGTAAGGAATCCAGCCGCTCTCCCGCCTTCGCCAACGCTTCGGCGAGACCAGCCCGCGCCACGTAGGACGTGACAAACCTGCCGTCCAGCCCTGGCCTGTTACCACGCGCAAGGGGCCAGTTCCTGCCCTGGTCAAGGCGACTCTGGGGGCCATGATCCTGGGCGCTGCCGTTGCCGTGGCCACCACCACTGCTTTGCTGGACGCCACCTGACCCCGGCATGATGAGCAAATCCCAGGAATCGCTTCTTGCGGAGGTGACAAGAGGCGGTTGGAGGTGCGTGACGGTAAACGACCCTCTTGACGCCTGGTCAAGAGGGGAGTTCACCTGCGCCGCCGGACGCGGGTAGCCGCGATCACGGTTGCCGTGATGACGAGGCTGCCGACTCTTTAGCCGCAGTGGCTGCCGCCGCCTGGCTGACGACCGCCGCGACTTCAGGAGGAAAGTCGCGGTGCCGGTCCTGGTAGTAGCGGGGAGTGGCGGGGTCATATTCCCAGAGCTGGTCCGGGTCCAGGGGCACGATGGGGAGTTTGGCCTTGTTCCAGCCCCAATAGATCAGCTCGCTTTCGGTGAACCACCAGCGGTGCGTTTCCCAGGCGTTTACGTCATCGAAGAGGCCGACCTCGGCTTCGATCTTGCCGGTGCTCATCGAAGGGGTCAGACCGGAGAAACGATTCTGCTGAAAAACCCCGACATTTCGGACGCGATCCGTACTCGCCGGAAAAGTGTCGAAAATTCTCTCGCGCTAGAATTCGAAACGGCGCGTTTTTCCGAGGCACCCGCTGTGTTTTGGTGGTGTTTTTGGATGTCGAGTTTTGACCAGATACCCATCTTCAGCAGAATCAGAAACCTCCTCAATTCGCG
>DIXK01000044.1 GCA_002428665.1 Verrucomicrobia subdivision 3 bacterium UBA6082
ATTACTTATGACGCTGTGTATAAAAGCTTTTAAGCCGGTCACAGACCGGCGCTCCGGTTGTCGGTCCAGTGACACTAATCATAGCCGCTGACTGAGCCCAAGTAGACGCTAAACTGTTACAGACAATGAAGCTCACGCATCCCCAAAACCCGCTCCAGTGCATGCACGTCAACGTCTGCGGCACCGGAACCGTGCGCCACTGCACGGGCATTGACTACGACACCAACGAACTGGCCTACGCCCCAGCGCTGGGCATCTGGACCAACTGCGGTCGGTTCTTCGTGGTCCTGCTGCCCGACCCGGCCAGCATTCCCCAGGTGGCCGGCCAGGTGTTCGACGGCACCCGCACGGAGTTGGATTTTCCGTGGGAGGAATGCGACCATATCCAGCGCCGATGAGGTCAGCGGCTCCTTCGGCGACTGCCAAGTGCGCCAGCCGCCAGCACAAGGATTGTGCCGGTAGTGCGGCGTGCTCCGCTTTTTCTCTTAGCCGTTTTCCCCCGGCTCGCTCGGGAGTTTCTGGAAGCCAGAGCGCAACGGAGCGTTTGGCCTGGCCGCCCTGCCTCCGCCAAGGCTACGGCAAGGCAGGCCGCTTGGGGGGTGCTGGCGCACTGCCACCAAGGGGCAAGCGGATCAGCGGGCAGGACAAAAAGCGCAGTGGAGCGGCGGCGAAAGAAAGCTCACGGGGGAGCCAAGTCTGCCGTGTTACACGGCGTAGCTCTTTCAAGGGGAAGTGAAGCCGGCAGTCTTGGCGACGGGGAAGCCGACAGTCTGATCCAGTTCAGTGGCCGGAGCTCAATGCCTTACTGAGCATCTGACCAAGCTCTTTAACAGCCTCGGAGAGTTTGCCGTTTTGCGCCTTTTCACGATCTTTCGTTACCACACGAATGTAGAGGTTACGAAGCCGAAAATCGGCTCGTGAAAGGTAATAACCCATTGGCCCTGATCCGCCCTCCGGATCGGCTCTAGGTTCCTCCGTGTAATGAACACGACCTGTGAGGCCATTCTCCGTCGTTTCACGAAAGACTGGATGGTCCTTCTTTGCAGACGCATACCATTCCTCGCAGGCTTTGTCGTTGTGGAAGATAATGATCTCGTATTCAACCGAACTTCTAAGCGCGACATTCTCTCGCCTAAAATAGAACCAGTCCTTGATATCGTAAGGCCCGCGCGTGGCTCCTGTCAGTTTATTGACTCCACCTTCGACAACAGTTGCGGTTCTGGGAACACCAGTAAGCGTGTCAATCTGTTGCGGCAGTTGGAGACTTAGAACCGGGTCAAGGTCGCACGGTGGAGGCTTGTGCAAGACCGGACCAGTTGGCCTGAACAACGCGGCGCATCCTGAAACTAACGAAATGCAGACGCCCACGAGAATAACTGCCATCAATTTCCGCACCACCGCCAACTCAAAAGGCACCCACATGAAACCAAGCTTAAAGATGTTCCTTGTCACACCTTCCTCATTGGAGGTCGAAATATTTCTTGCACTTACACCCGCCGCTGGCTCTCACATAATCCTGAAAACTCTTCAAATCACCATCCGTGAGTTCCTTGGTTTTCTTGACCCGTAAACTATTCGCCTCGCCGACGTATTTGAACTCGGCCCAATCCACCAGCATGCCTTGTCCAGACGAAGGCTGACCAGGTTTGAAAACTGGCGGCCCAGGAAGATTGTAGTATCGCATTGCCGCCCCCGCCGCCCGCCCATCTGGGGCAATGCTACCGTCTGGAAGCACAGCATCGTAATCAACGTCATCAACAACCTTGGTTTTGTTCACCCCAGATTGCTTGGAATACATATTGTGACCTGCCGTGACCGGCCCCACCCACTTGATGAAGAAATCACCGTGTGCCACCCAGTCCTGTAATGGGTGGAGTGCTGTTCCGAGTTGTCGTGCCGCCTCTTCCGGGTCATCCCTCCCCGCGCTCATGGTGCAAGCATTCTCTGCCTCCCTATAATGCATTGCATTGTGCTGTAACCGCGAATCCCCTCCGCCCATGTTCCGATTGAAGTGGTAGCTTTGATCATCAATCCAAGGTGCCCACCCTTTCCCCCATCCAAGAGGACCACCATCCACAGCGGCATCCGCATCACCAATGGCAGTTGCGGCTGGTCCCGGATAATAAAGAGCCTGGGCCCACAGGATCGTTTTATTGCCGGGCCGGGATACAGCGGGTCGGGGTCGGTTGAGACCGGCCAACAGGGTTAGCTGTGGTGTCACAGGGTATGCTAATCTAGTGCGGGTTGAATGGATAAACCTCCGTGGCCGATCCACCGGGTTCGCGCCGAAACGCAGATCCTTTAATTACAACACCGGCGTTTTACACCTCCGCGGATGTCGTTAGCAACTCTTTTTTGGGAAAAGTTTATGTGGATGGTTTACTTACGGTGGGGATTGCTAAAAGGGGTGGGTGTGTAACAGCGGCGGGTGGCTGAGGGCAAAGAAGGACTATAGGACTATGGGACTACGGACTAAATTTCGGTATTTCAAAGGGCGCTAGGATTGTGAAGGCTGAAGTCGACCGGAGACCGGCGTTGCGATGTGGGGCGGGGTTTAAGCCGGTCACAGACCGGCGCTCCGTGGTGGGTGGGCCACGTTCTAGGAATCTCAAATTGCAGATTTGAAATCAGTAGCATCCCATAGG
>DIXK01000050.1 GCA_002428665.1 Verrucomicrobia subdivision 3 bacterium UBA6082
AAAAACCAGATGAATCACCCGTTCTTTAGAAGCAACACTTTAGAAGCAACCGCTTTCCTTTTGATATTTGGTCGTTATGCTTTGCCGGCTCATGTCGGGTCCAGGCTCCAAACCAGCGCTAGGTCGCGGGCTTGGCACCTTGTTGCAAGAACCGAAAGTTCCGCCGCAGCCAGGTGCCGATCCTCGCGATCCAGTTCCTCTCACCCCTGGTGTCGGAGCTTTAATGCGTGGAACCGGAACCAAGGCCAATCTGAGGCCGATGCCAATCGGGGCTTCGCCGGGGAAAAGCCCGTTCCTCCGAACGTTGCTTAAGGTGAGCCTGCTGGCTGCGGATGTCCTTCTTCTTGGGCTTGTAACTTGGATCCTACTGGGATCCGACCAACAGCCGACCATTACGGCGATTTTATTGTGCACTCTGGCGATCCTGATGGGCGCATGGCTGGCCGTCCTCGCTGTTTGGTGGGATTAGGTTTGGGATCGAACGCACTTGAACTTGGTAATCCCTCCTGCTACCGCGCAAATGCTTTGGCAAGGGCGTTAACTAGATAATCCATGAGCGCAACATAGCCCTTTTCGGTGTCCTTAATGCCTCCTGGAAAATGAGTAACCTCAATGACTTTGGCCCCCGTCCGACTCGCGACTGCCTCGGCTGTTCGACGGTCAAGGTAGCGGTCCACGATGATTACGCGGGCCCGGCGTTGCTTCATTTGTCCGATGATCTCGGCAAGATGGGTCGGCGTAGCTGGAAGGCCGGGCTTGGGTTCCAAAAACAGGTCGATGCGCAGTCCAAACCGCTCCGCGAAGTAGGGCCAGGAATTGTGATAACCCACCACGGTCTGCCCCTTGAAGGGAGCAAGGGTCTGCCGCCAAAACGCAAGCTTGGCTTCGAGGTCGTGCACGAATTGATCCGTATTTGCCCTGAACTGGGAAGCGCTCTGGGGCTCAAGTGCGCAAAGGGTTTTCTCAATATGACGGGCAACAATACATGCGTTTTGCGGATCTGCCAGGTAGTGCGGGTTGCCGGCAGCGTGAATGTCGCCCTGAGAGCGATCTAGTTCGGTAGGCACTTCGAGCATGCGCACCCCGTCGTTGGCCTTAATGTGCCCTGTTCCACCAGGCGAAATCTTGCGGTTTCCAGCGCGATCGACCAGAGCCGGAAGCCAGCCAATCTCGAGTTCGGCACCACCTTCGATTAGCACGTCCGCATCTCGCAGTTTTACAATCAAGCTGGGCTTGGGTTCGACAAAATGAGGGTCTTCGGTAGGGCGAGCTAACGATATCACATTAACCGCCGAGCCTCCGACCTCCCGAGCGATAGCGGCAAGGTCAGGCGTGGTCGCCACCACATTGAGGCGTCCCTGTGTGGGCAGAGCAATCATGAGGAGCAAGAAGGAACTCAGGAATCTCATAAATACTTCGATCAACCGATCAGAGATTAGAATCTATGGGCCGCATGAGCTCCAAGTAAAAACTCGAACTGGAGCCAAACCGAGTGATCAACGCCAACCACCAACCGGTCGTCGTAATTGTATTGCAGGCGGATCTTCGAGAACTCACTAGGATACCAAGTGAGGTTGGGGGAAACACGCCAGCGCTGTGAGCGGAGGGGGTCTCGACCGAGCGGTTCACCGTCAAGGGTGAGCGAACTCTGTTCGTAGTCTGCGGTCTCGCCGGCAGAATACTCAAAACGAAGTCCAGCCACCCAGCCTTTGCGGAAGCCGTAAAGCAACTGCGAATAGAATCCGTAGTCCGTGAGGGTTTCTCGGGCCAGGAACGCAGGCAGTCCAGTGGTGGAATCCACCACCTCGCCGAAATCGACCAGGCCGTTCCCATTCTCATCCCAATCAAAGTGACCAGCCTCGTAGCGTCTCATTAGGCCCTCCGTTTGGAAGGATACAAAAGGGAACCCGGCATGATGTTCGGGCGATTTCCATTTCCATGTCAGGTCGAAGCCGTAAATCTGGGTGAGGGTGGAACCCGCATCCTCGCTTCCGCGAGAGTTAGGACCGAACGCGGCAGATGCGCCAAGGAGCAAAACCTGATTGTCCGTCAAATCAAGCGAGAGTGCATAGCGCGGACTCAAAAGCAGGTCTTCCAACCCGTCCACGCCACGGTCATTATCCGCGTGCCGGTAAGCTAGGGGCAACGCGGATTCGTCAGCATTACCGTGGCCACCTCCGCTGCGGAAACTACTGGCGGTTTCGCCCTGACTGTTCTGCACCGAAAGGAGAAGCTCGGAGAAAAATGGGGTTGGTGTGAGCCACGAAGCCCTTGCGCCGGGGTTGCGAAGTCCGTCAGGCCCAAGGAAGCGACCCAAGACAACGGGTTGATCCACAAATGCCCATGCGTGCGGGTGAAGTGAATTCTGCCGGCCGAATTCGGTATAAAATTCGCCCGCGCGTACCTGCAATCCCGAAGACAGCGATAATGTTTCCAGCCAAGCTTCCTCCAACTCCAGACGAGATTCTCCGTCCTCATCTACTTGGAACAATACGTTCGCATTGGCACGAAAATACGGATCCACAGCGCCGGCAAAATTAGCTTCGATCCCCTGGACCGTAAACCCGCGTTGATTGGGATCATGGCCTCCCAACTGCGTGCCACCCGAAATATCATCAGCAGTTGACGTCCCCGCGGCGAAGGTGCCGATTAATCCGATATCCAGGTAACTGCGCCCATCCTTAGACTCTAGTGGGCGAAGAATAGAGGCCGATCCTCGAGAAGAGGAGGCTGTGGCGGCAACCCAGTTCGATCCAGGATTCGACTCTTTGTCCAAATCTGTCACCACCGGTTGACCATGTGATAACCTGGCCGGAGCGCCTGCTGACGTTTGTTCAAGATCATGAACCCGTTTCTGCAGTTCCTGGATTTGTGCTTGGTATTCCCGCTGAGTCCGTTCGAGATTCTCCTGCAACTGTTGCAGCTGTTGCTTAAGCTGTTCCGTTTCAGAAGATTGCTGGCCTGAAACGACACACAGTCCAACGGCCATGATCAGTCCTGCGATGAGTTGTCGATAAGAATTCATATTATCTTTTTTAGAACAGTTCACGCTTTACCGAAGAAGCCGGCTCGTATCAGCGGAAGCATACAAACTGGGTGGACGGTGCAAAGCAGGATGTTTTTCCGGCGGAATACGATTTGGACCATGGCAAGAACCGCCCCCGTACGAGCCTTCGATCGCGCCGAACTTTAATTTCATTCTTGCCAGCAGGTTTAGAAAGCGTAAAAGGAGGAGCATTGAAAGGTCCGCTGGCAGTTTCAAACAACTATGATTTACCAGGATAAACCGGCCGCCGTTGCCCACGGCAGTCCGGGGCAGGATGTAATTACCGCAGCCCGCCGGAACGGAGGTGGACAAACCAGCCACCGGCTGACTCGGAAGAGCGTGGAATTGCGCCGACCGGAATGTTCGTTACTTAATAAAGTCAAGGCTTTCAACGCAGCCGCCCAACTGCGAGCTGCTGGTCTTTACCCCTATTTCCGAGTAATCTCCTCCGCCCAGGATACTGAGGTCACCATCGACGGCCGGAAAGTGCTGATGCTGGGTTCCAATAGCTACCTGGGGCTGACAAATCATCCCAAAATCAAGGAAGCAACGCGAGCCGCTGTGGAGAAGTACGGCACGGGTTGCGCGGGGTCAAGATTCCTAAACGGCACGCTGGACATTCACATCGAACTGGAGCGAACGTTGGCCCAACTGCTGAATAAAGAGGCGGTCTTACTTTACAGCACTGGTTTTCAGGTAAACCTGGGGGTGATCAGTGCGCTCGTGGGCAAAGGCGAATACGTGCTCGGTGACAAGAGTAACCATGCAAGCATCGTGGAAGGCTGCCTGCTCACCCAGGGTAAGTTCCTGCGCTTTGGCCACAAAGATATGGCGGCGTTGGAAAACCGCCTCAGCCAACTTGACCCGGACGCTGGCAAACTCGTGGTGGTGGACGGGGTGTTCTCGATGGAGGGAGACATCATCCAACTTCCGGAACTTTGCCGAATCGCTAAGCAGAATGGCGCGGTGGTCATGGTCGATGATGCCCATGCGATCGGTGTGATCGGCAAGCATGGTGCGGGAACCGCCAGCCACTTTGGCCTGATCGACCAGGTGCACCTCATCATGGGCACCTTTAGCAAGTCCCTCGCGAGTTTGGGTGGCTTCATCGCCTCTGATGTGGCGACGATTGACTATCTCAAACATCACTCCCGAGCATTGATTTTTAGCGCAAGCATGAGTCCAGCCAATGCCGCGGCGGTCCTCGCCGCTGTCACGATCATGGTGAGCGAACCCGAGCGGATTGCGCAATTGTGGAAGATTACCGAGCGCATGAAGCAAGGGCTACTGCACATTGGTTTTGACCTAGGGGCTTCCGAGACGCCCATCCTGCCCGTGTATGTGAGAGATCTCATGGTCGCGTTCAGCTTCTGCAAACGCCTCCAAGAGGAAGGTGTGTTCGTTAATCCGGTGGTGTCCCCAGCTGTCCCTCCCGGCCAGGAGCTAATCCGGTTAAGCCTCATGGCCACCCACACCGAACAGCAGATCGATTTTGCTTTAGACAAACTGGAAAAAGTCGGCAAAGAACTCGGTTTGGTTTGATTTGAAAGTACTGCTCACAGGCGCCAGCGGTTTTGTCGGCAGCCATGTACTGGAAAGTCTTTGTGCCCGGAGCATTGCCACCCGGATCTTGCTGCGTCCCAAAAGTGATCGCGGTTTTCTAACAAACTCACTTTCCAGCGTTGAGGTGGCTAACGGCTCCATTACAGAGCCCGAAAGCCTGCGGAATGCCATGGGTGGTGTCACCCACGTTATCCACTGCGCGGGTTGCACCAAATCAGTGGCGATTAAGGGCTTCTATGAGGTGAACCAGACAGGCACACGAAACGTGGTTGAGGCAGTAAATACTGGAGGAACCGGGGTGCGCCGGCTGGTCCATGTATCCAGCCAAGCTGCGGGCGGACCAGCCAGCGCTGATCACCCAGCCCGTGAAGATGATCTGCCACAGCCTATCTCTGAATACGGCAAAAGCAAACTCGCCGGGGAAATGGAAGTGCGCCAAGGGTGCCGAACCGATTTCGCCATCGTCCGTCCCCCTGCTGTGTATGGGCCCAGGGACCGTGGATTCTACTCTCTCTTCCAAGCAGTTCAGCACCACCTTCGACCTCAACCCTCAGCACCGAAAGCGCTCAGCCTGGTCTACGTAGAGGATCTCGCCGAGGCCATTACCCGCTGCCTCGACCTTCCCGCTGCGACCCGCCAGACCTATTACGCATGTGCATCGGAAGTTGTGACGGGCCTTCAAATGGCCGACGTGGTTGCACGCCAGATGAAGCGCTGGACCATTCCCATGCCGTTGCCGGCTGCAGTCCTGTGGCCAGCCTGCGCCTTTCAGGATCTCCTAGCGCGACTCACCCGAAAGGCTCGCCTCTTAAACCTCGCCAAGTATCCGGAACTACGAGCGCACGGTTGGGTCTGCTCCGGCGCCAAGCTGGAGCGAGACTTCGGATGGAGCTGCAAAACTGGCTTGGAGGCAGGTGTGTCCAAAACGCTGCGCTGGTATCGAGAGAATCACTGGCTTTAGCATGAAATTCTACACCTTTGTTGATTATGCAACCCAAGCGTACGCCCTGTTCGTAGGCTTGTTGGTGCTGTTATTTCATAATGGGACGGTGCCGCATTGGCCCGCCATTGTCGCAATTCACACCGGGATATTGCTGACCGTTCACAGCTTGATACATTGGCACGGGCGCGGTTCACCCCCGGCACCGGTTCGGTTTGTCCGCCATTTTTACCCAGTTTTGCTCTACACTTGGTTTTTCTTCGAAACCGGCCTACTCAATCGCATGTTTGCGCTGGAATATCTGGATCCCATGGTTATTCGTTGGGAACAGGCTTTGTTTGGTTGTCAGCCCAGTGTGCTATTCATGGAAAAATTCCCCTCTGTATTCGTTAGCGAAATCTTCTACGCCGCCTATTTTTCTTACTACATCATGATCGCGGGAGTTGGGATTGCACTGCTGGTCCGCAGCAAAACACAGTTCTTTCACTATATCTCAGTTGTCTCCTTCCTGTTCTACATCTGCTACACGGTTTATCTTTTCCTTCCCGTGATCGGGCCCAGGGTATTCTTCCGCGAGATTGCTGGGTATGATCTGCCCGAGGACCTGCAACTACTCTCACCAGTGGAGCACTACCCAGATAGCGTCAAAGCGGGCCCATTCTTTCAGATCATGGCGTTAATCTATCGTCATTTCGAGGCCCCCGGCGCCGCTCTGCCAAGCAGCCATGTGGCAGTGGCCATCTGCACAGTTTTCTTTTCCTTTCGTTACCTCAGAAAGATACGGTTTCTCCATTTGGCAATCGCGACCCTGCTGTGCCTCTCCACAGTTTACTGCCGTTACCACTACGTGGTCGACGTACTAGCCGGGATGATTACGGCTGCTCTGGTCATCCCGTTTGGCAACTGGCTCTACTTTAAATTCGGCGAACCGCTTAACCGCGAGACCAAATCGAAAGGCGAAACCGTGACTGCTGCAAGTAGCGGGGCTTGAATCGTCACCTGCTTTTGTGGCCTCACATCGGCTTTTCGTAGATCCGGTATCTCTTGTACACCCTTCCGCCAATCGCCTCGAGGACCCGGCGCATCATGGTGTTGTCCTCCAGGATCCACGAAGCTTCGGACTCCGTGACTCCGGCGTCAAAACCCACTTTCAGACCCTCGATCAACATGGCGGTTTCGAGCCCGCGTGAACGGTATTTTTCCTTCACCCCCAACGTCACCACGCGGGTGCGGTGAGGACGTTTCCATCCAAGGACATACGGCAAAAAACCAAATATTTTAGGCGTCAGCAAACGACCATTCAAGGGCTTGATGCCTATGTTGTAGTCCGGCAGCGCCAGTAAGAAACCAACCGGCTCCGCACCCTCCTCGGCAATCCATATTAGCCCCTCCATAAGCAGCGGTTTGAGCCGATCAGCCAGGAAATTGACCTCGTCGTCAGTCATGGGGATAAAACCCCAATTCTCCTGCCACGCCTCGTTGTAAATCTCTTTGACCTTCACAAGGTCGGCTTCGATAGTCCTTCGGAGGAGCGGCCGGAATCGCATGGTCGGATTGCGCGATTTCACTTTTGACGCGATCTTGAGAAGGCGCTCCATCGGTATGGAAGAAAGATCGATCATGTAGGCCAACAAGTCCTTAGCCTGCCGATACCCTTGCACCTCGATGAGCCTCTCATAGAAGCGCGGGTTGTAGGTCATCATGAAAACGGGAGGAGAATCAAATCCTTCAACTAATAAGCCACATTCATCATTGCTTGAGGGGTTGAAAGGGCCGGAAATGCGTTTGGCCCCTTTCTGTTGCGCCCACTTTTCGCAGGTTGAAAAAAGCGAACTGGCAACTTCCAAATCGTCTATGCTCTCAAAGAAACCAAAAAGGGCCTCAGTCTGCCTGACCACCTGGTTATGGTGCCGGTCGGAGATGCCAGCGATGCGGCCAACATCGCGCCCGTCCTTGCGGGCGACCCACAATTGCATTTCCGCATGCTTGAAGAACGGGTTGGCAGCCGTGAACACTTTCTTCAGGTCCATCAGGATTGGAGCCACCCAATTCGGATCATCCCGGTAAAGGTCATAGGCACCCTTCAAGAAACGGCTAATATCCCGGGGAGTCCGGGACAACGGCACAATCTGCAGGTTATGGCTCGGCATCTTTGTCTCCGGCTCAGGCGCGACCGTGGTCTTTTGCGGTCAAGGCAACTTAACGCTCCCCTGGAAAACAAAATCGGCGGGGCCCGAAAGACGCACGTCCTTGAATTCCCCATTGACCTCAAGGAAACTCACTTCCAACTGGTCCCCGCCCTGAACCTGGACTTTGACGGGCGAAGCAAACCCGTGAACTCGGGAACTGACCAGCGCCGAGGCTGTCACCCCAGTACCACAGGCGAGCGTCTCGCCCTCCACCCCACGCTCGAATGTCCGGACTCGGATGCATCCGGGAGTTAGGACTTGCACAAAGTTGACGTTGGCACCACGCGGTCCGAAGTGCGGGTGGCGGCGGATTTCCGGCCCTAACTCCGTAACCAAGGCCTTGTCAGCATCCGACACGTAGAGCACCGCGTGGGGCACTCCCGTGTTAACGAAGTGCACGGTTGCCGGTCCAGTGGATAGGGTCACCTGATCTCCCACTCGAAGATCCCGGGGTTGGGTCAAGTTCACCGTTACGAGCTCGCCTTGAAATGAAGCAGTAATGATCCCCGCCTCAGTCTCGAAAGTCAGGTTACCGGCGGCCCCGGTTTTGGCCTGAACGAAGCGGGCAAAACACCGGGCACCGTTGCCACACATCTCGCCGGTGCTGCCGTCGCTATTATAGAATTGCCATGCCCAATCGGCTTTCCTGGAAGCACAAGGAACCAGGAGGATCATCCCATCGGCACCGATCCCTCGGTGCCGATCGCATAGAGCAGCCACCTGAGCCGGGGTCACTTTTGCGGCCAGGGACCGGTTGTCGACGAGGATAAAGTCGTTTCCTGCCCCGTTCATCTTCGTAAATTCCAAAACCATGCCGCCAAAATACAAGCACGAGCCGAGTGTGCCAATTCGGAAATCCTGCTTGACCCCGGAACCCAGCCAGTGGGACCGTGTCCGAGCATAGACCAATGAACAACCTTCGATTACAATGGCCGCTGAGCCTTAGGGCCACTGGCATGCTCCTGGGAGGTCTAGGTACGTTCAGCCTCTTTTGGTTTTGGCTCTGGGACACCGACTCACAAGTGTTCCGCGAGCATGGACCTATGGAGAATTTTCAAGTGGGTACGCTCTTGGTTGCCGCGGGTTTTATGGTGGCGGGCGCACGTAGGACCAAGGTCAGCGCGGAAAGGCTGCTGCTAGCCGCAGGGGCACTCCTCTTCCTGACGATGTTCGTATTAGAATTTGATGTTCGGCCTTTCGGGTCGCCGCTGGCTACTAAAATCTTCAAAGGTCTGGTCCGCAACCTGTTCCTGGTCGTCTGCTGGGGTGGCCTAGCCGCCTTGCTGCTGCGAAGCCGCCGCCAAGTATGGACGACTGGCCTATCCTGGTTGCTCCAAGCCCCAGGCGCCCTGACCGTGCTCTCTGCGGCTTTCTGGTGCGCCGGCGGAACGGTTGACAAAACCAAGCCCTTCGCCTCCCCGGAGGGCAATTTCTTCGCCGAGGAACTGCTCGAATGCAACGGCGCAGCCCTAATGTTACTTTGCGCAATAATTCTGTGGAGGCGCCTGCGGCAGATCAACGTCCCCGGCACCCCTTGAACTCCAAGATCATCCGTGATCCCGCAAGGGTGGGTTACACCACCTAGCCTCTCACGCAATACACTCCGCTTTTTGATACTGTACACCAGCCCGTTCGGAAGGGTGGTTTTCTAATCACTTCACAATCCGGCCGAACGGCTTATATTGGTCAAGTGGGATGTCGGTTGCTGCAACACTGATCAACCGCTCAGCCACGTTTCAATTACCAAATGACTTTTATGTCTGCTCCAAATCAAACAACGGCCCCCCGTAAACGCGGGCGGGGTTTACGCATCGCAGGACTAACCCTCGGGGTTCTGGTGTTACTCCTGGTTGCAGCTTATTTTGTCGGGACGAGCGCAGGCTTTCTCAAGTCTGTCATTTTGCCCAGGGTGAGCGAAGCTGCCGGCGCGGACGTTACGGTAAGCGACGCGACAATTCGTCCCTTCAAAGAACTGGTTCTGAAAGATTTGAAGATACAGGCGAAAGGGAAGGAGCCGTTGGTGACCGCACCAGAAGTGAGGGTGCAATACAGCGTCTGGCAGATCCTTAAAGGCAACTTCCAGATTGGTCTCGTGTCAGTTAAATCACCCACGGTCACCTTCGTGCAAGCGGCAGACGACACCACCAACATCGATCCCCTGTTAAAGGCGCTACCAGAGGAGCCGACCACCGCAGAACCGGCGACCGTCGGCGAACCGCTTAAAGTCCGTCTCGACCAGTTGGTCGTCGAGAAAGCCACGCTGCGATACATAAAGCAACACAAAGAAGGTAACAAAGACCACGTGGAGGTGACGGGTCTGGATATAAAGCTCACGGATGTTCGGAATGACTTCACCGGTAAACTCGGATTTGCGGGGCTGCTTGCGGCGCAACTCAGCCCCCCCGCAGGTCCCACCGGCGGAATGCAGGCCAGTCTCAATGGCACTTACTCATTCTCGCTCACACAAGAGCTTGCCCCAGCGTCGATTCAAGGCGAGTCCCGCCTGACAGTGCAGCAATCAACCGGGAGTCTGGCCGATTTTAGCGACATGACAGCCACCGCCCAAGTGGAAATCACACCCATGGAAATCAAGCAAGCCACCCTTCGCCTATTAAAGGGGGAGACCCTACTCAGCCAAGTAAAGGTCCACGGACCATTCGATCTGGCCAAGATAGAGGGCCAGCTCTCTGTTGAACTGACGGGAGTAGACAAGAATGTACTCAACCTGGCGGGCACACCGATGGGGCTGGGTTTCGGCTCCACGACTATGAGCTCGACCAACCTGCTGGTGCTGACCCGGTCCGGAATGGCAATGGAGTTTTCCGGGCAGTTCGACGTGAAACAGTTCCAGGTGGTCCAGACGAACCTGGCGACGCCGCCGATGAATTTCGCGGCGAGGTACGATCTCTCGGCGGACTTCAATGCCGCCAATGCAGTACTAAAGAGCCTGGCATTGGAAGGAACACGTCAGAACCGGCCATTCCTTGTCGGTAAACTCTCAAACCCAATGGCGTTTTCCTGGGGTTCACAAACGAACGCCCTACCCGACTCTACCTTGACGTTTAGTCTCACTGACTTCGAACTAGCGGATTGGAAAGCCTTCATGGGGGAGTCTGCGACCTCCGGAAATATCAGCGGGACTGCCACCGTGAAATCCAAAGAGGGTGGGGCCTTGATCGATTTAGAGCTGCAAGGCAGGATCGCGCAACTCGTCGCGTTAGGCGGGACAAATGCCCTCAAACCGATGGACGTCAGCGCCAATGCCAAGGTACAGGCCCGGGACTTCGATAAATTCAACATCTCCGAGTTTCTGTTTAAGGTAAATCGCCAAAGCAGTGACTTGGTCACGGTCACCGGTTTCGGCACTGCTGAGATGGCTTCAGAAACCGCCAATGTCCAAGCCTCCGGCAGCATGGACTTGCCCGGTTTGCTGGAGTTGATGCCCTTCGCTGATATGCGGTTAACCTCCGGCACCGCGAATTTCAATGTCGTTTTCACCCAAGTCAAGACTAACCAGGCCGTCGATGGGTCAATGAGTCTGCGGGAATTCACGGGAGCATATTCTGATTACCGTTTCCAGGATTACGGGATTCAGGCGGATTTTCGCCTCGGGGTGACGCCGGAATTGGTCCGCATCACTAGTGTCGTTGGCAAAGTCACTTCCGGTTCCGCTGCGGGTGGTGCTTTCCAAGTGAACGGAACCTACAACCTGCAGAAAGGCGACACGGACCTGGCGTTCAAATTCCACGATTTCAACCAGCACTCGCTGAAGCCCTTCCTCCAGCCTTTCTTGACCGGCCAGGATCTTATGAGCGTCACGGTATACGGCTCAGCGAGCACCCTGTATCTGCCGAAGGGCACCTCCTCCGTTAAGGCAGCGATGAGCATGACTAACCTGGTTGTGAAGACTCAGGGCGCATCCCAGGTTGGATTCCCGCTTGAGGCGGACATGACTCTTGATTTTGGGATAAGCCAGAACCTCGCGGAGATCCGCCAAGCACAACTCTTGCTGACCCCGACCGACCGGGCCAAAAACCAGGTGAATATGACCGGGCAGATCGACCTGAATGACACTGACGCCTTACAGGGCGCTTTGAGACTGACGGCGAACGCCTTGGACGTCACCCGCTACTATGACCTGTTCATGGGCGAAACGACCGAGACCACCGCAACCGAAACTGCACCGACACCCGAAGTGGAGCCGGAAGCAATGACTTTCCCCGTGAAACAGTTCTCCGTGGACGCTGCGATAGGAGCAATTTATCTCCACGAGATCGAGATCACCAACCTGACGGCCCGGATGGTTCTTGATGGCGGCAAGATCCAGTTGCGGCCCGTGGAGTTCGCTCTCAATGGTGCTGCAGTCACGAACTGGACGGACTTGGACTTGGGCGTCGTGGGCTGGAAGTATGACGTGCGTCTGGGCGCTAAAGCAGTCCCTCTGGCACCCCTGGTGAACAGTCTCATGCCTGAATACAAAGGAAAAGTGGCAGGCACGTTCACAGCCACGGGCAATGTCAAAGGAGCCGGGATCACGGGACCGAGCCTGCAGAAAAGTCTAAGCGGCCAGTGCGACTTCGGCACCACGAACCTGAACCTGTCTGTTGCGAACCTCAAGAATCCGTTGCTGCAAATGATCATCAAAGTAATTGCCGTCGTTCCGGAATTGCGCAGCAACCCGAGCGCCGGGCTGGGCAGCCTGGCGGGCGCTTTATTCGGCTCCAGCAGGACCACCAAACCGGGCTGGGCGGATGACCTTTCCAAGTCGCCGATCGACGTCATCGAAGCCAGCGGAACCATGGGCGACGGCAAGGTGACACTGGACAAATCAGCCATCCAGAGTGCCAAGTTCCGTGCGACCGCCCAGGGCGTGATCGAACTGACCCCGGTGCTGACCAATTCCCTGATCAACCTGCCGCTGGGGATCGCCGTGGAGCGGTCGCTGGCTGAGAGAATCAACTTCTTGCCTACTGGGACGCCGACCAATGTCGTCTACGTGAACTTGCCAAATTACGTAACCGTGAAAGGCACCGTAGGCGAGCCCAAGGCGGACATCAACAAGGTGGCGATCCTGGGAACGGCTCTCGAACAGTTGGGGGGCAGAATCCCGGGAGTGGATGAGAAGACTGGGAATCTCATCCAGGGCCTGGGCAGCATGTTGACCGGAAGTCGCTCGGCCACCTCACAAACCAACATCCCCCCTCGCACGTCCACCAACGCGCCTACCTCTCCTCAGTCCTCGTCTGGAAGACTGCTACAAGGCCTGGGCGGGTTGCTCGGCGGTTCCGGAACCGCAGGCACCAATCTTCCCACGGCTACCAGCACCACGACGAACACGCCAACCCCAACCAATGCAGCACCGACTCCCGGCAGCTTGCTGAATCGACTGCTCAAATCCAAGTAAACCACTCCTATCCGAAAGGAATCCCGTGCAACAGGTTATCGAATACCTAAAACAAAATCAGTCTCGTTTCGTTGAAGAACTCTGCCAATACGTTCGATTCGCCAGCGTCTCCGCCCAACCCCGGCACCACTCCGACTTGCAACGCTGTGCACAGTGGCTTGTGAAACACTGCCGGGCAATTGGACTAGATGCACGCGTCTGTCCCACCGCCGGCCACCCGATCGTTTTGGCCAAGACCCGTCCTTCCCGTAAGGCAAGCGGCCACAGGCCACGAATCCTCGTCTACGGGCATTACGACGTTCAGCCACCGGAGCCTTTCGACCTTTGGGAAAGTCCGCCTTTTGAACCACGAATCCAAGGCCGCTCCCTTTTTGCGCGCGGCGCCAGCGATAACAAGGGCCAGAACCTCGCTCACCTCAAAGCCGTCGAAGCCTATTTAAGCACCGGCACCGATCTGCCCTGTGACCTGGTTTTCGTGATCGAAGGCGAGGAAGAAGTTGGCAGCAAGAGTCTTGGAGCATTTCTGAAGACGCACCGTAAGGAACTCGCTTGCGACGCAGTGGTAATCTCGGACACCGGCATGCCCACCCCAAAACACCCTGCACTGACCTATGCGCTGCGCGGCATTGCGGCGTTCGAAGTCATTGTGCATGGACCGTCGCGCGACCTCCACTCAGGCATCTTTGGCGGCACGGTTGACAATCCAGCCATGGCCCTGTGCCAGTTGATAGGTAAATTGCGAGACAGGAATGGCCGGGTGGCCATCCCTGGTTTCTATGATGATGTGAAGCCTCTCTCTGCTTTCGAGCGGAAGCAATTCAAACGACTTCCTTTTCAAGAGTCCGAGTATCGCCGCTTCCTGGGTGTGCCCAAGCTTTTTGGAGAGAAAGGATTCACGCCGATTGAACAGCGGTCCGCGCGCCCCACGCTCGAGATCAACGGCCTGACCAGCGGATATCAGGGCGAGGGTAGCAAAACGATCGTTCCCTCCTGGGCTCGGGTGAAACTCACCGCCCGCCTGGTGCCTGATCAGGATCCAAAGAAAGTCGTTAAGTTGGTCCGGGAGCATATCCGGAAGCTCTGCCCACCCAGTGCCCGCCTGGAGATCAAGTGCGGGCATGGTGCGGAGCCCTATATCGTCTCGCCGGACAGCCCACAGGCGCAAGCGGCATTGAACGCTTTGCGCAGATCTTTCGATTGCGAACCGGTGCTCATCCGCGAAGGGGGTTCCATCCCAATCGTCAACGAGTTCAAGAAAATCCTGCGCGCGGATGCCCTGATGTTGGGGCTGGCGCTCCCAGATGACAACGCGCATTCCCCCAACGAGAAGTTCGACCTGGGTTGTTTTGCCAAAGGCCAAGCAATGAGCGCTTACCTCTGGCAGGAGCTGGCCACCGCATGTAGCCGCTAGGAAACCTCGAGGCTGGAAGATGGCGGGTGAAGAGTGCTCGGGCTGGGTGCCGGATGGAAAAAGCCGGGCCCAGCCCATTCTTTCAGTTCCGTAATTAGGCGTTCAATCGGCAATCCAACGACGTTACTGTAGGACCCTGTAACACTTTCGACAATCAGGTGTCCCTGCTCCTGGATGGCATAAGCCCCGGCTTTATCCAATGGATTAACCAGCGTCAGGTAACGTCGAATCGCAACGCAGTCCATACGTCGGAAAGTTACGGCGGTAACTTCGGCAAAGAGCCGTTGGCGGTGTTCTCGCAATAACAACAGGCAAATAGCAGTCACCACGTGATGGGTGCGGCCCTGCAATTGTTCGAGCATTTCATAGGCCTCTTCCAACGACGCAGGCTTTCCAAATATCCTCAGTCCCAGGCAAACAAGCGTATCGGCGGCCAGCACGATGTTGTCCGGATGTTTCTTGGCCACGGCCCGGGCCTTCCGGTAAGCGTTCACTTGCGCCACCTCGATCCCGGTCAGTTGCTCATGGTAAATTTCCGGGATGTGACTCGGAATGGTCTTGAAGGAAAACCCTTGTTGTCGCAGCAACTCCACTCGGCGTGGGGATGCGGAAGCTAGTATCATTTCCGAATGCATGATGAATTCAGTGTGCCCGTCACTACACCTGGTTTATGGATCATCCACAGGAACTTCTGTGAACCGGGAACCCGGCCCGCCCAGGGAGCCTAACCCCGTCCACTTGCCCAACTGTATGCCTGGAATAACTTGAAATCAACGATCCCGTTACGAGCACTACCTCAAGTAGCCTAATTGACCTCCGGCAAGCTTCCGTCAATCAGCACCAGATGCTCGAGGTCATCTCACGGCACCTACGTGCTTGCTATTTCTGCCAGTATTTGATTCTAAGACTGGGCGTGGTGCCTTGGCTCTTTCTGAGTGATTCGAGCGCTTGAGTGTCACCAACGAGCGCTTGCAGCAACCATTCCCCTTCCTGTTTGCAGATCTCGTTCTGCTTTGGATAGAAATTGTTAAGGAGAAAGATCGCGTACCTGGAGAAGCGAAATTCGCCGATGACTGTGTTTCGTCTTGAGATCGAATCGATGTCAACCGCAGCACAGTTGCGTAAGCAATAGCCGAGAGTAAGCCGGCAAAAGCACTGTGGTCAGTTTGGATAGCGAAGTCCTGGCCCAGCTTGCGGCAGGTAGCAACCATGAGTGCCGGAGTCTCATTCTTGTTGCCATCCGAAAACTTGCCGTGCATGTGCACATTCCCCCGATACGGCCTGAAGGCAGAGTAATCCGGCTTGAGAGAATAAAACCGCGCTATACCGACAACCTTGGGATTCTTCGAGTCAAAGGTCTTCTGGATGACTCTCAGGGTGTAATCTGTCTCCCCGCGAAAGAACGTCGTCACGGACAGAGTTTGCCCGTCGATCTTGCCAGGAACTACCTCGGCTTTTCGTGAAGCGATTACAGCACCATTATCGGTTGCTATGGCGCCAGCGTAGGCTGCTGAAACTTTGAACGGTAAGAGCAACCGAGTGCCATGGTTTGCCAAATTACGGTCTCAGAGTGTCTTCCAGCCATGAGAGGGGAAAGCGCGCCAAGGAGATTTTCTCATAGGGGCTCTTTGTGCCGCGCTCAAATAGACAGGCCACCTCATCACCGGACAACATGACGAGGCTGGAGTAAGCAGCAGGACCGGCGTGAAGCTCCCTGTTTGCTGGCCAGGTGGCCCCCTCGTCATAGCTCACGCGCACGACCATCCTCTCCCTCTTAACACTAGCGGGGTTAGCGAAGAGAAGCCGGCTCTTTTCACCTGCGCCAGGCCAGGTAGCGCGCAAAAGACTTGCTTGGCAGACCGGCTCGATGAGTGCCTCATCCATTTTCAAGGGCGACCATGAAAGCCCACCATCGCGGCTTGTAGCAACGGCCCGGCGGTTCCTCTTGTGATAAGAACGCATATTGTGGAGCAGTGTGCCGTCGGCCAGTTCTGCGAGAGTCGATTCGTTAGTCATGTCCTGTTGGATGCCCCCAAGCCTCCAGGTTTGGCCGTGATCGTCCGAATATATCACGTGCGAACGGTAGGGATGCGATCCCGGATCGGTGTGGTCGGAATGGTTAGCGGGTACAACAATCCGCCCGAAGTGCGGGCCACGAGTCAGCTGGATGCCATTGCCCGGGCCAGTGGCATACCACCGCCAATGCGGCTTCTTGGTGGACTCCGTGATCTCCCGCGGGGCCGCCCAGGAAACACCGTCGTCGTCGCTGTGCGTGACAAACACACGGCGCGTTTCTTTGCTACTCCCCTCCATGATCTGCCGCTCGTGATCCGCACCCAGGTTCCACGTCATGAGCAGCCAAATCCTCCCGTTGCTGGAGTCCACCACTGGCGCCGGGTTTCCGCAAACGTTATCTCCATCCGACCAGACAACCTGCTGCGGCGTCCAGGTCCGGCCGCCGTCAGTAGAACGCTTCACCAGCAAATCAATCCTCCCTGTATCGCTGGAGTTGACTTTACGCCCCTCGCAAAAAGCCAGCACCGTGCCGCGCGTGGAGGTGACAATGGCAGGGATACGATAGGTGTGATAACCCTCCGAACCAGCCACAAACAGATCGGACATTTCGAGCCCGGCGGCGAGGAGGCCGCACGCCCCAAGGATATTCAGCAACGCGGCCGCAAATCGGGTCATCCACCCGGGCCGCGCATTCATTGGTTGAGTAGGCATAGTCGTTAGAGAATCCCCTTTCCGGCAAATCTTGCCGAGTCCTTTTTGGTTTTCTTTTTGGTTTTCAGCTCTCTTCACGCTTCGGTGACCCGGCCGGGGAAACCCGTCTTCGCCAACTCCGTCTGAAACGCCGCCAGCGTATTCGTGGCCAGATTCTGCAAGGGCGAACGTACCGGTCCGCAATCAATGCCAATCATTTTCATCATGGCCTTTCCGGCCGGTAGCCCTCCGTACTTGATCATCACGGCTATAATCTCGATGGCCATAGCCTGGTGACTCCGCGCCACAGCGATATCCCCACGTTCGAACGCTGCTCTGACCCTGTGGTAGATCGGCGCCATGTAATTGTAAGTGCTCCCCACAGCGCCCTTCGCACCCATCGCCAAGGCAGCCAGCAGAATCTCGTCGCGACCAAAAAGAATGTTGAAGCGGCCGTCCTCGAAACGAAGGCACTGGGTATAGCCCATCAGGTTTTCGTCTGTAAACTTGATGCCCGCCAGGGTCGGAATGCGTTTGCTGCCAAGCTTAAGAAACTCAATCATTGGCATGTTGATGCCGGTCATCGAAGGCATGTGGTAAAAGTAAAATGGCAGCTTGGGCGCACCCTTGGCGACACTGCCGCAAAACTCCACCAATCCTGCCACATTTGAAGGCCGGAAGAAACTCGGCCCTGTAGTGGCAATAGCGTCTGCACCTATTCTCTCAGCATGAGCAGCCAACTCGCGGCTTTCACCCAAATTATTGTGACCCACATGTACAATTACCTTAAGGCGCTTTCTTGCGGCGGAGATCCATCTCTCAGCTATCTGCAGCCGTTCGGCGGTGGTAAGCGACATCCCCTCGCCAGTAGTGCCGCACACAAAAGCGCCGGCCACGCCGCTGGCTGCCATCCTGTCCGCCTGTTGCTCGATGATTGGCAAGTTGAGGCTGCCATCAGGCAGCATCGGGGTAAAAGGAGCAGCAATGAGCCCAGTAAGGTGTGATTTCATAGATTTATAGATCAAAAGAACCCGCTCAAGTTTATTGCCGTGGGTCATCCGCATAGGTCGCCGCATTCTCGTCATCCCAGCGCATCCGGAAGTAGTGCCGGTCTTCTGAGGTATTGAGCACAACCTGCTTGAAATCGTCAGCCGTCACCAACTTAGCGGGAAAAGGGCTCCAGCTTATCGATTCTAACACCGTCATCGCTGGTGGCTACCGCCCGATAATCCTGCTCAGAATCAGAATTGCGCATGTTCATCATCAACCGGCTATCCACCAATTCGACTACCTGGCATTCGTTCATCTTGGGCCCTATAATGCCGCCCAACTGCCAAGTCGCACCATGGTCGTCGCTGAAAATCACGTGCGAGTTCCATTCACTATTGCCGTCGCTATCGCGAGCGGTATTGTCGCATGGAATTACCAACCGACCTCGGTGGGGTCCCTGATCCGACTGAATGCCCACTCCGGGTCCGGTGGCGTACCAGCGCCACGCGGACAACTTCACGGCAGAGGTAATTTCCACCGGCTCCGACCAGGTCACACCATCGTCCGCGCTCGAAGTCATGAACACTCGATCGTTGTTCCGACAGAAAGGCATCCAGATCTTGCCCGTTGACTGATCCAATACCGGGCAGGGATTTCCAATCGTGTTCTCCCCATCCGACCAAATGGTCTGCAGTGCTAACCAGGTGCGCCCCAGGTCTGTGCTGCGCTTGACTACGAGGTCAATGTCACCTGCGTCACTGGCGCTATTTTTTCGCGCCTCACCAAACGCCAATAATGTGCCCGCGGCAGTAGTCAGCAAAGCGGGGATCCGATACGTGTGATAGCCATCTTCCCCGCGGGCATACACTGCTATCTTGTGCCCTGCATAGGTGTCGAACTGGCTGGATCGGCTCATTCTACTGCCGCCTTCGTCCATAACATTGATTACCGCGGAGTAACTCTGATCCGGTTCCAAAGCACTAAAGGTGACCTCACGGCGATTCGCAGTGCCTGTAACGGCTGTCTCCGCCGTGCGATTAATCCCGTTGACCGTTAGTTGTATCCCATTGGGAGCAACACCGAGTTCTGAGATCACGACAAACCGCAGGCCATTCGCGGCGGGTACAAACGTGTCGCCATCTGCAGGTGAAAGCTCATCGATGGAAAGCGCCGCGGCAATGAAATCAGAAGGCGCCAATGCCCCGGAACTAGCGCGGACGAAGTCTATCGCACCTTCAAATTGGCGCGTGCCGTTACTAAACGCTCCGATGATCAGGCTCTGTGCGTTGGTGGGTGGTGTGGTCAGACTGTCAGCAGCCTCCCCGGCCAGTAGGTGATCCACATAAACCCGCAGTTTCCTAGCCGTCGCATCTCGCACCGCAGCCACGTGATGCCATTCGCCATCGTTAACGGTGGCATTCGCGGTGAGGTTAGGTTCCGGGCCCCCATCTTGCGCAATCAGGAAGCGCGGACGTCCTGCCTCAAGCCGAAACCACCACGAAGGCAGCAGTGAACCCCAGTCACGCCCAACAATGTTACCGGTAAATCCTGCGCCCGGTGCCGTTTTCACCACTGCTTCAAAGGTGAAGCTGTCGCTCAGTCCAAAATTGAACGCCGCGGCCTGCGCCGTTCGGAGGCGGTCGTTTTCAACGCTGAATTCCAGGGCGGAGCTGGCGCCGTACATCCGCGCACCTGGAACGTATCGCGGCAGAGGGTTACCTACCGCTGTCTGGTGCCGCGCCTTGCCACTCGCATCCCGGATTCTATTTGCCACCGAACTCGCCGCCTCTGGCGGACTCTTTTCGTTAAACTGCCAGTGGCCAATTACCACAGCGGCAACATGCCCCGTGGAAAAAACCGTAAGCGCCCCCGCCAGCAAGCAGCAAGTCATTATCGCCTTCTGAATTCGTTGCATTGTTTCTCGCCCACAGTTCATTCGTTAGCCGTCGTGCGTTCCTGAAGCCATATCAAATCCTGGTTGTTCGGCGAGGAAATGTTTAACGCTAACGCGTCGTCATGGAACTCGCGTCCAGCTACCACTCCCAACCTGCCGGCCACCGACTCATTCCCCGCTTCATCCCCGGCCAGACTTTAAAGACTCGAGACCGCCGCAACCCTCCTCCACTTCCCTTGGGGAAAAGTAGGGTAAGAGTGAGCCTCTTTGCGCGAAGCACACCTGGCTTGAATCCCGCAGCGGTGAGCTGTCCCATAGCAACCTCTCACTCCCCCACCCCAATTCCGGTGTTGAGAAATCACCCCAAGTATGCTTCGTTTACCAGAAGAATATTTTCGTTATGAAAAACTGGCAGAAACAGTCAAGCCTAGTCGTCGCATGCACTATCCTCATCGCATGCGTTACCGGATGTTCAACAGTCCCGGTCACCGGTCGACACCAACTCACACTGATCTCCGCCAGCCAGGAAATGGAACTCGGCCTCTCCAGTTTCGAACAACTGAAGAAAGAAACCCCCATCAACAAGGACCCCGCCCTGAACGCCATGGTCCAGCGCGTGGGCAATCAAATCGCCCGCGTCGCCTCCCCGGACATGCCCAATGCCAACTGGGAATTTGTCGTCTTCGAAAGCCAGGAAGCCAACGCCTTCTGCCTCCCCGGCGGCAAGGTCGGCATCTACACCGGCATCCTCCCCATTACCAAAACCGAAGTTGGCCTTGCCACTGTCATCGGCCACGAAGTGGCTCACGCCACCGCACGTCACGGCGGCGAACGCATAAGCCAGGCCATGCTCATGCAAACCGGCGGCCAGGTCCTCGGCACCGCCGTCTCCGCCGCCGATCCCACTTGGCAAAGCATCACCCAAATCGCCTATGGCGTCGGAACCAAAGTCGGCTTTGAACTGCCCCACAGCCGCTCTCAGGAATCCGAAGCCGATCACATCGGCCTCATCTACATGGCCCGCGCTGGCTACGACCCCAACGAAGCCGTCGCCTTCTGGCAGCGCTTCCAAGCCTACACCCAGCAAGCCGGCGGCACCGGTGGGCCGGCATTCCTGCGCACCCATCCCCTCGATGAGACGCGCATTCGCAAGCTAAAAGAACTGATGCCCGATGCTGAAGTCGAATTTCGAAAAACTGCCAAGCCATAGTCCATCCTTGCTTTTCGCCTGCAGAGCGCAGCGCGCCGCAACTGCAAAAGAGCTTGCGTCGCCCTCCCAGCTGTCTTACTTTCTGCCGCGCTTCGGCCTGACCGATCCCCCGCTTCGGTTTCGACGGTCGTCAGCATGAATCTTCGGTTGGGTTGGTAGCTCAGTCGGTAGAGCAGCGGCCTTTTAAGCCGTTGGTCGTGGGTTCGAGTCCCACCCAACCCACCACCTTCAAAACCTCAGAAAAGCGCAGCTCATGAAAGTTAGCAAGGTCGCCATCGTACTCATAAGCTATTGCTTGTGAAGATCTTATTGATATATTTTTCGATTTGAGAATGCGTGCCGGGGGCGCTTATGGTTCTTTCGGCTGGTTTCTCTTTCACATAAAGACATAGCCAATCATCAGTTTAATGGCGCTGCTTTTGATCGGTTGTGCTCATCAAGACACCAATCGACCGCATCGTTAATGGAGAATCCACGAGTGCAGTGGTCGTGCCCTTTGCCGCGGGCCTAGGCCAGAGCGAGGCACAGCGGCGATGAGAGTACGTCCCAGGGGAACATCCGCAATTCACCCCTTGACTCACCACGTCTTCGGGCGGATAGGTAAGACAAGACACAACACTAACATCACTAGGCCAACAAGATTGCCGTCCGGAAAGCGTGGACTGGCTGTGGGCGTTGTGCTTCTGGCTGAACCAGCGCAAAGGGCGGGCTTCTTGAAAGAACGGAGTCAGCAATTATGAATATTCAACTTACCCCGTCTTTCGTATTAACCTCGGAACACCCCAAGAGCCACTTCGGCGTTCCCGTATTGCTGCATCGTGTGGACGGCGCGGTCTACGGTCCAACAGATTTACTCGAACCCTATCGCAGCCATGGAGAAGCGACAGCGGCTCACTTTGTGCACGGCATAGTCAAAACGCTAACTCTTGACGATCCTCAGCGCGAGGCGGTAGCCAAGTACTTGCGACAGTGGCCCGAAGGACCGCAACTTTGATTCCTTACCTTCCCCATCGTCCCTTCCAACTTTATTACCCCGTTCGTGGCCGTCTGCGTAGGTGCGGGTCAATCCCTAGCGGTCCTTGCGAGTCCGTAATCGTCCACGTCCGCCATTACAAATCCCTCACCAGCCTCTCACACCCCGAAACTCACTATGATCTGTTTCCCGGCTCCCGATAATCGTCGATCGGGCGATGCCGCCACCGCGGGATGTCCTTCTGCAGCGCTAACAACCCAATCAGATGGCTTCCAACTGGGATCGTCACCACCTGAAAAAAGATCGCCAGCAGTATTTTCAACGCGGTTTGCTTCTCGCCCTGGTACACCCATAAACCGAGCAACATAAGAAAGATTCCCAAGGTCAGCGCTTTGGCCACCGCATGCGAACGGCAGAGCACATCTGGAAGCCGCAACACCCCGATCGCCGACGCCAAAATCAACAGCGACCCGCTCAACACGAGCATTCCCGTAAGCATTTCAGTCATGGTCATCTCCAAATTGAGGTTCGCCAGCTTCCTTCTCCCGCGTCGCAATCTCCAGGTCCTGGGTGCGGCTCAAGTAATAGACAAAAGCCACCGTACCGAAGAAACCCAGCAAGGAGAAGATCAGTATCAATTCCAAATACAAGACCGATTTCCATTGAATGGAAAGTAGCACGATCATGCCCACCGCAGAGGTTGTGATCAGGTCAAAGGCCATGATGCGATCAATTACGCTCGGCCCGCGAGCTAACCTGATCAAGCCGCACACAATCGCCAGTGTGAGGATGCCAAAACTGGCATATAATATTGTGGTCATCATCGAGTGAAGCTCAGAATGCTGCGTTTGAGCACGCGATCCAGACGGGCGCGCACCGCGGACGGATTGTCGGCATCCAGTGTGTGGAGCACCAGTGTCCGAAAATCGTCGGTTACCTGCACCGTCGTCGAACCGGGTGTGAGTGAAATACAGTACGAGAGCAGCAGTACTTCAAAGGGTTTGAGGCCGGTAACGTCATACGTGATGAAATTCGGATGCAGTGATTCTTTGGAACGAAAAAGCACGACCCACACGACATTGGCGTTGGCGGCGAGGAATTCCCAGGCAAAAACCAAGAGGAAACGCCCCAACGCGAAGACTCGCCGCATATAATCACGGCTCCCGAGCACTCGCTGAAACACTGCCAGGAGCACGAAGCCAAGGAGAAACCCCATCGCGAACGCAATCACCGAAGGCTCAGCGCTTAGCAGCAACCAGATAACCGCGATAAGCAAGTTGACGCCAAACGATTTCATGGGCTCAAGTTCCCCCCTGCCTTCCCCAGGTAAGCCAGCACCTCCCGGGCATAACCTTGTTGATCACACAATCGCTCAGCGGCCTGCATGGCGATCCTCAAAACCCCCTCGGCGCCGAAGCCAATAACCAACGAGACCACCGTCAGACCTGCCACCACCGTCGTCATCCCCACCCACCGCCGATCACCCGTGCGCAACGGAACCGAATTCGACACTGTCCAAAAAGCTCCATTCCAAATCTTCAGCATGCTAAAAAGTGTCAAAATGCTCGCGAGTATGGATGCACCGACCAGCCAGTATTCGCGTTCCTGCAGGCCGACCACCACGATAAGGTATTTCCCCCAGAATCCGCTCAACGGCGGAATTCCAGCCAGCGACAACGCCTGGAAAAGGAACAGCAACCCCAGCCAGGGTGTATGCTTCCACAAATTCCCCATCCGATCCAGGTCGTCTGTGCCATTAAGCCGCAACGCCACGCCCCCGATGAGAAACAGCGAGGATTTCACCACGATATGATGCACGATATAGAAAACGCATGCGGCGAGAGACAAGGGGGTAAAGAAGCCGATAGCCAGCACCATGAATCCGATCTGGCTCAGAATGTGAAAGGAAAGAATCCCGCGAATGAAATTCCGGGAAATAGCTCCCATCACCGCTAACACCATTGTCGCCCCAGCCAACCAAGCCAACAAGGTGTGAGCAAAGGTGAGTTCATGCGGCAGCACCGTGGCAAACATCCGTAGCAGGACATAGACCCCCACCTTCGTCAACATGCCCGCAAACAGCGCTGAAGTTGGAATCGGCAATGTCGGGTAGCTGTTAGGAAGCCAATAATAGAGCGGGAACAGGCCCGCCTTGATGCCAAACACGACAATCAACACCAACGCCAGCAAGTGTAGTCGAAAGTCCCCAGTCAACAGCGCTGCGCGCAGGCTGATCTCCGCGAAATTCAGTGTCCCAAAGAGCTTGTATGCCAGGCCGCATGCGCTGATGAACAGCGCGCTGCCAAACAGGTTAATGGCAACGTAAGGAAAAGCGTGTTTGATATCCCAATCATCGGCTTCAAGCGTAAGCAAGGCGTATGAAGCAATGAGCATGATTTCGAAAGCTACGAAGAGATTGAACAGGTCACCCGTGCAAAAGGTCAGGTTAATCCCCATGACCAGGAACTGCGTCAACGTTGCGCGCAGCGGATGCTCCAGCCGCACCGACGTCTCGGCGTAACCGTAAAGCACCGAAGCAAGGGTGATTAGTGCCGAGAGTGACAGCATTATTGCCGAGAGCAGGTCCACCACCAGCACGATGCCAAACTGTGCCGGCCAGGCTCCCAATCCCAGGACAAAGGTGCGGCCCAGAACCGTGTCCGCCGTGAGGTGGAGAGCCACAACCAACTGCATTGTGGCCGACACCGCCACAAACCATCGCCGCGGCAGACTCGACCGTCCCCAAAACAGGGTAACCAGCGCGGTGAGCAGCGGCAGCAGGATGGGAGCTAGAGGCCAGTTCATGCCAGGGTCTAAACGCTTCAGCCCGACTCCTTTTCGTCGTAGAGCTCCGCAGCGTTGGTTGTCTTCTGGTCCAGAAACAGCCGGTAGAGCAAAAAGACCAAATAAGCCGCTACCCCGAAGCCAATCACAATGGCTGTGAGGATGAGGGCCTGCGGGAGTGGATCCACCATCGGTGACTGCGGGTCCAGAACCACGGGTGCGACCTTCCCGTCCGGACGTCCTGACATGGCCAGGACTACAAAGTTGGCGGCATTCGTGAGGATCAGGAAACCAAACAATATCTTCACAAAGCTGCGTTGCAGCACGAGATACGTGGCTACCGTAAACATCACACCAATCAGCAGGGCAGTTTCAAGTTGCATCCGGTATTGTGGGGTTTTGAGCAGGTTCCGGCTCGGTGCGGACCTCCTCCTCGATGGGTTGCTCTACGCGCGAACTGTAGCGCGCTTCCTCCTCGGCCACGAGGGCGCGCAGACGTTGGGTCGATTTGCCAAGCGCAAAAATGATCTTGCACGCGACACCTACCACCACTAGGTAAACGCCTACGTCAAAAACCAGCGGTGTGCCGGCATGAAAACCACCAATGAAAGGCACGTTGGAAAAATGCATATCGAAGTGCTCCAGAAAAGGGCGATCAAACAGCATTGGCGCGGCCCCGGTCACAACTGCCAGTGTGAGGCCTGCTGCCGCCAGGCGCACGGGATCGAAACGCATCACCCGGTGCAGTTCTTCCAACCCGATGGCCAGACTGAGAAGAATGAGCGAGATCGCCGTGGCGAGTCCTGCAATGAAACCGCCCCCCGGAAAGTTGTGGCCTCGCAACAGCAGGTAAAGCGCAAAAACGTTCACCAGGAAGAACAGAAACCGGGCAACCGTCTTGAAAATGTAGGATTGAGGCCCAGTCATGTCATTCCCTCACCTCTTCACCCGCGCCAGACCCCGGCGGGCCATGTGGACCTTGTTGGTACTCCTCTGGCGTGCGCTTGTAGCGCATGAGCAGCCCGAGACATCCGAGCGTCGCAATAACGAGCACGGTGATTTCGCCGAGCGTGTCAAAGCCACGGAAATCAACTAGGATCGTGTTTACTGCGTTGCTGCCTTTGGCCAACTCGACTGTGTGCTCCAGAAAGCCCCGACCAATGGGGCTGGGATGCGGATTCGCTGTCACCATTAACGTGAGGACTGTCGCCACCCCGCCTACGCTCAACGCCAGTAACATATGAAACACGCGGCGAAACCGCACTGGCTTGCGCCTTTCCTCGCCAACCTGCGCCGAGCGCGGAAACCGCGCCAACAGCAACAGAACCATAATCAGCGTCACCGTTTCGACAAGGATTTGCGTCAGCGCCAGATCTGGCGCGCGGTATAGCACAAAATAGAAGCAGGTGAGAAAACCGGCGACCGAAAGAGAAATTAGCTGCGCGGTCCAACGCCGGAGAAACAGCACTCCGACCACGGCCAGCGCAATCAAACCGGCCGCCAGCGTCCGCAAGGGCTGCACCGTGCCCCAATCGAGTGCAAGGCTGCCCCATAAGCCAGAGCCCTGCCACAGTAGTCTCCCGCCCACGAGCAGGACAAAAAATGTCACTATGATCGGCAGGTAATCCAACGGCTGATCCGAACGCAGGACCCGCGTAACTACCTTGGTGAATTTCGAAAACACTTCGATGCCGGCCTCAAAGGCCACATCGAAGCGCAGCCATCGCGGGATGTGATGCCAGCGCCAGTTCGTCTTTTCGCCAAGCCAGTACAACCCGAAACCAAGCGCCAAGACCAGGCTGCTTACCAGCAATTCCTTTGTGAAACCATGCCAGAGAGCAAGGTGCTGAGGACGGTTCAACCCTTCAACCGCCAGCGCACCAAACGGCGCGTCAAGAAGACCGGGAAATAGACCAAATAACAACGCACAAGCCGCGAGCAATACCGGGGGTAGTTGCATCCAAGGAGAGGGAGCGTGGAAATCCTGCTTCACCTGCTCTGGCTTCTTACCTAAGAAAATATTGGCGAACAGCCGGACCGAGAAGGCTACCTTCACCACCGAAGTCAAAACTACGCACGCCGTGGCATAGAGACCAAGTTCATCCCGTGCGCGCATGGCCTCGAAAATCTCTTTGAGCATCATTTCCTTACTCAGGAACCCCGTCGTGCCAGGAATGCCCGCCATCGTCGCCGCCGCGACGAGGGTAGTCACACCGAGTAACGGCAAACGCGGGAACAAACCGCCCAACTGCCGGATGTCGCGAATGCCTGCTGCGTGTGCTACGATCCCAACAACCATAAACAGACAGCCTTTATAGAAGACATGGTTGAGGATGTGGAGATAGTCATGTTCCACTCCATCGGGAGGTCCCAGCCCATAGTAGCCGATGAGATAGCCCAACTGGCTGACTGTCGAGAAGGCCAGGATCGCCTTCAGATCGTGAGATAGCAGGGCAAGGACAGCCCCTAGTGCCATGGTGGTGAAGGCAATCAACCCCAGCAGCGGCGCCCACCAACTATGATCCACAAATACCGGGTAGAGCCGCGCCACCAGAAACACCCCCAGCTTGACCATCGTTGCCGAGTGTAAGTAGGCGCTCACGGGGGTCGGTGCGGCCATTGCATTCGGAAGCCAAAAATGTAGTGGAAATTGGGCAGACTTGCCAAATGCCCCCACCAGCACCAGTAGCATCGCCACGGTGAATAGAACTGAGTGCTTTCCAGAGGACAGATCGCCACTCAGCAACTCTGAAACGCTCGCGCTCCCAAAAATCTGATGCAGAATCACCAAGCCGACGAACATGGCCAAGCCCGTCGACCCGGTCACCAATAACGCTTGGCGCGCCCCTACACGCGAATCCGCCTCGCCGTGCCAGAATCCGATCAACAGAAAGGATGCGATACCGGTAAGCTCCCAAAAGATGAAAATCAACACCAAATGATTGGAAAAGACCGTTCCCAACATCGCTCCCATAAACAGCACCAGGTAACTGTAAAAGCGGCCCTGGTGCTCCTCATCCTTGTCCAAGTAGAATATCGCGTAAAAAACAATCAGGCTCCCCATTACACTGACAACCAGCCCGAAGAAAATCGAGAGACCATCAATCAGGAAAGATAGCCCTAATCCCAAAGACGGCACCCAAGGCCACTCAATCACCACTCTCGTCGGCAGACCAATTCCACCTGCGAGTGCCAGTAAGGCAGCCGTGCTAATCAGAGGAAAAGCCAGTGCGAGCCATCCCGACCGTCGGCCTAAACGCCTGCCTGCCAATGCCACAAGCGGGCTGCCTATGAGGGGCAACCCGAGCACGAGAAGAAAATTGATACCGTGCAGTTCCATCGTCCGCCTGTTCCACCGCAGTCATGCGGGCATGCGGAATCGGCGTGCTTAGGAGATTACGAGGCAAAAACCGCGCGGCAAGCCGGAATGCGGTCATTGTTATCCGACTCACCGATCCAGACCGCAAAAAAAGCCAGCCTTGGGCGCTGAAACCGCCACCAGAACCGCCCCTCACTCGTTTAAACCTCCATGACTATGGGCTTGCCATCGGGACGCATCTCGTAATGGACGGGTATGTCGGGTAAGGGTACGCTGCATGTCGATACGAGCCTGGCGGGCCAACTTGGGCTCATCGAGAACCTGTTTAATATAGGACAGCAGCAAAGGCACATCGATTGGCTTTTCCACTATGATCCCCGGGCCGCTGGCAGAACTCCAACTCGCCGGCTCAGCTTTACCCGTGATAATAATCACCGCCTGATCTGGCTTGCTGGCGATCATCTGTTCAAATGCCTCCCAGCCATTCCTAACCGGCATATCCAGATCCAGCAGCACCAAATCAGTCGTTGTCGGCTGGAACGTCTCCAAGGCTTCAGCGCCGTTTGCAGCCAGCTTCACATCATACCCCTCGCCCCGAAGCACCTTCGCCAACGAATCCCGCACACCAGGAGTGTCGTCGACGATGAGGATTCGCGCACGCCGACCTTGCCCTCCAGGATGCTCGCCCTGCACGGACTCCGATGCCTCCTCGCCCCCAAGCCGTGAAGCTGATGACCGGACGTCTCGGCGGCAAGTATTACGGTTTTGGCTCCGGTCAAGACTGTCTGCAGCGCCGACACTGGGTGGAGTCCGCTCAGATAGAGTCTCCCGAACAATCACGTCAAATGACAGGGCGCCGAAATCCTTCATTGTGATACGATATTTGCTTTTCGTGTTGTTATTCATGTGAGTTGACCAGTGTTACAGTTTCGAGTTGCCATCCACTAAAAGCCGGTAGTGTGCCAACACGTTCACACCACTGCGCGGCTTGATTATCAATGCCTTATGATCACCAGAATTCCAACCCCAGGAAACTCATGATCAGCGGGAATCCACCTGCGGCTATTGAGTGAGCTTCCCAGCCTAACTCGAGTGGTGGCTGGTGTCAGCATCCGCGTTTGGATACACTCACGCCCATCATGTTAATGGACCTCCTCATGCTGCTGGGCGGATTAGGCCTAATCGTGAAAGGTGGCGAGTTCTTTGTCGCAGCAGCTATCCGCCTTGCGGAATTCCTGCGCATGCCGCGCGTAGTGATCGGCTCTACCCTTGTCAGTCTGGCGACGACGACCCCAGAGCTCGTTGTGTCGATCATGGCCGGCTTACGTGGAGAATCCGGTTTGGCGGTCGGAAACGCCGTTGGGTCCTGCATCTGCAACATCAGTCTCATTTTGGGCGTAACTGCCGCCATAAAACGCGTGGATGTCCACTTCCGCACGTTACGAATTCCATTGCTGGCCATGGTCGGACTGGGCGTGGTGATTTTCATCCTATCTTTGGACCTGACCCTGACCCGATGGCAGGGCGGATTACTGTTGGTCATCGGGTTTAGTTATTTCGCGTGGGACTTCTCGACCCACTGGCGGAATCGCAAACCAGCAGCACTAGAAGAAGCCGAAGCGATCGAGGAGGAAAAAGCGGCCGTCCGTTGGGCCTGGGCCCTGACAAAACCCGGCACCATCGTCCAGTTCGTGTTCGGAGCCGTGATTGTGGTTGCCGGCAGCCGCTTGTTGGTGGAAGGCGCGGTAGCCGCCGCCAGTCGAATGGGAGTGTCGCCCATGATCATCGGATTGACAGTTGTGGCTGTTGGCACTTCGCTCCCCGAGTTGATCACCGCGGTGACCTCGTCACGCAAGTCTGTCAGCGACCTTGCCGTAGGTAACGTTCTCGGCGCCAACATCGCCAATCTTAGTCTGATTATAGGAGCTGCCGCCGTCATTCAAACCGTTACGATGGATCGTCTGACGCAGCTTTTCAGTTTTCCGGCGATGCTCGCTTTTATGGCTCTGTTATTCTGGATGCTGCTCAGCGACCGCCGCCTCAGCCGCCGTGAAGGATTGTCTCTCCTCGCCTTTTACGCCATCTACCTGATGATCGTCGCGGGGATAACCATCACCTCAACCAGGTAAGGCCCTCGTAACGCTATTTGTGTTCCTGTTTAATAAGACAGCGCAAGGCCCAGACCGTGATCAGTGTTCCCAAAATCAGCGAAACCCACAGGGCGGGCGCCGTATTCATGAAAGCAATCGAATCCAGTAACATCCACAGTCCGCGAAACACAAAGACACCGGCAATTACCAGCGCCAATTCCGAGATCACCACCATTTTTTTGTTCATAGCGAAGGCATCCATCCCACAAATTGCCCAGAACTGGCAATCCCTTTCCCAAATGGATCGCAGCTATTTTCAAAATCATAGGCCTATTGTCCAAACTTCACAGAGTTGCTCCTTGGCAGAATTGCTCGCTTTCCCCGCCGTGCTAAAATCTGATCCATGCCCAGCATTATAACTGCGTAACCATGAAACGATGCGCCCCGCTGCCCGTACTGTTGCTTGCATCACAGTGGCTTGCTGCCACGCGTGCCGAAGATTTTCAAACGTGGTACACCGCTTCTCTGAAATGGTTCGACACGGAATATGTGGACCCCATCGCCACTGGTCATTTCCGCATGACGGACAAAAGCACTGACTTCTCCCTCTGGCGTTTTGGACAGGCCGCCATGGCGAATCCTATGGCCTGGATGCGTGCCGGGCTTGCGTATCGTTACACTGAGCAAGAGCGCCCAAACGGAAGCTGGCTGCATCAACGTCGCGGTGACATCATGCTGATTCCTCATTGGAAGCTCAGCCAGCGACTGAGCGCAAGCCTGCGCCACCAATTTGAATTGCGCAGCACAGAAGGAGCGGACGAAATCAGCGAGCGATTGCGAATGCGTTTGCAGCTAAGCCTCTCCACCCCAAGCTGGCACCCAATGCACTCTGCCTACAGCAGCAACGAAGTCTTTCACGATTTTGATCGCGAAAGAATCTCAGAAAACCGCTTCGTCCCCATGGGCCTTCGTTTTCGATTGAATGAGAAAACGCACCTAAGATTCTTCTACATGTTGCGCTCCCTACGCGGGTTGGAGCAGTGGCGACACGCTCATGTCGTGGGCACCGGGATGTCCCTATCTTTGTAACAGCCCCCAATTCACCGTAAATCCTAAAGGAGCCGTCTCAAACCCAAAACGAAACCCCTTTTATGACAGCACTGATCTTCAAACTGGTGGGCGGCATTGGCCTCTTCCTGATGGGTATGGTGCTCCTGACGGACGGGATCAAAGCCTTCGCCGGGGACGCCTTGAAAAGTGCCTTGGTGCGATTTACCGGAACGCCGTTCAAAGCCTTTGTTTCAGGAGCGCTCGTGACGGCTATGGTGCAATCGTCGAGCGCCACAACGGTTACGGTGATTGGTTTTGTAAGCGCCGGCTTGCTTACCTTCCCGCAAGCTGTTGGAGTAGTATTCGGAGCCAGCCTGGGCACAACCGGAACAGGGTGGATTGTCTCAGTCCTCGGCCTCAAAGTCAGTCTGGGTTTCTACGCTCTGCCGTTGGTCGGCTTTGGTGCATTCCTGAATCTGCTAGCGACGCCACGTTGGCGATCGTTGGGTGTCGCACTCGCTGGTTTTGGATTAATTTTCATCGGGATTGAGACTCTGCAAGACGGGATGAAGGGTCTATCCAGCGTGTTCCATCTCGCACAATTGCCAGCAGGTGGGCCCTGGGGACACGTGCTCGCCATGGCTCTGGGCATTTTGATGACCGTAATCATGCAGTCTTCTAGTGCCGCAGTAGCCACCACTCTCACCGCCCTACACACCGGAACTGTTAGTTTTGAACAGGCGGCATCCCTAGTTATCGGCGCAGCCATCGGCACAACGGTAACCGGTGTCCTCGCAGCAATTGGAGGGAGTAATCCGGCAAAACGAACCGCCTTGGCCCACGTCTCATTTAACCTGGCGACTGGAGTCATCGCCATTGTGCTGTTGCCCGCGTTCTTCTGGGGCATAAGCTGGGCACAACAACACGCAGGTCTGGACCCCGGCGCCATGAGCCTGGCCGCTTTTCATACCGCATTCATCGCCCTTGGGGTGGTTGTATTTCTCCCGCTGGTAGAACCGTTTGCCCGGGCAATTGAACGTGTCTTGCCCGAAGATGGTCCTGCATTGACTCGCCACCTGGACGACACAGTCCTTCAAGCTCCCGCCGTTGCACTGGAAGCCAACCGTCGCGCTCTGGCCGATACCGCATGCGAGATGTTCAGTGTGTTCCAGGCGGCCCTCACAGGGCATTCGGGAGTAGCTGCAGAGCCAAAATACTCAGGAATCCGAGTTGCTTTGGATCGGTCACAAGAATTCTTCGCCCGCATCCCCGCTCTTTCCGAGCACACGCCGCCTTCGCAATCGCGTGTAGATCAGATGCACGCACTTGATCATCTATCACGATTACAGGCAAGTCTGATACCACCTGAAAGCACGCTCCAGGCGTTGACAGATCCTCGTCTGAAACCCGCATTGGAGTTGGGCAAACAGCTTATGAGCGTGGGAGAAGCCGGACTGCGTGGCACAAATGCCCCACCCGATTGGCACGCCCAAATGCAGAGCATGGCTGCAAGACTGGCCGAATTGCGCCGGAATGAGCGTTTGGCCGTGCTTCACCAAACCGCCGATGGTGTTTCCAGCCCCACGCACACCCTGTTTTTGCTCGACGCCATGCGCTGGCTTGATGGCCTTGGCTATCACACTTGGCGTATCTGCAATTATCTTGGAGGTGGTAAGATGCCTGATATCTCAAGCGCTGAGGCCCACGCACCTTCCAGATGATATACACCACCCCAAGACCATACCCATCGACGACCAATCAACCAAATGCTCGCAGACGGCGTGACGCCGCAACCTATTCTCCCGCCGGACGAGCGCCGAAGCTGGTTAGTTTTTCCCGCATTGTGGTGCGAGTTACCCCCAGCCAGCGGGCGGCCTTGGCTTGGTTGCCTTGAGCCAACTGAATGGCCCGCGTATAGAGTTCGCGTTCCATGTCCTCAATCACCAGGGCGCGCACATTTTCGGTCTCTCCCGTCTGCGCACGCGCCAGAAGATCCGCAAAATAAGCACCTATCGTTTGATCGGCGGTAACTGCCGACTTCCGGCTGCGAGCTACCGCCTGTTGCACCTGCTCCAGCCGAACAGGATAACCACGTGCCAGCAGCAACCCTTGGCGCACAACGTTTTCCAGCTCGCGCACGTTACCTCGCCACACCTGGCCTTGCAGGAAGACAATTGCCTCAGGTTGGATGGAAGGATTCTCCTGCCCCAACTCCTTGGCCGATCGTTGAAGAAAATACTTTGCCAAATCAGGGATATCCTCCGCACGCTGGCTTAGCGGCGGCAGGGTGATTGTCACCGCGCTCAGGCGGTAAAACAAATCCTCACGAAACTGGTCTTCCTGCATCGCCCTCTCCAGATCGCGGTGCGTGGCCGCCAAGACCCGAACATCTACAGGTATCTTTTCGTTGCCTCCCACTCTCTGGATATACTTCTCTTGCAAGACCCGCAGCAACTTGACCTGCGTGCCTGGTGTCATATCCCCGATTTCGTCCAGAAAAATTGTGCCCCCATTAGCCTGTTCGAAACGCCCTAAACGCCGCAAGTGAGCACCCGTAAAGGACCCCCGCTCATGACCAAACAACTCGCTTTCCAGCAACGTCTCGGGAATTGCCGCGCAATTGACCACGATAAACGGTTGCTTCGACCGGGTGCTGTGCTGATAGAGCGCGCGAGCCACCAGTTCTTTGCCTGTTCCGGTCTCGCCGCGGATCAGTACAGTGACTGTGCTGGCTGCCAACCGGCCGATTTCCTTGTACACCGCCTGCATGGCTCGACTGTTACCAATAATGGCAGTTTGCGCCGAGTGAACCGCTCCAACCTCAATTGATTCGGATGCCATCCTGTTGCAGGCTACCGCTTTGGCCACCAGATCCAAAAGCTCGCCCATATCAAACGGTTTCAGCACGTAATCGAATGCCCCTCGTTTGGTAGCTTCGATAGCGGTATCGGTCGTGCCAAACGCCGTAACCATCAGGATGGGCAATTTGGGGTGCGCCTCGTGCAGCCGCGCCACCAAGTCGAGACCCGACAACCCTGGAATTCGCAGGTCCGTTATCACCACATCGAACGGTTGCGCCAGTGCAGCCGCCAACCCGTCGTCGCCCCGCAGAGCCACCTCGACTTCGTAGCCCTCCGACCGCAATTCCTTCTTCAGGCCAGCGACAATGCTTAAGTCATCTTCAACAAGTAAAATCTTAGGCGGAACTTTCATCACGGTTTTCCTCAACCTTGGGCAGTACAAGTTTGAAAGTCGTCCCTCGGCCAATCTTGGTTTGGAATTGCATGACGCCATTGTGCTTTTGAATAATCCCCGCAGCAATGGCCAATCCCAAGCCGGTTCCCCCCTCACGCGTGGTGAAAAACGGATCGAAGATGCGCTGCTGCACTTCCCGCGGGATTCCCTTGCCTGTGTCGGCAACCTCAATAACGACGCTCGGGAATGAACGTCCAAGCACGCGTGCCGTGTTCACACCCGCACGCAACGTAATCACCCCCTCGGTTTCAATGCTGTCGGCCGCATTCTGAATGAGGTTGATCAAGACCTGCTCTATCTGCTGGGGATCGGCTCGAATCCAGGCCGGCGGAGGCGGCTCCACCTGCAACTGGATTGCGTTGCTCCTCCACTGAGGAGCCAGCAAGCGCCGCACCTGGTCAAACAGGCTAGCAACAGCCAAAGTCACCAACCGCGGCTCCGAAGGACGTGCAAAATCCAAAAAATCTCTCACTATCCGGTCCAAGCGCCGAATTTCCTCGTCGATGACCAGAACATCCTCCTGTTCCGACGAGCCGGGTGCCAGGGATTTCTTGAGCCCATGCACCCGGACATTAATGGCGGTTAAGGGATTGCGAATCTCGTGAGCCACTCCAGCCGCGAGCGTGCCTAAAGAGGCCAGCTTCTCCTGACGTTCCAATAAGGCGCGGCTTTCAACCACTTGCGCTCTCAGCGGAGCAATTCGCGCGCGGTAAATCAGGCGTGAAAGGGTGAATCCAAGCACCAGTACCAGAACCACGGACAAACCCAACAGCCCTCGTAAGGCAGCTACGGACGCATGCGATTCCGCCACGAACTCATTCAGCGCCATCCGCTCAGCTGCGCGGAGCCTGCCACAGAGTTCCAACATTGGTCTCGCGTTTTCCCGCAAAGTTTCAACCAACGGCTGCCGCGCAGGACCAATCCCCGCGGCCAGAATCTCTGCCAATACTTGGCAGATGCCTTGTTGGTGTGCCCTAAACGCGTCTTCAATCTCACCGAGCAGTTCCAATTCCCGCCGGGTGGTGAGAAAGGTTTTCTGTGAGGCGAGCCATTCCCTTAAATCCTCAGACTCCCGCTTAAGCGACTCCTGATCCTCCGCAGTTCGTCTCAAGTCGATGCGCAGAACCAGCTCGTTCATCTCTGAGAGCGTAGCTTCAATGTGTTCCGCCAGGTGAAAGCTCTCCGTCCTCACCGTGCTGAAATTGCGGTGCAACGTGCCCAATTGTTGCCAGGCAGAATAACCGGCCCACGCCACCAGGCTGACCAACCCGGTGACCGCCGCAATGAACCCGTAAATTTGAAGCCTGTAGATCATTGTGTGAACAGTGCGCGACCACCACTGGCTTCCCGCTTGCCACCCCCATCCTGACATTGCCACGAACCCGCATCTTTAAAGGCCTCGTGCGCAGTATTTAGAGCCTTCAAGAAAACCATGGCACGCACCCAGCTATTAATTAACACATCTGTTTGTTTCATCAACTTGAGATTGGGCAGTTTGAATGCCAAACCGATTAAAGCGGTGTCGATTCCGGGCTGCGAAGCTGCTAGGAGCGGACCCCCTCGACGACCAACTCTCTTCCTGATGCGGCTTGCGAGAGTGCCTGCGACCTTATAGGCTCATCTGTAAGATCATTTCTCAGGGAAATATTTGGGGCGCCGGCAATGGCGATGAATAAGCCCAAAGATCGTCGTCGTTCGTCGCGATATCTCATGGGTGAGTTTTGTTGCTGAAATCTATGTCATGATCAATCCATGAAAACTTTCTCCGTAGTGCTTAGCCCGAGGAGAGGTTCAACCCCTCGCAGAATTCTGGTGCCGGTGGAGTTTTCCGAGACGTCCATCCACGCGTTGCGCTACGCCGTGCCGCTTGCCCGGCAACTCGGCGGCAGGGTGACATTGCTGCACGTTCTCGAATGGTCGGTAGTTCCAGCAACCTGGGGATCTGTCACCACCGATGAGCAAATAATCATTGCAGCTGCGGGGCAAAGTCTGACAAGACTGGCCCGGCAAACGGTTCCCGCTGAAATGCTCGACCAAACCATGGTTCGTGTGGGGCGCCCCCACCAGGCAATTGCTGAGACGGCTCAAGAGCTAAAGACAGACCTCATCGTGATCGCGACACACGGGCGTCCAATCCTGACGCGTGCCCTGTTGGGCAGCACAGCGGAGCGAGTTGTGCGGCATGCCTCCTGTATGGTGCTTACTGTCAGGCCAAACACTGCGGGTCGACCGCCAGGATTTCGCACCCAGAGCCTCGCCTCACGCATCAATCGCATCCTGGTACCAGTGGATTTTTCAAACCGGTCCAGACCCGCAGTGAAGCTTGCCGTTCGCCTGGCTCGCATTATGGATGCCCGAATAGCCCTGCTGCACGTGGTGGCTCCCTTGCCAATCAACTCCGCGAAGTATCGCCCCGAAGTCCGCCAATGCGACGCCGAGGCCAAATTACAGGCGCGCCGGAAGTTGGTGAAACTAGCCGCCACCGTTCCAAAGGAGATCCATACTGAGGTCTTGCTGTGTCAGGACATCCCCCATAGGGGCATTGCCTCCACAGCGCGAGAGTGGCAATGCCACTTAATTGTCCTGCCTACCCGGGGAGCGACGGGGGCTTCCTATATCGTTCTTGGTAGCACTGCCGAAGCCGTAGTCCGTCATGCACCATGCCCTGTCCTCACCTTCAGGCAGGCTCCAACTCGCTGGTAAACCCGCCTACTAATATGAAACCCACAACCTCAGAGCGAAATCCCCGAAACCCCGCACACGCAGCTTCGGGGAAAAGCGGAGCACAGACTTCGTCAAAACGGCACCGCAAAAACCCAAGCCGGGCTCTGCGTTGTCGGCAAATACTGGTGCCTTTGGACTTCTCTGAACATTCCATGGAGGCGCTCAGTCTTGCAGTGCGGTTTTCCCGCCTGATGGGAGCACGTCTGGACCTTTTGCACGTACTAAGTCCGTTCACCGTGCCTGCAGAGGCGTTGGACTTGCAGGGAGAGTGGGACGAATACAATGCGGAACGAAGGCGAGAGGTTGAAGCGCGCTTGCGCCAAATTGTTTCAGAGAAGGTTCCGGAGTCAGTTCGCACGGAAACACTGGTGCGAGAAGGAACACCCGCTTCCGTCATTACCACTGTGGCAGGCGACCAAAGGAGCAACCTTCTGATCATCTCAACCCAGGGCCTCACCGGGCTAAAACGGTTCCTCCTGGGAAGCGTTGCCGAAACGGTTGTTCGTCAAGCACCGTGCCCCGTGCTCGCTTTCCGCGGCCGATCTCCCGCACGCACCGCCTTCCCGGAGAAGGCGACAGCCATCGGATTCGATCGGGTTCTTGTGCCCGTCGACTTCTCGGCATCAACGCCAACGCTGGTTAAATACGCGGTTCAGTTCGCCAAGCAGTTCCAATCCCGTCTGCTGCTCCTGCACGTGGTGGAGCACATCAATGCTCCCACCCGCCTGGTGCGCCTCGCAACCGGGCTTCAAATGGTGGTCCTTGAGCGCGGAATCCGTCGGCTAAACGACCTGGCTAGTCGCCTGGTACCTCCGGAGATTAAAACGGACAAAATAGTCCGGGTGGGCACGCCTTATGACATAATCAGGAGCATTGCGCGGGCGGAAAAGGCAGAACTCATCATCATTGCCACGCGCGGCTATGGCGCTGTCAAAGGGTTCTTTCTGGGCAGCACTGCCGGACGCGTTGTGCGCCACTCACCCTGCCCCGTACTCGTAACGCGCTGATCGATTCATCGGAGAACAACTCATTCATCAGGTTTACGAGCAAGAATGAAACTTCAATCGCACCTGCAACCGCTTCAGCCCGCCCACTCCCGGCCTTTGGCGCTGCAATCTCGCAGCACCTCGACTAACGTATGTTGGTGAACGGGGAGCGCTGCCGCTGAAGCCCCATCAACAAGCCTAACCAAAATGTTTTCGGCAAATTCTTGCACCGCTCTCGGCCGACACTCAGGCCGGCTGGCAATGACAATTGCATTCCTGCTGGCTCTGAACCTGCCCGCAGCCAGCCTCATTTCCGAGAATGCCCTCGCGCCTCAACGCAGTGTGTGGCAGAAGTTGTTGGTCTGTGACGACATAATTCAGAACCCGTTCTTTGAAGTCCAATTGCACTTCATCTTCACCTTGCCTGACGGTTCTCAGATTACTGCGGAGGGATTCTACCAAGGCCACCAGTGTTGGGCGGGACGGGCCTATTGTTCACAAGCCGGCCTCTGGAAGTGGCGCACCAAAGCGAATTGCTCCGCACTCGATGGGCAGAGTGGATCATTTCAGGTAGAAGCAACGAGACTGCCGGGCAAGTTGCGGCGACATCCCCAGGATTCACGCCAATTCGTCTATGACAACGGAGAATGGTTCCTGCACATTGGCGACACTGGCTACCGTTATCTCACTGAAACCGAGCCACTCTGGAAGCAATACATCGATGAGGCTGCCCAAGTTGGGTTCAATAAAATTCGCACTTGGTTTTGCCGGGGACGTCATGATGTGTCGGCGCTATTCGATGAAGGTCGCAATGGGCTGAATCTGGCGTATTGGGCCGAAATCGAACGTCGTTTGGTCTACGCTCTAGAGAAATACCCCCATATCCAGTTCCAGTTGATTCCCTATGGGGAAGATTGGCCTGAGTTGGCACGTTATGCTCAGCACGACCCAGCGTCCATCCTCGTGGCCCGGTACGCACAGGCGCGTTTTTCAGCCTTCCCCAACGTGCACTGGTGCATCTCGAATGACAGCCACATTTCTGTCGGTCCGGGAAATCGCAACGCCGATCCAGCGACCATCCACCGCATCGGACGTGACATGCGGGCGCGCGAACCATGGGGCACGCTCCTGAGCAACCACCAACAGCGCTTCCAAGGTTACTCGTTCGTGGAAGCAGCGTGGTCGGATATCATCACGCTGGAGGATCGCGACCAGGTGGCTGGCGCGCTCCTGCTGCAATACCGAGCCTTGGGTGAGGATCCAGTGGTGCTGGACGAAGACCGGTATGGTAATTACCTCTCGCCGAAGCACGACCGCTACTTCTTTCGCCGTTTGATGTGGGCCAGTCTTCTGAGTGGCGGGCATGCAAGCTATGGTGGTTTGAATACTTTTGAGCCCTTTGGCGGAGCCACGTCACTACAAGGCATGCACGGTTACTTGACCGCCGTAGGCGATGGCCGGCTGGATGACGGAGCGGCGGACTTCCGGCATATTAGAACCTTCTTCTCTGAGGCAAAGATGACCCTAGTCGGTATGCAACCAAACGATGCCATGGCAGGCAATGACGGCCATTGCACAAAAGTCACCGGAGGTGATAGCATAGTCCTCGCATATCTGCAGAACCCTGATTCCAAGGTGCCGGAGACTGCCAATGTTTCCGAATACTCCGCCTCTTGCCGTTTGCATCTCCCAGCCGGAGTTTGGAGGATCCGCTGGTTTGATCCGCGCACAGGCAGTTGGGAGAAAAACCCTGTTGGCCAGAAAGTAAGCGGCGGTTACACCCGCGATTTTAGGGCCCCATTCCCTGGAGATGCAGTGCTGCTGCTGAACCGATCTTAAACGTGCACCACCGGAGCCGCCGCCAACCGCCCAAAAGATTGTTTACACCCGTGTCCGCAATTCCGCCATATCCCGCCCCTGCGCACAAAGCCTCATGAATGAATCAGCGCGAAACCATGAATAATAAACGTATCGATTCCAACTGGTATCAAATTGACATTAACGAGGCAGCGCGTGCACTGGAAGTCGACCCCCGCGAGGGATTGTCCTCGGAGGAAGTCAAGCAGCGCCAAGACGAGTTCGGAATGAACCAAATGACAGCACGTCGCGGCACACCGGCATGGGCAAAGTTTCTCCAGCAATTCAATCAAGCGCTCGTCTACATACTGCTGGCTGCCACCGCCGTTTCTGCGGCGCTCGGCGAATGGGTCGATGCGGGTGTGATCTTCGGAGTAGTTCTCATCAATGCAGTTGTCGGTTTTATTCAAGAATCGAAAGCTGAAAGAGCCATTGAGTCCCTGGCCAAATTGGTCCGCACCGAGGCCACGGTGCGTCGTGACGGCCGAAAAAAGCGTGTTCCTTCCACGGACCTGGTGCCTGGTGACGTGGTCTTGCTGCAGTCCGGTGACAGTGTGCCTGCGGACTTGCGCTTCTTTGAGGTGCGCAGTCTCCAGGTTGAGGAGGCTGCGCTCACTGGGGAATCAGTTCCTGTGCAAAAAAGCACAAAACCCTTGCCTGAGGATACCCAGTTAGGCGACCGCAAGAACCTTGGATTCGCTGGAACGCTCGTTACCTACGGTCAGGCGGAAGGTGTGGTCACCGCCACGGGCGACCGGACCCAAATGGGGCGCATCGCCACCATGATCCACGAAGCCGAAGACCTTTCCACACCACTCACCCGTAAAATCGCAGAGTTTAGCCGCCTCTTGCTCTACGTAATCCTTGGTTTGGCAGCGCTCACTTTCCTTATCGGCGTGCTCCGGGGAGAGTCAGCAACCGACATGTTCATGGCGTCCGTCGCTCTGGCGGTGGGGGCCATTCCAGAGGGGTTGCCCGCCGCCGTCACGATCACACTCGCCATCGGCGTAGCCCGTATGGCCAAACGCCATGCCATCATTCGTAAAATGCCCGCAGTTGAAACACTCGGCAGTACGACGGTCATCTGCTCCGACAAGACCGGTACGCTTACCGAAAACCAAATGACTGTGAGCCGGATCTGGGCAGGCTCGCAATTCATAGAAGTAACCGGCGGTGGATATGAAACCAAAGGCGAGGTGGAACACGATAGCCATGCAATCGATGTGACAACCAACATGGCACTGCACGAAACCCTGATTGGAGGATTGCTTTGCAACGATTCGCAGATTGTCCGCAAAGAAGGCCGCTTCAAAGTGGAGGGAGACCCAACGGAAGCCGCCCTCATCGTCTCCGCGAGAAAAGCGGGCCTCGAGGCTGAAGAAGTCGCCACCCGATTGCCTCGCACGGACGTGATCCCGTTCGAATCAGAACATATGTTCATGGCGACTTTGCATCGCGACAGCGACGGACACGTCATATACAAAAAGGGCTCAGTGGAAAGACTGCTCAACCACTGTGAAACGATTATGGATGCTTCCGGAAGCGATAGAGCAATCGATTTATCAGTAGTCAACGAAATGGTTGATAAGATGGCTTCCGAAGGACTGCGCGTTTTGGCGTTTGCCCGCCGCCGCATGCCAGCGACCCACCAGAGACTCAGCGTAGACGATGTCAACGCCGGGCTAACCTTGCTCGGTCTGCAAGGGATGATTGACCCGCCCCGTCCTGAGGCCATACGTGCGGTCGCCCAGTGTCAGAGCGCGGGCATCAAGGTGAAAATGATCACGGGAGACCATCGGGGCACCGCCGTCGCTATTGGACGCCAACTCGGAATGCTTGGTGTAAAAGGCAGCCAGGGCAAACCGGTAGCGATTACGGGGCAGGAGCTCGAGAAGATCTCCGACCAGCAACTCCCGGAAACAGCGGAGGGTGTTTCAATCTTTGCCCGTGTCGCCCCGGAGCAAAAACTGCGTCTGGTGCGTGCTTTGCAGGAACGGGGACACATAGTCGCCATGACCGGAGACGGTGTCAATGACGCCCCTGCACTCAAACAGGCAGACATAGGCGTCGCCATGGGCATCACAGGTACAGATGTATCCAAAGGTGCGGCTGACATGATTCTGACCGATGACAATTTCGCCTCAATTGAGGCAGCAGTGGAAGAAGGAAGAAACGTGTTTGACAATCTCACGAAGTTCATCGCGTGGACCATGCCCACCAACGGCGGTGAGGGATTGCTGATCCTCACAGCCATTCTGCTCGGGACTGCATTGCCGATCCTCCCAGTGCAATTGCTCTGGATCAACATGAGCACGGCTTTGCTGCTGGGCCTCACGCTGGTTTTCGAGCCAAAAGAAGCAGGCATCATGGCCCGTCCCCCGCGCAATCCTTCGCAACCTATACTGACACCATTGCTCATTCTGCGCATTGTTCTGGTGTCCATTTTTATGGTCGCGGGCGGCTTCGCTCTGTTCCTATGGGAAAAAGAGCTTGGTGCTGGACTTTCTGAGGCGCGCACGGTGGTGGTCAATCTCATCGTGATGGTGGAGACCTTTTATCTTTTAAACTGCCGGTCGCTCACCCGCCCGTTATTTTCATTAGGACTGTTCTCAAACCTCTGGGTAGTCGGCGGCGTTACGGCGATGATGGCCGCTCAAGCCTTATTCACTTACGCTCCGTTCATGAACAAACTTTTTCATAGCGCGCCCATTAGTGGAATCATGTGGCTCAAGATCGTTGCTGTCGGGCTACTAGTCTTCGTCGTAGTGGAAATCAAGAAGTGGCTGGATTTCAGTCACCAGCGAAATCCAGCCACCGCCGATTGAATTCATTTAGCAATGTGAACCATGTTCCGAGGCTCACATACCATGGTTTGCCTGCACTTGCACGTCGTCTGGTCCTCTTCTGCCCTTGCAAGAAAAGCTCTAAGCAGCAGGCATTTCAAGGCGTGACCAAAGAATAAAACCGATGACTCTGGCCTTCACGTTTGCACTTCGGGTTCCCTGGCCATTCGCCTGTCCATTCATGGCGCCTTTGGTTAGAATTAACTGTTCCGAAACACCACCATGAAGCACATGATCCAAAAGCGGCTGGGACTGCTGGTCCTGATATCTACATTGTCAGGTAGCGTCGGCGCCACCTTGGCTGCCAGCCAACCCAACATTCTTTGGATCACCAGTGAGGACAACAGCCCCTACCTTGGTTGCTATGGTGATCCCCTCGCCGAAACACCCCATCTTGACCGACTCGCCGCCGAGGGAGTCCGATATCGTAATGCGTTTGCCAACACCCCAGTCTGCTCCTCCGCCCGGACAACGCTCATCACCGGAATGTACGCCTGCTCGCTCGGCGCACATAATCACCGCAGCAATGTGGAGATTCCGGACCAGTTCAAACTCTATCCCGAACATTTGCGACAAGCCGGCTACTACTGCTCGAACAATTCCAAGACCGATTACAATCTGGCTAGCAAACGCAACGTTTGGAACGAAAGCAGCAACAAGGCTCACTACCGCAACCGCACACCGGGACAGCCGTTTTTCGCCGTATTCAACTTCACGTCCAGCCACGAAAGCCAAGTCGCTCCAAAGGGAGACAAATCCGGCTTCAGAGTATCCCCGGACAAAGTCCCACTGCCACCCTACCATCCCGACACGCCGGAAATTCGACAAGACTGGGCCAATTATTATGATCAGATGACCCTCCTGGATCAACAAGTCGGCAAAGTTCTTGGTGAATTGGAAGTGGACGGGTTGGTGGACTCGACAATCGTATTCTATTACGGCGACCATGGGGGTGCGTTACCGCGAGGCAAACGCAATATTCACGACTCCGGCACCCGTGTACCACTTATCATACGCTTTCCCCCAAATTGGGCTCACCTTGCCCCGAGGGCCCCCGGTGAATGGGTTGATGATCTGGTCAGTTTTGTGGATTTACCTGCCACTGTCCTTAGCCTGTGCGACATACCCATTCCTTCTAACTACGAGGGTCAGCCCTTCCTTGGGCCGAGAAGGGCCTCCCCGCGCAAACATGTATTCCTGTTTCGGGGCCGCATGGATGAGCGATATGACACGGTCCGCGCTGTGCGTGACCGCGATTTCCGTTACGTGCGTAACTATAGCCCGCACCGTCCGTGGGGGCAGCACTACAGTTACCCCTTTCAAGTACTTCCCAGCATGCGCTCCTGGTATGCCGAGTTCGTCGCCGGGCGCTGCAACACTGCACAGGCTTCCTACTGGAAGTCCAAACCCGCCGAGGAGTTTTATGTAATTGCAACCGATCCTTTTGAGATTCGAAACCGCATTGAAGCCCCTGATCATCGGGAGCAAATTGCTCGGCTGCGGCTGGCCCTACGAAACCAAATCCTTGCGACGTGCGATGCCGGGTTCATTCCGGAAGGAATGGCAAGCCAGTTTGCTGTTACTAACACTATTTTCAACTATGCACGCAGCGAGGCCTACCCACTGGAGCGCATTCTTGATGTGGCCGACAAGGCGAGTGAGGGAAATCCAGTGAACCTTCCTTCGCTAATCGTTGCAATGGAGGATCCCCATCCCGTCATACGGTATTGGGGAGTCTCTGGCTGCCTAATACTCAAGGATAAGGCTGGATCGGCTAAGCAGGCGCTGCACGAGCTCCTTGGGGATCCGTGGGCGGATGTACGGGTCGTAGCCGCGGAATCCATAGTCCGTCTCGGTGGAAAAGATCCGGCTCTGAAAACCATCGCGCGGGTTCTTGAGTCTGGTAACTTACACGAGGTAATCGCGGCACAGAATGCGCTTGACTTCCTTTGCCATGACGGGCTCGTCACCCTCGCTGAAGCCCGAGCCCTGCTGCGCGGATCCAGACTTCCCGAACCCGGCAACCGCATCCCAGAATACCTGCACAGCCGAACGGCTATTCCTTGATGCCACATGTTGGGTTCTCTCTTCAATGCCGCAAACCCGACGCACACGAAAGGGTTCGATGCACAAGCCCCAGAATAAGACGTGGCGGTCTATGAAACCGCTGGTTATACCTTGAGCTCATGAAATCGTCTGACTCACTGTTGCGCAAATGCCCAGCTTCAGGCATTCATAGTGCATGTGCGCCCCGAAACCACTGCATAGAACGATGACTTCTAAGGCACTGACTAGGTACTTCAGGGCTCTGCTTCTGGCGATGCTGCTCGCATCCCAACTGCAAGCCATCCTGGCTCAAACACCGACTGCCACAACAATCAACGTAGCTGCAGATCCAACCTCTGCCGATTTGCGAACACTTTTTGACCAATGGGGTCTTGCTCAAGGTCTCCAGAAGGATCGGCCAACCTGTTCAGCTTTCACCGTCCTCGGCGCCATCGAATTCGCAGTGGCCAAACGCCAGGGCCACACCCCGCGGTTGAGCGTGGAGTTTATCAATTGGGCAGCGAATAAAACCTGTGGAGACAAGGCAGATGGAGGATTTTTTTCTGATTTGTGGAAAGGGTTTTCCGCTTACGGTGTTTCCACGGCTGCGGATCTGCTCTATCAAACCCGATTCGATCCCTCGATTGAACCGCCTCCCGAAGCGTTTGCAGACGCAAAAACCCGGCTCAACCTCGGCCTCCGACTGAACTGGATCAAGGAATGGAATGTCAACACCGGCCTGACTGACGCCCAACTCCGTGCGATCAAGCGCACACTGGACCAAAGGTGGCCCGTATGCGCGGGTTTACGGTGGCCCAAATCGGAGCGCTGGATCGACAGCGTGCTTCAAATGTGCCCCCCCGATGCAGTGCGAGACGGTCACAGCGTTTTGCTCGTAGGCTATCGCGAAGATCCAGCGCAACCAGGTGGCGGTGTATTACTCTTTCGCAACAGCGCGAATGCCGGTCGGGACGGCATGATGCCCTACACCTATGCCCAAGCCTATATGAATGATGCCGCCTGGATCGATTTCGAAAGCCGCCAGACACTGGAACGGAAGTCGTCCAGTGATCCAACACTACTCACATTCAATCCGCTAACAAGCCTCTGGAACCCTCCCGTAGGACGCAACCGTCGCATCTCGAGCAATGAGCAACCCAGATGGAATGATGCCAACCTGGACATGAATATACTTCCTCCCGGCAAATCCATAGAGATGCCGGTTCTAGAAGGACCGGGCGTAATCACGCATATCTGGATGACCAGTCATGCGGGAAGAGTCAATGAATTGAATGCTTTGACGTTGCGCATTTACTGGGATGGACGCCCTCAGCCTGGAGTTGAGGTGCCTCTGGGCGAGTTCTTTGGTGTCGGTCAAGGCAAGCCTGCGGCAATCGAGAGTGTTCCAGTCCAAGTCTCCCCCACAGGCGCTTTAACGTGCTATTGGAAAATGCCGTTTGCCAAATCCGCTCGGATCGTGGTGTCCAACGATAATCCAGATCGAACGACGGGCCTGTACTGGCAAATTGACTGGACCGAGCTCCCAGAGGTCCCCAAAGGAACACCTTATTTCCACGCTCGTTACCATCAGTCTTACCCCGCCGCTGCCGGCGACTACCTCATCGCCGACTTGGAAGGAAGTGGCTTCTACGTCGGAACGATGCTGTCAATAACTCTTGGTCAGAACGGTTGGTGGGGGGAAGGTGATGACTTCTTTTACATCGATGGGGAGTTGGTGCCCAGCCTGCAGGGAACGGGAGCCGAGGATTACTTCAATGACGCCTGGGGTTTCCGCCCCCGCACAGGCAACTGGTTTGGTCAACCCCGATGGCAGGGCGACCGCGCAGGTGATAGCGGCGCAAGCTACCGATGGCACGTGCTCGACCCGGTCAATTTCAGTAACTCTCTCAAGGTCACCATCGAACACAAAGGCAACCACGAGGAAGACACGGAGGGTTTCTACGTCGAACGTCCGGATTTTATCAACAGTGTTGCCTTCTGGTATCAAGTCGGTGAACCCAAGCCCGGCAAATCGATTCCCAGCTACCCGGACAGGGCCGTTCCCTGGCAAAACCATCACTTAGTCCGCGCCTTCAATAAACTCCTATTCAGCAACAACATCAAACCCGAGGTCCAGTTTGCTGGCATGTTCGGCGCGCGGCCAGTGGTTGTCTGGAGCAACACCGAACCGGGTGCGGCACTGACAGTTTCGTTCCCCGTGTCGGATGACGGTGAATACGCCATTCGCCTGACTGTCATAAGTGGACCAGACTACGGGCAGTTTGACATCGAACTGGATGGAAAAACCGTAGTGGCACGAGCCGACTTCCGGAGTGTTGATTACGATGAACTTGACCTGGCCCTGGGCACTCATCACCTGCAAGGTGGCGAGCACTCAATTTCTTTGCGTTCTCTGGCAACCGAGGGAAATCTGGCGCGCCCCCTCGCTGTGGAAATGGTGCGGTTACTCCGATTGCCCAACGCAGCGAACCGAGCGGTAAAAACCCATCACGAGGCCCACTTCGTGAGGCTGGGCATCGGACGAGCGGTCTATGCCTATCGATTGGCGAACGGCGTGCTCCCGGAATCCCTTGATACGCTGGTGCGGGCGGGCTTGATGCCCGCTCGCTACCTGGCAGATGAGAACAACCGCCCCCTGCGTTCGCGCCGCGAAGGCAACCACCTGATTGTGGAAAGCGTCGGCCCGGATCCTTGGACACATCGATGGCAGGGGCTCGATGCTCGTCGCTGAAGCTTCGACGCCTCCCACCTGGAACGGCCCCAATCAATTCGTTATCGGACTGCTGAAATGGTATTCTCCGGAGCCTACGGCGAACACTGCGTTCCTACCTTCGAAGCCGAGAACTTTGACCGCCTCAGCCTGCTCCGGTGCTTTGCCACTTTCTTTCACTGCCCCAAGATGCTGAGCGGGAACATAGACCTTTGCGGTCGTGTTCGCCGGAACGAGAATCCTTAGTTGGAACTGGCCCTCGGAGATTCTCCAATCACTCACCACCTTACCGTGAATAGAGTTGAATTCCGCCTTGGCACGAGTAAGGCCACCACCGGGACGTGGCCGGATGATAAGATGCTTGTACGCCGGTATTATCGGATCCAGGCCAATGCCGGCGACTGTGTCAAAAAGCCATTCACCAACGGAACCCAGAGAGTAATGGTTGAAGGAGTTCATACCCGGATCTTGAAATCCTTTTTCCTGGGTCCACCCATCCCACCGTTCCCAAATGGTCGTCGCCCCGTTCCTCACTGAATACAGCCACCCTGGAAAAGTCTCCTGCATTAGCAGCTTGTAAGCCACGTCAACGTATCCCGCCTCGGTAAGCGTCGGTGTCAGATGCCCCACTCCAACGAAACCAGTACTCAGGTGATCGCCTTTGGCAGCAATGTCTTCCACTAGGTGCCTGGTAGCGGCAACCCGCTTCTCGATCGGAAGCAGGTCGAACGCCAGCGCGAGGACATAGACCGTTTGGGTATTGCCTTTGATACGAACGTCTTCGTTGACATAGGACTCGTTGAACGCGGCTTTCACCTGGTCAAAAAGGGTCATATATTTCGCCATGTCATCGGCTTTCCCCAACACCTCCGCATAATTAGCCATCAAACGGGTGCTCAGCGCAAAATAGGCGGTTGCGAGAACGTCCTTCGGGGTGTCTGCCTGGATCGAAAGCCAGTCTCCATAACCTTGCGCGGGGCGCAGCAAGTCTTTGCTGTTGCCCACCAGGTACTCGATCCACCTAGCCCCGGCTGCGTAGTGACGCTCCAGTATTCTCTTGTCTCCATAAACGCGGTAAATCACCCATGGACAAATCACACCGGCGTCACCCCATGCCGCCACCCCGGAACCGCAACAAACAAACGGTGAAACATCGGTAAATGCGCCGTTTGGACGTTGCGCGTCTTCCACGTCCTGGCACCACTTCGTGAAGAATCGGGAGACATCCATATTATAGCTGGCCGTGCGAATGAAGATTTGTGCGTCGCCCATCCAGCCCAGACGCTCGTCGCGCTGCGGACAATCCGTAGGCACCCCTAGAAAGTTGCCTCGCTGCCCCCACACGATGTTGCTGTAGAGCTGGTTTATCGCCGGACTCGAGCATTCAAAAGTCCCGACTCGCGGCGTGTCGCTGTAAACTACAATGCCCGTAACGGTGTCGAGATCTGGTTTTCCCGAAAAACCTGTCAACTCCACATAACGGAAGCCGTGAAAAGTGAAACGCGGTTCCCAAATCTCTTCCACCCCGCCTTTCAGCGTGTAGTAGTCAGTGCACTTCGCACCGCGAAGGTTGGCTGTATAGATAGTGCCGTCCGGATTGAGCATCTCAACGAACTTGAGCGTAATGGTCGTGCCGGCTTCGCCTCTCACGTTTAATCGAACCCACCCCACCATGTTCTGGCCAAGATCAAAAATATAGTGCCCGGGTTTCGGCTCAGTAACAGCGATCGGCTTTAGTTCAATGACTTTGCGGACCGGATCGTCTGGCGCTGAAACGAGCGGCACTTCGACCGGTTTCGTCAGCACCGGCTTCCAACCGGAGTCGTCAAAACCAGGTTGGTCCCAACCAGACATTTCCTTGCGTGCATCGTAGGTTTCACCCATGAGCATATCGGACTGCAACAAAGGCCCAGTCGACGCTTTCCAGGTTCCGTCAGTAGCGATCGTCTGCGTCGATCCATCTGTGAATTGAACCTCGACCTGCGCCAGTGCCAGTGCCAACGTCCCGTAGCGATGCGGCCCGCCAAGACCTACATAGCCGGCATACCAGCCGTCACCAAGGATGATTCCGAAGACATTTTCCCCACCACGCAGCATGGCCGTAACATCGTAGGTGTGATACTGAACACGTTTATGGTAGTCGGTCCAACTGGGGTTAAAGTGGTCATTCCCCACCCGTCTGCCGTTAACGTAGAATTCATATACTCCCAGGGCGCTGGCGTACAGCCGCGCTTGGCGAACAGGCTTGCTGAAATCTGCAGTTTTGCGCATGTGGGGCACCTGACCCAAGGCAATAGGCGGATTAAATGTTTTGCCCCACGGACCTTCTCCAAGTTTCGCAATTGCCCTGGCTGCCTTCCAGTCGAGATCACTGAAACCGGCATTTTCCCAGCCCTCCGACGTTGTCGCGGCGACCTTCCAGCTCTCGTCGGAAACAATGATAAGCGGGGAGCCATCCGCAAACTCGAGTTCCAGCCTCGCCAGCAAACCCGCCGCGCTTCCATCGTTAAGGGCTTTAACCGCAATAACGTTTGAGCCGGGACGGAACCGCGTGCTTAGATCATAGGTGCTGAATTTCTTCCACGCATCCGTCTGTCCGCTACTCTTGCCCACAACCTCGCCGTTGACGAGGAGCGTAAATTGATCGTCCACCGTGAGCGTGAGCGCCGCACGCCGGATCACTGCCCCTTCGGGGGCCTCAACCACCCGGCGGAAGAACCACTCGCCCTTTGGCGCAGAACTAGCGGGGTTACCTTCGGGGTACCATATCCATTGCGCCCCTTCAAACGCTGATTTCTCCTGCCCTGCCAAATTGCTTAAGCCAATCCATTGCGACTGCCAATCACCCCGCGCCAGCAAACCCATTTCCCAAAAAGCCTGACGGCTCTCGGCGGCCTTGCCGTCCTGATCCCACACCCGCACTTTCCAAAAACACCGTTGCCGGGATGCTAACGGCTTCCCTGCGTACGCCACCTGAATGGATTCGTCCGCGAACAGTTTACCGCTGTCCCACAAGTCCCCTTCGTTAGCTTGCAGTTTGGCCGGGCTGGTGGACACATACACCCGATAGGCGCTCTGCCGTTGATCCCGCTGCTGGGAATCCAGCACCCAGCCCAAACGCGGTTGCAGCACATCGATGCCGATGGGATTTTCGGCATATTCACATCGCATCGTGGTAATCGTGACGTCGGCAAACACGGATACGAAGGAGAGCCCAAAGGTTAAAACCGCAACAAATGCTGATTTCATAATAATCCAAACTTTCTGATGGTTCTGACTGACTAAAACCGCCGCGAGTAAACCGCGATCCTGAGGGTCGTGCAAGCGTGGAAATGCCGCTTTCACAAACCGATCTACTCCAGAGGACGCTAAACCAGCAAATCGAGCTAGTGGTTGAGACGTCAACTGCGGAAACGAAACACCAGCTTAAATACCAAGTTAAGACTATTCTAAAATGGGCATCTTCGATACCTTCTCCGCAGAACCAAACAATGGCCCGGGCATCCAAGAAAATGAGTAACCAGGAAATCAATTCCTCAAAGCAATCGGCGACTCTAAACGCCAACGCCGCCAGCGTGCCCCTCGAACCACTCCGCGTGCAAATCGATACCATCGATAGTCAAATCGTCAATCTGCTCGCTGAACGTCGAAAGATTGTGGATCAGGTCGCCCAAGTCAAACGACAGCACGACCTACCCACTTCACATCCTGCCCGCGAAGAAAATCTCATCTCCTCCCGACGAAGGCAGGCGGCAACCGTAGGGCTCGACCCGGACTATATCGAGGACATCTTCCGCACGATCCTCCGCAACTCTCGCGTGGGGCAGCTTGACACCCTGGGCCGCGTCGGTGTCAAAGCCGGCGCGAAAGTCCTCATTGTTGGCGGGCGGGGCAGCATGGGACGTTTTCTTTGCCGATACTTTTTCCAATCCGGTTACCAGGTTCGAATTCTGGATCGCGAAGATTGGGACGATGTCCGTGCGCTAAGCGCAGACCTCGATCTCTGCTTGCTTGCAGTGCCAATTGATGTCACGCCGGTCGTCGCGGCTCGCATCGCCCCACAGTTACCCTCAGATTGCGTTCTAGCCGATATCACCAGTCTCAAGGCGGGCCCGATGCGGGCCATGCTGCAACACCATCCCGGCCCGGTAGTAGGCTTGCACCCACTCTTTGGGCCCGCTACTACAACCATGGACCGGCAGATTGTAGTCGTATGTCCGGGCCGCGATTCCAGCGCCTGCCATTGGCTACTGAACCAACTCGCAGTCTGGGGCAATGTTCTGGTCGAGACCTCCCCCGAAGAACACGACGACGTCATGGGCGTTGTTCAGGCCCTGCGCCATTTTGCCACCTTTGCATTCGGGCAATTCCTCCACTCACGCCGGATTCCGATTCATCGAACTCTGGAGCTTTCCAGCCCAATCTACCGTCTCGAACTGGTGATGGTCGGCCGCCTGTTTGCCCAGGACCCCTCACTCTATGCCGAGATCGTCTTCGCCACTCCCGAACGAATGGCCCTGTTAAAGGATTTCATCCAGTCATTACAGCAGAACCTCGGTCTCATAGAACACGGCGATAAATCTGAGTTTATCGCTCGCTTTCGCGAAATCGCCGAGTGGTTCGGCCCCTTCGGCGAACAAGCTTTGCGCGAGAGCACATTCCTGGTGGAGAAGCTCGTTCGCCGATTCTAGCAGCAGCCAAATCACTTGGACGGCCAAACGAAGAATGCCGTTAAACGCCAAAATCATTGCTCCCTGTGACCCAGAGCATGGGCAAGCCCGCTCTCGGCAAGTAACGGGACGGGTCCCACTGATTGAGCCAGAGCGCGGCCTGTGCCGAGGGCAACCGACTTAATTCTCTCGCAAACACTGTTTTGTCGTAGAAACCGCAGCCATACACCGGAACCGCCAGTTTGAACCGCGGGTCGACACCGGCAACGATGCAGGTCAGATAGCCTCCCCACGAAATACCCGTCACGCCGATCCGCTCAGAATCGACCTCCGGCAACGATCGGATCAATGAATGCGCAAGGATGACATCGGCGACCGCATGATAGGTCCATTGGTCTTCCTTTTCCCGGTCCAATTGGTCGAACCCACCCCACCCCGCAGGCCCGCCTTGTTCGTCGCGCACCCAGTTCCCATAATTTCCCACCGGAACCTGACCGCACGTGTCCATGGCGATCGCGGCATAACCTCGGCGAACCCACAGACGCACCCACTCCTCAAAAGCTGTGCCTCCTCCGCCATGAACCAAGACCATGGCGGGCACCTTCTGCCCAGTTGGTGCTTCGGGCTTGCCCAACCATGCAAAAACCCGTGTCGGTCTGCCGCGAAAGGGCAATCCGGAATAGGAGATGGCTTGCACTCCCTCAACCCTGGGCCGTTCGGAGGTGGTCCACTGGGGTGGAGCACTGAGTTCTTCCAGGTTCCAAGGATTCGTGATATCGCTCGGTGCAGCACACACCGCACGGACCGCTGACAGGCCAAGCACAAACGGTGCCGATAAGAGCATCGCGGCAGCCAGCCTATTCCCACCTAGTCCGCGCCCCCTCGAGGCGTTAGAAAGGCTTGGCCTCTCCTCCGCTGACGCACGCAAGCAATGGGAACGCGCCCAGGGTCTATTGAAAGTTCTCAGTTTCATGTATCGGTCGTGCCTCCAACTAGTTTAATTTTATCTATTTCATCAATTCCATGGCCCAGGGCAAGAGGGCGAAACTCGTAGAATTGAAGCATCCGTGTGCTACGACGGCCGGCCAAATCGACCGATGCACTATCATGATGGCACCCAAGCCGAATCCAAGCAAAGCAGTGACTCCCACTGCAATCACTCCTTGCACGGCATGGGCTGAACCAAAGCTGACCGCTGCAATTCCTACTGCTAGAAACTGTCCGGCTGTTGACCCAAAGAGTCCGGGCCACAACTTACTCAAAGCCGCCATGAATCCGGCCCGCCACAACTCCTCGCGCAAGCCCGCCACGACGAAGCTGACTAGCGTCGTCGTCAGCCAAAAATAGCTCGAATCGCTCTGCAAAGCTTTCACGTCCACCAGCGCTTCGACCTCCGGCCGGTTCGAAGTGGCAAAACGGGCTATTTCTTCTTGGGAAACCAGGCCGGAACCGATGAGCAAAAGGCTCACAGTACCGGCCGCCACCCCAATGGCGACACGCAGGACGATTGAATATCCCAGACCCAAAAGCACCACCCACTTGCTGGGACGCCAGCGCAGGAGCAAATCATCCGCAGAGGCACAGGAGGCCAGACAGGCGAGCCCAAACACCACGCCGAATATCCCTAAACCCTTGGCCGATACCACCAGGAGAGTCGAAACATCACGACGCAATGCCGGTTCCACTGAACCACCCACACACACACCCATAATTCCGAGGACCAGGATGTAACCGCCGAGCAACAGCAAATGCAGGAACCACCGAAATCAGTTTAGCGGAGTCACCGCAACCTTATCGGAAGTTCCAGATAATGGCGGCGGAACCGTTGGAGGAGTTGCGATCACCTCGGTTGCCTACATTAGGAATGCACCCCTGACAAGCTTTCTGCTATAAAAGACTAAGAATTGCCCAACCGGCGGAATCCCGTTTCGATGACAACTTCGGCAAACAACCGTCGTGGCCGGAAAGTATGGCTGCACAGACATAAACGGTTGCACCCTCCAATCGGCCATGGCATAAGGACACTGGCACTCGGAAAGCCGCTAACTATCTTGTCCTGTCACGATATGAAATCTCTTCAAACGATCAACGCCATTGTCGTCACTGCTCTATCCCTGGGCGCCGCCCGCGTAGTTGCCGCCGAAGCCCTTCCTTATAAACCTCAATGGGACTCTCTTGATCAGCGGCCTTGTCCCGAGTGGTACCTCGATGCCAAGTTCGGCATCTTCATTCATTGGGGTCTCTACTCCGTACCTTGCTGGGGCGCGCCAAAGCAATACGCGGAGTGGTATTGGAACAACATGGCCGACCGCAAAGATGGCAACCCCTGGTGGGAACACCATTCGAAATACTGGGGAAAAGACTTCGATTATGCGAGTTTCGCGCCCATGTTCAAATGCGAACATTTCAATCCGGACCAATGGGCGGATCTGTTCCAGCGTGCCGGCGCCAAATATGTGGTGCCAACATCAAAACACCACGAGGGGTTTTGCCTCTGGCCCAGCACCCAAGCAGACCAAAGCTGGGGGCGCCCCTGGAATAGCGTCTCCACCGGACCCAAACGTGATCTCATGGGGGATCTCTCGAAGGCGTGCCGCGACCACGGACTCAGGTTCGGCTTTTACTACTCCCTTTACGAGTGGTTCAACCCCGTTTGGAAGGCCGACCGCAAACGCTACGTTGATGACCATATGATCCCGCAATTCAAAGACGTGGTCACCCGCTACCAGCCCTCGATCATCTTCAGCGACGGTGAATGGGACATGCCCTCCAGCGATTGGAAAAGCGAGGAAGTGCTCGCCTGGCTCTTCAATGAATCCCCAAGCCGGGCAGATGTCGTCGTTAACGACCGTTGGGGGAAGGAAACCCGACATAAGCACGGGACTTATTACACCACCGAATACGCCGCGGGTATGAAAGACGCCACTCATCCATGGGAGGAAAACCGCGGCATGGGTCACTCGTACGGCTATAACCGAACGGAAACCGCTGAGGAATACCGCAGTTCCCGGGAATTAATCCTGGTGCTCATCGACCTGGTGAGCCGCGGCGGAAACTTCCTGCTGAATGTCGGTCCCACCGCTGACGGGCGGATTCCCGCGATCATGCAGGACCGTCTGCTGGAGATGGGCAACTGGCTCAAGATCAATGGCGAGGCCATTTACGGCACCCGTCATGCCGGCCGTGACTGCCAATGGTCCGAAGGCCAACGCCCGGGACAGCAATTCGGTCAGTACATGATCAAGTACAACCTCATGGAACAAGTGGGCACAAAGGCCAAGGATGGCAAGGCTGTTAAACAGGTCTTCTTCACGAGTAAACCCGGGATCCTCTACGCCATCACGCCCGGCTGGCCAGGAGAGAACCTAATTGTTCGCAACATCAAGGTCCCAGCGGATACGCAAATTCAACTGCTCGGGTTTAGCGGCCGTGTCGAACACCGTCTTCATGAGGCGAATACCTTGGAGATCCTGTTGCCGCACCTGCCATCGGAATGGATCCCCTCGCCACATGCCTGCACGTTCAAGATCCCAGGAGCTGAACTATTGCCGGAACCATAACTACCGGCGGCACCAGCGATGACTGGCGTGCCGGCGAGTCGTGAAACCACCACTACTCATCCCTATGAACAGAATCCTTTCCTCAATTGCACTTTTTTTGAGCCTAATTATTCTGGCAGGCTGCCAGAACCGGCCTGAGTCAGTCCTCCAGGTTGGGCCTCTTGGAAGCAATGGGCACGTCACCCCAACTCACCAACTCCTGCGTCCCGCAGGTCAGGTTTTGAGCTTTCCCGGCCGCCCAGTTGATCTGACTCTCTCACCAGATGGCCGAACGCTCTTCGTCAAGGACATGCGCAGCCTGATCACTATCGACGTTCAGGATTGGAAAATCCGGCAACAACTGCGACTGAAAGAAGGCGGCGCGTCTCCCCACGGTCTTGCGGTCTCCCGCGATGGCACGCGCGTCTATCTCACGGGCTCCGAAAACGCTCTCTGGGAAGCCTTCGTGGCACCCGATGGCAAAACGAGTTGGTCCCGCAAAATCGCCCTGCCTGGACCGGAAGGAAAAGGCAATTCAGCCCCATCCGGCATTGCTATCTCCCCGGATGGATCACGGGCTTTCGTTTGCCTCTCCCGCAACAACAGTCTGGGTGTTGTCGATCTAGAGGCCGGCAAGTTGCTTCAGGAATTCCCTGTTGGAGTGGCTCCCTACGATGTGGCGCTTGATGCCGCAGGACACACGGCCTTCGTCTCCAACTGGGGTGGCCGCCGCGCCGAGCCAGACGACCTAACCGCGCTGTCCTCAGGCACCGACACCGTAATCGATGGGCGAGGAATTGCGTCCGACGGGACTGTTTCTGTCCTCGACCTGCACCAGGGAGGTATAGTGACGCACATCACCACGGGTCTGCATCCCTGCGACCTGGAGTGGAATCCAGACGGAACGTTGCTCTTCGTCGCCAACGCCAATTCAGATTCCGTCACAATCATCGACACCGTGAACCGCAAACCACTTGGCCAAATTGACGTTCGCCCCAACCCTAAACTTCCCTTCGGGAGTGCCCCTAATGGATTGTGGTTCGATCAGGACAAAGGCAGGCTTTACGTCGCCAACGGTGGCAACAACGCTGTCGCGGTCTTCAGTACCGTCCAAAGCACCTCGCCGAAATTTCAAGCCGAAGGCTTGGTGCCGACCGCCTGGTATCCAGGAGCGCTCGCATCCGAGGGGCGCCACCTGTTCATTGCTAATGTGAAAGGCTTTGGCTCTCGTCAAAAGGCCGCGGATAAGGAGGGTTGGAACAGCCATAACCACCTCGGAGCTGTTTCGAAAGTGCCTCTACCCTCACCGGAGGAACTGCGGGCTTACACGAAACAGGCAATCGCGGACGCTCGCGTTCCTGAAATCCTCCGCAATTCGGAGAGAAACCGCAGCCGTTCGCGACCCGTTCCAGTTCCCGCTCGAGTGGGCAAGCCTTCCGTCTTTGAGCACATCGTTTACATCATCAAGGAGAACCGCACTTACGACCAACTGCTCGGTGACCTACCGCAGGGGAACGGGGATCCTTCCCTTTGCACCTTCGGCCGGGAAGTCACTCCGAATCATCACGCCCTCGCAGAAGAGTTCGTCCTGCTCGATAATTACTATTGCAACGGGATTCTCTCCGCTGACGGTCACGCCTGGTCCACCGAAGGCTACGTCACCGATTATATCGAGAAATCGTTCGGTGGGTTCACTCGCAGCTATCCCTTTTCCGGCGATGACCCTATCAGCTTCGCATCCTCGGGTTTTTTATGGGATAATGTATTGCAGCACGGACTCTCCTTTCGCAACTACGGCGAAATGGCAAAGTCGACACCGGTCCCTGCCAATACTTCCTTCCTGGATATCTTCCAGGACCACATCGATGGTGCCGGCCGGATCTCGTTCCAACACGATATTCAGATCGCCAATTTACGACGTTATAGTTGTCCAGATTCACCGGGTTGGAACATGAAAATTCCTGACCAGATTCGTGCCGAAGTTTTCTTGAAAGAGTTTCGCCATTTTGAAAAAGAGGGTGGTTTCCCCAATCTTGTAATCATTTATCTGCCCAGCGATCACACCTCTGGAACTCGCCCCGGCAATCCTACCCCAAGGGCTCAGGTTGCTGACAACGACCTCGCAATGGGACGCATTGTGGAAGCCATTGCTCACAGCCGCTTCTGGCCACGAACCTGCATCTTTGCCATCGAGGATGACCCGCAAAACGGTTACGATCACGTCGACGGGCACCGGTCCATATGCCTTGTCGCAAGCCCTTACACCCGTCGCGGTGCTGTCGTAAGCCGCTTCTACAACCAGACTTCAGTGTTGCACACCATCCAGCGCATGCTCGGCATCCCCGCAATGAACCAAATGGATGCCATGGCCCCCTTGATGACCGAATGCTTTACACCCAAGCCAGACCTCACCCCTTACTCCTGCAGGACCAACCAGGTATCACTCATGGAGATGAACAGGGCGCTTAGCCAACTCGAAGGAGAGGAACTGCACTGGGCTCTGCAAAGCATGAACCAGAATTGGGATAGTGTGGATAAAGCTGATGAGGATACGCTGAACCGCATCATTTGGCACGCGGTCAAAGGCGTGAACACACCTTACCCTCAGCATCTCGCCGGTGCCCATGGCACCGGATTAGGTCGGCTCGGTTTGGGGTTCTCCAGAGGCACCGGAAAACCCCAGCTTGACTAGAGCTGAAATCCCCCATCCAACCTCGCCACCAGGCAACACTTACTTCTTCGCCAGCCACTTGCAAAGGAGGCGATGAGACCAGCGTCGGCCCCAACCGTGAGGTTTGGCCTACTGGGAAGCCTGCTGCCGTTGAACGTTTTCGGCCTTGGGACCCTTTTCACTCGCGACGAGATCAAACACGACTTCCTCGCCCTCATGCAGGGTCTTGAATCCATTCCCAAGAATGTTGGTGTGATGCACAAACACATCCTTCCCTTCATTCTGCGCGATGAACCCAAAGCCGCTTTTATTGTTCCACCACTTTACCTTGCCACTGGCCATAGACTGATTTGAGCTTCACCCGCGCCTGAAACAATCAATCGGCACAACATTTGCCGTTGGCGTCGCAGGTATCAGGTATGGTCTGACTTTAGAAAATCCCGGTAATTAGTCAAGCCTAATTCGGAGTCCTTATTCGACCGTCAACACCTGGTCTAACAACTGTCTCAAATGACTCAAAATAGCTGCGTCGCCGACGCATAAGGAAACCCCAGCTTGCGCTGCCCCAGCCACAGTAGCGTCGTCCAACCGAGTGGTGAAGCCGATAACCGGAACATGCCTGGTATCAGGATGCCCGCGCAACTCAGCCACCGCCTCACACACATTGTGGCTGACCGCGTCCAGATCGACAATCAAGACCAAAGGCCGTGCTTCCTTGACGTGATCCACCAACCGATGCGCATCTGGCAGCACCTTGACCAGGTACTTCAGGTCATGCAGGCGATTCACCACCTGCGTGCCCGGGAGTAGCTTCTCATAAAAGACTAACGCCAACGGTCGATGCATCCCATGAACTGTGGAACAGGCTGGCCGGAATTGCAAAGTTTTCTACAGCTTTCCGGCCGGCGCTCCCATCGGCATGAACCTTCACTTGATAATCTCGAGGGCGCTACATGGGCTACAACAAAGAATCTGGCAAGTTCGCCTTGTGGCCACGTATGCTGCGGCTTACTGTCCTCAATCTGCCACCAGCCCAAAACCCACCGATCAGGTTGACTCCCTCAGCCAAAGCCATGTTCAACTCCGTGTGGACCCGCCCTAGATATATTCTACAGTTGCAGGCGGTTTGGGAGTGAGATCATAAAGACAACGATTAACTCCAGGAATAGCAGTAATCCGGCGCGTGATTCGATTCAGGGTCTTCCACGGGAGTTCTCGCACCGTGGCCTTGCGAGCGTCTACGCTGTCAATGCAGCGCACTACGATGATCTGACCAAACTCCCGCCGACCGTGCCGAATACCGGTTGCACAGTCGTTGAGCAAAACAGCCAAATACTGAAACGCCCCTGTTTCTTTCAGTTCCTCCTCCACAATCGCCGTTGCTTTCCGCACGGTATCGAGACGTGTTTGAGTCACTTCACCCACGATCCGTGTTGCCAACGCCGGACCAGGAAACGGAATCCGGGAAGTGATGTTCTCAGGCAAACCCAAAAGACTGGCCACCCGGCGCACTCCGTCCTTCCGGAGAGTGGCCAAAGGCTCGAGCACCTTGTACCCGTAGGTTTTTTGTGGATCGATGCCGATCTGAGCCAGGATATTGTGCTGCCGCTTGATCCCAGCAACAGTCTCCTCGATATCGGTCAGAATCGTGCCATGCAGGAGAAATGTGGCTTTGCTTCGTTTAACGGCCTTGGCGAACACGTCCCGGTAAAAGGTCTCTGTGATCGCGCGACGTTTTTCCTCCGGGTCGGTTAAGCCCTGGAGCGCACGCAAGAATTGCTTCCGTGCATCAATCAATTCCACGGGTATGCCCATGCCTTTGAAGACCTTCACCACACGATCGGGTTCGCCTTCCCTCATAATGGCGTTATCGACCAAAATGGTCTTTAAGCGGGTACCAAGGGCCTTGTGCGCCAGAACCGTGACCACGGAACTGTCCACGCCTCCACTCAAAGCGTTGATGGCGATGGCATCGCCGACGTCTCGCTTCAGGGCTTCAATCTGTTCCGAAATGAATCTCTTGTAGTTCATAGTTGTTTTTGCTTCGCTCCAACCTTTTTGGCAACTGCCATCAATAGAGTAAAGCCCATTTCGGCATTCAAGGAGAAGAAAAAACCGTCTTCCAGCCCGACCGAAGCCCGACGCATGTCGCGCGCCGCGCCCGCTCGAATTGGAGCTTGACTGCTCCCGGCCCAGAACCTAGTTTATTGTAAGAACGGTATTTTTGCTGGCAAGCCAGCGCGCCAAAGTCGGAAGACACAAATCTGCCGACTTTTTTATTCCCCTGAAGGGAAGCCGTAGAACATTAAGCCTATGAATGCAGACTTTTTAGCTGTTTTGGAGTTTTGGGAGCGTGAGAAAGGCATCGGCCGCGAGGTGTTAATCGGCGCCGTTCATGAGGCCCTGTTGTCTGCCGCTAAGAAAGCAGTCGGGCCCGCTCGCGAATTGCGGGTGGAGATTGACCAGAAAAACGGGGATATCCGGGCCTTCGCCAAGCTCATTGTCTCGGAGAAGGTTATCTCCAAGCACGATCAGATCTCCGTGTTTGATGCTCGGCGGATAAAGACCGACGCTCAACCCGGGGAAGAGCTAGAGATCGAGGTCACGCCAGTCGGCTTCGGCCGGATTGCGGCGCAATACGCCAAGCAAGCCCTGATGACCCAAATTCGTCGAGCGGAGAAGGCTCTGATTTTTACTGAATTTAAGGACCGGGTTGGAGATATCATTAGCGGCACTGTCCGCAGGTTCGACCGGTCAGATGTGCTGGTAGATCTCGGCAAGTATGAAGCACTTCTGCCCAACAAGGAGCGCGTGCCTACTGAGGAATACCAGGTCGGCGAACGCATTCGTTGTTACGTGAAAGCCGTTGTCGAGCAAGGCCCACACGGACCCGAAATCATCCTCTCCCGTGCGGATCCCCGTTTCGTTCTGAAGCTCTTTCAACTCGAGGTTTCAGAGATCAATGATGGGACCATCGAAATCAAAGGAATCGCGCGTGAGCCTGGGTTCAGAACCAAGCTGGCGGTATGGACCCGCGACGAGAAGGTGGATCCTGTAGGCGCGTGTGTCGGATTGCGTGGGCAAAGGGTTAAGAATATTGTGCGGGAGCTGAATAACGAAAAAGTGGATATAATCCGTTGGGATACTAACATCCGAACCTTCATCACCAACGCCCTCGCCCCGGCAAAACTAAAAGCATTCGAGGTCGATGAGTCCGCTCAGCGAGTTAGAATCATGGTTAGCCCAGACCAACTCTCGCTCGCCATCGGCAAGCGCGGCCAGAATGCCCGACTCACTTCGAAGCTGACGGGTTGGCAGGTTGATATCGAGCCCGAGGTAGTGGTCACCAAGGGTTTCGAAGAGAAAGTCGCCGAAGCTGTGGACCTGCTCGCTGCCATTCCAGGCATTACTCGGGAACACGCCGACGTGCTAGTACACCATGGCTTTACCCGGCTTGAAGACCTGCTCCAGGCCGATGCTATCGATCTCTCTGAAATCGAGCAGATCGGCGAACAATCCGCTTCCATCCTGGCGGCGGCACAAGCTGAAGCAGCACGTCGGACGCTTAGAATAGGCGAGTCCCCTGTCTCCGGATAAAGCACTGGCCAAAGGGTTCTTGGCCTGATACCGTCCTCACTGATGAAGGCGGCTCGGACACGAAGACCCGCAGTGATAGATAATTATGCCCGTTCGTATTTACGACATTTCAAAAAAGCTCGGCTTGGAGAACAAAGAGGTTCTGGCCAGAGCCAAGGAGCTTGGCATTGTCGCACGGGTCGCGTCGAGTACGCTGGATAAGATTACGGCAGAGTACCTCGAACAGCAGATTCTAGCCTCGCGCCCCGACCTCCTGGCTCCAAAGCCTACCCCTCAAGAACCGGCAGTAGTTCCTGCGGAACCGCCACCACCACCACCCCCTGCTGTTCCAGCCGAAGTGCCTATCGCTGCCACGCCCCCGCCCGAAGTGCAGCCCGTCAATCAAGAACCGGCAGTCGCACCTGTCGAAGATCATGCTCCCGAGATTCTTTCTGGTCCCTCAGCGCCACCCGTGGAGCCCCCGACCACGCCGGTTCCCTCCCCGGAACTAGAGCCGACCCCGCCGGCGGCTCCTCCCGTTGAACCTGCCCAGCCGGAACCTGTAAAGGTCTCGCCCGCCGCGGAATCGTTGCCCCCCACAGAAATCACACCACCAAAAACGGAGGTGTCTGATGTGGTCACTCCAGCAGCGCTCCCTGCCCCGACCATCACTCCGCCGCCACAGCCCCCTCCTCCTCCTCCCGGTCCGAAGGTCGGCGACAAGGTGGGTTTTATCCAGTTGCCGACCCGCCCAAGTGCCCGCCCCGTGGATCGCGTTCAGACCCGCGGTCAGACCCGCGTAGAGAAGAGCAAGCCCGAATTTCAAAAGCGAGGGGAACCGCGCAATGTGCGCGCTGGCGCACAAGGCCCGCTATCTTCGGCGTCAGGATCTCCCAGAATGCCCGGCAAAGCCGCTGCATCCCCCGCTCCGAAAGCCTCCTTGCCGACCGACGCTCCAGTCATCTCCATTAAACCGCCGATCGTTGTGCGGGAACTGGCGGATCAGCTCAAACAGAAGCCTTTCAAAATCATCGCCGACTTGATGGAAGCCGGTGTTTTCGCCAACGTTAACCAGGCTATCGAAGAGAACATCGCCCAGAAGGTCTGTGCGAAATACGGGTTTCGCTTCGAAGTCGAAAAACGCGAGCGCGGTAGTGGTACTATCCATGCCCAAGTCAAAGCTGTCGAGCTCGACTCAGAGGATCGGCAACAGGACCTTAAACCCCGCGCGCCCGTCGTCACTATCATGGGGCATGTCGACCACGGCAAAACCTCCCTGCTGGACGTCATCCGCAAATCCAATGTCGTCGCCGGGGAAGCAGGCGGTATCACCCAGCATATCGGCGCTTACACCATTTCCTTCCCGCATCCGGAGAGAAAGAAAGATTTGGCTCAGGTCACCTTCCTGGACACTCCTGGTCATGCGGCTTTCAGCTCCATGCGCGCGCGTGGTGCTAATGTCACCGATATCGTGGTTCTGGTCGTGGCAGCCAACGACGGTGTTATGCCGCAGACTCTGGAAGCTCTTAGCCACGCTCGCGCCGCCAAAGTTCCCATCCTCGTCGCTGTAAACAAGATCGACCATCCCAACGCCAACCCCCTTAAGGTGCGCCAGCAATTGCAGGATAAGGGGCTCGTGCCCGACGACTGGGGTGGCGATACGATTTTTGTTGATGTTTCCGCTCTGACCAAGAAAGGTGTGGATAAGCTGATCGAGATGCTTCTGCTCCAAGCGGACCTGCTCGAACTCAAAGCCAATCCGGATCGCCGCGCCAAGGGAAATGTTATTGAATCCGGCCTGGAACCCGGAGGTCCCACCGCGACCGTCCTCGTGCGCAAAGGCACCCTCAACGTCAGCGATATCATTCTTTGTGGCCAGTACTATGGCCGGGTGCGCGCACTCATCAATGAGGAAGGCAAACGCCAAAAGTCCGCCGCCCCGTCGGTCGCAGTCAAAGTGCTTGGATTGAATGGAGTTCCTGAAGCTGGCCTTGAGTTCAGTGTCGTCGAAGACGAACGTGCTGCACGAGATCTCGCCGAACAACGAGCCCAGGAAGCAAGACAACTTGGCCAAGAACAAGGCCGTGCCAACAAGGTCACGCTGGAAAGCCTTTTTGCCCAAATGCAGTTGGGCGCCTCAAAAGTGCTAAAGCTGGTGGTGAAAGCCGACACCCAGGGCTCGGTAGAGGCCATCGTGGATGCGCTGAAAAAAATCGAGTCGGACAAGGTCTCCCTGGAAGTCATCCATAGCGCGGTCGGTACAATTACCGAATCCGATGTCGCCCTGGCCTCAGCCTCAGAAGCCGTCATTCTTGGCTTCCACACCCGTATCGACAGCGGTGTATCTGACAAAGCCAAGCATGAGGGAGTCCAGATTAAGCTCTACGCCATCATCTACGAGTTAATCGACCAGGTTAAAGAGGCCATGGCCGGCTTGCTCGAACCTATCCTCAAAGATGTGACGGTTGGCTCCGCTGAGGTTCGCAAGATTTTTGAACTATCCAAAGGCGCTCCCGTGGCCGGCTGCATGGTAACCTCAGGACGGATTGTCAAAGGCAAAGTTCGCGTCCGCCGCCGCAAGGAAATCATTTACGAGGGTATCACCCAGTCTCTGCGTCGGTTCCAGGACGAAGTCAACGAAGTTCGGGCTGGAATGGAGTGCGGCATCCGAATCGAGGGCTTCAGCGAGTTCCAAACCGGGGACGCGATCGAATGCTACTCGGTCGAAAAAGTGGCTCAGAAACTGTAGGTCTTCTTGTCGACGCCGCTTCGGTGACCAACTTCAAACGCTATGCCATCGCTTCGCTTACAACGGGTCCGAGAACTGCTCAAACGAGAAATCGGGGAAGTCATTCGCCGGGAGTTTCCAGTCAACGAAGCTGGCCTTGTTACGGTAAACGACGTGGATGTAGCCGGCGACCTGCACTCAGCGATTGTCTTCATCAGCATTCTCGGCAATCCGGACCAGCAAAAGCGAGGTCTAAACTTGCTTCAAGAACATCGCAAACGCATTCAGGGACTGGTGGGGCGGGCGGTCGTCCTGAAGTATACCCCCACTCTAAAATTCCTGATCGATGATTCTGTAGTTCGTGGCAATCGAGTGCTGCAGATCATCGAAGAACTCGAAAGAGCCGAGCCCGATACTTCCGGTGTTTCGCACAGCAACACTGAGCCTATCACTGATGAAACGCAATCCGAAGATCGTTGACCGCATTATCGAGGGCATTCGCAGCCATCAGGTTTTTTGCATTGTGGGACACGTGCGACCCGACGGAGATTGCGTGGGTTCCCAACTCGGTTTGGCCTTGGCGCTCAAGGCGGCAGGAAAGGAAGTCGTCTGTTGGAACGAGGACCGTATGCCCCAAAAATACGAGTTCCTCGACCCCAGCCACCTGTTCCAGCAGCCCAAACCAGGCCAGCGATTTGATTGCGTTATCGCCACAGACGCCGCCAGCTTCGAAAGGCTGGGAACCGTTGGCGGCTGCGTTCAGGACCGCGCACTTTTTATCAACATCGACCACCACGAAAGCAACACGCGCTACGCCGATCTGAACTGGGTTGCGGGACGGGCCCCGTCAACAGGGGAGTTGATCTATCGGTTGTTGAAGACTGCTCGTTGGCCCATCACCCGCCAAATTGCAGACTGCTTGTTTACGGCTGTCTCGACAGACACCGGCTCGTTCCAGTATTCCACCACGCAGCCAGGTACGTATCACGTCGCCGGCGAATTGGTTCGACGGGGAGCCAATTTGGCAAGAATCTGCGATGAGGTTTACCAGTCCTATCCACTTTCCCGAGCCCGTTTGCTTCGCCACCTGTACAGCCACTTCCGGCTGACACATGATAATCAAATTGCCTATTTCTGGCTGAAAAAAGCCGATTTTGTCGCAACCGGTGCTGATAGCAGCGATTCTGAAGGTCTGATCGACCACATCCGCGCCATCGCGCCTGTGGTGGTAGCCTGTGTGTTCGAAGAAATTGAGCCGGAACTGACCCGTATCAGTTTGCGCTCGAAACACTCCGAAGTAAATGTGAACGAAATTGCGGCGCAGTTCGGCGGCGGCGGACACCCAGCTGCAGCAGGCGCTCGCATCCCCGGCAAACCCCTAGCGGTTCAGCGGCGCGTTATCGCCGCCGTCAAGAAGGCCCTCGACAAGATCAACTAGGCGCAAGCCTTCGCGCTCGAAGGTCGCCTATATCCGTTTCTCGTCCGCGTCGATGTAGTCGACAAACGATCGGATATCATCCCGGTGCGCTAGCCCAGATTCCGCTTTCCGTTTCTGGAGTCGGGCCTGCATCTCCGCATCATCTGCCGCCGGATAATTCAGCATCTTTTCACGATGTGCCGCTTTAACCGAATCAGGCTTCTGCACCCGCTGACGCACCCAGTCGCAAACTTCACCGTCCGTCAGACTCTGCCGCACCACCTCTCTGAATTCTTCGGCATTCACACCGACGGTGTCCAACCAGAGTTTGTCGAATCCCTGGCAGAGGTTGTTCTGGTAATCTGGATGCAATCGTCCCGCGAAATGCAACCGCAGTTTATCGATAAACCGCGGCAGATGCATCCATCCGTCCATCGTTTCGCACGGACTGCGCGGATAGATAAAGCCACCCATACGGTTACTTGCCCGAGCTCAATGACCGGCAAAAACGCTCGATTCGCTCCAGGCCCTTCTCAATGTTAGCCATGCTGGTTGCGTAACTCAGCCGGATGTAATCGTCAGCGCCAAACGCAATTCCGGGAACTGCCGCAACTTTTTCCGAATCCAGCAGTTTTGCACAGAAATCGGTTGATTTCATGCCCGTCCGGGAGATGTTCGGAAAGAGGTAGAAAGCGCCCTTGGGATTGACGCAGGTGACACCGGGAATACTGTTCAACTTCTGCCAAGCGAACCTGCGACGCCTATCAAATTCGACAAGCCAAGCTTTCAAATGATCTTGCGGTCCGTTCAACGCCGCCACCGCTCCTTTCTGGGCAAACGACGTCGGATTACTTGTGCTGTGGCTCTGCAAAGCATCGATCGCCTTGGCAATCGGCAACGGGGCGGCACACCACCCAAGCCTCCAACCGGTCATACTCCAGGCTTTGGCAAACCCGTGAACAATGACCGTGTGCTCCTGGTGCGCAGCCGAAAAACTTGCCATGCTTTGATGCGTCGCGCCATCGTAAAGCAGGTGCTCATAAATCTCGTCACTCATGATCAGCACCCCCCTCTCAATGCAAATATCACCTAATACCTTCAATTCAGCCGGGGTGTAGACAGTCCCGGTAGGATTCGAGGGCGAGTTCAGAACCAGCAACCGTGTGCTCGGCGTGATCGCCGCGAGCAAAGCCTCCGGGGTGATTTTGAACTCGGTCTGATCACTGGTTTCCACGATCACAGGTTTCGCGCCGGCCAACTTCACCATTTCGGGATAACTCAACCAATAGGGCGACGGAATGATCACCTCGTCGCCTTCTTCGCAGGTGGCAATGATCACGTTAAAACAGGAATGCTTACCTCCGCAGGAAACAATTACCTGGTTCCATTTGTAGTTCAGTCCGTTTTCTCGTTGGTGCTTGGCCGCGATTGCTTCCCGCAATTCCTGAATGCCAGCCGCCGGTGTGTACTTGGTAAAACCTGATGCCAGGGCCTTGGCAGCTGCGTCCTTGATATGCTGGGGAGTGTCAAAGTCCGGTTCTCCCGCTCCGAACCCGACCACATCCAACCCCTCAGCCTTCATCTGCTTGGCTTTCGAATCGATCGCCAACGTCAGGGAGGGAGAAAGTGATGCCGCCTGCCGAGAAATCTTATAGTTCATAACCGGGAGACAAATAGCACCCACCACTGGGAGTGCAAGGCAATTTGACCTACAGTCAAGTCCGGTTCCTTGCCAAACCTAATCATCGATGGCAAATCAACTCCAGAAGACGCTCACCTTGAGCAGTCAAGCGCCAGGTGTCGCCACGCTTCGCAACAAGCCGTCGGCAGGGATGTTTGCGCTGTTCCGATTCGTTCACCCAAACCAACGAAAAACGACTCTTCCCCTGCATCTCGGCACTGCTCCTCGGTATAAACGCTATGGGAATACCTTGATAATTCAGTGCCAACTCATACCCAGCAATGCCCTCATTCCTCGCCGCCGTATTGTCCCTGCCTAAAACGGCATAGCGGATTAACCAAGGGAAACTGGTTTCACGCACCATCACCCGACAAAGAACCGGCTGCTGTTGAATGTGAACCACCATGTTAAGGGGGCGGCCGGTCTCCAACTGCCTCAAAAGTGGAACTGGATCGATGCCCAAGAGGTTTTGCCCGTTCCAACTGCCATGGTCGTTTCGCTGACCCGGGGAAGCCGTTTTGAACCAGGAAGAAAAACGATCATTGACCAAGAGGTTGAGTTCGAAATGAAGGTGTGCCCGCTCCTTCGAGATGCCTTGACTGGTATTCGCCGACCGGCCGAGAACCCCGATATTCTCCCCGGCCTTCAAAGCTTGACCGACCGCCAATCCCCGTCGTATCTCGCGCAAGTGGGCGTAAAGTGAGTAGAGTTCCAAACCGTCCATATGATGCCGGACTACAACGTACCGGCCATAATTCGACAAGCCAGGCCGATCACTTATATAAACTACCGTCCCCTCCGCAACGGCAATGACCGGATCAGTCGATTCTCCGTGACGATCGTGTTGAAGCGCCTTGATATCCACCCCCTCGTGCAATTGCATCCCACCACTACGCACGCAACCAAAGGTGCCGGACACCCATGGCTTTCCCAAAGTGCCCACAAAAAAACGTTCCTCACCCGCGGGTTCAAACAAAGCCCGATTGGCCGTGGGGGGATAGAAAACGGCCCCTCTGACAATCAGCACAGGTACGACCATTACCCACACCAGGACAACGGCAAGGCTCACTCGGAACATGGCATCCAGATTCAGCGTTAATCGGCCTCAAGATCCTTGAGCTTGCGCGCGGCATTGTTCAATCCCAAAGCGAACTCGTCAGCTTCTTCGCGGGAGGCATCCGGGGTAAACTGGAGCCGTCCGTCCGTAATGCGCTGCGTTATTCGAGGAGCTGCAAACCAACGTGACTTCTGCGGGCTATCCTTCGTCTCAACACCAAAGGTCCCGAAGACTGCAAGTCGTTTGCCATGGTTGGATCCAGTGTATTGCTCGAGCAACCAACTGCCCTGCCGGTTAAATTCAATGCGCAGGGAGAATCCCCCCATGTCGTCCTCCACTACCACTTCCTTAACATGTTCCTCATTGAGGATCGGCGAGCGGTCCACGTTTATGATCATCGGATTCTCCCGGAAGATCGAAACCGGTTGGGTGCGCTCGGCGATATCGGGACGGGCCTCAATGTGAACCCTAAGCGCACTAACTTGCTTCTTCTTCTTCCTTTCAGCCGTCTGGCAGGCCGGCACCAGGCACACGACCAGCAAAAGGAGCAGATAGTTATTGAACCGTTGCCGCCAAAACTTCATAGTGGTTTAAGCAAACGAAATGATTTGAGAATGTAAAGAGTATATGAGCAAACAGTACAATAAAGGCATCGCCCAAAAACGCCGGAAGGCTTATGTAAAGCGAAAGAAGGAAGGCGCCAAGGCCAAAAGCAAAACCGCCACGTCCTCCAAGCCTGCAGCCTAGCTTGGCCCGTCTTTTCAACGAGGACCATCCTTTTGGGGTGGTCTTTTTTTATGCCAACGTCATACTCGGCGCAATGTCTGCATCCAAAGGCGTAACTGGCAGACCTGCACGCCATTGTCGTTCCGCAAGCACCCCGATCATAGCAGCGTTATCAGTGCAAAGTGCTTGCGCCGCCAACCGCAACTTCAAGCCGGCTCGCGCACAAGATTCCGAAAGCCCTTGACGCAATGCCCGATTACACGTAACCCCACCTGAGGCGGTCACGCATCCTACACCGAGGCGCCGAGCTACGCGCACTGTCTTGGTTACCAGCACCTCAACAATGGCTTTCTGCACACTGGCACAAAGATCGGCAAGACGTCCCTGCTCCTCCATTACAGATCCATGGTCGCGCAGAAAATACCGAACGGAAGTCTTGAGTCCGCTAAAGCTAAAGTCATCGTTCGAACTCTGTATCATTGGACGGGGAAATTCAAACGCATGTGGATCCCCACCAACCGACAGCGCATCGATGTGGGGTCCAGCCGGGTAAGGCAGACCTATGAGTTTGCCAATTTTGTCGAACGCCTCCCCCGCCGCATCGTCCACGGTCGTCCCCAACAACCGGTGGTCTAGCTCTCCCCGCACTTGTACCAGCATGGTATGCCCACCGCTCACTATCAGTGAAACGTTCGGCTCAAACTCTTCAAAGGCCGCTCTAAAAGGGGAACCAATAATCCATGGAGAGTACAAATGCGCTTCATGATGATGTACGCCAAAAAAGGGACAGCGCCACCGGAATGCAGCCGCTTGTGCTGCTTTCAGCCCCACTATCAAAGCTCCAGGCAGTCCCGGTCCACGAGTGGCTGCCACAGCCCGGATGTCACTCGACTTTGCTCCAGCTTCCTCCAACGCCCTCCCTACAACCGGAAGCAGGTTGCGCAAATGCTCTCTAGAGGCTATTTCCGGCACCACGCCTCCGTACTCCGCATGGATCTGAATCTGTGAGGAGATCACGTTCGACAGGACAGTCCCTGCGCGGACCACGGCTGCGCTGGTCTCGTCACAGGAAGTCTCGATAGCAAGTAACACAGTTGAATCCAGGAATGGTCGCAGGCGGTCAAAGAAACTGCCGCCAGTCAGGGAGAATGGAGACAGTAATGCCAGGACCTTCAAGCCCAGGCCACCGGTTGTGATTCGGCCTCGCAGCCATAGCAACGGGTATTTGCACTAGATCAGCTTACGGTTTTGCGCCCGCAAGTCGGCCAAGTTTATCACCGGCCTGACTCGGTTCCGGCAGTCTTTGGCTGAAGAGATTGATGCCTTGAAGCAAATCTATCGCTCGTTCCAATTGAACATCGCGTGCATTCTGAACGCGTTCACGGTCAGCTGGATCCAAGCTCTCCAGTCCGCCCGTCATCCTCCGCAACACGATGTCTCGTTCTTCTTCCGCAGTCATTGGCACCAGGATGTCCGGGGTTATTCCCTGCTCGTGAATCACTTTGTGGCTGGGCGTGAAGTACTTCGCGGTGGTCAACCTCAACGCAGAACCATCCTGGAGCGGAATAATGCTCTGCACCGAGCCTTTGCCAAAGGTGCGCTCCCCCACGACGATTGCCCGCTTCAGGTCCTGCAAGCACCCGGCAACAATCTCGGACGCGCTGGCACTGCCGGCGTTAACCAGAATGACAATAGGGATACCCTCAATCATGTCGCCGCGACCTCGTGCTCTGCGAGTTGAGTTCTGAGCCGGGTTGCGCCCCTCCGTGGTAACCACCAACTCGTTTCGGGGCAGGAACTTCTCGCTAACATCCACAGCCTGCTCCAGTAAACCGCCCGGGTTCCAACGAAGGTCAAGGACTAAGCCCTCCATACCTTGGCCCTTGAGCTTCTTGACTGCCTCCTGCAGCTCACTGCTGGTCTTCTCACCAAACTGCACAAGTCGAACGTAGCCAATCCGGTTCTCGCCCAAGGGATACTCCCGCTTCCCGTTGATATCCTTCACCATGTCGACGTTAATAATCGCCCGCTTCAACAGGTGTTCTTTTACCTGTCCGCTAGCTGGACGTAGAATGGTAATCCGCACCGATGACCCCGGCTCACCCCGGAGTTGCTTAACCGCCTCGGAAAGACCCATCTTCTCCGTAACCAAATCGTTTATTTTGACAATCCGGTCCCCGGCCAGTATGCCGGCCTTAGAACCTGGACTATCTTCCATGGGCGTAACCACGGTAAGGTGATCGTCCTTCATTGCAACAACAATCCCCAAACCGCCAAAAGCGCCTTGTGTATCATCCTGTAGGTCCCGATATTTCGTCGCATCTAGAAACTCACTGTGCGGGTCCAGTGTATTTAGCATTCCCCTAAGGGCACCATAGACCAAGTCCTGGTAGGTCAGTTTTTCGCCATCCACATAATCCTTCCGCACCTTCTCCATTACGAACGAGAAGAGCTCGATATTTGGGTAGGGCGAGTCGTTCTCGGCTGCCTGTGCCGTGCTTAGGTAGACCCTGGCCCCGATTACCAAATTCAGGCCAAGCAGCAGTGAAACCACTGCGTAAATCGCGCTTCTTTTCATATCGATCCAGAACTGATCCTCGCCAAAATACGGGCTATGCTCCCGCTTTGCAAGGCAGCCCTGCCCTCAGACGAGTTGTAAACTCAAAGCAGCCTATTTCGCCACAAGACTATGAGATCCGCAGGCTCACCGCTCGAACGAAACTGGCACCCTGAACCGCCATCGCTGCGGTCTTGATTCCGCTCGATGCTGACCGCGACACACAACTTCCGTTGACACAAGTGAGTAACGATTGGATATTGTTTGCCGATGCTCGGGTTACCAAGCATCCGCATACAAAGGGTCTGACGGCAGATGCCGACAGAGGCTAGACGATGGTCGGGCCGCCATCGCACAACAGGAATGCCTGCATGGCTCACGGGCTGTTGTCGCGTGGATCGAAAATTGAAAGTGAAATCTAGGTGCTTTCAACTCTAAGCTCTCCAAGCCCGACTAGGCCGAGTGACCCGCGGCGGCATTCCGTGCCTAAAGTGGATTCGATGACTCGTAGTATTGCGTTTGCGCTAATCGCCTATGGGGTGGCTATTGCTGCCCTAAGTGTTTGCATCCGGGTGCTAGCTGCCGACATTGCCTGGCCCATATTGATCGCTGGCGTTGCCGGAGGTGCCCTGTGCGCCTTCTGGGGCATTTTTGCCCTCAGCAAAACGGTTGGCAAAGCCAAACCCCTGCTGACACTAATGCCCATAGCCTTCGTTTTTCTCTCCCAGGCGGTTACCGCATGGCTGGGCGATGAAGGCACGTCAAAACAGACCCTACCCGCCCTCCTGCTAACGGCTGGTTTGGGGGCTTCCATGGGAATGATCATGTGGATCGCGTACACCGACGCTGGGACGACGAGCACATTCACAGCCAACCAGACCCAACCGCGCACTACGGCACGCCGATAAACCGGCATGCCAACTCAAGGTAATGCAGCCTTGAGAACAATCGCGGGTTCCTCGGCCAAGATGATAGCCTCCTTTATGGCGGCTGGAAGGAGGCAAAACTCCCCTGCCTCGATCACAACCGTCATGGCTGCAAACCGGATCTGAATAGCTCCGGATACCACGCCCAGCACTTGGGCTGATCCGTTCGGAGCTTTGCATGCCGCGTTCAGGCCCAAACGCAATTCCTCAATCTCAAAGAGCGGGTCATTCACCAGCACGCGACGTTGAAGCTCAGAAGATCCCGAAAAACTTTGGGGCACCAAATCGGGCTCGAAATCTGTCCAGTTGATGCACTCGAGAGATTCTCGCACGTGCAACGTTCGCGGTTTTCCATCCAGCCCGACACGGTTCCAGTCAAAGACTCGATAAGTCGTGTCGGAGTTCTGCTGAATCTCAAAGATCACCAGTCCGCCACCGATCGCATGGACTCGTCCGCTCGGCAAAAACATCGCATCACCCGCCTGCACCGGCACCCGGTGAAAGCAATCGGCCACCGTCGCCTCCCCCACCCTGCGCTCAAATTCCTCCCGGGTCACACCCAGCCGGAGCCCCACGAACAACTCCGCCCCAGGATCAGCGTGCGCCACGTACCACAGTTCTGTCTTGGGCTCGCCACCAAGCAAGGACGCCTTCGAAGCCGGAGGATGGACTTGGAGCGACAGCTTTTCCCGCGCATCGAGGAGCTTAATCAGCAAGGGAAATCGCCCACCGGGCACGGCACGGTCGCCCAAGAGTTCCTTGCCATAATTCTCCATCAACCAGCGCAAGTCACGGCCGGCGTGAACACCATTGGCAATCACCGAACCGTCTCCTGGACGATCGGAGATTTCCCAGGATTCGCCGATGGGCACCCCCGCAGGCGTCAGTTTCCCATAGAGTCTCTTCAGCATCGCACCACCCCAAACCCGGTCTTTGAAGATGGGATGAAACTTCAAAGGGTAGGGTGTGCCGGTGCTCATGTGTTCTTAGGCTCTTTAACTTCCAGACTCTCGCCGGCTACAGGTTTCCTTTCGAGGAAATGCCCAAAACTCCGGAACTTATCATAGCGCTGTTCCATCCGTTGCTCAGGCGTCAAAGCGACCAACTCGTCAAGGTGCTGGACAATCGCACTCTTCAAACTCGCCGCCGCCCCCTTGGGATCGGCATGGGCGCCCCCTAGAGGCTCCGGCACAATCTCATCAACCAATCCCAGTTCCTTCAAATGCCGTGCCGTAATCTTTAGCGCTTCCGCCGCTTTCGGAGCAGCTGCACGGTCTTTCCACAAAATCGCAGCACAACCCTCCGGGCTAATAACCGAATAATAAGCGTTTTCCAGAATCAGGACCCGGTTAGCCACACCGATTCCCAGGGCACCACCCGAGCCTCCCTCGCCGATCACAGCCGCAATAATTGGCACCTCAAAAAGCATCATTTCCCGGAGATTGACCGCGATGGCTTCGGCGATATGCCGTTCTTCAGCCCCGATGCCGGGGTAAGCGCCCGCAGTGTCAATCAACGTAACTATGGGAAGTCCAAATCGATCGGCCATCTTCATTAACCGCAACGCTTTGCGGTAACCCTCAGGATGGGCTGATCCAAAATTTCGACGGATGTTCTCCTTGGTGTCGCGCCCCTTCTGAGTGCCGATGACCATCACCCTGTGATCGCCGATCGTCCCAAACCCACCGACTACAGCCCGATCCTCGGCATACAAACGATCTCCATGTAACTCATTGAAATCACTAAATGCCAACCCGATATAATCAAGCGTGAACGGACGCTTGGGATGTCGCGCAATTTTGATCCTATCCCACGCGTGCAGATTCAAGAAGATCTGACGTTTGGTTTCTTCCAGCTTTCTCTCGATCTGGGCAATTTCCTCCCCGACGTTAATGTCGATCGAGTGCGTCTCGGGATGTTTTTTCAACTCCGCAAGCTTACTCTGCAGTTCTAGGATCGGCTTCTCGAAGTCGAGTTGATGTTTCATCAGGCAGAGATTCTACCTTTTCGGAAAGACAGCCGCAACGCACTTTTGGATCACTGCAGACAAGCACATACTCAATTGCCTGGCAATAGAATACACTGCATCGTCCCGCAACTTGTGCTCGCGAAGCTATCCAGGCTGTACACCCAAAGAGCCGGACGTTCATCCGGCTCTTGGTGGTGACGAGGTTTATACGCCTTCACCCAGGCGCTCAGAAGGGTAGTGCGGCCAACTATTTGGTCGCTGTTCGAACCGCACTACAAGCAAAACCTCTATACTAACCCTAAACGAACAGCGAAAACCAACATTCACCCAACATCTTTATAGACCCTGTGACATCCGCTTTGTTCAAAGCTTCCACTCGCTTTTTCAAAGACCCGCACTGCTTTTACACCATTACCCTACAGTGAAAACGTTGCACCGCCCCAACGTCTCGTCAAGAGGTGCGCAAACGAAAACTATAAGCGTCGAAAAGGTCACCATTCCGGCTCCAAGACTATGTCTGTCAGTACCCGAGTCCGCTCGCGCAACTGTATAACTCTCGCGAGCGGAGTCGCTCCATCAGGCGCCAGAGATGCCTTGAGCGCGGCTGCTTTCCCGTTGCCTGAGGCCAGCACCCAAACCTCGCGGGCGGCGGCAATCACCCCATAGCTAACCGTCACCCGCTGCGCGGGGGGCTTGGCAGCCAGGACCGGTCGAAACCAAGCGCGATTCAAGCGGTCCGATTCCGGTTCACCCGGGAACAAGGATGCGACGTGACCATCCTCCCCCATGCCCAACAGAACCAAGTCCAGCACCGGATCTCCATTAAGGCCAGCGCGATTGAATTCCCCCAAGTCAATAGTCGCAAGTTCTGCAGCAGTCATCGGCAACTCCTCGCCCCGAATCCTGTGCACCTGCGACTCAACAATCCCCGCAGGCTCAAACAAAAGCGCCTTGGCCATGCCGTAGTTGCTTTCGGCATGATTTGGCGGAACCATCCGCTCGTCCCCCCAAAAAAAATGCAATCCCTTTAATAGACAGGACTGCCTACAAAATACATCTGCTGCGGCTTGGAAAAACTTCTGTGCAACTCGACCTCCTGAAAGCGCGATACCAAACCCTGCTGATTCGTCAGAACGGGTGACAAGTAATCGCCGCAGGTCCTCAGCCGCCGCACGCGCCAACGTCTCAGCACTGGAATAAAAAATCAAATCGTAGGCGGCCACAATCACCCTTCTACTTGACAGGCATAGGGGCGTGCCAGGCGTGTCCGGACTGCGCAAGCAGATCATCTGCGGCAATCGGCCCCCACGTGCCCGCGGCGTAGAACTCCCGGTTTGACAGCGGCACTCCCTGCCATGCCGAGCGAATAGCATCCACGATCTGCCAAGCCGTCTCCACCTCGTCCCGTCGTATAAACAACGTCGCGTCTCCAGCCATTGCCTCCAGCAATAGCCGCTCGTAAGCCTCGGGTGTGTACGCGCCGAATTCCGCGTCGTAGCTGAAGTGCATGCGCACTGGCCGCACGGCCATGCTCGTCCCGGGCACCTTCCCATTAAACCGCAACAGAATCCCTTCGTTGGGCTGTAATCGTATCGTCAAGGCATTCGCATCCAATCTGGAACCGCATTCCGCCGCAAACAATACGTGCGGCGTACGACGAAACTGAACCCGCACCTCACTGGCACCAAGTGGCAGGTTCTTACCTGTGCGAAGAAAAAACGGGACACCAGACCACCGCCAGTTGTCTATAAAGAGCTTGAGCGCCACAAAGGTCTCGACGTTGGATCCCGGATCAACCTTGGGCTCCTGCCGGTAGCCCAACCGCTGTTTTCCCTCCACGGAACCTGCAAAATACTGCCCGCGAACCACCTGCCGCACGACATCCTCAGGGCTCATCGGCCGGATCGAGCGTATGAGTTTTACTTTCTCGTCTCGAACGGCCTCCGCTTCCAACGAAACTGGAGGTTCCATGGTGATCAACGCCAGCACCTGCAGCAAATGGTTCTGGACCATGTCCCGCAGGGCACCTGTCTCCTCATAATAGCCGCCCCGATCCCCTATGCCCTGCTGTTCACTGACCGTGATCTGAACGTGGTCTATAGCGTCCCGATTCCACAACCGCTCAAACACCGAGTTGGAGAACCGAAACATCAATATGTTTTGCACCGTCTCCTTACCCAGATAATGGTCGATTCGGAATACCTGAGCCTCGCTCGCAAACCTGGTAAGTTCGCGGTTCAATTCGTGGGCGGACGGCAGATCATGGCCAAAAGGCTTCTCTACCACCAATCTTTGCCACCCGGCCCCTTGATTGCCATGCTGGAGCAAGCCTGCCACTTGCAGCTGTTCCGCTACAATCCCAAATTGGCTGGGCATTGTGGCCAGGTAGAGGAGCAGGCGTTGCTTCAATCCCTCATTGCCAAAACTCTCTAATCGACGTTCCAAATGCTGGTACACTTGGGGCTCAGTGAGATCGCCCTGGCAATACGACACGTTTGCCGCAAATCGATCCCAAACCCCGGGTTCCACGGGCTGCGTGCGGGAAAATCGGTCAAGCGCTTCCCTCAACTCTCCTCGCCACGAGTCGTCTGTCTTGTCACGACGCGCAACCCCGATCACTCGGAAATCCGCCGGAAGCAGCTGCGCCTTGAAGTCGTGGTAAAGCGCGGGTATGAGCTTTCGGGCTGTCAGATCCCCACTGGCGCCAAAGATGATAATAGAACATGGCTCAACAGGCCGTCGCTCCTCCCGCAGGCTGCAAACCAGATGCCTTTCCTCATTAATCTCTAAATCCATAGGTGTAATTTGACCGGCAGTTTGTACGTGTTAATCATACCCAATGTTTAAGAATAACATTACTGGACTTTACTCCTAGGCTCTAGTGGTTTCTGCAAACTCACTTCAGGAGGGATCTTTGGATTAAGTTAAGTATCCCATCGAAATTGCGTAGTAGCAGAATCGACATTCCTGGCTACATTGCAGCATGAAACGAAGTGAATCACTGCTGTTTCGCAGGCTGACCAACGCTCGCGAAGCGGGGCGAGAAAAGGCGCCATTGCAGAACCTGGAAAGAGCACTGCCCAAGATGAAAGGCTCCAGATGGAGCCTCAGGTTGAATTAATTAGGGAACTGACTGTCTATGTAAGCCACTGCCTTGTGCGACTGCAGGTTGACCGGGAAACCCATATATGACTCAGACCGCTATTGAATCGAAGACCAGCAAAGAAATGGATCTCAACCCTTCGCCCGCCCCCTGCCCAAACCGCACGCTATCAGCCGATCTGCAATCATTGGCGGAGCACTGCAAGGACCGACCGACCTCCATCGACGAGGTGGTGCAAGTGCTGCACGGGCGAGGCTACCGGCTGTTAGTTGTCCTTCTCTGCCTCCCCTTTCTCACGCCTGTCTCCTTGCCTGGGCTTTCGACACCCATCGGCCTGATAATCACGATTATCGGCCTCCGCCTCGCCTTAGGGCAAAAGCCGCATCTACCGCCTTGGGCGATGAACAAGAGACTTCCAGCTCGGATCTTTCCAAAGATCCTGCGCGCCAGCAGCCGAATCGTCGCCGCGTTCGAACGGTTTTCCAAACCCCGACTGCGGTCCTTCTACCAACGCACCTCGTTTCAACGACTAGGGGGGGCGCTGATTGCGTTGTGCGGCTTGAAACTGATGCTGCCAATGCCGATTCCCATGAGTAATTTCTTTCCGGGCGTCTCAGCCGCCCTGCTGGCAGCAGGTTCGTTCGAGGAAGACGGTTTGGTGTTCGTAGCCGGTCTGGTCACTTTTGCCGCATCCCTTGCGTATTTCGGTCTGCTGGCCTACGGCGGAGTCGCGGCGTTTGGGGAAATTTGGCAACGATTGTAAATCCGCGCCCACAGCCATCCTTTAGGGTGATGAAGAAAAGTGTTGGAACCCGCTTGATTCACCGCCAAAAGGTGGCATGAAAAAACCAAAGTCAGCCTTGTCCAGTTTGCACCTTGCTGGTCACCCAAGCGGCTTGCCTGGTCAAAGTTGATGGCTTCTGGCCCGACCTAAACGGTCTGCTTGGCACTGTCGGCACCGACCGATGTTACCGTGCGGCTCACCGGGCACTTTTTTTCCATATTCTGTCTCTTGAATCGTCACTACCGCTTTTCGGCATTGCTTTACAATAGCGAACCTTCATCGTCTGCAGGTTCGGTGTGATGGCTGCCCATTACTCAGTCAATGGCGTAGATCAGAGCCTGGGCATCCAGGGGTTTCCCGAGGAAGAATCGTGGGCCCACTTGCTGTTACCTTCTAGCACTTTGGTTCCAGTTGCGTGAGATCCGTAATCGTGTAAACTTCAAATCAATTAAAGATAAGCTATGCAAGACCAGAACAATGTCTACTTTCGTACCTGGGGTCCGGATAATATCTCCTACGGCCCCATGGAACTGCCCGCATTGGTGACCTGGCTCCGGCAGGGCCGGGTGTTGCGCACCACGTGGGTTTTTTCCGAGCAACGGGGCGAGTGGGCAAGGGCCGGTGAGATGATTGAGCTGAAAGGGTTATTCAAGTCAACGGGCGGCGCGCCCGCTGCTGGAGCCACGCCGGGCATCACTCCAGGTTCGTTGCGCCGGATCAAGATTTTCGCCGACATGGATGAGCGCCAGCTTGCATCATTTCTGAGTTACATGGAGGTTCTGAAGCTGCTGCCCAACGCGATCGTGTTCAACAAGGGAGACCATGGCGATGCCATGTTCCTGGTGCTTGAGGGCGAACTGCGTGCGCGTGTAATGGTGGAAGGCCGGGAATCGACCTTGGCGACAATGACGGTGGGGGAGTGTTTCGGCGAGATGGCGGTGATTGACGAAGGCCCCCGGTCGGCTGACGTGTTAGCGAACCACGAATGCGTCTTGCTCAAAATTTCGGCTGCCGCCCTGAAGCGCGTTTTCAAGGAGGCTCCCGCTCTCGCGGCGCCATTCCTGCTTGGGTTAAGCAAGACGATCAGCAGCCGGGTTAGAAAGCTCACCAAACGCTACGAGGATTCTATCCTCTTCGCCCGGACAGCAAACCTCGCAAAGTAAGCTGAAGTTAATGGCCTGAGAAAGCAACCCATGCCGCGATTGCGGCGACGTTCATAACCCGGTCGGTCCAAAGCCGGATGAGTGCGGTCTGAGGAGCTCCGTAACATTTATTGAAGACCTTTATCCACCCATCGAGAGGTCGGCCGGTGTCCAAAGCCAAGTGCAGAATCCCAAGCGCCACCCCACCGACCCAACCCAAGGCTAATCCCGGGAGGAGGCCGTGAATCGAGGCATACACCCAGCCTGCAGGGTGCCCCACAGCTTTCTCTTATTCAACGCCATCCAGTCATTCTGCAGGAGCCAGTCTGCAACCAGGTGAGCCAACCAGTCCTTTCTCAACTAGAGTCACTGAGGTCATCAAGGCATTAAAATTGGACGAACTGCCGTGAATACCGCGCTCGTGCCTCCTCTTCGCGATGTCCAGAGTTGACAATGGCTTGGGCGCGGACTTCGAGTTGGTCCAAAACTTGGGCCCGCAGCAGCAACAAACCCCCGTCGGCACTGTTAGCGGAGGCGAACTGCAGCACGTCAGCTTCAGACGAGGCGGGCAGTTCCAACAAGATCAGTTACCCGATAAAGCGCCCGATGGGCACCTCTCCGGATTGAATGTGCGGAGCCGATCCATTGTTTTCAAGGTGCACACCCAGGAGATGCGCCAGGGATGGCGATGGTTCAGGGTTGTGCATAGGAATCCATTGTGGTTTGGGCCAGGGGCTTGTCGAACCTGATTATGAGCGGGTCTGCGAGGCGGCTCAACCGCGCGCGCACCCCTGGTGGAACCGAGGTGAAATGGATCAGATAGCGTCTCGCCGGTTCGTCGATGGAGCGCATGACCTTCGCGTAAAACTCCGGCACCTCTCGTTCGCCAGTCACCGCCTCCAGACGCAGCAAAATGTTGGAGTACAGGGGCAGAGGGCTGCGGGCCTCGATAACGGCTTGGCGGTGAGACAAAGCCACAAAACTGCCGGGCTCCATCTGGTCATTAAAATGTTTGCCGGTCAGCAACTGAAAGTGAACGGGCACACACTCGGCGAGCGGGGTGCAGGCCGTCTCTTCCCCCAGGCCCACCTCCGGATGATCTGCATGGCCTAATAATTGACGACATAGGAGTGGCTCCTTCATTCCCTTGGCGTGAACCTCCACCTCGTCTCCCAGGATGAGTCCCAGGCCAGCCGCATTCATGAGTGTAGGAGAGACAATCACTTGTCCTCCCACAGTGAAACTCTCGATGCGTGCGGTGGTATTGATTGTCCGTCCAACAACTCCGTATTTGGATCGTTTCACAGAACCAATGTTACCGACTACGACATCGCCCGTGTGCAACGCAATACCCATCTCAATCTCGGGCCAGCCACTTTGACGATTCTGTTCATTCACAGCCCCCATGGCCCTCTGCATGCCGAGGGCGCACAGAACTGCGCGTTGGGCATCATTCTCCATGGCCACCGGCGCCCCAAAGAGCACCAGGATCGCATCGCCGATGATCTCGTCGATTGTTCCGCCGTTGTGTTGGATGACTTCCACCATGGCCGAGAGATAATGGTTCAACAAGGACACCACCTCTGTCGCCTCAAGGCGTTCGGCCAGCGCGGTGAACCCTCGGAGATCAGACATCAAAATCGTGACCTCCCGTTTCTCACCTCCGAGTTTGAGGCCGTCCGGTGCGTCAAGTAGCGCCTCGACTACTTCGTCACTTGTGTAACGGCCAAATACCTTGCGGATGAATTTATTCCGGCGCTCAAGTTCCTGATAGGAATGCTTCAACTGCTGCGTCATCCGGTTAAATGCGATGGAGAAATCGCCCATGAAGTCCACCCGCTGCTCGAGATCTCCGGAGGCAATCTGTTGGGTCTTATAGGTCAGGTGCCGGAGGTTCGAGTTCAACGCCTTCAAGGATTGAACCACCTGCATCCGCCCTAGTAGGTTCCCGGTTTCCAGATCCCCCCGCGCCATCCGCTCCATCGCCTCAGCAAACGGTGCAAACTCAGAAAGGAACCGGTTTATGTATGTAATCGACTGTCGAAGCTCGTTGTCGGGCAGATCCTCCGGAATGGTAATCGGCGGCGGAACTTTCCCGGTGCGCAGGTGATGGAACGCTGCGGTGATCGTATCCAGGAGCGACTCTTCGACCTGAATCATCGCCTTGGCTTACTTGGGCACCACGGTGAACCGACAGGTTCGTGCCCCCGAACCCCAACAGTCAACTTCCTTTACGTTGTAGTCCTTGCCCGAATACTCCAGCAACAGACCCGCAATGAACCCCTCGTCATAAGTGCAGATCTGTTCCGAGCAAAAAGGAATGCCCGAACAATCGAGGTCCTCGTCCACGGTAACGACAAATGAGCCCTTCTCCACATCAGTTGATTCCACACGAAAAATCCCTATGTTCAGGTCTTTCATGGTACGCTGAATGTCGGCGAAGAACTCATTTAGATCCTTCTTCTGTGTAAGAATATTCTTGTAATAGGCTTGCCCTGCCTGTTTGCCCGCCTCGAAGAAGGCACGGTCGGCCTTCTCCACGCCAAACTCCCGGATGAGTGTGTCGCGCAAGGTATATTGCATGAGGCGGTAAACGGCAACGTGAGTCATCGGCCCAAGATTGGGGCGGCCTTCCTTAAGGTCTCCCAGCATGCTCCATTCGAACTGGCTTTGGTCTCGCTCTTCCTTAAACATTAGTCTTCATTCCTTTCTGGTTTTGGGTTCTGTCGGTTGCGGCAGCTTGGGACCAGGTGGCATTCGAGGGCAAGGTCTGGCCCCCTATTCTCATCTACTATGCGGACTTTGTTTGCGTGGCTTTCCAGGTTCTTGTCCAACAATGGCTCTGTTGGTGCCGATGGAGGGGGTCGAACCCACACACTCTTCCGAGTACCAGATTTTGAGTCTAGCGCGTCTGCCAATTCCGCCACATCGGCCCTGTTGCTGCTGAATATAGGTTAGAACCCGGGAAAGTAAATCCCAAATCACAGACGGCGCAACCCTTGCAAACACCCGGGGGATGGGCTTTATTAGTTCCACGATGAAACTCTCTCAAAAGATCGAAAAAGCCTTGAATGACCAATTGAACCTGGAACTCGCCTCAGCGTATGCCTACCTGGGAATGGCCGCTTATTTCTCCCAAACGCCATTTGCCGGGTTTGCACAATGGATGCACCTCCAAAGCGACGAAGAAGTCGAACATGCCAACAAGTTCTTCGAGTACCTCGCCGACCGTGGTGGAAAGGTGGTTTTACAGGCGATTCCACAGCCGAAATGTGAGTACGCCAGTCCGCTGGAAGCCTTCCAGCACAGCTTGGCACATGAGGAGAAGGTCTCCGCGGCCATCTGCAACATATTTGAAGCTGCCCAGACGGAGAAGGATTTCCCGACCCAGGCCTTCCTGAAATGGTTCCTGGACGAGCAAGTGGAGGAGGAAAAGAACGTTGGTGATATGGTCGACCGCCTGGAACTCATCGGTAACAATCCCAACGGGCTATTCCACTTGGACAAAATGGCAGCGAAACGAGCGGAGCAATAACCTGAGCTCTAAAGGTTTCTCAGAGAACTGTCCGACTCGGCTTCCGGACAGCTCTCTTTTCTCCAGCCAATCCACACCATATCGGATCAGATTTGTGACCCTGCGACGGGCACAAGAAACCATTTCGTGGCTCGCGAGACGGTGTCTGCGTACTGCGGATCGTTCTTCATTTCATTCCATTTCGGATGCTTGCCGAACGCTTCCCAATGCTGCTTGTGGACTGCCTCGTTCGCCGCGGAGGTCATGTAGGTCAAATGTGGCAGATTTGGTCCGCTCAAGGCCTCGCCGTAGAAAACCGGGGCCAATCCTACCTCGCGCATAACTTGGATTTCGCCATCGTTGAACATGGCGACCTTCTTGCGCGCTTTCTGCTCGCTGTAGCTCTCGTAGGTCCGCATCTCAAACAAACGCGCCCGCCGTTCCCGGGAAAAGTCTGCCAACTCGATCCGAGGCATGCCGGCAAAGGCACGCATCACCCAAATGTCGATCCGGTCATAAACAGCATTGGTTTTGGCCACCTCCAAGTAACTGGCTGCCGCTTGTTGGTAGGTAGCATCACGATCTAAACGTGATTGGAGAGCGCCGAACGCGTCGAGTGATGGATGCGGTACGAGCACAAATACCGTCTCTGGATCTTTCGGCTCAACCTCGGTGAAAACCCCCACCGGCCAGGACCCGACGTGATTATAGGCCGGGATGGCTGCATTTTCCAGGTAGTCAAGCAGGAGTTGGGCTTTGATTCCGGGCTTCATCCGGTAAGCCCGCAGTTCGTAATACTCCTGTTTGGTGGACCGGTGAACCGGCGAAGCGCCTCCGCTCTGTCGGGCCGCACAGCCGAATCCCGCAAGGGCGGAACTGGAAAGAAGGATTGAGTTAATCAGGAATTGGCGTCGTTTCATGTTATGTGAGTCCCGGCGTATGGCACCGCACCACCTGCCGAGATCCGGAATCCATATACCAGCCGCGGCAGAAAGGAAAACCAGAAAAGTCGTACAACCACCTGTGTGGAGACCTATTCTGCGCTCCAAGAACAGGTTGCAGCGGCCCGCGGTGTCCTCATGGGAAGGGTTGGATCACAATGACATTCGGCACTCTTGGCGCAACTCGGTAGACTAGGATCGGAGTCGTCAACGGAGTGGCGCTGGTCACTGGAACCGGAGTGCGGTCCGAACGCACCTCGCTAGGGAAGTCCGTCTGCCCGAAGGAGAACTCTTGAAATTCCTCGTGTCCACGCCAAGATGCCAGGTTTGCCGCTCTCTGCTCTTCCTGGTGATCCAGCGGAGCAAGAATTGAATTTCGTTCGGGTGCTGGTTTTCTCGGCGAAACCGCGACTGCAGGAGCGGCAGAACTTAGCCAAGCCGACGGGCGCGAACCGAGGGGCAAGGAGGGAACAGTCGAACCGAGGAGTGGGCGCTTGCCGGAACGGATGTCCTGATCGTGATTCAGAGCAAAGATAACCACACTGTTTGGAACGCCCACAGCCGTTAGCAAGCCTATGGATCGCGATCCTAAGTTATAGGTCCCCTCCGTGTTGTCGATAAAACGGCACAACACACTTTCATCCAAGCCAGCCCGCGCTAGTTTGACCAATTCACGCGCCCAAGGACCCAGGGCGCTGAAATCCCCATCCTCATCGGACTCCGTAAGAGCTGGCCCGACCGTGGCCTCTGGATCTCCAACAACCGATCCATCCGATGCGTCCGAGGACACCTCCACCGCCCTTCCGGCATCTGCAGGTGCGGCTTCCTCACCTGAAGACCCCTCGCCACAGACCACACCACCGCCAAGCAGGCCAATCGCGAGCACAGCCGCCAAGATTTCAATTGTTCGGCGTGACGACATAGGTATTTGTGAGCTCTTATGTTTTTGACTCCTCCGCAACCGTTTCTATTCAGAAATCGGCGGCACCAAAAAAACCAAAGACGACCAGTCACACCAGTCTCGCGGCTGCAAGTCGAGGCAAAACATAACTGTCAAAACAGAACTTGTTCCAATAGGATTGGGGCCGTAATTCTCTTGGAAAACCATTTGAACCGTAAGAATCTAGAGAAGTGAGCGCGGAAGAGTTTGAGCTTCGAAACCGACTGACGGTCGTGTCGATCACCGTCGCGAGAGTTGACGATTGTCCGGAAGCGTTCGCTGAAGCCGCGCCCGAGTCAGAGGCGGGCCAATTCTGGCTCCTTACCTCGGGGTGTGCGGTGTGGCAGTCCGGCAGTCGGTGCCATCTGGCAAGACCGGGCAGCTTAGTTCACGTTCCACCAAGATTCCCCTGCCATTGCCATGCCGTTCCCGGCAACCATTTTTCGAGCCTCGTGGCCCGCTACAAGCCCGGGGCTTTGCCACGGCAAGTTTCTGCGCCATTGGTAAAACTCGGTCTCATGACCGTCACCACGGACCTCATGTCTGAGGCTCAATCAGCAAGTGCACGCTCACTAATGGAGGACATGCTCCACGAAACCCAGCAGCGACACCCTGGATGGCAAGCCCTCGTTCAAGCTCAGCTGGTGCAGCTAGCCGTCCGGTTCCAGCGGTCCGCAATGCAAAGTTACGCGTCCCCACCCCCGAAACTCATCGCCTCCGCCGACAGCCTGTCGCGGGTCGCAGATTACGCCCAGCACCTCAACTCGAGTTTCTCCCGTCCTCAAAGCCTCGCCCAGGCTGCGGGTTCGGTGGGGTTGAGCCGACGACGATTTACGGAGCTGTTCCGCCAAATTACCAAACACTCCTGGCGAGGCTACCTTGAGTCTCTTCGACTCCAGCACGCGGAATGGCTTCTCGTAAACACCTCCAAACCAGTGACTGAGATTGCCTTCGAGTGCGCCTTTGATGACGTGTCGCACTTTGACCATCGCTTCAAAGCGGTTTACGGCTGCTCACCGCGCGGCTACCGGAACCGGCACCGTGGGCCATTCTCTGGCACTGCCCGGAAGATCAAGTAAAATTGCCCAGTCGCCCAAGACGTTGCACACTTGCTTACGCTAACCTCTTTTGCGTTGCCCTTTGTCCAGCTGTGAAACCGGTGCCAAAAGCTATGTGATCACGGCTTGGCAGAGTGATGGCATGAAGGTGTAGGGGTTATACTGCACCTTCGAACTGGAAGGTTATCCGTATGAAACACAGACTCACTACTGACCGAAGACCACTCAGGACCCTCATTGTTGGAGTTGCATCATGCCTGATGATTGCCAACTCCCTCACTCTCCTAGCACAGACCATTCCCAACCCAGGCTTTGAAACTGACACATTCACAGTTTGGCCGGGATACATTAGCGGGAACGCCCCCATCACCGGATGGACTGGCAGTCCCGGGGATCGCGTCGGTTTGAATCCGGCCTCCGGTTCTCCTTTCGCTGACAACGGCGCCATACCCGAAGGCAAGAATGTGGCTTTCATCCAAGCTAACGTTGCCGACCCGGGTAATGCCACCAAGCTCAGCACGACAATTTCAGGGCTTACACCGGGCTCGACTTACAAGATCATCTTTAGAGCTGCAGCCCGCAGTGCCGAGCAGCCGAACTTGCGCGTCCAAATCGACGGCATTGAAGTTCTGGCGCTCACGGTCTTTCCGGTCGGCGGCGCTAATGCTTATCCCTACATCGCTTTTGAATTCATCGCCAACGCTTCAGCTGCGGAACTGGCCCTCGTCAATGACCAGACCGTGGACGCCACTGTGGTGGTGGACGACTTCAAAATCGAACCGAGCACAGGCAAGTGGACTGTGGGCCTTTGGATGGATGATACTGGCATTGACGGTAACTTCTTTTACACCCATGCGTACAACCTGGGTAACAGCAGTTCAGTCAGCATCAACGGTGTTAACTTCGTGGCTGCTCCGGGAGCCAATCCCACCGTGCCTGGCCAGTTCACAACCACCTATTTCGGCCAGAATCCGGTGGATGACCTCGACTTCTTTGTGGGCGGCGGTAGCTTCGACCTGGCACGGTCGTTTGTCTATGGCGGCACGATTCCAGCCGGCACTTTCCAGACCCTCGCGCTCGAAGGATTGAGCCCAGGGACTGAGTATTTGTTCACCATTTATTCGGTGGCCTGGGAAGATCCAAACCTGGCCAATCGCTGGGTGACCTTCAGCGTCGGCGAGGATCGGTTGACGTTAAACCAGGATCAGTTTGGCAATAACAACGGCATCCAGGTTAACTATCGCTACGTCGCCAATGCAAGCGGAACGGCCACTTTTAAGATTGCCCCTTTGAATCCGGTGAACGTGAGCTTCCATGCTTATGCGTTTGCGAATCGCGAGCTGGTCAGCCGCAACGTTGCCCCAACGATTCAAACACAGCCTAAGAGTGTGATCGTGACCGAAGGGCTCGCGGCCACGTTTTCAGTCGCGGCCAATGGACTTCCCGCCCCCACCTACCAGTGGCGCAAGAACGGCACAGCCATCCCTGGTGCCCAAACATCCAGTTACACCATCGACATCACCACCACCGCAGACGCGGGGACCTACGATGTCGTCGCGGCTAACAGCCTTGGTTCTGTCACCAGCACCTCGGCCAAGCTCACCCTTGGGCTGCTAATGGATAACCCGAGTTTTGAACTTGATACGTTTTACACTTGGCCTGGCTATGTTAGTGCCAATGGACCGATCACAGGGTGGGCTTCCCTCGATAACCACGGCATCAACCCCGTCGCAGACAATACTAGCCCCTTTGCCGACAATGGCCTCATCGCGAACGGCACCAAGGTCGCCTTCATGCAAGGCGATGGATCCCTTAGCCAGACAATTAACAACCTCGTCCCAGGTTCCACATATTACCTGCATTACTTTGAAAATGCCCGGCAAGGAGGTACTGCGCTGCCTGGGCTTGCAGCCAGAATTGGAGACACCACGATCGTCGAACCCCACACCATATCCCTAGCGGGTGGAGCTCCTTACTGGGAGATCTATTCCGAACAATTCGCCGCTACTGCCTCCAGCATGTTGCTCGAATTCGTCAAGAGCAGCCCGCAGGCAGGCGACAGTACGGCCCTGATCGACAACGTCGCCATCGTCCAACTGCCGGCTTCCAGTGCTCCGTTCGTTAGCAAGACCCCCAATCCGGTGACGGTGACCGTTGGCGAGTCAGCGACATTTTCTGGTGCAGGTATTGGCACACCACCTTTGTCCTATCAATGGCTCAAGGACGGCAACCCCATCTCTGGCGCTACTGACCGCACGTTGACACTCACCGGGGTGCAGAAACCTGCCGAAGCTGATTATTCGCTCAGAATCAGCAACGCCCAGGGCAGCGTAACCTCTACCCCAGCGCGGTTGACGGTCTTTGAACCCATCACCGGCTTGTTTAGTTCTGGTGTCGATAACAACAACCTGACCATTCCCGACAACTCCATTGACCCGCACTTCACCCTGGTTACGAACCCCGATGGCGGCTTGCCAGATGTTTTTGTACAAGACTCGACCGTATTTCCCATCGTAGCAGGTCCCTGGCTGGCCAACAACACTCGCTCGAAGTGGATTGGTCCAAAGTTCAATACGGGCGGCAGTGCAGCGGGCGAATATGTCTACCGCACAGTGCTCGACCTCACCGGACGTGATCCCAGCACGGTCTACATCGAAGGTGGCTGGGCTACGGACGATAGTGGCAGAGAAATTCGCGTAAATGGCCTGACGACTCCCAATGGCGGCGCTGGCGGGTTTGGCGGGTTCACACCCTTCACCATCTATGGAACTAATGTTGCCTTCGTAGCGGGTCCAAACACCTTGGACTTCGTCGTGGCCAATGGGGCAGTCGGTTACACCGGACTCCGCGTTCAGATCACCCGCAGCAATGTCAAAATCCCTCCCGGTATTGCTCCGTCGATCACCACCCCGCCCGTGAGTCAGGATATCATTCAAGGCGACCCGGTAACGTTCTCGGCTGGCGTCACTGGGAGTTCGCCAATGACCTACCAATGGCGCAAGAACGGCATTCCTATTCCCGGAAAAACCGACCTAACCCTGAACATCGCCACGGCCAGCACCGACGACATTGGAGCCTACACCGTTGCGGTCACGAATGATTATGGCTTCGTAATCAGTCCCGCTGCGGACTTGACGGTCACCTGGCAGTATCTGCCCTCGGGCGTTCTTTTCGGCACCGGGATGGCCGCCGATGGCTCTCTCCTAACAGGAGGCTCGGTTGACCCGCACTTCATTTTGGCCACCAGCCCGGATGCAATGGCACCCGGACCAGATGCTATCGTGCTGAATGATGTCTGGCCGGTGCAAACGGGAGTGTGGCTGCCGAACGGTCCCTATTCAAAGTGGATCGCACCTCAACTCGATCAGAGCGCTGCTGGTGGCAACCTCTGGGGCGAATACCGTTACCAGACCTCCTTCGATCTGACCGGTTACGACATTAGCCGGATCAAAATCATCGGCGCGTGGGCTGCTGACAACGCAGGCACGGCCCTCTTACTGAATGGCGTAGCCACAGGCAGCACCGCTGCAGGCTATGCAGGCCTTAGCCAATTCACCCTGACCGCTGGACTCTTGGCCGGCCCCAACACGCTGGATTTGGTTGTCACCAACAATCCGTCAACGGGTGAAAACCCGGACGCACCAAATCCCACTGGCATACGCATGGACCTCCGTGGTCTTTTCCGAATTAGTGCTGCTGCCCCGCCCGCCACCCTGACCTCTACCGTGTCTGGCAACAATGTCATCATTAGCTGGGCACCAGTCTCCAACGGACAGAAACTTCAAGCCGCATCTGATGTGACTGGTCCCTGGACTGAAATTGTCGGAGCCAGCAGCCCGTTCACGACCAACACGACGTCCGGAAGACTTTTCTTCCGGGTGGTTCAGTAATGCGGATTAACTAACCGAAGACCGGGCCGGGCGCAAAGTTGCGTCTCGGCCCGGTTATCTTTCCTGATTGTTCCGACTCTGGGATTGTCGTGCTCGCCGGAGGAATCCCGACTGGTGCTTTTGTACCTGCAATTGCGTATTTCGTAGTAAAATGCTATCTCGCCTTGTGTTGTTCGCCATTGTTCATCAGAACCTGTCCCGTCTGACTGCTACACTCCGCCAGCTTCTGAGCATCTCCCGCTCAGCAACCAGATCTCCACTAACGCTCTGTCTGACCGGTATCATTTTGCCACTCGTCCCGCAGAGTGTTCGCGCAGTAGATAGCGTAGTGGTGTTCAACGAGATCATGTACCACCCTGCTGATCAGGAACAGCTCAACGAATGGATCGAACTGCGTAATGAACACTCTGTGGCCGTCGACCTCTCCAACTGGTCAATCGACGGTGGCATCGACTTCCGTTTCCCCGAAGGAAGCATCATCCCCGGCATGGGATACCTCGTGATCGCTCTAGCGCCTGAGTACTTGCTGCAAACCACCGCGATGACCAATGTCCTGGGACCGTTCACTGGCCGTTTAGCCAACAGCGGTGAAAAACTTGAACTGCGAAACAACAGTGGACGGCTGATGGATTCTGTTGATTACGGCGTGGATGGCAATTGGCCTGTGGCTCCTGATGGGTCCGGAGTCTCGCTGTCCCGCAAGCGCGATGCCCTGGCCAGCATAGCGGCAAATAACTGGACCCAGAGTGAGTGGACAGGAGGTTCACCGGGGCGCCTGAATTTTCCTGAATATGTCCTCGTGATCACCAATACCACACCACAAGCCGTCAGCGGCACCTGGAAATACAATGCCTCTGGCGACAATCTTGGGACCGAGTGGCAGGAAACTGAATTTGATGACTCATTGTGGTCGTCCGGCCAAGGTCTATTCCAAGCAGGCGATGTCCCACCTCCAACCGGGGCCATCGAGCCTCTCACCACGCTTTTTAGCACTGGAATAGGCGAGGATGGATCAGGAATCCCGGCAGGTTTCCCCGACCCTCACTACCTGCTGACGTCCTCCGCGTATAAGATCCCACCCCCGCCCGCCATTCCGGCCACCGTAATCCAACATCACCCAGCCTGGCTTGGCAATGATTCTGCCTCACGTTGGATTGGCCCCTTGAACCCAGGCCTCACAGACCTGCCCACGGGGAATTATCATTACCGAACCACTTTCTCCCTAGACGGATTTGATCCGAAAACGGCAAATCTACGCTTGCGGTTCCTGGTGGACAATGACCTCACCAGTGTCTTGTTAAACGGATTTGCCAGAAACCTCACCTATGAGGGCTTCGCCACATGGAGCGCTTATGTGAGCCTGACCAACGGATTTTCCCCTGGAACAAACACAATCGACTTTCTCACTCGCAACTCGGGAAACGCCGCCAACCCTGTTGGGTTTCGCGTGCATGCCTTTGGTACCGCACGGCGGCAACATCCGGTCCTCACCTCGCTACCATCAGACCGTACGAGTTACCACTTCCGCCATACCTTCGTGCTCGATGGAGCGCCGTCGTTGTCCTCGTTGAAACTCAATACACTCATTGCCGATGGCGCCGTTTTCTATCTTAACGGCACCGAAGTCCTGAGAGTAAACCTGCCTCTCGGAACAATCTCTTCAGACACTCTTGCAGTCACCAACACGTCCAATCCAACATGGCTTGGACCTATCATGCTTCCTAACTCGGCCCTTCGAACCGGCACCAACACATTGGCTGTCGCAGTGCATTCAGCCATCGGCCCGATAGCTGATGTCCTCTTCGGCGCCAGCCTCGACCTTACTCTCACCAACGGTCTCCCGCCAACTCCGCCCCGCCTTGTGCTCAATGAAATCCCGGCGCCGGATTCGGATTTCTGGGTGGAACTGATGAATGCGGGACCCCACGCAGCGGAGTTGGAGGGATGCGTAATCGTGATGGATGGCACCACCACCAATCGCACCTACCGATTCCCTTCGCAATCCCTGGCCGGTGGTAGCCACCTCTCGGTTGGCGCCGATCGCCTCGGCTGGGTGCCTACCCCGGGCGACCGACTGTTCCTCTTTGGTCCTGGTCAGACCAACGTCCTGGACGCAGCCGTCGTTCCCGGCAGAAACCAAGCCCGCTGGCCGGACGGAGGTGGCTCATGGATGTATCCTTCTGCACTCAGTCCGGGACAGTCCAACCGGTTTGAGTTTAATCGGGATATCGTGATCAATGAAATTCTGTATCATGCTCCGTTACTGCCACCATCACCCAGCGGCTATTCCAGCACCATGATCCTCTCGATCACCAATGAATGGAAGTTTCATTCCCTCGGAGTTGACTTGGGAACAACCTGGCGCCATCCGGCATTCGACGACAGCGATTGGCCTTCCGGCAGGGCCCTTTTCTATTACACTCCCTCGCTGCTGCCGGCCGACAAGAACACACCGCTCTCCCTTCAGAGTGCCTCTGGCAATCCAGTCATCACGTTTTACTTCCGCTCTCCCTTCGTATTTTCCGGCGCAACTAATGGCGCCCAGCTAGTGCTGCGCCCGGTCGTTGATGATGGCGCGGTCTACTATCTCAACGGCCTGGAGATCTTTCGCCAAAACCTACCTGCTGGTGAAATCCGATACACCAATTTCACCAGTACCGGCGTAGCAACCCCTGTATTCTCCGGCCCCTTTTTTCTTGAAGTCACGAACTTGGTGCAAGGCACGAACCTCCTTGCCGTGGAAGTTCACCAGTTCACCACCAACCCCATCGCCGCTGACGTGGCGTTCGGCGCGGAAGTGAGCCTCCTGGGCCAGCTCGTATCTCCCCTTCCTGCTCGGGAATCGCCGGAATCCTGGATTGAACTTTTTAATCGAGGCAGCGACGCAATTGACCTCACTGGTTGGCGGTTCTCCAGCGGCATCGATTTTCGTTTTGCCCAAGGCACCATGCTTGGCGCCGGCGATTACCTGGTCGTCGCAAAAGATCCCGACTATATGCGCTCAAACTACCCAGGCCTCAACGTCCTGGGTCCGTTCACCAACCGACTCTCGTTTCGCAGTGACCGCCTGGTGCTCAAGGACCGCTTCGACAATACGACTGACGAGGTTCATTACTTTGACAAGAAACCATGGCCCACTTACCCGGATGGTGGCGGCTCCAGCCTCGAATTGCGGAATCCTTGGGCAGACAATGAACGTCCGGAATCCTGGGCAGCCAGCCTCGAATCCAGTCGCTCCAGTTGGAGCACCTATACCTATCGCGGCATCGCCGAAAACATCCTCGGTCCAACTATCTGGAACGAATTCGTCATGGGTCTGCTTGATGCCGGTGAGTGTCTCATCGACGACCTGCGCGTCATTGAATCGCCGAACACCAGTCCCGTCGACCTCCTCCAGAACGGTTCTTTCGAAACCGGCTTGAGTGCCTGGCGCGCGCTGGGAACTCACGGTCGCAGCCGGGTTGAAGCCGATACCGATGATCCCGCAAACCACGTCCTGCACCTCGTTACCACCGGACCCACCGACCATCTCCACAATCATCTAGAGACGACCTTGACCAGCAATCGTTCAGTCACCGACGGCCGTGAGTATGAAATCTCTTTTCGGGCGAAGTGGCTCGCAGGAAACAACCGGCTGAACACCCGGCTCTACTTCAACCGCGTCTCCAGCACTTCCGTCCTTCCCCTCCCCTCCCGTCGGGGAACACCAGGTAAACGAAACTCAACTTTCTCAGACCAACTCGGCCCCACGTTCGTCAGTTTGAACCACTCTCCGATCCTGCCTAGGACCACCGATCAGGTCACCATAACGACCAGCCTCAGCGATCCCCACGGCATCAAGTCGGTTCGTCTTTGGTGGTCTACGAATTCCCTCCAGTGGCAGGCCAAACCAATGAATCCCGAAGGCCCGGATCCCATTCCAGGTTACGAAATCCATAGTGCCGCCATCGGACCTTTCCCACCCGAAACCATGGCTCAGTTCTTTGTCGAAGCTACCGATGGCCTCGACAATACCGCTGCCTTTCCCGCCGGAGGAACAAATTCCCGGGCCTTGATCTGGATCGACAGTGGCACTTTGCCCAACACTCGCCTGCATCGCCTCCGCCTCCTCATGACCGCAACCGATGCGGAGTTGTTGCACGCGCCCACTAATGTGATGAGTGAGGATCGTCTGGGCGCCACGATCCTCGCGGACGATCGCACCGTCTATTATGATGCTGGCATCCATTTGCAGGGAAGCCAGCGCGGACGAAACAGTCCCGGACGCGTTGGCTTTAACATCCGTTTTCCCTCCGATCGGCTTTTCCGCGGCAACCAGGACACAATGACCATCGACCGTTCTGGCGGCTATTCTGGCTTGGGTGGCAAGCACGACGAAATCCTGTTGTGGCACGCGGTGAATCACGCCGGCGGCGGTCTCTTGGGACTGGACTGCGACCTCGTTCAGATTTTCGCTCCACGGGAGCGAGTCGAAGATACAGGACTGCTCCGCAGGTCCGGTTTCGACAACGATTACTTCGACAATCAGTTCGACCAAGGAGGTGATGGCAGCACGTTCCGCCTGGAACTGATCTACTATCCGCTGACGTCTTACGGCGGCGACCCACAAGCGCCCAAGCTCCCCCAACCCGACGAAGTCATAAACGTCGACATCCAGAACTGGGGGAATAGTCCCGAGAATTATCGCTGGATCTTCATTCAGGAGGGTCATGCGGATGCGGACGACTACAGCCGCGTAATAGCCGTCAACCAGGCGTTTTCTTCGTCCGGCACCACGTTCGACACTCGTACCCGGCAACTACTGGACGTCGACCAATACATGCGCGCTTTGGCATTCAAAGCCTTCACAGGTGAAGGCGACACCTACACTGGAGGCCTGAATCACAATTGGAAGCTCTACTTTCCCCCAGCCGAGGGAAAGATGCTGGGCCTGCTCTGGGACATGGATTTCGCCTTTGTAGCCGCCGTAGATGCGCCCTTCCCTGGCAGCGGCTCACCCAACACTCACCGGCTCGTCCTACTGCCAGACAACCACCGGCGTTACTGCAATCATCTCCTTGACCTGCTAACCACTACCATAAACGCGGACTACCTCCGCCCCTGGGCCAACCATTACGCCAACCTACTTGGCCAGGACTGGAACAGAGTGGTAGACTACCTGCAGCAGCGCGCCAATTTCATCCGCAGTTCACTACCACTAAACACCGCATTCGCCATCACCAGCAATGGTGGAGCCAACTTCTCTGTGAGTAACAGCCCCGCTACCATCGTCGGAACTGCCCCCATGATGGTCAAGTCAATCGAGGTTAACGGTATCTCCCAGCCAATTACCTGGACCAGCCTGACGGCTTGGTCGCTCTCTATTCCTCTGGCCAGCTCAGCGAATTTTCTGACGCTGCAGGGCGTGGATTCCCAAGGCAAACGACTGACGAACGCCCTCGACTCCATCGTCATTACAAACACAGGCGTCTCCAGCCCGCGCCCAGTCCTCATCAATGAATGGGCTGCCGACAACGCTGGTCCAGGCGGCCTGATGGATCCCGCGGACGGTCGGTTTCAGGATTGGTTCGAGCTGTTTAATCCCAATGATTCCGCCGTCGATCTCTCCGCCTGGTATATCACGGACGACGCGAGTCTGCCTGCAAAATGGCAAATCCCTGCCAACACAGTAATCGGCCCGAGGGCTTTCCTCCTTGTCTGGGCAGACGGTGAACCGCTGCAAAACGGACTGGGTGATTCCCTGGATCTGCACGCCGATTTCCAACTTAGCCGGAACGGCGAATTTCTGGGGCTTTTTTCCGCGGACCTTGTTCCGCAACACACTCTTATTTTTGGCCCCCAAAGCCAGAACATCAGTCAGGGTTTGTTTCCTGATGGAGACACCAACACTGTCTATTCCATGCTGAATTGGACTCCGCGCGCTTCCAACTCGCTTGGGGCACCTCCAGCCCCGCTACTCGATTCCCTCTCCGTCCAGCCTGATGCCACACTTTCACTGAAGATCAACGTCATTTCCGGCCGGACGTACCGCATTGAATACTCGGATTCCCTGTCCTCCCCGCTGTGGAATGTGCTGGGCGAGAATCGGACGGCCACTGGCCCAGAAATGATCATCTCCGATCCAATAAAGACCGACTCAAAACGCTTCTACAGGGTAGTGCTACTACCCTAAATCTCCAATCGGTTCTGCGCAGTCCCAACCCAAAAACCAAAAACCCATGGTGCTTGACTTTAGACCGTCATTCGGCAAGCGTGATCTCATCCTTCAACAAGGTAATATGCATGCTAAATCAGCGACTTTGCAACGCAGACGCCCGCCTTCATTCGGTTTCACCCTTATAGAGCTTTTGGTCGTTATCGCTATCATCGCCATCCTGGCCGCGATGTTACTACCAGCATTATCCCGCGCCAAAGAAAAGGCGCGTGGCGTAAATTGCCTCAGCAACGTCGGCCAAATATCCAAAGCTGCCAAAATGTACGTGGATGATAATCGTGGTACGTTGATGCCGCTCTGGCGGCAACCAGGACATCCGGCGTTCCCACCTTACCAGTATGACCAAGCCACCTTCGTTGTCCACAACGCGGCTGGCTTCTTCTGGCAGGATGCGCTCCGCGTCCCAGGCTATGCCAAGAACCACAAGATATTTGACTGCCCTTCCATGCGCTTTCTCGCCCAGCGCTCAGTCGGCGGCTCGATCAGTACAAACAACACCTTAGGCATCGGGATGAGCCATCCCGAATTTGGGGTTACGGCACCGGTCGCTAATCCTAATCCCAGGCTGGTCAAGGAAAGCATGGTGAGCCGGCCTTCCGGCGCCATCGTCTTCGCCGATGCGGGATCGGTAACCCCATCGAGCATCAGCCGCAAGCCCGACGATTGGGAGCCAGACATCGCCTTCGATGCCGCATCGCTGCAGTGGTTTGGTGGCGGTGTGGCCTACTTCCGCGTTCCGAGCGACTCGAGTTTTGGCACTGGAGACTCACGAACCCTGCCCAGGCACTCTAAACGCTGCAATTTTGGATTCTGGGACGGGCATGTCGAATCCATGCGCAACAGCAAAGCCGGTTACCAGTTCCCTCGCACCCACGAGGCCGCACTGTGGGCTCGCGACCACACCTCACTTTCGCCCTAGCCCTAAAGCACTAGCCAACTCATTTGCACATGCAAAACTACTGCACTCTTGTTCCCTGGCGCGGTCTTGGTGCCGCCCTCTCCGTCCTGTTAATAGCCTTGGGATGCAGCCAAGACTCCGGACCTCAGGGCCAAGAAGTCACACTGCCAGAGTTGAATCGCACACTCCAGGTGTGGGTCATGAAGAATGGGAGCTACCCTCAAGAACTCTGGCAATTAACTAATTTCCCTGCCCTCCATGGAAAACGCCTACCCGCTCCCCCGCCCGGTAAGAAACTGGCCATCGATCCCAGAACCCGCACCATCATCTTTGCGGACCAATAGGAATCCTCCTCCGACGGTCCGCAACATGCATGGCCTTGCGCCCGCGAAAATCAAGCGTGTTTCCCGCAGTGGAGTTTTTGCGTGCGTGCAGTCCTGGTTTGTGGGAAAAGTAAGTCCCATATGTTCTCACTACAGAGACTGTTAGGCAAAGAAGATAAGTTTTTCAGCCTCCTGGAGGCTAGTGCTGAAGAAGCGCGCAACAGCGTACGAGCGCTGGTCAGACTTAGCAAAGACCTTGGAACCAACGAACTGGAAGCCTTCGCCTTCGCGCGTCGCAAAGACAAAGCCATCACGAAGGAGATCACCGATGCGGTCTTCACGACCTTCGTCACCGCACTCGAACGTGAGGATATTGAAGAACTCAGCACCGCACTCTATAAAATCCCCAAGACTGTCGGAAAATTCAGCGAACGATTCCTGCTGGCGCCGGATCTTGTCCGCGGCGTGGATTTCTCAAAGCAAATCGATTTACTCGAAAAAGCCACTGACATTGTCATCGAGTTGGTGAAATCCCTTCGTCACGGCATGGACCTGGAAAAAGTCAAGGACCTCAACGACAAACTCCAGTATCTTGAAGGTGAAGCAGACCGCCATATGATCACGCTGTATCGGGACCTCTTCACCGGCAAACATGCCCCGATTCAAGTGATCCTCCTTAAGGACCTCTACGAACTCCTCGAAAAGGTCATCGACAGGTGCCGCGACGCCGGCAATGTCATCGCGCAGATCGCCCTTAAGAATTCGTAGACCCCGTGTCTACCCCGGTACGCCGAATCCGGTCCAGCTCTGATCAAAGCACGTATGACACTCCTGTTCACGGTTATTCTGGTGGCGCTGGCCTTCGAATATATTAACGGATTTCACGACACAGCCAATTCGATTGCCACCGTCGTTTCCACGAAAGTGTTGACGCCCCGCCAGGCTGTCGCTATGGCCGCCTTAATGAACCTGCTCGGCGCACTCTGGGGCACGGCCGTGGCCAAAACCATATCTTCAGGACTCATCGATTCCAACGCCGTCTCGCTCAGCTCCGAAATCCTCATCTGCGCCTTGCTAGGTGCGATTATTTGGAACCTTATTACCTGGTGGTTCGGTTTGCCTTCGAGTTCAAGTCATGCATTGATTGGGGGGCTCTGCGGCGCGGCACTTGCCGCGTCCAACAATAATTGGGGCGTCATCATTTGGTCTCAACCCTCAACTGAGCACTTCTGGCTAGGCAAAGGCGTTCTCTGGAAGGTCATTGTGCCAATGGTCAGTTCCCCGCTTATCGGCGGCTTGCTAGGCTTCTGCGTCATGGCCTTGCTCTACTTCATCTTTCAGAATGCGCGCCCAACCCAAATCAACAGGTTCTTTGGTAAGGCGCAGATCTTTAGCGCCGCAGCGATGGGATTCATGCACGGTACCAACGATGCGCAGAAAACCATGGGGATTATTGCACTCAGTCTCCTGGGAGCCACCGCCGCAGGCCAATTGGAAAACCTACCCAGCATGCTTCATTTCCTCTACACTCCCGCGCCGGCTTCAGGCCAAACCCTGGAAATCGCCGTGTGGATTAAGGTCGCTTGCGCTCTGACCATGGCGGCTGGTACAGCCGCAGGCGGTTGGAGGATCATCAAGACCCTGGGCCATAAAATGGTGAAACTGCACCCCATCAATGGCTTCGCTGCCGAGACTAGTTCAGCCACGGTTATCCTCGGTGCAACAGCTCTAGGCATCCCGGTTTCCACCACCCACAATATCTCTGCTGCAATCATGGGTGTCGGTTCTGCACGCCGTATCAACGCAATCAAATGGACGGTGGTTGAAAGCATGGTCTGGGCCTGGATCTTGACCATTCCCGTTAGTGCATGCCTGAGTTACGGTGCCGTTCGCATCCTCCGCTGGTTCGGCTGGGGCGATTGACTCCGCCAATCGTCTAGAACCGGTTTAGACCCGAAAAGATGTTGCGTTGCTACCTTATCTTCGCCACAGTAACGAACTCTGGAAGGAGAGATGGCTGAGTGGTTTAAAGCGCACGCCTGGAAAGCGTGAGTGGGCTTATACCCCACCGGGAGTTCGAATCTCCCTCTCTCCGCCAGACCCCACAAAACCCAATAGAATCAGGGGTCTCGTGTGCCTCTCGATAGTCCGGCCACAAGGAAAACGTATGTAAAAACGTATGTAGAAACCGGGAAAACCACACTATTATTCAAGGGTATTCACTCGGTTGCTTCGGTGCTCTACCCTGCCCTGCCCCCTGGAAGGCCCTAGGACGTTTTGGGGGGTGTAGGACTACCGAAAAGGGATTCCGGCTTGCTGTGCGGCCAGCCAGACGGCCAAGCCTAGGCGAATAATTCGCCCACCGAACCCCGCTTTGCGCCCGGGAAAGGAAAGCCCCGGCCAAGGTCATCAGCCGGGGTTTGCGAGGGTGGGGCGAAGGGTCAAAGGCCAATAGCCTTCAGGGATCCCGGGGCGAACGCGTTTTGATTGTCCAGGGCGTGGACGGCCAGAGCCCCGGCTTGCCATTGGCGGAGCCCGGTCTTGTGCGAGACCCGGGAAACTACCTTACTCCATTCCTGGGCGACGTTTTCAGGGACAGCGACCCGCACGCGGGTCAGATTGCTGCGCTTCCTGTGCGAGATTTCGGAAACTATTCCTTCGAGTAGTGTTTTCATCGTGGCCAGAGTTTCCCAAAGGCCAGCCCGGAACGTCAATAAGAATCGATTAGGTGTACTACACCGTTAAATTAGCTTTGGTGTAGTACACCGATAGGGGATCAATTGTTGTCCACACCGTTCTTTCGAGCGTGGCACGCAAGGAGCCAATCCTGGGGCGTGGAACAGAACAACATCCGAGCTTGGTCTACGGGCTCCTTCGAGTTCCGGCCCTCGCGGGTGAGACTCAACGCCACGAGCCGGACAAAGGTAATCGCCCACACCCCAGACCAGAGCAAGAAGCCCAGTAGCGCGAACCAGAGCCAGCGCCAACACTGAAGGCGGGTTGTATTTAGCTGTTTGTGGGATGTCATGCGGTTAGCGTCCCATTCTGGGGTTAATGTTGATGCCCTCACTGCTGGCCTTGGCGAGCAAAGCCGCAATGTCATGCTCGATGCTCTTGATTCCCTGGCTCATTCCAGCGAATGGGTCACGTTCCGATGATGTGAGACCGTGCAGGCTCTTTCGAATCGATAGCTCCGCGCTTGTAGCCTCTCCAGCCATTCCCGGGAGGAGCATTGCAAAGGCTTTCGCTGCCTCAGCGGCGTTTTGGGCTTCAAACGCGCCTTGTTTATGCTCGCGCCAGTTCCGGCTCATCTCGGCCAGTTCTTTTCCGGTGAGACCACGACCGCGCTTGGCGATCATAAACCGGTTGGCAGCCGCTAAAAGCTGCGAGGGGTCCTGCTGATTCTGGATCTCCGACACCGACCAGCCGGCGCGATCTGCAAGAGCTTGCTTGCCACTTGCCACAGCCTGGGTTCGGGCGTTCTCCAAAGCCACAAGCTGGGTTTGGTATTGCTGTTCCTTTTCGAGTTGCGCCTGCCGCCGCTCCCCAAGCTCTTTCTGGCCCCGTTGAATTTCCTGCTGCTGCTTCAAGAGCTTTTCTTGCAGTTCATACTTTTCAACGGTTTCCCCCGCGATGCTGGCGATCTTCTGCTGAAGCGTTTTGGCGTTGCTCATCGCATAGGCCAGCCGGGTCTGGGTGTCGTAAGAGTTCCGAAGCGCGGTGTTGTAAGCGTCCCTCGCTTTGGCCAAGTCCTCTTGTTCCTGCCGGATCTGATCCTTCGACTTGGGATCCCGCTCGATTCGCGACTGAATCGCTTCCGGGGCATTCTTCACGAGCCCAGTCCATCTCAGCCACGTTGCCGCCGTACTCTTCACCGCATCCCCGACTGTGTCTTTTATCACAGCCCCGAACTTGCGAAGCCGCTTCTCACCCTCGGCCAGCGTGTCGAGGTCCCGTTGTTCAAGGATCCCAAACTTCGACTTCCCCTTGTCGCTTTGAAACTCGCCCAAGGTCTGAATCACCCCATGGGCATTCCGTCCGAAAAGATCCATTCCCGCAGCCGCCTTCTTCGTGGGGTCATCCATCTTGGCGAACGCGTCCGCGATGTCACTAACGACCTGCTCCATGGACTTCCCGAACGGATTGACTCCAATCGCCGTCAGCTTGTCTTGCGCCTCCTTCGAGCCTTCAGCCGCCGCAGCCAGGACCATTTGAAGCCGGTAGAGTTTCCCTGTCGCCTCCCCCGCACTCTCGCCAGCGGCCATTGCGGAACGTCCGAAGTCGATCAGGAACTTTGAGGTAGTCCCCAACGCTTCCCCCTCTTGCGCAAGTTGCCACGCCTCCCGCATCGAATCGCGGAACGCGCCGAATGTGACCTTAGCCACACCCGCCGCCGCTCCAACAATGCCTAGCTTCGTTGCCATTCCGCCGAACTTGTCGATCAGCCCGGACACCTGGGGACTCGCCTGTTTGATCGAGTCCAGCAAGCCACCGAATCCCGTTCGACTGCCAGCTAGTGACTTTGATTGGCCCGAAAGGCCAGCCATTGACCACGAAGCGGGTGTGTGACCGTCTGGCCCACCACCGACATTCATTGCTGCACCGGCCCGGTTAGCAAACTGACGGGCGATGCGATCGGTCTCCCGAAGCCGTTGCTCGAACTGACGGGCATCCAGGCCCATCTTGACTGTAATCTCCTGTTGCGTTGCGCTCATATCTTATAACGTGTTTATCTGTAGGTGTTTTACGATTAAAAAAGCCCCTGCCACAGGACAATTCAGTGACAGGAGCCAGCCCAACTGGCAGCGGAAGCGGACCGCTGCCTTAACTGATCATTTTACGGAGCGACGATGCGCTTTAACGCGGCAGGCTCGCCCGGGGCGAAGCCATAGCTGCACTCGATGATTTCCCGGCTCTGGTCCATGTCAGCGTTGCCCCATTTCCGGAACGTCAAGCTGATGCCAGTATCAGGGTCAATCACCTGCTCGAACGCGGAAAGCGAGTCCTTCACGGCTTGTGCAGGCTCTACGGGAGCAAACGCGATAAGTAGCGCGGATTGATACGCCGCAAACCCGATGAGGTTCTCGTTGTTCGCGGGAAGACTCGGGAGTGGGGCGATCTCGAAGCCTGAGAGTTTAGGGAACTTGCCGTCCCGAATGACTTCAGTGCCGCCAATGTTCATCGCCAACTTGTAGGACTGGTCCTTTTGCAGCGAGGTATCCACATCGTTGTTGAACACCAACGACCGGCCCATATCCGGCCAGTTAGCGGCGTTACACACCCCGCGCAAAT
>DIXK01000105.1:0-167 GCA_002428665.1 Verrucomicrobia subdivision 3 bacterium UBA6082
GGGATGACGTCAAGTCAGTATGGCCCTTACGGCCAGGGCTGCACACGTACTACAATGCCCGGCACAAAGGGAAGCAATACCGTAAGGTGGAGCAAATCCCCAAAAACCGGGCCCAGTTCAGATTGCCGTCTGCAACTCGACGGCATGAAGCTGGAATCGCTAGTAAT
>DIXK01000105.1:185-33995 GCA_002428665.1 Verrucomicrobia subdivision 3 bacterium UBA6082
AAGTCGTAACAAGGTAGCCGTAGGGGAACCTGCGGCTGGATCACCTCCTTTCTAAGGAGAAGCATGGGCGCGGGGTAAAAACCGCGTTCCTAGGTCGACCGAACAAAGTTAAGCTGTTACAAGCCTAGCAATGTTTGGTGGGCTCTTCTTATCGCACAATCCAGTTTTTAATGAGCAGCACATGCTCTTTGGTAAGTGGACGAGATTCGAAACCGGCTGTCGGCGGTTGGGGCTGTAGCTCAGTTGGTAGAGCGGTAGCTTTGCAAGCTATAGGTCAGGAGTTCGAATCTCCTCAGCTCCACCAGCCTTCGTTAAAACGAGGCGGAGTTCGAAGCACACGGGCCATCAACCCCGTCGGCACGAGGCAAGTAACCACGCCTTCCGCAAGCTGCGGTGAGTCGCCAAGGTTTTTGGGCTGGGCGTGTAGCTCAGTTGGTTAGAGCACGCGCTTGATAAGCGCGGGGTCACTGGTTCAAGTCCAGTCACGCCCACCAGCTTCAGCCTTGAGCGGCCATCAACGCTGCTTGAAAAAGAGCAGTGAGAGCAGTTACAGCGAGCAAGTCCACTTTACAACATTTTGTCGGTTCGAGTTTTCAGGGTCTTTGACCGTGCAAACTAAATCGGCGGTGTTCTTTGACAATTGCACATAGGTAGATAACTAGGGCAAATTACAGTTCGCTGAGTTCTGTTCATTCTCGAAAGGGAATGAGTAGGTTAACTTTGTGATCAAGCTACTAAGGGCTTATGGTGAATGCCTTGGTGCCAAGAGGCGATGAAGGACGTAGTAAGTTGCGATAAGCCACGGGGAGCCGCAAGCAGGCACTGATCCGTGGATTTCCGAATGGGACAACCCAGCCCGGGTAACACCGGGTTATCGACCGGATGAATTCATAGTCCGGCGAGGCGAAACGGGGTGAAGTGAAACATCTCAGTAACCCCAGGAAAAGAAAATGAATTGATTCCGTCAGTAGTGGCGAGCGAAAGCGGAACAGCCTAAACCGAGAGGACTTGTCTTCTCGGGGTTGCGGGACCCTAATGTGGGAGGTGAAAAGCTAGCGTAACGATCTGGAAAGTTCGGCCATAGACCGTGACAGCCGGGTGCGCGAAAGCTCGAAGCCCCCTAGGGGTATCCCAAGTAATGCGGTGCACGTGAAACTCTGCATGAATCTGTCCGGACCACCGGATAAGGCTAAATACTCCTTGGCAACCGATAGTGAACTAGTACCGCGAGGGAAAGGTGAAAAGAACCGCTGTTAGCGGAGTGAAATAGTACCTGAAACCATATGCCTACAATGTGTAGGAGCTCGGCCGCAAGGCCGGGTGACTGCTTGCCTTTTGCATAATGAGTCTGCGAGTTATTGTCCGTGGCCAGCCTAAACGGTTCTGCCGTGGAGGCGAAGGGAAACCGAGTGCCAATAGCGCGATTTAGTCGCGGGCAATAGACCCGAAGCGGAGGTGATCTACTCTTGAGCAGGTTGAAGCTGCAGTAACATGCAGTGAAGGACCGAACTCGTAGATGTTGAAAAATCTTGAGATGACTTGAGAGTAGGAGCGAAAGACTAATCAAACCCCGTGATAGCTGGTTCTCTCCGAAATCGCTTGAGGGCGAGTGTTGTGGAAGTACTCCATGGAGGTAGAGCACTGAATGGCTTAGGGACCCCACCAGGTTACCAAAACCAATCAAACTCCGAATACCATGGATCTCAGTATCACAGCAGTTAGGCAGTGGGCGATAAGGTTCATTGCCGAGAGGATAACAGTCCAGACCATCAGTTAAGGTGCCAAAATGTGATTAAGTGGAAAGGATGTGACGTTGCTTAGACAGTGAGGATGTTGGCTTAGAGGCAGCCATCATTTAAACAGTGCGTAATAGCTGACTCATCGAGCGATGTCGCGCCGAAAATGATTGGCGATTAAATCACATACCGAAGCTATGGATTCAAGTCCGGTTCGCCGGATTTGAGTGGTAGGAGAGCGTAATCAGTGCAGTGAAGCCGGACGGAAACGGACGGTGGAGCGCTGATTAGTGAGAATGCAGACACGAGTAGCGATAAACCAGGTGAGAATCCTGGTCGCCGTAAACCCAAGGTTTCCTGGGCCAGGTTCGTCCTCCCAGGGTTAGCCGGGAGCTAACGCGAGGCCGTAAGGCGTAGCGGATGCACAGCAGGTTAAATATTCCTGCGCCGGGTAAGAATTAGCTATGAGATAACGCATCGAAACACATCGACTAGGCAATCGAATGCTGAGCTTAGGCTTCGGCCGAAGCGCATCGGTGGGGTAGGTGCCGAGAAAAGTTTCATAGTATGTCTTATTCGCCCGTACCGTAAACCGACACAGGTGGGTGAGTGTAAGCGCACTCAGGCGCGCGAGAGAAACCTCTCTAAGGAACTCGGCACATTAGCCCCGTAACTTCGGGAGAAGGGGTGCCCAATGACATGCAGCAATGTGTGTCGGCGGGTCTCAGTAAATTGCGTTTAGCGACTGTTTAACAAAAACACAGCACTCTGCAAAGTCGTCAAGACGACGTATAGGGTGTGACACGTGACCAATGCGGAAAGATTAAACCATTGGGTTAGCCGTAAGGCGAAGCTCGGTGGCCAAGTCCCCGTGAATGTCGGCCGTAACTATAACGGTCCTAAGGTAGCGAAATTCCTTGTCGGGTAAGTTCCGACCTGCACGAATCGTGTAACGACTGAACGACTGTCTCGGAGAGGATCTCGGCGAAACTGTAACGGCGGTGAAGATGCCGCCTGCCCGCAGTAGGACGGAAAGACCCTATGCACCTTTACTGTAAGCTCGTATTGTGTTCTGGTTAGTGATGCGTAGCGTAGGTGGGAGACTTCGAAGCGAGGGCTTAGGTCCTCGTGGAGTCACAATGTGAAACACCACTCTTCGCTAATTAGGATTCTAACCCCACTCTGTGAAGCCAGATGGGGGACAGTGCGTGCGGGTCAGTTTGACTGGGGCGGTTTCCTCCCAAAGAGTAACGGAGGAGCGCGAAGCTTGGCTCAGCATGGTTGGCAACTATGCGTCGAGCGTATGGGTAGAAGCCAGGTTAACTGTGAGACCTACAAGTCGAGCAGGTGCGAAAGCAGGCCCAAATGATCCGACGGTTTAATGTGGAATTGCCGTCGCTCATCGGACAAAAGGTACGCTAGGGATAACAGGCTGATCTAGTCCAAGAGTTCATATCGACGACTAGGTTTGGCACCTCGATGTCGGCTCATCGCATCCTGGGGCTGGAGAAGGTCCCAAGGGTCCGGCTGTTCGCCGGTTAAAGCGGTACGCGAGCTGGGTTCAGAACGTCGTGAGACAGTTCGGTCCTTATCCACTGTGGGCGAAGGAAACTTGAGGGGTTCTAACCCTAGTACGAGAGGACCGGGTTAGACGCACTTCTGGTGTGGCAGTTGTTCCGTCAGGGGCATCGCTGCGTAGCCATGTGCGGAAGAGATAAGCGCTGAAAGCATCTAAGTGCCAAGCTCCTCCCAAGATAATGTTTCCCGGACGCAAGTCCCTAAAGACCCCAGCGAGACTAGCTGGTTGATAGGTTAGGCGTGTAAGCGGAGTGATCTGTTTAGCGGACTAATACTAATCGGTCGTGCGGCTTGATCGCTTTTTCTTCTTACGAAGAAAGCGATTTCAACTCGCGAACTGTGTTCCCAAGTTCTCCTATGTGCAATTTTCAGAGAATCGCCGAAACTGGCAGAGTGCCTTAGAGCGATTGTTCTTTAAAAATTTATTGGTGGTCATAAAGCTGTGGTCCTACCCGTTCCCATTCCGAACACGGCCGTAAAACACAGTCTTGCCGATGGTAGTGGTCTTATAGATTCCGCGAGAGTAGGTTGCCGCCAGTTCTTTCAAAAATAGCCGACTATTAGGTCGGCTATTTTTTTTGCCTTGTTTTGCCCGCCAAGGAAGCCAAACTCTGGCCCGAGTCCGCGTATTTCTTCGATTCTATGAAATACATCGCCGTCTTTATTCTTGGAGTCGTGCTCGGTTTGCTTGTCCTATCCCCTGCATATCAGCGGCAGCGGACTGAGATCGAACGCATTACCCAAGCTGCCGCATCGTTGGAGCAGTCGGCGGCAACCGCCGCTGACGAGGCGAGAAGCAACGCAGTGTTAGCGGAAGAAGTCGCCAGGCTGCGGAAGGACAATGAGGATTTGTTGCGGCTTCGCAATGAGGTTCGGTCACTTCGGGATGAACGCACGCAACTTGGGCGCCAAATCCAATCCGTCGAGGCTCAGGTCCGGCAGGCCCAGGAACGGGCCGACAGTGTTCAGGCTCAGGCAGCGGCACAGGTAAAGGCTCTTTCGGAGCAAGCAAACCCCGCATCCTTGGCCGGAGCCGGCGACATCACGACCATGACCGCCGAGCAAAGAGAGCTTTTTATGCGACGCTATGGTCTGGTTACACCAAACGAGGTACAGGAAACCGCCAGAATGGGTTGCTTGAATAGTCTCCGCCAGATTGATGCGGCCAAGCAGCAATGGGCTCTGGAAAACAAGGCAGCAAACGGGGCGACGGTTGGTATTTCTGACATCGCGCCTTATTTGAGGCGTGGGTTTCCGGTTTGTCCGGTAGGCGGGAGCTACACGCTGAATCCCGTGGGGATTTTTCCTGTCTGCAATATCCCGGGACACGCAATCCCGCCGAAATAGAGTCTGGGAGTGGACTGGGCGCAGCCTCGGTCAAGAAACCGTGGAAGTACGGAATTGCGCGCAGGAGTTGGAGCGCGCATCATGACGCATCATTTCAACTTAGAAAAATGGCTTACCAGGAAACAGAACTGCAGCACGTATCCCGGCAATTTCAGATTTATGGGGAGATTCAGCACGCCGAGACCTTCAAGATAGGGCACATCAACGAGACCTACTCGGCCACGTATGACCAAGGGGGAATGCGGGTGCGCTACATCCACCAGAAAATCAATAAGACGGTGTTCAAAGAGCCGCCGGCAGTGATGAAGAACCTGATGCGGGTCACCGCCCATATACGAACGAAGCTGGAGGAGCAGGGCGCAGCAGACATTACCAGGCGTTCTCTGGTCGTGATTCCGACGCGGGATGGACAAGCTTATTACCATAATGGCGACGGAGAATACTGGCGCACCTTTGTATTCATCGAGGGAACTCAAACCTTCGAGTCTGTGCAGACGCCGATTCAAGCCTTTGAAGCTGGGCGGGCCTTTGGTGAATTTCAGTACCACCTGGTGGATTTGACCGGCCAGCGTTTGCTGGAGACCATTCCCGACTTTCATAACACGCGGAAACGATTTGAAGCGCTCAAGGAAGCTGTCGAACGCGACCGCTACAGCCGCGCCAAGGACGCCCGTCGGGAAATCGATTTTGCCTTACGCAATGAGGCGATGGTGGATGTGATACTCGACTCCATGGCCAAGGGCCGGATCCCGGAACGCATCACCCACAATGACACCAAGTTTAACAATGTGATGCTGGATGTGAAAACCGGCAAGGCGATGTGTGTGGTGGATCTCGATACGGTTATGCCAGGCTGCGCCCTGTACGATTTTGGGGACATGGTCCGCACGACCACCAGCCCTACGCTGGAGGATGAGGAGGATCTTTCAAAGGTTCGGATGCAGATGCCGATGTTCAAGAAACTGGCCCAGGGTTACCTTTCTACCGCGGGACAGTTCCTCACCAAGACGGAGAAGTCCTTGATAGCCTTTTCCGGCAAGCTGATCACGTTCGAGATTGGGCTGCGCTTTCTGACGGATTACCTGAGCGGGGATAAATACTTCCGCATTCACCGGCCAGCGCACAACCTGGACCGCTGCCGCACCCAGTTCAAACTGGTGGAATCGATCGAACGCCAGGAAACAGCGATGCAGAAGTTTGTCGATCAGCTTTGAAGGCCAGCGGGAACGGCTCAGCTCGCGGATGGCCCGCCACCCGACAGACGCAATGAGATGTCGAGTGGTTGGATATCGGGGAGGTCTTTTCCCGGTGCCCCCCCGCCGAGTTCCTTGAGGCGTTCGCCTGCCGGTCTGACGCGGGTTTGGAAACTGGCGGCCGCATCGTTGAACGCGTTGTTAGCTTTCTCCAGGCCTGAACGGAGCCGATCCAAATGCTCCACAAATCGTACGACTCGGCTGTATAACTCCTGCGCTGCTTCGGCGATGCGCTGGGCATTCTCAGTCTGGGCAAACTGCTGCCAACTCACACTGACCGAGCGGAGCAGGGCGATGAGCGATGCCGGCGTGGCCAGCAAAATGCGCCGGGCGGCAGCCCAGAGAAGGAGTTCGCGGTCGCCTTCCAAAGCGGCGCTGAACAGCGATTCTGCAGGCATAAACAGGACGACGTGGTCCAGCGAATTGGGAAACTGGCTGGGGTAATCGCGATCCGCAAGGGCGCGGATGGTCGCTCTGAGTTTGGCGGCGTGTTGGGCAAGCGATTCGGCCCGCTTGCCCGGGTCGGCAATTTCCAAAGCGCTCAGGACATCCAGATCAGGCACTTTGGCGTCCACAATGATCAGGCGGTTCCCTGGCAGACGCACCAGCAGATCTGGCTTGGAGTCGCCCGATTGGATTTGCTCGGTGAAGTCGCAGTGGGCACTCATCCCGGAGGCTTCGATGACGCGGCGGAGGGTTTCCTCACCCCACCGGCCCCGCGCCTGGTTCGATTTGAGGACGGTGCGGAACTGCTGGGTTTCCTGCGCGAGAGCCTGGCTTTGTTGCGCCAGGGATTCCAATTGCTTCTTCACCTCCCCGAGGCTGGCGGACTGCGCGGTTTCAGCCTGCTGCAACCGTTGTTGGTAGGTATCTAATTGCTGCCTCAGGGGCTCGACGAGTGTGGCGATCGCTTGTTGCCGTTGGGCCAGATCACCCTTGGCGGTCTCTTGCAGCCGGGCCACTGTTTCAGTGACGCGTTCAATAAACTGCGGCTGGAGTTCACGCAGGGCATCCAAGCTTAACGCTTTGAATGCGGTCCGAAGATCGGCCAGCGCTGTATCCTGTGCGGCCCGCGCTTCCTGCAACGTGCGTTCGTGGAGTGCCTGTTGGTCCGTGAGCAATCTCTCGGAGGCGGCGCGAGCCGCTTCCGCCGCAGCGCGCGCGCTGGCCGTGTCAGTCAATTGCACCCGCAAGCGATCGAGGTCCGCATCGCGCTGGATCAATTGCTGGCGCAATTCAACGGCGAGGCGATCGTCCGCGGGCTGCCCCCGATTCCGGCCCAGCAGCCAGCCGATTAAAAGGCCGAGCAATCCTCCAATGGCCAGACCAATCAGCAGGTAGACGGCTGCAGGCATCAAAAGTGAGCGACGACTTCGATTTCGACCATCGCACCCTTGGGTAATGCGGCAACCTGGACGGTGGAGCGCGCCGGATAATCGGTGGTGAAATAGGTTGAGTAGACCTCGTTCATGCCGGCGAAATCACCGAGATTGGTCATATACACCGTGCTTTTGACGACGTTTGCGAAGGTCAGATGCTGGTCCTCAAGAATGGTCTTCACATTCTCCAGAACGCGATGTGTCTGGGCCTTGACATCGCCGTTGACCAAATTGCCGGTCGCGGGATCCAAGGGAATCTGGCCGGCGCAAAAAAGGAGATCCCCCACGCGCACGGCGTGGTTGTAAGGGCCAACGGCCTGAGCCGCTTTGGCGGGTTTAATGATTTGTTTGCTTGGCATAAACTGTTTGGGCCGTTTTGGCTTGGATCATGGTAGCTCCGGCGTCGAAGGGGTCAAGCTGGGGTCTGCCAAATTAATTTCTGCCTGAGGCTCTCATGGGCAGACACATGTTGGTACATGTTAAAACGGGAATCCCAGGGAAAAGTGGAGAGTGCCTGAAGGATCATCCTCGCGCGGGTTGAGGTTGTGGCCATACTCCAAACGAACTGGGCCGACAATCGTTCGCCACCGCAAGCCCACCCCGACAGAAAACAAGCTGCTGTCGAAGGGATAGTTCTCGATTTCGCGGGCAAAACCAAGGGAATCAGAGAATAGCACCAGGGACCACTTTGGGGTGAGCGCCTGCTCGAATTCCACAGTGGCGAGGGCGATGGTCTCAGCGCCGACAAACAGCCCTTTCGAGTCACGTGGCGAGGCCTCGCCCTCTTTATAACCTCTCAATGAGTTTTCGCCCCCAGGGAAGAAACGGCGATTGTAGGGCAGATCCTCGCGGCTGCTGCCTAGTGTCAGGATGGCTCCGTGTTCCAAGCCTATACTGAACGTCGTGCCCTTGGCGAGGGGGTGATGCCAGGAGACGGAAGCATCCACTCGTTGGTAAGTCACTTCTCCGCCGAGCTTGTCTGAGGCCAATTCCATTCGACTAAACACCCGGTAGCCTTTGCGGGGATAGAGTGGGTTGTCGCGCCGGTCGTGCTTCAAATCCAGAATCATAGCGGATACCGTCGCATTGGTTCGGCCTTCAATCGCAAAAGCCTCGTCCGCGTTTGCCGCATCCAGGATTTCATAGCTGTACCTCAGCGTCACGTCTGTGAACCAGTGGCGGAGGTACTTGTGGAGACCTGCACCGCCACCGTATTCCTTGCGCACAAAGGAGACCTCCTCGCGACGAAGCGCGGAGCCATCAATGAAGAGGTCCAGTTCGTGGGTGAATAGTTGAGGAATGCTGTAAGTAAAATCGCCACTGGTAGCCTTGAACGATTGAATCGCCTTCAGTCGAGCGCGATGCGCCCGGCCAAGGATGTTAACAAGCTCAGTTTCAAAACCGCCTCGCAGCAGTTCGTAACTGCCGTAACCAAACAGCAGGCTCAGCCGAAATCGTTCCGCTTCATCGAGTTCGTAATTAAGGGCCCGGGTCTGATCATCGGCCTGCTGATAACTGAGTTTTACCGAATCAAAAATGCCCAACTGGGCGAGTCGCTGGCGCCCGGTTTCAGCCTCGATAGGGTTGAGCAGATCGCCGGTTTCAACGGGGATTTGCTCATGCAAAAAACTTTCGCGCGTTTGGTTCTGGCCGGAGAACGTGATGGCCCCTACCCGCACTTGGGAGCCGGGATGAATACTTGCTTCGAGAGTCATTTCCACCTGGTCGCCCGCCTCGCGCCGCCCTGTGATTTGGGCTTCAACGCGAGTGTCGGGATAGCCTTGCGCATATTGGTTGGTAACAAGCCCCTGTATATAATCTTGTTGCCAGATTCTGGAGTACGGTTGTGGCGGATCGAAAGTGCGGGCGCGGCTTTCCTTTTCATGGCCGTCGAAAATCAACCGTTCCTTGCTGCTAGTAACGAGGTGTTTCGCCCTTTGCTGGACGGCGATGCGGACATCTGTCGATCCGGTCAATTCATCCTCGCTCACAGCCAGGACTTTGACCTCAGCATTCTGATAACCACGTCTGCCCAGGGACTCCGCAAGATTGGCGACGCTCCGCCTAAGGCGGTCGGGTGTGTATATGCGGGTTTTCCTGAGACGGAAAAGCGTGCCGGTTTCCACAAACCAGCTGCGGGCATCCCCGGGGGACAGGAGTTCGAGCCCTTCAAACTCAATCGTATCGTAAAAAAAGCGAATTCCTTTCTCAATCTTGAAGCTGGCTCGGTGTGCCTGGAGGTCTCGGGGTAAGGGTGTCTTCACCAGTTCTGAATCACTAGTCTCGAACGTGTTTCCGTCCAGCAGGGTTAATTGAACGGAGAGTGATGCTTTGAGGTAACCATCGGCTCGCACCTTGGCAACCAGCAGCAGCACGGAGTCCTCCACGAAATTGGCGTCGAGGAACTCCGCGCGATCGCCCCCTGGCTCCAGGCTGCGGAGTAAGCGCAGTAGTTCGCGATTGCCAAAAAGGCCATACCCGGCAACCTTGATTTCTGCTGGTTCCGACTCATCCGGTTGCTCCGCCAGGATGGGTACGGCCAAGGCTAGCAGGAGCACTCCTATGAGCAGCGCATACAGTCGGTGGTACCCGGGTGAATTGGATGGCGGGTATTTCATTTCGAATAGAGCCGCCATTTGACTCCGGCGTTGAAATCCCCGAAACGGTCATACTCGCCGATGAGGGACCAGCGATCCGACAGTCTGTATTCGACGTGGTAGGTTGGCCGGCCAGCCTCGGAAATATCCTCGCCCGAGCGCACAATGAGGTTTTGCTCGCCGCCATCCTGCACGCCCAGGCGGGTAAGTAGGTCGCGCCCGAGAAACACTGCCAGAGTTTGCGCCCGCTTCTCGGCGGTGAAGGCATAGGAACCTGAGGGGATTTCGCCGGCCGTAATCATGAGCAGTATCTGCTCGGGGTTTAGAGGCGGGCTGGAACTGAACTGGACGGAGGGTCCGGACGCCGGGCCAGTGATTTCCATGCGCAAATCATAGCCAAATTGCCGGGTGCTGGCGCTGATGGACACTCGCGGCTCAAACGGATTCTCGCTGGCGAGCGACACCACGCCTTGCGTTACTCGCAACCCGGCAAAAGGGAATCGCACCATCCCGGAGTCCACAGTGACGTCGCCCAGGACCAGAGGTTCTTTCAACGTGCCTTGGAGTTTCAGCATTGTTGAGATGTGGCCGGTAAAAACCGAACTGCGGACACGCAGGAAATCCGTTCCTGTGACCGCGACAGCCAAATGCCAATTGGATAACGGGGGAGTATCTATGCTGAAGTACGGGGGGCGGCGCCTGGGGCTGCGCACTCCCCCGGGGAGCAAGTCGTCGAAATTGCTGACGAAGGAACTATCGCGCAGATTGACAGAACCCTGGATGACCGGAGCCGCGATGTTGGTGCGCGCGATGCGCAGGTCGAGGTCGCTTCTCACGATCAATTCAGGCCGGCGAGCCAGAGGCACATTGGTGCCCTGGATGGTCAGGAAGAACGGAAAATTCAAGGTTTTCAGCCAGTTCGTGCCGGTGAGATTTGCTCCGCCACCCAATGCCAAGGGGGCTCCGCCCAACGTGGCCGTGGCATCGGACAATTCCATGGCGTTGCGATTGAAACGGAGCGTCAGGTTCAGATCGCGAAAGGCGCCAATGTCCGGCAGAGGAGTCGTGCTGGCGTTTTCCACTGCAATAGCGCCATTCAGGTTGAAGCCAGGTTGCAGCGAGAGTTGAGCTCGGACCTTGCCCTGAGGGCTCAGGAACTGTGGGAAGAGTTTGGCGAACGGTGCGATGTTAGCACTTTCAATACGCAGTGATCCAGTGGCCATGCCCAGGTCGGGCACTGGGTGGCGGAGGACGTTCTTCCAGTAAGTTTCACCAAGCGGCGTTTGGGCGGAGAAGTCAACCTGCTCGCCTTGAAGTGTCAGGTGTCCTGTGGTGATGCGAGCCATCGCCCGGCCTAATTCCAGAACTGTCGAGAAATCCGCAATCGTGGGCCAGTTTGTAACCACCTTCGCAGGCACGATCTGATTGGCACTCAGTGCAATACGGCCCTCGGGCGCTTCTCCAGTTCCTGTGAGTTCGATGCTGGCGGCGGGATTGACCAGGACCACACCCAAGTTGGTCGCGAGCAGTGACGCAAATCCGGCATCAGGTTGAACGGTTGCGGAGAGTCGCAGTGGACCTTCCGGTATGAGTTGAGCCAGATTGGTTGTGCTGGGTGTGAGCACGAAGGGCAAAAAGCCGGATGCCGACGCCACCTTAGAGGTTTGGAAAAACAGGTCCAGGTTCGACACCGCAAGTCCACTGGAAGTGCCAACAAGATCGGATTTGAACGCGAAGTGTGGCTTTGTCTGGACATCAGCATGGATGCGGGCGTCAAAGGCGGCTGGTCCGTTGGTCCACCCGCCAACCAACGAGAATTCCTGAACCCTTACCGGAGTTACATGATGATGGAGGAACCCCGCTGCTATCCCTGAGTGCAGGTTGGTTGCAGCGAGATGGAAACTCCCAGCGTCCGGCCAAGTCAGGCTGCCGCGGGCATGGAAGCGCGCATCGGGGCCAAGCAACTCAACAGGAGCGATCTCAGCTGACCAGGAGGGACTTTGCGCCCTTCGCTCGAAGTCAATGGCCGTAGGTTTTCCGAGGCGGAGCAGTTCCCGGTCGTGATGGCGGATGGCCAATTCGCTGAGCCCGATATGGAGCTTGCGCGGATCGACGGTAATTGCTCCACGAGTCGTCAAAACGGCGTCGTCTCCTTCGGCCCTGAGCCAAAGGTCGGACAGCTTTGAGCCCTGACCAGTCCAACTTGTATGCAGGCCAAGGGGTAAAAAGTTGGTGCTAACAAACCCGGCTACGTCGAGGTTTCCTGAATGAATGGGGTTCGTCAGGGGGCCGTGAAAGGTACCGGTTAGCGTCATGGATTGGAAGTGGCATCCGGGGGGCAGCCATTGCCGGGCGATGGTACCTTGGAAGGAAATCCGGCCGTCGGCCACGAGTCTCCGTTCCAGGTCAGTCCGGCCGGTCACGAGAACCGTGGAACCGTCTTCGAAAATGGCGTGGGCATTACTCACCGTGAGCCAGGGCCATTCCAGGGCGCCGATAACTTCGATGGTTTTCGCAAGAAGCTCTTTCCTGCCTGCGTTCGAAGCCGTCAGTTGGAATAGCGCGGTGGGGAGATGGTTTTCGCTCGGCACAAAGGACAGCGTGCCTGCCACGCGTCCGTCGAGTGAGGTCGCTTCCATTTGGCCCAGGTCGGCAAGCACTTCGATAGCTGCAGGCTCCCGGATCAACTCGCCCTGGTAGAAAACCTGGAGGGTGCTGCGCAGCCTGGCCTCCGCACCGGAGCAAGTCAACGTGAGCGATTCAATCATCGCCTGTTCGGTCGAACCGGAAGCTTCCAGGTTCAGTTGCAGGGGCGGAAGGTGATGATTCGGATCAGCAGAGTCCGATCTCGCGTGAATACCAGCTTGGAATCGGGCTCCGTCCCAACGGCCCGAGATCGAGCCTTTGATGTGCTCATAAACCGGCAGCCCCAGGTCTTTCGAGCGCAGAGTAAACTCTGGCACCTTCAGCACTGCTGCACTCGGTAATGGGTTTTCCCTTCCGAAGGTGGCGGTGAGTTCGACCGGGTTCTGGCGCCACATACCGTGGGCTTTCAGGTCGAGGGAGGTGCTATTCAGGGTCAGATCCAGGACGGAATTAAAATGGAGAGAATCCGAATTACAGTTCAGCACGTAATGGCTCGGCTGGGTCAGGTCAACTTGGATGGTCGCTGTGTTGCCTGTTTTCGGGTGGCCTGCCGTGGCTTGAAATCGAGGCGTCACCCAAAAGGCCGAGGGGATGGTCAGCACGAAATCACCAACCCGCACGGTGCCGTCGGAAAGGCGCGCCGCCGGAAGGTATTTTTTGATCTCCTGCAGGATCAGCATTACGTCCTCGACTATTCCGTATGTCGAAGCGATTTGGGTATCAGTCCGGGGTGTGGACTTCCCGTGTGGGGCGACCGTCAGTTCCCATGCCTCAACACTGACTACCGGATTTGTGGAAGCTCTGCCCCAGGCCAGCCGCGCGAGCCAGACCGAAGGAATGAGTGCATCCATCCGGTTGGCAGTGATGGTTACGGTGCGGTTCGTGAAAGAAACGCCGTGCAGGGCAAACCGGGTGTAGCCTAAGCCCTCGTAACGGTCATAATTGGCGCCAGCCGCCTGAGCCAGGGGACGCAGGAGCAGCGGTAACCAGAAGGGAAGGAGCAGCCAAATGAAAAGGAGCCCCGCCATTAATATGGCGAGTCCCAGGAGCCACCGGCGTCGCTTTCTGGCCGCACCCATGCTGCGCCATAATAATCCAGGGAGGTGCTTTCCGAAATGTTTTAGACCTGGTTGAGACAATTCTTGCGATTCTCGGCCAGGAAAGGCGGTGCTGGGGTTGCCTTTTGGAGCTTCGGAGTTAAGAGTGGAGGAATGTTTCACTGGTTATTTCTTAGCGGAGCGACTTTGAGGTTGTGCGTGTTTTTGGCGGGAGCCTTGTTTCTTAGCGCTTGCGGATCAGACCAGTCTGCCGTGGGCCGGAACAATGCGGAAACGCTGCCTGCGGATGGTGATGCGGAGGTGGCTGCCGTGCTGGCGAGAGTGATGGAAAAGCATCAGTTGCCAGGCATGGCTGCGGCGATTGTGACAAGCCAGGGGGTCGCGCGGATGGCTGCCGTAGGGGTGCGCAAGTCGGGGACGACGGTGAAGGTCACCATGCAGGACCTGTGGCACTTGGGTTCGGAGACGAAGGCTATGACCGCGTCCCTGGTCGGGTTGTTGGTGGAACGTGGGGGCATGCGCTGGGACACCACGGTGGGAGAGGTGTTTCCTGAGATGATCGCCGGATTTCATCCCGCTACCACGAACATCACGATGACGGAGTTGTTGTCACATCGGGCTGGCCTGTCCGCGAACTTAAGGTGGGCGGGTTTCAAGGGACGAGGCACCGTTCAGCAGCAAAGAATCGAGGCTATGAAGGAGGCCCTGGCGTCGGAACCGGAAAAGCCCAGGGGTGCCTATCATTACTCCAATCTGGGGTATGTTATCGCGGGTGCCATGATCGAAAAGGTCCTTGGTCAAAGTTGGGAAGAAGCGATGCGGCGCGAGGTTTTTGAGCCATTGAAAATGACCCGCGTGGGTTACGGTGGAGTTGGAACTTCCGGCACAACGGATCAACCGTGGGGGCATTTGCGTTCGAAGCGGCCGACAAGGGACACGGGGCCAGACCAGGACAATCCTCCAGTGCTTGGTCCGGCAGGCCGGGTTCATTGCCCGCTGGAGGATTGGGCTCGTTTCATTTCCGATCAACTCCAGGGCAGCCGCGGAAAGGACGGTTTATTGAAGGCTGCGACCTATGAGAGGCTGCACACTCCACAGCCCGGGAGCGATTACGCTTTGGGGTGGGTGGTGGCCGAGCGTGAATGGGGTGGGGGTAAGGTTCTCAATCACGCGGGATGCAACACGATGTTTTACGCGAATGCCTGGCTGGCACCCCAAAGAGATTTCGCAGTGCTCGTCTGTATCAACCAGGGTGACGACGTTGCCGCGAAGGCGAGCGACGAAGCCGTCGGTGCACTCATCCGCCTTCGCGCGTCGAAATTGCCCGCAGGTTCAAACTGACGGCGCGATTCGATTCCCCGCGGCGTCTGAGGATAATTATTCAAACACGGCGGGCTGACCGGTGGAGGCCAAAACCGCGTGCCACGCGACGCTCGCTGGATCGACCCGCTTCTTCCGAGCGGCGAGCAACTCGATAGGAATATGAACGAACTGTTCGTGCACCAGGCCAATCACCAGGCCCGTTTTTCCCGCCATTGCCGCGTGAACCGCGTTCCGGGCGTACAGATCGCAAAGGATGGAGTCTTCAGCGTCCGCGGGAACGCTGCGGATAATATAGTTGGGATCGAAATAACGAAAAGTCATGGAGATCCCACGCGATTTAAAATGGCCGGTGATTTTGTCCCTCAAGAACAGGCCTATATCCCTCAACTTCACGTTTCCGGAAGCATCTTTGTCCTCGCCCTCGGCGCCCAGTAGATCCTGTCCTGCGCCCTCGGCGACAACAATAACGGCATGCCCCCGATTCAGGATGCGCTTTTCGAGGACCGGGAGGAACCCGCGCGGGCCTTCGAGTCTGAACGGGACTTCGGGTATGAGGCAGAAATTAACGTCCTGGTTGGCGACGGTGGCGCCCGCGGCAATGAAGCCGGCGTGGCGCCCCATCAGCTTCACGAGGGAGATGCCGTTTTCGACGCTGTGAGCTTCCGTGTGTGCGCAATCGATGACTTTCGAGGCTTCTTCGACAGCAGTGAAGTAGCCGAATGTGCGCGATATAAACGCCACATCATTGTCTACGGTCTTGGGCACCCCCACTACAGCCAGGGGATGGTTTCGCTTGCGGGCTTCCTGGAATAGCTCGTTGCCGCCTCTTTGAGTGCCGTCACCACCAATTGTGAAGAGAATATCGACTTTGCGGCGGATTAGATTGTCGACCGCCAATGCGGTGTCCACCGGGCCGCGCGAGGTGTCAAGTATGGTGCCGCCTTCATTGTGGATGTCATCGACCAACTCTGCGGTGAGGATTACAGGTTCTTTGCCGCGCTCGGGGTCGAGGCCTTTGTAACCTTCCCGGAAGCCCAGGACTTCTTTCACGCCGTAAACGTGGTGCAGTTCCAGAAACAAAGACCGGATCACGTTGTTGAGGCCCGGGGATAGCCCGCCGCACGTGACAATGCCTGCGCGGGTGTTTTTCGCGTCAAAAAAGAGCTTCCGGCGGGGGCCTGCCAACTCGAAGAGTTCGCCGGGTTGCGCCGTGCCGGAAACGGGAATATGGATGTTCTCCGGGACGCGCACCAAATCAGAGACGACGCGGTCCAATGGTGAGTCAAATCGGGGCTCGCCCAGGCTCGTTATTTCCATGAACATAGAGTGACGTCCGGAGGGGGGTGAGTCAATAAGGGTTCAAGGTTGGGGTTGAAGGTTCGAGATTAGCGCGCTAAATTCGAGCCATGAAATCACAGGATGCCTTCGGTTCAGCGCGGAATCCAGAGGTGTCGTATGAAACCTGACGCGCCATCCCACGGAGCGGAATCAGTGCGCGGGTTCTGGGCGCTGTTTGTGACCCAGTTTCAAGGAGCCTTCAGTGATAATCTGTATCGAACGCTGGCCATGTTCCTGATGGTGGGGATGGCCCTGCCGCATTTTCCCGGGGCTTCCAGAGAGTTCAAGATGAGCCTGGTGGGAGGTCTGTTTGCGCTTCCTTTCATCGTGTTTTCCATGGCCGGTGGGTACTTGGCGGACCGATTCAGCAAACGATTGGTAACGATTAGCACAAAAATCGCCGAGATCGGCATCATGGGGCTGGGCTTGCTGGCTTTGGTGTTTCAAGCTCCCATCCTGTTGCTAACTACCGTGTTCCTGATGGGAGCTCAGAGCGCGTTTTTTGGGCCCTCCAAGTACGGCTTGCTGCCGGAGTTGCTGAGTGAGAAACGATTGTCTTGGGGCAACGGCGTGATTGAACTCGGAACTTTCCTGGCCATTATCGGGGGAACGATCTGCGGTGGATGGTTATTTATCACTTTGGGAGGATGTCAATGGTGGGCCGGCTTGGTGCTGATCGGGTTGGCGCTCGCCGGCACGGGCACGAGCCTCAAAATCACCCCGGTGCCCGCCGCGGATCCCGTGAAGACGTTCCGGTTGAATTTCATCGGTGACCTCGCCAGCCAGTTGTCGCGGATCCGTAGAGACCGGGTGCTGTTCCTCGCCGTGGTGGGGAACAGCTACTTTTTCTTTCTGGGGGCGCTGATCCAGCAGTACACGATTTACGCCTACGGCAAGGATTTACTGGGACTGAACGAGGGGCAGATTACGTTGTACTTGATGTCAGCCATGGCCGTCGGAATCGGGTTGGGCAGTTATGCGGCGGGCCACTTGTCAGGCAAGAAGATTGAGTACGGGTTGATCCCCCTGGGGTCGGTGGGCATGACTGCGTTCGGTTTGGCGCTTTCGTTTGGCGGGCGATCGCTTGCGCAGGTTGTAAGTCTCCTGGCGCTTTATGGCTTTTTTGCGGGTTTCTTTATCGTCCCGATCGCTGCCTTGATCCAGCACCGGCCAGATCGGGTGCGCAAGGGGGCGGTGATCGCTTCGAGCAATTTGCTGGCGTTTGTGGGGATTTTTCTTGCCGCGGGTGTGTTCTATGTTCTGGCCGGTGTCTTGGGCCTAAATCCTCGGCAGATCTTTGCCGCCACCAGCCTGCTGACCTTGGTTGGGACGGCCTACGCCATTTGGCTCATGCCGGATGCCTTCCTGCGATTCCTGCTCTGGCTGCTGACGCGGACGTTATACCGAATCCGCGTGGATGGTCGTGACTACATTCCTTCAAAGGGTGGGGTGCTGTTTGTCGCGAATCACCTTTCTTTGGTGGACGCATTGTTGCTCCAGGCTTCTACCGATCGGGCCATCCGTTTCCTGATGTTCCGGGGCGTATACGAGCGCAAGTATATTAAGCCCTTTGCCCGCATCATGCGCGCGATACCGATCTCGGCCCAGATTCGCCCACGCGAAATGATCCAAGCGCTACGCACGGCTAGCGACGCGATTCGGAAGGGAGAGGCGGTGTGCATTTTTGCGGAGGGTCAGATTACGCGGATCGGTCAGTTGTTGCCGTTTCGCCGTGGGTTTGAGCGAATCATGGAGGGCCTGTCGGCGCCGATTGTGCCGGTGGCGTTGGACGGGGTATGGGGTAGCATTTTCAGTTTTGAGAAAGGGCGTTTTTTGTGGAAATTTCCGCGTCGCATGGCGTACCCAGTCACGGTTTGTTACGGCAAGCCGATGTCGGCCATGGCCACGCACCTCGAGGTCCGGGAGGCGGTGCAGGAGTTGACCGCCGAGGCGTGGCGTCACAGGCAAGCGCGACGCGAGACTCTGGACCGGGCCTTGGTGCGAAGCTTGCGTAAACGCAGAACGCGGTTCGCGATGGGGGATGCCCGAACTCCTCGTATGAGTGCTGGATCCGCGTTGATGCGGTCAATTTTCCTCGCGCGGCGATTGAGAGCGGTTTGGGATAGCCAAGAAATGGTGGGTATTCTCCTGCCGCCATCGGTGCCGGGTGCCCTGGTGAATTTCGCTGCTCTTTTACTTGGGAAAGTGCCGGTGAACTTGAACTATACCGCCTCGAGTGAGGTAATGGCGGCTTGTGCGACGCAATGCTCGCTGCAAACGGTGATCACCTCAAAGGCTTTCCTGGATAAGATCAAACTGACAGTACCCGGACAGGCTGTGTTGCTGGAGGATTTGGCAAAGGATCCAGGGAAGGTGGAGAAACTCGTGGCGGCGGCAATGGCGTGGTTGCTGCCGGTTCCGTGGCTGGAGCAGGCACTGGGTCGGCGACGGCGGACGGAGCCGGATGATCTGGCGACAGTGATTTTTTCGAGTGGGAGCACGGGGGATCCCAAGGGTGTGATGTTGTCCCATTTCAATGTGATGTCGAATATCGAGCAGTTGGAGCAGACGTTTGCAGTTCGCCCGAAGGATTGTTTCCTGGGGATTCTGCCTTTCTTCCATTCGTTTGGGTTCACGGGGACGGTGTGCTTGCCGGGGGTGCTGGGCACGGGGGTGGTGTTTCATCCGACGCCGCTCGACGCCGAGGCGGTGGGTAAGTTGGTGCGCGATTACGAGGTGACTTTCCTGCTCGCGACGCCAACGTTCCTGCAAATCTATTTGCGGGGATGCGCACCGGAGGATCTCGGGAGTTTGCAGTTTGTGATGGCCGGCGCAGAGAAGTTGCCGGAGCGATTGGCCGTCGCTTTCGAGGATCGGTTCGGCATCCGGCCGCTTGAAGGGTATGGGTGTACGGAATGTTCGCCCGTGGTGGCGGTGAATACGCGGGATTACCGCGCGGCTGGGTTTCGGCAGGTGGGGGCGAAGCGGGGCAAGATCGGGCATCCTCTGCCCGGGGTGAGCGTGCGGATTGTGGATCCTGCCACAATGCAACCGGTGCCGATGGGCCAAGCAGGGCTGATGCTGGTGAAAGGGCCGAACGTGATGAAGGGGTATCTGGGGCGCGCGGAGAAAACGGCGGAGGTGCTGCGCGATGGATGGTATGTCACCGGCGATGTCGCATCGCTGGATGAGGATGGGTTTGTGCAAATAACAGATCGGCTGAGCCGGTTCAGTAAGATTGGCGGAGAGATGGTGCCGCACATTAAGGTGGAGGAGAAGCTGCATGAATTAGCGGCGAGAACCGAACAGTCGTTTGTGGTAGCCGGGGTGCCGGATGAGCGCAAGGGGGAACGGTTGGTGGTGTTGCACACATTGACCGATGAGGATTTGAATGGGTGCCTGGCGAAGCTGGCAGAGTGCGAGTTGCCGAATTTGTGGAAGCCGAAGGCGGATAGTTTCCTCCGCGTGAAGGAATTTCCTTTGCTGGGAACGGGGAAACTGGATCTGCGCCAGGTGAAGGATGTGGCGATGAATTTCGCAAAATGACGCGGCTATGAATCTGTTGCGCCCGCAGAAGCCTTATGAGTTTTGTCCGCCGAAGTACGACGCCTGGTTTCGGCCGGTGCTGCATTTGCTGTCGAGGTTTTTTCTCCGGTATCGGTTCAACATTCGGCAGGTAAAGGTGACGGGCGCTGCGGAGTTGGCGCGATGGGTGCGCGAAGGGCATTCGGTGCTGGTGACGCCGAATCATGCGGATCACGCTGACCCGGCTCTGCTGGTGGAGGTGGGGCGGCGGTATGGGCTCGCGTTTCATTTTATGGCAGCACGGGAATGTTTTGAGCAGGGTTGGGTGCGGCGTTTTGTGTTGCAGCGGTCGGGGGCCTTTTCGGTGGATCGTGAAGGGGCAGACCTGGCGGCGATCCGGACGGCGATGAGCGTTTTGCGCGAGTGTCGGCATCCATTGGTGATCTTTCCTGAGGGTGAGATTTATCATCATCACGAGGAACTGGATTTGTTGAACGAAGGGGTGGCGACGATTCTGCTGCGATCTTCGGAGAAGTTGCCGGAGGGGAAGCGGGGGTGTGCGGTGCCGACGGCAATCCGGGTGCGCCACGCGCCGGAGATGGCAGAGACGTTTGGCCAGAGATTGGATGCCCTGGAGTCGCGGATCACCTGGAAACCGAAGTCGGCGTTGTCTCCAGTGGAACGGGTTTACCACCTGGGCAGCGCTTTGCTGTCGGTCAAGGAGGAGGAGTTTATGGGCCGGGCGCAGCCGGGGGACCTGGTGGAGCGAATCCGAAATCTGCAGGAATGCCTGGTGTCGGAGGTGGAGCGAAAGTATGGCCTGGCTGCCGCCAAGCACCCAATTCCGCTCCGGATCAAGGCAATTCGGCACGCGATTCGGCAAAGGTTGACAGCGGTGAATGAACCGGTGACGAAGGGTGTTGAGGGAGAGTTGTACGACGATCTGGACCGGGTTTTTACGGCGCAGCAGCTTTACAGTTACCCGGGTCGGTATCTGCGGGAGCATCCGACGATGGACCGTATTGCGGAGACAATTTACAAGCTGGAGGAGGATGTGCTGCAGAAGGAGCGGTATCCAGTCGCGCGGACCGCAGAGGTTGTGTTTGGGGAGCCCATCGAAGTCACACACTTTCTCAAGGAGCACAAGGTGGATACGAGGTCGGGTGTTCAGCCGTTGACACGTCTGATAGCGCACGAGATTCGGCAGCTGATGCAGAGAATGAAAGAGGAGGAGAGAGCGGGGAACGCATAGTTGTGGAACGCCTCCCACGCAACGGGAGAATCAAGAACTGGGGTTACGGGGCAGACAGGCGGTAGAGGCGGTTAGTAAGGCCGAATTCCCGCGGATCTTCATAGATCATCACGTGATTGGTCGATGCTGAGGGGAAATTGGTGAGGGCGAACCAGTCGTCGGTCGTGAGGTGATCCCGTGTATGGATTGTGTAGGTGCGGTTGGATCCGGCAGCAAAGCTAAGTATTGCGGCTTGGAATTCGTGGTGGATTCCGAGGCGGAAAACGCTGGATGGATCAAGGGGCAAGGTGCCTGCGAGGTATTCCTGCCAGTTGGATTGGGTGTCGGAATCCGGATCGGCTGCCAGTCCGGAAATTGCAGGATCTGCCTGTTGTGGAGAGTTGAAATGGGCGAAGCGCCAGGCATCGAAGGGGTCGTCCAGGATAAGTATGGCGCATTGGTTGAGGGTGCCGAGCGTGTAATCGGCGGCGGGTTCGAGTGCGATCTGCAACACTCTGTCGCCTTCCGGGAGCGTATCGGGGGTGGCGCGGATGACGAGGTTTGAGGCGAAGACGCCCGCAGGCATAAGCAGGGAGCCTGGCAGGAGGTCGTAGTCGACGCCATTGCTGGTGGTGCCGCCGAGGGAATAGCGAATAGTGAGTGGCGCGCTGGATTGGTCTGCGGGTCGGATGAAGGTCACGCGGGCGGTCTTGCCGGTTTCGCTGGCGATGGGGTCGGTGGCAAGGATCTGAACGGGGGGAGCGCTGTTGCTGACGTGGAGCCAGCGTGCGGCGTCGGCGATCACGTAGCCGGTGGTGTTGTCCGTGCGGATGACTAGTTGGGCGTTTGTGCCGGCGTTGAAGTTGGTGGTGAGGAGATGGACCCACGTGGCGTTGTTGAGGGTTTGGTTGACGGTGAGGGTGGTTTTGCCCTGGGCATGGAGAATGTCGACAGGCACGTTGGTGGCACGGTTGGCGTGGGTGGTCCAGCGGAGGTAGACCTGGTAGGGTCCGGAGTGGGGGAGGTTGGGTTGGTAGGTGACAGACTTGGTGCCCTTGCCGGTGCTGAGGTCGTGAAGGTAATTGGTTCCCCAGAAGCCGCTAACGGAGGTGCTCGTTTCCCAGGTGCCAGCGATGGTGGCTTCCGAGGGGATGGAATCAAGGATGATGCCGGTGGACGATTGGTCGGAGTTGCCCCAGTAGAGGACCTGGGCGTCCGCGAGGAGTTGGAGGCTGAGCTTGGTGAAGTTGACCTCCTGCACCGGGAGGTTGTCATCGATGGCAAAGGCGGCAGCAGTGGCGGCCGACTGGCCCAGCATCATGAAAACGGGTTCCATTCGGGTGGAACCGAACGCAATGTGGCTGGCGGAGATGGCGAAGGTGATGAAGAGGTTATCGCAATGACCGGCAGGGGGGATGATGGAGCGGTAGGAAATCGGATAGGGGCGGGGGACGCTGACCTGGACATCGCCTTCGTTGCGGGCGTAGCCGTTTTGGACGATGCGCTGGCAGTTGTGGGAGTCCATGTTGTAGGAGCCCAGGGCAACGGGGTCAGGGGCCATGCGGGCGCTTTGGCAATCGGCCTGAGTAATGACATAGTCGCTCATCATGCGGCGGGCTTCGCGGACGTAGATTTGGGGTGAGTAACCTCCGGTCTCAGTCCATTCATCACGGGTAGGGCCCCAACTGAGGACCTCCGCGCGGAGTGAGGGAGGAGAGCGTGGGCTGGTGGCGAGGTAGTAGATGAGGCCCTGAATGTATTCGAGGTGGGCGTGGTCGAGTTGGGCGCGGGCGGCGTGGCTGTTGGTGGGGTAGGTGTAATTCATCCCAATGAAGTCGGTTGAAAAAGCGCCGTTGTTGTTCATGTCGGTCTTGCCATTGGGCATGGAGGAGATGCCGAAGAAGGAGCCCATGCTGAGGGTGTGACCGGCGGCGAGGCGAGCATCGAGCAGGCGACCGAGGAGTTCGTAGCGGGCGGGGTCGTAGTCCGGGGGAACAACATGCGGGAGGCGGTTGGCGGAGTTCTGGGTAAAGCAGAGGCGGTAGTTGTATGCCTGGATGCGGTGATCGCCATCGCCGGGCGTGCCGCCGGATCCAGGCGCGATGAAGGGGAGCAGACCACTGGCGGGGACGCCGGGGCTGGCATAGGGATCGACGTTGACGGTGAACTGGTGGGCGGGGGTGGAGGCGCGGATGCCATTGAGGGATTCGCCGTAGGTGGCGACGCTTTCGCGGCCAAACGTGAAGGGGACACCGGCCAGGGCCATGAGGTCGCCTTCGTAGGTGGCATCGATAAACATGCGGGCACGGTAGATCGTGCCGTCTTCCATGCGGATTTCAGTGATGCGATTGCCAGTCATACCCACGGAAGCGAGCCGCTGGTTCCAGCGCGGGGTGATACCAACTTCAGCGAGCCAGGTTTCGAAGATTTGGCGCGCGACTTTGGGCTCGAATTTGAACGACTCGGTGCTGCCGTAGTGTTGCCCTACCCGGCGGTAAAATTCGCGGGAGATACCGCCGATGGAGCCGATGTTGCCAACGTCGGTGGCACCCAGGCCGCCGGTTGTGAGACCCCCTAGATGGGTATTGAAGGCAGCGAGGGCAACGGACTTGCCCATGCGGGATGCCTGGATCGCAGAAGCGATGCCGCCGGAGGTGGCGCCGTAGATGCAGATATCGGCATTGATGACCGGAGCCGCGAGGGCGGGGAAAAGGGGGAACAGGACAGCCAGGAGCAGCAGCAGCCGGTGGCGCGGTTGTTTCTGGGGTTGACTGAAGGAGTTAAGGAGATTCAGGTGCATAATTGTCGGTTGCGCGAGCGGTCTAGGATGGGTTTGGAGACGCGCTCGGGGGTGACGGTGCCGAAGTCCGCAAGGTCGACGACGGTGCGGGCGACTTTGAGGACGCGGTCGAAGGGTGGGCGCTTAGGTTGAGGTCCGACATGGCGAACTGCGACAATTCAAGCGTGGATCGCTTGAGGGGGCAATGCTGTTTTGATGTAAGGTCTCGGTTATACGCTGGGCGAACGTTACGCCAATCGCGATTTGCCGTCGGACCTGCACAGCATTGAAGGGCTTTGGGGAGTCAGGTCCAAATCTGCCGGTCGAGGGAGCGGTATTGGATGGCTTCAGAGACGTGGTCTGCAGTGACGGCGTCGGAGTCTGCGAGGTCAGCGATGGTGCGGGCGACTTTCAAGACCCGATCGTATGCCCGGGCGCTCAGGTTTAAATCCGACATGGCGAACTTGAGCAACTCCAGGATGTTCTCGTCCAGGGTGCAGTATTGCTTTAATTCGCGGGAGCCCATGCGGGCGTTGCAGGTGATTTTAGGGCGGTCTTTGAAGCGGATTTGTTGGCGTTGTCGGGCGGCGAGGACGCGTTGACGAATTTGGGCCGAGGATTCACCTGTCTTTGCGGAGGTGATTTCGCCGAACTTGACTTGGGGCACCTCCACGTGAAGGTCGATGCGATCCAGGAGCGGACCGGAAATCCGGCCAAGGTAGGCCTGGATTTCGCGAGGGGAGCAGCGGGATTCGGCAGGCATTTTGCCGTCCGGGGTCGGGTTCATAGCGGCAATGAGCATGAACTGGGAGGGGAAGGTCATGGTGCCCGCGGCGCGCGAGATGGTGACTCGGCCCTCTTCCAGGGGTTGGCGCATGGTTTCAAGGACGGACCGTTTGAATTCCGGGAGTTCGTCGAGGAAGAGGACACCGTGGTGGGCCAGGGAGATTTCGCCTGGGGTGGGGTTGATGTTGCCGCCGAGGAGTCCAGCGTCTGAGGCCGTGTGGTGCGGGGCGCGGAATGGGCGCCGGGTGACCAGGGCCTGGCCGGGTTGGAGCAGGCCTACGATGCTGTGGATTTTGGTGGTTTCCAAGGCCTCATCCAGGGTGAGTGGCGGCAGAATGGAGGGTAGGCGCTTGGCCAGCATGGATTTACCGGTGCCGGGCGGGCCGATCAGCAAGAGGTTGTGGCCACCGGCAGCGGCGATCTCGAGAGTGCGTTTGACCGATTCCTGACCCTTAACTTCGACGAAGTCGAGGTCGTCGTCGGAGGATTGATCGAAGAGGTCGGGCAGGTTGATCTTGACCGGGGAAATACGGGTTTGGCCTTCGAGGAATGAGGCCGCCTCGCGAAGGTTGCGGACGGGGATGACGTTGAGGCCTGAAACCACAGCGGCTTCGGGTGCGTTTTCGGGCGGGAGTAGGATACCGGCGCGGCGATCCTGTCGCGCTCGGAGAGCGACAGGAAGGACGCCTTTGGTGGGGCGGACGGTGCCGTCGAGGGCGAGTTCGCCGAGGATGAGGAAGTTTTCGAGCTGATCGGATTCGAGTTGTTCGCTGGCAGCGAGCATGCCGATCGCGATGGGGAGGTCGAAGCTGGGCCCTTCCTTTTTGACGTCAGCCGGGGCGAGATTGATGGTGGTGCGGCCGAAAGTGAACGTGTAGCCGGAGTTGATGAGTGCGGTGGTAACCCGGTCGCGGGATTCTTTGACAGCAGCATCAGGGAGGCCAACAACGACGAGGAGGGTGTCGCCGTAGCCGGCGTTGACTTCGACCTCAACGGGGTAGGCGTCGATGCCGTTCACCGCAGCCGAACAGACCTTGGCTAACATCCTTACAGTGTTGAACATCGGGAGCAAGGAAGGCAATCCGCAAATTAGCAAAGGAGGTCGGATCCACGACCGGGAATTAGGGAATGACCCTGGAAACCGGAGGGCTCGAAAACCGTGAATGGGTCATCCGGGTTAGTGTTCCTTTAAGGAGGATTTCGTCTTCTTTGACTTGGGCGGGGTCCAGCGGTTTGGTGACAAACGTGTCATGCCCGCCGTTGAGTCGGAAGATGAGTCCGTCAAAGGGGCGCTTTTCTATGGCTGGCAGTTGGTCGCGCATTTGGGTAGGGGTGGGCACGTCCCAGCCGTATTCGATGAGTTTCTTCGTCGGTGGGGGTTAGAGGGGCTGTACTCCCAGCGACCAGACGGCGAGGGACGCAATGCACACTGAAGTAAGGGATCTTTTTGGGGTTTGTCTCTAAAAAAGCGTCCGGGCAGCAGACGCCAAGGAGGTGGGGGTGGGGAACCCCGCTGAAGAAACGTGCTGCCACCCGAACATCCACACCATAGGCTTCTGTGATTTTTTGTCAACACTTTCTCACATTCTTTCTCACATACGCGAAAAGGTATGGATAGGCAAAGAGGGGCGTCACGAGGGCATTATGTAAGGGGAGGTATGGCGTTGCCAATGCGACGGGGGGGTTTTACCATTGTGGATTCCTGCGACCTGTGGGTTGTGGGGTGAGATGGCTGATTACAAAGTCAAATTTGATGTTTTTGAGGGACCGCTGGATCTCCTGCTTTACCTGATAAAGAAGGAGGAGGTGGATATTTATGAGGTGAATTTGACGCGGTTGGCAACCCAGTTTATCGAGTATATCGATACTATGCGGTTGCTGGATTTGGAGGTGGCGGGAGAGTTCTTGGTGATGGCGGCCACGCTGATGTTTATCAAAAGCCGGGAGTTGTTGCCGGTGGATCAGCAGGTGGTCGCCGAGGAGGAGGAGGGGGAGGACCCGAGGTGGGAGTTGATCCGGCAGTTGGTGGAGTACAAGAAGTTTAAAGATGCGGCAGCCAAGTTGGCAGCTTTGGAATCGGAGCGGGGGGATGTGTTTCCGCGGCTGCCCATTCGGCCTACTTTTGAGATGGAGGGGCCGCGACGGAGCGAGGCGTCGATCTTCGACCTGGTAAACGCCGTGAACCAGGTGCTGCAGCGACTGGGTAAACGCGAGGATCAACGGGATATTTTCGAGGATAAGTGGTCGGTTAGTGAGAAGATCGAGGTGATTGTGCGGTTTGTGGGGCAGAGGTCGCGCTTGCGGTTTTCGGAGTTGTTCGAGGGGGTAACGAGCCGGACGGAGGTCGTGGTGACGTTTTTGGCTTTGCTTGAACTGATTCGCTTGAAGCAGGTTGCCGCGGTGCAGCACGAGCCGTTTGGGGAGATTGAGCTCTGTGCGCAGGGGGCAGAGGATGTCGCTTCGGCTGGGAGCCATGGCGTCTCCGGGAGTGCCCCGGAGGAGCTTGGCGAAACGTCGCCAGGAGGGGATGCCTGGCCTGAGCAGGCTGCAACATGATTCGGAATTTCTGGCCATGGAACTGAAGTATATTTTGGAAGCGATTCTCTTTTCGGCACAAAAACCACTGAGCCTGAAGGAGGTGCGCGAGGTTTTGGCAGGGGCGGTGGACCACGCGGAGGGGGATGAGGTGGTGCGCTCTTTTAAAAAGGTGAAGGAGGACGCCCTCGGAGCGGCGCTGGATGACTTGGCGCGGGAGCACGAGTCGGCCGAGCGGAGTTATCGCCTGGTTTGCGTCGCGGGAGCGTGGCAGTTCGTTACACAGCCGGAATATGCGCCGTGGTTGAAGGCGTTGGTGGGGCACCGGGCGAGGCCCCCGCGGTTGTCGCAACCTGCCTTGGAGACACTGGCGATTATTGCGTATCGACAACCGGTGACGCGGGCCGAAGTGGAGCAGGTCCGGGGTGTGGCGGTAGATGGGGTCATGCAGACGTTGCTGGAGCGGGGCTTGGTCGAGCAGGTGGGACGAGCCGAAGCGGCGGGGCGGCCAATTACTTATGGGACAACTTCGGTTTTTCTGGAATATTTCGGGCTGCGGGATCTGGATGGACTGCCGGCGGCGGATGAGCTGCGCCGGATTGTGATTCATAAGCCGGAAGGGCTGGCGACGGTGGATCCGGGGCTGGCGACGGCGCCGCCGGAAGCGCTGGCGGTGACAACCGAGCAACCAGCGGAGGGGGCACCCCCTGCCGGGATGACCGTGGGAACGGCTAACGAGACTGCGGGCGAGCCGCCCGCCAAAGCGTAATGAGTATATCTGAACATCGACAGGCGATCGACCGGCTGGACACGGAGATTGTGAAGTGTCTGAATGAGCGTACCGAGCATGTGCTGGCGATTGGAGAGATTAAGAAGCGGGCGGGGGAAGAGATTTATGCGCCGCACCGGGAACGGGCGGTGTTGAACCGGATCTGCAAACGAAACGAGGGACCGATAACGAATGAGTCGTTGCGCGCGATTTACCGGGAGATCATGTCGAGCGCCTTGTCTCTGGAGAAGTCGTTGACGATTGCGTACCTGGGGCCGGAAGCCACGTTCACCCACCAGGCGGCGATTCGGCGGTTCGGTTCGAGCTTGAATTATTCGGCACAGAAGACGATTTCGGACGTGTTTACGGAGGTCACCAAGAGCCGCGCCGATTATGGGGTGGTGCCCGTGGAGAATTCGACAGAGGGTGTGGTGACTCACACGCTGGACATGTTTGTCGACAGTGAGTTGAAGATCGTGGCGCAGATCGTCATGCCGGTGCAGCATTGTTTGCTGAGCAATTCACCGCGTGCCCAACTGACGAAGTTGTATACCCATCCTCAGTCGCTGGGGCAGTGCCGGATCTGGCTGCAGACGCATTTCCCGCGGATCGAAATCATCGAGACTTCGAGCAATGCGCGGTCGGCGGAACTGGCAGCTAAGGAGAAAGGGGCGGCGGCGATCGCCGGTGTACTGGCAGCGGAAAAGTATAAAGTCGATGTGCTGGATTATGACATCCAGGACAATGTCGCCAACGCCACCCGGTTCCTGGTGCTCGGGCGGCAGTGCAGTCCGCCCACGGGCCACGATCGGACGAGTCTCATGGTGAGTGTCACCGATAAGGTGGGGGCCTTGCATAATGCGATTGCGGCATTTCGGCGGTATCGCATCAACATGACGAAGATCGAATCGCGGCCCAGCAAGAGAAAGGCCTGGGAGTATTTCTTCTTCATCGATTGCGACGGGCACATGCAGGATCGGAAGGTAGAGAATGCGCTGAAGGCCCTGGGCGAACACTGTAATTTTGTCAAGGTGCTGGGGTCGTTCCCGAATACGGAGTAGCACCACTTCCCACCATGCTCAGGGCAGGGGACGGCGCGGCTCCTGGCATCTCTTTCGTCGGTTCACGTGCGCTTTCACCGCGCAGGAAATCTGTCCCGAGAGCGAACCGGGGTGCGGACTGAGGTTGTGTGCGCGAGCCGTATCTGCCAGACTCTGCTGATGAGTCCCGGCTGTCGAAGTGAGGCGTTGCAAAGTGCGAAACTCCAACTCTTGCTGTTCCTCGTTGGCGCCGTTTCCTTGCTTGGCAGCTCCGCAGATCCGCTCAGCTTGAAGTCCCGGCACCGGGAACCGGTGACTGGCACACCTGGGCAATGGCAGGTGGTCGAAAAGCCGTTGCGATGGGCAGCCCCAGGGACAGCAATCGTGGTCTGCGACATGTGGGATCGGCACTGGTGTCCAAGCGCCACGGCACGCGTCGCAGAAATGGCCCCGCGAATGAACCACACCCTCAAGGCGGCCCGAACCGCCGGGGTGTTTGTCATTCATTGCCCAAGCGATACCCTCAATTTCTACCAGGACCACCCAGGACGAAAACGGGCCGCCGCGGCACCCAAGGTCGCTCCCCCGGTCCCGCTCAAAAATTGGTGGAGCCTGGAGGCTCCGATCGAAGGCAGCCTTCCCATCGACGATTCTAACGGTGGTTGCGAAGGATGCGAGGGTTGCGAACAAAAACGGGCGTGGTCACGCCAAATCGAGGCCATCGAGATCCACCCTGGCGATGCGATCACCGATTCCGCCGAGGCCTATTACCTGATGCGCCAACGCGCCATCACCAATGTAATTATCATGGGGGTCCACGTTAATATGTGCGTCCTGGGAAGACCCTTCGGCATCCGGCAACTGCGCCACCAGGGACAAAATGTGGTCCTCATGCGGGACCTCACCGATGCCATGTATTCGTCCGGCAGCGCTCCTTACGTGAACCACTTCCGGGGCACGGAACTAGTGGTCGAGCATATCGAGAAGCACTGGTGCCCGACCATCACCAGCGCGGACTTGCTGGGGGGTGAACCGTTCCGCTTTCGGGAAGACCGCCCTCGCAAGGTGGTCTTCCTGATCGGGGAGGATGAATACCAGACGTGGGAGACCTTGCCGGAATTCGCGCAAAACCTGGTCGCCTGGCGCGGATTTCAGACCGCGGTCATCCAGGCCAATCCCGATAACAAACATGACTTTCCCGGTCTGATGGAACACCTGCAAAACGCGGATGCCCTGGTGGTCAGTGTCCGGCGCCGCGCCCTTCCGCAGCCGCAGGTCGACGCCATCCGCGCCCATCTTGCCGCCGGCAAGCCCCTGGTCGGGATCCGCACCACCAGCCATGCCTTCGCCCCGAAAGGCAACGATGCAAAACTCGGCGCGAGCTGGCCTGAGTTCGATGCGCAGGTCCTGGGCGGTAATTACCAAAACCACCATGGAAACAACCTGGCATCCCGCATTGAAGCCGCCCCGGACGCGATTGCCGACGGGTTGTTGAACGGAGTCTCAGTGCGTGAGTTGATCGGTCACGGCTCACTCTACAAAAACACTCCGCTTCGGCCGGACACCCGAGTGCTCCTTACCGGCACCATTCCCGGCCAGCCCACCGAACCCGTGGCCTGGACTCACGCGTACGGGCCCTGCCAAGCGCGCATCTTCTACACCTCCCTGGGCCACCCCGACGACTTTGCAGATCCGCACTTTCGGCGCCTGCTCCTGAATGGACTGCTTTGGGCGATGGGAGAACCCATTCCACCCGACAACCGGCTGCAGTCTTTCCAGAAAGGACCCTAGAAACGGTTTGAAAAATGCCCTCCGTGCACCTTGACGCCAGCCCGCCACCACGGAGCGCCGGTCTGCGACCGGCTTAAACCCCACCCCACCTCGCAACGCCGGTCTCCGGTCGACATCACCTTCATAATTCTAGCCCCCTTTGAAATCTGAAATCTGCGATTTGAGATTCCCAGAGCGCAGCCCGCCACCACGAAGCGCCGGTCTGCGACCGGCTTAGCGTAACCCCCGGTTTTTTCGACCGGAAACGACACAAACCGTGGACGGTTGGCCGTAGCGCGGGCGTCCTCGCCTGCGAGTTCCAGCGGCGTCCCGCCGCGTCAGATCCGCAATGTGAGATTCCCGAAACGCGCTTCCGCCCAACCCGGAGCGCCGGTCTGTGACCGGCTCAAACCCCACCCCACATCTGCGCCCTCCCCCTCTCATTAGCACCTTGCTTCAGCAAGGTGTCGTACACCCCAACACCAAAAGCCAACCGTTTTCAACGGTTTTCCCACCCCACCTGCAAAGCACCCCCTTGAAATCTCGAACCTGCAATTTGAGATTCCCGGAACGCCCTCCACCCATCACGGAGCGCCGGTCTCCGATCGACATCACCTTCATAATTCTAGCCCCCTTTGAAATCTCAAATCTGCAATTTGAGATTCCCGGAACGTGGCCCGCCCACCACGGAGCGCCGGTCTGTGACCGGCTTAAACCCCACCCCATATCTGCGCCCTCCCCCCCTCTCATTAGCACCTTGCTTCAGCAAGGTGTCGTACACCCTAACACCAAAAGCCAACCGTTTTCAACGGTTTCCCCACCCCACCTCGCAACGCCGGTCTTCGGTGGACTTCACCTTCATAATTCTAGCCCCCTTTCAAATATCAAATCTTCAATCTGAGATTCCCAGAACGCGGCCCGCCCACCACAGAGCGCCGGTCTGTGACCGGCTTAACCCAGTCGCCGTTGTCGAGCAATCCCACCGGGGCCGCTCGGTCATTCACCATTAAACGCACGACGTTCGATGTTCGACCCGTCATCCTTTCTGTCCGTGCCCCCGCCCAACCCCGGTCCCGGAGGGACGATTGACTCCGTGAGACCGTGAAGCCCCCCTTTAGCCTTCAGCCTTTCTGGAGCTTCACCCCGTGGGATGGCGCTGCCTTCTTCCCGTCCCCCTTTCAAATATCAAATCTGCAATTTGAGATTCCCGGAACGCCCTCCGCCCGTCACGGACCGCCGGTCTGTGACCGGCTTAAACCCCACCCCACATCGCAGCGCCAGTTTCCGGTGGACTTCAGCCTTCACAATCCTAGCGCCCTTTGAAATACCGAAATTTAGTCCGTAGTCCCATGGTCCTTCTTTGCCCTCAGCCACCCACCGCTGTCACACACCCACCCCTTTTAGCAATCCCTACCGTAAGTAAACTATCCACATAAACTTTTCCAAAAAAAGAGTTGCTAACGACATCCGCGGAGGTGTAAAACGCCGGTGTTGTAATTAAAGGGTCTGCGTTTCGGCGCAAACCCGGTGGATCTGCCACGGAGGTTTATCCATTCAACAAACAATAGATTAGCATACCCTGTGACACCACGGCTAACCCTGTTAACCGGTCTCAACCGACCCCGACCCGCTGTATTACCAGAGGGTCTTGCAGCACTTTGAAACTGCGGAAACAAAGCAGGATTTCATCGCAAAAATGAATGAACTTGCTGTGGATTTAATGAAAGCGTCTGGCAGGATGCGGTGATGGTTTATGAATGAAAAGCCGCTAGTTGTTTTTCTCTACATTGAAACCGAGAATTGTGCGGACTACGGATTCGACGCCTATGATGAGGTGGATCTCTGGGAGTTCCGTAACAAGACTTTTATCGGGAAGCCTCTGCCAGCCGGTTGGAAACTCCCAAGACACACGCTTGGGAATCCTAAGTTGCCATTGCTCGATTTTGTTCATGGGTATTTCCAGGCACCGTTTGTGTCCCAGCAGGCTGTCAACATTTTGAGAGATCCTATTGGAGCGGCAGCAGAGTTTCGCACGATTGGCAGACTGAAGGGTATCGAGTATTACGTGATGAATGTCGTTTTGCTGGCTGAGTGCCTTGACCTGAGGAGATCTGGCATAAAGTACTCTCCGGATGATCCATCAAGGATCATCGGAATAAAGCCCTTCATATTTGATTCGAACAAAATACCCGATGCGGCCGTCTTCAAGGTGCCGCAGGACCCGGGACGCGTTTTCGCAACGCAACAGTTAGTAGATTTGGTCAGAAAGCATAGATTAACGGGCGTGGGTTTCGAAAACCCGGAAAACATCGGTATTGCCACAATTAATCGGGTTTTCGATGACCTGCCGTTGCGGTAGTCCGTTGGCCGTAACAACGACGTTACAGGCTTTACAGTTACCTTGCCAACGTGCCGTTGGTGAGCCAGATTGCTTTTACCAACAACGGGAGTTGGCGCATGACAACGAGTAAAGAGTTTGATCAGTTGAATCGCCTTCAATCGATGGCTTCAGTTGCGCCGACCTTCACTGCCGCCAGTTTTGAATATACCTACAACAACGCCAACCAACGCACCGAACGGCGTGAAGCCAACGGGGTTTACTGGCGTTACGAATACGACCCACTCGGGCAGGTGAAGAGCGGGAAAAAGTACTGGGCGGACGGAACACCTGTCGCCGGACAGCAGTTTGAGTATGCCTTCGACGACATTGGGAACCGCATGCAGACCAAAGCGGGCGGGGACCAGTCGGGCGCGAACTTCCGGACCAACGCTTATACCGCCAATTTGCTCAACCAATACAGCAGCCGCACAGTGCCGGGCGCGGTCGATGTCATGGGCGTGGCGCTGGCGACCAACACGGTGACGGTGGATGGACAGTCGCCTTATCGGAAGGGTGAGTATTTCCGGAAGGAGTTGAGCGTGGTCAACATTTCGGTGCCAGTCTGGAAGAGCCTCACGGTCAGTGCGCCGGGAGAGACACCGGTCACCCGAAGCGAGTTCGTGCCCAAGACGCCGGAGCTCTTCACCCACGATCTGGATGGGAATCTAGTCGCTGATGGGCGGTGGAACTACACCTGGGACGGGGAGAACCGGCTGGTCGCGATGGCGGCGCGAACCGGG
>DIXK01000093.1 GCA_002428665.1 Verrucomicrobia subdivision 3 bacterium UBA6082
GCGATGAGGTTTTCGGCACCCACAGGACTGCAGAACCTGTGCGCTTTTTCGCGGAACTTCCCAGCCACAGCGTCTTTTTAGTTCGGAACATATTATCGACCAGCACCTTGCGAATGGATGCAAAGTCGTGGGTAATTGGAGAATTGCGGTTTTGTTGCATCTTGGTGGCAAAATGCTACCTTATGTGCATGAGTCAGCCTGTAAAGCTCTCGGATGTCCTGGTTCTCGATGCTCGATTGATCGGAGAAGTTGCGGAACGCTCGATTGCGGGTCAAATCGAGTATTGGGCGAATTTGGGCCGGGCAATCGAGCCTCTTTTGCAGGGAACCCAAGCCTTGGCTCTGTGCAAAAAGGCAAGCGCACGCCCCCTTTCGGAATGTCTTGAAACGGTGGATACACCGGAGGGAAAAGCTCGCGTCAAAAAATACCTGGAGACCCAGCCCTTTCCGCATTATGAGCAGGCAAAGGAAGCCCCGGGCTTGTTGGTTCGGATTGAGGCTGACGGAAAGCGCACGATTGGAAGATTCGTGAACCGAAAATTCCAGCCCGTGGAAGCGCGGCGAGCGAAAGTTGGCCGTAAGTGATACCTGGGTTGAACCAACGCCCGGTTGTTGTTGCCTTGGCCGGACCAAACGGGGCCGGAAAGTCCACATTCTATGGGGCACACCTGAGAGCTACCGGCCTTCGCCTGGTGAATGCTGATATTCTAGCGAGAGAACTGGGTGTCGACGCATATCGAGCTGCTGAAATGGCCGGGGCACTTCGAGAGAAACTCCTGGAGCAAAAAGAGAGCTTTGTCTTTGAGACAGTCTTTTCGGATCCCGTCGGTGATAAGATCAATTTTCTTCAAAGGGCCGCCGGCGCTGGATACAACGTGATCCTTTGTTTCATCGGAATTTCCGATCCGGCGAAGTCTGAAGAAAGAGTAATGATGCGTGTCACTCAAGGGGGTCACGATGTTCCGGCTGAGAAGCTCGCTACGCGCTTTCCCAGGACGCTTGAGAATCTGAGGAAGAGCATTCGAGCGTTGCCTCATGTGTTTGTGTTCGACAACAACGATCTCTCAGATCCTTACCGACAGATTGCAGTTTTTCACAATGGAGAAGCAGCTTTCCTGGCGAAATCGTTGCCGGTCTGGCTGCAAGAAACTCTCGAGTAAGCCAGCACGACCCGAGCTGAGATTTGAGGGAATTTCAAGCCGGGCCCGATTTCTGTGGCAAGAACAAGTATGAAGAGCTGTTCTTGAGGACGCTCAAGAACGCCATCATTCAGCCAACCCAGGCACGACCGGCCTCTCACGATTCCTCACGAGACTTATTTCGACCAAAATACCGCCAGGTATTGATCGTTTGGTCGATCCTGAACAGGCCACCGCTGATGGTCACCAGGGGCAGTTTGCGGGTTGCCAGGTCTGCGCGGGGGAGGAAGCCTCGAATCAAGCGCCATGCTTCAGATAGGTCCGCGCTTCGGAAATCACCGTCTCGACCTCACCAGACTCGAGCATCTGGATTGCAGTCTTATTCCCGAAATCCTCATTCGCGCTGAGAAAGAAGGCCAGAATCGAAAAAACCGATTCCGTATCCAGGGCCGCTAAGGCCTCGGCAAAGCCATGCAGAACAGCGCCATCCTTAAATTGGAAAGCTGGAAAGACTCGATCGCCGCCCTTGGGAAGCGCCAACAATTGGCGACGGTCGACCTTCTTGCGAACCGTCTTGCGGCTGACCCCTAAGGCTGGAGAAAATCCAACGCCCTGGAGGAAATCCAATGCATTGGAATTGAGTGTTTGTCCGCGTCGCGACTCGCTACCAGAATGTCGTGAAAAGGCCATTACAAACCGGCGCTGGTTCAGGCGAGCCGGTGAGGCAGACCTCCGTCCAGGATGGTGCGTCTGTTATTTGGAGGAGCGTGGACGATTCATATCCATCGCGTCCTTTATCGCTCGATGTACTCGACCTTGTACTATTGCTACGAGGACGGTTTTGCCAGGTTTCCAAACGCGAATCCCCACTGGTGAAGGAGCGAACCATAATGCCCAGGAAAACGAACCTCCAAGGCCGCGCCGCGTTGGCGCAAAGGCAATTAACTATGCATGCATGCCACACCGTAAAACCTCATTGTCCGCCGGAGTTTTCGCAACGCTGCGAACGCGTCGAGTTTGATTCCAGTCGCGGCCGCTTGATCAACCGGCATTTTGAGGCTGAACAAACACCCACGAACATCCGCCCGCGTCCTCATTCGCCCGCATTCAATGACATCGGCGAATGGCTCAAAAACGAGCGAAAAAAGTGCCTGCAAAAGTGCCTGCAAAAGTGCCAGCAAAACAGGCCGAGGGTAGCACGAGGGCAGCATTCGACGGTTCTGCCCGCATCAATGGTGAACATGTCAATTAGCGTGCCAAAAGGTCGAGGCGAGGGTCGGCGATTCCGACCCTCGGCTCCATGCCTAAATTCGAATTTAGCAACGACTTATGGTGCGAGTGGGTCCAAACAGACGCTGGAACGGATACCCAGTTTACTACCCGGTCAGAACTCCGCGTTGCGGGCTGTTACTCGCGTTGTGACGCATGGTCCTCCCTAAAGGAAACTGGCTTGGCCCTGATCCTTGCCATCATCGGCCTGGTAACAATCGGTGGCTGCATCATTCAGCTGGTAAACGCTAAGCACCACCCAACTCCCATAGTCCCATTTTGGCCTTCAGCTTTACCCCGTGGGATGGCACTACCTAGCTCCGACCTGACCTCTGACCTCTGTCATTCCTTCTTTAGTCTGCAATATCCACTATCCTGAAAATAAACTGAACAACTCGAGGTTGTGCGGGTCGATACTTTGTGTTACAAAGTAAAAACGTGAATGCATCAGCCACTACCCTCGTTTCCGTTGTTACCAGGTTTTTTAACCGCTATGCCATCCTCTTCAAAATAGCGGGCATCCTTGTTCTTATCCTACTGTTGCTCATCCCCCTGAGAATGATCTCCTCCGTGCTTCACGACCGGCTCGGCCGCAGAAATGAAGCGGTAACGGCGATCACCTCGATTTGGGGTCGCGAGCAGGACATTATCGGGCCCGTATTGATCGTTCCCTACCGCTATTCATTCAAGCTTCTGAAGGAACAAGCCTCGGCATCGGGAAAAACGGAGAAGGTGGAAGTATTGGAAACGGGAGTGGCCCAGGCATGTTTCCTGCCGGCGCGCCTTGATGTTTCCGGCGACATCAAACCCTCCAAGCTGAACCGGGGCATCTACGATGCGGTTGTTTATTCGGGCAAGCTGTCGTTATCAGGCGAATTCACTCCCCCCGATTTTAAAGGACTGGGTATTCCTGAGGAGGACGTCATGTGGGATGATGCGGTACTGACGCTGGCCATCCCGGACCTGCGCGGAGTGCAGGAAACCATCTTCGTGGATTGGGGTGGCAGCCGCCTGGCACTCCGTCCCGGCAGCAAGCTCAGAGGCTTCAATTCGGGTGTGCACGCCCGAGTGCCTGGCGCCCGGTTGGCCAGCGACTCCGTTGCGGTGAAACTCGACCTGAATCTGAATGGCAGTGGCGGCATCCGGTTTGCCCCCCTTGCGGGACAAACCAAAATCGAGATCACCTCCCCATGGCCCGACCCTAGTTTTCGCGGCGCCTTTCTGCCTTCCGATCGCAAAGTCGGAGCCAACGGGTTTACAGCTGTATGGCGCGTATCCGAATACGGGCGTGACTTCCCGCAGCATTGGACCGACCGCGACAACATGCCGGGGCTTACTCCGCAATCCGCCTCCAGTTCGTTGTTTGGAGTCTATTTCTTGTCGGCTGTGGACTCCTATCGCAACGTTGAGCGGGCCATTAAGTACGGTGCGCTATTCCTGGTAATGGTGTTTGCCATGTTCTTTCTGTTCGAACTGCTCTCCGGTCTGCAAATCCATCCTTTTCAATACTCCCTGGTGGGCGCGGCGCTATGCCTCTTTTACCTCGGCCTCCTGTCGCTCTCAGAGTTTGTTCGGTTCGGCGCTGCTTATATCGTTTCGGCTGCTCTGACCTCGGGCCTGATCTGGTTTTATTGTGTGGCCGCCCTGAAGAGCGGAGGCCGCGCGCTGATCGTTGTCGGCCTGCTCGCCGCCACCTACGCTTTCCTCTATGTAACGCTCCAATCGCAGGATTACTCGCTGCTCATCGGCACAGCGGGGTTGTTTGCAGCCCTTGCCGCGGTGTTCTTTCTAACCCGCAAGATCGACTGGTACAACCGCGACCCTGGCCGCAGAGTGCAGGAACTACCATAAGTGCTCAGGCCCGCTCTGGCCGGTGCCTTCCCGTTCCTATTGGGTGTGCAACCCGGCACCCGCCAGCCGCGAAAATTTCGCCGGGCCTCAACTGTCCCGCCATAGCCGTGCGACGGTGTATGACTGCCCCCTTGGTCATTTGCCATCCTGATATTTACCATGAAAAAGCGCCCATCCACAAAAACTTCCACATGACGTGCCAAGTTGGAAAGGGCATGATCCCGTCTGTTAACCATATGATGCTCATTAACATTCGTCACCATAGTGCGGCCCCGCTCAAGAGACTGAAGCAAGGCGTTGCGCTGTTTTCACCCCTGCTGCTCGTGCTCCTAGGGTGCGCGGCGGGTCCGGCCACTGTCTTCGCTGCGGAGGCGAAGCGCACTGTCCCCACCGATCGTCCGGTCAGTTATGAGGCCTTCGGTGCGCTCGGCGACGGCGTGGCCGACGACCTGCCGGCCATCGTCGAAGCGCACGCGTTTGCCAATGCCCACGGTCTGTCGGTCCAGACCAAGCCCGGTGCCACCTATCACCTCGGTCGCCGGGCACTCACCGCCATCGTCGCCACCGACACCGACTGGGGCACAGCGCGGTTCATCATCGACGACACCGACGTCGAAAACCACCGCGCGTCGCTCTTCGCCGTTCGCTCGCTGCTAGAGCCCGTGACGCTGTCGATCTCGCGGCTGACCCGCGACCAGCGGCGCCTGGACGCGACGCCACCCCGCGACTGCTGGGTGCGGGTAGAGAACAACAGCAAACGGCTCTACATTCGCCGCGGTCTCAACCAGAACAACGGTTCGACCCAGCGCGATTGCTTCATCCTGCGCCGTGACGGCACCATCGAGGGCGACATCGACTGGGACTACGACAAGATCACGCGCGTGGAAGCCCGCCCGATGGACGAGCGGCCGCTGATCCTCAAAGGCGGGGACTTCACCACCACCGCCAACCGAATGAAACAGGCCAAGGGTTACAACTACTGGTCGCGGAACATCGCCATCCACCGCTCGAACACCACCGTCGTGGGCCTGACCCATCACGTCGTGGGCGAGACGGACACCGGCCATCCCTACAGCGGGTTCATTGCGGTAAGCAGTTGCGCCAACGTCACGCTGCGCGACTGCTTCGTCACCGGCCACAAGACCTACACGACCATCGGTGCCGCCGGGAAACCGGTGAGTATGGGCACCTACGACTTGACCGCGAACGAGGTGGTCAACTTCACGATGATCGGCTGCCGCATGGAAAACATCTGTGACTCCACACGCTGGGGCGTCATCGGGGCCAACTTCTGCAAGAATATCCTGCTTGAGAACTGCACGCTGTCCCGCATGGACACCCACCAGGGCGTTTCCGGCACCTACACGATCCGCGGCTGCACGCTGGGCCACGCCGGGCTCAACGCCATCGGTCGGGGCACATTGACGGTCGAGAACTCCACGCTGAACGGCCGGTCCCTGATCAGCCTGCGCGGGGACTACGGCAGCACCTGGGAAGGCACCATCGTGATCCGCAACAGCCGCTGGATTCCCGCGTGCGGCGCGGCGGTGCAGCCCTACCTGCTCAACGCGAGCAACGACGGGCAACACGACTTTGGCTATCCCTGCTTCATGCCGCGGGAAGTCATCATCGACGGCCTCATGATCGACGACCGCCACCACCCCAGAGACTACGCAGGCCCCTACCTGTTCACCGACCCGGACGGCAGGATCTTGTCCACCGCTGCCCGTCCATTTCCTTACCGGCTGACCGAGCGGGTGACCCTCCGCAACCTGACCACGACCAGCAGCCAAAAACCCCGCGTCTCGCCGGACCCCGCATTCGCAGCCAGCGTGCGGGTGGTCGAGCTAAACTAAGAAGCAGCCAGAAGGCAGGGACGTTTCGCCGAAAAGTCCGACCCTGGGCGCAAACCAAGCCGCCTCGCCGCGTGAGACCACGAGCCATGTCGGCCGGGTAACCCATACCCGGCGTTCGAGACCGCCATCCAGCACCCGCCCAAATCCGCTGCCTGGCGCTGCCACCTGCTGGTCTTGGTGAATGTTACGCGAATCGGCTTCATAGGTCATGCTTTGCGGTAAGCGGCTATTCCCTGATGTTAAGCAAGACTTCCTTCTGCTGGCGGAAAATGGTCAAAGTGATACTCTGGAAATCAGCCAGCGTCGGCACCTGCTGAAGCAAGACGGTGGTATCGGGCGTCTTGATTCCATTGACGGAAAGGATCACGTCACCTTTTTGAACTCCGCATTTTCCGATGATCGAGCCATCCGGAATCTCCACTACGAGTATGCCGGTGACACCTGGCAAGCCTAGTGCTGACATCTCGCCCGCATCAGCAACGTTCCGAACGCTCGCCCCCAGCCAGGAACGCGTTATGGTATCCCGGGTCCCGGAGGCGGTTATCGCCCTCTGGTCTGGCAGCACCGGCGTGCGCGCAAGCGCTTTGAGCGAGGGCTTTTGAACCCCGAAGTTGTCCATTGGGAAATTCACGAAACCCAACCTGAGCGCGGGCGACTGGCTTTGCACGCGGTAGTCCCCACTGGCTGGATTAACAAATTGGGCATCAGCCACGATAGAATGCTCATCGCGTCCGCTTTGCGCTTGCAACCGCAGAGCCGGGGTATGGGTAGCTCCCTCCCGGTGCAGGAGATTGTAATCGAGATCTTCCCCCCAAGGTGGAGCGGGCATGAGCGCAGGCTGGTATTCCCGCCAGATGATATTACGCCGGAACACGTCACCGCTGTTGGCATACCACACGTGCGGGTGAAAACCGAAGTTAACGATGATGTTATTCTGCACCAAACGTCCGTATCCCTCGCGGTTCTTGATACCGCCTCGGAGGCAGAGGTTGTTGGTGATGATGTAAAAGGAGGAGCCATCGTCGAGGTCGATGTCCCACCCGTGATCACAACGCCAGCGATTATTCCGCAGGATCACGGGTTTGGTGGCATCCAGGCGAGGCAGTTCAGGGGCTGCTCGCACCCAGTCGTTTACCTCTGAGATTTTGGGCCGCCAATAACGGTCCCGGCCCCAGGAATTGAACGATCCGTGATCACCGGTTTCCTTTACGGTGTCGAACACATCGCAAAACTCGATAACGTGGCCGCCCCAACTTCCGTCCCCGATATTGATGCCGGCCCGCGGCAGATCGTAAACAGAGCAGTGGCGAACTGTGATACTCTGGGCCAGCTGAATGTGCACGCCGGCGGTTTGCTTCTCGACGCGACCCGTGAGGTAAATCAGGGAGTCGTCCACGAGGCAATCCGCCGGGTAGTTGTTGCTCTTGGGCCCAGGCGTCCGATCAAGGTCTTCAAACTGGTTCACCTGGCTATAGTTGAACAGGGGATTACGCGTGGCCTTCGGGTCCCCGACGAAGCAGATGCCGTTGCCGCCCGCCCTAGCAATTCGGCAACCGCGCACCATGACACGCCGATTGTAATGGTTGACGAATATGGCATTACCCCCAACTTGATCCAGGAAACCGTCCTCGATTGCGCAATCTTCCGCCCCTTCAAAGAAAATGGCTCCGCCCCGGTAAATGGCCCAGTCCGAGCGCATCAAGGGCTCTCGTGTATCCATCACTGTGCGCGCCGCCTGACGGAATGTCAGCCCGCGTAAGGTCACAAAGCGCACCGGATGGGCCTCACTGCCGCGGAACTCGACCAGGCTGCGCAATCGCGTGGCTTCCACCGTCGCGGATCTCAAGTCCAAACCGGCCGGAGGATAGAAGTAAAGCCTGTGCGTCCTGGTGTTAAGGAACCATTCCCCAGGTGCATCCAGTTCTTCAAAAATGTTCTCCACGAACCGGATGGTTCGATGCACTGCCCCGCCGCGGTTGTTTTGCCAACCGCCTTCCATGGTTACTTCGCCTGCGGCATCCTTTCCGGTGATGCGCCACGTAAAGTCGCCCCAGAGTGCGGGATGCATGGCGTGGAAATAACCCCCTGCCGGATCAGCCCACCGAGCAACACGGTTCGTTGAAATCGCGTCCGCCGCAAAACCCCCAAAATATTGCGCCTTAGGGTCGAAGTTCGGATAGCGTGCGAGAATCTGGCGCTCGCCGTTGACGAAGATCTCCTCAGTCTGCAGGTCCTCTGACACTTTCGCCTGATAAATTCCATCCCGGTAAGGCCGCCATTCCAGGTTCTCAAGGCGAACGCCGCCGCTGAGCACAGGTTGCTCATTGGGATATGCCTCATACACTACGGGAGATCCGCTTGCACCCGAGTCTCTGGCGGTAAAAACCAAGGGTTCCTTCAGGTAATACGTGCCTCCTCGCAGCACCACGCGGCCTGGCGCCTGGCGAGCGGCTTCTTGAGCCCGCCTTAGGCTGCCGAAGGGCCTTTCCAGCGTACCTGGATTGGCGTCACTGCCGTCGGGGGCAACGTAATACGGCTGCCCAAAAGTTGGGAAAGCTACACTGAACAATAGAAGAGCAAGTTGGTTGTTCATGAAAGTTGGGAGCTCACGTGGGGATTGCCGTCCGAAAAATCGGCCCTGAATCTCTGTTTCGCCGGCATGACTACAGAACCTCTTTCACTGCTCCCCGGCTTTGGGGAACTTTAGAGGCAGCTCAATGCGTTTGCCGGTTCGTGCAGACTCGCGGGCAGCGTCCAGAATCTCCGTAGCAATCATGTTCACCTCCAAGGAGGACAGACCACTGGGCCTGATCTCTCCGCGCACCACTGCGCCAAGGTAGGACAGAGGGTCGTTGTTCGGGGCGGCGAGCGGTGATACGGCGGGCTGAGTCTCTGCCGCGTTAGCCGTTCGGAGTTGAATTCGTGCCTTCTCGGGAACGAGCACGTAGCCGGTGCGGCCATACACCTCCATGTCCTTACGGTTAAATGGCCAGTTCCAGGACGCTTGAATGATACCCTGGGCCTGCGGGTAGGTGAGCACGATCGTGGCTTCATCATCCACCTTGGGATACACCTGCGGCTTTATCTGCTGAGTGACGGCGAACACCGAGTTAGGTCTTTGCCCTTTCATGAGCCAAGTGATCAGGCCCGCGCCATAACAGCCAAAATCGGTCAGGGCGCCTCCGCCGTTGAGCACCGGGTCGGTGAGCCATTCCAGGAAGTCCGCTGAGCAGCCAATCTCCTTCGGCCCCTGGTGGCCGTCGTGAACCACGATCTTCCGCAATTCTCCGATAGCCTGCTTATCATGCACCCACTCGTATGCCGCGTGGTTTGCTGGATACCACGTGGTTTCATAGTTCACGATGATTTCAATTCCACTGTTCTTCGCAGCGGTTTCCATCGCCCGGGCGTGCTCCAAACTGACCGCCAGCGGTTTCTCCATCATGACGTGGATCCCGCGCGCAGCGCAGGTTTCCACCACCCGGCGGTGCTCGAAGGTGCTGGTGAAGGTGGCGACAGCCTGCGGCCTGACCTTCTCCAGCATGTCCTCCAAGCTGGTGTAAAAGAGATCAGTGCTGAGCTTGTAAGCATTGGCATAACGCTTAGCCAAGTCCTGATTCGGTTCGGCGATGCCCACCAACCGAATGTCCTGCCGTGAGCTGGCGCCCGGGATGAAACCCCGCGCATGATCGTGCGTGAGTCCGACGATCGCGTAGGTAACAGGTGCGGGCGCCGATTCAGCACACATTTCAAAGACTGAAAACAACACTGCAAAAATCACACCTTGTGCCTTCATATTCAATTTGGTCATTGATCTGATAATCATCAGCGCACAGCGATGAAGCAAGTTGTGTTTGGATGGCCTTAACCTGTTACTGCCGGTGGAAAGATGGTGTCACTCCCCGAGCGTGGACGGTAACTTGAGACATACTCCGGTTGGTCGTGACCGCCGCTATTGTTCGGCCCAAGCCACACTGCTCTGCCGGGTCGTCTAGGTAGTGGTGGTTTCGTGTCAATGTCCGGCATGAGGTGCGGTGTGTCATTTTTGGGCTTCGGTTTCGTCAGGCGCGGTTTTGCAGGTGGATCCGTCGGCTGACGATTCACCAAAGGGAATCAGGGGAGCCGCCCTGGCAGTCGTTCTCGGTTGTCCGGCTCTGAGCACGCGAAGCGAAAACCCTTTGCCGTTCTCATACGGTTCCACCCGCGCCTCCACTTCCAGCACCGGGTAACGAATGGTGGCGAGGCCGTAGCTCTTGTAGGTCTGCGCGAACAACTCGGTTTCCACCATGCCCGTCCAGTCGGCAAGCGACAGGAACTTCATGGGCTCGCCGGTGATCTGGTGGTGGGTGCGCTGCTCCACTACCAGGCCACATGTCGTGATGGTTTCCCCGACAAACTCACTCAGCCGGTTCACGGGGCAGTAGGTGTCCCAGGCCACGCCGGGAAACAGTTCGAGCGGGTGACCACTGACCGCGAAGCCGAACAATTCTGTTTCCGCCTGCAGCTTTTCCTGACGGGTAGGTTCCGTGAGGGGAATCGCTACGAGTTGTTCCAGCCCGGGCGGCGCGATCAGCCAACCCTGGTTGAGTTCGGTATTGGAGGAATAGGTTTTGACGAGATGCTGGGCCTGCCAAAACTGGCGGGTGCGCGTTTCGCCAAACTCGTCGAAGCCACCCGCCCGAATCATCGCTTCCAATTCCTCTGCCGCCGGGGCCACCCGGTGGAAGAAATCCGACAACGAGGCGAACCCTCCGCGTTCCCGGGCCTGAACCATGGCGTCTGCCGTGCGGTTCGTGAGTCCTTTCACACGTGTCACCGGCACGCGGATAGCCTTGCCGTGGGGAACAAACGCCGGGCCGGGCTCATTCACCGAGGGCGGCAGGAAACTCAATCCGAGCCGATGGCATTCGAGCACGTAAACCAGCGGGTGATAGAACCCTTTGCCGTTGGTGAGCACGGCTGCCATGAACTCCGCCGGGTAGTAACGCTTGAGCCAGGCCGATTGATACGCCTCGACGCCGTAGGCCGTGCTGTGGGCCTTGCAGAAGGCATAGCCCGCAAAGCCCGTGACCAATCCCCAAACCTCCACCGTCTTCTCCGGCGAATGACCCCGTGCCCGCGCCGAAGCGAAGAACTCACCGCGAATCTCCTCGATGACCGTGCGCTTCTGCTTGTTCAAGGCGCGGCGCAAAACATCGGCGCGACCGGGAGCCAGGCCGGCAAACGCTTCGCAGATTTGCAGGATATGCTCCTCGTAAACCACCAAACCGTAGGTGCGGCGCAAACATGCTTCCAGCGAAGGGTGCGGGTAGGAGATCGGCTCCATTCCCTGATAGCGTCGGGTGAACGCTGCTTTTTTGCCTTCATTGGCCGCACCGGGACGGATGACGCTCACGATGGCCACTAACCCGTCAATTTCGTTCACGTTGCACATGCGGCACAGGCTTGTCATGGCCGGGCTTTCGATGTGGTGAACGGCGCGGGCATTACCACCGGCGATCATCTTCCACACTTCGGGATCGCGCCACGGCTCCACTGCCTGCGGATCACCGAGCAGCAACTCGCCGTCCGCTTTCCGCCAAGCAACGCAACGCTCCAAATCTGCTTCGATGCCACGGGCATCCAAACTCGTCTTCACGTCACGCATGACGGCCAGGCCGCCCTGGGCCAGGATGTCCATTTTGACCAGGCCGATGGGCTCGACCGCATCCATGTCAAAGTGCGTGGTCGGGTAACCCTTGCTGGCAATGAACGTGGGTGTGAGTTCGTGGAGTGGTTGGCGTGATAACACAAGCCCGCATGGATGCATCTTCGGGTAGCGGGGCATGCCATCCAGGAATTCGGCCATCTGAATCGCCGTTTTGTAGGGTTCTTCGTCGAGCGGCAGGCTGCGCGTTTCGGGGCTCGCCCGCAGCAACTCGATCAAACCTTCACCCCCCTGGGGAGCAGGTGCGTCCGGCACCCAGCCACCGCCGAATCCCCACGGGAAGTGCTCGGTGAACTTGCGCACGTCCCGCTCAGACACTCCCAGCACCTTGGCGACTTCCGCGAACGCACTGCGGGCCTGGAAGGTGGAGAAGCCACCCACGACCGCACAATGCTCGCGACCGATTTTCTCGAAGATGAGCTTCACCACGTCGTCTTTGACGTCGTGGGCAAAATCAATGTCAATGTCCGGCAGCTTGTGTAACGCCATCCGCTCCTTGTTCAAGAACCGGCGGAAATACAGATCGAAGCGAATCGGACACACCCCGCTGATGCCAAGGCAATAGCAGACCAGGCTGTCGGCCGCGCTGCCTCGGGTGATCCAGCCGATGTTCTTTCGCCGGCATTCCTGCAGGAAATCCCAGGTGATGAGAAAATACTCCTCATAACCCACATCGCTGATGATGCTGAGTTCTTCCAGCGCCTGGGCCTGGAACTTTTCCGCTTCCGGGCCATAGCGGTCGTGCAATCCTTGCAGCACACGTTGCCGCATGAACTCCCGGGGCGAGGAACCATCCTGCGGCTTGTACGCAGGAAACTGGGGTTTGCCAAAGGGCAGCTCGAAGTTGCAACGCTCCGCAATTTCACTCGTGAATCGAAGCCAGTCTGCATGGTCCTTGCAGGCGTGGACCATTTCCGCTGGCGACCGGAAGTGTAGCCGTCCGTTCGTACGCTTCTGCGGATGGCGCTCCCGCAGCAGGGTCAGCGTGCGGATGCTCTGCACGATGTCGTATTTCTGGCGGTCGCCGGGGGCAGCATAGTGAACTGCGGGACACGCCACGGCCGGCGAATCAACATTTGCTGCGGTCACCATGCGGTAGAAACTACCTTTGAAGAGTTGAGCCAGTCGTTCATCCGGACTGACGGCAATCAATCCCTCGGTGAAACCATCGAATTCACCGATCCGGTAAGGCCGGCGCTGTTGATCGGCGACGGAAGCCTCGTCGGCATTGCTATCGGTGTGTTCGGCGTGCCGGGAAAGCAAGCGGCAGAGGTTCGAATACCCTAACGCTGATTCGACATACAGCAGCAACGGCTTCTCACCGATGGACAATTCAACGCCGAGGATGGGTTTGATGCCCGCCTGTTGGGCGACCTGAACGAATTCAACCGCCCCGTGGAGATTGCCGGTGTCGGTCAGGGCCACGGCCGACATGCCGTGCTGCTTTGCCAGGTTTACAATGGCATGTGGGGAAAGCGTCGAGTCGAGAAAAGAATAATAGCTGTGCGTCCGCAGCGGGACATAACGTGTGGTCTCTGGCTTGGCCAATCGAGTGAGCGGGTGGTCCGGTAATCGGTTGGGTTGCGCCGCGATCGCGTCCGTCGGTGGGCGCAAGAGCCGGAAATCATGCCCGCGCAGGATGACTGACCGCCCATGTGCCTGACGGAGTTCATCCACGACGACCGCCAATCGGGATTGAGCATCGAGGCGTTGCAGCGGGACCGTCAACGGCAGGTCGCTGCAAAACCGTCCGTCATACAGGTTCGATAATTTTAGGGACACCAACCGCAGACTGACCCGGCGTTTCCAGGCTTTTTTCAGCATTGCCTGCAATCGGCCATACACCTCCGTTTCCAGATCCGTAGGCTCCACTAAACTTTCACTGACCTGGTCTTCTGCCCGATCGTTGTAGCGCACCGTCACGGTCAACGTGCGAATCGTCCGTGCTTCAGTGCGCACCTTGGCAAAAAGGTCGTCGGCCATCCGCTGCAGGGTGGCGGCGGCATATTCCTCGTCCGTCAGATCGCTGGCAAAGGTCTCCTGCTGGCTGAAGGTTTTTTGCGGTTCACGGGCCGGGACCAACGGGCGTTCGTCAATTCCATGAGCGAATTGCCGGATCGTTACCGCCTGCCGCCCCAGCACCAGCTCCAGCATTTCGACCGGCGTGGCGGCGACATGACGGATTTGCGCGAGTCCCGCCGCGTTTAACCGGGCACTCGTCTTGGGTCCAATGCCCGGCAGCCAGCGGTTCGGCAGCGGCTGGATGAACTGCTTTTCTTGCCCGCCCGGCACGCATTCAAAGGCAGCGGGCTTTTTCAACTTGGAGGCGATCTGGCTGATGAGTTTGTTCGAGGCAACCCCCTCGCTGACCGTGATCTTCAGGGACTGCCGAATAGCCTGGCTGATGATCAGCGCGATTTCAATCGCCGGTTTTTTGCGATTGGCCGTCAGGTCGAAGTAGCCTTCATCAATGGAGGTCCGTTCCACCTCCGGCGTGAAGTCGTAAGCGTAGGCGAACATCCCGTTGGAGAATTCCTCGTAAAGATCGTAGTGCCCGGGCAGCACGATGAGCTTGGGGCAGAGCCTGCGGGCCTGCGCCGTGGGCATGGGGGTATAAATCCCGAACTTGCGGGCCTCGTAGGAGGCGGAGGCAATGATGCCCCGGCTTTCCCCGCCCACCGCCACCGGCTTGCCCCGCAACCGGGAGTCGGCGGCTTGCTCAACCGACGCAAAGAAGGCGTCGGCATCCAAATGGACGATGATTCGTGACATGGGCAGTCATCGGAGTTTCCGGCAGCCATGGCTCAGTCCCGGGCCTTGCGGATCAGCGCCTTGAACACTCCTTGAATCACCAGTTCCTGGGCGGGGATGAGGTCGGGATATTTCGGGTTCTCCGCTTTCAGATACGGTTTGCCGTTCTTCACCACGTAGGTCTTGAGGGTGCGCTCGCCATCCACGAGAGCGGCCACAACCTGGCCATGGCGCGGGTCTGGTCCCCGCTCCAAAACCACTAGGTCCCCATCGAGAATGTGCCGGCCGATCATGGAAACGCCGCGCACCCGCACGGCAAAGGTATTCCGTGTCGGTGTAAACCCAACACTGCCAACGTCCACCGAAACGCAACCCTCGGCTTCCGGAGCCCCCTCTTCAGGGAAACCTGCCGGAATGGCCCCCAGCACGGCAATGTCCACGATGCGGCTACGCAGCTTTGCCAGCGGGGAGGTGACCCGGAGCGACCGCGCTTTACCGGAATCGGATTCGAGATAGCCTTTTTGCCGCAGCAGGCGCAGATGGCTGGTGACCGCATTCAGGCTGCGAAAGCCAAAATGGTCGGCGATTTCCTGATACGTTGGGGCGCTGCCATGCCGCCGACGGTGACTTTCGACGAAGTCGGCCAGCGCCCGCTGTTTAGCTGTGAGTGGTCGCATACTGTATATAGTTACAGTAGTCCTGATTCCACCCGTGTCAACGATTTCTGCCACCAGTCCCAAGGGGACCGGTGATCTTCCAGTGCGTGATCCGGTTCGCTGGTTAAGGGGTCTGGCGTGAGGTCGAGAGCGTAACCGTCTTGATCGCTATCTCCTCCCCCGGACGCGGTTTGGTGATCGGTTCGATCGCCAGGCCGATGAGGAGTTCCCGGTATTCGGGAGAGGACGCAAGATTCACCCGGTACCTGTGGAATTCGCCGTCAGGCGTGAGGTCCAGGTTCACACTTTTTCGACCGTCATATTTGTCATCATCGAGGCGCTTCCAGAAAATCTGTGCGGTCGTGGCGGCTCCTTTGTAGGCGATTTCCAGATCCGCGAACGGGGCGCTTTCCGCTCGCCAACACTGGACAGGGCTTTCAAGCCGCGGTCGCTGGGCGCTAAACTTCACCCGCCATTCACCACTCAAGGGGAAGCCTTTGTCAGTGGCGTTCCTCAGCGTCCAATGCTGCCGGTCTTTAACAAACCGCCAGACGGGCGGCGTCTTGGTGCCCATTTCGTTAAAACGCCTGCGAATGTCGGTAAGCTGACCGACCACAAACTCGGTGCGGTGTTCGTAAACGATATTGTGGTCGAAGTTTTCCGTGTGGATGGGAGCGACATAGGCCGTGGAACCATGCTTGGGGTCGTCGGAGCGATCATCACCATAAATGCCGCCGTGGAACTCCCCACCATCCGCCTTGAACACGCCCAAGCCCCAGCCCTCGTGGTCCACCAGCGCGGCCCAGCCTTCGGTGGCCACAAAACGCGTCCAGGGCCAGGGCTTTCTCCAGTCATTAGTCACGTGCGTGAGTCTATCCCCGGTAAAGGGCTGGTTACCCGTGTAGGCCATCAGGCGTGACAGCTTGGAGATCGTGTAGACGGCCGGCAGTTCCTGTGCGCAAGGCCGGTAGAATGTCTGGTCCGAGCGGTTGTTGGTGCAGCGGTAGCGCATGTGAATGACCGGACCTTCAAGCGTGGTCCAGGTTTCAAAGAGGCAGTCGCCGGGGACGTTGTCGAGAGGCCACTGCTTGGGAACGCATTTGATGTAGATCTGCTTGCCGTCGTTCCGGTGCTCGATGACTTCCGAGGGATTATTGTAGCAGTCCCCGGTTTGAATCGGATTCCAGCCCAAACCAGCCCACGCCGGGTTAGGCTTCTTGTCGCCGACCTCGTAGGGCCAGGGGCCAGAGTAATGCGACATTTGGATCTGCCGACCCAGGTCCGCGCTATTGATGATGTTGCCCGGGTGCTCCTTGCTGGAGATGAAAGTGATCGCGCCGCCCAGTGCCAAGTCCATGCCGATGCGGACTTCGCCGTTGTCCAGAAAGGTCATCTTGGCTGCGGGCTGCTGAGCCTGCCCGTCGAGAGTCTGGAGGGCACAGAGAGCGATCGCAAAACACAGGCACGGGTGAGCAGCCAAGGTGATCTTCATACGCATCCTCCTATTTAAGGCTGCTGGGATGAACACTGCAATGTTCAACGTCTTGCGTTTCGGCCCACTGCCTGCCACACGCGCCGATTTGTCCTCCTTGAAGTGCCGACGTAAATGCCTTGCACCGCCAGCGAGGAAGCCCGCTCGCCGCGTAAGCGTCCACTCGGACGCAACCAGTTGCTGCTAGAGTGAAACGCTTCCCCTCTCCCGAACCGAGTCCCGCTTCCTCGCTCGCCAAGCCGCCAAGCCTCAAGCCCTCATGGCTCGTTCGGCTCGGACCGTCGGGCAGCGCGCCGGACCACGTGAACGCGACAGCACTCCGTCCTTACTGGGGCACCTACTTGTGGCAGGCTTGGGAAGCGAACCTACGCTTCCTTTACCCTCCATCCACTTCAAATCTCCCACCCACACCATTTCCGCCACCGCCTCGTGTCTAGGCTCGGGAGTCTGGTCCTTCCCATAGATGTATTGTATCATCTTCATCCCATCTGTTCACTCTGGCTGGCGATGACTTCTTCGGCCAGCAGCGCCGGCAACATGACGTCGTTGCCAAGATATGCCACTTACGCCAACTTCTGTGCGCCAGCCAAGATCCCGGCTAGAAACGCCAACTCCAGATCGGCCGCCGGAATGCCGCGGGCATTGTCGTGGGGCAGGACCTTGGCCAGAAGCGGTGCCAGTGCTGAAAACCGGCGAAGTTCAGTAGCCCAGCTCGGCCGCTGACTTTCTGGTATCCAAGTGGATGAGATTAATTGGCTTTCGATGGAGCTTTGCTCTGGTCTTGGTCAGACTGACGGTGTGACAAACCTAATCATCACTTGAGTGGCCCGGGAAATGCGACGAGATCGGAGCGGGTCTTACCGTTCTCTGTAATCCGCGGCAGCGTGTAAACCATGCCGTCCCGTCCAAGAGTGATGGCGTTGACGTAGAGTGGCCGTTGCCCATTAGGGTAAAAAACCGCGCCATGGTCAGTGTATTTCACTCTCTCGATGTCGTAGGTAATCAGATGGAGATTCTCCAGGCCTTTGGCCTCACCCATTGCGGTGTTAGCTTTGCCCGCTAGGCGTTTCCCGTCCACATAGATCGGGCCACCCGTCAAATAGTGGATGGTCTTATTATCGGGAGCGATCGCAAAACCAAGGTAACCATAGCTGAACTGGTCGAACATCCCGCAACGCTTCGAGGGCTCCGAAGTAATGCGATCCAACACCTCAATTCGAGGGGTTCGCGGATCAAACCGGAAAAGGTAACCTGAATTGCCGTGAACTCCGTAAATCATCCGGTCCTTGGCGCGCCAAACCACCTGCCGCCAGTTGTATCCCATGTGCCCGGGAGAAATGGGGTCATAAAGTCCAAAATAATCTTTCCTCATATCTTCCCCTGCAACTGGCGCCACGCTGTCTGTTCGAGCGTCGTATCGCAGAATCGTGCCTTCGGAAGTCGTGAAATAGGCTGAACCGTCATCCAGATCCACGGCAATCGAACGACAGACGGTCCGGTAGGTTGTTCCGACTCCGTCCTCACCATCAGCGCACATCTTGCCGAAACTCTTCTGCTGCCTGGTGGAAAGGTCGTAACGATAAAAAATCCCGCTGGGCCAGGTCAGCGCAAACAGCCGGCCACGCTTCGTGTCCATGTTGAAAGTGAGGATTCCCTCCCGGTTTGGGGCAATACCGTGATCCTCAAACTTCTCTGTTTTCAGGTCGTAAGAAAGTAAGTGTCCGCCCGGGTAGGCCTTATACCCAGCAGGCGGAATCCCCATTGTCTCCTTGCCTTCCACAATGCTGTAAACCCCAACGTGAGTGCCAAAATAGAGTTTGCCGTCCGCCTCAACAAAATTCACATGGCTTTTCCCTTGGGGAATGGTCTTCAGCCCTTTTTCCCCACAAGCCTCCGTCAGGTCGCCCAACTCCTGTAGTAGCTGATTCCTTGGGTCAAGGGAGAACATTTTAGCGCCTTGATCGATGTTCTCAGAGCTTAGCACGTAGTAGATTTTCCCATCGCTTCCTGTGCCCATACCATTGTAGCTGTCGTGCCCGAGAGCAAAGTTGGAATCGTAGGTTTTGGCCCTGATCTTCTTTCCCGTGTAAGCGTTGCCATCAGGCACCACCAGTTTGCGGTCCGCTGAGTCAGCAGCCACGGCTACAGTGGCAGTGAGGAACATTGTGGTTAATACTCGAATTGCTTTCACAGGCTGAGGTTTGGTTTTTTCATTAAGGTTAGCGGAGGGAGATGGGCTCCAGCAAGACCGCTTCGGGATCTGAACTGGACATTCCTGCCCGGGTCGGAGCGGCAGCATTTCGCATCGCGCTGATAACTTACCCGTTTCTTTATCCAGAGACTACGCCATTAATGTCCAAACCTGATACTTTTGTGGCTCCCCCTAATCCATGGTACAACGCCTTATCAGGGGCTAGCCTTACTCTCACTATAGGGTTGGGCCATGGCTTGTCAGTCACCTTGCCATCCCAGGCGAATGTGTCTCCCTTTTTCAACTCTCCTTTACAGGCATCGCCTTGAGATCTCAGCTCTAAAACCCTTCCTGCTGTCGAAGTAATGCTCTCCTTGGTCAGTCGCCTTTTCTCCCAAGAAAGCTCGACTTGAAAACCGCCACAAGCGCGAAGCCCTTGAATGCGACCGTTTGGCCAAGCGTATGGCAAGATCGGCCGATTCCGTCACTCAGGGGCGCCCAATAATGGATGCGCCAGGCACAGTTGCCCGCTAGTCAGTTTTATGGTGCGCTACCCACCGTTGCCGGCGCCATCAACCCTTTTAACCGCCCTGCGTCCGGTCTCAGCATGATCCTCGGCCATCACGATAAAGGGTTGTACCCGCTCGGCCAAATTCACGATTTCAGCCGACCAGAAGTTCACCTCGGTGATATGCTGTCCAAGGAGCGTCGACAATAGCACATTCCCCGCCAGCAACCTGCTCAAGGAATCGCTCGAACTAGAAACGAGGCGTGGCCTGGCTGGATCGCCACCAGCGTGCTAGCCCACACCCATACCCAGGAGAAACTCGATGTTGCTGCCGGTCTTCTTGAGCTTGTTAAGGACCAACTCCATGGCCTCTACTGGCGGAACGCCCGTAAGGGCTCGCCGCAGAATCACGACCTTGTTGTATTCGTCAGGATGGTAAAGCAACTCTTCCTTGCGCGTGCCAGATCGCTCGATGTTGATCGAGGGGAAAATGCGCCGGTCGACCAACGCGCGGTCCAAATGCACCTCCATATTGCCCGTGCCTTTGAATTCCTCAAAAATCACCTCATCCATTCGGGAACCCGTATCGACCAACGCCGTGGCAATGATCGTTAGTGAGCCACCCTCCTCGATATTCCGCGCGGCCCCAAAGAACCGCTTCGGCTTGTGAAGCGCGTTGGCGTCCACACCACCAGAAAGAATCTTACCAGAGTGTGGTTGGACGGTGTTATACGCACGGGCCAAACGGGTGATTGAATCGAGCAAGATCACCACATCGCGCTTGTGCTCAATCATGCGCTTGGCTTTCTCGATCACCATCTCCGCCACCTGCACATGTCGTTCCGGCGGTTCGTCGAACGTGGAACTGATCACCTCTGCCCCCCGGCAACTACGCTCCATATCCGTCACTTCTTCCGGCCGCTCATCGATCAGCAGTATGAACAGGTAGGCCTCCGGGTTATTCTTCAGAATAGCATTAGCCAGCTTCTGCATAAGCACAGTCTTGCCGGTCCTTGGGGGTGCCACGATCAAACCGCGAGTGCCCTTGCCTATCGGACAAACGAGGTCGAGAACCCGGGTGGAGAGCTCATCCGGCGCGGTTTCGAGAATGAACCGTTTGTTGGGAAAGAGCGGCGTAAGGTTGTCAAAATGGGTCTTGTCCTTCGCCTTGTCCGGATCTTCCTGGTCAACGCCCTCCACTTTAAGAAGCGCGAAAAACCGCTCTTTCTCTTTAGGCGGCCGGATTTGGCCGGCAATCAGGTTCCCCGTCTGGAGATCAAAACGTCGGATTTGGGATGGGGAAACGTAAATATCTTCTGGGCACGGCAGGTAATTGAAGCTCTGAGAACGAAGGAAACCGAATCCTTCCGGCAGAACTTCTAACACGCCTTCCGAGAAAAGTACCCCGGCACGTTCCGCATTTTTCTGCAGTATCTGGAAAATCACCTCGTGCTTCCGCATCGTGCCGAAATTCTCAACCGCAAGGTCTCGTGCCATCTGGTTGAGTTCCCCCATAGACATGGCCTGAAGTTTGGCAATGTTTAAGGAGGTCGTCGCTACCCTGTCTTTTTCAGTTGAAGTTTGAGCTTCCGGCTTCTGGATGACATCGCGTTGACTTTCCCGTTCGCCGTTCTGCGATTTTTCCGATTTTTCGGCCTTTTCCATCTTTTCAGGCCTATCGGTTTTCTCCACGCGTTCACGTTCGGGTCGTTCGCGGCGCTCGGCTTTGGTTGCCCGTTCGGTGAGAATCGGGTTGGGTGCCGAAACGACAACGGCTGGGGCGGTTTCCTTGACACGAACTGGGGCAGCAGTACTGACAGCTACCTCAACCACCGGGGTTGATGGTGCAACGCTGCTCTGTGGCTTTTCGGCTGGCACCACTTTTGGTGCCTTGGCCTTAGCCTTTTTTGTTGGTTTAGGCATAACTAAGATCAAACAGGATTAATTCAAACGCAGTGGTGAGATCCAGCGAGTACACCGCCAGACCTGGCTTGAGACGCCAGCAAACCAACTGAATTGAAGTTGGTATGATGGAAACGTCAACCGGGAGCGTGCAGCAAGACTTGCCGATTCTCTATCAGTACGGCAAGGGAAATCTTGCAGTAAGTTCGCGAACACGTTGGCGCACTTTTTGAGCCGTGTCAAGGCTCTTCACATCAAGCAGCACCTCGCTGATCATATCGGCTATCGCCGCCATTTCAGGTTCTTTCATTCCTCGCGTGGTGACAGCAGGAGTGCCCAAACGAATACCGCTAGCCTGAAACGGGGATCGCGTCTCGAAAGGAATGGTGTTCTTGTTAACCGTAATGCCGGCGTGATCCAGCGCGATCTGGCAGTCTTTGCCTGTCAAGCCGCGAGCCCCTACGTCAACCAGCATCAGGTGGTTTTCGGTCCCCCCGCTGATGAGGCGGTAACCGTTACGCTTCATGCCTTCGGCCAGCGCATTCGCGTTGCGCACGATTTGCTTCTGGTAACTATGGAAGCCCGGTTGCATGGCCTCGTGGAAGCAGACAGCCTTGGCAGCAATCACGTGCATCAGCGGCCCCCCCTGAATTCCTGGGAATGCTTGAGAATCAATCTCCTTCGCATGTCGCTGACCACACAGGATCAAGCCACCCCGAGGCCCACGCAGGGTTTTGTGGGTCGTGGTCGTAACGAAATCGGCGTGCGGAACTGGATTGGGATGCAAGCCCGCGGCGACCAACCCCGCTATGTGAGCAATATCGGCCAGCAGGTAAGCGCCAACCTCACGCGCTATTAACCCCATCCGCTCGAAGTCAATGATGCGCGGGTAGGCGCTTGCACCTACAGTGATCATCTTAGGGCGGTGTTCCCGAGCCATGCGGGCCAATTGATCGTAATCGATCTGTTCGCTTTTCGGATCCACGCCGTAGTGGATGATCTCGAAAAACTTGCCCGAAAAGTTGGCTTTGTTCCCGTGGGTAAGATGTCCGCCGTGGGTCAAGTCCATCGTCAGCATTCGGTCGCCGGGCTTTAGGAATGCAAAATACACAGCCATGTTGGCACCGCTCCCGGAGTGGGGTTGTACATTGGCGTGTTCCGCGCCAAAGACTGCTTTCGCGCGGTCGATGGCGAGTTGCTCGACAACGTCGACGTTTTCGCAGCCACCGTACCATCGTTTGCCTGGGTAACCTTCCGCGTATTTATTGGTTAAGACCGAGCCCTGCGCTTCCATGACTGCTGGGCTGGTAAAATTCTCACTTGCAATGAGTTCTATATTTTCCTGCTGCCTAAGTTTTTCCTGATCAATTACCTTTGCGATATCCGGATCCACGAAGCGCAAACGGAGGGCGGGGATGCGGCTGGCAGACTCGATTTTTGCAAGGCGCCGGGCGTGACGACCGCCATCGAAGTCAGAGTTGAGAAATGCGTCCACGATCCTGAAAGCGGTTTCCGCGTCAGTGGTGTTGCCTGCCAGGCAGAGAACGTTGGCATCGTTGTGACGCCGGGCACTGGTGGCAGCGGATTCGGAGGTCACTAATGCAGCACGAACGCCGGGTACTTTGTTGGCCGCGATGCTCATGCCGATGCCGGTGGTGCAGATGAGAATGCCGCACGCCTTGCGACCTTCCGAAACCTCCCGAGCCACTGGTTGGGCGTAATCCGGATAGTCCGTCGCATCTTTCGATCTCGCCCCCATGTCGATCACGTCGATGCCGCCTTTTTCCAAATGATCACGAATGGCTTCCTTCAGTTCAAAACCACCATGATCGGCTCCTAGAGCCACCGTAAGCCGGTTACGGCTTGTGTCCCGCACCTCAGCCTGGTCGATGAATTTCAACAATGACATAATTCCTTGCTCAATCTGGTCTCGGCAGTTCAGGTAGACTTGGTAGGACCCGCCAATCGGATCGCTGATATCCTTTTCAAAGAGGTCTAAGGTATCGTCGAACTCGCGGAGTAAGAAGGTTTTTTCCGCTGCCTGTGGATACATCATCATGACTGAGTCGACGTGGCTGTGGGTCATGCCCAAAATGTAATCGGAGGAGGCAACGAGTTCAGCTGTAAGCATTTGGCTGCGTTGGCCTGATATATCGATCCCTAGCTCTCTAACAGCCTGGATGGCATGCGCGCTGGGAGGCATTCCGTTAGCGGCGCCGAGGCCTGCTGAACGCACCTCGAACGGGCGACCAGAAACCACCTTGCGAAAGATGCCTTCAGCCATTGGGCTGCGACAGACATTGCCAGTGCAAATAAAAAGGATTCTCTTCATCGATGCTCGACTGGTGCAACTTGAATTTGAAGGGTTAGCTCATCAATGCTGAAATCATGGGCGGTTCCGTACCACAGCAAGGCCTTTCAGTACATCCAAGGCACGGGCTAACACCGGGTCCTGCACTACAGGCACCTCGGGCTCGGTGCTTGCAGGCTGCACTGCCACGTTGGAATCCAACATTCCACGGCGTTCCCGGACAAGTTCTGCCTCACCGAATCGCGGGCGCCGGGTCACCTGGTTCGTTCCACTTAAGAGGCTGGTAGATGCCGTACCAACTTCAGCACCACGGGCAATCTGCAGGTATGGATCTGCAAAATAAAGAATCTCATCCTCAGGCTTTACCTGCACCCGGATGTCGGGTTCCATGCCGGTTTGCGCAAGAGTGCTCCCATCTCCGAAACGAATCAGGCCAGTTGCAACGTGAAGGCGGTCACCGTTTTTCAAAGTAAATTGCTTCATCATTCTTGCCGCACCAGCAGTCGCGTTACCGAGAACGAGAGCGCTTCCCGACTTACGTAGAGTTCCAGCCAGCACTTCTGCTGCCCGGGTAGTGGCATTGTTCACCAGAACGACGACAGGTACCTTTACTGCCCCAGTTACCGGACGGCCCAGAACCATCCCCTGTCCCCAGTCGAAAAGAGATCCGGAATTGCGAAGAAACAGGCTGACAATGCCGCTGATGCAGTCGTAATCATCGCCGCCCGCATAGCGGAGGTCTATCACCAGACCCTTAAGTTGATTCGTGGCAGAAATGGCGCCGATGGATTGCTGCAAGACCGAGGCGAGACCCGTCGAGACACGGCCAACGCGAAGGTACAAAGTCCCATTTTCGAAAGCTGTGCTCTGGGCCAAGAGAGCGTCGCCGACATCGGCAACTACGCCGGCAGGAATCAATCGGACCTTGGGGCTCAACCGGTCGACAAGCCCGGAAATGGCGGCTTCGTTGAGTTCGGCCTCAGACACACCGGAGATGTTGGCTTTTAGGATGCTCAGAATTTCCTGCAGTTCAGAATCTGCTTGTTCGTCGGCGGTCGCGGCATGCCCAGTAAAAACCGCAGTGACGGCCAGCAATAGAACGATGATTGAATGAATCCAGGATCGGATCATGTCCCGGTAAAATGCGCAATGAACGAAAGAATGTAAAGCGACCCGTTTCAGCCCTGTGCAATCTCGAGGGATCCGTTGCCAGCAGTGAGCGCTCTATTAGCGATGTCTTTGCGGAAGTGCGCCCCGGCGAATCGAATGCGAGCGACTGCCTCATAGGCAGCGACCTGTGCTTTCCGAAGATCCGGGGCCCACGAAGTCACACCGAGCACCCGTCCTCCGCTTGTCACCACATCGCCTCCAGCTAATGCGGTGCCGGCGTGGAAGACCTTGGTCTTGGGCAACTTCTCAGCTTCTTTTAGGCCCTCGACGGGGAGTCCTTTCGGATATTTTCCGGGGTAGCCTGCGGAGGACATCACGATGCAAACGGCGGCATCAAGGGACCATTTTAGTTCGATCCGATTGAGTGTTCCGTTAACGCTGGCGTCCAGAAGCTCCACCAGATCGTTTTCCAAACGGACCAGGTAGACCTGAGTCTCAGGATCCCCAAAACGAGCATTGAACTCGAGCACCTTGGGTCCCGAAGCGGTCAACATGATGCCGGGATAAAGTATTCCGCGAAAATCGATTCCTTCAGCGATACAACCCCGGAGCCAGGGACCAAGAATAGTCGATGTCACATCCTGCATCTGGGCCTGATTCAGAAAAGGCGTAGGAGAATAGGTTCCCATCCCGCCAGTGTTCAAGCCTTGGTCATGATCGAGTGCCCGCTTGTGATCTTGGGAGGTCGGGAAGAGGCGCGCGGTGCGGCCGTCGCATAGGGCATGCAACGACACCTCCACTCCCTCCAAATACTCCTGGATGACCACCCGGTTTCCGGCAGACCCGAAGGACTTGTGAATGAGGATTTCATCTATTGCCTTCGCGGTCTCCGCATCCGATCCGCACATGAGTACGCCTTTGCCCAAGGCCAGTCCGTCTGCCTTCACCACGCACCGCCCCCCTAATCTCTCCGCAAATACCCTCGCCTCCCTCACATTATCGAACACTCCCGAATGCGCTGTGGGTATCCCATACCTCTCCATAAAATGCTGTGAAAAGCCCTTTGACGCCTCAAATTGGGCCGCTCGTTTATTAGGCCCCCAAATCCTCAGACCGTGCCCTTGGAACAAGTCGACGATGCCTAAGGACAGCGGATTGTCCGGACCTACGACCGTCAAATCCGGGCAAGTTTCCCGAGCGAACTTCAGCAATCCTGCCAAGTCCTCGGCGCCGATGTCCACGTTCACGACCAGTTGCCCGTTTGAAGCTAGCCTTTCTCCGGCAGTGCCGCCGTTACCTGGCGCGCACCAAAGCTGAGTGACGTGAGACGACGATGCCAGTTTCCACACCAATGCGTGCTCCCGGCCACCGGATCCAATCACCAAAATTCTCATAGCCGCGAATTGAACCAAGTTTGAGGCACGGAGTAAAAACTTTCTGTGAAAATCCTCTTGGGCTCTCAGTCCAGCAGATCCCCAGAAACATACGACGCTGCACCGTCAATTAGAAGCATCGCCTCCGACGGGAACAGAAACCTCATGTGCGCTGGGGAAAACAACATTGACACAGGCCACCAATAAGGACTGAATTCCATCCAGAGCTAATGACGATCATCACGGATGAACGCTGTCTGGCGTACGATCACAAGGGGCACCCTGAGCGACCGACTCGTATCTCCCGGAGCCTGACAAAGCTGAAAAGCCAGAAGGATCTGGAGATTGCATGGAGCGCCCCCGGTCCGGTGGAGGAAAGATCACTGCTCAGAGCTCATACGGCCGAACATCTCGCCCGTTTAAGCGAGCCTCGTGATTTCGACTCCGACACCCCGCACTTCGAACGCATTCATGAGCACGCCCGGCGATCTTGTGCGGCGGCGTTGGAAGCCTTGAGGATCGCTCGCAAAGGCGAGCTTGTTTTCAGCCTCATGCGCCCTCCTGGGCACCACGCCACGCGGCATCGTGCCATGGGATTCTGCTACTTAAATAATATAGCGGTGGCCGTTCTGGAGGCACTTGCCACAGGGTCCAAGCGAGTTGCGGTCTACGATTTTGACGTGCACCATGGAAACGGCACAGAGGCCATTCTTTTGAATGAGGCTGGGGCAGTTTTTTATTCAGTTCATCAGCACCCGTGTTACCCAGGCACCGGAACCCGCAACGTCGGCAGCAATTGTTACAACTTTCCAGTCCCGCCCCAAACCGCCCGAGGCGAGTATCGCCACGTGCTCGAGAGCGCGCTTGATCACTTGAGACAGTTTCGTGCTGACCTCGTGGCGGTCTCTGCAGGGTTTGATGCCTATGTGCGTGATCCGCTGGCACAAGGCTCGCTGGAACCCGAGGATTTTCATTGGCTTGGTGAGTCCTTTCGAGGACTGAACGTGCCCGTCGTGAGTGTTTTGGAGGGCGGATACAGCGACGAGTTGCCGGACCTGATCCTGGCCTATCTGAAAGGCCTCTGCGGAAAATAAACGGCCGTCCGTCAAATGTTATCGCCTATCACGGGCGGAACCTGGTACTTGAGATCTTCCTCTGGCTGCAAAGGAGCCTGATCCGTGGCCAGAAGTCGGAACTGCCGGATTTGAAAGGACACCTCACAGTCGTCATAGAGTCCCTGGTTCGAGTATTCCTCCTTCGTCATCCGCGCTCGAATAATCAGTCCGCTGGGCAGTTCCAGTTCCACACGCAGCAAGACCCCCAGGAAGAATGTGTGGCGCAGAACGGCATGATAACGGTAATGGGTCAGGTCCGAAGAAATCTGCACCGCGTAGGGCCGGAAACCGATACGCAGTTTCTGGCCATCGCCTTGGCCGTGTGCCGGAAACTCCAACTCGCCGATGCGAGCCACACCTCCCTCAACGACCGGCTCCAGCACGTTCATGACCCCGATAAAGCGGGCCACGAATTCATTGGCCGGCTGTTCGTAAACCTCCCGCGGCGCACCGACCTGCTCCAAAAGGCCTCGTGAAAATATGACGATCCGGTTCGCAACCTCCAACGCCTCTTCCTGGTCGTGCGTGACGAAAATCGTCGTAACGTTCAGATCATGGTGCAGCGTAACCAGCCATTCGCGAAGCTCCTGACGGATCTTGGCGTCTACCGCTCCAAATGGTTCATCTAGCAAAAGCACACTGGGGCCAGGAGCCATGGCCCGAGCAATAGCCACTCGCTGTCGCTGCCCGCCGGACAATTGATGGGGATAACGCCGATCTAATCCCTCCAGGCCAAAGAGCTGAAGCAACTCGGCCACACGCGACTCGATATCCCGCTTCTTCCACTTCTTGATTTTAAGACCAAACGCAATGTTTCGAGCAACCGTCATGCTCTTGAAGAGAGCATAGTTCTGGAAGACAAATCCTATGTTGCGCTGCTGCACAGGCACGTCGTTGACCCGCCTGCCCCGAATCAGCACATCCCCCGATGTCGGCATCTCAAGTCCCGCAATCATGCGCAATACCGTGGTTTTTCCGCCGCCGCTCGGCCCCAGCAACGCCATCAACTCCCCGTCCTGCACGGAAAAGGAGACGTTGTTGACGGCATTCACGTCGCCGAAGGTCTTGCTTACGTTACGCAGCTCTATGGACACAGGGTGATGGTAGGGTTGCTAATCTACTATTGTTTGCCAACGTCCGAAACCTCGGGCATCGCCACTTGGGCCCGGTCGAATTCCCGGGCCTGCTTCATTTCGAGAAAGGTCTTCAAGGCCAGTGTCAGCAGGGCCAATAAGGCTAGCAAGCTCGCCATGGCGAAAGCCGCTGGCGCATTGTACTCGTTGTAGAGCTTCTCCACCCGCAATGGCATTGTGTCAGTGAGTCCGGTGATATGACCGGAAACCACCGACACTGCGCCGAATTCACCCATCGCTCGCGCGTTGCAAAGAATAATGCCATAGAGCAGACCCCATTTGACGGAAGGCAGGGTGACGTGCCAGAAAGTCTGCCAACCGCTGGCACCCAGAGTCAGCGCCGCTTGTTCCTGCTCCGTGCCGGTCGCCTGCATCACCGGAATCAACTCGCGCGCGACAAACGGAAAGGTGATAAACACAGTCGCAAGCACAATACCCGGCAACGCGAAAATAATCTGGATCTCCCGTGTCGCCAACCATTCACCCCAAAAACCCTGAAGGCCGAACAGAAGCAGAAACATCAGACCCACGACCACCGGTGAGACCGAAAACGGCAGGTCGATGAGCGTGATCAAGAGTGACTTGCCCCGAAATTGGAACTTCGCGATGGCCCAGGCTGCCGCCAAGCCGAAAACCACATTCAAGGGGACACTGATACCTGCAACCAGCAGCGTAAGGCGAATCGCTGCGCGGGAATCCGGGTGTGCCAGTGACGACCAATAATAGTCCCACCCCTTGGCCAATGCTTGCACAAACACGTTGGCCAATGGCAACAGCAAGAATACAAAACTGAAACCCAGCGCAATCACGATAAGCAACCATTTAATGAATGGCGATTCCTCCGCTCCACGCTGGGACGGTTTACCGGCAGCAATCTTGTTTCTCTGGGAATGTCCAGCCATTGTATCGTCTAGCTAGCGTTCAAACCGGCTTGTCCATTGCTCCAGGACATTGATAGCGCCAATCAGTGAAAACGAAAAGACCATGAGCACCACGGCCAAAGCAATCGCTCCGGCGTAGTCATATTCTTCCAAGCGCATAACGATGAGATACGGGGTGATCTCCGTTTTGAAAGGTACGTTTCCCGATATGAACACGATAGACCCGTATTCCCCGATTGCCCGCGCGAATGCCAAGGCAAACCCGGTGAGCACGGAAGGCAGAAGAGTGGGTGCTACCACTGCTACAAAGGTTCGCCATCGTCCAGCGCCTAAGGTAGCAGCTGCTTCCTCTACTTCTCGATCCAGGTTCTGTAATACTGGTTGCAATGTCCGCACTACGAACGGCAAACCCACGAAGGTTAAAGCGATAACAACACCCAAAGGGGTAAATGCCCCTTCGATCCCTAGGGGCACAAGAAACTGCCCCAGCCACCCGTTGCCGGCAAACAGACTGGATAAAGTCAACCCCGCCACGGCAGTTGGGAGGGCAAATGGAAAATCTACCATCGCATCAATAAACCGTCGCCCGGGAAACTGGTAGCGCACCAGGACCCATGCCAGCAATGTTCCGAAGACGGCATTCATCAGGGCCGCCGCAAGGGAGGCACCGAATGTGAGACGATAGGAGGCCACTGCCCGTTCTGAAGTCGCCAAGGCCCAAAAGTCCGACCAAGTCAGCTCAAATGACCTCAACACCAGTCCGGCAAAGGGAATGAGCACAATCGCACTTAGGTAGAATAAGGTGAACCCAAAGGTAATGCCAAAACCCGGCAGGACATTGAATTTGGTACGTGACATGGAGTGGGTCTGTCACCGCAGCTTGATTGATGGTTGCCACTAGACAAGCCAGGCGTCAATCGTGAAAACGTGTCAACATCAGGCTTGCATCGTTTTCAATGGCGTTATTGCCTCAAGGAACAAAGCTTCAACTACAAAGTAACGGAATTCTGGAAAATCGCCCCCGTTGCAGCCACTGTTTATATTTTTTTTTGCCATGAGCGGCCAAAAAATAACTTTATACTCGACTATGTCAATTGAGATTGATATGTTTTTACGAGTCGTTTGAAGATTCAAAGCGACCTATTTCGTTTTCTTTGCCATGAAACTTTCGCTCCGAGGTGAATACGCGCTCCGCGCTTTGCTCGTCCTAGGCGCTTGTTACGGCCAAGAAGTCGTGCGCATTCAATCGATCTCACAGCAGCAAAACATTCCCAAACGGTTCCTGGAACAGATTTTGAACGACCTGAAGGCGGGAGGAATTGTAGAGAGCCGTCGTGGCATTTCGGGCGGCTACCGACTGGCCCGCCGACCGGAGGAGATTACCCTGGCCGCAGTCATTCGGCACATGGAAGGCGCCCTTGCTCCCGTGAGCTGTGTCAGTGATCGCTTTTATGAGAAATGCTCCTGCCCGGACGAATCGCGCTGTGCCATCCGTAGCGTGATGAAAGAAGTCCGCGACGCTGTCGTGGCCATCACTGAACGCACCACCGTAGCCGACCTCTGCGCCCGCTCGCGCATTCTCAATGCGGTTCCTGCACCGAGCCTGGACTACATGATATAGCAACATATCAGCCCCTCGCGCTTCGCGTCAGGGCGACTGATTTTCCCCGTAGGACTGCAGTTCGAGGCTGGGCCATGTGAGCATCATGGTCCTCTGATCCTATTGTAATTTCGCGATGTTTCCTAGGCAAATCCAGGATCAACGAGTAGGGACGAACGCCGTTTCTTCGGAGATCTCCTCAAACCGTTCAGTTCCAAGCCACCGTCGGTTCCTTTCAAAACTGTAATGTACCTGAAAGCCTACGGTCATGCTGCCATGGTCTATTCCTACAACGCGACACAGCGAACTTGAAAATGAAAACAAACAACCAGAAAAGAACGATGATGACTCAAACACTCAAACGATTAGGTCCAAGACTGGTGCTGCTGGCAATTGGAGGAACTCTGTTCGCCGGGGCGGTGATAGCGTTCAGTCAAAAACCAAATACAGAAAACGCCCCTGTAAGTATCACCATGGACCAGCGTCCACTGGTGCGCGAAAACGGGCAAAACAGCTTCGCCCCGGTGGTGAAAAAGGTCGCTCCAGGGGTTGTAAAAGTCTATACAACCACCCGAGCTCACCCCGCCTCCTTTCGCAGTGCCCCCGAAGGCATGGAAGACCTCATGCGCCGCTTTTTCGGGAATCAGTTGCGTAACCCCAGCCAGACGCCCGTCCTCCCAGTACCCCGGCAGCATGGAGTTGGCTCAGGTGTCATTGTAACCAAGGACGGTTATCTTCTGACAAATAACCATGTGGTGGACGGAGCCGAGGAAGTGAAAGTAGCCCTTGCTGACGGTCACGAATTCACCGCAAAGGTAATCGGTGGAGATCCCAAGACGGATATTGCCGTTTTGAAGATCGATTCCAAAGACCTGCCAGCTGTGCCTATGGCGGACAGCGATAATGTTGAAGTGGGTGACCTAGTCCTTGCCATCGGTAATCCCTTCGGCATTGGCCAAACAGTCACCACAGGAATCGTAAGCGCCACCGGACGCTCAGGAACGACTGGCATCGATTATGAGGATTTCATCCAGACCGATGCGGCCATCAACCCAGGCAACTCGGGCGGCGCGCTCGTGGATACCGAAGGACGACTGATCGGCATCAACACCGCAATACTCAGCCGGACTGGTGGAAACCAAGGGATCGGATTCGCCATACCTGCCAACTTAGCGAAGTATGTGATGGAACGTCTTGTCGAGGATGGCAAAGTGACCCGTGGCTACCTTGGCATTATGATTCAGGACGTCTCCCCCGCGCTGGCCAAAGAGTTTAAGCTCGAGGATCGCAGAGGGGCGCTCGTCGGCGACGTAACCCGTCGTAGCCCGGCTGAACGGGCGGGGCTAAAAAGCGGCGATGTCGTCGTGGAGTATGACGGTAAACCAGTCAAAGATAGCCGTCGACTCAGGCTGGAAGTTGCAGGCACACGGCCAGGTGCGGAAGTCCCTCTCAAGGTTGTTCGAGATGGCACAATCCGGTTGCTGACGGTTACCGTGAAAGAACTGCCAGGCTACGAATACTCATCAAATAACACCTCACCACCGCTTGAGGATACCAGCACGCTCAGTGGCGTTGGAGTGGCCAATCTCAATAACCAGGCAAGGCGCCAGTACCGTCTGCCTGCAGAATTGAGTGGAGCTTTAGTGACCAATGTCCGGCCCGATTCGGCAGCGGCCGAAGCAGGCTTGCGGCCCGGAGACATAGTTCAAGAGGTGAACCGCACGCCGATCCGCAACGCCGACGACCTGCTTGAGATTACCGCGAATGCCGACAGCAAACAGATTCTCCTGCGGGTTTGGCGCCCGGGCGGCAGCCGATATGTTGTGGTTGACGAATCGGAACCTGGCTGATTGAAGTGTTCGTCTGCAACCAATCGCGCCACGCCTTCCCGGCACACATTCAGCCGGGAGGGCTATTTTATGAACGGCCAATTACCCTATGCAGGCTCAACCAGTTCCTTTATGTTACTTCCCATGCGGATCCTCGTGGTGGAAGACGATCAGAAGATTGCTTCCTTCGTGATAAACGGTTTGAAACAAAGCGGGTACGCTGTAGACCATTCCCTAGAGGGAGATGGCGCCCTGGCCCGGGCACAATCAATTGCCTATGACGCCGCCGTGGTAGATGTCATGCTGCCAAAACTGGACGGCTTGAGCTTAATCATGCAGCTGCGTGGACGCGGCGTGACTTTGCCGGTGTTGATCCTGAGCGCCAGGGCTTCGGTTGACGACCGTGTTAGAGGATTGCAGGCCGGCGGAGACGACTACCTCACCAAGCCATTCGCCTTTTCGGAACTGCTGGCCCGAATCCAGGCACTGATCCGCCGTTCAACCCGCGCCCCTGAACCAACGCGGTTGGCAGTGGCTGATCTGACGCTTGATCTGATTACCCGCGAGGTGCGAAGAAGTGGACGATCGATCGAACTGCAGCCCCGCGAGTTTGCTTTGTTGGAGTATCTAATGCGTCACGCAAATCGGCCCGTGACCAAAACCATGATCCTGGAGCACATTTTCGATTACAGTTTCGATCCTCAAACGAATGTAGTTGATGTGCTGATACACCGTTTGCGCAGCAAACTGGACCAGGAAAAGACCATGATTCACACACTGCGGGGAGTAGGTTATGTTCTCCGTGCTTCCTAGCGGCTTTCACCGCAGTATCGCCCTACGGTTAAGCCTTTGGTACACGCTGATCTTTACGACCAGCACCTGTGGATTGTTGTTGGTCGCCTACTATTTGTTCGCTAGCGCCGTCAGCAGCAAAGACCACGAGGTGCTTGAGGCCCGCGTGAAGGAACTGGCAGGTATCTACCAGGGAGGAGGCATATCTGGATTGGGGAACTGGGTTCGAAACCAGCCGCAAGCGGTGAAAAGCACGACTTTCATCCGCCTCATCAGTGCTTTTAACACAGTCAGTTTTCTGAGCGCTCCGGAGGACTGGGTAACGTTTCGCGACGCCCCTACGGGCTGGGAGGGCTACCGCCAGCACGTGGGGGTAATCCGCGTTCCGCAGACCGGCGAACGTGATTTCGCCTTACTCTCGGCAGTGCTGGGCGATGGGTCGCTTCTGCAGGTCGGACGCACGACCGACAGCCGGGCGTTGATTCTCGATCCGATCCGTCGTCGGTTTTGGACCGTAGGAGTCATTCTGTTGACCCTTGGCTTTGTTTCGGGAATGCTCTTCGCTCACCGCGCCACCCAACCAGTGAGGCAGATTGTCGATGCGGCGCGAACCATCCTGCGTACAGGCCAACTTGATACACGGGTGCAATTGCGGGATTCCGACGATGAGTTCGACGAACTGGCACGCTTGTTCAACACCTTGCTCGACAAAAACCAAGGACTGATCCACGCGATGCGCGAGGCGCTGGATAACGTGGCGCATGACCTCCGTACCCCGCTGACCCGCTTGCGCGGGACCGCGGAAATCGCCTTACAGCCAGAAGCCGATACCCATTCCATTCGTGACGCGCTGGCTGACTGTGTCGAAGAATCCGAACGCGTGCTGAGCATGCTGAACACTCTGATGGATATCACCGAAGCGGAATCAGGGATGATGAAATTGCAGCGAGAACGAGTAAACGTGTCGCAACTGGCTCGCGAGGTAGCGGATCTTTACCAGTATGTGGCCGAGGACAAACGCATCCAGGTCAGTCTCGATTTGAACGAAAACTGTGACGCCTGGGTCGACCCCACCCGCCTGCGCCAAGTGTTCGCAAACCTCTTGGACAACGCTCTGAAATACACCCCGGAAGGGGGCATTGTGACCATTTCAAGCCGCCAAACCAACCGCCATGTGGCTGTGACCTTTCGAGATAGTGGCATTGGCATCCCCCTTGAGGAACAGGACAGGATTTGGGCGCGACTCTATCGCGGTGATAAGAGCCGGTCGCAACGAGGATTGGGTCTCGGTCTCAGCCTGGTCAAAGCTGTGGTTGAGGCCCATGGTGGCGTTGTGTCTGTGTCCTCTGAGCCAAACCAGGGAGCAACGTTTACGCTGCGTTTGAGTTCAATCCAGCCTCCGCCTCCCCTAACGAAGCAATAGATCACGCAGCTGTTCAACGGAGGCAACCCCTGTGGTCCCTAATTGGTGAATAACGATCGAACCAGCAGCGTTAGCGATCTCCAGAGCTTCTAGCATGCTGGCTCCAGCAGCGCTGGCCGCGCCAAAGTTAGCAGTCACAGCGTCTCCCGCACCAACGATATCGATTTCCCCTCGCAGTGGCAACGACGCGACATGCTCATACGCCGCTCCCGGCTCCGCGCCAAGAATACCCCGCTCAGCCAGGGTAACCACCACCGGGCGCCCTAGGCCATTGGCCATTGCAGTTGCGGCATTGCCCAACTCAGCGAGGTCCGCGGTTGCCGGGACCCCGGCCAGTGCCGAGAATTCTGAGACGTTCATTTTAAACGTCACAGTCGGAAATCCGCTCAAACCGTGGCGGCTATCGGCAACCACGAGTTTGTCGGGGTCACCTTTCGCCAAAATCCTCACCGCCTGGAGTAGCGCCTCGGTGATCACACCGGTGCCAGGAACATCCACTTGGCTAAGCAAGATTAGGGCATCAACCCGAGGCCAAACCTCGCGCAACGAAACATTCAACGGCTGTGTGACGGACGGTGGTGTTGGGGACCAGTTTTTCTGGTCTAAGCGGCTAAGCTCCCGCGGAAGATGACCGGCTTCAAACAGCAGCGGCTTGCAGTAGGTGAAAGTCTGACGCAGTGGTGTCTGAGCGAAGTAATCCAGGCAGACCCCGCGAATTGCTCCAAGAGCCCGGCGCAGTTCATACCCTTCGCCATCTTCGCCCGCGAAACCAAGTGGGTAGATCGTCCTTATTCCAAGCGCGGCAAGATTATTGAGCACCGTCCCTGCGCCTCCGGGCTGTGGACGAACCCGCACAACGTTATGGACCGGCAACCCTGTCTCGATCGAAACCTCGGCGCGAGCCGCATCAATCTCCAAGTATCGATCCAGGCAGAAATCCCCGACAATGCCAAAACGCAACTTTTGATAGTTCCGCGCTATGGATTCAAACCGATCGGGCGTCATTGCGAGACCTCAACTTTCCAAGATCAGGTTGATCAATGCCTCGGCATCTCGATAATCCGGAACCACGACATCCGCCCCGACGCCTAGCAACCGATTGCGCTTCCACTCGTCAAAAAGCCCACTCCCATTGTGTGCCTCATTACTAGCCACCGCTACCGCGGTGCCGCCCGCTTCCTTAGTGTTCTGAATCTCTACATAACCATCTCCGAAGGAAAGCAGACGCCCCCCGGGAATAGCGTTTTCCTTTAGAATGCGCTCAATTACCATTTTCTTGGAAAACTTCTTGTAGTCGTCTAAAGCCCCGTAAATGTGATTACCGAAGTAATGGCTCAATCCCAGCAATTGAGCCTCTTCCTTGACATACCTCTCGTCGGTTCCGCTGGCCAAGTAGAGCACGAAGCCGCGGTAGCTCAAGGTGTCGAGCAATTGCCGGGAACCGTAAACTAAATAGTCATCAGGAAAGGCTTTCCCCGCGCGCAACGCGGCGACTCTCGGGACGACGCGATCCTCCAACCGGCGCAGGTATTCGTGTTTGTAATAGAGGGGTTCTTGCGCCCTGCCTCCTCGCTCGGAAATGCGGGAGGCCAATCGCATCATTTGGTAGATGGTCTGCTTTCCGTTAAGACCGAGGATGTCCTCTTGACAGATCCTTCGCCGCTCCTCCTCCGTCTCACCAGGCAAGGGCGGCAACATTTCGACAAACATCGGCACCATGACTTGCACCCAACCTTCCCTGATCAGGGACAGAGTCCCGTCAAAATCAAACAGAACATGGCTGATGGCTGGGTTCGAACGAAACCGGGGACCAAACTCGACCAAGCCGGTAAAGGCGGAAACGGATTTCATGCGCCCCAGCGCGGATTCTCCACGAATGCGTAACACAACATGTGACAAATACCCATCTGGGCGTCTTCCACGCGTCCGTAATGCGTGTCTTGAATTCGGATCGCCTGATCTGCCAACTCAACCATGCGACCTCCTTTGGCGCCAACCAAAGCCACGGTCTGCAAGCCATTCGCCTTGGCCCATTCGAACGCTCTGACACAGTTCGATGAATTACCGCTTACACTAATGCCCAGGAGCAGGTCCCCTGCCCGGCCATAGTTCTGTAGCTGGCCCACGAACACCTCATCATAGGCGTAGTCATTTCCCAACGCGGTCAACCAACTCACATTGTCATTAAGTGACATGACCCGAAATCGCTTACCCACCTTGTCCGAGGCGCTCTTGCCTAAATCGGTAGCAAAGTGCGAAGCGTTGGCGGCACTGCCACCATTGCCCATGACAAAAATCTGCCGATCCTCCTTCAACTTGTCCCTAAGAGTCTCAATCAAACGAGCTACATCCTCGGTTGGTATCGAATCGAGGGCAGCTTTATGCGCCGTCAAGTAGTGCGAAATCCACTGATTCATCGACTGAGAGGATGTTGTTTCTCAAGTCGGCTGTCAGCTTCTTTTTGGCGTCAGCCTGTCAAAGTCAAAGCCTTCAAGGGATCAGGCGGAAGCACAGCGCCATTACAAACCCATGCCAAATTGCGAGACGATGCGAAAAAGATAAGCGACAAACACGGCAGTATCTCGACCGGATCATCGCCTCTTCAAGCCTGCAGCCGCCAACAGGAGAGCACCGACTGGGACGACATCCTCGCCTAGCCTAGAAAGGGCTATCGAGGGTCCAGGCCGAAAAGCCTCCATCACCCAGGCTGTGAGCGCCTGTTCCACAGCGCCCCTGAGCGGTTCACCGACGCCAGCCAACCCACCTCCAATGACAATGATCTGAGGATGACACAAGTGCACTACGTGCGATAAACCAAATGCCAAGTCACCAGCCAACTCCTCAAGCAGCTGAATTGCAACTGGATCCTTTTTGTCCAATGCTGCAGCTAAATGCCTTGCTTCCCCTCCTTCTCTGCCAGAGCATAATCGGGCTAAAATGCTGCCGGGCTGAGCCTTTGCCAAGGAGCGAATTCGGGCATCCACCGCCCAACCAGAGCATCGTGACTCGATGGTTTCCCCCTCACGGCTTAGCCTCACGTGTCCAAACTCCATTTCCCCTGGCAGTGTCCCATGGTAAATCCGCCCTCCGGCAACCAATCCTCCTCCCACCCCACTTCCGAGGGTCGCATAAAAGACTGTATCGAGACCATATCCAGCACCCCGATGAGCTTCTCCATAAGCTGCAGTGTTGGCGTCGTTTTCCATGAACACGGGAGCAGGAAGCGCCCTCATGAGCCAGGAAGCGAAGGCAAATCCAGACCAACCCTCAATCTGGTGAGAGACACATACCTTGCCAATCTTCCAATCTACGGGCCCACCAAAACCGACGCCGATGCCCTGAATGTCTGATTCTCCAGCAAGTTCAGGCAGAAGGCTTCCCAGTTGCTCCAGAATCCCCTGAGCCCCCCTGCCCTTGTCCACCTGGGCCCTCCGACGGGCACGAATGGTCCCAGTTTCGTCTCCCAGAACAACTTGGAGCTTTGTGCCACCAATCTCGATCCCGAGTAAGTTCACAGCTTTATAAATGTACGCCAAAAAACCGGGCTCTTAACCCGGTTTTTCAGCACATTCTACATGAAAACTGCACTAAATCCTCATCCGATGCGGCGCCGCAGACATACGCCTATCAGCCACACACGGTCTGACATACTGCGTTTTTGCATCGTTAACACACCACTACTATACAGGATCGCTTGTCCCCTGCATGTCGCCAGTTATGGTTACAGGTCCATCCTCTCTTCCGCCCTTCGGTCGCGTTCTCCTCAATGATTAAGCACGAAAACCGCCCTGACGCTCACGGGAACGTTTTGGCGTGCAGACATCATTGAATTACCGTATCTCTTCTGCGTGACCGGCACGCGGCCCATAAGAAACCTGGCGTTGATCGGGTTCATGGGGACAGGCAAGTCTTCAGTGGGCCGTCTGGCAGCCCATCTGCTCGACTTTTCCTTCCTGGACACGGATCACGAAATCGAAATGCGAGCAGGCAAACCAATTGCCTCCATTTTCAAGGAAGATGGCGAACCCGCTTTCCGGGAATGGGAGAAGGAGATTGTCAGGGAGCTGGCGACCAAGGAGAAAACGCTTATCGCCACAGGGGGAGGTCTACCGGTCAACCCGGAAAACCTGGAAAGCCTCAAACGCCATGCACTGGTGGTTTGTCTATGGGCCTCGCCAGAGATCATTTTGGATCGCGTTCAAGGCCACTCCCATCGCCCGCTCCTGAACGAACCAGAGCCACTCGAACGGATTCGCGAACTGTTGTCCGTTCGTGAACCCTGTTATCGACAGGCTGATGTGCTGATCAATACCGAGTGGAGATCGGTCAAGGAAGTGGCAGCCCAAGTAGTTCATCAATTCCAACTGGCTTACGCAGCACAGGCATGAAAGAGCGCATACGCCAGCAAGCCCTCGATCTCGGGTTCGATGATTGCCGTTTTACGACCGCGGACGCTCCGGAATCGGTGCCGCAGTTCACTGATTGGATAGCTCGCGGCTGGCACGGCCATATGCAGTACCTGGAACGAAACGCAGACAAAAGGGCCAATCCCCAACTCGTTTTGTCGGGCGCCAAGACCCTGATTCTCTTGGCCGCAAGTTATGCTTCGCCGGAGGGAAGGGGTCCAGACGAGGTGTCGCTCCAGCAAAGCAATGGGATCACGCCCCACGGAGTGGTAGCCCGCTATGCCAGGCATCTCGACTACCACGGGGTGTTGGCGGAAAGACTGAAAGCCTTGGCCGACTTCCTCGCAGAAACTACTGGACCAGGCTGTCGCTCGCGATGGTACACGGACACCGGCCCTATCTTGGAGCGCGACTTGGCAGCTCGATCGGGTTTGGGTTTTGTGGGCAAGCACACGAATCTAATCAGCAAAAGTCTAGGGAATTGGGTTTTCCTCGCGTCCATCCTCACCACTGTCGAATTAGAACCTGACAAAGCAGACAAAAACCGATGTGGTTCTTGCACCCGATGCCTCTCCGCCTGCCCTACAGAGGCCATCCGTGCCCCCTTTCAGCTAGACGCACGGCGTTGTATTTCCTATCTAACCATTGAGCTCAAGGGGTCGATTCCTGCTGAACTGCGGCCATTGATCGGCGAACGCATTTTCGGTTGTGATGATTGTCTCGCAGCCTGTCCCTGGAATCGGTTTTCCCGGCAGGGACGTTTGATGCGCGATTCAGTAAGTCCGGATTTGGATCGCCCCAACCTGTTGAAGCTACTGGAACTCGATGATGCTGAGTTTAAGCGGTGTTTTGCCGAAACCCCATTGATTCGATCCAAGCGAAGGGGTCTCCTGCGAAATGTTTGTGTTGCGCTAGGAAATATCGGCAGCAGGCAAGCGCTCCCGGCTTTGCTCAAGGCCGCTGATGATGCTGAACCGCTCATTAGCGAACATGCTCGCTGGGCCATCGAGCGAATTCAGAAACGTGCGTCGAAATGCTGACTCAACCGGACAATGCCGCCGCGCGGCAATCGTAACCAGAGACCTTTGATCGGCAGTGCCCAGTATCAGGACAAGTCCTTGTCTCAATTTGAAACAGAGGAAGAAGCGTCCTCCGCAGGCATAACATGCTTGGGATCAATCTTACAGGTGGGCTTCACCGCGATAGTGCCCATGGTGTAAGTGTCATCGAATGTTGCTGTAACAGAGCCGGCGGGACAGGTTGCTGACTGTTTCAAATAGACCGCGATGTCCGCGAAGGAAGGCGTGGCCGAAGGGCTCTGTTTCGTTTCGATCGCCCATTGTTGCTTGGCACCGTCTATTTGACGCAAGTTGTTGATGCAGACCTGAGTTTGGGAATGAGTCCTGGCATGCACCCAGTTCGGAATCGCGATGGTCGCCAACAACCCAATAAGGGCGACCACAATCATGATCTCGATCATCGTGAACCCTGCAGTCCGGCGTCGTGTTTGCTTCATAATTTAAGTTCGTTTTACCAACTCAGATCCGGTCACCGCCCCTACCTATAAATCGGTTTTTTGGGGTCAGATTATCTTCTGGATCCAACGAACAACGAGCACGATTGGTGCCAACGAAGCACTCAGGGAATGGCTTGCAGTTCTGCCGCCGTATAGGGTTGCATCCGTCCGGCCAATGCTGCACGCACCGCAGCCACTTGGTCTGGGGTGATGGCCTCTGCCTGATTACCCCAAGCCGATCTCATATAAGTCAAAACGGCTGCAAGATCGTCATCCGACAAAGCCGCCCCCATGGCAGGCATCGCCAGGTTCCAGGTTTGGCCCTTAACTTCGATAGGACCAGTCAAGCCCGCCAATGGAATCCGAATCAATCGATCAGGTGAACCCACAACCCAGTCAGCACCAGAAAGCGGCGGCGCCTGGTTAGGTTTCCCACTGCCATCTGTATTGTGACACAGCGCACAAACTGTCTCGTATACTACCTTACCTCGTTCCAGGCTTATTCCTCCCGTGGCGGGTTGGTATCTCTGCAACTCAGCCAAGGATCGATAAGGTGTGTAGACCTGACTGTGGAACCATCCACCCCGCCGGTCAAACTCGTACATCGCCCAGAACAGTAGAACGAACAGCAGAAAGAACAGCCAGACAGGCACCGGCGCTCGGCTGGCCTTTGGCTCAGCAACAACTGTGTCCCGGGTTCCAGTGGCTCTCATTCCTGAACTCATGGCATCGAGATGTCTGATGGTGCCTTGTCTCCGCCGGAAATCGAAATACTGTTGGTTTCAGTGGGACTCGTAGGCTTGCCCAGGGCGACGCTGAGAGGCGCATTGAATAACGGCGCATAGGCTTGGAGACTTACGAGGTACTCAGCCAAAGCCAAGGCCTCGGGTTTGGGAATGACTTCATACCCATCCTCCACAGTGGCAATGCCGGACAACGGCAGAGCGCTGGGGGACGGAACCCGGCCAACCTTCTTTTTCTCGAAAAGAAAAGGATACGGGGGCATCGTGGAACCCGGAACTACTGATGCCGGGGCGTACAGGTGGCGCAGGTGCCAACCCGGATCAGGCTGGCGAACTCCCACATTCGAGAGATCCGGCCCGATCCTTTGACTACCGGGAAGCACAGGATAATCAAACAGAAAATCTTCCGCAACCGTCCGACGACTACCCCATCCACGTTGAATATCCGGCCCGATGGGGACAATCCAAGGAACCGCGTTGGCGCCAGTCGCATTAACAGTCTTGGCGGCAGCCTCCGCGGTGCTTTTCGAAACCATCGTGAGCAGATGCACGGGAACCTTGCCAATTATCTCAAGAACCTCAGGCTGCGACAACCGCGGATTGATGCTCTGAATCGCGGCCACAGTGGAGGCTTGATTTGTGCCGGGGTTGGTCAGGACAAGGTCAAAAAGAGTCCCGGTTTGGGCAACCTGCTGACTATGGCAGTAGGCACACCCGTTCGCCCGGTACACCTGCAAGCCTTGCTGCGCCAAACCCGAGCGGGCGACGGGATAGGATACTCCGGAGGGAACGGTGTTGGTCTGTTGCAGATGGCCAATCTGCAAGTGTGGAGTGAGCACAAAGCCGAACCACGAAGCCGCCAGCGCAGCAAAGGCCGCCAGAAAAACCAGGGGGCCGTAATTCATGAATTCACCCCCTGTTCTTGAAGTTCGATAGTGGCCGTCCGGAGCGCAATGCGCACCCGATCCCAGCAAAATGCGCCAATCGCCAGCAGCACATTAAGGGCCAACAGAAAGTGCCCGGCGAGGGTCAAAACATCCCCTATGCTACTAATCCGCAAAAAAGTCAAGGTGCCTTTCGCGACATCGACAAACGCCATCTCAGGGTTTGCATGATTGCCGTCCTGCACTATCCCGCCAACGGCCAGAGGAATGACGGCGAGCATTACTCCGGAAGCCGCCAGCCAGAAGTGCAGTCGCACCAGCCTGGGCAAAGGAAATGGCCTACCAGTTAACTGAGGCCAGACGTAATAAATGCCGGCGAACAGCGCCATTGCAAAAAAACCATAGAGTTGAAGCCAGGAGCGCGCCGTCGCATACCAGCTGAGGTGGAGCATGCTGCTGGCGCCTGACAGCACCTCAGCTATCCCCATAAACCCGGCGATAACAAAGGAGGCAACCGCAAAACCAGCAAACATCAGAGAGGGATCTGTGCTTAGCAACCGGTAATCTGCTCCCAAGGTGCGGTGCAGAATCAGTGCTGCCCCCAGAAGCGCCAAACCGGCGAGCACGGTGGTAACCTTGCTCATCATCGGTATCCATGCTGGAACTGGGGCAGTCTTGGGGATCCCGGTCCAGGTGCCAAATAAGATCAGCATCCAGAACACGAACATCGCCAGGTAATGACTTTCCAGTTCCCGATCGAGCAGGCGAGGCAGCAGGTAGAAAACAATACCGAGTCCAACCAAACCGAACCAAACAAGAATCAAGTTTGCCGAAAACCACCACCCAACAACGGCTTGCGCCATGCCTCGCACAGGGTAAACAGAAGTCAAAATGGTCGCGGTAGAGTATATCCAAGGAAACCAGAAAATCGCCGCCAACAGAAACCACTGGGTGACAAACAAGCCGCGTTCGGCACGCTGACGAAAGGTCAAGACCCCTGCAACACCCAACACGAGGTACGAGGCAGCGATCATAGCGACAGCGTAAGAGGGAAACTCGAGATGCTCGAAACCCGTGGCGTCACCCGACAATACCCCAACGACACCTGCCCCCACACCCAAGTGCCAGAGTAATCCCCCGAAAACAACAGGAATGGCCCCAGCGAGAGTAGTGCGACCCAGACGAGCCAGTAGCCACAACGTGAGCCCCAGGGCGGAGGGTAGACAGAAACCGTAAATCATTGCGTTCAAACCAGCCGGACGCACCCTGCCATAGGTTAGCCACGCCGGTTCGGCAAGAAAGTCCGGAGCATGAAACTTGATTGTGCCGATCAGAGTCAGAATGGACCCGGCGAGGAGCCAGAAGACCGCTCCAGAAAGGAGTACAAATAGCGGCCACCGGCAGGAGATATCCGCAGGAAGCGAATCGCCTGTCGCAGTTTGGAAAGCCGATTTCGAGCTCATCGATAGATTGGCTCAATACGACTGCAGCCCGCGGTTAAGAGATAGGATGCCATTGCAATACTTGCGAGTATTATTCAAATTCACTGGGTTGCTCCGGTGCTTTCGGTGGCACCGCCGTTGCTTTCTCAAGTCGCGTGAGAAGATTCGAACGCGCCATCGCCGGGCTTTGCCATTGCCGATGCACCATTTCCATGGCCAAGTCCACCGGCAAACGCACGATGCCCTTGCTTTTGTCCACCCAGCCAGGAGTAGTCAAAGCCTGGGTCTCAGCGGCACGCAATTCCGCCAAGGCCTTGGATCGCTCGGTGATCCGCTTCTCATCCAGTGGTGGTGGTTGGGTGTAACGGCGCATAGCACCTACCAGCGCTGCCACGATCAGAAATGTGCCCACTATGGCCACCGCGTAGGCAGCAGTTGATTTTCGTCGCGAAATCTCCTCGCTCATAATCTGCCTCCGTGTATTTGGGGGTGCACGGCTGGTATTTCGTCAGTCTCATCAAGCTCCCCCCCGGAAATCTGGGTCGGAACCGGATGTGCCAATCCCATCGCTTCGACGAGTCGAGGATCCTTGATCGGGTAAGGGGCCGTGCTCGCGAAATTCCTGAGAAAGGCTTTAGCGAGCAGTCCCGCCATAAAGGCCCAGCATCCGATGTCCATCCAATGAAGCACAAATCCGCTCGGGTGGAGCACCGGCATAATGTTGAATGACAAATCCAGAAAATGCATCAGCCAGGTCCAGGCGCATAAAGGAACCATCAACGGAAAGATGCTTTTCACGTCAATCCTCAACAGAGCCAGGAATGGCAGAAAAAAGTGGCCGAAGATAATGACCATGCTTACCCACCACCAAGTTCCTTTTTCGCGGAGCACATACCAAAAGGTTTCTTCTGGAACATTCGCGTTCCAAATAATGAAATATTGAGAAAACGCAATGTAGGCGTAGAAAACGGTGAAGGCGAAGAGTAAAGATCCCAGAAAATAAAACTGGTGGTTGTGCAAGACCTCACTGATCAATCCCCTTCTCTGCAATACCAGCGTGATGACATAAGTGGTACCAAGGGTTATCCAGACACTCCCCGCAAAATAATAAACTCCATACATTGTGGAAAACCACTGATGCTGCAACGCCTTCATCCACATAATCACCGCCAACGTAAGCGTGACTGCAAATAGAAATATCCCCAGGCAGGAGTAAAACCGCATTTTGTATGTCGGCTCAGCCGTTCCAGTCTCGTCCTGTCTGACCGACCAATAACGCAATCGATTCGAAAGCCACCACCACGTCAGGAGACAAGCCACGGATACAATATAGAACCCCGGTATAGTGAAGAGCGGGTGCTTGGCATGCAACGCATGGTCCGGACTGGTCATGGTCATCCATGGATAAATCACAGGCTTGGCCATGAGGGCAATCGGGATGAACAACACGAAAACCCACGGGAAAAACAATGCAGCAATATGTTCCAGAAATCGGCGCATCGGCACGGACCAGCCGGCATCGAACAGGTGATGCGCCATCACCAGAAACAACGCCCCGGCGCACAAACCTAGAAAGAACATAAAGGACAACAGCCACGAGAACGCAAACTGCCGAATTGGTTCAGGTGGCTGTACCAGGAAACCCAGTCCTACGGACGCCAAGCCAAAAACTATTAGCATCGTTGGCACCTGGCGCCAACGGGATAAATCCAGGCCTGTTTTATCGACGTTCTTGTTCATAGCTATTGAGCCAAAGTGGCACGCATGGGTTCCGGCAGATCCTCCTCGACCCCGAGCCGAGCCAATTGCAGTGCACGCAGGTAGGCAATGATAGCCCAACGATCTGGAACTGCAACGGTAGGACCGTAGGCCCCCATCAAGTTACGTCCGTGAGTGACAATGAAGAACAACTCACCATCGGTCATCTCAACGATGCGTTTATCATGCAGGTTGGCAACGACCGCCATCGCGCCAATTTTTCGGGTTATCCCGTTCCCGTCTGCCAAAGCGCCATGGCACGGTGCGCAGCTAATGTTAAATCTTTGCTGACCTCGCTTCAGCAACTCGGCGGTGACCCGTAGTTGATTGTGTTCCACGTAGTTTGTGGTGCCGGAAATGAGACCGGTATTGACGGGGACGTTCTCGAATGCAAGCACCGGCCCGTGAATGCTCTGTAGCGTAGTGCTGCGGGCGATGCTCCCTGGCACGGGAAGCTGCGAACTACGCCCGTTTGAGAAAAAGCTATTAGCAGTCTGCGGCCGAAGCTTGGGTTGAAATTCCATGTCCGGGATGATGTACAGCGGGGGTTTGCGAAAGTGGGTTCCGCGGAAACCGAGAACGGCGACCACAGCCACAACGACCATCGCGAAGATTGCCAGAAAGTACCTCATTATTCCTCCACCACCTCGATGTGCCGGCTGCCCACCTGCTCCAGCAGTATGCGGGTCTCCGTCTCCGAGTACTTAGGGTCCGCAGATTCAATGACCAAAAAGAAACGGTCGTGAGTCACCAAGGCAAATCGTCGGTTCTTAAGCAGCGGATGGTGCAAGCGGGGCAGCCGGTTCAAAAACAGCATGCCAAATAGCGACCCAAAAGCTCCAAAAAGAATCGTCAATTCGTACGACGGAGGAAACGCAAAAAACGGACTGAACATAGGTTTCCCACCAACGACCAGAGGATAGTCAAAGGCGTTCATGAACCAAATCATCAGCATCCCGGTTGTGTACCCCACAACGCCACCTAGAAAAGCGAACCACCCAACCTTGGAGTTGCGTAATCCCATGGCCCGGTCCATGCCATGAACGGGAAAAGGAGTAAACACGTCCCATTTCCGAAAGCCGGCGTCACGTACACGTTCAGCGGCGTGCAAAATGTCCGCGGAAGTCCGAAACTCAGCCACAATGCCGTATGCATTAAGCTTATTCATGCAAAGCCATATCCTTCACTTTAGCCCCACCTAATGGGTGGTGCGGGTCAGCTTGTGGTGTAACGCCTTTCACTTCTGAAATCGCGATCATTGGAAGGTACCGAATAAACAGCAAGAACAGCGTAAAGAACAGGCCGAACGTCCCAAGGTAAGTGCAGATGTCAACCCAACTTGGTGAGTAGTAGCCCCAGTTTGAGGGAAGAAAATCACGATGCAGTGAGATTACGATGATGACAAACCGCTCAAACCACATACCAATGTTGACCAAAATCGATATAATGAACACCACCACCAAGTTGTGCCGGAACGCCTTGATCCAGAAGAGTTGCGGAACCACGACATTGCATACGATCATCGTCCAATACCCCCACCAGTAGGGGCCAAGTGCACGATTAATGAACGCGTATCTCTCATAGGGACTGCCGCTATACCAGGCAATGAAGAATTCCATTCCATACGCGTAGCCTACTATCGACCCAGTCGCTAGAGTCACTTTGCACATCACATCGATGTGCCGCTTCGTGATAATATCCTCCAGCTTGAAAATGGACCGCAGAGGAATCAGTAAAGTCAGCACCATGCCAAAACCAGAAAAGATTGCACCGGCAACGAAATATGGTGGAAAGATTGTTGTGTGCCAACCGGGTACCTGAGAAACCGCGAAATCCAGGGAGACAATGGAATGCACCGAGAGCACCAGCGGTGTCGACAAGCCAGCCAAGATAAGGTAGGCCTTTTCGTAATTGCTCCAGTGTCGGTTCGATCCTGTCCACCCCAAGGCGAAGAGGCCGTAGGCAAACTGCTTGAGCTTAGTCCTGGCGCGATCCCGCATAACCGCCAGGTCCGGGATCAAACCCATATACCAAAACAAGACAGACACCGTGAAATAAGTAGATACCGCAAACACGTCCCACATAAGAGGCGAGCGAAACTGTGGCCAAATGGAATTGGAGTTGGGAATAGGAAATAGCCACCAATCGTACCATACACGCCCCACGTGCAGCGCTGGATAGATCCCGGCGCACATCACGGCAAATATGGTCATCGCCTCCGCCGCCCGGTTAACGGCTGTGCGCCATCGTTGTCGCAACAGAAATAGAATCGCGGAAATCAGGGTGCCCGCGTGGCCAATTCCGATCCACCAGACGAAATTGATGATGTCCCACCCCCACATCACTGGATGCATGTTTCCCCAGACCCCCACACCAGTGGAAATCTGGTAGCCAAGCATAAAAAGCAACATGCCCAGCAAGGCAAGACTGGGAATAAGGAGAATCCACCACCAAATAGGTGCTCGCCCTTCTGTCAGAGAACATACCCGGTTGGAAATCCAACCCAGGCTTCGGTTGTTTCCAACCAACGGAGCGCGATTCAACTCCGCGGGTGGTTCAGGAATCGCCAATGACGTGCCATGGGTGCCCATTAGTGCGTTCCTCCCTTCTCAGGACGACCGCTACCAGTCGGCGCGACGTGGGGCTCGTTGTGCCCTGATCTGTGGTGCGTATTTCCCATTTTTCTCTCGAATTGCTCAAAACTCAAGGGGGCCTTACGATAATCGGGCATGGCTGGGTTCGGGTTGCGGACTCGCGCCAGGTAGGTCAACCGAGGCTTGGTTAAGAGCAAATCAAGCACACTATAATCGCGATCCAGTTGCTTCAGCTTGGAGACCTTACTGTCAGGATCCTTGAGGTTTCCGAATGCAATTGCATCAGCCGGACACGCCTGAGCGCAAGCAGTCGTAAAGGTACCATCTGGCACAACTACGTCACCTGTAGCACCGGCATTCACCTTCTGAGTTATCTTAGCCGACTCAATGCGTTGCACACAGAAGGTGCATTTTTCCATCACGCCCCGCATACGCACTGTTACCTCAGGATTTTTGATCATCTTCAACAAGTCCCACTCATCCTCCTCACGCCGAGCAAGCGGGCCCTTGTAAAGAGCGTTGATGGGGCGCTTGTTGTAGTCGAAATAGTTGAACCGTCGAACCTTGTAGGGACAGTTATTAGAGCAATACCGCGTGCCGACGCAGCGGTTATACACCATCACGTTAAGGCCTTCGTGGTCATGCACGGTAGCATTGACTGGACAGACGCTTTCACACGGCGCTGCCTCACAATGCTGGCACAACATAGGTTGAGCCAACATTTGTGGATCATCCGCCCAGGACATGAACTGCTGCCTGTCCTCGTTCTTGTAACTATCAATGAACTTCAATTCGTCGGCGTTACCGGCATAATAGCGGTCGATACGCAGCCAGTGCATTTCCCTGCCGCGCTTGACCTGGTCTTTGCCCACGATGGGAACATTGTTTTCGCTCTGGCAGGCCAGAACGCACGCGGAACACCCCACACAGCTATTCAAATCGATCGACATCCCCCACTGGTGATGGGATTGTTCGACGAGGCGATCCAGCGGATTAGGGTACAGCGACTGGTTGACTGGCGCTGGCTCGGCATTCATGAGCTTAGCGAAGTCCGGCTGCTTCCGATACTGTTCGTGATTAGCTTCGCGAATAATCGGACGTCCCTCCATCGACCAATGATCCTGGGTGCATGAAAGTGGATAGACCTTGCCCACTTTCTTAACCGAAGCACCTACCTCGAAGCCCATGCCAACACTCGAGCGCAGAACATAGGCGTTGAACCCCGTCCGAGTTCCCACCCTGCCAGTGCGCCCACGTCCGTATCCCAAGGCCAAGCCAAGCGAATAGTCAGCCATGCCAGGCTGCACCCACACTGGCCCGCGAACCGACCGGCCAGCGAGTTCAATATCCACAAGATCCGTGTTCTGAAGGCCAAGCTCCGACGCGGTTTTACGGCTCATCAGAACCGCATTGTCCCAGGTCATCTTGGTGATAGGGTCCGGCATCTCCTGGAGCCAGCCGTTGTTGTTATAGCGACCATCGTCAAGGCTGTAATCCAGATGAAACACTACTTCGAGCTGGTCCTTAGAAAGCGCCGACGGTTTATAATCCCTCAAAGCCTCTCTCATCTCGGCAAAATCAAAACGCGTCTCCACACATTTGGTAGCTGAACCCGGGAGAAATCCGTCATGCAGAAACCGCTTCCAGGTTTCCTCAAATCCCCCTGACCCGGCATAGGTCTGAAAAGTCTCGCGAACGAGGTCGTAAGGTCTGGTGACGCTCAGCCCCGCAATCCGCGCCAACACCTCTAGTTCGGTCAAACCTCCGAAAAGCGGAGAAATCAGAGGTTGAATTGGCACCAGGCTACCGTCTTCCGCCAAACCGTCACCCCAGGATTCAAGATAATGCGCCGCCGGGAGGCTCCAATGGCAAAATGTGGTGGTTTCGTCCTCGTAATATCCAAGACGAACCACTGTCTTCGCCTTCTTTTGCGCTGTAGTCCAGTCCAGATCTGCCGGAGCATTGTAGACCGGATTGCACCCAAGAATTGCTAGCGTTTCAATCTCGCCAGCGTTTAAGCGCTGAGCCAACTCAACAAGGCTGCCCGCAGCAACATGTGGAGTCTCTTTAAACAACAGAGTCCTCCCAACGTTACCCAAGACAACATTCATCGCATAGGCAAGCAAGTGAACCGCCAATGGTTGTCGCTGTCCAGCGACCACCAAACACTCTCCGCGGTGCGCCATCAGATCCTTCGCGCATTCAACGATCCAGCTCCTATCCACACCTGCTGGGTAACCAACCTGTGCCGAAGCCTGCAGAGACTCGTCTCCAGTCAAGACCTGATCCGCAATACCTGCCGACACCTGGGCTACAACGCTGGCGGCAACCCTCAATCGATGATCCGCATTGCCCCCGGTCAGAGTCATAAGACTCTCAACTGTATAGAGACGATTCATCGAGTCGTCTGGGCCTTCCAGTTTTCGACCTCTGGAAAAGCCGCGAATGCCAACATGAACATTATCCTCCGTGCCCAAGAAATCACAGTCTAGGGACAGAATGACCTTGGCTTTTTCCCAGAGGTAGACGGGTTTGACCTGACACCCGAATGCCCGTGAGGCGGCCTGTTCTTGAATGTCATTACCCGCAGGTTCGAAAACGTAAATCCGGGCTTGGGGAAGTCGCTTTAACAACTCCTCCAAAATCCGCCGCCGGGACGGTGAGTTGTTCCGTTCCAGGAGAAGCGCCATCCCCCGCCCCTGACTCTCCTGCGCCTGCTGAGAAAGACTCGACAGAAAATCGAGCGCCGCCTCTGGCGTAGTCATGTTGCCCTCTTTGAGAAACCTCGTGGCTCGATCTGGATCGTAAAGATTCAGTATGGATGCCTGTGCGAACCGGTCCGTGCCACCGTTGCCACCGGGAAAAATACTATTGCCCTCGACTTTTGTCGGACGCCCCTCGTGTGCGCGAACGACGAGTGGAATAGCGTCTCCACGGGTTGGCATTGCCGTGGCATATTGCAGAGCCACACCATGCACGTATCCTTCCGGCATCCGGCTGAAAGGCATGATCTTCTGCTCGGGACGTCGGCAACCGCTGCCGGCCAGGCCCAAGCCAGCCAACAGGAAAGATGCCGACATGATCTTGACAAAATGCCGGCGGGAAACCGGGTCCGTCCACTCCGTGGCCCCTTCGGGAAACTCCCGCTCGAGCCACTGGTTAAACTCCGGCGTCTCCGCCAATTGATCGAGGCTCCGCCAATAAACGCGCCCAGACTCTGGCCGGGTGGAAACAGAAGGAATGGTTTTCATCGATGACAGGCAGAGCAATTTTGGAGAGATTCTACCTTCCAGTTTTCGAGAGCTTTAAGACCAAACTCGCGCTGTTTCTCCGGCGAGTCAGGCTGCCAACCCAGATCCGTGATCTTGTCGGGGGGACGCAGTTTGGTCTCCGGGTGCCGATGGCAATCCAGGCAAAAAGTCATGCTTAGCGGCTGGTCGTGGTAAACCTCCTCCATTTGGTCGATTCTACCGTGGCATTCAACGCAGCTAACGCCGCGGTTGACATGAACCGAATGGTTAAAATAGACGTAGTCCGGCACCCGGTGAACTTGCACCCATGGGACCGGTTCCCCCGTTTCGGCGCTCTTTCGAATCAACGCCAGGCGCGGATCATCCTTCAGCACCTGGTTGTGGCAGTTCATACACGTTGCGCTCGAGGGCACGTTCGAATACCATGACTTTTCCACATCATGGTGACAATACCGACAGTCCAAGCCAAGCTGCCCGACATGTGTGTTATGCGAAAATGCCACCGGCTGAATCGGTTTGTATCCCACTCGAGAATACTTCGGTGTTAAATAGTACCAAGCGCCGGCGACCAGCGCTCCTCCAACCAGCAATCCGCCGATTATAACCATCAGCGGCAGGCGGTTGGTCCACTTGGGAAATATTGCTGACATCGGCCAGTCCTTTGATCAGATACGTCTGCTACACGCCGCCGAGACCGACGATTTGTGCTGCGTCAAAATTTGTTTGATTCTTACCCGCATATTATTAGAAGCCGCGCATTGTTTCTAAAAAAGACCAAACGTCAATGGTTTTCTTAATGTCCATTATTAGTCACTTAATCGTGCAACTGTCACCCCAACTTACGCCCGCCGCCGAAACCCCCGCAGGCAGCATCCATGCCTGCGGCAAAAACGTTTGAACATTAATCCAACAAATAATCACGATTTATTCGGATGTCAACTGCAGCCGAGCTTTTATCCCGAAACCAAGGTATCATTTCTTATCTCATGAATTGGAATCTCTGTTGCATTAGCTTTTGTCGCTGTTTGGAACCCGAGAACAAAACATCTAGCCTGCCTCTGGAGCATTAAGAGCTGCTTGGGAAGGATTCAGCAGAGGATCGCCCGCCACGCGCTTTTCGACCTTCATGATTGGGGGTGACTCGCGTTTGGTTGCTTTTCCAGAGATCGCTTGCCGACGCGATCTGGACTGCTATTACGGGCTGGTTCAGTCTTAACGAATAAAATACTGCCGAGCTCGACCAAGCGCCTGCAGGGGAAAGTAGTGGCGGTAGAGATTGTAATTGATCATGAATCCGCGAGCCAGTTCCCGGCCTTGAGCCAGCCTTGCTGCGTCCTTGTTCAAGTCAATGCGCTCCCCAACACCGTAACCGGGAAATCCACACCCGACGTAATACGGTTCATCCCAGGTGCCTTGGCGCTGGTGCTTCAACAACCAAGCCACACCACGCTCGATGGCCCGATCGAGCGCAGGATCGCCGATCGCCAGCAAGCCAATTAATGCCCAGGCTGTCTGGGATGGCGTATTCGGGCCAGCCGCGCGCAAGGAGTCATCCATGTAGGATCCGCAGGATTCACCCCAACCGCCGTCGGCACTCTGTTTCGAAACCAACCATTCCCCAGCCTTGCGAATGCGAGGATCAGTCATATCGAAACCCACCGACCGCAAGCCAGGTAAAACCAGAGCCGTGCCGTAAAGATGGTTCACACCCCACCGACCGAACCAGCTCCCCTCAGCCTCTTGTTCGCACAATACGTATTCGACGGCGCGTTTTACCGCCGGGTCGTTCAGAGTGTAACCCATCGAGCCCAACGCCTCCAGCTTGTGCCCCGTCAGGTCGGCGCTGGGCGGATCGAGCACCTCACCGAAATCGCAAAACGGTATGCGGGTTAGCACCCAACGATTGTTATCCTTATCGAATGCACCCCACCCGCCGTTAGCCGATTGCATCGCCCGCATCCACGCCTCGGCCCGCTTGATGGCGGCATCGATGCGCGAGTGGTAATCCTCAGGAACAACCGCACGAATCCGCACCAGCACAACCAAGGCCACTGCGGTGTCGTCCAAATCAGGATAAAACGTGTTGGCGCGCTCAAACGCCCACCCACCACACTCCACGCCCTTAACCGTCATAGCCCAGTCACCTTTATCGTGAATCTGCTTTTCCAGGATCCAATCCAAAGCAGGAAGCATCTGCGGATAGGAATCGGCTGTAGCACCGCAATCCAGAAGCGCCTGCAGCGTGAGCAGGGTGTCCCAAACCGGCGATTCACTCGCCTGTAAGTAAATGGCCCCTCCCCGCTCGTAAGACCAGTGTTGATTCCATGCATCCAAGCCTTTTTGCACGACTGGGTGGTCCAATCTGTAGCCTTCTGTCTTCAGAGCCATCAGGCTGTAAATCCAAGGCGGCTGGATGCCTCCCCAGGCACCGTCTGAATCCTGATGCCGTATGATCCACTCCAGGCACAGACTAATCGATTCCTCACGGCCCGGCTTCCACGGGCTATTCATGTAAGCGTGGAGCACTTTCTCATTCAACCGGAAAAAGCTCGGCCAAAACCCACTAAGCCTTGTGGGAATGCTGTAGTCGAACTGGTCACGGCCCTCGGGAAACAATTCGTCCAGCCTGGACTTTGGGGGCAAAGGACGCACTGGACGTCTGGCTGATACCACGGCCAGTGGCACAATCGTGGCCCGAGCCCAACTGGCAAACCAATAGATGTTGAAGGGGGCCCACGTCGGCAGACGAATCATCTCAGGTGGTACCACCGGGGTGAAAGTCCACGGCCATTCGCCGATCAGAGCCAGCCAGATCCGAGTAAAGTTGCGTATTCTCTTAAGACCACCGTGTGTAAGAATCCACTCACGGGCTTTTCTGACAGGCTCATCGTCCGTCGAGAACCCCGAACATCGAAGCGCGGCATAACACTCTACGGTAGTGTTTATATCACCCATCGGTGCCTGGTGATATACTTCCCAGGACCCATCGGGTCGCTGCTCTCGCAAAATCGCCCGGATCACCCCTTTGAGTTTGGGGTCGTCCTTAACACCCAGGAAGTGCATTCCCAGTATCCACTGCGCTTCCATACAGCAGTTGGACTCGAGCATGCCAACCCAAAAGCCTTCAGGTCGCTGTTCAGCACTAAGCCAGCGCATGGCGCCATCAATCGCCTGGTCGATCACGGATACGGTGACCTCGGAAGCAGGCGTGGTCGTTGCCAGGCGCTCAGGTTCTGTCGGAGGTGGTTGAAGGCCAGAATGCATTGCTTCTCAAAAAAGTGAGCCAAACCTACATAGTGCCACACTCACGCCTGTTGAACCTTCAGGCAACGTCGGATGCTCGCAGCCAGTGTTCCCATGATCTTCTCCAGGTCCACATGGGGATCGATCGAGACCCGCGCAATGGCCCCATCCAACAACGCAATTAGCCATACCGAAGCCGCTTCGATGTCGATGCCCGGCGTCCGCCCGTCGCCCTTCACCGCCCGTCGCAACAACTTCTTCAAAGATTCGCGAATTTCATGGTCGAAACTGATGTACAGCTCTCGCATCTCGTCATTGCGCGAGGCCTCGGCCAGCACTTCGAGCCACAGACGGCTGTCCGTCCCACGACAAAACTCCTGAAGGCTATGCAGTATGATTTGCACAATCGCTTCAACGGGATTTTGGTGAGTTTGGAGGCGTTCGTATACCGGAACAATACGAGCTCGCGTCTCATCCGCGATTGCCCGGACAATTGCGGCCTTGTTCTGGAAATAGCGGTACAAGTTGCCCGCGCTCATGCCAGCCGCCGAACAGATTTCGGCCATGCCGGTCGCATGAAAACCATGCTGTACGAAGCACTGCCGGGCGGCGCGCAGAATCACTTCGCGTTTGTTCAGAGCATTTTGGTAGCTTGTTTCCACGGACAAAACCATAACGAGAGTGAACGTTTATTCTCACAACCTTCGGCAAAGGTCAACCAGGAAAAGACCCAGGACAACATCCTTTGTTGCCTTGCATGAGGTTTTCACCCCACGCTTACTTCCGCATGAAACATGTTTTGACCTCCAGGCTGCTTCCACTCCTCCTGACTTGGCTAACTGCGACTTCGCCATCCGTCGCTGCTTTCGCAGATTTCCTCCAAATCTCCACAGCGTATCTTCAACTGCGCTTCGACCCGGTACACGGCCAAATTACATCTCTCGAAGACCGCCACACCGGCATGAATCTGCTCGATCCGGCCGTTAGCCCGGGACTTTGGCGGTTGGAGTTCGGCGAGAATGCCCAATCAATCTCTCCGCAAGACGCCAAGAAATTCGATTCCATAAGAATGCCAGGACGGGAGCCACAAATGAGGTTTATTTGGTGGGATTTTGGCTCCACCGCTCCTGAGTTGCAGGTTGAGGTTTTGGTACGCCTGGATCGAAATTCTGCCCTGAGCAGATGGCAATTGAAGACTACCGGACTGGCAGGCAAGGCACTGCGCAGAGTACGGTTTCCCCACATCCCAGGGATTGCCCGCCAGAAGGCCGAGATGTTGGCCATACCAGCTTGGATGGGACAGGAAACTTCAGATCCGCGGAAGATGATTTTTGCAGATCCGAATCGACCGCGCCGGCTTGAATGGGCATACCCTGGGGGGTTGTCGCTGCAGTGCCTTGCCTGGTACGCCCACGAGGGAACCGGTTTATACCTCGCCTGCGAGGATACCGCGGCGTTCCGCAAAACGTTGGCGGTCTTTGGCGACAGCCAACAAAACACTGGATGCGAGTGGGTCCACCTGCCTGAAGCACAGGATCCCCCCCCGAACGAATGGACACTCCCCTACCCTGTGTTGCTGGGGACCTTCCAAGGTGATTGGATCACCGCGGCCGAACGTTACCGGTCCTGGGGAACTAACCAAGTCTGGGCACGAGAAAGCCGCCTCAACCGGGGTGCGGTGCCCGCTTGGATAACCGATACCGGCCTTTGGGTTTGGAACCGGGGAAGGTCCGACGGAGTGCTCGATCCAGCCTTGGTCCTACAGGAGCGGCTCCACCTGCCCGTCAGCGTCTTCTGGCATTGGTGGCATGGGTGCGCTTATGACTCCGGATTTCCGGAGTACCTCCCCCCGCGTGAAGGCGCTGATCGTTTCCGAGATGCAGTCACCCGCGCAAGAGATCGCAACGTTCGCACCCTGGTCTACATGAATCAGCGCCTCTGGGGAATGACGACCCAAAGCTGGCTCGATGAAGGCGCGGAACGCTGGGCGGTAAAGGCGCCGGGCGGCAAAATACTGCCCGAAATATACAACACCTTTACCAAGGAACCCTGCGCCGCGATGTGCATGGGAACGCGGTTTTGGCGGAATAAATACGCCGGGCTGGCCGAACAAACGGTAATGGACCTGGGTGTAGGTGGCATCTATATGGACCAGGCATGCCTGAGCCTGGCGTGCTACGACGCGACCCACGGCCATCCAATCGGCGGTGGAACGTACTGGGTAAACGGGTTTCGCCTTATGGCCCATGACATTCGCCATCGGTGTGAACGAACTCCTTCGAGCAATTTGAAGCCTGGCCCTGGGTTGGGCCTCGCCGGTGAGGGGTGCGGAGAACCATGGATGCCAGATCTGGATTTGATGCTCAGCTTGCAGGTCAGCAGGGAGCGCTATGCAGCGCCAGATGGTTGGGAAACGATTCCGTTTTTCCATGCCGTGTATCACCCTTATGCTATCACTTTCGGCAACTACTCCTCGTTGACTATGCCCCCGTACGACGATCTGTGGCCCGCTGAATTTGCACCCAAAGAACCCTTGCAGATCTTGCATCGAAGGTTCTCACATCAATTCCTGATGGAACAAGCCCGTGCCTTCGTGTGGGGGCAGCAGCCGACCATCGCCAACTTTCTGCCGGCGCACTTTGATGATCGCCCGGAGGAGGTAGACTATGTCCTGCGACTGGCGTCGTTGCGACAGTCCGCCACGAATTTTCTCATCCATGGAACCTTCCTCAGGCCTCCCATAATAAACGCGCCAGTGAAGACGGTTGATATGTCACGGTTGTCCATCTACGCCGGCCAACACGGCGGGCTGACTGTTTTCCAAAAGGACTTACCCCTGGCCGTCGCCGGGGCGTGGCGCGCCCCAGATGGCAAGGTGGGCATCGCTCTGGCGAGCATTGCCAACGAACCATTGGAGTTACAGATACCGCTAAACGCCGAGGAGTACAAAGTCTCCCGCCGGACGAGGGTGCGGCTCTTGGACCCCGGTCGGGAAACCGACATGGGACGACTCGGTCCGAAGACCACAGTCAATGTCTCGCTTCCGCCGCGCGGCGCCTGCATTCTCGAACTTCGTCGGTCGGGCAACTGAAATTCTGTCTGAATGGCCAACCAGAAGGCATCGTAATCTTGTGCCCACACCCCAGGGAGTGATACCACCCACCTCCTCGAGCCATTACTACTATCATTACTACTGTCTTGCATCGCTGCCGAGTGATGCACAGACTTGACTAACGCTATGACCAACGGCCAGATCCCAGCCACTGCTGACCCAGAACAATCCACTCCCACCACCGCACCTCCGGTTTTGATTTCAAGACATTTGCTATATCCATTTGCCTTGGTGACGACCTTGTTTGCCTTGTGGGGGTTCGCAAACGACGTTACCAACCCACTGGTCAAGGCATTCAAAGACGTCTTCGTGATTAGCAATACCCAAAGCAGCCTCGTACAAACGGCCTTCTACGGGGGTTATGCCACGATGGCGATTCCAGCCGCGTTGTTTATTCGGCGGTTTTCCTACAAAGCAGGGATTATCGTCGGCCTATTGCTCTATGCGCTTGGGGCACTGATTTCACTTCCAGCGGCAGCACGGGTTGACTTCAATTTGTTCCTGGTGGCGCTTTACGTGTTGACCTTCGGACTGGCGTTTCTCGAAACAACTGCCAATCCCTTTATTCTTTCCATGGGATCGCCTGCCACCGCCACTCGTCGGCTCAACCTCGCCCAAGCCTTCAATCCCATTGGTTCGCTCACCGGAATGGCCGTGGCCAGCCTGTTTATATTGACCAATTTGCAGGTGGAGGGTTTCCGAGCGGACGTGCGAGTGTTTTTCAAAAGCCTCAGTGACCCCACGCTTCAAAGCCAGGCTGCCCAGATCGACCCTGCACTCCGGTCATATCTGGAGGCCAGAAACCTGGAACTCCAATCCGAGGGGCAAAGCCTGACAAACCTGCCCTACGATGCGGTGCTTGACCGGGCTCTGGGCGACTTCAAAGCAGGCAAGTTTGCCAGTTTTGAAAGTGCCTCCTTTGAGCAGATGCAACGCCACGACCTCGATGTGGTCAAAATGCCCTATGTTGTGATTGGCTTCGTGGTCTTGGCGGTCATGCTGGTGTTCGTGGTCAGTAAGATGCCGGATACCGGCCACGACACGAACAAGTCTCTCGATTTGGTCCCTACTGTGCTGCGGCTCTTCCACAATAAATGCTATCTCGAAGGAGTCTTCGCTCAGGCCCTCTACGTGGGAGCACAAATCATGTGCTGGACATTCATTGTTCATTACGCCATGACCAACCTTGGGATGTCTGCCTCGACAGCTCAGAACTATAACATCGTTGCCATGGTCATTTTCTGCTCCAGCCGGTTCATATGCACCTTCCTCCTGAAGTATGTCAGCCCAGGTCACCTACTTATGTTTCTGGCCTTGGGTGCCATAGCGACCTGCATCGGGGCGATTTTTCTGTCCGGTATGGCTGGGCTGTATTCGCTAATTGGCATCTCGGCGTGCATGTCTCTCATGTTCCCTACAATTTATGGCATTGCTTTGGAGGGAATGGGCGATGACGCTAAGCTGGCATCGGCCGGGCTGATCTTCGCAATCGTCGGCGGAGCCCTGATGCCTCCCCTGCAGGGCCGAATTATCGATCTGGGCGGCGAGAGCGGCCAACTCTTCGGAATGCCAGCCGTGAGTGTATCGTTCGTGTTGCCTCTTCTATGTTTCGTCTGCATTGCACTCTACGGCTACAGGACGTTCCGCATCCACCATGCCCGCGCCGCTTCCGAACACTTGCGGAATCGTCAGCAGACCGCTTAGTTTGCCGCCAGCGCGCATAACACACGGCAGCCTATGTTGCGACCGCTAGGTGCAATACTGTTATCAATAGCGATGCTTGCCGCGGTCCAGGCGTCCTCTCTCAAGGGCAGCCGACCCAACATCATTTTCATCCTCACGGATGATCAGGGCTATGGCGATGTCTCAATTCATGGCAATCCCGTTCTCAAGACTCCAAACCTGGATCGGCTTCACACCGAGTCGATCAGGTTTACAGACTTCCATGTCAGCCCCACCTGCGCCCCCACACGAAGTGCTCTGCTCACGGGTCGACATGAGTTCAAGAATGGAGTCACGCACACCATCCTGGAACGGGAGCGACTCACCCTCCAAGCCGCCACTCTGGCCCAAGTGCTGAAATCAGCGGGCTACGCAACCGGGATTTTCGGCAAATGGCACCTGGGTGATGAAATGGCATACCAACCCAATCAACGAGGTTTCGACGAAGTCTTCATTCACGGCGGCGGCGGAATCGGTCAAACCTATCCGGGCTCCTGCGGGGACGCTCCAGGAAACACCTATTTTGACCCGGTTATGCTACACAATGGTCGGTTTGAGAAAACGTCCGGCTTTTGCACTGACGTTCTTTTCGCTCGAGCTACCAGCTGGATCGATTCAACCCGAAAAAAAGGCCCGTTCTTCGCCTATGTTGCATGCAACGCCCCGCACTCACCTTATACCGCAAGACCACAAGATGCCGCCTTGTACGAAGGTTTGGTTGACGCCAAGGATCTCGCCCATTTCTTTGGGATGATTCACAATATAGACCAAAACCTTGGAAACTTGTTGAGTCAGCTCAGCGCCTTGGGAATTGCCAGGAATACACTGGTTGTTTTTATGAGCGACAATGGCGGTACTGCCGGAGTACGACTATTCAACGCTGGAATGCGAGGTTCAAAAGGGACAGCTTTTCTGGGTGGCACCCGAGCCATTTCCTTCTGGCATTGGCCCGAAAGGTTGCAGCCAGCCGATTGTCCAGCCCTCACCGCACATATCGATGTCTTTCCAACCATGGCCGAATTGGCGGGAGCAAGACTGGATCGCAATGTACGGCAACAGGTTGAAGGCAGGAGCCTGCTTCCTCTCCTCTCGAATCCGCTCAGTGCCACTTGGACTGACAGAGTTCTGTTTACGCATCTCGGCCGCTGGCCAAAGTATGCGGACCCTGATCAAAGCAAATTTGCGATGTGCAGCATTCGCAGAGGTCGTTGGCATTTGGTGTCAGCAAAGGGAGGAGCCACACCGAAGTGGCAACTGTTCGACGTTCAGACAGATGTCGCCGAACTACGTAATGTTGCGGCGTCGAACCTTGGGATTGTGGCAGATCTGGCTGTCGCCTACGACCATTGGTGGCTCGACATAAAGCCCTCATTGATTAACGAACAGGTTGCCGGTCCTGACATCAATCCCTTTCAATCACTCTATTACCGTCAGTTCGGTGGAGGCCCAAGCGCTGACGACTTCCGTCGCATGGCCCCTATCCGGAGGCAGCCATAAGAAACGCCCGACCGGAGAACCAGTCGGGCGTGTTGGGGAGGGAGGGAAACAGAACTACTTCCGCGAACGGAAAACGAAGAGGACACCACCCAGAAATCCTAACGCCAGAGCAGTCGGCTCGGGAATCGGGGTAAAAGTGGCGGTATAATTTACACCCCAATCTTGGATTGTGTTGTTTTGTGCCAACACTTGGGCCGTATCGCCAACTAAATATCCTTTCCCGGGACCTGCCGCATCGTTGGCTCCAGACGTGTTTACTTTAAGCCGAAAATTCGAGACTTCACCTTCAACTGCATCTTCGGAAAAGACCAACCAGTATTTCTGGTCAGATTGCATCGTCAGGCCAACAAAGCTAAACGAATAAGGCTGGTCTGCGACAGTCGCGGTCCAACTCACGGAACTACTGGAGGAACCCAGGTAACCTGAGAAACTGCTTCCATCAAAGCTGGTGTAGACGTCCAAGAATACTGGGGTGTCCGCAGTCAATGTTAGACGAGGGCCATCGCCAAAATTCGGCGTGGTGGCATCATTTGGCCGAGTCAAAGTAAGCGAATCAAGAGTAAACTGTCCCGTGAGCGCTCCGGCGGGGTCAACACTAGCCGGATATTCGCCCGCGTTCGCCTGCAAGGCGATAGCCGCCAGGTTAGCTCTATCTCCAAGAACACCTGACCACGGATTGCTAAAGGTCGCTCCAGAAGCAACCACTGTGGCCAGACCAATCACACTGACAGCTTGAATCAGGGTCTTCATAAAATTAATGGCTTATCTGTCTAGTCCGATCATCTCCATTAACCTCGAATTCCAAACCCTTTTCTTCCTGTATTTTTATGATACAAGAAAATCCGAAAGGCCCTGGCAGGTTGGCATTCTTAATTAGTAGCCGCCACCCAGAGAGCCCTGACCTCCACCTGCAACTTCACCAGCAGCTTCCATCGCAGCCCGGCGTCGATACTCATCCAGGATGCTTTTCGTGGCACTAGCGCCGCATCGCGAGGCACCCATGTCTCGCACGAGAATCAGCCCGTCAAGGTCGCGAACCCCTCCCGCAGCCTTGACCTGAACGCGCTCCGACACACTCTCACGCATGAGCCTGAGGTCAGACTCGGTCGCGCCCTTGCTGGCAAACTTCCCATCGGCTCCCTTGACAAAACCATATCCAGTCGAGGTCTTAACCCAGTCCGCTCCCGCGGCCTCACAAACCTGGCAGAGCCTCCGCTTGAGGTCGTAGCCACTCAGACCAGCTCCACCCGCCACAAGATAGTCCGTCTCTATAATCACCTTGACCCTCGCCCCTCGCCGGTGCGCTTCATCACAAACGGCTTTGATTTCAGTCTCAACATAACCCCAATCGCCACTGAGGGCCTTGCCTATGTTGCATACCATGTCGATTTCCACCGCGCCGTCCCGACAGGCGCTTTCCGTCTCGTATCGTTTAGTCTCCGTGATGCTGCCCCCGTGGGGAAAACCAACCACAGCACCAACCTTGACTGCGCTTCCTTGTAGCAATTCCGCCGCGCGCCTGACGAAGTAAGGTTTGACGCACACTGAAGCTACGCCGTAGTGCACTGCTAGCCGGCAACCCTCTTCCATTTCTCTGTCGGTCATTGTCGGGTGCAACAGCGAATGATCAATCATTCCGGCAAGCTCTTCGTACGTGTATTTCATAGCAATTCTCGCAACCCTATTGGCGACGGTCTGAGCTCGACCTAAACAAAGAACGGCGCGAGCACATTACGAGCAACGCGAAGCGCGGCCTGACGCCCCGACAGGGACTTGCCAAACGTGTCGTCTTCCACCTCAATACAGACTGGGCCGTCATACTGAATCTCGTATAGTTTCGCCATGAACCTTGCCCAATCGATATCGCCAAAGCCCGGGATCCGCGGAGAATGCCATTCTTTGGGAAACGCGAAAACCCCTGTTTCATTTAGCTTCTCGGGGTGCACCGTGAGGTCCTTGGCGTGCAGGTGGAATAGCTTGTCACAGAATTCCTCCAGCGGGCTGATCGGGTCCATTTGCTGTAGAACAAAATGGGAAGGATCGTAGTTCAGCCCGAAGTTCTTGGATGGAATGTCGCTGAACATACGCCGCCAGATAACCGGTGAAGTTGCCAGATTCTTGCCTCCAGGCCATTCATCCCGGGTGAAAAGCATCGGACAGTTTTCAATACCCACCTTGATCCCATGATCCTCTGCGAACTTGATCAGCGGTTTCCAGACCTTTAGGAAACGCGGCCAGTTATCATCCACAGACCGGGTCCAGTCGCGACCGACGAACGTGTTCGCATTGCGCAAACCAAGCTTTTCCGCGGCCAGAATAACGCGCTTAAAATGATCAACGGCCTGCTTGGAGGCTTTTGGGTCAGGATCGAGCGGGTTCGGATAATAACCAAGCCCCGAGAGAGTAACACCCGCTTGGGCGCAGAGACCGTTCACCTCGTCGGCTTGGGTCTTCGTGAAACCAGTGACATCGAGATGAGTTACTCCGGCAAATTTCCGTTCGGCTTTACCCATTGGCCAACAAGCGACTTCGATACATGAAAAGCCATTCTTTGAGGCAAAATCCAAAAGCTGCGCGAAAGAAAGATCCGGAAGAATTGCGGTGAGGAATCCCAGTTTCATCATAGTGCTTTATGTTTTGAATTTTCGTCGGAACCGAACCTGGCGGACTTTCGCCCGCTCAGTAATGCAAGCCTGCCCCATTTGGCCAGCGGGTGTCAACGTCGGGGATCTTGGATCCCTGCGATACCGGACGCCCTGAGTCGCACAACAGATCCGGTCTGGCAGAAACTGGCTTTTGTAGTCGAGGCTTGATCTTCCACTTTGCCTTGAATCTGGGGTTTGCTTCCGGGCGGATTTCGTGCTTTGATAGGCGGTAATAGATTCAGCCAGAACTTTTATATGAATACCAGGAATCAGGATCGCAAATCCAGTTTTGCAGCCCTCCTCGACAGTTTGATTCTTCCGCTTGCAGTGACCCTGCTGATGCACACCACAGCCTTCGCCGCGGACAACCTGACTGCAGGTTGGAAGACTCTGTTCAATGGCAAGGACTTGACAGGTTGGCATGCACCTCAAGTTTCACCATTCTGGAAGGTGGTCGATGGCGTGATCGTCGGTGAAAATGATCCGCAAATGAAAGGGAGCCTGCTCGAGACGGACGAAAACTACGCCGATTTTATTGTGGAGGTCGAGGCGCGTTGGGAAGGTGAAATCGATAGCGGAATCATGCTGCGCAAGCCCCAACTGCAGTTGCAGATGGGAGTATCTCGCAGTCTTAAGAGAGATATGACTTGCTCGTTTTACACTGGTGGGACCGAGCGCTATCCGGAGGCTGGACAAGCCAAAGATTTGGAAAAGACGTTCAAGTCCGGCGACTGGAATCATTACCGCCTCCAGGCCAAAGGAAGCATCTTTACGGTCTGGCTGAACGGCAAACAGGTTTCAGAATACACCAACGCAAAGTTCAGCAACCCCGCCCCGATTGGTCTTCAAGTCCACCCGGGACTGAAGATGAAGGTCGAGTTTCGCAACTTGCGGGTCAAAACCCTGCATTAAGCAGGCTTTCTTCATACCAGCACCACACGGAGCTGTTGATTTAGTGCAGCCGCGGCTTTAGTGGGAAATGCAGTAAAGCGCTTTGTGCCCGCGCAGAAAAATCTCCGTGCCTGCCAATGCGGGTGAGGCATCAGTGCGATCGTCAATCTTGTTGCGGCTGATGACCTCAAGGTTTGGACCCAAGCGCAACACGTAACACAGCCCGTTCCGGCCCAGGATGTACACTCGGTCCTTAGCCGAAACAGGTGAAGCGTAGATGCCAGTCATTCCCTCCAAACGTTGCCCACCAAACTGTATTGCTCCAGTCTTGGCATGGACGCAAGAGATCTCTGCTTTGTTCGCGGCAACGAAAAAGAGAAACCTCCCCGATAGAAGCGGTGACGGCACGTAAGGAGTGTTTTGATCAAGGCTCCAGCGAATCGCGTCCGTTCCAGTCAGATCTCCTGACCGCCCCAAAGCTATCGCCTGCAGAGCACTGCCCCGAAAACCGCTGGTAACGTAAACTGTATCAACCGAAGCAACTGGTGTCGGAATCGTATTGGCCGTCTGTCCACCAGCTTCCCAAAGCTGCGTTCCATCCGCAAGGTCGTAGGACCGCACACGTTTGGTCGCATTGATAACCACTTGAGCTTTGCCTTGGTATACAACGATCAGTGGAGTGGACCAACCTGTAGCCTCATCCCTGGGTTTCCGCCAGAGTTCACTCCCAGTCGTCTTGTCAAAAGCAGCCACGAAGTCATTATCAGTCTCGTCATCCCAACAAATCACCAACTTATCGGCGTGCAGCGCCGGGGACGAACCCTCGCCAAAGCTGTTGCGCGTTCTCATGCGACCGAGGTCTTTGCTCCACAGCAGTTTTCCCTGCAAATCGAGGCAATGAAGACCGCGGGAGCCAAAGAACGCCCATAACCGGTCCCCATCCGTCACCGGAGACGCTGAGGCAAAACCATGGTCCACATGGTGCCCTTCGTGAGGTGCAGTTTCATTGACCACGGTCCTCCAGAGCTCTTTTCCTGTCTTGCGCGCATAGGCTGTCACAACAAACTGGTGGAGTTCCTTGCTCGCCCGCGGTCCTGAATGACTCGGGCTTTCGGGTGCGGTTCCTTTGCCGGTCGCCACTGCCGTCAAGATAAAGACCTGATCGCCCCAAACAACCGGCGTGGAGGTGCCGAAGCCAGGCACCATAACCTTCCACTTCACGTTCTCGGTTTCGCTCCAGCTTATCGGGGGATCCGCCGAAGGCGCCTGACCAGTTAGCAATGGTCCACGCCATTGCGGCCAGTCACCATCATGGGACGCCGAACTGCAGCACAGCCGCGCGCCCAAAAAGCCGCAGGTCAGCAGCAAACTCAGGGCCGCGTCCGGATGATGTCGATTTTGAAATAGCATGCGAAACGTGTGTTTGCTCTCGAAAGGTTGCCTTGGCGCGGGACGTTCGCCAAGCAGGATCGATCGCGCAATAACGATGGCGAGAAAAATACTCTGCGACGATAGATTACTTGCTTCGGCATCACAGGCCGTCACCACGCTGATTGACCCTCCGAACCAGATCGGGCAAGCTTCTTGCCACAAACGTGGATCCTATCGCTTTTCAATTTGGACCGTTCACAGTACATTGGTACGGCGTGATGATCGCCCTGGGCTTCCTGGCAGGCCTATGGACGGCCAGCCATCGTGCACGCAGAGAAGGCATCTCACCCGAGGCAGTCTTCGATGTCGGCGTCTGGCTCATAATCGGCGGTATCCTGGGAGGGCGAGTTCTCTACGTGATCACCTACTGGAAGCAGCACTTTGCAGGAAACCTGCTTGAAGTTTTCATGATCCACCATGGCGGGCTCGTCTTCTACGGCGGCCTGATCGGTGCCGTTTTACTCGGGATTATCTTTCTCCGGCGCAAGCAACTGCCCCTTTGGCAAATGACCGACATCTTAGTGCCCGGAGTTGCCCTCGGATCTTTCTTCGGCCGGGCGGGCTGCTTTCTGAATGGCTGCTGCTACGGCCGTGATTGTGCTTTACCCTGGGCAGTGCGTTACCCCTACGGTCACGACACTTACGGCCACAGTGTTCACCCCAGCCAACTCTATGATTCCCTTTTGAACCTCGTCTTGTACGGTGTCCTGGTGTGGATCTACCGTCGGAAGAGATTCGATGGCCAAGTGTTTGCCTGCTACCTGATCGGTTATGCCATTCTTCGCTCGATCGTGGAACTGTTCCGGGGAGACTACCCAGAAAACCAGACCTTGCTCGGAGGCTGGTTGACCCCAGCTCACCTTGTGAGCGCAGGCATCTTGGCGGTCGGTGTTAGCTTGTTTTTACTACTTCCAAGGCGGCGAGTTCTTAGGCCGGCCACCGATATGGGAAAGGCGGTGGCACGAAATACCGGAAAATCCAAAATGGAATGATGCCATGGGGGCTAGCACTGCTCAGGTCAGATATCAGGATAACAGGCACTCCGGCGACTTGATTATGATTGCTGGTCCCACAGCGGTCGGCAAGAGCGAGGTGGCCCTTTCGCTAGCAAGGATAATCAACGGCGAGATTATTTCCGTTGACTCAATGCAGGTTTACCGAGGCTTGGACATTGGTACAGCCAAGCCCTCGGCCGAAGAGCGCAGACGCGTATCCCATCACCTGCTGGATATTCTGGACCTTACAGAATCATTCGATGCCGCCCAATTCGTCACGAGAGCCCATCAGGCAGTCCAGGAAATTCGTGCCCGAGGACGCGTGCCGATCTTATGCGGGGGCACGGGACTGTATTTCAGGGCCTTCCTGGGAGGACTGGGCGAAACGCCGGCCTCAGATCCCGTCATGCGTCAGGAACTCGAATCGATTCCCCTGCCCCTCCTGCTGCAAGAACTGGCAGCCAGGGACCTTGAAACCTACCGGCGAACCGATCGCCAAAACCCGCGCCGCATCATTCGCGCGCTTGAGGTCATTCGGCTTACTGGCAGACCTTTTTCTGCGCAGCGGGCTCTATGGCAAACTGCGGACTCTCGTTCGTCCGCTGACTTAAAGTCCCAAACACTTTTTAGCGCTTGGTGGTTCTACCGCCCTGTCGAGGAACTTCGCCGGCGCATCGATGACAGAGTCACTGAAATGTTTCAGCGCGGGCTGGTTGCTGAAACCGAAGGTTTGCTTTTAAAAGGCTTGTCAGAGAATCGTACCGCGATGCAGGCCTTGGGCTACCGGCAAGTCGTTGAGCACCTTCAAGGTCATCGAAACTTACAGGAGACTGTCCAACTGGTTAAGACTCGCACACGCCAGTTTGCAAAGAAGCAAGTTACATGGTTTCGAAGACAACCTGAATTCGAGTTCTTTCCAATACCCGCTAGCTCGAATTGTGAAGTTCTGGCGCAGTCGATTGCAGACAATCACAAAGCAAGGCTGGTGTCTGCGATTTCGGTTCAAGCCGTCGAGGGATACGGAACTCTTGGCCGGGTTTGAATGAAACGACTTGAGGCTCAATATCGCCCGTCAATCACTTCACCCACGGCCAATTCCGACCACAACTGCCTCGCTTTCGACCTTCAGGCGCTGTCGCTCGGCAGTCTTGGCAAAGGGGTAATAGACGAGCATGGCAATCACAATGGATACGGCTCCCCAGACCGCCGCTTTCCAATCTCCTCCGGTAACCAGGTAATGCCCGATGATCGGTGGGGTGGTCCACGGTATATTCACGAATGGCTTCTGAATTACACCCGAAACCATCAAGAAATAAGTCCCGCCCGTCAAAATCAGCGCATTAAGAATATACGGCACCATGAAAACGGGGTTCAATACGATCGGCAATCCAAAGAATATCGGCTCGTTGATCTGAAATAGTTGTGTGGGTAGAGACATGCGGCTCACCTGGCGAAAACCAGGGTCCTTGGAGTTGAACATGATCATCGCGAGCGCGATGGTGGCTCCGGTACCTCCCACGTTAACGAACGAGGTGAAGAAACCGTATGCGGTTATGTAGGGCAAAGGCTGTCCCTGAGTCACCGCCTCCACATTCGCTGCCAAAAACTGAAGGAAGATAGGTGCGACAATAGCATCCATGGCATTGTCCCCATTGATGCCAACAGACCACAATAGTGTAACCAGGAAAGCATATACCAAGATGCCGGGCAATGTGTTCAAAGCGAACACTAGCGGCGCGAGAACCGTCTGGACGAGGGCGTTGATATCCACACCCAAAACAAACCGGATGAGCCAGAACAACAGCACGAGACAACACATCGGAATCAGGGAAGCAAAAGACTCGTAGACAACCGGCGGCACGTTTTCCGGTAACCTTATGACCAGGTTCTTATCAGCAAAGAGTTTCTGAACCCGCACGGAGATCAACGCTACAAGGATTGCCGTGAAAAGACCTTTCGACCCCAAACCTTCCATCGACAAGACTTGGTCTTCAAGCCGGATTTGGACCATCAGGAACACCAGGGTCGCCATGCCAGCGCTGACCATCGCATCCTGCTTAAACAACTTGCCTAGGTCGTAAGCAATTGCGAAACAGACAAACACTGCGAGCAAGCCAAACGTGGCGGTCACCGGCACCTGCAAGAGCGGGAAATAGGGCTCAACCAGCTTGTTCCACCCCGGGATCGGCAGGAAGGCGAACACCATGAAAAGGCCACCGATGATGGTCAAGGGCACCACTGAGACCATCCCTGCCCGAATCGCAGAAAGGTACATATTTTCACTCACCGCTGTCAGTGACGGTGCGATCCGCTGGCTGATGAGTGTCAAGGCTTTGTTCATAACGTCGCCCTTTGCAGTCTGCTCCACCTACTCGTCCACACCCGGAAGGCACTGGCGAAAGGAGTGCTACCACACCAGCGAATGCGATGTTTCAAGGGTAGTTCCATTTAGCGACCCAGTTGCTTGCCCATGTAAACGCAGGCGTCGTTTCCCGAACCTAACAGGACCAATTTGTAGAATCCCAGGGCTTGATAAAACCCGATGCCCCCGCTATTTAAGGCACTCACCCCCAGGTGGACGCCCGGCGACCCTCGCTCTCGCAACTCTCTCATGAGCCGCTCCATCATCAGCCGGCCATAGCCACGCCCTTGAGCGCGTGGCAGGAGGTCGATGTGCAAATGCGAAGGAAAATCCGCGTAGGGCTCCGGACAGTAGTAATCAGGATGATGATACCAATAATAGACCTGCTGCGTGCGTGTCCACCGGGTTGGGCTACCTCGCGGTTCCGGGAAACGGGCACATAGGTCCTGCCTCCACTCTCGGTCATAGCGGTCGTAAAATGAACGGGATTCAAGCGCGGCCAGGGCATACCCGCAAAGGCCTTGATCGTCCTCCAGGATCCAACTCAACTCCGGCTCATAGGCCAGGTAGGGTCCGACAAAGATCCGGCCCAGCGCGTCTGGATCCTCACGATAGAATTCCTCACCGTCCTTACCGCAATCCCCGGTCTTCAGGCATACGAAATATGCCCCTGGTGCGTCGCCTGCCTTGGCTGGACGAATGCTGGGTTTGCTCATGTCTCAAAATGTTACTTCAACCTCGTGCGGATGCCTCCATCTTCGCTCCGACCGCCACCTGGAGAGTCCTGCGAGATGTCAGCGCGAGGGACGAAAGTGCCCTCAGGCTGCGCATCTAACAGGCGCTGCAAGCGAACTGCCAATCCACCTCGATACGTCCCCGGCAGATGAAAGTCCGATCGCCAGGGATCCCCGGAAATGCCCTGCCCCACGACTCGCTCAAGCAAGTCCATTTCTTCCCGCAATTCCCAGAGGCGTCGACTCAAGGCGTGGAACAAGGGACGGTGCCTTAGATCCGTCATCCGGGCACAAATCTCACGCAGTCGCCCTGCCTGCCGGCGAAAGGCAAGCGCATCCTGCCCCCAACCAACCGGATCACTGGCCAGGAGGGTCCGGGCCTGTTGATAAAGCTTCTCAGCCTCTGGACCCTCAGCGTGTGGCAGGTAATAGCAATCCCCGAGCAGGACCAGATCCTCGGATGTCACCGGGACACTCGCAGTGACAAATTGCCGAGACCACTCGGCCATTGCACCCAGATAGGCAGCCCTCGCATCCCAAGTGCCCTGGCTGTGGACATACCACCCGAAAGTGCGCAAAGGCACGTAGTTCAAGGGAAACTCATTGTTCGGATTCAGCAGAACGCCATTGACCCAATCGCGCAACTCGGGCGGGCGCCCAGCGTAAGGACCACAAACAAATCGGCGGCCATCGTAATCATTAGCAAAAAGGTTGTCCCAAATTATCGGCTTGCGTCGGAGCACGGCTTGCAGTTCCTGAACGTGCGCTACGGCGATCTCCCGGGAAATGATCTCGGGACCGGTCCAACACACGTCGATCTCAGGCATTAACCGCATACCGATGGTGGTTAGGTAATCCTTCCCACCAAGCTGCCGTTCACACATTCGACTGCAATAAGCCGTCGGACAAAACAAGAAGCGAGCCGATGGCTCTCGGTCGCGCGTCCAGGAAAACAGGTGATTTGCCACCTCGCATTGGGCCGCTGCCAGCGAATCAAACCGGGTCTGGTCCGTACCCTCAAGCGAATCTGGAATGTCGTCAAACAACAGGGCAAAATGGTGGCCACCCAAAGCTTGGACCTGGCAGAAGCGAGTTTTCAAAAAGTCTAACTCCCCTTCATTTCCATAACGAATCGTCAGCCCGGGACTCAGGGCGAAAACAAAATGAATGTTCCTTTGGCGGCAGGCTTGGATCACCTGCCGAAGGTTCTCCACCTCGAGTTTTGAATAACACTCCCGCCAGCAGGCGCGGTGTTTCAAATCGTCCTTGGGGGCATACAAGTAGGTATTAAGCCCCCACTGCGCCATCCAATCAAAAAGCTCCAGCCTTTCCGAGTGCGTCCAATGAGGGCCATAAAAGCCCTCGATCACGCCTGCCAAAAAGCTGGCGGGAAGGGCCGTTGCTTCAGACGGTTCGGGTTGCACGTGAACAAACTATGCAGATCAGAGACCTACGGCAAGCGAGACGCAGCGCCGACGACCACGACCCGTTTCTCTCTCGATGCTTGCAGCAGAGACGTTAGCAACTCCGGGTTTGTTCGTACCTGAACACCACGCCAAAACAAACTTGCTTGGACTTAAGCGTATCCTTTTCCCCCCTCAACGGTCCAATCGTCCGTGATGCTCAGCCGGTAAAATTAATGCTTGTGGCCGGCGTGAGGGTCCTCCGAAGGATCATGGTTGTGAACATCCGGAATGGCGTTCGTCCCTGGTTGCACCGAGGGGGCATGGTCATGCCCCGCGTCGGAATGGCCCAATTTGCCGATCATCACGGCGATACCGAGACCCGCAACCAACGCCAGTGATAACTTCAGACGGTCGTGTGTGTGAAACTGTAACTCAGGCAGCAGATCCGCGCAGGCAATGCAGAGGAATGTCCCGGCGCAAAAGGCAAGGGCCGCACCAAGCACCACGGGATTGTCCTGCGCAAAATGGGAAGCTCCAAAGTAAAAAAGGCCCATGCCTAAGGGAGTCATCAGTGCGAAAAGACCGTTTAGCACATGTCGTGACTTGCGGGAACAACCCTCTGAGAGCATCAGCGTCAGGATGGTGATTGCGTCAAAGGGTTTGTGCAGAATGATTGCCAACGCCGTTCCCAGACCTACGAGCACTCCACCATGGACCTGGACTTCCGATACGACGGCCGCCGCCAAGGCAACACCACCTGTAATCGAATGGAGCGACAAGCCAACCGCGGTCGCAAGCCAGGAATACTTTGGACCGCCCGGTTGTGCACCAACTCCGGAAGGATGGTGGCCATGGTGATGCTCGTGCCCCTGATGAGGTTGGTGATGGCTGTGTTCGATGTGTTGGTGCGCACACTCTCGCGGCTCCGCCACTTCTGTTGCTTCATCTCCTACATCATGATGATGGTACGGCAGAAATCGCTGTAGAAAGAACATCATCAGAAAACCGGTGAGGACCCAGAGCATGCAGACTTCCAGATTCGGCAACTCGTGCGAAGCGTGAGGAATGAAATGCAAGACGGCCATGCCCAGCATCAACCCCGCCACCAGACTCACCGCCATTTGCAGCCGTGCATGGCTCAGATGCATGGCTAGGAGGCTCCACCCCCCCGCCATGGAGGTAAATACCACCAGCGCGCCATAAATGAGCAGGAGCATTCCTGGTGATATTGCGACATCATTTGTCATAGTTGTCAGCGCGACTAAAAAACCAATGCATTGAAATGAACCAGCGCAGTGTATGCTGAACTGGCGTGGGTTTCAAGGACACCCGCAGACGGGCTTAAACCGCCCTATCTCAGTGTCGACCGATGTTTCATCAAGTCTTCAACATCCTTTGCCTCAACCGGAATATCCGCCATGAGGTCGACATTGCCGGTTTCACCCACCACAATGTTGTTCTCCAAGCGCACAGCTAATCCCTCCTCTCGGATATAGATTCCTGGTTCTACGGTCAACACCCAGCCTGCCTGGATGGGCTCCGTTGTGATGCCGACATCATGCACGTCCAAGCCTAGCGGATGTCCGACGCCATGCATGAAGTACTTCTTGAGCGCCGGTTTCAAAGGATCCTGGCGGCGCACTTCAGCGTGGGTGAGCAAGCCGAGGCTCAGCAATTCCTCCTGCATCAAAGCTTCCGCGTCCTTCTGCCACTGACGCGGCAGTTTGCCCGGCAGCGCCGCTTTCATCGTCCCTCGCATGACGCGTAGCACTGCTTTATAAACATCCTTTTGGCGCCGTGTAAACTTGCCGTTGACAGGAATGGTCCGGGTCATGTCCGCGTTGTAGTTGGCGTAGCTCGCTCCCACGTCGAGCAAGAGCAGATCCCCCTTCCGGCACGCTTGGTCATTTTGTATGTAATGCAGCACACAGGCATTGGGACCACTGGCAATGATAGGTGTATATGCAAATCCTGCGCCATTCCGAACAAATTCATGCGCGAATTCAGCCTCCACCTCCATCTCGTTGACACCTGGTTTAACGAACCGGCAGACGCGCCGAAAAGCATCCCGTGTTATTTCACAGGCTCGTCGCATCAGTTCAACTTCCCCTTCCGACTTCACAGCCCGTAACCGGTGCAGAATCGGCGCCAACCGGCGGTAATCGTGCAATGGGTATCGACCTATCAAGTCCCGCACAAACCGAGCCTCCCGCGTCTCCACCTCGATAACCGCACGTTTGTGCTCATTCGCATTGAGGTAAACATGATTGCATTCACACATGAGTCGATGCAGCAGAGGGCGAAACTCCGAGAGCCACTCCACCCGCTGCACGCCAGAGATCCGGGTTGCCTCTTCTTTGGTCAGCTTGTGCCCTTCCCATGTTGCCAACAAATCGCTGGTTTCCCGCACAAAAAGGATCTCACGCATGTTCTCCTCATGAGCATCGGGATACAGCAACAAGATAGTCTCCTCCTGGTCCACTCCACTCAGATAAAACAGGTCTGAATTCTGCCGGAGCGGCAGAGAGCCATCGGCGTTCGTCGGCAGAATGTCGTTAGCATTGAGAACGGCAAGGGAATTCGCGAACATGTGTTTCTTAAGGTTCTCCCGATGCTGCACAAAAAGCTCGGCATTAATGGCGCGATATCTCATGCCCCTCATTCACGAGCCTCCGCTCGCAAAAGGCAAGTAATAAGTGCCTGGTATTTGTGGTAGCATCGTATCCGTGCCCGCGTCCGAAGCCATCGTAAGAGGTCTAGGGACGACATTGATCCCGTCCTCATGCGGACAATCTACCGAGACCAAACCCGCCCGGTGGTCCCGGACGATGGTTTTTGCGCAGTACTCAAGCGACAAACCAACTACGTAGCCAGTTCCCGTTCATGGCAGCAGGCTAAACTGGATTTTTCCTGGTTTCCGCCAAGTCAGCCGAAAGGCACCCCCATCGGGTAACTCAGACAGGTCGCCGTCCGCACTCAACCATGTCCCCTTCCAGGTTCCAGGAGGTAGCCGGACGACCACCGGCTCGGTACTGGAAATCTCGTTGTCGATTTCGACTCTTCGGGGTGTCGCCCGGATATTGAAAAGGTTCCCCTGAAATCGGATCCGGCTGATCCCCAGTTCAGGCCAACTCTGCGGCAACCGGGGATTCACTGCGAAGCCATCGGCGGCAGGCTTAAATCCCATGAAACCGTAAAGCATCGCCTGCGGCACAAGGACGCTCTCGAAAAACTCCTTGTCTACACCAAGTCCACCTGCCGTGCCGCCGCCTTGAAGCGACCCCTCGCGTTTACCGTCGTAATATTCGCGGTAGCCCCCAGCGGTCTGCACCTCCTGGAACCAGATTGTGACTTCTCGCAGCCTCGACCAGGCTTCATCGGGGCCTTGCGTTTTCAAGCGAGACATTAGGTCATGGTAAGAAAAGCCGAGCACTGCGCCGCCATCCTGCACCTGACCTCCCCAAGGGATAGACTCGGGAGCGTTCCACGCCCAAAAATACCAGTCAATATTCCGAAGCGTCGTCGACCGTGGTCCAAAGCGCCAATGATAGATATCTGCGCTCTGACTCGTGTCGCCTTCGACAATACGTTTCCCATCCAGCCACGCCATTATCTCCTCGGCGTGATCGTCAGTCGCGAAATCGTAGTAAATCGCCTCCAAGTTCAAAAACGTGAAGCCGTAGTCGTGAAGTTCACCGTCCACATCTACACACGCGCCGAAGCGCCTTGTTCTTGGGTTCCAGAAGGTGCGGTTGCCAACGGATTTGACCTCCGACGCATGCTGTTCGAGCCTGGCGGGATCCATCGCAAGCACACCCAAAGGCATTTGCCATTCAGGATGAGCACGGACTTCGCGCTCGATCGCAATCATCGTCCGCAGGGCGTCGTAATACTGAATCGTGGCGTAGCAATCCAGGTTGCCGAAAGGTAGCAGGTCCCAGTAATTATTACCGATGCCTTGTCCAGTAAAGATCTCCTTGGATCCGTCCGCATTCCGCTTCAGACCACTGCGACCATCGTGCCCAACCCAGGTTGTGACCACCATGTTTCTCTCCAGTGCCTGATGCTCTGTCATGGTATAGCGCAGGGCCATACGCATGCGCTGCAGGTTATCCCGCAAAAATCCCAGATCCCGGGTCCACCAAAAATACTTGGCGCTGCCCCGAATAAAGTTGGCCTCATTGATATTGTGCCGCGTATCATAATGCGAGAAGAATGCCTGCAGCACCACCTTCCCCACATTCCGGTTCCCTAGGCCTATCCGGATTTGCGCCACTTCACCGGTCCATTGCGGATGCCGGTACATCGGGATCATCTGGTAAGCCATCTGGCCAGAAGTGGGTAAAGCGAAAAACATCCGCCGATCTGCCGAGAATTGCGGATCCTTCGGCGTTGTCCACTCAATGAAAGGTTCGCTCTGCGTCAACCCTTCCACACGCCATCGGATTTGCAGGAAGGGAACCTCGTAAGTGTGGCATTTCCAAGGTGCGGCGGTGATCACGGCGGTCACATTCGTGACCTCCAGGCGCCAACCTTCGTCTTCCACCCCGACGGCGTAGCCCCCCTCAACTCCCCATCCATCAGGCTTGCTTAAGTCATGCGGTCGCCACGGTTCGCCTACAGTGTTCTTGAATGAAAAATGCCACCCGCAGCCGCGACGCCCCTGGATCCAGAATGGAAACGGCCAACCCAACTGATGCGTGATGGAGGGATGCTGATGCGTGGCCACATACCCTTCGGGGTCCACGATCCGTCCAAGCAACGTTCGCCTCCAGGCTGCCCGCAACTTGTCCGCCTGGCCATCCGCCAGAGTCGCTGGCCAAAAGGCAGCCTCCGTCAGCCATTCATCCCAAAGCGTTGCTTGAGGCGCCGTCCCCGGGTAATGCAGCCAGAAGAGGTCTCTAAGCGAGTCCATCTCCCGCTCATGGCCTGGAACGGTAAAGCGAGGAAATTCATCGGGAATATTTGGGCGGGGCGCCGCTGTGGACAGCAGTGTTCCCAAACCCAACCCAAACAAAGTGCAAATAATTTTCTTCATGGCGTAAGGCGCAACGTTCTATTACCTGAAGTCTATCCGGCAAACACGCGAAATCCACTATGCGCATACTGCTATCGCATTGCATTCTCGTGCGGATGGCTCAATTCCTGGATCGTTTCCCGCGTTACGCCAAAATGCATTCCTGCGGACTGGTGCTTTCGCGTCAGCCGATGGACCAGATTACGCCCTGCTGCACCTGAGCCAAAGGACATCCCACGACCCATTTCGACATGGACTCTGTGGAGGAATCCGGTCTGGTGAAAATGGACATTCTCGCCCAAGGTGGCCTAGCTGTAATGCGCGGTCTGAAAGAAATGTTACGGCACCCCAAGCTGGTTACAGACCGGCGAATTGCACTGCCGTTGAACTGTGCACCGCCCGACCTGGATGCCCTGCAACCCTGAACCGATCCGCAGGTGTGGGAAATGATCGCTGGCGGCGGAGGCCGGGCCGTGCATCACGTCGAGAGCCCCGCGATGATTTCCTTCTGCAAAATGTGCAATGTTCGAGACATCGACACCCTCATCGCCATTGTTTCGGTTATTCGCCCCAGGGCAGCCAACGGAAGCAAAAAAATGGAATTCGCCTGGGGTTACCAGGGGCTTAGCCCCAACGCTTACCCACACCTCTCGCGCGAGCCTTGCTTGCGCAGCACGAATGGCCTCGTGGTTTACGAAGAACACATCCTGCAGACTGGACCGGCATCGTCGAAGCCTTGTTATTCGCCCGCACTTACCAAACCTACGGCCTGAACACCGTGCGCAACCGCGTCCTGGAAATCACCGCCACCGTCGAGTCATTCGAGAACAACCGTGGCCACTCACTGCGCGTGCTGAGCGCGGGAAAACCAAGAACTCTAAAAGAGTTGAGGAGTATCAATCCCCCTGCGTCATAGTCCACATGCCCAAGGGATTAGCCATCGTGCCGTTCCCAACCGTTTCGGTTGTCCGGTGCAGACCGACATGACCGTCATGAAACAAATAGTTGAATCGCTGGGAATGGAGGCCGTAGGAGACCGTGCCGTACGTGTGTCCGGTAGCACTGATGTTGGCAACCTTGGTCGTTTGCACGCAATCCTCAGAGGCCCCGCCTGGGATGTTGGGGCCGGGGCCGGCGGAAAAACAGGGCCAGTCATTCCCCGCCATATTACGGCCGTTGGCCAACTCAGCCAGGAAAATGGTGCCCGCCGGATCCATCACCTGGGACCCCTTAAACCCGCGCGGTTCCCAGTCGAACGTCCCGGGCGCGGAAGATCGCAGGTTGAAAAAAATACCTACACCTTTAACGTTGGCCGCCGGCAACGGTGCTGCAGCAGAGTTCAGCATAAAGTTCGGGCCAGCCCAATTCATCGCGTAAGACCGCCGGGCAGCAAAGGCATTCAACCACGTCTCAGCCTTGGGGAATTCGATTTTGTCAGCCGGACAACGGAGCACCTTAGGCGTGCGCTCCGGGGGCGTAACCCCCATGATCAGCTGCTGGTCACTCGCAACTCCGCCAATGTGGCGGTGAATGTAGTCGTCCCAGGTCAACTGGTATTGCACATCACCGGAAGAATAAACCGCGGGCGGGAAGGTGTCCTGCCGGTCGGACGCGAGCAGGAACAATCCCACGCCGAGCTGCTTCATGTTCGACATGCACCGAGTGCGATGTGCCTTCGCCTGCGCCTTGCTCAAGGCGGGAAGGAGCATGGCCGCCAGAATGGCGATGATCGCGATCACCACGAGAAGTTCGATCAGGGTGAACGCACACGCACGCCCACCCAAAGCTGAGCGACCGACGCGTGCCGCCGGCTCGGTTTCCTCGGTTTCCATGATAGTTAAAGTAAGCTACACCCTAATCTACCCCAGGTAAATACTCCGTCCTGTGATGAAAATTGACGACATGATGCCCTAAGCCTTTCGCGTTCTCGAACGGGGAATGGCTCGACAGCTTCGGGAGCTTTTGGAAGACTCGCGCCCCGTGAAACAATCGATTGTAACCTTGGATATGGAGGGAGTGCTGACTCCGGAAATCTGGATCGCCGTGGCGGAAAAAACTCGGATCCCGGAGTTAAGATACACCACCAGGGATGAACCAGACTATGACAAACTCATGCGCGGCCGGTTGGAGATCCTGGATCGGCACGGCTTGAGACTTTCCGATATCCAGGAAGTGATCGGCTCTTTGAAACCACTGGCCGGCGGCAAAGAGTTTCTGGATGAACTGCGCTCCTTCACCCAGGTTATTATCCTCTCCGACACCTTCGAACAATTCGCCAATCCTCTGTTGCGCCAACTTAATTGGCCCACCCTGCTCTGCCACCGACTAGTCGTCGAAAACGACCGAATCGTCGATTACAAACTCCGCATTCCCGAACAAAAACAGCGGGCGGTGGCTGCTCTCAGACTCTTGAATTATCACGTCATCGCCGCGGGAGATTCCTTCAACGACACTGCGATGCTCATGGAGGCCAACGTCGGCTTTTTGTTCCACGCGCCACAGAATGTGAAGGACCAGTTCCGCCAATTCACGGCAGTTGACGACTACCGCAGCCTGCTGACTCTCATCCGCAGTGCCGCCTCTGCCTTGGAGTTGGCGGCCGAAACTTGCGACTGACCCGGCGATGCAGCTCTCTCAATTCTCCGGTTTGAGATCGCGCGACAAGAGGTCCTTCACTGACTTGGCCACGTCTTTGCCTTCGTAAAGCATGGAGTAGACCTCATCGATAACTGGAGTGCTGATATGATGTTTCCGCGCCAGGCGGAACGCAGATCGGCTCGTCGGGTAGCCCTCCGCCACCGCCACCATGCTGGCGGCAACGTCCCCGGGCTTTTCTCCCCGTCCCACTCGTTCTCCAAAACCACGATTGCGGCTTAAGCACGAGAAGCAGGTCGCCATCAGATCTCCGAACCCGCTTAAACCAGTGAAGGTCTCCGGTTGGGCGCCACAAGCAATCCCAAGCCTCCGCACCTCAACGATCGCCCGGGTAACAAGGGCGGCCTTAGAGTTGTCTCCAAATCCCAGCCCATCACTAATCCCAGCCGCGATCGCAATAACGTTTTTCAACGCGCCGCCCAGCTCAACACCAAGGAGATCCGTGCTGGTATAGACGCGGAACGCGGGTTGGCTGAACACCGCCTGAACCTGAGCGGTCGCGGCGAGGTTTCGGCTGGCTGCCACCACAGCCGTCGGAATGTCCCGCGCCACCTCCATGGCGAAGCTCGGCCCGGATAGCGCCACACAAGCGGCGCGGGGCGCGTTCTGCCCCAAAACGCCACTCATCGTAAGACCGGTATCGTATTCGATTCCTTTCGTGACGCTCACCACAATACCTGAGAACCCAGCGAGGTGCCGGGTAACATCCCGGAAAGGTTGTGAAGGCACAGCTACCACGACGCACTCGGAGGCAGCGACGGCACGAGCCGGACGAGGCTCCAGGACCAGGTCCTTCGGTAGCCTGATCCCTGGCAGGAATTTTTTATTCTGACCCGCAGCCCGAATCTGATCCAAAGCGGTCGCTTGATGCGCCCAGAGCGTGACCTCATGGCCACCCACGCACAATAACCGGGCCAAAGCGGTGCCCCAGGCGCCAGCACCCAGAACGGTGATTCTCATGGTGTAGTTGGGGGGATAGGTTTCTTGCCGAATCGGGTTTCGGTACCGTTCAACAGGCGCTTGATGTTACTGCGATGTTTAAAGATCGCCAAAATGCTCATAGCAGCGGTGACGATGATCAGCGTGATGTTCCCCGTAGTAGCCCACACGGCGAATGGTAGGGTGGCGGCGCCCAGAACGCTGGCGAGAGACATATAGCGGGTTGTGGCGAGCACAATCGCCCAGACCACCAGGATGACGACGAAGGCCGCCGGCACCAACGCCACGAGGACGCCAGCTGACGTGGCGATGCCCTTGCCACCCTTGAACCGGAGCCAAAAAGTATAATTGTGGCCAAGCACCGCACAAAGCGCCGCCAGAATCATCACGGAATCGATCATGACTTCGCCAGCGGACGGGGTAAGGCGCAGCAAGAGCATCCGCGACAGCATGACCGCCACGTAGCCCTTGAGCGCATCGCAAAAAAGCACAAGAATGCCTGCTGGCAACCCCAGGTAACGAAAGACATTGGTGGCGCCGATGTTGCCGCTCCCGAGGCTGCGTATCTCAACGCCCCGGGCTCTGGCTACTAGGTATCCTGTCGGGATGGAGCCAAGGAAATAGGCGCCCACCGCAGTTAATATGTAAATCACAATGGACACAGGCACACTTTAAACTCGAAATGCTGTTATTGAAAGTTGAGATTTTTACTTGCTGAACAACACCTGCAGCCCACCCATATTTGCACTTAAGCTTCAAGAGACGTCGCCAACGTTGAGTCCCCATTTTTTGATCACTACTCGTTATGCGGAATTTTTATATTGCTTCCACCAATGAATTCACGCAACACCGCGTCCCCGGGAATGAAACTGAGATCATTGACCTGGTCGAGGTTCAACCCTTCTACAGAATTCAGGAGTTCGGAGACGCGCTCGTAACGAATCCGCGCGTCGAGGAAACCGGGGTAAGGGTGGAAATCCTCCGGGAGGGGAAGACAGGAATTCTGGCCTGAGAAAAAGGGCTTAACCGCCGGGAGATCGAAAGGAAAGCCACCGTTGATGCTGTGGTCCGCCAGTCCGCTTAACGGAATGATGCTGAACAACTCACCGGAGCGCACATAGTGCCAATGGAGCATCGTGAGCAGTGGGCTGTGGTTCCGGTGCCGCGAATCACGCAACATCCGGCGCAGCAACCGCACATCGGTGAATCGGGTGAGCCGCTGGCTTGATCCATCACCTTCATACATGACGTTGAGCGTCTCGATATACAACCGGAACTGCGAGCGAGGATCGATGCCCTCGGTAATCGGCGGGTAAAGACCGTGGAGACAGTCGAGCAGTAGCATCTGGTCTGGCTCGAGACGAATGGTTTTGCTAGTAACGCGTCGTCCTTCTTTGAAGCTGTACACCGGCTTTTCAATAGACTTACCTTCCAATAGGGCTCCGAGGTGATGGTTCAGGAGTTGGATATCCATCGCCTCCGGGGTCTCGTAGTTCCGGTCGTTGATCCAGTCCGTCGGATGCTCGACCAGCGACCAAAAATAATCGTCGAGGTTCAGCATGAGAAAACGAAGCCCGTGCTGTGAAAGGCGCTCGGTCAACTTCACCGTGGTAGTCGTCTTGCCGGAGGAACTGGGCCCGGCGATCCAAATCATGCGAAGCGGGTCGCCTTGCTCCAAACGACGCAGAACTTTAGCGGCTGCTGCGTCCAGGGATGCCTCGTAAAGCGCAATGGAATCGTCGATGAGCGATTTCATCCGCCCCTTGCGCACCAACTCGTTCAGGCCCGCTACCGTGTCGCAGGCGTGCTCACGATTCCAAGCGAGGATCGTTTCCATCTGGGTTTTGGGAAACCCATTGCCAGCGAACTTCTCACGAATCACGGCACCCTCCCTCAGCCAGTGGCGACCCCACCGATAGCAGGCATACGCGTCGGCCGTATTCTGAAAACCGTAACTGCGCAGGGTATGCAGAACCTCATCCTGAATGACCTCGATGGTAGGCGGAAAATTCGAGATGAGGTGGTGCGGGTCCGAATTGAGACAGACCGCGACAGCGTCAGCAAGGAATTCCGCAATGGCCTCATCGCTACTCCACGCCTGAAAAATCTTGTCGTTAATCTCCGGAAGGTAATCCTGTCCAAATCCACCGATCGATTCGGCGGCCCGAAAAATGGCGCGACGAATCCGTTCACCATCGAAGCGGACAAGGGCTCGATTACGTTTTTGAACTTTGACGATGCGGTTTTGAACGGCCATGGGAGCTACAGAATACACCAGCAGCCGAAAGTGACAATGGCGAAGCAGGGCAGGTAATCTGATTGGGCGAAACCCTTCTCAGTTTGACGGGTGCGCGTCTTTCTGTAACCTCGGAGCGTCTGGCAGAAGACAAATATCGTGGAAATCAAAAAAGCTGTCATCACCGCCGCCGGTCGAAAACAACGGACGTTGCCGCTCCAGACCCTCGTGGATCGCGATGGCCAATCCAAGACTGCCCTGCGCATTCTGATCGAAGAGATTCGGGCTGCTGGGGTCGAAGAAATCTGCATCGTCGTCAGCCCCGGCGACCAGGAAACTTATACGGCCGCCGCTGGATCAAGTGCCAATGGACTTCAATTCACTGAGCAACCACGACCGGTGGGTTATGGGCACGCGGTCTACTGCGCCCGGGATTTCGTGGGCCAGGAACCTTTTCTGCTCCTGGTCGGGGATCACCTCTACGTCACTTCCGGTCAAAATCGGGCCGCTCAGCAGTTAGTGGAGATCGCCTGCACGGAAAATTGCGCGGTATCTGCGGTCCAAGCGACGCACGAGAGCAAATTGCCCTTCTACGGTGCCGTCGGAGGTCGCCTCGTAGCAGGTCATAAGGGCCTCTATGAAATCGCTCAGGTGCTGGAAAAGCCGACCCCGACAGAAGCCGAACAACGTTTGATCGTTCCGGGCTTGCGATCTGGGCATTATCTCTGCTTTTTCGGCATGCACGTGCTAACGCCTTCTGTAATGGCCCTGCTGACCGACGCCGTAAAATTCGCGCAAGACGCACCCATTCAACTTACTCCGGCCCTTAACGAACTGGCGCAACAGGAACGGTACTTGGCCTGCGAACTGCGAGCTCGCCGTTACGATGTCGGCGTCAAATATGGCCTGCTGACTGCACAGGTCGCCTTGGCCCTTTCTGGCCAGGACCGGGAAGAAGTGCTGTCGGGCCTGGTCGAGCTCTTAGTGCGTCGAGAACTTGAGTCATCCTAGTCTTGGCTACCAGTTATTATGGCCGATCTAGTTGGCATCATCACCTCGGAGGACCCGGCAGTCCGCAACCAGTCACTGCAAAGCGGGTGCGAAAAACTTCCTGTCGGTGAACTGGTCGAGCAAGCTGCGGGCCTTGACTGTTTCCGGCGTCACTGCGACAATTTGTACCAGAGGGTGCGAGCATTGTTTTTCCTATATGCTGTTCACCGGTTCTATCTGCCCCGCAAGTTGACCGAATCGGGCATTGTCGGCTCCCCTATCCCGTTCAAAGGATTTGAACATCTCCTGCACCGGCGCTTCGAGGAGGCCATTGACCAGTTTCTGCTACTACAACAGCAGCAAGGACCAAGCGACGCTATCTCCAGTGCCCTGGCTGCTGCCTATCAACGCCTGGGCTTCCAGACTCTAGCCGATCAAGTGCGCCGGTGCGTGCGTTCGGTGCGTGGAAACCAATGGATGTTCCGCATGGGCCACCCCGCGGACCATCCGTTGCGCGTGCGCACCGAGTTGCTTAATCCCGGTAAGGATGGGACTTATCCCATCCTCCGGGAAACAACTCCCGTGAGAATGGACCTGACCCACTGCGGTTGGAGCGACATCTTCTTCCTGGGTATGGACTTCCCGGAGGGCGCAAAGGTGCTGAATGTTTCCATCGATTTGGGCGTGCACGGCCGTGATACCAATCCACGGCCACCGGTTGAGGTCTACCTCCGTGTCATCGAGGAACCGGTTCTGCGACTTGTCAGCGTGGATCTCAGGGCATTAACTGAGATCTCGCATCTAGCGGATGTTTTTGATTTCGCAAAGGATTACCTAGGGTTGTTAAAGGCGGCGGTCATTGCGTCCGGCATTATTCCACCTGGCATCGAGGGTTCTGGTCAAAGTCTAGCGGCGCTCCTGGAGAGAATTGTCGGTCCTGGACGCGGTCTGGAACTGGTTAGCAGCGTCAATGACATCCCCAAGGGGTCCCGCCTCGCTGTCTCGACCACCTTGCTGGCCGGATTGGTCAGTGTCTGTATGCGAGCGACAGGTCAAGCCGCGTCGTTGACGGGGCCGCTACAAGAGCCAGAACGAAGGCTGGTGCTTGCCCGCGCGCTTTTGGGCGAGTGGGTGGGGGGGTCCGGAGGCGGTTGGCAGGACTCGGGCGGCGTCTGGCCAGGCATGAAGTTGATTGAAGGTGTCTTGTCGACCGAGGACGATCCCGAATTTGGGATAAGCCGCGGCCGCTTGATGCCACGGCATCGGATCTTGGATTCCAAAGACGCTTCTCCGGAAACACGACGGAAACTGCAGGAATGCCTGGTATTAGTCCACGGCGGGATGGCGCAAAACGTTGGCCCAATCTTGGAAATGGTGACGGAAAAGTACCTGTTGCGCTCGGAGCCGGAATGGTCCGCCCGCCGCAACACGTTGGGAATTTTGGAGGAGATTCTGGCAGGGTTGCGGACGGGAGACATCGCTGGTATCGGTGCGGCCACAACCCGCAACTTCCGCGAGCCCATCCAGACCATAATTCCCTGGGCTTCGAACCTGTATACGGAAACTTTGATTGAGCGGGTTCAAGACCGTTTTCAGAAGGATTTCTGGGGCTTCTGGATGCTCGGAGGTATGTCCGGCGGCGGCATGGGCTTCATTTTTGCACCCGAGAGAAAGACCGAAGCCCAGGCGCAATTGCACACGATCATGTCCTCCACCAAACGGGAGTTGGAATGGGCTCTGCCCTTTGCGATGGAACCGGTGGTGTACGACTTCGCCATCAATGAAAACGGCACAACAGCCGAATTACGACAGGACGCCGATGCGCTAATGCCTTCGGGTTATTATCTGCTCGTGGTTCCGCCACTGCTCCAGCAGAAGCGTCACACGCTCTCGCCTTTGCGCCGGGCGGAACTTGACAAGTTTGGCGCTGCTTGCCGGACCAGACAGGAACTGAGCGGTGTCGTACTGACGCTCTTTGACGTGATGCTGCCGCGCGGAAAAACCGAGACCGACACACACCAAACCCTGACCTCGTTGTTGCAGGCACATGGGTTCGACCGGGTACAGCACGAGCAAATCCGATCCGACCTAAAGGCAGGGCGAATCGGACTCGCACAAAACCGGCTTCCAGCCAGCAGCGTCATCGAGAACGTGAAGGCAGGTGATGTCGCCGACTTACGATCATGGTTTCATGGTGATTCGACCACCGACTCTGCCGATGCCCGGGCGGCAGGCTTAGAGGCATTGCGCAACGGGCAATTGGCAGTGGTTTCCCTGGCAGCCGGGGCTGGCAGCCGCTGGACGCAAGGCGCCGGAGTCGTCAAGGCGTTGCATCCTTTCTGCAAACTTGGAGGACGTCATCGCACGTTTGTCGAAACTCACTTGGCAAAGAGCCGCCGGATTTCCGAACTGGCGGGCACGGGGTTACCGCACGTCTTCACAACGAGTTACCTAACCCACGAACCGACTTCGGAGTTTCTGGTTCGGGTAGAGAATTATGCTTACCCTGGAACCGTGCTGCTGTCCCCCGGAAGATCGGTAGGCCTGCGCACGATTCCCACTGTAAGGGATCTGCGGTTCCTGTGGGAGGAGATGCCGCAGCAAATGCTCGATGAGCAACAACAAAAGGTCCGTGATAGTCTACGGAATGCTCTGATCGAATGGGCCCGCTGGGCTGGCGAAGCCTCTGATTATACAGACAATGTGCCATTGCAGTGTCTACACCCTGTGGGCCACTGGTACGAGGTCCCCAATCTGTTTCGTAACGGTGTCCTGGCCCGACTGCTGGCGGAGCGGCCACGCCTCAGGTATTTGATGCTCCATAACATCGACACCCTGGGGGCGAGCCCGGACCCAGCGGTGCTGGGGGCGCATATGCTAAGCGGGGCCTGCCTGAGTTTTGAAGTTATTTCGCGGCGATTGGAGGATCGCGGGGGTGGCTTGGCGCGGGTCAATGGGCAACTTAGGCTGGTCGAGGGCTTAGCAATGCCCCGCGAGGAAATCGAGTTCCATTTAACATTCTACAACTCGAATACCTGCTGGATCGATCTGGATCAATTGTTCAAGGTTTTCGGCCTGCGGCGTGAGGACTTGTCGCATGAGGGTAAGGTGAGCGCCGCGATTCGGCACCTGGCAGCTCGAATGCCGACCTATATCACCTTGAAGGAAGTGAAAAAGCGGTGGGGGCACGGCCAGGAGGATGTTCTTCCCGTAACTCAGTTTGAGAAACTCTGGGTCGACATGACGGCCCTGCCGGAAATCCGGACCCGTTTCCTCGCGGTTCCCCGGTTGCGTGGACAACAGCTGAAGGATCAGGCCCAACTCGACGGGTGGCTCCGCGATGGGTCGGCGCGCCATGTAGAGACCTTGTGCGGCTGGGATTAAAAGGCCGGTTAGTCTTGAGACACGGGATTGACGAACGGTGCCAGCTGGTGCCATGCTACGCCCCATGAAACTCGGATTTCTAGCTGCCACCCTTCTACCCGCAACCCTTTTGCCTAGCGCCGGCTCAGCTCAGGTGTTTTACGGAGACCCACCTGACGCATATCACCCGTGGGCAATCCACGACCAGAACCGACCCAAACCTAAGCTGGTCACTCCGGGCACATTCAGCTCGGTTGAAAAGGCGGGGGTTCCGCCGTCTGACGCAATCATTCTGTTCGACGGCTCGGATTTGTCGAAATGGAAATCCGGTAAGGACGGTGGAGGCCCGGCGAAGTGGATCGTTCGAGATGGTTATATGGAGGCCAATCCGGGTACAGGTGACATCATGACCACAGAAGAATTTGGCGACTGCCAATTGCACGTCGAATGGGCAGCCCCGTCAAAGGTTGAAGGCAGCAGCCAAGGCCGGGGAAACAGTGGCGTTTTCCTGATGGGGATCTGTGAACTGCAAGTGCTGGATAACTATGACAATCCGACCTATGCGGACGGCTACGCCGGATCCGTGTACGGAGTTAACCCGCCGATGGCCAACGCACTGCGCCCCCCGGGGCAGTTCCAGGTGTATGACATCGTTTTCCGCCGTCCAATATTCAGGGATGGCAAGATGCTGGATCCCGGCTACGTGACGGCCTTCATCAACGGCGTCCTCGTTCAGGACGCCACGCCACTTGAAGGCCCCACCGGCCACATGCGGCGCACCACCCCCGGCCCATTTCCGGCTAAAGGCCCCTTGAAGCTTCAGGATCACGGCAACACCACCCGGTTCCGAAATATCTGGTACCGCCCGTTGCCCCCACGATCAATCGAAGGTGGCACTGATGGCGTACTCACAACGGAGGCTGCCATGGCCAAGCGTCAGGAAATCGCCGCCAGCATCCGCGAAGATGCCGCAAAGCTAACGAATCCTTCAAACCCGGTGCCGCAGATGCTACGATTGTTCGAATCCTTGATCTATGCTGATAACCACGCGGCCCGCCAACAAGCGGAGAAGATGGCCGCTGATTACACCACGGCATTGAAACAACTGCCGGAAGACCGCTTGCCCGGCAAGAAGGATGAGGTAAAACGGCTGCAGAGTGTCTTTGATTACTTAAGCCGAAACAAAATTGTTCCTGCCGGCTTCGCGCCGAAATCGGAAATCGACGCGATGGTAAAGCAGCAAAGGTGGGACAAGAAATAGCACAACCTGATTTCCCAGAAAGAGCCCATCCCGGGTACCCACAGAAGGTACCCGGGTTTTCTTTGGCCTCTCAAAATCCCTCAGCAGGGACCTCGGCGAGTTGTTCTGTTCCTCTTTCAATCTGTTCGTCAAACGGCTTGCTTGGAATGACGGATCGCTTATGTTGCTCCCGTCCACCAGAATAAAACGTATGAAACCCTTCGCCTTAACACTTATCTGCACGCTAGCTTTCACCAGCACTCTGAGCATGCTCGGCCAGAGTGCCGGACCAGGATCAAGGCCGGGCTTGGGGCGTGAACGTGGGCAGCCAGGAGTATTCACCTCCGCCGCGGTTCCGGCTTCAGACCGCGAAAAAGAGTTACTCTCGATTCTTGAGGATATGAATCAAAACCAGCGCCGTGGCAGTATGAGCGTGCCAACTGAAGATGGCCGTATTCTGCGCATGTTTACTGAATCGACCGGCGCCAAGCATGTAGTGGAGATCGGAACCTCGATCGGGTATTCGGGAATCTGGTTCTGCTTGGCCTTGGAAAAAACGGGCGGTAGATTGACCACGTTCGAAATCGACGAAGGCCGAGCATCAAAGGCCCGGGAGAACTTCAAACGCGCCAAAGTGGAAAAACTTGTTACCATGGTGATGGGAGACGCTCATGAAAGAGTCAAGGAACTGAAGGAGCCCATCGATATTCTGTTTCTGGATGCGGACAAGGAAGGATACGTGGATTACCTGAACACCCTGTTACCGCTGGTGCGGCCAGGAGGACTGGTCATCGCTCACAATATGAGCGCCTCACAAGCGGACCCACGCTTTGTCAAAGCCATTACCACCAACCCGCAGTTGGAAACGTTATTTCTGAACGTGGAACGTTCGGGAATCGGGGTCTCTATGAAGAAACATTGAACTGCACCGGTCCGTGATTACAGCACTGGTGTGGCCCCATGAAGCTGACTTCCTCGGAAATCGACACCACGAGTGCGTCACGGGCTAACCCGCAGGTGTCGGGCTTCCTGGTCGCAGGTCGGTCTGGACGTCTACTTGCATTCAATGGAAAAACCGTTGCCCCAACTGACGCTCTTTGATTCCACGAGTCTAATCGTCGGAATTATCATCGGCGTGGGCATCTACCAGATGGCCCCGAGCATCGCGCAGGGCGTGGGCAGTGCGTGGGGTGTTATGGGAATTTGGGCCCTGGGCGGCTTTCTTTCCCTCCTGGGAGCCCTAAGCTATGCGGAACTGGCCAGCGCCTACCCTCAGGAGGGAGGCGACTATGTCTATCTCACCCGAGCTTACGGTCCCTTGGCTGGCTTTCTCTTCGGCTGGGCACAATTGGCCGTGGTCCGACCGGGTGACATCGCAGTGATGGCCTTCGCCTTTGCCACCTATGCCCGGACAATCTGGGATCCGTTTGCCGGAACAGCTGTCCCTTACGCGCAACCGATCTATGCAGTCACCGCGACTCTGCTGTTGACTGGGGTAAATGTGCTGGGTGTGCGCCAAGGCAAATGGACACAAAACCTGCTGACAAGCGCCAAAGCAATAGGACTGCTTTTAATCGTGGCTGCGGCCATCTTCAGCCCGGAGGCATCCAAGGCGGCGGCGGAAAAGCCCGGGGAAACTCCCCTGAGTCTGGCGATTATTTTTGTACTCTTCACCTTCGGCGGCTGGAATGAGATGGCTTATGTGGCAGCTGAGGTGAAAAACCCATCCCGCAATATCCTGCGGGCTCTGGTATTGGGGATTGTCACCGTAACCGGACTTTACCTGCTAGTGAACGCCGCTTTCCTCCACGCTCTTGGTTTTGAAGGCTTGAAACAATCCGACGCGGTCGCCACCGACACAGTCGCGGCGGTGCTGCCAGCGGGCGCCGGTCTCTTTATCAGCGGCCTGGTTTGCGTCTCGGCCCTGGGAGCAGTGAATGGGCTAGTCTTCACTGGAGCACGTATTTCCTATGCCCTTGGTGCCGATCACCGGGTGTTTTCGGTTCTTGGCCGATGGCACGTCCGTCTCGGCACCCCTGCTACCGCATTGATCGCGCAGGGCCTAATCGCCACAATCCTGGTCATCGCGCTGGGCAGTTTTATCCATGCAGTGTTATACACAGCCGCCACGGTCTATTCGTTTTACCTGGCGACCACCCTTGCTGTTCTCGTGTTACGACGAAAAGACCCCACCCGGGAACGTCCATACCGGGTCTGGGGTTATCCCACGGTTCCACTGGCCTTCGCCGCAGTTTGTGTGTTTCTAATCTACAGTGCAGTCACCTACAAACCTCTCATTGCCGCATTTTCGCTCGTTCTTCTTCTTATCGGGCTACCCCTGTGGTGGCTAAGCTCGCGCATGGAGAAGCAGGCTGTCCCCCCCGACAGTTCTAAACCCTCGTCTATTTCATGACCTGAGGCGAGGCTCGGGTGCGAGAAGCGAACTTGCATTGCACGCTGTTGACGGCGTCCTCAGGAAGGTCAACACTAAACTATGACCACGGCGAACAAAGTCACAATCCTGAGGATTCTGCTGATTCCCTTTTTCGTGGTGGAGGTGCTTTATTATGTCAAAACTGGTAACGAACTGCACCGCCTGCTCGGCACCTTGTCATTCGCAATCGCCGCCATCTGCGACGCCGTTGACGGATACATTGCCCGACGCTTTAATCAACGCAGCGAGCTGGGTGCGATACTGGATCCCCTCGCGGACAAGCTGCTGCTGGTCTCCGGCATTGTGTTGCTCAGTTTCGATCACGAACCTTACCTGGAAACGGTGCCGCTATGGCTCACTGGCACCATCATCGGACGCGACATCCTCTTGGTCATAGGCCTCGGATTGATTCAGCTGATGGTGGGTAAGGTTAAAATCAAACCGCATTTCACGGGAAAGATCGCCACAGTTCTGCAGATGGTAGTGGTTCTTTGGGTCCTCCTGAAGTGGGATGATCTCTGGCTGCCGTACCTTACCTTCAGCGCCGCTTTGTTCACGGGTGGTTCCGGGCTCTTTTACGTCGGGGAAGGAATGCGACAACTCAGTGCTCATCCCACCAGTTCGCCAACACCGGTTAGGAAGTAAACGCTCCGTTCAAAATGTCTTTCGCCACTTTGTTAAAGTTCGCGGCGACGTGCCTTAGGGAACAAACCCTCATTTCGCGATCCTCATCGTCTCCCTCCCCAAAAGTGGACAGGGTTCTATTACTCCTGCTACCCTTGCACCAATGTCAAGAACAGTCGCACCGCCGCTGAATGTGCTAGCCGTGGCCGGCAGCCTCAAAGAGCATTCGGTTACCCGCGTTGTTATGCGTTGGCTTGCCGCAGAACTCGAGGGCACCGGGTGCACTGTGGATGTTCTCGACCTGCGGGCTGAAAACCTCCCTTTGTTCAACCCCGACAATTACCGCGAATTGCCGGCGTACCCACAACTGCAGCAGCGTGTCCATAAAGCAGATGTCATCCTTCTCGGCAGCCCAGATTACCATGGGAGCATCGGGGGCGCGGTGAAAAACTTTTTGGATTATTACTGGCAGGAATTCGCCGGCAAATTATTCGTGCCGGTCGTGGCATCTCATGAAAAAGGGCTCACGGTAATCGACCAAATTCGGACCGTGGCGCGCCAATGTTACGCCTGGACACTTCCCTACGGCGTATCCTTCGCGGAGAAGACAGATGTTGCGGAAGGGCAGATCATCAACGCCACTCTTCGTCAGCGTCTGTCGATGCTCGCACGAGATTCGCGAGTCTACGGCACCTTGTTGGCCTGCCAGCGCCAAGCTGACCTGACGGGCAAAGAGGTGTGCTTTATGGCCAAGCACCGCGCCTGAGTCTGCCTCAGGCATCGGGCAGAGACCGTTTACTTAATGTCTGAGGTTGTCGGAGGCTTCAGAGGTTTCCCCTGATGCTTCCTATCTGCAAACCGTCTGCCCCCCGCCAGATCGGGAGCTTATACAAACTTGTACTGCCCTGGGATCGCCACGTGCGGGAATGGCAGGTCACTAAACTCGTAATGCTCCGGTCCGAGACGGTTCTTTGAGTTGAGCGCTTCATCCCACTCGATGGCCCGGCCGGCATAGGCTGACTCCCTGCCCATAATCCCCATCAGGGTGCTCTCGGCCACTGCTTGCGCCTCGTTTAGCGGCGCCCCAGCGCGAATACTGTCAATAAGATCCTGGTGCTCCTGTTGATAGGGGTTCACATCCTTGTCGCGAAACCGATAAACCAGGTCTTTGTTGCTGCTGCGGATCCAATCCTTGCAGTTGCTGGACCCCCGGGTGCCAACGACAGCCTCCTCCACTTTGCCTTCGCAACCATTCATTTGACGGCACTGGCTGAACACACGCGCGCCATTGGCGTATTCGTACTCCACTGCGAAATGGTCGTAGATATGGCCGTAATCCTGGTTCGGTCGCGCCTGCCGTCCGCCCATGGCCAGCGCCTTCACAGGGTGAGAGTTCAGAACCCAATTCATGATATCCAGGTTGTGCACGTGCTGTTCCACGATGTGATCACCCGAAAGCCATGTGAAGTAATTCCAGTTCCGCAATTGCCATTCCATATCGCTCCAGCCAGTTTGGCGTTCCACCACCCAGATCACACCACCGTTCCAATAAGCACGCCCGTATAGCAACTCGCCGATCGCCCCGTCCTGGAGCCGTTTGATAGTCTGGCTGTAGCTGCGCAGGTGGCGCCGCTGCGTCCCGGCCACAATCCCTAGTTTCTTTTGCCGCGCCAACTCTCCCGCTTCCATGACCAACTTCACGCCCGGTCCGTCCACGGCGGCTGGTTTCTCCATGAACACATGCTTACCCGCTTCAATCGCAGCCTTGAGGTGACTTGGGCGGAAGTGAGGCGGTTGCGCCAGGATCACATAGTTCACTTCCGGCACCGCCAGTAAATGCTTGTAAGCCTCGAACCCCACGAAACAACGCTCGTTGGCAATGCTGATATTCAGTCGCCCCAGTTGTTCGCGGCACGAATTCAGCCGGTCCGCAAACACATCCGCCAGTGCCACCACCTGCACGTTGCTGCTCGCCATCCGGGCATTCGCTGAGATGTTTTCCGTGTGGTAGCCTGCCTGGGGATAGTGGACATCCGTCGCAGCGCCCAGTGCATCAGCTACCGCCCCTGTGCCCCGTCCACCGCAACCAATCAAACCGATGCGAATTGGATCATCAGGCGCCGCGTGAGCGGTGATCACAAATGGTAACTGGCTCGCCACCGCTACCCCGGCACCCACCAGGGAAGAAGTTTGCAGGAATTGGCGCCTCGAAAGATAGTCACCGTTGCGAGAAACATTAGTGGGTGCTGGCTTCATAATGCCGCAATTTAAACCGTAGCCCAACTAAAATAGCAAGTCCGACCTCAGGTGAAGCAAGTTCCCCCGAATCCAAAAACATTCGACTCCGCCAAAAAGCCCGGCAAGGTTCCCGCGAGAATTGCTGGTTGATTCACACCAAGTCTATATACAATGACCTTATTCTGAGATTATGATGAACCATTGCCTTCTGACATGTCTTGGCCTGGCTTTCTGGGCAGGCTGTGTATTCCCCTCTGCTGCCGCAGCAAACCCGGGCACCCTGCCCATCGGCATCAACGCCAGGATGATCCGTCACCCGGATGTTTCGGAATCCCGTATCGTTTTCGTTCACGCCGGCGACATTTGGGTTGCCCCAAAAACCGGTGGCCTCGCCCAGCGTCTCAGTTCCCCCAGCGGGGAGGAGACTTTTCCACGCTTTTCTCCGGATGGTACCCAGATCGCCTTTAGCGGAAACTACGACGGAAACACCGACCTCTACGTCGTTCCCGTCACCGGCGGCTTGCCGCAACGTCTCACTTTTCACGGAAGCCTGGACCGGATGCTCGACTGGCACCCGGACGGTAACTCCATTTTATTTGCAACCGGCCGCACCAGCGAAAAAGAGCGGTTCAACCAGCTTTACACGATATCGGCGGATGGCGGGCTCGCAATAAAACTCCCTGTGCCCTATGGTGAATTCGGGTCGATTTCCGCAGACGGCAAACTCCTGGCCTACGTTCCCATCAGCGTTGATTTCTCCACCTGGAAACGCTACCGAGGCGGCATGAACCCCGCCATTTGGATCTTCAACCTCCAGACTTTCGAAGCCAAGAACATCACCGGAAACGAAACGGGCAACTCCCAACCCATGTGGCGCGGCGATACGCTTTATTTCGTCTCCGACCGCGACAAGAACCACCGGGCTAATATTTGGGCCTATGACACGAAATCTGCCAAGGCTCGCCAGATTACCCACTTCGAGCAGTTCGATGTCCATTTTCCCAGCATCGGTCCCGAGGACATTGTTTTCGAAAACGGCAGCGGACTCTATCTTCTAAACCTGGCCACAGAAAAGTACTCGGAGATCAAAATCCAAGTCGTAACCGACCGGGCCACTTTGAAACCGCGCCTCGAAAATGTCTCTCGCATGGCCCGCACTCCGGATATCTCCCCCACCGGAAAGCGCGCCATATTTGCCGCCCGCGGCGAGTTGTTTACTGTTCCCGCAGAGCATGGCGTGGTACGGAACCTCACCCGTTCCTCCGGTGCCGCTGAACGCTACCCCTCCTGGTCCCCAGACAGCCGCCACGTTGCCTACTTCAGTGACCGAACTGGCGAATATGAACTCACGATCCGCCCTGCAGACGGCTCCGGCGAGGAAGAGGTGCTAACCCACCTCGGCCCCGGTTTCCGTTACCGCCCATTCTGGTCGCCCGATAGCCGAAAAATCGTGTTCATCGATCAGGCCATGCAGGTTCATCTCCACGATTTGGACCAGAAGAAAACCACTCAGATTGCCAAGCAACTCTGGCTCTATCATGGCCAATTAGCGTCCTTCAAGTTTAGTTGGTCCAAGGATAGCCGCTGGATCGCCTTCAGCCAAGATCTCGATAACCAACACACCGCCATCGCTCTCTACGATACCCACAACGCTCAAAGCCACCAAGTTACCAGTGGCTACTACGACGACAGCGAACCGGTCTTTGAACCTGAAGGCAAATACCTGTTCTACCGCTCTGGCCGAAACTTCGACCCTCTTTACAGCGACCTCGATAATACCTGGATCTACCCAAATACTCTTCACTTGGTCTGCGCGACGCTCCGAAACGATGTCTCGTCTCCACTCCAACCCCGTAATGATGAAGAGGAAGACAAGGACAAGCATGGCAAAGACACTCCGAAGAAAGACGACGAGGCAGCTTCTTCCAAAGGAAGCCCCACCGCCGCTACAGATAATCCGTCGAGTTCGGACTTAGCCGATTCCAAGGTGACTGAAAAGGGCGCGAAACCCCAGGAGAAGAAGGATGTGCCCAAACCCGTAGGAATTGATCTCACAGGCCTCGAACAGCGAGCCGTTATTCTCCCGCCCAAACCGGGCCGCTACAGCGATCTCATGGCTGTGAGTGGGAAACTCCTGTACCGCCGACTTCCCCGCGCTGGCGCCGCAGACGAAAAAAGCGCTTTGGTTTTCTTCGATCTCGACAAACGGGAGGAAAAAACGGTGATCGAAGACGCCGATGATGCCACGCTCTCTGCTAAAGGAGACAAGATCCTTATCCGCCGCAAAGCTGATTACGCGATCATCGAGCCAAAAGAGGGCCAAAAGTTTGATAAGAAGTTGAATGTTTCCTCTTTCGAAACGGTCGTTGAACCCGCTGCTGAGTGGTCCCAAATCTTCACAGAAGCCTGGCGCCTCCAACGCGATTATTTCTACGATCCGGGGCTACATGGCGTGGATTGGGTCGAAATGCGCGAGCGGTACGGCGCGCTTATCAAGGAGTCGGTTACACGATGGGACGTGAATTATGTCATCGGGGAACTTATTGCCGAACTGAATTCCTCCCATACTTATCGCAGTGGTGGCGATCTCGAAAACGGCCCCAGCCGTGCAGTCGGTTATTTGGGAGTGGATTTTGTCTCTCACGATGGCGCATATCGCATTCATAAAATCGTGGAAACCGCACCGTGGGATGCCGAGGTTCGTTCGCCTCTCCGCCAACCAGGTGTCGACGTTAAGGAAAATGACTATCTACTTGCAGTCAATGGTCTACCACTTGATCCCGCTCAGGAACCTTACGCTGCCTTCCAAGGCCTGGCTGATAAACCGGTGTTCCTCACGGTTAACAACCGCCCCTCCCAGGAAGGCGCCCGCCAGGTGCTTGTCCACACTCTGACCAGTGAAGCCCGCCTCCGACACCTCGCGTGGATCGAGAAAAACCGCAAGCTGGTCGACCATGCCTCAAATGGCCGCATCGGTTACATTTACGTGCCCGATACCGGCCGCAACGGCCAGTCCGAACTGGTCCGACAGTTCCGTGCTCAGTTCAACAAAGCAGGTCTTATTATCGACGAGCGTTTCAATTCCGGCGGTCAAATCCCTGATCGCTTTGTCGAAATGCTAGCGCGCAACCGCCGCAACTATTGGGGCGTCCGAGACGGTCGGGATTGGCCCTGGCCCCAGATCGCGCACGATGGTCCTAAGGCCATGCTTATCAACGGCTGGAGCGGTTCTGGAGGCGATTGTTTTCCCTACTACTTCAAGCAGTCTGGCCTCGGCCCGCTCATCGGAACCCGGACCTGGGGTGGCCTGATTGGCATGACCGGAGCCCCAGAGCTCATTGATGATGGTCGAGTTACTGTCCCCACGTTCGGAATTTATAGCAAGTCTGGTGAGTGGATCATCGAAGGTTACGGCGTTGACCCTGACATAGCAGTTATCGACGATCCTGCTCTCATGGCCAAAGGCGAGGATCCTCAACTGCAACGCGCTGTTCGCGAAGTCTTGAAAGCGCTCAAGAAATCACCGCCTGCACCACCCAAGAAACCCAAGTATCCCAAGCGTTCTGGCAGGTAGAGCTTCTATTTACACCCCCAGCACTGGCGAATGCCTGAGCTGGGGCTTTTTTGCTGTCGGTGCGCGGCAACTCCGGCTTGCCTTCCGACCGGGCTGCCTTTATCAAGCCCCTATGAAATGCTCTCTCTGCCACCTCGCTTTTGCTTCTTTGCTCGCTACGGCAGGTCTGCTAACAACAGCGGCTCCCGCAGCAACTGCTCCTGAGATTAACTACGACGAATCAAAAGTACCTGGTTTTACTCTTCCGGATCCGCTCAGAATGTCGGACGGTACGCTCGTGCGTGACGCCAAAACCTGGACCCGAAAGCGTCGTCCCGAAGTTCTTGCCCTCTTTGAAAGCCACGTGTATGGCCGCAGCCCAACTGCCCCAGGCAAGCTCGAATTCGAGATCCTGTCATCTGATGCCCAAGCTCTTGACGGCTTCGCCACCCGCAAGCAAATCCGCATTTATCCCCTCGGCGACCGTACCGGCCCAAGGATGGATTTGCTACTTTACCTGCCCAATGCCACCCGCAAGCTGGTCCCTGCATTCCTGGGCATGAACTTCGGCGGGAATCACACCATTCACGCAGATCCAGGGATTCTTATCACCGACAATTGGGTCCGCCCTGGGTCGGGTGCCATTAATAACCGCGCCAACTCGGCTTCCCGTGGCCAGAGTTCCGGTGCCTGGCCGATCGAGAAGATCCTGAAGCGAGGTTACGCCCTGGCAACGCTGTATTATGGGGACCTTGAACCCGATTGGGAACAGGGTTGGAAATCCGGCATCCGCTCTCGTTTCACCAACGACCACGCCACCTGGGGTGCGATAGGCGCCTGGGCTTGGGGACTTAGCCGCGCGCTTGATTACCTCGAAAAGGACAAACAAATCGACGACAACCGCGTCGCTTTGCTGGGGCATTCTCGACTCGGAAAAGCTTCCCTTTGGGCTGGCGCCCAAGATGAACGGTTCGCTATCGTGATTTCCAACGAATCCGGCTGTGGTGGCGCAGCGATAAGTCGTCGTCGGTTCGGCGAAACCGTGCAACGCATCAACACCGCTTTCCCCCATTGGTTCTGCGAGAAATTCAAACAATACAATGATCGGGAGAACGAGCTTCCCGTCGACCAGCACCAACTGATCACCCTTATCGCCCCCCGACCGGTCTACATCGCCAGCGCCGAGGAAGACCGCTGGGCAGACCCAAAAGGTGAATTCCTCTCAGCTAAACTCGCGGAGCCGGTCTACGCGCTCTTCGGGAAAAGAGGTTTAGGCGTGGATGAAATGCCCTCCGTAAACCATCCTGTGTGCGACACCATCGCCTATCACATTCGCACCGGGAAACACGACGTGACAGAGTTCGACTGGGACCAATACCTCAGCTTCGCTGACCGTCATTTCCGATAATTCATTCTGCGGCCCGCATCCTGTTTAGTCTGGGCAATCACACACCGGGGCCATAGATCCTATTTAAGCGTGGCAGTGAAGTTATAATCTCCGGACTTCACCGCTAACACTGCAGAGCCCTGCCTCATCTCTAGTAGCTTTACACCCTGAGCCTGAGCGAGGGATTTGCCGCTTTCTGTGATTCCTAACTCATCGGAAGCCGGTAAGAAAACCGTTGCCTCCACGCCAACCGGCACTCGCACGTGCAATCGGATAGCATACCTTTCCCGGGTCCACTCGCTAATAACCGCGCCCCGGATTGAATCGTATTTGGCCTTGACCCACCTCAAATCTCCCACCATCTGAGGCGCCACGATAATACGGTTGAATCCTGCCGCATCGGGCGCCGGGTTGATACCGGCCAGCGCCCGGTAGAACCATTCACTCACCGAGCCGAACATGGGATGATTATGCGAATAGGTATTGTCGCTAAACTCCCAGTGTTCCCAAAGTGTGGTAGCGCCCTTTTCAAGCATGTGGCCCCAGCCAGGAAAGGTGCGCTGGTTGACGATCTCGTAGGCCACGTCAGCTCGTCCGGCATCTGTCAAAGCTCGCAGCATGTATTTCGTCCCAAAGATACCGGTAGTAAGATGTCCTTTATGGGCGGCGATATCCTCGACCAACACGTTTAGTACACGCTCTCGCTCTTTCTCCGGAGCCAAATCATGGAACAGTGCAAATGCCTGACAGGCCTGCGAAGCAATATCATAACGCCCGGTTCCTGGCTTTAAAAACCGCGCATTGAATGCATCCCGAATTCTCTGCGCCTGCGCGTCGGCTAGTTCTGCCTCGTGCTGCTTTCCCAGCACCCGTGCAATCTGAGCGAAGAGTTTGACATTATAGAAATAGAAAGCGGTTCCTGTCAGGGCCCGAGGCTTGGGCGAGAGGCTCTCATGGTCACTAATTCCGTTGTCGAGGATATCAGTCTCGGCTTTGGATGTAAGCAACCTGATCCAGTTGGCGGTCGCCTCATACTGTTCTTCCATAGTCCGCCGATCGCCATAGTATTGATGTAATTGCCAAGCCAGGAGTGGCTGAGCAGTCCCCCAACCGACGGGACCCGACTTTTCGCCCAAACCTTCGTCGCTGATCCCCACGAAAGGCGCGGTTTCAGTGAAACCGCCATTCGGCCGCACCGCGTCCACGAGATCCTGGGCCGCTTTCGCATAAAAACCCGCCATGTCGAAGTTCAGCATCGCCATTTCGCTCGAAGCCACAATATCGCCACCATAGCCAAACTTTTCCCGGTGCGGACAATCTGATTGCACACTGAACAGATTGGCCAACTCCGTCCACAACACCATTTGTTGGATCCGGTTGAAGAGTTCATTGGAGCAGGTAAACGAGCCAACAGGCTCCACATCGGAGTTAAGTCGCAATCCCTCCAAGGCATCCAATCCAGGCTTCCCGGGATAGCCCGTTACCTCAACGTAGCGAAACCCGTGAAAGGTGAACCGTGGGGCGTAAATCTCTGTACCCTCACCTTTTAACACATATTCATTCAGTTGGAATGCAGTCTTCGGTTGGCCCCGCCCATCGTAGACGTAGTCTTTTCCGCCCCCTTTGATCTGCCCCGTCACAGCCGTCATTCCATTCAAAGTTCCATCGCTGTACAACAATTCACCTGAGCGCATCCGCACTCTCGTGCCGGCAGGCCCACTAACCCTTAGCTGCGCCCAACCAGCGAAATTCTGGCCGAAATCGAAAATAAACACTCCAGGTCGCGATTCGGTGACCGAGATCGGTTTCAACCGTTTGGTTACACGGATCGGTGGGGCCTCCTGAGGGCATAAGGGCCCAAGTGTCGGGCTGCTTGCCAGCAGAGCCCTCTGCCACAACGAGTCGTCGAAGCCTGGCTGATCCCAACCCGACCGCTCACAACGGGCATCGTAAACCTCTCCCAAATACACACTGTTGCGCACCACCGGTCCGCCTGCAACCCGCCAAGTCGGGTCCGTCACTACCACCTGCCGGGTGCCATCTCTAAAGTCGACTACCAATTGAAGAATCATCCGTGGTTGTCCTGTGGTCAGCGCATTACCAGGCTTTATCTGCCCCCACATGGCCAACGGCAATGGATTGAACCAACCGTTGCCCAACATAACCCCCACGGCATTTCTCCCGCGTTTCAATTCTCGGGTGACATCGTAAGTGGAGTACAGCACCCGGTCCGAATACGCCGTCCAGCCGGGATCCAGAACGTGATCCCCGACTTTCCGGCCATTCAATCGTAATTCGTAATACCCAAGCCCGCTCACATAGAGCCGCGCCCGTTCGACGGCCTTATCAACTCGGAACTCGTTGCGAAATAACGGCGCCGGGTGGTCGTCAAAGGCCTCGGACTCTGTGACCGGAACAACCGTCTGCTCCTGAATCCACTGGCCCTGCCAATCACCCGGCTGGAGCAGTGCCATCTCGAACCAGGCTGGCTTGCTGTAGGTTGAAGGCTTACCTCTAGCATCCCACACACGCACCCTCCACCAAACTCGCTGACCAGATCGCAAAGTTCTTCCTGCATAAACAACAGAAACAGAATCTGCAGAGTCAATCTTGCCGCTATCCCAAAGGTCGGCCTTCCCTTCATCAAGTTTCTCCGGCGCGGATCCCGCCAGGATACGATAGGCGGTTTGAATATCCCCTCTCGTATTCGATTCCAGGACCCAGCCAAGACGGGGCTTAGGCGAACCAACACCCAGCGGATTGGTTCGATATTCACAGTGTAAACCACTGGCGCCAAGATTACCGCTCTGCACAGAGCAAGCCATAGTCCCGATCAATAAAATGATACCCGCACACATTTGCCGGGCGCTGATCCGCAATTGTATCATGCTCAGGTTGGACTGTTTGGATACGTTAGCAGCCTGAGTAGCACCCGCATGCCCGTTCTCGGCCGTAAACCCATCCTTTCTGTCCCGATAAATCATAAAGTTGCACATCTACTACATTCGTCAGGTTTTCATGCCGAAGATCAAGCTCCATTATTTGACTCTTGGCGACGTTGAGCTTCGAGCCGATCATAGGTTCGCATGGCCTCGAATCCAGATCTTACCGGCAGTTGGCCTCCCCCGAGTGGAGCGTTAACTTGCAATAGAACGCGGTGCTGGAATGGTTACCACTGCATATGCTCGGCCCACTTACGACCGCAATCCGCGCGGGCTCCTTGGGATTTGCAACACGCGCTCCACTGACAACACCGCTTGTGACCTGGCCTGGGGCGGCGATGACGTCGTTCCTGACCTAGACTTTTGGGGTCTCATCCGCTTGCAGCAGCCGGGAACCTGACCCCAACATCGCAAGCGGTAATTGCCCTCACAATCCCCCCGGCCGGAAAGACTTATTTGGATACTTAGGCCTTGGAGTGACCGGACGCGGATCTACTTCGATTAATGCCTGCAGGTGCTTCACGGCCGCTTCCAGTTGGGCATCCTGTCCCTTGAAAGTAGTATGCGGCAAGTTGTCCACGAAGATGTCTGGGGCCACACCGTGACCTTCGATGAGCCACTCGCCTTCCGGGCCGTAAACGCCGATTTCTGCAGCCGTCGCCATGCCGCTATCCACAAGCCACCGTTGCGAGGACAGCCAGATCTCGCCACCCCACGTACGAGTGCCGATGACTTTGCCCAGACCGAGCCGGCGGAACCCTTCACTGAACGCTTCCCCGTCGCTCGCCGTCCGCTCGTTGCACAGCACCGTGATGTGGCCGCGAAACGCGTATTGCATGTTCCAGTAAGGTTCACCCACGTTCGGCTGCCAGTAGAACCATGCCCGGCGCAGCAGCCGGCTGAGAATCCACGAATCAATATTCCCGCCCCGGTTGTTACGCACGTCAATGATCAGCCCCTGCCGGTTGAACACCGGGAAATAATCGCGAACCCACTGGGCCATGTCCCCCGCGCCCATCGAGCGGAGATGCACGTAGCCTATTTGGCCTCGCCCCAGCTCCTCCACCCGTTCGCGGCGGCTTAGTTCCCATTCCTCGTAGCGCAGATTTTCCTCGCCGTTGGCGGATACCGGGTAGACGATCGCCTTGCGGGGAACCGCGCCATCCGCGGGCTTAATCTCCAGCAAGACCTGTTTCCCGACCTGGTTGCGCAGAAGCAGAGCGAGATGCGGCACAGAGAGCGTCGCGCGGCCATTAATGGCCGTAACTACATCCCCTCGGCGTGCATTCACCTCCGGCCGAGCGAGCGGTGAAAGCCGGTCAGGGTAATCCGGGTCACAACGAAAGATGTGCTCGATGCGCCAACCGCCCAAGTTCTCATCACGGACGAGCCGAGCGCCAAGCGACGCGGTTTCAATCTGGTCCGGTGATTCCCGCAGGTCGCCATAACGCACAAAAACGTGCAACGTGGACAACTCCCCAACTAGTTCGGCAATCACATCCCCTAGTTCCGCGCGGTCGCTCACGCGGTCCAGGAGCGGCAGATATTTAGCATGCATCTTCGGCCAGTCGATCCCATGCATCTGGCGATCGTAAAAGTAATCGCGCATCATGCGCCACGCCTCTGTGTAAATCTGCTGCCATTCCTCCCGGGGAATGATCGAGAAGGTCCAACGGTCGAGATTCACTTTATCCTCGAGCTTGGCCGGCGCGCTCGCGTCAGCGGCAATCACGTAAAAGGCGCCCGACTTGCGCACCAGCAACTTCTTCAGGTCTCCCGACAGTTCAAAGCTTTCCAGGTTTTCCACGAGCGTCTTCGGTTTGGGATCCTTGTGCGTGACCTCCAGTTGTTTCAAGTGCGATTCCGCCTTATACCCAACCTCACGAGCCACCCAGATCAGGTGTTTCCTGAGGATTTCAAGCTGTCGGTAATTTCCGGCCGGAACCGGCACCTCAAACAACCGGCTCGGCAGACCCTCCAAATCGATTTCGACTGTGACCGCTACCGAACTCTTCTTACCTGACGCGGAATCGCTCGTCTTCGATTGGTCCTCGTCCTTGTCCACCCTGTCCTTTTTTTCATTCTCCGCCTCTTCGCCTGTTTTTCTAACTTTGTCGTCCTCTTTTTTCTCCTTCTCCTCGGGCTGCAATTCGTCCTTTTGCGCAAATGGCCAACGCTCCTTGGCCTGGAGCGCGAGCGCGTAAATCTTCGTAGTCTCCGTAAAGTGTGGCTCCGGCTGGCGCGGTCCCCATGGGCTAGTAACGAGCGAACGCAGCTCACGGTCGCTCAAAAAATAAAGCCACTTGCCGTCCGGGGACCACGCCGGGTTGAAGCTGTCCACCCGGTCGCTCGTCACGACCGAATGGATTCCGTCACTCACGCGATAGAGGTGAATCTGCTGCATCCAGTTGGTCGCTAGGTCGACGTACGCCAGCCATTGACTGTCGGGTGACCAGTTGAATTGCTCGATCATGTCCCGGTCAGCCTCGGCCACCAACGTTGTCACGCCACTTTCCATTTGGTGGATCCAGAGCTTGCGGTCCTTGTCCGTCCAGGCGAGGCGTTTTCCATCGGGCGATGGCACACCGGCAAAGCGAAAACGCGTGCCGTTGGTGGTCACGGCGATGGGAACGCCGACGCCGTTTGCCGGTAGGTTCCAAAACTCCAGTTCGCCGCTCTGGTCTGAAAGCGCGACGAGCGATTTTCCATCCGGCAGAAACCGGGCGTTGCGATAGCGCACAACCGGTTGGCGCGGCACCTCCACGAACCTCCCCTGTTCCACTGGGGCCACAAAAACCTGGCCACGGGCCGTCAAAGCCAAACGGTCTCCAGTGGGTGATATATGGGCCGAGGTAAGGTACTCCATCGGCTTCTTCACCCACCGCTCACGCTGTTGATCAAAGTCAGACGCCACCCGAATATCGAGCTCCGCATCCTTCCCGGAGATTACGTCGAAGATTCGCAGGTCGGCCCCATGCTGATACACAATCCGGCCGCAGTGTAAGGACGGCGATTTGACATCATACTCCCGATGGGCGGTTAACTGTTTGAGATCAGAGCCTTCGGCTTTCATAGACCATAGATTGACAATTCCGTCGCGGTCACTCGCGAAGTAGAGACGCCCATCCCACCACATGGGGTTGCGACTGGTCCCTTTGAAATCAGCCGTTAGGGGCACCGCCTCCGGGGCCCCTTCCTCGAAGCGCCAAAGGTTTTCCACCCAACCGCCCTGATAGCGCTTTGTGCTGCTGCCTTGTTTGCTGAAACGCGTAAAAAAGAGCACCTTGCCTTCCGGATCGAAAACGCCATGACTCGCCTGCGCCAAGGGCAGAAGGCGGGGGGTTCCTGTTTTTACGTCCACTGCGGCTAGCTGCCAACTTGGGAGCGTAGAGTACCGTTCCGTGCTGTAGAGCACTTCCCCGGCAGGTGACCAACCGACCACTGTCGTCTGTCCCCCCTCAAAGGTTTGCCGTCTCGGCAGGCCTCCAGCCAGCGGCATCGTGTATACTTCCCTTGGCCCTTCGTATTCCGCTGTGAAGGCCAAGGTCTTGCCATCAGGGGAAATTGCGGCGTGCGACTCCGAGCCGGGATGAGTGGTCAAACGCTGCGCCAGGCCACCGGAAACAGACACCTGCCACAAGTCACCCTCCGCAGTAAAAACAATCGTATCCTGGTGGATGGCCGGGAACCGATAATAGCCCCTGGGTCCTTCGGCCGAGGCAACCACGGGGAGGATCAGCAACGCCAATAATCGACTAATGTTCTTCATGATCTTGATTGGACGTGGGAGGTTATCCAGAGGAAGCGGGCGCTCGCAAGCACGTGATTGTTTCCCGGTTCGTTGTTTTCGGGTGGACCCCGGGATTATCTCGACACGGCGTGTCGCGCCCTGTTTGATGCAGCTGCGACATCAAACGGAGCGTAGGCACCGAGACGCTCTGGAGCATTCGCCTGAACGAACAGGTGCCTCAGCACCCGGTTGTGGATAGACAGACGGTTGAGCCCATGAGCATGCATGACTCTATTACAGCGCTAATTATGGCAGCCCTAGCCGGGACTTTTAACCTGGCCGCCGCAGCCCCGGAGAATCTGAGCGGTGACCTTTCTGTTCACGACCCCTCTAGGATCGTGCGTTGCGGCGAGGACTATTGGTTGTTTGCCACAGGAAACGGCATTCTCTCCCGTCACTCAAAAGACCTGGCTCATTGGGAAGCCGGCCCGCGAATCTTCACAAACCGACCGGCCTGGACGACGCAGGCAGTACCCGGCTTTCGCGGTCATTGTTGGGCGCCCGATGTGATTCGGTTGGGCGATCGATTCGGCGTTTATTTTTCCGTTTCGACCTGGGGCTCACAAACCTCGGCGATTGGGCTGGTGACCAACCCAACGCTGGACCCGGCGGACCCGGCTTACGGCTGGACCGACCATGGGATAGTGATTCGATCAAGTCCGGAGGACAACTTCAACGCGATTGACCCGGCCATTTTCCGGGATCGTGACAACTCGCTATGGATGGCTTTCGGCTCGTTTTGGAGCGGGATCAAACTCGTGCAGCTCAATCCGACGACGGGGCTCAGGATCGCACTGGACAGCCCCATCACGGCCTTGGCATGGAAAAGCGCCATTGAAGCTCCTGCTCTGACCAGGCACGGGGATTTCTACTACCTATTTGTCAATTGGGATCAATGTTGTCGCGGGACCAACAGTACTTATAATATCCGGGTGGGGCGGAGCATCACGATTCATGGACCGTACTTGGATCGCGACGGTCTGGAACTGCTGACCGGCGGGGGATCCCTGGTGCTCAAGACGGAGGGCCGCTATATCGGGCCTGGCCACGTTTCTTTCGTTACGCACGAAAAGCGTGAGTTCATGGCTCATCACTATTACGACGGCGAGCGCGGCGGAGCGACGACCCTCGGCCTTCGACCGCTTTACTGGGATGAAGAAGGCTGGCCTACCATAGCGCTGCCACAAAAACCCTGAACCGCATCAGTCCTCAAGCACCGCTTCCTGGGCATTTTTGCATTGGTCTTCGAGGAGTGCGCCGCCTGCCATCCTGCGATGCTGCACGAGCCGGTTGAGGAACCTGGAATCACGCAAGAGACAACATTCACTGCCACAGTTTTGCCAGCGTTACCTAGGCAGGGCAAGCCGACCCAGCCCTCCTGATGGTGGCGCCTGCCCAAGTTGAGCCAAAGAGACTTACGGCGCTGGTGGGGGCTTGCTCACGTCCAAACAAACCACGTCGCCTGCCGCATTGCGGGCAAAGATCAGGCCACCAGACAGAACGGGCGTCGTCCAGCATCGGCCACTGAGAATTTTTGCCTGGGCCAGTGGTCGATACTCGCGGGAGGTAGCTTCCGCGACCACCAACCTGCCTGATTCGCTCAGAAGCACCAGTTTGCCATCGGCGACAATGAGCGATCCTCTACGCAGGTCGAGGGTCGACCATCGCTCCTCCCCCGTGTTCCAGTCCACACACGAAAGGCGCGAGTCGCTGAATCCGAACAGCAGGCCTTGCCAAAGGACCGAGCTGTTCATTGTGTTCATCAGATGTTTATTGCGCCAGACTTCGCGGGGCGGATCCACCGTGAGGTCATACAGGGCACAGCCCACACCGTTGCCGGAAGAGACGAACATTCTGCTTTCGTAGATAATCGGGTCGGCGGCGTTAAGATCCCATAACGTGTTCCAGGGAACGCTCCAGAAGTGCCGACCTGATGCGGCCTCAACTCCAAACACCGCGTGGCCTGAGAAAAAAGCCAAGGCGTCGCCGCCAGGCGAGTAGAATGGCACTGGCGATGAATAACCGGGATGCCCCGCCGCACTTTCCCACAAGACATCGCCATCTTTTAGGTCGAGAGCCAACCCCGCCTCGCCCGCACTAAGAAACAAACGGTTGCCAAAAACGAGAGGAGATCCCGCATATCGCCAATTGTTCTTCCAGTCGCCTTCTCGGCGGAGCCAGGGTTCAAGTTTTTTCGACCATTCCACCTCACCGGTCATCGCATCGAGGCAGAATATGTGACCGTCTTTGCTGAAGGTAAAAACACGTCCGCCATGTACAGCCGGTGTCGCCCCGGGCCCTCCTTCATAGGATAATGGCTGAAGGTCGCACGCGTAACTGTGTTTCCAGAGCACTTTCCCCGTTGAACCCTCGAAGCAAAACACAACATCGGTCTGGTTGCTGTTGCCCAGCGTGTAAGCCCGGCCCTCCACCACCGCAAAGGAGGAAAAGCCCTTGCCCACACAACCACGCCAGCGCACCGGCGGACCGTTGGTCTCCCAGTGCCACGACCAACCAGCCTCCTGTGAACTGCCATTCCGCGCCGCCCCCCTCCAACAAGGCCAATCAGCACCATCTCCTGAGACCGAAAAAAGAAACGGGCTCCCTAGCGCAAGGAGGCTCAGCAGGCTTGTGGTCACCAATCGCATAAGTTTGTTGGGTCTTTTATCAGTCCTTCACGACATCGCAAGCAATCTGAGTCTGGTATAGCCACTCCGTTTTCGGGGATCGTACCAGAGATGGCGCAACGATCATTCGCCCTGCTCTGGAAGCCGTTCCTGAAAATCCGTGCCAAACGGCTCGCGTGCCCGCACTGCATATTGGAGCGCCTCGAAATCAAGTTCAAACGGAGTGGTTGGCTGTCGAAGATCATCGTGTTTTGGCATCCGCATAATCGATGCAAGCTGAGCACGTCGACCACATTCAACGGCTGACGCCCTGAACCAGGTAGTAAAGGGTGTCCGGGCGAAGTTGGATGCGTTCGGCTGTCCCGAGTTCTTTCGCGGGATAACCGTTCAGATCCAACGCCGTTACCGAAAGACGAGACGCATCCGGCCGTTTGAACCGGACTGTACCCTGCATCTCTTTCATCAGCCAAGGATCAGTCCCAATGCTGGTGATTCGCTTCACACCCTCGCCTGCGGTTTCCGTCAAGAAGCCGGAGGGTTTCTCCTCGGACATTACTTGTAGGAGAATCCTGGCGGAGGTGTTCAAAGGCCGGCCATCCATGGAAACGGCGATGATGTGGCCGAGTTCCATTTCTGAGGTGATGAACAGATCCTTGGTCTCAGCGGGACCTATGCTTTTGAGTGAGCCACTGACGCCCTGGGCACGCCTGGAATCAATCGTCAGAACACCACGACCGTAGTCCAGCCGCAGTTCCCGCGTATTGCTCGTGACAACTTGCGCCTCATGATCAATGAACGGCCTAAGATCGCCAAGGTCCACCCGGCGTCGTGAGGAAACAAATTGAACCTCCGCCCGGCCTGCATAACAAAGCAACGGATCAATCCGCCCGCCCGGTTTGACCTCCGTGCCAACCGGGAGATCTTTGAGGCGGAGCTCGTCGAGGGCGGCTTCCTGCGGCAACGGAGTTCCCTCCAGGTAGAGCAATTCCTCCTTGTTGAGCTGGATTCTGGCGAGCACCTCCCCGGCCGCGAGATAACCACGCCGATAAACCAACACTGCGGCCGGAAATTGACCCATCATGGCTGGGGACATCAACGTCCACGGCTGCATCCAAAATCCAGGCTTCACCAACCAATCCGATCCATCCAGCGCGAAATGCACAATGCCATCGCTCTCCTGCAGCGCACCATAAGCCGCGTAGTAGAGCGGAGCCTCGCTCCGGAATCGATTCGGCCGGTTCCACGTGGTTTCGGAGATCATGGAAGGTTTGTCATCGTATTGGATATCCATCACTGGGTGAACGAACAATCGTGGTTTGCCCGGTTCCTCAGATTCGAACCTCAAGGCGCTCCGATCCGAGTAGGTATGGCCGTTGCGCACCGACCATGCCGCCGAATCACCTTTGTGGTTGCACCCGAAATAACCGTGGCGGTCGATAAAATCACCAGTGGTATAGCTGAGTTTTTCCAGGGGCCCAAAGAATTCCGGGCTGGCCGTGGTCCAGTTCGAGGCAGTGATCCGGCCTTTGAATCCGAGCTTTCTCAGGAAGGAATAGGTCTCCGCATAGAAGCGCGTCTGTATCTCCAGCAGGAACCGTGCGGTGTCCTGGTCACGCGGCGTTTTGTCCTTGAGCATGTTCCAGATTGGCCGGAAGCCCATTCGCCCCTCCTCAGGGGCATCGCGCTTCAACTGCAGCTGTTTCCACTGCGCCAAAGCGGCCGTTAGAGATCCATAACGTTTCACCAGCCATTCGGCAAACATCGCCTCTAGGATGCGAAGCTGCAGGTCGGGCAAGTTGTCTTCGGAGAATGTCCAGAAGAACAGTGAATCCTCGTTCTGGATTTCGAGGGCTGCGACAGCCGGTTCTTCCAAGAGCGTTTTGCCTGTCGCTCTGTTCGGTGATGTCAAGAGCGCCGTCCACCATTTCCGGTACTGCGCCTGGAAAGCGGGATTGAAAAACAGCGCTGCGAAGGGATGCTTCTTTCCATCGTAACCCTGCAAAAACGCACTATCCGACCTAGGCTGGAACCAGAGCGGGAAGTAAATGGAAAACAAAGTGTAAATTCCCTCGTGTTTCATGGCTTCCACGATCTCCATCGCGTGCCCGACCTTATCCGGTTTCACTTCACCCTTCTCGTCAAAGTACCCTCCGTGAACGCGCACCAAGTTTACTCCCCGCTTCGCCAGCATGCGCGCGCATTGCCGCAATCGGTCCCCTTTCAAATCGTGGGGTGGACCGTTCACTGCCCAAAAACGCACCGGTTCCCCAGTCCGGCTGTGTATGAACTGGCCTTGACGAGAATCGATGAATCCGTGCTCGCCGGCGAATTTCTCATTCAGGGACCGAAGGTCCATGGGGCATTCCGCAAAAGTGTCGGGCGCCGGATCGAAGACCAACCAGCCAGGGGAATCGGAAGCACTTGCCAAAACCTTCTCCCCGGGCTTCAATGCCCCTTTTGGCTGGAAGGTGCCCAGGGTCAAAAGAAAACAATCCAGATAGCCATGATGGCTGTTCTCGCTGCGCATGCCGAATCGCAGGGTGTTTGGCCCTTGACGCAACGGCACCTTGCCCACTTTCATCCAGGCCAGAAACCGCAGATCTGGTTTCTGGTCCGCCGCCACGTTCACTTGGCCGACCTTGTGCGCCCCCATGTCAATCGCCATGAGACTAGACCCATTAATGGAGTAATCCATTTTAGCCATCAAGGGATTTGCCCGGATCCAGAACTCGTAATCTCCTGCGCGGAGGGCCTCAAACCGATATTCTGCCTCCCCCGCCCGGTCCTTGTGAAAATTCGAGATGAAATCGCCTCCAGAAAACTCCTCCCGCTGCACTTGATCATACCAAGGATGCCGGTTCATTGTTTCATACACCGGCTTTTCACCTTCAACCCAAATCCAGTCCTCGCAAACCGCAATATTCGCCAAAGTTAGCGCCAGTACAAATACGCAGGGCTCGAGCAAGCAACCCGAAACGAGTCTCATCAATCCCATGCTTGGCGGGTTGATCAAGGGTGTCAACTCAATCCGCCTCATTCGCTTCGTCTCGTCTCGTCGAATAGAGTGTACGAGCGAAAAGGTAGTTCTGCAGCAGGCACCTGCCCGGAGGCGAGGTAAAGTCGATTCTCACGATAGTCGAAGACCACGCTGTATATGTTGCAAGCCATGAGCACTTTCGGAACTGCCAGCACGCGCTTCAGATCTGAAGGGGTACGGATCACTGAATCCGCCAAGACCTGATCTAAGTGGGTGGATCCAGGCATGGAACCTTGTGCCTGGTTGCAGGCTGCCACCCAACCTTTGCTCAACGATCGCTCTGTGATTTTCTCTTTAGCACGTTCAAACACTGATGCTGTTCCGTTCTGTGCGTCTGAAACAGTGAGAATGAAGGGCATGCCCAGAGGCGCGACCAGGATCTCCGCGCGAGCGTCATCTAAACTAGCGCAACTCTCGGCGATCCTGCGAATCATTAGTAATACCGGCTCCCGCACATCGCCACGGCCGATCCCAAGTTGATTGAAAGAGACGGCTATGCCCCTCTCATTGATGATGTCCAGGGCGCCCACCAACCCAGGAAACCCCACAGCCACGGTCTTGAACCTGCCATCCGCAGGGTTTCGACGAACAATTACTGTGGTCCAGCGCCCGAGACCACCAAGATTGTCCCAGTCCAGGTTGTGTGCGTGCATGAACCGGTTCGTGGCCGAGATCACAACACTCCGGCATCCCGCTCGAACGTTGCCCAGATCGAGGAAGATGTTGGCATAAGCCAAGGCACCCGTTGATACCCCCGAGGCATTCCCCATTGAGACGAGTTCATCTCGGTAGCGTGGTGACCAACTTTCCAGATTTTTAAGTGCTTTGACCTCTCGCGCCTCGATCAGACGAGCATCATTTTGGCACACGATCCGATGCACATAAAGCTCCGCAAGCAGCCGGATACGCGTGCTCATGGCACTCCCCTGCTGTGCTCCCATCTGGACGCCGGAACCGCCGATCGCCACCTCTAAAGGCTCAGGATGGTAGCTGCCCCACAACAGCACGCCGAGCGTGACCAGGCCGATAGGGACCAGGATGAACCCGTAGAAAAGACGTCGCCTGATGGTCACTCTCTTCTCCACCTCAATTGGGGCGCGACAAAAAAACACCACACGACCGATTATCCGTTTAGCGGCCAGCCCTCCCGGTACGGTCGGCTCAGAAACTCGTTGGCCTTGGGATCATTGGTGACCAGCCCCGTGGCTGGATCGTATTGAAGTTTCTTGCCGGCCTTGTAGGCCGCCACGCCCAGCAACATCATCTCCATCATGCGACCGTTGTAGTCAAAGTCGCAAGAGGTCTTGAGATTGCCCTTGCAAGCTTCGATCCATTGGCCCTGAAAGTTTCCCATGGGCTTGATCAGGGTCTCGACGGTGCGTGGCCTGTAATAACTGAGATTGGCCTGGTTGCCCCGCGGATAGATCACCCGGGAATTAAAGTCCGCAATCAGGCATCCCTTGCTTCCCTCGAACAGAGCGCCGTGATCAATCTGATTGAGATCAAAAAACTTCGCCGGGTTGTCCGGCATGGCGCCGCCCTGGTACCAGGCGCACTGGATTTCTTGGCGCCAATCATTGGCCGGCAGATCAAAGTGCATCTCCATTTTAACCGGCGCCACCTCGGGGTTGAACGGATCGCCGCTTGCCTGGGCCGTGGTCGGCAGGGTGGCATCGATCGCGTTCCAGGCTAGGTCCATCGTGTGAGCTCCCATATCGCCAATCTGTCCGTTGCCGAAATCCCAATACATATTCCACTGCAAACAGTTCGCTCCGGACCGGCCCGAAAAATAGCCGGGATTATAAGGATGATATGGGGAAGGCCCGATCCAAAGATCGTAATGGAGGTGCGCTGGAGGTTCACCTTCGCCTGGAAGATAGCCGGGGCGGGGCAGTTTCCGGTTACCCCAAGCAGCGACTTCCTGCAATTCGCCGATGGCTCCGTCCCTGATCAACTCCCTGACACGATCGAAATTCTCATTTGCATGCCGCTGGGTGCCCACCTGGGTGGCCAGTTTATTCTTCTTCTTAAGGTATTCCGTGCGGACCAACCGCACTTCTTCCAAGGTGTTCCCCAAGGGCTTCTCCATGTAGACATGCTTGTTGCGATTTAAGGACCACATCGCAATGTGCGCATGGGTATGATCAGCGGTGCAGCAAACGACGGCTTCGACGTCTTTTTGGTCCAGGCATTTTCTCCAATCGGCGTACTGTTGAGCGCCGGGAAACCTGCTCGCGCCGTACGCCAAGTGCTTTTCGTCCACATCGCACAGGGCCACGACGTTCTCCTTGGCAAGGCCGGCGAAGTGTGCCTCGCCCCGCCCCCAAGTTCCCAGAAGGGCGATGTTCAGTTTGTTGCTCGGAGCATCGGCCCCAAACAAGGAGGTGCGCGGAAGGATCAAACCAGCGGCTCCAGTGAAGGCAACAGTTTTAAGGAAGCGTCGGCGTTTCATATTTATCAATAGTGTGGGGAATGGCAGCCTCGATCGTAAAAACCTGGAACATAACTGCGGTGCTTATCCATTGACGCCACCCTACCAATTGGCCGTCCTGCGTCAATGGTGAATCGGGCTGGGATAACGATATGCATCGGAGCAAGCGAAGTTTTTGTTTCCATTACGGAGTTGTGAGGTTGTGACCGGCTGGTAGGCTTTCGCTTGCTACCCTGTAATTCGGCCTTGTGCAGGGGCGAGCATCTGCCAATCCTGGATGCTGTTGGTGGAATTTCCTCCGCCAAAACCAAGTGGATCCGTCCGAAAGACAATTATCATGAGATCTCACCGTATTCATAACATAGCGAACGTCCTGGGAACGATCGTGCTTTGGTGCGCCGCAACGCTAAGCACCCACACAACGGCCGCCACCTCTGTCGATGCCTCTGAAGCGGCCAATGACCGGATCGCCTGGTGGCGCGAAGCTCGGTTTGGGCTGTTCATCCATTGGGGGCCAGTGAGTTTGGAAGGTGCCGAAATCGGTTGGTCCCGTGGTGGCGATCGCCGGGGGTATAACTCAAAAGGCAACCAGATCCCTGTCGACGTCTATGACAACCTTTACAAGCAGTTCAACCCGACGAATTTCAACGCTCGGGAATGGGTTCAAATCGCTCAAGCCGCCGGCATGAAATACCTGGTCTTCACCAGCCGCCACCACGATGGCTTCAACATGTTTGATACTAAAGCCAACGATTACAAAATTACAAACCCGCTTAGCCCATTCCGACGTGACGTCGTCAAAGAGCTTGCTGACGCATGCCATGAGGCCGGGTTCAAGTTTGGCATTTACTATTCCCAACCGGATTGGCGCCATCCCGATGCTTTCACGCCCGACCGCCATGCCCAATACCTCGATTATCTCAAGCTCCAGGTGCGAGAGCTCCTCACCGGTTATGGCCGCCTGGACGTGTTTTGGTTCGACGGGCTCGGCAAATCCGCCAATGACTACGACGCCACCACCCTGAACCGCACCATCCGTGAACTTCAACCCCACATCCTAATCAATAATCGCAACGGCCTGCCTGAAGACTTCGACACGCCGGAGCAGCATGTCGGAAACTACCAGGACCATCGCCCCTGGGAGTCCTGTATCACTATCTGCCAGCAATGGGCCTGGAAACCGGATGACCGCATGAAGGACCTGCAGGAGTGTCTACAGACCCTTCTCCGCTGCGCAGGCGGGGACGGAAACCTGCTGTTCAACGTCGGCCCGATGCCCGATGGCCGCATTGAACCCCGCCAGGTGGCCAGACTTCAGGAGATTGGACGATGGCTAAAGGAATACGGCCACACGATATACGGAACCCGCGGGGGACCTTATAAACCGGGACCCTGGGGGGCTAGCACCCGGCTGGGAAACAAAGTCTTTCTCCACGTCTTCAGCTGGAAACCTGAGGGCATCACCCTGCCCCCGATCGCTCGCCAGGTCACTGCCGGCAGGGTGCTTTCCGGAGGTAACGTTTCCGTGGAGCAGTCGACCGATCAATTGCGACTCCAGGTTTCGGCCAACGACCGCAAGCCGATTTCCACGGTAATTGAAATCACGCTCGAAGCTTCAGCAATGGACATTGCTCCGATCGAGGTTTCCACACTCCCGAAGGGTTGGAAGGCCAGAGCCTCGAATGTGTTTCAGGGCAATTCACATTACGCTGCAAGCCAGGCATTCGACGGCGACTTGGACAGCCGCTGGGCCACAGACAACGGAACTCACCAGGCCTGGCTTGAACTGGAACTGCCGAAATCGCGTCGCTTTACCCACGCTGTGATCGATGAGTGGTACCAAGGCGCCTCACGCGTGAAAACGTTCCAGATCCAATACTGGGATGGTGATTGGAAGACCGCGGCCGAAGGAGGGACCATCGGGAACAAACGCGAAATCGCACTCAAACCGTTCACCGCGGCGCGTGTCCGCCTCAATATCCTGGAAGCGACCGAAGGCCCCACAATCAAGGAATTCCTGCTGGAGTAACCGACTGGGCAAACCGTCCCCAGCCACTCAAGGCCAACGGCGCCGGGGGGGAAACCGCTTTTCGGCATCAATCGAGATCAGAAAAAGACCGCGGGGGCTTTGAGTGGTTGTTCAGAGCACGGCTTTTCCTCCCCGGCGGCGATCCGGTAAAGACGCTCATGGGTTTGGCGGGCGGCCTGCATCAGCTCTGGGTAGGGCTGATGGCATGTGTCGAGAAAACCAATGTTGTAGTTCTCCCCGTCAAAACGCCCGGTGATGGCCTGGTCAAACCACTGAAAATAATGCAGACCCACGACTTCAGGTCGAGCAAAGCCGTGTTCAACGTAGTAACGGTAAGCCTTAGCGCGCTCGTCCTGGGTTGGCGTGCCCTGGATACCCGTGGACGGCAGGCCGCGATCGGTCGCCCCGAAGTGGAACTCACCGATCATGACCGGCTTGCCCGAGCGACGCGCCACCTCGGCGGTCGTCGGAGGGCCCGGGAAACTGTAGCCGTTGATCGAAAAGATATCGAAACGCTGGCCGGCCCTGTACAGTAGGTCCGAACTCACCCAAGCATAGCGCATTCCCAGGTTGAGGTGGTTCGGATCCACAGCTTTGACCGCATCACACGGAACTCCCACGTAACGCTCTGCCATTAAACCGGAGAACTCCCAGAAATCCTTCTCGGCGGCGTCGGATGGCGGATCGCGGAAGGTTCTTTGGCCCAGGTCATCGAACCTGGAGAGTGACAGTTTCCAGGCGAGATTGAACTTCTCCAGGTCGTCGCGGTAATGCGTGCGAACCCAGGTGAGAAACTCAGTTTTGGTCGCGGACTGTTGTGGCGTCGCAAACATCTCGAAGGCAATGTTGTTTTTCCCAAACGCCCAGTGCGGTTCATTACTCAAGAAGTACCCGATAAGAAACGGGTCATCCTTGAATTCCTGAAGTTGAGCGGCAAACCGCCTTGCTGACGCGGAGTACTCTTCCGAAAACACGTCCGGAAAATCCCGGTAAAGGCGGGTCTGTGTCCGGGGGAAACCGCCCATCGGCAACACGTAAGGCATGCCTGCCCGCCGAGCGAATCGGAGGTCAGACCAGTTCGCCACGGTGTTGAATCCCGCGGACTTCAACAGGCCAGTGGTGAGCCGCTCCCATTCGGTCCGCCATTCGGCCCCGTAGACGCGGCCGAGGTTGGAGACGAGAAAGTCAACGCCGCCGCGGTCACCCCGGGGCGGCAGCCAGGCGAACAGGTCTTCCTGTCCACGGACAGTCGTGGAGATGTTGGCACCCACGCAGTCCATGCCGGCACTGAGAAACACATAACCCTCAGGATCCACCAACCACCAACGCCGGCCATCGTGATGAGCGCGAAAAAAGCCGGTAGCCTCGAATTGCTTCCGTTTCCAGCCACCGTAGCGGCTCCAGTCGGACGGGTATTTGCCGGCATTTGCCTGAAGCTCCAAAGCACGAAATCGCTCTTGCAGTTCGTTTGCGTTGCGGATCTTGCCAGGCCAATCTTTCCTCGCCCATTGACCAAACTCGTCCACATAGGGTTCAGCCTCCGGTGGCAGCGGTTCCGGGGGACTGTCACTTAGAAAAACCCGATAAACCAGAAGGTGGCTCAAGTAATCTGGAGCCTGGACCGGGGAGAGCCGCAAGCGCACCGCACCAATCTCGGACGGATCCAGGCGGCTGCCACTTACGGTTCCTTTGAGTTGCCGCGGCCAACGAGCCATGAAAATCTCCTGTCCATCCAAGTGCGACAGGGGAAACACTAACTGTGTCCGCAAGCCCGGCAACACTCCGATCTTGGGTGAGATCCGCGGTCCCCGTGAAACCTCCGCCAACGCCTGCCCCTGCTGGGTGGTTTCCCCTTCCCGCCGGCCCGCACTGCGATAGAAGTCGAGGTTAATAATCGCACTGCTCTTGTTAGTATGGAATACCTCACATACCAAGTACTTCGCTTTGCCCCAATCCAAGGCCTTGCCTGTCTGCCAAATTTCGAGGCTCTCATTGTGGCTTTTCGGGGTGAACCATAGAGTTCTCCGCCCGTCCTCAGCCCCGGGTTTGACGTCGGCAATGGACGGCTGTTGTTGGGCCATCACGCCCAGGTCAAAGTCATAAACAAAACCTGCTGGAAATGCGTCTAAAACAAAAACACCCCAGGCAGCCAAAAGGACGAACGCCCACACCGCTCGCGAATAAGCCCCGGAACTAAGGTGAAAATGACGCGCCGACTGTCGTATGAGAGTAGAATTGCAGACCATGATAGAGATATACATTGATGCGTTGCTCTTGGCAGAGAACAAAACCGAGTCCGGTGGCTGGTTGAAAGAGGTACAAGAATGGAGCCAATGAGTGGGATCGAACCACCGACCTACGGTTTACGAAACCGTTGCTCTGCCACTGAGCTACATTGGCTTTTAGGCCCACGCACCATACCCAATTTCACGTCCCTTGCAAGCGTTTCTTGTCTCGGTTTGGCGTAAGCGAACGCGTGAATTATAAGCTTAATCAAGTCTTGACGCTCACGGGTGTCAGGAGGAGAGTTCTTGTCGATGGACTCGGTGCAAGAAAAGCATTTGCAGGATCGTGCTGCTGGGGCTTCTGTCATCTATGGTTACGAATCAGCTCCCCCCATGAAATCACCAAACGACGTGACCGATAATAGAATTGTGGAACATACCACCTGGCCGCACTCGATAAGCTGGCATTGGGGAGATTCAGTAGGAATGACTGTCCGTGCTTCCCAGCCTGCGTGATGCCCTATCCTCCCGTCGATCCAGTTCCGATCAAGGACTACCTCACACCTCTAGAACCTACAATCCTATCCATGGCGCGAATGACACGACGAGCGGCCCTGAAGGCGATGGCTGGTTCAGGAGCCATGGTGATCCTGCCACGGTTGGGGCTGTGCCAAACTGTGGCTGATTGCCCCTGGCAGATCACCGTGAAACAGTTTCTGCAGGGGCTAAGCCGGGCCGATGGCGGTTACGGCTGGGTAAACAAGGAAGCATCTCACTTGACATCAACATTTGCTGTCATTGGCTGTTATCGTGTGTTGCGAGAGATCCCACCCTCCCGTGAAAAACTCGTTGAGTTTGTCCGAACCCACCATCCTTCCGGACTGAAGAAACTGGAACAGCCGCATCGAGCGTTCGATTATCAACAGATTCAGAGTTTGCTGTGGCTGGGAGAAGATGCCGCTTCTTTTCGCGATATCGTGCGAAGTTGGACGAGTCCGATTGCCTACCTTAAACAGTATGAGCAGCACGGCTATCCCGTCTTCAGTCAAGAGGTTGCTGCGTTCAAGTGCTGGGCTCTGTTGGGATTGCCTCTTGAAGACCTTGCGCGGGACCATATTGTTTACCTGGATTCTCGTCGTCGCCAAAATGGGAGCTTTAACAACACGCCAACAGCCGATGGCGGAGATGGCCACGTGATGAACACTTGGTGGGGGCTGCTAGCATTGCAGACACTGGGTCGGATCGCGGAGAAAAAGGAGCAGACCATCGAGTGGCTCCAAGCATGCCAGTTGGCCAACGGGGCTTACACCTGGCAGCCCAAACCGGAATTCGCTGGAAACGATGCGGTAGCCTACACCTGGGCTGCGGTTATGGCGCTCCGACTGCTGGGTTCCTTCCCGGCGAAAAGGGAAGCCTGCGTGGCCTATCTTCTGTCCCTGGCAAACGCTGACGGCGGCTTTGGAGATCGTCCAGGATGGCAGAGTAACCCGATGGCGACACGATTTGCCTTGGAGGCACTGCAAGCGCTTGAGGCGCTGGCTCCAGCGGAAGAACTTATGAACCGAACACCACTTAAGCCGAGACGCAGGGTTACTCTGCCCCCGGAACTCAAGGTGTTCTCAATCCAAATAGAGGCTCACGGGAAAGGCAGTCCAGCGGAGGCGGTGGAGTTGGCTCGCTCTTTGCGCATTCATCTATGGGGCGCAAAAAACGCTAAACCGGAGTGGCTGGCGCGGGCACAGTCAATTGCGGCGGTAGAAAAGGTCTCTGTTGAGTTTTTTGTTTCCAATGAGGAATACGGCACATGGGTTAACGTGCCAGGACTGGGCACCTACAGCCATGTCAGTGACCTCGTCGCGCCCGCGGGGAAAGATGCCGGATCTTCACCCGCGCACCAGGGGACCGTTTCCTGGCCAGAGTTTCGACAACGGCGTCTCACACAGCTTCACCAAATTGACGGACGTCTCATCTGGCAATTTGGTGAGAACGAGGAGTTAGCACGACTTTTCCTGGATGATTCCCTCGATCGCAGAGGATACGCAGCGATCAGCACGTTCCACTTTGGAAACCCGGACTTCACCAACAGCGAGCCGTTTCTTGAAAGCTACCGCGGCCAGATTCCTTTCATTGCTCTTCAGGACGCTCACGGTGATGAGCCCTGGTGGTTTGCCGAAATGACAACGGGTTTTCGCACTGTTTTTCTGGGAGCAGAACCTACCTGGGAAGCTTGGCTAAAGGCCTTGGAACACAATTGGGTCGTCGCGATTCGGCGTGATGCACAAAGCGGTTTCCAAACGTGGATGCATGCCGGCTCGCGCGAAGTGATGGACTTCGTCAGCCAGCATAAAAGCGATTGGCAATGGTGGGATAATCCAAGCGTCCAACGTCCACTTGTCTCCATTGTGGTGGTCAAACCCGAGGATGAGTTTGAAGCCGGGCGACCGAACCAAGGAGTCACAATCCGCGTTCGGTGCGCCTGGGAAAACACGACGCAAGGGCGCCCCAAGAAACCGCTAGCGGAACTGCTGAGTCTGACCCTCGACGGCAGCCAAGTCACGCCAAGGTTGGTCGCCCCGCCCTCCTCTGGCGGAGGTGCCCACACGGACTTCTACCACGCATTTCACCTGGCAAATCCGGCTACCGGCAGCCACACCGTCGAAGCCACCGTCAGACTGCTTGCAACAGACTCTATTGCCAGTCGCACTGTTAGCTTTCGGACTTGAGTTCCGCCCGCTCACATTGCACAGGCCAAGCGCCGGGCTCATGCAACGGCAAAAGCCTTTGCCCCCCGTTCTGTTATCGATCGAAAATCTAGAAAGTGAACATGATCTCCGGCCGAATGAAGAACCAAGTATCGTCGTATTCGTAATAGTCTCCAGGAAACTGGAATTCGCTCCAGAGGTGAGCGTTGACGTGGGGGCTGATCTTCCACTTCAACACAGCTTGAAGGAAGTGGCCTCGGAAATTGCCGTCGCCCGGAATAAGCGAACTGGGCGCCCGGGTGGCGATCTCTTCCTGCGCAAACAGCGCGTAATACGCCATGCTAAAGTTCAGGTTCTTGACCGGGTCGATGCTCCAGGTCGGACCGATCCTATGAATGTTAGCTTCGTTGCCGATTCTTGTTTCTGCGGCGAAGCTATACAGTCCGATCTCGCTCCACCGTGGCCAGCGTCCCCAGAGGTTGTCGAACATTTCATCGTCGTCTGTATCCGGATCATCTCCCGACAAGTACTCGTAGGCCAAACCGATTTGGTTATTAAGGCGGTCCTTTATCAAATACGAAAATTTTCCATTAAAACCGTGCGCTCGAATGTCGCGGGATTCGAAACTCTCCGAGGGATACTTGATGGATGAATCTGTCTTCTCACCAAACTGGTAAGCTCCCTCCGCCGAATACTTCCAGTGGTCCCCGACGAGCCCCGACACCCGGACGCCAAGCGTGTAGATATTGGCTTCATCCGGACGATACTTACTGCCAAAGGGGATCGTATCGTTGAGCTCGTCCCGCTTGTAAAAGAAATACCCATCGATATTCGCGGACTTCATGCTTTTGTTCGACACATACAGGATTGCGCCCGCCTCGTCCTGTTCGGTCAGTGGAAGGTGTTGATTGGCGTTGACCGTTTCCAGCCAGTCGTCGTCGACGGATTGTTGAATAATGCCGATCGCATCAATCGTGGTGTTATACTGCTCGAGCTTGTAGGTTATACGGGCGGAATCCAGAAAGTAAGTCCACGAACCATCAAATGGTGTGCCGTCGCCCACCAACCAACCCTCTCCCAGGAAAATGTCCTGGCGTCCTATTGTCACGTTCGCCGGCTGTTTAAAAAGGTTCCTGATTTGCACGTTGAAGGTATCGAAAATCCCGTCCCTCCAATCGAGTCCGGATTGTCCGGCGTAGGGGGTGTATCCCGCAGGCTTCAACCACTCCCTCGTCTCGTTTGCCAACCGCACATTAAAGCTCACATCATCTACTGGAGTCACACTTGCCCAAATCCGTCCGCGAAAGCGAAGATAATTCTGATTAGCCAGTGGATTGTTCGGATCCAGAGTAAGGATGTTCTCAAAAATCTCCTCACGGACCCGAAAATCCGCCCCCCAGTTCAACCAGGGAGTGGGATTCTTGATGTCTTTAATAGCTTGCTCTGTCGGACTGAGCTGCGGCGCAGAGGCTGTTGATGCCGACTGGCCTTGCGCCAATGCGAGCGGCGCGGTGAGGGCAACACAAAGCAGAAGCAGGGTCGAGGTTTTCATAGCAGGATCAGGTTTGGTCGCAGCAAAGCCGCATGGTATTAACCGGGTTTGACTCAGATTCATCTCACAGGGACACACGACGACCAGCAACGCCCCATTGAGATAATCCAAGTCTAGAGTGTGATTCGTGAGACTGTCGAGCGTCATCAGGAACAAACATCCACTCTAAACCACACCTGTTTTTGCCATAGCCACGCCAAGTATTAGCCAAAAGGCGCAATTCAAACCGAGCGCTCTACATGCAATTAGTGGGCTGGTGTGCAGCTGAAATCCGCATCCATAACCACACGCAGGCCAATCAAGACTCGACATGGGATTCGCGGGGGTATAAAAGCCCGGGCACAATGTTTTGGGATAGAGAATTAGAAACACTAGCCCGCCCCGCTTTGGAGAAGATTCAGCTCAAGGGCCTGCAGGAAACGGTTCAACGGATTGCGGCACGGGTTCCGTTTTACCAGCGCAGATTTGATGCGTTGGGGATTCGGCCAGAGGATATTAGATCGCTTGAGGACATTAATCGCCTTCCGTTCACAACCGGGGCCGATTTGCGATCGATTTACCCGGACGGACTGCTTGCGGTCGACCCGGATGTCCCCGTACGGTTGCATACCTCGAGCGGTACATCAGGCAAACCCAAGGCGGTGTTTTTTTCCAGCAGTGACGTGAGCAATGCGGCGGAGCTAATCGCGCGATCCCTGGTAATGACGGGAATCACTCGAAGGGACGTGCTTCAAAACATGATGAGTTACGGACTCTTCACCGGCGGCCTGGTTATGCACTATGGGGCGGAAAAGGTGGGCTGCCTCGTCATCCCCGCCGGCCCCGGATCCTCCGAACGGCAACTCATGCTAATGCAGGACTTCAAGGTTACGGCAGTGCATATTCTGCCCAGTTACGCGCTCTACTTCGCCGGATTTCTCGAGCAGCGCAATATCAATCCCGCTAGAGACTTATGCCTGCGAAAGGCGTTTGTCGGATCAGAACCCCATACCGAAGAAACCCGGCACCGCATCGAGCAGATCTACGGCGTGGACGTTTACAACTCCTATGGGCTCACTGAAATGAACGGACCCGGAGTGGCATTTGAATGCGAGCACAAAGCTGGGCTGCATCTTTGGGAGGACAACTACTTGCTCGAGATTGTTGACCCAGCCACGGGAGAACCGCTCCCTGAGGGCAAGACCGGCGAACTGGTGCTTACCACACTCAAAAGGGAAGCCATGCCCCTCTTGCGCTACCGCACGCGCGACATTACATCCATTATTCCCGAACCTTGCGTTTGCGGACGAACCCATCGACGCTTGCAGCGAATTACCGGGCGCTCCGACGACATGCTGATTATCCGTGGGGTAAATCTCTTTCCGCAACAAATTGAACGCGTGCTCATGTCATTCCCGGAAATCGGTCGGAACTACCTGATCATTATCGATGGCCTCGACGATCTCACCATACGAGCGGAATTGGCCACCGGGGCGTTTGACGGCTACGTCGAGCATTTGGCAGCGCTTCAAGCCAGGTTAATCGAAAGGATCCGCGCTGAAACCTGGGTGAAACCCACGTTGGAACTTCTGCCCGCAGGTTCTCTGCCAGTTACCGAAGGCAAAGCCAAGCGGGTGATCGACAACCGCAGTCTCTAGTTGAATAAGTCCACGTCTATGAACAGAACCGCTCACCTGATCGCCGTGTTTCTCGAAAATAAACCAGGACAAACTGCCCGGGTCTCCAAAATCCTCGCCGATGCCGGAGTCAACCTGTGTTGGCTGACTATTGCCAACAATGGCACCTTCGGCGTCATGAAGTTCCTCGTCGACCAATGCGACCTCGCGGTCACGGCGTTAAAGCAACAGGGGCTAATGGTATCCTTGCTGCCGGTCCTGGCAGTCGAAACTGACAACCGACCTGGAGCTCTCCTGCGAGTGACGGACTCCCTACGTGCGCAAAACATCAACTTGGACAATTGCTCCGGCTTTGTCGCCGGCGAGCACGCTTTGCTCCTCGTGGAGGTGCCAAATATCGTGCAAGCCCGGGCAACCCTCGAGGAACAGGGATTTCGACTTCTGTCACAGGATGAAATGTTGCGCCTTTAGTCCAGTCCTAATAAGTCTCCAAACTTTCAGCGTAGATAAGTGCCGACCTCCCGGTAATCGGTTGGCCTGGGTCTTGAGCACAGGCCCGGAAACGAGTAATTGACTCGGGACTCGGAGAATCACAGGATTCAATGCTTTATGGTTAACCAACCAAGAAAGCAGGGCTACATGGCCTTTCGATACGGCAGGAGGACCTGCCGCGTGTCATCCCTTCCATGGATGTAACCGGCATTCATCGTCCGCGAAACCTGGACTGGAAACGAGCTGCAGCACTGTTGTACGGCGACTGGGGCACCAGCAAGGCTTACGTAATCGGTCTCGCCTTTGTGGCGGCTGGCTACGCTTCTCTTCCGATTATCCTGTCGGTTTGCGCGCTTACCGCGGTGGTTGGTTTCAACTATATTATTGTCTGCAAGCATTTTCCCGACGGCGGTGGAGTCTATTCGGCAGCCCGTGACCAGAGCAGATTGCTGGCAGTAATGGGAGCCTGGCTGCTAGTCGCCAATTTTACCGTGACTGCGGCTCTGAGTGGCTGGGCAGCAATGAGCTACTTCGGGGTGCCCGATGGCGGAGTTCGATATGCCACCCTGGCGATTATTTTCGTCATCGGTCTCATCAATCATTTTGGCCCTAAACACACCGGAAATCTTGCGACGGTCCTGGCACTGCCCATGGTTGTGGTGGTGGTCCTAATCGTCGCGATGAGCGTGCCGGATCTCACCACGGCGAATCTGGAAAAATCCCATGATTCTTTTAGCCACAACTGGATTGCGTTCGTGGGTGTGATTCTGGCGCTAAGCGGGGTTGAGGCGATCGCGAACCTGACGGGAGTGATGCGTTTGGATCCGGATGCGACCCTGGAGCGGCCGCGCGTCACTCGCACGGCACGAAAATCGATCCTGCCTGTCGCGGCAGAGGTAGTTCTGGGAACGGCCCTGCTGGGATGGGCTATGCTGGCCCTGCCACGCAGCTTGGAGCCAAAGTTGCACGAGAGGTGGGAAGATATGCTGCGATTCTTGGCCGAGCAGTTCGGCACGTTGCGTTTCGGTGAACAGTTCGGCACCGTCTTTGGGATCCTAGTGGGGGTGATTGTGGGAATGCTGCTCCTCAGCGCGGTAAATACCGCCATCAGTGCCCTAATCGGCTTGATCTATATGATGGCGCGGGACGGAGAGATGCCAAAGCCATTTACGAGGCTAAATGCGCATGGCGTGCCGTGGATCCCGCTTATTATTGCTATTGGGCTGCCCCTTGCAGTGACAGCAGTAGCACCTAGCCTGACGATGCTGGCCGGGCTCTACGCGATTGGAGTGGTCGGCGCCATCACTGTAAACCTGGGTTCCTGCACTTTCAATCGGCGATTGGCGCTCAAATGGTACGAGCGCACCCTGATGGGAGCCACCTTCCTGATACTTTTCGCTGTTGAATTGACCATCGCACGCACTCGCAATGATGCACTGTTTTTTGCCTGTTGTGTCGTTGGAACCGGTCTGGGACTTCGGGCGTGGTCCCAGAAACGGGCAGGCCTAAAAACCGTAACGATTAGCCAGGAGATTGCCGCGCAGGTGGTGCCAGAATTGGCGGCGGGCTGGAAACCGAACCTAAGTCCGGGTCAGTCAATACTGGTCGCTGCCCGCGGCTTGACGCCGGTGCTGCGGTACGCGATTGAAGAAGCCCGCCTGCGACAGGGGCAACTCTACGTGCTTTACGTAAAGGAACTCGCAGTAACGCTGCCGGGACCTTTGGAAAAGGCGGAACCACCCAAATGGCAGAACGATCCGGAAGCGGCTAAAATTATGTATGCCATGCTGGAACTCGGCCGGGAGAACAATGTCCCGGTAGTGCCTTTGTACAGTGTCAGCGACAATCCGTCGGCCACTATTCTCGATCTTACCGCGACTCTGGGAATCGATTTTCTGATGCTTGGGGCACGACATCGGCGCACGCTGGCCCAAATGTTCAAGGGCAACGTAGCCACCGAGGTGGCAAAGCATCTGCCCGAGAACATCCAACTGGTTATTTACGGGTAAGCTGGACAACAATTCGCTGCGACCATGCCCATGGCCACCCACCCCGGATTTGCGCTGCTCTACGCAAAATGAACTAATTGGAGGGCCCATAAACGCATGGGCGGCGGGCGACCTGGGGATTCGATACTAGTGAATAGGGTTCGAAAGTGGGACGTCTGATCAACTGAAGCGTAAGTGACCCAAGTGGTGAGAAAGGATTACATGACCTACGGAAGGCTCTTGATTGGACTAATGTTGTTGCAGCTGCTGTTACCTCTTTCAGGCACAGGAGCCGAGCCGCTACAGGCGGAGGATGAAAACCTGCAAGACCGTCTCCGCAGCTTGAGCGCCGAAACGAATCCGCCAGAGCGCCTGAAGCGGGCGCACTCGATCCTCTCCATGCATCGGTTATCGAGCTTGCAAGTGAAGAATATTGCTGCCCGACTGGCCGACGACGCAGCCCGATACGATTTTGCCGTGGCGGCCTATCCTCGAACAATTGACCCAGAGAATTTCTACGAAGTCTACGATGCGTTTACTACCCTTTCCAAGGTAATGCGCTTGCACGACCACATCGGAAAGGCAGTCCGACCCAAGCCTGGTCCGGTAATGCCGCTCCCCCCTGCAACAGTCAGCAACGAGGCGTTCCAGAGTATCCTTCAGAGCCTGCGTAAGGAGGCCTTTGATCAGACACGGTCCCAGCTTGCCCGCCAGATCCTCACGACAAGCGATAAGCGCTTTCTTTCAAGGCAAATTCAACAGATGGTTGAGTGTTTTGATTTTGAAAGCAACCGTCTGGAGTTAGCGAAGTTCGCCTATGACTACGTGCAGGATCGGGAGATGTACTTCCTGGTAAACGACGGCTTGGAGTTTGACGCCTCAAAGGCTACTCTGTCCCGATACATTCAGTCACGAAGCAACCCTCCCAACTCAACCCGCCGGTGAACCGCCTGCCCTGACTTGATCGTGAGCTCTGCCAAGAACTTGTTATACTTCGTCATCAACGGCGCCGAAGCTTGCGAGCGACTAACGCCAGAGCGAACAGGGCCAAAGCGGAGGGCTCAGGAACAACTTGGGGTGAGAAACTGAGGTTGTCGATTGTGACGGGAGTATAAAGTTCTCGAGAGTCGTTCGAGAGTCGTAGGTTGACGAACTGGCCAGCAAAATTGGAGATATCGGCGGCAAAACGGTTTTCACCAAGATCGATTACCTGGACCGGGGTAGAGTTAATGCTGAGGGTGAATTGGCCCTCGGCGAGCACCTGAAATGATTTGGTGTCGCCAGGGATCAGGCCGTCCTGTTCGATGTAAGCATTGACCCAGGGAGAAGAAGAATCGTTGCGGTTATAGTGACCGCTAACCAGCGTCAAGGAGAACTGCCCGGCCAACGGCTCCCAAGAGGAGGATGAGGCATCAGCCAGGAAGTAATACTGACCCAGGTGAGATTGGGGTGGAGTGTTGTGGTAGACGAAAACGGAATCGCCGCCGACGGCATGACGCCATCCGGGAGCAGCCAGGCTCCATGCAAGCCAGATGCCATCGGCCGATATTTCGGAGGCACCGATACCTTCGAAGTCGAGGTTCTGGAACGATTGAGCCCGGGTGGAACATAGGCTTAGGCTGCCACACGCAATCAGGAGGCGCAGTGCGTTTGAGAGGAGGATTGCCACATTCTTGCAGGAACTGTTGGAGCCGGTTATTGCGTTCATCGACCAGATTAGAGCAAGAATGACATTCCGACAAAAGTCCGACGATTACGGAAGGCGTACTCCGGGAAACCCCGGGGAGCAGAGTGTATCACGGTCTTGTACTATGGAGAATGTTGCTCTGTAGCTTGACTTTGAAGGGCGGGCGAGAGTTACTGGGGTCCATCATGGCGAAAAGTTCCAAACGATCGACGTCTCAGGCCGCAACGAGTGACTTGCTGCAGAAGATTCTCAAGCTGAGCCGAAGCGGGAAGTTTACAGCTTACATCCGCGATTTGCTGGTGGAGTTATGCCGTGTCGACACGACACCTTCGCCAGTGGTCGAGCGGATGCGGCGGGCCGAAGACAGGTGCTTCAAGGTGTTGGAGCGGGAGCTCGGTAGCATGGGTTTCAACGGATTGCAACTGGAGAGACGAGCCATAAACCCTAAGATCTCGAAGCATGCGAATTACTCCCTACTGCACTTCACAAAAACGATCCGCCGGCCGGAGGGGTTGTCGCCAGAAGAAACGTATGCGAACCGGAGTAACCTGGTGTGCTTGATCCCGGGCGAGCAAAAGCACCCGCGCGGAGTTTCCACCGCTGTGAACGCACACATTGACGTGGTAGCTCCTTATTTGCTCCCATCGGTGAAGGGGGGCACAGTTTTTGGGCGTGGTTCGTGCGATGACAAAGGGCCGCTGGTGGGGATCGTCGCCGCGCTGAAACTGCTCTCGAGAGTGCTGCCCATGGCGAGACTGAGCTTTAACAAAAACGTCGTGGGGATGTTTGTGATAGAAGAGGAGACGGGTGGCAACGGATCACTTTCGCTGGCAATTGACCGAAACCTCCGAAAGCTGTACGACTCGATCGTGGTGTGCGAATGCACCGGCTTGAAGCTGCATCCGGCGAATCGAGGTGCGGTGTGGTACCGAACGTTGCTCACTCCACCCGCACGAGTTTGCCCGATTGAGTTGTTTGCGTTTGTAAATGAGGAAATCGAGAAGGAGGGCCGCGCGATTCGTGCTGAGAGTTATCACTCGCTGTTTCCACAGCGGCCAGTCCAAACGTGCCACGGGATTATTGGTCCTTTCGGCGAACATCCCAGCCGGATTTGCGGACGGGTGGAATTTCACGTTGGGTTTCCGCGGGGCGCTGCCGCTCGAGCGGAGCAGTTGGTGTCGGATTGCTTGGCTGCCGGCCTCGAAGGTTACCTGGGGCTGTACGGCGACAAGAGCCGGATAATGGAAGCGGCAACGGGCAAGCCGATGGTGCCGGTGCATTATGAACTGCGGCGAAAGGGGGATGTGTTCCTGGTGACGGTACACGGTGCCACCGGTCATATGGGAGCAATCCGTGAACGCGATGGGGCAATCACAAAAATGGCGCACCTTGTGCGAAGCTTGGTGTTCTCGCGGAAACGCATTGAAACCGAAGCGAACGGAGTTTTCCGGTTCAGCCTACCGAAGCATGCCGCCAAGACGCTGGTGCTGGAGGGCGGTCAAGGCTTTGTGCCGACGCACTCAATTAACGAAGTGATGGACCGACTGCGAACCGCCGCAGAGCGAGGGGCCGAGGTGTGCTTGCGGCGGCTGGGCAGATTGCAGGCGGGGCGCGATGTGGTATCGATGACTTACGAAAAGCTCCACAATGTGGCGTTTGACGGGAACCCGAATTCAGTCTCAATGCGTCACGCACTCAGAGCGGCGGCGGCCTGCGGGCTGCCTGAGCAACAACCGGTGCTGGGGTGGACGGTGTCGTGCGATTCACGGTTGTTTGCGACGGAGTACCCTGGGATGGAGGTGCTCACGTTTGGGCCCGGCCAATTGGCTTTCGCGCATTCAGATACCGAGCAGATCGAATTGGAAGAGATCCGAAAGGCAGCGGAATTCCTATCCTACTATCTCTTGCTGCAAACAGGAACCGTCCCGCGCTGAGTGCAGTGAGGCCCCGAGAAGGCAGTCGCAGCGGCGGGCAAGTCAACGCAGGTCTTGTAGACAGCGGTTGAGCATTTCAAGAAAGAGGTCAATCTCGGCGTTGGTGACACTAAGATTTGGGCGTGTCCGAATGCTTCGGGCCCCGGCGGAAAGCAAAAAAAGACATTCTTGTTCGAGGGCTTTGGTTGTGAGTTCCTGGCGCAACTCCCGGCTCTGGAGGCTAAAGCCCTGGTAAAGACCGGTACCGCGAATGTTGAAGAGCAAATCTGGGTATTCTGAGGCGAGACGACGCAAACCAGCAGCCAACCGCTGACCCTTGGCATAAGCCGCCGAAATGAGGCCTTCTCGTTCGACGATTTTGATTTCCTGCACGAATCGCACCATGTCGGCAAGGCAGCCGCCCCAAGTAGAATCGAGAACACCGTGATCCTCCATGGGATATAGCATGTACACTACCCCTACCCCAAATTTTTTGGCAGTGGCCACGACTTGCGGTGGATATGGCAAATCCAATTGATCGACCATGAACATCTCACCTGTGAGTCCACCAGCGGTCTGCACTTCGTCGAATCCCAGAAACACCTGGTAGTCTTGCGCTAGTCGGCTCAGCCCCTGGAAGAACTCGGGTTCCGCAGCCCGATGCCCGCCAGCGCCTTGGATCGGCTCGACGATGATCCCAACGATTTCACCGGGATAATCTCGAAGGAATTTCTCGACTGTCTCGAGGGCTTCCCGGGTGCGAGCGTGGTTGGCCTCGGCTGGTTCGGTGGTGTTAATTCCCGGGAAAGGCACCTGGATGTTTCCCGGGATGAAGCCGTGAAAATCCTTAGTGGCGACAGGGTCAATGGTCTGGGTGACGTTTAGCGCGTAAATGGTCCGACCATGAAAGGCCTGCTGGAAATAAATAAAACGCCGGGGATCGCGGTTGGGTGCTGGACGCCCGTGCTGCTGATGATGGAGGTTAATAAGATATTTCATCATGTTCTCCACAGCCTCGGCGCCGGAGTTGATCGTGTAGACCTCCATCCGGGGATTGCGCATGCAGCGCGGGGCGATGCGGTGGAGCGTGCGATAGTATTCCAGACATTCGCGCGTTAGAAAATCCGGGTTTGGGACTTTGTTGTTCGCGGCGAGAACGAGCCGGCGTACGTAATCCTCCTCGAGCAGACCCGGGTGATTGTGCCCGATGAGCTTCGACGCGTAATAGCCCGCCCAATCGAACAATCGCTGACCGTCGACCGTTGCCAGCCACATTCCTGAGCAACGCTCGAGGTCGAGCACAAAAGGGTAGACATCGGCGATCACGTAGTCGCTCAACTCCTTGATGAGGCTGGCGCTTACGGAACCGGGAAAACGGGGTTGGGCCGGGATAGGTTCAGCCTGCCTGTGGTTACGATCGGAGTTTTGGGCTTCCGCAGCCATTACCCATGAGGATAACCGTTGGCAGTCTTAGCGTCCACCTTCGTTCTCGCCTTTTCGCGGCGGAACTGCCAGTATCTCTAAAACGTTCGTTTAACTCATGATGCAAGAATTCTCCGCGCTAGACGGCGCGCTGTTGATCGATAAGCCGGCTGGACCGACGTCGCACGATGTGGTAGACGCAATCCGCCGCCACTTCAACCTCAAGAAAGTGGGCCACTGCGGCACCCTGGACCCGAACGCGACCGGGCTGCTGATCATCGTGCTAGGCCGGGGTACAAAGTTGTCAGAGCGCCTGATGTCCGACGACAAAGTTTACGAAGGCACAATCAAGTTCGGCGAAACAACCGACTCTTACGACGCGGACGGGGAGTTGGTGGGATCGCTGCCTGTCCCGCCGCTGACACTTGACCAACTCAACGAAATTGCGGGGGAGTTTATCGGCGACTTGATGCAGGTACCTCCGATGGTTTCGGCCGTGAAGAAAGGCGGAGTGCCGCTTTATAAGTTGGCCCGGAAGGGCATCGAGGTGCCCCGTGAGCCTCGTCTTATCCACATCTACAATTTCCGCTTCTCTGATTACCAGGAACCGCTAGGGTCTTTTAGTATCGCCTGCACCAAAGGCACGTATGTTCGGAGCATCGCGCACGAGCTTGGGGAAAAAGTCGGCTGCGGCGCACACTTGGCATCGTTGCGGCGATCAGCCTCCGGCAAGTTTGACGTTGCCCAAGCCATTCCCCTGGCGACGGCGTTGAAGTTATCGCCGCAGGAACTGGAACAAATGGTGATCCCGTTTTTGAAGCTCGCGCAAGCTTGAACCGCCGTCGTCCGTATGCGCCTTCTTCGCTCAACGCAAGAGTTGCCCAACGGCCATCCGGCGGTTTGCCTTGCGCTCGGGTTTTTTGATGGCGTTCACCTGGGCCATCAGCAGGTCATCCGGCAGACCATCAATGACGCCGAGCGTCTCGAGGCGGTCTCCATAGTGGTTACCTTTGATCGACACCCGAACCACGTGGTGGCGCCGGATCGCGTGCCCCCACTCATCTACAGCCTACCTCAGAAAATAAAGGTGATCGGCGCCTTCGGGCCTGATTTTCTGCTGCTGCAGCATTTTGATGAAGGCTTCAGCCGGCAACCGGCCAGGGAGTTCATAAAGCATCTTGTTCAAGATGCCGGCCCGGTGCGCAGTATTTGTGTAGGCGCCAATTTCCTGTTCGGGTACAAGCGTTCCGGCAACGTGGACCTCCTGAGGCAATTTGGGCGCCAAGCGGGATTCTCGGTCCATGGACTCTCCGCAGTTTCGCTCGACAGGAAGGTGGTGAGCAGCACTCGGGTGCGCGAGAGCATTCGGACAGGCGACCTCGACGCCGCTGCGCAGATGCTGGGGCGACCTTATTCGCTGGCAGGCCGCGTAGTGCGCGGGGACCAACTGGGGCGAAAATTAGGGTTCCCCACCGCTAACATTGAAACCACGGGCCTGGTTCTGCCGCCCAACGGCGTCTATGCCGCACACGCCGCCTTTCGTCACGCACACTGCCGGGCCGTAGTGAACATAGGGTATCGTCCCACGCTGAAAGAACCCTCAGGGCCACTGCGAGTGGAGGCGCACCTTCTCGATTTCGACGGCGATCTCTACGACGAAGAACTCGAAATCATATTCATCCGCAGACTGCGACCTGAACAGCAATTCGCCAGTCTTACGGATTTGCGGATGCAGATCCGTGAGGACTCTGAAAAAGCGCGGAGTATCCTCAGATGATTGCCAGGATTTGACGCAGTTGGGTGTGTTGCGTGTTATTGGATTACTCCGCGCTGGCGGCGGATCACCGGTCGCTCGGAATACTGCGTTTGGAGTCTCCCAACCAAGCTACAAAGCCGGCCATTGCGCACATTCCCGCGCCTACGGCAACGGTCCAGGGCACGCCAATGGCCTGGGACAAGAACCCTGATTCCAGAGCACCGATCGGAAGCATTCCACCGAACACCAACGTCCAAATTCCCATCACACGACCGCGCATTTCATCCGAAACCTCCGCCTGAATCACCGTGTTGGTCGTGGAGAAATAGACGAGCATTCCCCAGCCGCCGACTGCCAGGCAGAACAACACCAACGGAAACCACCGCACGAAAGCCAGCATGAGAAGCATCGCGGAAAACAGCCAGAGCCCTCCCAGGATCATGATTCGCGGGCAAACCCGTTTGCCGTACGCCGCGACTGTCAAGGCACCGAGCAACGCACCTGCACCGTTGGCGCTCAAAAGCGCCGCGTAGCCCCGCTCCCCAACTTTCAAGATGTCCGTGGCGTAAGCCGGCAGGAGGACGGAATAGGACCAGCCGAAAATGCCAGCAAGCGCAAACAGGAGCATTACCTTGCGAATCTCCCTATGCCTTGCCACATAGATGAAACCTTCAAAAATGTGACGACTTGCCGAGGCCGGAGCTCGCGGTTGGACAAATCGCGGCAAGCGCATCATCGCCAACCCGACCAGCACCGCGATAAAACTCAGTCCGTTCAGCACAAAGCAGACCGTGAGACCTGCCTGGGCCATCACTATCCCCGCAATCGCGGGTCCAACAACGCGTGCCCCGTTAACTACTGAACTATTCAGCGAGACCGCGTTTATGAGATCCTCCCGGCTGGTGATCTCGACAGTGAAAGCCTGCCGGGCGGGAAGGTCGAAGGCCATTGCTACGCCCCCCAATCCAGCCAGCAGCACGATTTGCCACGGTTGGATCCAGCCGGTCCAAACCAACCCCCCAAACGCAAACGCTAGCAGCATCATGGCGGTTTGAGTGCAGAAAATGACCGACCGCTTTGGGTACCGGTCGGCCACAGATCCTCCCCAAACCGACAGCAGCAGCATTGGCAGGGAACCGACGGCCGCGACCGTGCCCAGCAGGACTTTTGAGCCCGTAAGTTGGTAGATGAGCCAGCCTTGTGCCGTGTTTTGTATCCAAGACCCAGTCAAGGACACAAGCTGACCAGCAAAGAAAAGGCGGAAATTGCGGTGCTTCAGCGCGGCAAAGGTTTCCCGCCATGACACCGCTCCCACCACGACGCGACGAGGCTGCCCGGTAACCTCTTGCGGGACACTTGTCACTTCCACCTGAGTTTCAGATCCGTTGGCAGCCATTTTACCGATCGCGCCCTACCTTGCCATTTTCAACACTCTTTATCTAGAATTCCTTTCCTGGGCGCCGGACGTGCTCTGCGCCGCGCTTCAAGCTCATCACCCTCCAGGCTGGACTGTGCCCCGTGTCTGAATAACAATACATCACTCGTGACTGGTGAGAACAACGTTGAAGTAAATATGCAGAGCCCTAGCGGTGAGGGATCTCAGGCCGCCCGCGCCTTGCTGAAATCCCTGGAGGCCCTCGCCGCTGACCGCACGCTCATGCTCGGCCTGACACCGGACGAACGTATGCGCCTCGTGCAGGCCGCCGGCCAGGTCTACAGCCCCGATCCAGTCCAGCGCCGCCGAGTCCTGAAGCGCAAACAACGCGCCGAGCGTGCCGAGCGCATCCGCCAGGACGAAACCGTGCTTGGCGAGACAGGCATCCGAAAACTCCGCCAGAAACCGGTCTATACCACGCCCAACTTGCCACCGCCACCGAACCTCGAGCCTGAGGATGCAAGGCCCGAGGATCCAACTCCGCGCGAAGTCATCGCGCCGCGCAACTGTTACACCTGCAAGCAGGACTACACACAAATCCACGCTTTCTACGATCAACTCTGCCCCAGGTGCGCGGATTTCAATTTTCATAAGCGCAACGAACTGGCAGATCTCAGCGGCCGCGTGGCACTACTCACCGGTGGCCGCGTCAAAATCGGCTACCAGGCCGGTCTGAAACTCCTGCGCTCTGGGGTTCACCTGATCGTAACCACGCGGTTTCCTCGCGATTCCGCCAGCCGCTACGCGGGTGAACCAGACTACGAGGAGTGGGCTCACCGTCTGGAAATCTTCGGACTCGACCTTCGCCACACTCCAAGTGTAGAAGCCTTTTGCCAGCACCTGCTGCACACGCGCCATCGTCTGGATTTTATCATCAACAACGCTTGCCAGACCGTGCGCCGTCCGCCTGGTTTTTACGAGCACATGATGCAGCAGGAACGGGCTGCACTGCACAGGTTGCCTGAGAAAATCGCCCGGACGCTGGGGGCGTACGAAGGTCTCCGCGGGACGAACCTCCTGCCCGAAACGTTGTCCAACTATCCGACCAAAGGCGTTCCCACCACCGCGGGGCTTACCCATGCCGCCGAGCTTTCCCAACTGCCGCTCTTGCCCGACGAATTGCTCGCGCAGCGGCACCTTTTCCCGCAAGGAATGTTAGATACCGACCTGCAGCAGGTCGACCTCCGCCACCGCAATTCCTGGAGGTTGACCCTCGCAGAAGTGCCGACGATTGAACTGCTTGAGGTTCACCTCATCAACGCGCTGGCTCCATTTCTTCTAAACGCCCGGTTAAAGCCACTGCTTCTGGCTTCGGCGAGCCGCGACAAACACATCGTCAACGTCTCCGCCGTTGAGGGTCAGTTCTACCGGAAGTTTAAAACCACACGCCATCCTCACACCAACATGGCCAAGGCCGCCCTCAACATGATGACACGCACCTCGGCCGCGGATTACCATGCTGACGGCATCCACATGAATTGCGTCGATACCGGGTGGGTGACTGACGAGGACCCGGTCCATGCCGCCAATCGCAAGCGGCGGGAACACCGTTTTCACCCGCCGCTGGACTCCCTGGACGGCGCTGCCCGCATCCTGGACCCCATTATAACCGGCTTTAACACGGGCGTGCACATTTGGGGCAAGTTTCTCAAGGACTATGACCCGACCGATTGGTAGACCAATACCCATGACTCCATCCTCGTCCAAACCAGTTGAACGCCTTTTTCCATTCGCTCTGCGCTCGCGCATTTTGGTCGTTGGCCGTCAAGCCCTTTGGTCGAGCCGCAAGCATCTGCAGTTCATCCTCATCACCCACGATCTCTCCACCCAAAGCCGGCGAAAGGTCCTGCAGGATTATCCCCACCACCCTATCATCGAGCACTATCGCTCGGAAGACCTGCTGCACCACTTCGGACTCCAGGGAACCAAGATCCTGGGTTTCAAGAAGTCTGCGCTGGCCCAATCGCTACTCCGCGAATTGCACGCCCACCAATTACCGCTCGTTGCTGAGTTGAAGCCCGCTGCCCGTTCGTCTTGGCAGAAGAAGGCCAGTGTGAATTCACCGGAGAATTCAACCTCGGGGCCGGATTACTCGACATTCGTCAAACGTTGACATTCCAATAATCTGAGAGATATTTGCTGTGTTCAGTTAGTTGTGTTCTTTGCTTTCTTTGGTTTTCTCGCCGTCCGTTGACGGCCGCCCCACCGCGGTAAGTATCGCGATGGGGCATTTTTATGGGTTAAACTGTTCCAACAGTGGCTGTGGTTTCTCCGTAGCACCGACGGTGGCACCGAAATGGCACCGAAATCACTAGCACTTTCGTGCAAAGAGCTGGTAGGCTGCACAACTATGAACGCAGCTCGCAGAGGCGTCGTCGTTCAAGGCGGTTGGATTGTCATCCTTTGGCTTATGCATCTAGCGCTCTACACAGCGCTGGCTGAAACAATCTATACCGTAAAGAAAGGTGATACGATTTCCGGCATCGCTCAGCGTTACGGTCTGTCTGCCAGAACGCTGGCCGATCGCAACGGTCTTAGCAGGCCCCAGCACATTTATCCCGGCCAAAACCTCAGGATTCCCGGGTCCATCGTCAGCCAAACTACCACAGCACCCAAATCGGCCAACCTTCCAACCGCTGTCCAAACCGCCATCAATACCGCCAAGGTTCGGTCTGGGCGCTGGCGGCACATCGTCATCCACCACAGTGCCATAGACACGGGCACGGTTCAGGGAATGGACCGGTATCACCGCGAAGTCCGCCACATGGAGAATGGCCTCGCGTACCATTTTGTGATCGGCAACGGCAGCGGCATGCGAAACGGCGAAATTGCAGTAGGGCACCGATGGAAACAGCAACTCGACGGCGGCCATCTTGCCACAGAATCCTTGAACCATGTCGCCATTGGAATTTGCCTGGTCGGAAACTTCGACAAACACCCACCCTCCCCTAGTCAAATGGAGAGCCTGCGCATCCTAATACGGGCGCTTATGAAACGGTGCAGCATTTCTGCGACTAACGTAAAGACCCACCAGCAGATCAACCCCGTGCACACGCGCTGCCCGGGATCCAAGTTCCCCATTAAAACCTTCGCTAATTTCTTGAGTCGGGCCACTCTTTAGAACGGAATAAATTGGTCTGGTTACAGTGGAGTTCACACTTTCCTTGCCACAGTTCCTGGTAGAGGAACATCATTTCAGTCAGGCAGAGGGTGAGCACCTCTGCAGCAAGCTGTCCCGGCAACGAAAGAACTGACACGACGATGCGGTCGAAGTTCCTCGTTGTGCGCGGAATCAAGCCTAAGCCCTGTAACCCCTCATCCAAGGCTCATTAGGCCTCCGCAATGAATTAAAACCTGGCCGTTCATCTTCAGCCCGTGCTCTCGCGTGAGATCAACACTCCTCCTGCCGATGGGGCAATGGACACCTGCAGCACTCTCCCCCAGTGTGACCGTGCGACTGGCAACACCACCAGGTCGCACAACCAACACCGCGCATTCACCAATCACACAGGATTGGATGCGTTCGGACCGTCTCCATATTCCAACTGTGCAGGAGATCGTTGCTCAAGTTGCTAAGGCCTCGGCTCGTCCGCATCAAACTCAGCTATTAAGGACCTTCAGCGCCTTTGCCGGATTCGATACGCGCAGGACCATTAACCCCACCTTTGCCGCCTCCGGAGTAGCGCTGTAACAATACTCAATGTTAATACGAGCCTCGGCCAGTTTATGAGCAATCTGGGCCAACTGTCCGGGTCGGTTGCTGCCCTCTACGATCAGCACATCATCCTCAACCACGAGAGTGCCGTGCTCTTCGAATACATGCATTGCCTTCCGGTAATCACTGACCACCAAGCGGATTACCGTGTGATCTACCGTGTCACTTGTCGAGATGGCGAAGATATTGATTTTTGCTTCCCCTAAGGCATCTGCCAACCGCGCCAATGTACCAGGCCGGTTATCTAGGAAAACTGCAAGTTGTTTCGCTATGTGCATAATCAGACTCCTGGTTGTGTGAGTTGTTGATTGCTATTGCCGTCAATCAGGTTACCGCCCTTGCGCTTGCGCTACCAGCGCCAAATCGACAGCCCGCTGGAGGCCCCTTGGCGTGCGCTTTCTCGTGTGCGCTTTCTCGTGTTGATTTCGGGCCTGTTGTGTTAAAGTTACCGCATGCCGCACCAGGCCACCAGCAAACGCCGCCTCCTGGGCACGCTGTCTCTCGCCGGAGCCGTCGCCCTGCTCGTCGTGGGCGATACCTTCTTGAAGGGAAAACTCACTCCATTGGCCTTGCTCATTTTCTGGATCTGCTGTCTCGGTTTGACCGGGGTCGCCGTCGCCACCGCCCTACTTGACATTCGCGCCCTGCGCCGTGCCACCCGCAGAGAACAATTGGATCTCTTCGAAAAGACGCTGCGAGGGATCGAGCCGCATACTGACCACAACATCTCAAAGGCCAGAAGGCATACGCAACCACCTCAGAAACTGGGAGATATCCAGAATTAGAGAGGGGCCGAAGTTCGGTTTTGTCCCCAACGCTCTTTGGGGAGGGGCAAGCTAAAAATGTCGCTTTAGCCCCGTTTCTTTGATTGAATAACAGCGGTTTTTCTGATTTAATGCCAATTAACGATGAGCTTATGAGTGCCGCTAGTGCCATTACCTCGCCTCTTTTGCTTTCAGAAGCTCAGAAAGCCGCCTTACTGAAGCTCTTGACGGACGAAGATCCTGCCGTTGTTGCACAGGTCCGAACTTCCATTCTCGCGCACGGTCCTCAAGCCGCGCACTGGCTCCGCACCCATCGTCTCAGCGACGACCCGCTCCTTCGCCGTCGTACGCAAGCCATCATCCGGATCTTCGAACGCCAGGAAAACGACAACCGGTTCCTCGGGTTCTGCTTGAACCCCGGCCAGGATTTCGATCTTGAGAAGGGCGCGTGGCTCCTTGCTCAGACCCGCTACCCGACCATTAACGTGGAGGCTTACCGCGCCCTGCTAGACCAATTCGCCGTGGCCATGGCTGAGAAAATCGATCCCAGCCAAAGGCCCAAACAGCTGCTGGTCGCGTTCAATCAATGCTTTTTCGGCGACTTTGGCTTCGCAGGCAATGAGGAAGACTATTACGACCCGGAAAACAGCTACCTCAATAGGGTCATTGACCGCCGGAAGGCCAATCCTATCAACCTGTGCCTGGTTTACATCTTGTTGGCGCACCGCTTGCGGTTGCCCGTCACGGGGATTGGTTTGCCGGGGCATTTCGTTTGCCGGTATCAGTGCAGCGAGGCCGAGCTCTACATCGACGTGTTCAACCACGGCAAACTTTTGGCCAAAGCGGACTGCATTCAATACCTCCTTCAGAGCAATCATAACCACACCGAGGAATTCCTGGTGCCCGTCAATCCACGGCGCATCCTCCTGCGCATTTGCGGGAATCTCCACCAGGTATATTTGCATCACGATCAGGCGGATGAAGCGACCCGTTTCCAGCGCTACTTAGTTGCTCTCACCAAGTAATTGGAAATCCCGGTCCACGGATGTGCGGAAGCATCAACCTAATCAATACTGAACTTTAGGCCGGGTTCACTGTCGAATCCAGGGTTCATTTCGGAATACCCACTGTTGGCTATAAGTCGGTTCTCGGTTATAAGAATACGAAGAATGATGCGTTATAGATCCCTGCGTCTAGTGGTTTTGGCGAGTATGGTAGCGGTCTTGTCGCTAAGAGCGATGCAGGCCGAACCATCTCATACCCAGGCACGCTTGGTCCTAGACAGCGACACAGTGCGTCCTGGAGAGTCTTTTCTGGCAGGTATCCAGCTTATCATGGATGCCGAATGGCACACCTACTGGCGAAATCCCGGGGCTTCGGGGATGGCCACCGCCATCGATTGGGAGTTGCCAGAGGGTGTCACTGCCGGCCCCATCCAATGGCCCGTTCCTTCAAAGCTGCCCGAGGACGAGTTGACAACTTATATTTATGAAAAGGAGGTCGTGCTGCTGGTCCCGCTGCAAGTCGCTACTAACGTAGCCGCCGGCAGCCTTGTGCTAAAAGCCCAAGTAAGCTGGCTTGAGTGTAAGGTCCAGTGCATTCCAGGCGGCGCTTCACTTGAAGCAACTCTTCGGGTGGGGCCGGAAAGCAAGCCGTCTGCGGCGGCTTCGCAACTACGCCATTGGCAGACAAAACTGCCGCAAACCCAGAGCACCCTCGATGTTCAAGCCACGTGGGCGGCACCCCAAACTGATAAATTGCGCAACTTAGTCATCGAGTGGATGGCCAAGGACCTTACACAAGGTTTCGATTTCTACCCTCACGAAAGTGACGGTTTTGAGGTTCAGCCGAATACGGTAGTCACCCAAAGTGGGAACGGAGTTGTGCGGCTTACCAAGGGCGTAAAACTCCTTTCGGGGGAATGGCCAGGCACGATTTCCGGCCTGCTTATCGGCGGCACGGCCACGAATCGCACCGGGATCAAGGTCACCTTGCAGCCTGGCAGCAAGGACAAAACTTCTAACATTCCCGACGCGGCTGTGCCGCTGCCACCGCTATTGCAGATGCTCCTCTACGCCTTTATCGGCGGCATCATTCTCAACATCATGCCCTGTGTGCTCCCAGTCATTGCACTGAAGATCCTGGGGTTTGTCGGGCAGGCGAGGGATGAACCTGCGAAGGTGCGGCGGATGGGTTTGGTGTATGCACTGGGGGTCGTGGTTTCTTTCTTAATGCTGGCGGGCCTAGTCATCGGTGTAAAGGCCGCCGGCCACCAAGCCGGCTGGGGCATGCAGTTTGGTAACCCCCAATTCCTTGTAATCCTGGTTGTGGTTGTCACTTTAGTGGCGTTAAACCTGTTTGGTTTGTTCGAAATCACGCCCGGTGCCCGGGTCATGGATACCGCCGGAGCCCTGGCTTCACGCCAGGGCTATGTTGGCGCTTTTTTCAACGGTGTCTTGGCCACGGTTCTGGCTACCCCCTGCACCGCCCCCTTCCTGGGTGTAGCCCTTGGTTTCGCATTCGCCCAAGGAGCGGCCAGTATCGTTCTCATGTTCACCGTCGTAGCCCTCGGTCTGGCGTTCCCCTATGTGCTGCTTAGCTGGCAGCCCGCCTGGCTCAGGTTCCTACCACGTCCGGGTGCCTGGATGGAGCGTTTCAAGGTGCTGATGGGGTTTCCGCTGCTGGCCACTGCCATCTGGCTATACAGCCTGACCCTTATCCACTACGGACCCCGAGCCTGGTGGCTGGCTCTCTTTCTCGTCGTCTTGGGCCTCGCCGCCTGGGTTTACGGTGAATTCGTCCAGCGCCATCGGGTAAGGCCTGTCCTGGCCGCCGCATGTGCTGTCGGGCTGCTGGCCGTGGGTTTCGCTTACACCATCGAGGGTCAGCTTCGCTGGCGGTCCCCAATCACGGCCAATGCCGCCAACAGCTCCGTCTCCAACAAGCCTGGTGGAATTGATTGGCACCCATGGAGCCCCGAAGCGGTCGAACTGGGTCGCGCTAACGGACGCGTTGTGCTGGTAGATTTCACTGCGGATTGGTGCCTGACATGCCAAGCCAACAAGAAGTTCGCCCTCGAGGTCCCGGAAGTTCAATCACGGCTCAAGGAATTAAACGCACTAGCTCTCCTGGGCGATTATACCCGTCTGCCCGCCGCCATCACCCGAGAGCTCAACCGTTTCGGTCGTGCCGGGGTTCCCCTGGTACTCGTTTTCTCTCCTGCCCGCGATCAACCACCCCAGGTGCTGCCAGAGGCCTTAACGCCGGGAGTGGTCTTGGGCGCGCTGAATCGCGCCGCAGGCAGGGAACGTTAGGACCCCACCAAAAATCGTCCGTGCCCAGTTGCTTTCCGGGCAGAGTGATGCTTTCTTAACAATGAATCGATAAGACTAACAAACAATAACCAGTAGACAATATGAAACACGCATTCATTACCTTGCTGGCTGTGGCTTTCTGCAGCACCGCCCTCGCCGAAGTGGAATCCGGCAAACCGGCCCCCGACTTTACGGCGACCGACATTCACGGTAAAACTCACAAGCTAAGTGATTACCGCGGCAAAATTGTCGTTCTCGAGGCCTACAACCTGGATTGTCCATTCGTTAAGAATCATTACAAGACAGGAGCGATGCAGGAACTCCAGAAAGAGATCGCGTCCAAGGGCGGTATTTGGCTGGTGGTTAATTCGGTGCACGAAGGCAATTCTAGCCATCGCAACGCTGAAGCTGCCAAGAACGAATGGGCCACCCAGAAAATGAACGCCACTGCCTGGCTCGACGACAGTTCCGGCGAAGTCGGGAAAAAGTATGGCATGCGCACCACCCCCCACGTGTTTGTGATTGATCAACAGGGTGTGCTTGCATACCAGGGGGCCATCGACGACAAAGCGGCAACCAATGGTGATCCGCGCGAAGCTCGCAACTATGTGCGAGAGACACTCGCCAAACTGGAAGCTGGCGGTCGCGTACAGGTCTCGCACACCAAACCCTATGGTTGCGGTATAAAATACGCTAATTAAGGTCTTTCCTGTTTCGCCCGGAAAGCCCAACCACCGGAGTTACTCATGGAACTCCGGTTTTTTTGTTGCCGCTGTTCACGGCGCGATGTCAGCCCGGGATTGACAACCTGGTGGAATCCGCCGTTTCCTCGTCCCATGCGCATCCGTTTTGGTATTGATGAAGCTCTGAATCACGCCAAATGCTGGGGTAAGCGCATCGGCATGGTGACGAACGATCCGTCCCGCCTCGCGGCTAATTCCCGAACTCACAGCCGCGTTGCACTCAAGGAAGCCGGCTGCCACCTCGTCCGACTCTTCTCGCCCGAACACGGAATATCCGGCAGGGCAGCCGACGGGACCCGGATTGATGATCAACTGGATCCCTTGACGGGTCTACCGGTGTTGAGCCTTTATGGTTCGCAGTTCGAACCCTCGGTTGAGATTCTCGCAGACCTGGATGCTCTGGTCTTCGACCTTGCGGATATTGGATGTCGTTTTTACACCTACATTTGGACGCTTTTTCACGTGCTACGGGTCTGCGCCGAGGCTCAAAAGCCCTTGATTGTGCTGGACCGGCCTAATCCGCTAGGAGGCGAGCTGTCAATGGCGGAGGGACCACTCCTTAACGTCCAAGAGTGCGGGAGTTTTCTAGGCCGGTATCCTTTACCAATTCGCCATTGCCTGACAATCGGTGAACTGGCCGGTTTGTTTAACACAGCCTTTCATCCACGGGCCGAGCTGCTGATTATTCCCTGCGCCGGCTGGCTTCGGGGTATGCAATGGCCAGATCTCTCGCTGCCATTTGTTCCGACCTCACCCGCTATGCCTTCATTTACCTCTGCCCTGCTCTATCCCGGCCTCTGTCTCTTTGAGGGCACCAACTTGAGTGTCGGGCGCGGAACGATGATTCCATTCCAGGTTCTGGGTGCACCGTGGTTACGCTGCGATAGCGTGTTGTGCCGCATGGCAGGCAGACCCCAAGCGGGGGTTGAATACGAAATTGCCTCATTTGTACCCACCGTGGCGCCGTGGGAGGGCAGCCGATGCAACGGGATTCGCGTGGTAGTGAGCGACCGCCGACAAGTGAAACCTGTAGCACTCGGCCTGCATCTTATGGCCGCAGTAATTCACTCCCACCCCGACCATTTCTGTTGGGCTCGCTATCCAACCGCCGTAAACCCCACCGGCGAAGACCACTTCGACCTCCTTATCGGACGTCGGGAAGTTCATGCGGCATTAGCTGCCACTCCATGGGCCTTGTCGAAGGCCATTGGCGAATGGACGCAGATTCCGGAATGGGGACGGCATGTAACTCCGTTTTTGATTGGGCAGTATCAGTAGGGATGCGGATCGCCGCGTTGACTGACGGGAAAACCTTGCCCAAGGGAGAGCGAATTCGTCGCACGCGTTGGACTCACCGATAGCTTTACTCCCATTGTGCCATGAGTTAAGATCCTTTCCTAATGCAGGCACGGTATGACAGTTGCTTAAACGTAGCGCGGCTTTTAGCGGCCGCGCACGCGACGCTGTACTCCGATCTGACTCCACCGTAGTGTTTTACCACACCTAGCCCACTGCCGCAACGGGTTCCCCTCTCTCGGCCCAGCTTGCGATTTGAATTTGAATCACGATCTTCATGCTCCTCATTGAAAAAGAAATACTCCGCCGTCGGACTTTTGCGATTATATCGCATCCAGACGCAGGCAAAACCACACTTACCGAAAAGTTCCTGCTCTACGGAGGTGCAGTACAACTGGCCGGTTCAGTAACCGCGCGAAAAAACCAACGTGCGACCACCTCTGACTGGATGGAGTTGGAACGTCAACGCGGAATCTCAGTTAGTTCCACAGTGCTGCAGTTCGAATACCGCGGCTATTGTGTCAACCTCCTTGACACGCCCGGTCACAAAGACTTTTCGGAGGACACCTACCGAGTCCTTACAGCCGTGGACGCCGCCGTAATGGTGATCGATGCCGGCAAAGGTATTGAAAGCCAGACGCGCAAACTCTTCGAGGTCTGCCGCCAGCGTGGCATCCCCATCTTTACATTTATGAACAAGATGGACCGTCCCGCTCGAGATCCTATGTCGCTAGTCGACGAGCTGGAACGTGTCCTTGGCATCCAGGTATTCCCAGTCAACTGGCCTCTGGGCGATGGCCCGGATTTCCGCGGTGTTTTTGATCGCCGCCAAAACCTCGTACACTTTTTTGATCGCGTACCCGGGGGTGAATATCGCGCCCCCGTCTCGGTTCATGGACTTTCTGATGAAAACGTGACCCGGGAAATGAATCCAGACACGTACGCGCGGACAGTTGAGGAATTGTCGATGCTGGATGGAGCCGGCGCAAGTTTTAACCACAACGCCGTACTGGCCGGGGAACTCACACCGGTTTTTTTTGGGAGTGCGGTGAACAACTTCGGCGTTCAGTTGCTCCTGGATGCATTTCTGGAACTGGCGCCCACCCCACAACCTCGGGAAGTGGATGGCCGTTTGGTCGACCCACAAACGGCAGGGTTCTCCGGATTCATTTTCAAGATCCAAGCCAACATGGATCCCAAGCATCGGGATCGGCTCGCTTTCGTCCGCGTCTGTTCGGGACGCTTCGAACGCGATATGAACGTTATTCATACGCGCACCGGCAAGAAGCTGCGTCTTTCGAGTTCGCATAAGCTCTTTGGCCGGGATCGGGAAACGGTGGATGAGGCTTTTCCGGGGGATGTAGTAGGACTGGTGGGGCATGCGGACTTTCGTATCGGCGACACCCTGGCCGAGGATCCGACGATGGTATTCCGCGAGATTCCCCGATTCACTCCAGAGTGTTTTGCCTGGCTGCAGAGTCCGAGCACAGCCCAATTCAAGCGGTTTCGCGAGGGTTTGGAGCAACTGCTTCAAGAAGGAGTTGTGCAATCCTACCAACTGAAAGACGCCACTCAGCGGGTGCCCTTGTTGGGAGCCGTCGGGCCGCTGCAATTTGAGGTAGTGCAATACCGCTTGCAGTCCGAATACGGGGCAGACTCTCGCATCGAGCATGGGCCGTGGAAAATCATGCGATGGGCCGCCACGGAAGACGGCGCCCCGCCAGCGGATTCACTACTGCCCACCGGAGCCCGGCTAGGCTTCGATGTCGCAGGCAAACCGGTAATCTTCTTCCAGGAACAGTGGAGTTGTGATTTCTTTGCCGAGCGCAACCCCAAGGTTCGGCTCCTAGCCCTCCCCCCAGACCTTCACCACGCGCCTGAGGTCAAGACCTAAGCTTCCGAACGAGAAATGAAGCGTGTGGCTACAACCACAAGCCTCAATGTCCTGGACAAGAACTCGGCAGGTCACCCCGAGGGAGCAGTGCCCTGAGCTTGGTGATCTTCACTGCCACGTCGTCCGGTAATCGATGAACATGTTCCCAAGTGAAAGTCCCTGGAAACTCCGCCTCAAACTGGTAACGCAGCGGCACCGGATCATGCCCATTGCGCAGGATAAAACATTCTCCTTCCCCCAGGTTAATAAAGGTATCAAGGATCAGACCGTGTTTGATTGAACAAGGCGTCTGTCGCACGTCCAGAATGCGATCCGCTCCAACTCGAGGAATGTCAGTCGTCATAGTATGGGGAGCATAGCGTGGAGCTCAACCTGAGTCTTTGACCCAAGTCAAATACCGGTTGCTAAGATCAATTGGCCAGCTTGGGGGCAAAGGTTCGCTACAGGGCCCCTTCCTTGGATCACTTTACCGATGGCTAGCGAACCCGGGCGTCGGGTTCGGCTCCAGCCCGGACTACGTCCGGGAGAATCGGCCGGTCAAATTCCAGTTTCACCACGAGCACCGAATTGCTCATTTCGTTGACGGGCAACTTTCTCAACCTCAAACAGGGCGTAAAATCCACATGTTCACTCGGAACAAGATCCACAGCGAATTCCACAGGGCGACCGTCGTTCAGCAAGATTGCACTTTTGGGAGCCACCCGCATCGGATTCAGCTTTACGGCCTCTGCGACTGGAACCCGGCAAAGGTGTACATAAATGGTATTGCCACGGCGCGTCAGCAGGACATTTCGGTTGGTCGTGAGTCCCGGGGCAGGCTCCGCGTCCAAAAACGACTCTTTTACCGCGTTATACCACACGCCGATGCGCCGGAGCATTGCGTCGGCTTCGGGGGGAATCGCTCCCGCGCCGGTCGGGCCAACGTTCAGAAGGTAATTGGCTCCTCGTGCCAGGTAGCGATCCAAAGATCGGAGCAGATGACCATCGCTGTAAAAGTCCTCGTCGCTCCGGTAGCCCCAGCTTTCAATTCCAATGGAATTGCACGCTTCCGTGGGGCGCTTGAGCACGGCATCTTCGTCCTTCTCAAACTCCCGCTCTGGGGTTCCGAAATCGCCCTCATCGTAACCCCGGTTGTTAATGACCGCGTCAGGTTGGAGCCTGCGGATCAGGTCATTAATGGAGCGGTCCCGGTACTGGTCGACGTTCATGTCCCACCAGAACCCATGGATTTGGCCGTAATTCGAACACAACTCGCGCACCTGCGTTTTCACAAATTCAGTATATTTGATCAGGTCAGGCCGGTCTCCCGACTGGGGAGGCAGTTCGTGATGCCGGCCCTGGTTCGGGTAGTTGGGGTTGTGCCAGTCCGCAATTGAGTAATATAGGCACAGAGGGAAGTCTCGTTGATGGCAGGCGTCGGAGAGCATTCGCAGGACATCCTTGCCAAATGGGGGTTTCATTGTGCTGAAGGTAGTTGCCTTGGTATCCCATAAGCAAAAGCCGTCGTGATGCTTGGTGGTCACGCAAAGGTATCGCATCCCGGCTGACTCCGCTAGATCAAGCCAGGCGTTGGGATTGAATTCTACGGGATTCCACTGCTGGGCCAGTTTCCCGTATTCGGCCCGCTCCTCGCGTTTGCGCCACTGGTGCTGTTCGTGCCACCCCGGGATGGAATACAGCCCCCAGTGCACGAACATGCCGAACCGTTTCTCGAAAAACCAATCGCGGCCATCACCAAAACGAAAGAGCCCAGGAAGTTGTGCCCCGCCTACCTGCCCGGCAGCCTGCACCTTCATCGGTAAAGACCCCAGATCGGCGACAGCAACGGCCGCAGTCATGTTCTGGATAAATCGGCGACGGTTCATACCCTCAGGATGAGCAAGTCAAGCGATTCTGCCAACGGTTTAATTCCAGCTTTCCTTCTCTCCCCTCTCACAGTATCCCTTTGACTCTAATGCACTGTGCATCTTCAAAGCCGGTACGCGCTCCGGCTTTTTTTAATTTTGCGACAGACGTGCTGGACCACTGGGCAGCGGTTAGCCCGGAGGGACTGGCACTCTGGTGGGTGGACTCCTCCACTGGCACCGAACAGCGGTTTTCCTTTGACGATCTATCCGAGCTGAGCCGCCGGGCTTCCTCCTACTTTTATTCCTGCGGCATCCGCGCGGGCGACCGAGTTCTGATTATGCTGCCGCGCATACCGCAATGGTGGATCGGCATGCTCGGGTTGATCAGAATGGGTGCCATTCCGGTGCCTGCCACTCTGCTCCTTACACACCGTGATGTCCTATTCCGCCTTGAGACGGCGAAGGTCTCCGCAGTGCTTACCAACCCTGAGGGGTTGACGAAACTCGATGGGTTCAGCGGCACGCGAATCATTGCCCAGGCTCCCCCAGATACACGTTACGATTTTGACCGCGATTTACCGCACTCCTCCTCGGAATTCACCGCCCCCCGAACCCGCAGTTCGGACCCTGGAATCCTTTTTTTTACCAGCGCCACGACCGGTGAGCCAAAAATGGTTCTGCACACCCAAGCCAGTTACGGGCTTGGGCACCAACTTACGGGCGAGCTTTGGCTCGATTTGAGATCGAATGATATTCACTGGAACATTTCCGACCTGGGCTGGGGCAAGGCAGCGTGGTCCAGCTTTTTCGGACCCTGGCATGCTGGAGCTTGTGTCTTTGCGCTGGATGTTCACTCGAAGTTTGACCCTGCCCTCACCCTGGACACTCTCGCCCGTTACCAAATCACCACCTGGTGCGTTCCACCGACAGCTCTGCGCCTGATCGTCCGCCAGGACTTGAAGCGGTGGAATTTTCCGCACCTTCGGCACTGTGTTACAGCTGGCGAGCCACTCAACCCGGAGGTGTTCCATCTCTGGAAATCGGCCACCGGACTTGAACTGCACGAAGGCTATGGCCAAACCGAAACGGTGGTGCTAGTAGGCAATTTCAGATGCCTCGGGCGGCCGATTCGTCCTGGTTCCATGGGCATCGCCACGCCAGGGATGAACGTTACCCTCCTCGACGACACCTTCAACGAGGCAGACCCAGGTGTCGAAGGCGAAATCGCGATTCGTCTTAGCCCTCAGCGACCCGTAGGTTTATTCGCGGAGTATTGGCTCAATCCGGACGAAACAAGCCACAAGTTTCACGGCGATTATTATCTCACCGGTGATCGTGCTGTGCGCGACGCAGATGGTTATTTCTGGTTTGTCGGCCGTAAGGATGACGTCATCAAGAGTTCGGGGTATCGCATCGGGCCTTTCGAAGTGGAAAGTGCCTTGCTAGAGCATCCCGCTGTGCTCGATGTTGCGGTCATCGGCAAGCGCGATGCATTGCGTGGGCAGGTGGTGAAAGCGTGCATCGTCCTGCGCGACGGCTTCACGCCCACCGACGAACTCAAGACCGAACTTCAGACCCACTGCAAGAACCTGATTGCCGCCTACAAATACCCTCGCGAAATCGAGTTCCTTCACGAGTTGCCCAAAACGACGAGCGGAAAGACTCGGCATGTCATCCTGCGGCAGACTGCGTCGAAAAACTAAGGGCGCGCCTGGTGACGAAGCGTCCTGCCTGGCCGATTTCTGCGAATTGATATACCGCGTGCAAGACCTGACGGGTGACAGAAAAGTTACCTTGGCACGATTAAGTTTTCGTAATCATCTCGCTTTAGGATAAATGATTATGGCTTGGATTTGGTTATTGATCGCGGGTCTGGCTGAAATCGGCTGGGCGGTCGGACTAAAACTCACCGACGGTTGGTCCCGACTCGGCCCGAGCCTTGTTACGCTGATCCTTATTGTGATCAGCTATGTATTCCTTTCATTGGCGCTTCGCGAATTGCCATTGGGCACAGCTTACGCCGTATGGACTGGAATCGGCGTCATCGGTACCGCTTTGATCGGTGTTTTCTTCCTGAATGAGTCTAAGGAACTGCTCCGTTTCGCTTGTATAGGTCTGATTGTCTTGGGTATTCTTGGCCTCAAATGGCTCACCCGATGATGACATAACCGCAGATTGACACCCGTTGTCTTGCGGCGGTGCTTGCCATTTTCTGCTGCTGAGATAAGAGAGGGAGGTAATGACCTGGATAAAAAGTCCCGCAAGGTTCTCGAATTACTGGGGATGCCTCATTGCGCTCCTCGGATTGCTGTTCGCAGGAACTGGTCTGGCTGGCGAATCTGCCAGCATTAACACCCGTTTGCCGCGCACGAATTTACTCGTATACCACTCGAAAAACAGCGAGGTGCTCCCAGTCCGGTCACAGGGAGATTGGCGAAAACGGCGTGTGGAAATCTTACAGGGTATGGAGACCGTAATGGGCCGACTCCCCGGCAAGGACCGGCGTTGTCCGCTTGAGCTTCAGATCCACAACCAATCAGATTGCGATAGCTATGTTCGCCGCGAAGTCAGCTACGCCTCGGAACCGACCTCCCGCGTACCCGCCTTCCTGTTAATCCCGAAGTCGGCGCTTGTCTCCGGAAAACGGCATCCCGCTTTGCTGGCCTTGCATCCCACGGATATGGAATATGGTTACCGCGTCGTCGTAGAACAGCTTCGCACCTCCTACAGGGCCTATGCACACGACCTGGCACAACGTGGATTCGTCGTCTTGGCTCCAGCCTATCCCATAATGGCGAATTACCACCCCGACTTGAAAGCATTGGGCTACGAAAGCGGCACCATGAAGGCCATCTGGGACAACCATCGAGGTATTGACCTTTTAGAGTCACTGCCCTTTGTAAAGAAAGGCAAAGTCGGCGCCATCGGCCACTCGCTGGGAGGCCATAATGCCATCTATACGGCAGTATTTGACGATCGCATCAAATCACTGGTCTCAAGCTGCGGATTTGACTCCTTCAACGATTACATGGACGGTCGAATTCAGGGATGGACTAGCGAGCGTTACATGCCCCAGTTGCTGGACTATGCGGACCGTTTGGCCGAAATCCCTTTCGATTTTCACGAATTGCTAGGGGCCCTGGCACCAAGGCCGGTATTTGTCATCGCGCCTTTGGGCGACACCAATTTCAAGTGGCAAAGCGTGGACGAAATCGTCACGCAGGCTCGCTTAGTTTACCGGCTCTACAAGCATACCGATAATCTTGAAATTGCTCACCCAGACTGCCCACACGATTTTCCTCCGCCCGTCCGTGAACAGGCGTATCACTTTCTCGAGCGCCACCTGCGCTAGAAAACGTCGACGGCGCCTTATATCCCCGCCAGGTCCAAAGTTATAGCCCGAATCAACTCTTCGAGGTAATCGGTCGTGTTCGGACCGAAAAAGGACATGATCCGGGATTCGTAGCCGTTAAGGTGATAGTAACGGTCCGGAATGACATACCCGATGTAATCACCATTGAAACTTGTGACCACCGCACTCCGCCCGCGCGCCTGCATCGCCTCCTTGAGGACCAGTGCCAGTTCCCCGCTGAAATCACACGGTGTAGAGATCCAGGTTGCGTTTCCGACCCGGAACGCCTGCAAGTAAGCATCCGCGTGAACGGGCAACACGAGCTTCGCCAACCAAGGCCGCAATCGCAGTCCATCGCTTACCCGAACGTTCAAGGGAGGAAGCTGAACCGGCAGTCCCAGGGCACCTAGGATGACGCGATTGGTTAGCCCAACCTGAGGCAAATGACCCAGAAGGCTTTGTGCAAGCGCGTGTCCCATAGCCTGCGCGCCGACGATGCCTCTTGCAGGAGGCTGTGGAGAATGGCTGCCAACAGCACCCGCCAAGAACATTGCCATCCCGCCCGTCGCCTCCTCGACTGCTCGCTGCCAAAAACCGGGGTAATCGCCGCTAAACTCCATAAAGTCATCCGACAGCACCGTAGCATGGGCACTGTAACTGCCAATAACAGCCACAATCCCTTCTGCTTGCTTCACGACCGTGAAACTGAATTCTGGGTCGACCTTTCCCAGTTCGCCAACCAGCCGGTTCCGAACAAACTCCGGGGCCCTAAAGAAGGAGAACCCAATTGACGCAGGCTTAAGATCCTCCACGGCCAACCGGATTGCGGCAGTGATTCGGTCGGCAAACCAAGTTTGTACCCCGGGATTGAACCCGCCTGCGAACTGCTCGGCAACCAACCCCTCCCCCCAGCCACCCATTCCAGAGTGTGTGTGCGTCGCCCCAAGAAAGATCTGCTCACGCCGAAGCCCCGGATTACCCTCTAAGCTCTGCGACACCAAATCGGCGACCTCGCGTGGGATAATCAGGGCATCAGCCCCAGCAAATACGATGAGGCGATCAAGCACCCGCAGAGCGACCGCTTTAACCTCCAAATCATCGTGAACACCTTGCGCGGGTCGCCCCCGCCGACCACCATATCCAGCCAGAGGCAAGCTGTAAAAGTGGCCTTGCGCAGCGTGCTCCGATTTGGCGTTCAAGAGCGGAGTTAGGATCACACGCCCAAAGCCGGCAGCAAGTTCGCCCTCCGCAAGAGTGTTCGTCGCTGCCAAGGCATGCAAAAGAACCTTTGTCTCCGTGTAGTAGTTCTCCCGAAAATAAGGCCGATTATCCACCCGCCCAACACACAAAACGAGAGCCGCCGCCAACATCCCAACGACCAGCCCAAATCCCAAACCAAACACGGTTCGACGCTTCATGCGATGATACTGCGAGGATCTCTATTCGCGACCAAGCCAATTCTCAGCCAGATTAATAGGCACCCCTCAAAACCGTTTAATGCTTAAAGAGAATCTCTAGCTGGTTTCCAGTAAGTACACCAAGTGCATGCCCCCTTACACCGGGTGACCTTTGGCTGCCTAAGAAGCAATGGAGGAATTGCTCTTGATAATTATGGGCGCATAGGAATTGTATCCTCAGAGGATACCTCATAACCTGCCTTCAAACCTGGAAGCGTGGTTTGAAAAGGCGCTCCATTCCGTCGGTCTGCTCGCGCGCCATAATCCGCACGTAAGCAAGTTGACCCGTTGAGGCGATCCTGGAAATCTCGAGCACCTCATGTCCTGTGCCAATCGACAACCTATATGGAAAGGCAGGCTACGATGCGCCACGCTTACATGCGGAAGTCTCCTCGAGTAAGAACCTCTACCTGCGGATTTAGGTCGCGCTTGTCGGCATGCCCTGTAAGTGCTAGCATGTTACCGGTCCGAAAGTAGTTGGCCGAACCAAGATCTTTCCAGCGTGCGGCAGCGTGGCGTCAGAACCAGTATGACTTGGTACAAGGCGGCACAGCCTCCGTTCCCGCTATAACGGAATTGCGGAGGACAAGCAACGACCACTTTTTCAGCCCGGCGGATGCGGCGCCGCTGGGATACAGTTCGGCGCGCTCGGCCATGTTTGATGCACTGGCCGACATCGGCGGCACGTCAGCAATAAACGCGTTGGTTGAAGCACTGCAAACCACCACGTCCCCCCGCGAAATTGCCACTCTCACTCAACGCCCAGATGCTTTAGCACCGGAGCAGCGCCGATCACTTGCCTTAGAGGCTGCACGCCAGTCTTTGGCACTGTCGGCCGAAAGAAAACTAGAGAGATATGATGTCGGCCCGTTATTCGAAGTGCTAGAGAGATACGGCGCGGAAGGTGTGGTTACGGACCTTTAAAAAGCCGCCAGCTATTAGAATTATTACGGGACACTGGCTCTGGTGAACCTTCCAGATGGAGCTGGGGTGCCGTCTTTGATCCGGATCGCTTCAGTTGATCCGGACGGCAGGTCTCAACCCTGCCGACTGCAGACTCTCCAAGTCCTCGCACAATTAGCCGCCTCAAATGACGAGGCTCGAACCACCTTGTTGCAGCAGGTGCAGGCCAATCTGCTTCCTCCGTCCTTTTTGCCATATCTCTCCAGACCCTGTCTGGCGAGCAGGCCCATATTCGCGATTCGGTGCTTAACCAAAACACCGCTGTGCGCTCGCAGTCTAGCACTGGTGGATCACATATCCGTTTCAACAGCCAGAACTTCATTTACGCGCCCCCGGATGGCGCACTGACACCTGAAGGCGCCAATCGAGAAATAGGCTTGATCGACCTAATGATCTCCGTGACCTCCAGCCCTAACGGCCTGAGAATGCTTCAGCAAACTCGGATCCGACTCGAGCAAAGTCTGACAAAAGCAGTACCAAGTGGGTTGCCAGGAAACTGAGTTACGCGATGATATGGATGCTCTCCAAGGTTGCTGAGATGCTGAATATTTGCTATTGTTAGTGTTATGAAACCGATGCTTGTGGGATTTGGGACCTTCGGAAGAACCGTTCGGGGCCTGCATTTTCATTGGGCACGTCGCTTTGTGAAATCCGTAATGTTGGCCTCCTTGGCCACTGTGGCTGCGAGCAGCTCGGCGGCTGTTACCACACCAACCACCACTGCAACTGCCGTTTCCCGCATTGCCTTCGAACAAACGACGCACGATTTCGGGGTGGTCAAACGAGGCGAGACCGTCAAGCACAGTTTTGTTTACACCAACACCGGAACCGAGACACTGGAGGTCTTGGCCGTCAAACCTGGTTGCGGGTGCACCTCGGCAGGCACCTGGGAGCGGGAGGTGGCCCCTGGCAAAACTGGGAGCATCCCGCTACAGTTCAACTCCACTGGCTTCAGCGGAAATGTGACCAAAAGCGTAACAGTCACATTCAAGGACACTGCACAATCGAATATGGTGTTATTCTTGAAGGCCAAAGTCTGGACCCCGATTGAGATCACTCCAGCAACAGTCCTCTTCCAGTACGGCGAAGGCAGTACCAATGTGGAGACCCGGACTGTACGAATCATCAACAATCTTGAGACACCCCTAACTCTTGATCCGCCGCAAGTCTCCAACCCGTCGTTCAAGGCTGCTCTGAAGACCATCACTGCAGGCAAGGAATTTAGCCTTGAGATCTCCACAGCCCCTCCCATGCCGTCCAGCACCTTTACCGCTCAAATCATTCTCAAGACGTCTTCACCGGAGATGCCTACGCTTACTATCCATTCCACAGGTATCCAACGCGCCTCCGTCACTTACTCCCCTACCCGGTTGTTGCTACCAGCCAATCCGCTTACCTCGAACCTCAAATTGGGCATGACCATTCAGTCGCACGACACTTCGGCGCTGGCTCTGTCCGATCCGTCCTGCACGATACCCGGCGTAACGGTGGACATCCGGGAAATGCAAGCCGGCCGCCTCTTCTACGTAAGCGCCGCTTTCCCGGCTGGGTTCACACCTAAAGCAGGAGAAACCCCCGAATTGACGGTCAGGACGAGTCACCCCAAGTTCCCAATGATCAAGGTGCCAATCGCGGTCATGGGGGCTGCAGCCACCACTCCGGCTGCCCTAACCCCGGTTAAGGCCTCAGTAGGCCCGGTCAACACACCAACACGGCCCGCGTTCCCACCAATTCCCCCGCAATCGACGCACTAAGCGATTTCGCATTCCGTGTCCAAAGTCAACTGGCTGATTCCGCTAACCGGGTTGACAGGTTGCCATTCTTTTTTCAACGAAATGATCCTTTGTGAGCCGTGAGTTGATTGGTTAAGGTTGACTGCCGGAACGGATACCTGCATCGTGCTCCCGTCACAACGAAGCCCGTGGCCCAGTCTCCCCCGCTGTCCCAGGCCTTCTCGCTCCCGCCCGTTCAATGGTTCCCACTGCCTGAAACATCGCGCTCACGGCCGCCCTCGCTCCTCGAGGGGCCAGCAACCTCCAAAGTCGTTCCCCCTATTTCAGGACCTTCCCGGCTTGTTGACCCGCCCGTTGGACGCCCCTTACCTCATTCGACTCGACCAAAATACAATCCAACTGAGTTTTCGGGCGAAAAAATGAAGTGAAAACTGCTGCATGAACCATCACGGGCTGTTAACCTCGGGATCATAATGCGAACCTGCCTCATACTCCTGACGACCCTCTTCACCGCTCTCGCGGCACCTGCGGTTGACTGTGATCTCCTGGTTTACGGTGGCACCTCCGCGGGAGTGATGGCTGCCGTTCAGGGGAAACGCATGGGAAAGTCGGTGATCATCGTCTGCCCAGATAAACATTTGGGTGGTCTCTCGAGCGGTGGGTTGGGATTCACGGATACCGGCAATAAGGCTGTCATTGGCGGGTTGGCCCGAGAATTCTATCATCGCGTCTGGCAGAGTTACCAAGCCGCTAACGCCTGGAAATGGCAAACCCGCGAATCCTACGGAAACAAAGGCCAAGGTACGCCTGCCATTGATGGCGAACAACGCACTATGTGGATATTTGAACCACATGTCGCGGAAAGGATCTTGGAGGGTTATATTAAGGAACACCTAATCCCTGTGCACCGTAACGAATGGCTCGACCGCCGAGAAGGCGTCGAAAAGCAGGAGGGCCGGATCCGCTCCATCCGCACACTCAGCGGAAAACGATATACCGCACGCGTTTTCATCGACGCCACCTACGAAGGGGATCTGATGGCTGCCAGCGGAGTCGATTACCACGTAGGACGTGAAGGTCAAAACGTCTACGGCGAACGCTGGGCAGGAGTGCAGACCGGTGTGCTCCACCACCAACACCATTTTGGTGTGCTTAAGGAAAAAATCAGTCCTTACTTGGTCCCGGGCGATCCTACGAGCGGCGTTCTGCCCCGGGTCAGTGCTGAACCTCCGGGCACATATGGAGAAGGAGACCGAAGGATTCAGGCATACTGCTTCCGCATGTGTCTGACCGATCACCCTGAAAACCGCGTGCCATTCCCACAGCCTGACGGCTACGATCCCAAACAGTACGAACTGTTGCTCCGGATCTTTAATGCCGGCTGGCGCGAGACCTTTGACAAATTCGATCCGATACCGAACCGCAAGACGGACTCAAACAACCACGGGCCCATGAGCACCGACAACATCGGTTATAATTACGATTACCCAGAGGCTTCTTATGAGCGCCGCGCGGAAATCATTAAGGAACACGAGACTTACCAAAAAGGCTGGCTCTATTTCATCGCCAACGACCCACGGATACCCGCAGAAGTCCAAGAGGAAATGCAGCGCTGGGGCTTGGCCGGGGACGAATTCAAAGACAATGGTCACTGGCCTCACCAGATTTATGTCCGGGAGGCCCGGCGGTTGGTAGGCCAGTACGTGATGACCGAAAACGAGCTGCTTAAGAAACGGCCCACTCCTGAATCGGTGGGCATGGGCTCCTACACCATCGATTCACACAACACACAACGCTACATCACCCCTGAGGGTTATGTGCAGAACGAAGGCGACATTGGTGTTGGTACCGCTGGCCCATATGAAATTGCTTTTGGTTCACTCCTTCCCAAGAAGGCGCAGTGTCAAAACCTGCTTGTACCAGTGTGTGTTTCGAGTTCGCATATTGCGTTCGGTTCCATCCGCATGGAACCGGTCTTCATGATTCTGGGACAATCAGCCGCCACGGCTGCAGCCCTGGCCATAGACGCCGGACTCGCCGTGCAAGACCTACCCTACCCAACCTTGCGTCTGCGGTTACTGCAAGACCATCAGGTTCTCGACATGCCGGCCCCGGATCTCAAACCACACCCAGCTCTCCCAGCAGGCAAACTGGAGGGCATTGTAGTTGACGACTCACAAGCTGTCCTTAGCGGCAGTTGGACGCAGGCTAGCGCCATCGGACCTTTTGTCGCCAACGGTTATCGCCACGACGGCAATAGAGGCGACGGCAAATCCACGGCTAAATTCCAGGCAAGACTCCATAAAGCAGGACGTTACGAAGTGAGGTTTGCTTACAGTGCCCATGATAACCGAGCCAGCTCGGTAGCGGTGACAGTGCAAACCGCCACTGGGCAAAAGCGACTGCTTATAAACCAGCGGACGCCGCCTCCAGTCGACAAGCTCTTCGTGTCGTTAGGTATCTTCGAGTTCGAATCTGGCGAAGCAACGGTGATTGTATCAAACGAACGGGCAGATGGTTATGTCGTCATTGACGCAGCCCAATGGTTGCCTATCGAGTAACGCAGCACGCTGATTAGTAATGTCGATTGAAGCTCAGGATTGGAGCCAGCAATTGGAATAGTTCGTGCGTTTTTCGTGCACGCAACCAGCAGGCACTGCCACTCGAACCCGCAGTTATCGAAGGCATTTGCTAAACTGAAACCCTCTTAGCTAATCTTGACTTTTGTTAATGAGATAAGCATCTTTTGCCTCTCGTAAGTTGTGTTATCGTTCTACGGACTGAAACTCCCGGTCGATCTAATCGCTCCGCTAGAGATCATTCCGCCAAACGGCTGAAAATTGAAATATTATAACATTGTGAAACCGGTCCTTTTTAACAACACGGTGTTGCGCGACGGTCATCAATCGATGGCCGCGACGCGAATGAGCACGGCCCAGATGCTTCCAGCAGCCCCCATTTTGGATGAGATGGGGTTTCACGGCCTTGAAACCTGGGGAGGCGCGACGATCGATTCCTGTCTCCGCTACCTGACCGAGAATCCTTTCGATCGGTTGCGCACGCTTAAGAAGGTCGCGCCCAAGACTCCCCAACTGATGCTCCTCCGTGGGCAGAATATCGTGCAGTACGCCAGCTTCCCCGATGACGTGGTGGAGGCCTTTGTGCGCTGCATGTGCCAGAACGGCATGGATATCATCCGGATTTTCGACGCCTTGAACGACGTGCGCAATCTTGCGACCGCAATCGAATCCGTAAAGCGGTGCGGCAAACATGCCCGCGGCGAACTCTGCTACACCATTTCTCCAGTCCACACGGTTGAGAATTTCGTAAAAATGGGCGTAGAACTCGAAAAGATGGGGTGTGATTCTCTCGGCATCAAAGACATGTCCGGAATCATTCAGCCTCAAATCGCCTACGCCATGGTAAAGGAGCTGAAGAGCAAAATTGGAATCCCGATTACACTCCATACCCACGATACGGCGGGATTGGGCGCTGCCAGCTACCTCGCAGCGATCGAGGCTGGCGTGGATTGCGTCGAAGTCTCCATCGTACCTTTTGCCAACGGCACCTCCCAACCCGACACCCAACGCATGCTCGCGTTGCTCGAAGGTCACCCACGCTGTCCAAAGTTCGACACGCGTAAACTGGCGGAACTGCGCGACTATTTCGAAGGCGTCTACAAGGAACTCGCAGCATATACCAGTCCAGCCAATGAAAGGGTGGATTCAGACATCCTCATTTACCAGGTGCCAGGCGGCATGCTCTCGAACTTCCGCACCCAACTTAAGGAACAGGGGATGTCCGACAAGTTTAACGCGGTGCTTCAGGAAATCCCCATTGTAAGGGAGGCACTTGGCTGGATTCCCCTCGTAACGCCAACTTCTCAAATCGTCGGCACTCAAGCCATGATGAATGTGAAATTCGGCCGCTGGAAAATGATCTGCCAACCCGCACAGGACATCGCCTTGGGCAAATACGGCAAGACTCCCGGGCCGATTGATCCAGGAGTGCTCGCTCAGGTCGTCAAGCAGACCGGTGCCAACCCAGTGACCGAGAGACCGGCCGACCTCCTCAGCCCCGGCATGGAAAAGTATCGCGAGCAGTGCCGCACGAAGGGACTACCGGAAGACGATGAAACGGTCGTCTTGTTTGCCATGTTCCCACAGCAGGTCGAAACTCTGCTCAAGCCCAAGGCTGCGGGAACCAAACCCGCCACAGGGGCTCCACACGACACGGTAGCAACCGCTGCCTCGGCGCCGCCACCGGTAGCCAATACTAGGACCCGCACCACCACAACGGGTGCTCAACGCCTCTATGTAACCGTTGCCGGAAGGCGTCACGAAGTCACTGTTGAATCCATGTCCTGAGCATTTGAATCTGATGAACACCCCAACAGAAAAATTCCTCGGCGAGTTCCCTCCAGTGACGGCAGAGAACTGGCGCAAGCAGGTCCAGGCGGAACTCAAAGATGTGCCCTTTGAAAAAAGAATGGTCTCCATGACCTATGAGGGCATACCCTTAAAGGCTCTTTATCAGGAGGCTGATACCGCCAACTTGCCGCACGTCAACTCGTTCCCTGGATTTGCACCGTATGTGCGAGGCACACGCACGGGAGGATACCTCCAAGACCCGTGGGAAGTCTCTCAGGAAATCGCCTTCTCCAGTCCGACCGAGTTCAATAACGCCGCGCGCAACTCCATCTCAAGAGGTCTGAATGCGCTGAACATGGTACTGGACCATGCGACGCGCGACGGACATGACCCTGATTGGGCCCAACCGGAGCAGGTGGGTGCCGGAGGCCTGTCTATCGCCACCCTGAATGATCTTGATCGCGCTCTGGACGGAATCGATCTCGAGAAGATCTCGCTACTGGTGCGCTCAGGGGCGTCCGCCATGCCGTTTGCCGCGCTGCTGATCGCCTTGGCTCGCAAGCGCAAGAAAACGCTTTCCTCGTTAAAAGGTTGCATAGAAATGGACCCGCTGGCTGTGCTGGCTAACGAAGGCAGACTTCCTCAGTCGATCGACGGTGCCTACCGTGAGATGGCGGCGCTGACACAGTGGGCCTCCCACCACGCCTCCCAGCTTCAGACCATCTGCGTTCACAGCCGTGCCTGGCATGAATCCGGCGGCAACGCCGTCCAGGAACTTGGGTTCACCCTAGCGATGGCTGTCGAATACCTGCGCGCCATGAACCATCGCGGGCTTGAGGTTGATCTAGTGGCTCCGCAATTGCGCTTTGCCATCACGGTCGGCTCGAATTTCTTCATGGAAATCGCCAAGTTGCGCGCCCTGCGAATGCTCTGGTCCCGCGCTGTCGCCGCTGCTGGTGGCAATGAAAATGCACAACGCTGCTGGATTCATGTTCGAACGAACCACTGGAACAAAACTGTCTACGACCCCTACAACAACCTGCTCCGCACCACGGTGGAGGCTTTTGCGGGTGTCCTCGGCGCCGGAGACAGTCTCCAGGTCGGCGCTTTTGATGAAATCTTCCGCCGTCCGGATGATTTCAGCCAACGTATCGCCCGCAACACCCAACTGGTGCTCCAGAAGGAATGCCACCTCGATCACGTAATTGATCCCGCAGGTGGGTCTTGGTTTGTAGAAACCCTGACAGCGGAATTGGCCAACCGCGGGTGGGCACTCTTCCAGGAGGTAGAGAGAATTGGGGGCATGGAGGCAGCGCTTCGCAGTGGGTTCCCGCAGAAATGCGTCGGAGCAACTGCCGCTGAGAGACTCAAAGGTGTTGCCCGCCGCCGCGATGCCATAGTAGGAGTCAATCAATACGCCAACCCCAAGGAGAAGCCGTTGGAGAAACCAACGCTCGATCCTCTCGCGTTTCACAAACGCCGGGCACAACAGGTCGCTTCCCATCGCACTTCGATGGAAGAGGATGAAAGTGAATTAGTGCTCGAAAAACTCGCCCGCATTGTGGAAATGCGCGGTGTCGACTTGTTCGAGAATTGCGCTGAGGCGATTGCTGCCGGGGCCACCCTTGGGGAAATCACCCGTGCCATTCGCATCAGTGACAGCCCATCCGCACCGGTCGGCCCAGTGCGCATCACCCGAGCGGCCGTAGGCTTCGAACAACTCCGCGACGCCGCCGAACGTCACAAGACTGCCACAGGTCAACCGTTGCAGGCTTTTCTTTGCACCATGGGAGCCGTGCGTGAACACAAGGCCCGGGCCGATTTCTCCGCTGGATTCCTGGCTGCTGGAGGCTTTGAGACTAGTTACACGACTGGATTCAAGACTCACGATGAAGCGGTGGCTGCCTTCGCCAAGAGTGGTGCCCGCGTGGCTGTCATCTGCTCGACGGACGACATCTACCCAACGCTTGTGCCGGCGCTGGCTCAAGGGCTCCGGCAGTGTCGCTCGGACGTTATTATCATCCTGGCAGGTTTTCCGCAGGATCAAGTCGAGGCACACCGGAAAAGCGGAGTGGACGACTTCATCCACATTCGCGCGGATGCCCTCGAAGTTCTGGCCAGCATTCAAACCCGCCTCGGCATTAAGTGAACCATGAAGACCTTTCCTGATTTTACCCAGATAGCATTTGACCCGGCTCCCGCAAAGATCACCTACGACCAATGGAAGAAACGGTTCGAGGCCGAAACTGGCCGCTCAGTTGAGGCGTGGGCTTTCCAGACGTTGGAGCAGATTGACTTGCAGCCGCTTTACACTGCGGACGACCTCAAACAGTGCGAGCACCTGGGTACTTTCCCGGGCTTGGCGCCGTTTCTCCGCGGTCCATACGGCTCAATGTATGTCTCACGGCCATGGACAGTCCGACAGTATGCGGGCTTCTCCACGGCGGAGGAAAGCAACGCCTTTTACCGGCGTAACATAGCCGCTGGCCAGCAAGGACTCTCGGTAGCATTCGACCTCCCCACCCACCGCGGTTATGATTCCGACCATCCGCGCGCCTTTGCTGATGTCGGCAAGGCCGGTGTTGCCGTCGACTCTGTGCTCGACATGAAGATCCTCTTTGGTGGGATTCCCCTGGATCGCATCTCGGTGTCTATGACCATGAACGGCGCGGTACTTCCGATCATGGCGTTTTATATTGTTGCCGCCGAGGAGCAAGGGGTGAAACTGGAACAGCTCTCTGGCACTATTCAGAACGACATTCTGAAGGAGTATATGGTCCGCAATACCTACATCTATCCGCCCGCGCCCTCAATGCGCATTATCGCGGATATTTTTTCCTTCACCTCGAAGAACATGTCCAAGTTCAACTCGATTTCTATCTCCGGCTATCACATGCAGGAGGCTGGCGCGCCGGCGGATCTCGAGATGGCCTACACCCTGGCTGATGGTCTTGAATATGTTCGCACTGGGCTTCGGGCCGGAATTGATATCGATGCCTTTGCCCCCCGGCTCTCCTTTTTTTGGGCTCAGGGAAAGCACTTCTTCATGGAAATCGCCAAAATGCGGGCGGCGCGGGCGTTGTGGGCGAAGCTGATCAAGCAATTCAACCCCAAAAACCCCAAATCCATGGCGCTCCGAACGCATTCGCAGACCTCGGGGTGGTCCCTGACAGAACAGGATCCGTTCAATAACGTCATCCGAACTTGTGTGGAAGCCATGGCCGCGGCGCTGGGGCATACCCAGTCACTTCACACCAATTCTCTCGATGAAGCCATTGCGCTGCCAACAGACTTCTCTGCGCGTATCGCCCGCAACACACAGTTGTTCTTGCAGGAAGAAACCGGCATTACCAAAGTCATCGACCCTTGGGCCGGTTCATTCTTCGTAGAAGCCCTTACGCAAGCGATCATGAAGCGGGCCTGGTCTCACATCCAGGAAGTTGAAGAACTTGGCGGCATGGCCAAAGCCATCGAGACCGGCCTACCAAAGCTCCGGATCGAAGAAGCTGCTGCGCGTCGTCAGGCCCAGATCGATTCCGGCAAGGAGTCGATCATCGGGGTCAATATACTTCGCCTTGACCACACCGAACAACTGGATGTCCTGGAAGTTGACAACTCCGCCGTTCGAGAATCTCAGGTCAAGCGTTTGCACCAACTCCGAGCCGAACGCGATAGCGCCAAGGTCACTGCCGCGCTGGACGCACTGGCCAAAGCGGCTGAAAGTGGCCAGGGAAACTTGCTCGCATTAAGCATCGATGCTGCCCGTGCCCGAGCCTCTCTTGGTGAAATCTCGTTCGCTCTAGAAAAAACATTCCACCGTCATAAAGCCGTGATCCGTAGTATCTCTGGAGTTTATCAGGCCGAGTTCGGTCAGAACCCGCAAATCGACCAAGTTCGGCAATTGACCGACCAATTTGCCGAACGTCACGGACGTCGGCCGCGCATCCTGATCGCCAAGATGGGACAGGACGGACACGACCGCGGAGCCAAGGTTGTCGCCACGGCTTACGCCGATCTTGGGTTCGACGTGGATATCGGGCCTTTGTTCCAACAACCCGATGAGGCTGCCAGGATGGCCGCTGAGAACGACGTGCATGTTGTTGGCATCAGTTCTCTGGCCGGCGGTCACAAAACCTTACTGGTTCAACTCGTCGATGAGTTGAAAAAGATCGGCCGTGAGGACATTATGGTGGTCGTAGGGGGAGTGATCCCCCATCAGGATTACGAGTTCCTGAAGCAAAACGGCGCCGATGCAGTCTTCGGTCCTGGAACCTTTATTCCAGATGCAGCCCGGGAGATCCTGAGCCACTTGAGTGCGCAGTTAAGCTGAGAGCAGTCCATTAATTAAATGGAAGGAACCGGACAGGTCGCCACGAACGCTGAGGCTTCATTGCCGAGGCGTCCGCGGACGTTGACTCCTGACGATTATGTGACGGGCGTGCTGGGAGGCAACTCCGGCGTGCTCGCTAGGGCGATCACCTTGGTGGAGAGTAGTTCACGCATTCACGAGGCCCAGGCACAGGAAGTCCTCCAACGGTTATTGCCGCACACCGGAAAGTCCCGGCGTATCGGTATCACTGGCGTGCCCGGGGTAGGCAAGAGCACCTTCATCGAAGCCTTTGGGTGTTTCCTCGTCGAAGCGGGTCACAAGGTCGCGGTACTCACCATCGACCCTTCCAGTGCACGGTCGCACGGCAGCATCCTCGGGGACAAAACCCGGATGGAACGGCTCAGCTGCCATCCCAACGCCTATATCCGCCCAACGGCCGCAGGCGGCACCCTTGGTGGTGTGGCGCGCAGGACCCGGGAAACGATGCTGCTCTGTGAAGCCGCCGGCTATGATATCGTCTTGCTTGAGTCAGTCGGCGTTGGTCAGAGCGAGATCGCGCTTAGGTCGATGGTCGATTTTTTATTGTTGCTTCTCCTACCCGGCGCGGGAGACGAACTCCAAGGCATTAAGAAGGGGATTGTTGAAATCGCCGATGCGGTGCTGATCAATAAGGCGGATGGAGACAACCTCTTAAAGGCACAACAAGCCCGAGCCGAACAGGAATCCGCTTTGCATTACACTCAGCCCGCAACTCCCGGTTGGAATCGCACGGTAGCGCTGGCCTCAGCCCTGACCGGAGAGGGCATCCCTGCCCTCTGGGACGCCATTCAGCGTTTTTATCGCGAACTGGAACCAAGAGGTACCATAACCCGCAGACGCCAGCAGCAATTGCTGGAGTGGCTCTCCGACCTCGTCCAGGATGAGCTCCACCGTCTGTTCTTCCAAAACGCCCGCGTCAGGGCGCAACTGCCAGTACTGCAGGAAGCGCTCCTAAGCGGTGAAATTACGGCTGTCCGAGCCGCCCGGGAACTCCTGGCACTGGGTATGCCGGCAGATAATCTTACTGGCACTGAAACCTGAAACTGAAATTGACCTATGTTACAAAAAATTGACCACTTGGGCATCGCTGTCCGTTCGCTGGATGAGGCTGTGCCATATTATGAGAATGCGCTGGGACTGAAGTGCGAGCATCGCGAGGAGGTCATCTCCCAAAAGGTGCGCACGGCGTTCTTTAGCGTCGGCGAAGTCCACCTTGAATTGCTCGAACCCACCGATCCAGAAAGCCCGATCGCCAAGTTCCTGGAGAAGAACCCCAATGGCGGAATCCATCATATCGCCTTCGCCACAACCGACATTCGCGGTCAGCTTCAGCAGGCTGCCGGCGCCGGTGTAAGGCTCATAAACCCTGAACCGTTCGAGGGTGCAGCCAACAAGCTGGTCGCTTTTCTCCATCCAAAATCCACCTTCGGAGTTCTCACTGAATTCTGCAGTCCAAAGTCCGGATCGTCCTGCGGTTGTCAGCATTAACCCAATAAATTAACCTGTCTACCTTTATGGCCTTATCCAAAACATTGTTGCAAGACCTTGAAAAACGCCGTGCCGCGGCCCGTGCCGGCGGCGGTGAGGACAAGCTCGAAGCGCGTCGCAAAAAGGGCGTCATGACGGCCCGTGACCGTTTGGCGGCCCTGTTCCAACCAGGCACCTTCCTCGAGCAGGGCATGCATGCTGATCACGACTGCCACAACTTCGGCATGGAAAAGAAGAGTCTGCCGGGTGATGGCGTCGTTGCCGGAACCGGAATGGTGGATGGCCGCCTAGTAGCCGCCTTCAGCCAAGACTTCACTGTAAGCGGCGGCTCCCTCGGACGCATCCACGCCAAGAAGATTTGCGACCTGATGGAATATGCCATGAAAGTCGGTTGCCCGATCATCGGTTTCAACGATTCGGGTGGGGCCCGAATCCAGGAAGGGGACGATTCGCTCTCCGGGTATGGACAGGTGTTTTTTCGCAACGTGCTGGTTTCCGGCGTCGTGCCTCAAATCGCTATTGTCTCCGGGCCGTGCGCCGGGGGGGCTGCTTACTCCCCTGCCCTGATGGATTTCATCATCATGGTCAAAGGCACATCGAACATGTTCATTTGCGGCCCGGAGGTGATCCAGGCGGTCACCGGCCAGAAATGCACCATGGACGAAATCGGCAGTCCGGCTGCGAATGCCGGTGTGTCCGGCAATGTCCACTTTGTCGCGGACAACGACGCCCACGCCGTGGAGATCGCCCGCAAAATCCTCACGTTTATCCCCTCAAACAACCTGGTTGACCCACCTCACCACCCGACCGCACGGGTGGATATGGCGCTGGATGAAGAGCTAAACAAGCTCGTCCCGGAGAGTTCCAAGGATCCCCTGGATGTCTTGAAGGTCATCCACCGCTTGGTAGATAACGGAGATTTTCTTGAAGTTCATCAAGCCTGGGCCAAGAACATGATCGTTGGCTTCGCCAGGATTCAGGGCATTTCGACCGGCATTATCGCCAATAACCCGCTGGTGAAGGCCGGAACGCTCGATATTGATTCTTCCGACAAGGCCGCGCGTTTCATTCGATTCTGCAATGTGTTTAACATTCCCATCCTGACTCTGGTGGACGTTCCGGGTTTCATGCCCGGTGTTCAGCAGGAGCGCGGCGGCATCATTCGACATGGAGCCAAGATGCTCTTTGCCTACGCCGCCGCTACCGTCCCCAAGATCACGGTTATCCTGCGCAAAGCATACGGCGGCGCCTACCTCGCCATGTGCAGCGCGGACATGGGAGCCGACGCTGTCTACGCCTGGCCCACCGCTGAGATCGCGGTGATGGGCGCTGAAGGCGCAGCTCGCATTCTCTACAAACGGGAAATTACCGGTGCGGCCGATCCCAAGGCGAAAGAAGCCGAGGTAGTGAAGCAATACCGCGAGAAATTCTGCACGCCCTACGAGGCAGCCAAGAAAGGCTTCGTCACAGATGTTATCGTGCCCTCGGAAACCCGGGGCGTGGTGGCTCTGGCTATTCGCAATACTCTAACTAAACGGGAAACCAGGCCGCCGAAGAAACACGGCACCATCCCGCTATAAAACGGAAGGTGGCTGAATCATGAGTACACCAGAAGATCAAACACAGAAACCGGCCGATTTGGCGCCGGATGAGTGGTGGGAAGCAGAATCGAATCTCGGGCAAGCGCTGGCTCTTTTGAACCGCGCCCTTGCCCGCTTGGACGACATCGCGCGAGCGGCCGAAGTCCAATCCGGTCTTCGTCGAGCCGCCGCCTATGTGGAGGCGGCACGCGCAGCCCATCAACGGACTATCGAGTCTGGACAAGTCACTGTCGCAGGGCAGGCTCGAGTGCCTTCCGAGACGGTGGCTATTATTGCTGCAGCTATCGCCGCAGTACTGGATCGCCCTTACCAAATCCTCTCATTAAAACCGGTTCCGTCACCGGCTCCGCATGTGAATGTGTGGGCTCTCGAGGGCCGAACTCAAATATTCCAATCACACAGAATTCGTTAAACCTTTTTCACAACTCCCATGATTAAGAAACTTCGGGTTACCGTTGACGGCATTACGTACGAAGTCGCCGTTGAAATTCCAGACGATGGAGCCTCACTGCCACCATCGACACCAACTCCGACCGCAGTCGCTCCCGCCTCCGTGCCCGCGGCTACCCCGCCTCCGGCCGTCGCGCCGACACCAACCGCTGCACCTGTTTCCGCCGGCCCGGCTGGCCCGGGCGACGTCCCCAGTCCCTTGGCTGGCCGCGTCACGGCGGTAATGGTCACCCCCGGCCAGGCGGTAAAGGAAGGCGATCACTTGCTGACCTTGGAAGCAATGAAGATGAACACGTTCGTCTTCGCACCTAAATCCGGAAATGTAGCCGAGGTGAAAACTGCGGTTGGTGACGCCGTCGAGGAGCACCAGATTCTGCTCCGGATTGAGTAGCCGTGGCCGCTGCCTCAGACCTCATCTGCGCCGGGGGCGCCCTGAACAGCGCCCCCGGCGCGGTTCCGCTGGAAGTCTTCGACTGTGCCGGCTGGACCGTTCACGATCATGAGGTGGTGGATTCCTCCAATCGCGTGGCCGCCAGCCTGCCACCGTGGCATGCGGTAAGAGCGACGATACAAACCGCCGGCAGAGGACGATTCCATCGGTCCTGGGTTTCTGATAAAGGCGGGCTTTGGATTTCCGCAGTCGTTCCCATAAGCAGCCTGGAGAAGGCACTATTACTGCCCCTGTTGTCAGGCTTGGTTCTGTGCAGTCTGCTGCGGCAACAAGGACTCGGCTCTTTGCGCATGCGCTGGCCTAACGACATCCTTGTTGGCCACCGCAAACTGGCTGGCATTCTGGTGGATGCCTTCCCTTCCGGAAAAGCTGTGATCGGGGTAGGTATCAACCTTTCCAACCATCCCGAGTCTCTCGATTCCACCCTGAATCTTCAAACAGCGCGGCTCGCTGATTTACTTTCCCATGCACCCAGCGTCGATGAGTTGACTTTGCAGGTGCTGGAGACCTTGCGCAAGGAACTGGAAGACTTTACCCGGCACGGCGAGATCCTGCCGTTGGCGCGCGTCAACCAATTGTGGGGCTGCCCCAGGCACGTTGAGTTGGACCTCGACGGTCCGGTTTGCCGGGGCTTATTCAAGGGTGTTGACCTTCAAGGCCGTCTCGAGCTCGCTGGAGCGGATGGCGCAACCCGTTTTTACTCGGCGCATCAAGTGCGCCATTTGACTGAAATCGAAAACTGAAATAAATGAGCCACAAATATCCAAAACTGACTGCTGAAGAAGCTGCCAGCCATATTCAGAATGGGGAGTCTGTCGCGTTTAGCGGCTTCACTGCCGCGGGCGCACCCAAAGTCATTCCCAAAGCGATTGCCGAACGTGCCAAGAAGATCCATGCCGAGGGCAACCCCTTTCGCATTGGTGTTATGACGGGCGCTTCCACCGGGAGAAGCCTGGATGGCGCCCTGGCCCAGGCCGACGCCGTCTTGTTCCGCACTCCGTATCAATCGGATCCGGATTTGCGGAAGAGCATCAATGAGGGGCGAACTGCATTTTTCGACATGCATCTCTCCATGATGCCCCAGGCAGTTCGTTACGGGTTCCTCGGCCCCGTCCACCATGCCGTCATCGAAGCTTGTGATGTCAGCCCGTCCGGAGAGATTACCCTGACTTCCGCGGTCGGTGCGTCGCCGACTTATTGTCGAGTGGCCGAAAAGATCGTCATCGAGTTGAACCGTTTTCATCCAGACGGGCTCCGTGGATTCCACGATCTCTACGAACCCGAAGACCCGCCTTATCGCAATCCCCTGCCCTTGTTTCGGCCGTCCGATCGTATTGGCGCGCCCACCATCAAGGTAAACCCGGAAAGGATCCTGGGCATCGTGGAATCAGACGTTGCCGACGAGACCGGGAGTTTCGGGGAGATCTCTGAAACGACTGCGAAAATTGGCGACAATGTCGCGAATTTCCTTGCCGGCGAGATACACCGCGGGCTGATACCGAAGTCGTTCCTGCCGATTCAATCCGGCGTGGGTGACACTGCCAATGCGGTGCTCAAAGCCATGGGGCAGCGCGCGGAGATTCCTCAGTTTGAGATGTACACCGAGGTCATTCAGGACGCCGTGGTGGCGCTGATGAAGCAAGGCAAGGTGCGCTTCGCCAGCGGTTGTTCGCTGACGGTGACCAACGCGGTGCTACAGGACATTTACGCCAACCTGGAGTTCTTCCGATCGAAGTTCCTGCTGCGTCCGCAGGAAATCACGAACAGCCCGGAAATCGTCCGGCGTATCGGCATTATTTCGATCAACACTGCCATTGAGGTCGATATTGCCGGCAACGTGAACAGCACTCATGTGTTGGGCCGGAACATGATGAACGGCATTGGCGGTTCGGGAGATTTTGCCCGAAATGCATTTCTTTCCATCTTCACCTGTCCTTCCACCGCCAAGGGCGGCAAGATCAGCACGATCGTCCCGCTTGTGAGCCACCTGGATCATAGCGAGCACTCGGTTCAAATCGTGGTCACCGATCAGGGCGTGGCCGATCTTCGCGGTAAAAGTCCGATGGAACGCGCCAGAACGATCATCGAGAATTGCGCGCACCCGGAATACCGTAGCACCTTGCGGGAGTATCTCAAACTCGCAGGCAACTCCCACTCACCTCAGACCTTGTCGGCGGCGTTTGGGATGCATGTGGCATTCCAAAAGACGGGAGACATGCGTCAAGTGGACTGGTCGGGCTTCAAGGCCTGATCACTGATTGTTAGATTCACGTGCCGGGCAGGTGATCTCCGCTTGCCCGGCACGGTTTTTTGTACCCCTGCATCAGAGCATTGAACGACCTTGAGGCTGCCAACAGCGCCTGAGGGGGGTGAAAAATGCACTTTTCCGCACTTTAGAGCACTTTTCCGCACCGTTCCTAGAAAGGCTGAAGTCTGAAGGCTAAAGGCTGAAGTAAAAAAAACGGAGGGCGGGCGCGGGGGCGGCCAGGTGGGCGCGTTCAGGGCGCGCCGCCGGGCGCCGCGGCTGCGGTGCTGTAGACGCTCAGTCTGCTGACTTAACCATATATGTCAAAGAACGGGGTTCGGATCGGGGATGGATGAACGCTGTCGCAGCCACCCGACACACCGAATCCGAGAACCCAAAAACGGAGGTAAGATAGCAGGGAGAAGAGGAGGTTCGCTACTGACAATTCATGACATTTGATGACATTTGATGACACGAAGGCGTGCGCATCGGAAAGCGGTTACGTCCCGCAGGTACTCCTACAAACGGCCCCCTGGCCCGGGGCGCAGTCGCAAGCTTGGGTCAGTTTGCCACCTACCGTGCTCGATTGGTGGATTTCCTCCACCCGGTTCTTCAGATCAACACTAGAAAGGGTTATCCTTCGGGCGCCGTCCCCTCGCTACCAGACGCGGTGGATGACTTCGTTGTTCGGGCCAAGCGCCGGTTCAAAGTCGCTTTGGCCTGCTCCAGGGTGCGCGTGGCAGCCGGGTCAACAGAGACTGCAATTAGATCGTTGATGAGCGCCATCTGTTGGTTAATTCCTTCCAGGGACATACTCCCTTGTGCTGGAAGGGTGTAAAGATTCTGGTTTCCGTAAGGGATCCTCGTCCGCTTGAGTTCCGAAAGGGAGGGCAAGGAAGGATACTGGGTAATTACCGAATCAACCGGGTAGTATTGCTCTCCGGAGAGGGGCGATTTCAGATAGGGCCAGAGCCTTTCGGGGATCTGGCCTGTCTTGACCTGGTTCAACAAGAATTCACGGGCCTCGGGGCTGCCTCCGGCGAGCTGAGTTACCATCTGCAACGCAATGGTTCGATTGATGCTCCCCGTGGCCGGGTCGGCCATTTTGAGCAGGGAGGGAAGACCGGCGTTATCTGGAAGGTTGGCGAGCGCAGCCGTGGCGTAGTATCCCCATTTACCCGCGGATTTCTCCAACTCGGAAACCGTCGACGGGTCGCCATAGAACTGGAACACTTCAAACAGAGGCGCAACATCTCGATCCGGCAGGTTGCCGGCGGCTGCCATGGTCAGAGCCTCCCGCGCGGCGGCTACCGCTGAGGGTCCATGGACACCCGGTTCGACCTTTTCGAGCAACTGGATGAGCCAGGCAATCTCCCGAGGATCGGCGGTGGTTTTGAGCACGGAGAGCATTCCATCAACTCCCTCGGGACCGCCAATCTGAGCCAGGGCATCGAACATGGCGGATCGGGCTGACGGATACCCCAACGCTTGCGCCGTGGCGGGATCGAACACAAAATCGGTATGCTTCTCGAGGTACTCCATGATGCCCGGGACCCCTGCAGCCCCCTGCTTCACCAACGTATCGAGGTTTTGTTTCCACAGTAACGCCTGTTCCGGAGACATAGGGCCCGCGGATGCGTCAAAAGTGGTCAGTCCAGACACGAGTTGCCGGGTGAGTGGGCTTGGCTCGGGCCGGGTTTGGGGCGGAGGTTCCAGTGACCCGGTTTTCGAGTTGTTCGCCGTCGTTGTGCTCGCAGTCGCCGGGGGCAGGCTGTCAGGAGCAACTGCGACGGGGTTCAGTTCTGATTCGGCCGGTTTTTGAGCCTCCGGTTTGGTGCCACGAGCACTCCAGAAAGCGACCGCACAGATTAAGCCCAAAGCGAGGCAGACCAAGAGTGTTATCGCGCGGAATACGGGACGGTCTGCGGTGATGACGGTTAACAAGTAAGTGCTTCACCACCCCCCATCCCGGCTTCCAACGCAGGCGGTGGGGGGTTACAGTGGGGGGGTGAGCGACCCTTCCGAGGTTCATGAGTCGAGCGTTTCTGCGACGCCCAGCACCCTGCCGGGCATTCAGAGGATTTTCGCTACGACCCACTGGTCGCGGGTGTTGTCGGCACAGGGGGGCGGATCACCGGCGGCGGCAGAAGCGCTGGAACAATTGTGCCGGACTTACTGGTATCCGCTGTATGCGTTTGCGCGGCGCTCGGGGCATGCGCCGGCGGACGCGGAGGATCTGACCCAGGGTTTTTTTGCGCGGTTGCTGGAGGCGGACTTTTTGAAAGCTGCAGCGCAGGAGAAGGGGCGGTTCCGCTCGTTTCTGCTGGTGGCGCTGAAACGGTACATGGCGAACGAATGGGATCGGGAACATGCGGGGAAACGGGGTGGTTTTGCGGAGCGCCTGAGCATTGACCCGGAGTTGGGGGAAACGCTGTTGGCGGGGGAACCGAGCCAAATCCAGCCGGACCTGCTGTATGACCGGCAATGGGCGAGGACTTTGCTGGATCGCACCTTGGAAACCTTGAGGCAGGAATATATGGCGAGCGGCCGGGCGACCCTGTTTGAGCATCTGCAACCCTGCCTGGCGCGAGAGGAGACTGCCCTGCCCTACGCCGACATTGCCACACGGCTGCGGCTGACCGAAGCGGCGGTGAAGATGGCGGTGCACCGGTTGCGGGGGCGTTACCGGGAAATTTTGCGGGCGGAGATCGCGCAAACGGTGACGTCGGAAGCGGAGGTGGAAGAGGAAATCCAGAGCCTGTTTTCGGCGTTTGGGGGCTGACGGGAGGTTTTCGCACTATGGAGGCGTTACCTTTTGGGGCGGAAACTTAAGTAACGGCAGAACGCTATGACTGCTGCACGTGAAGAACTGCCAACCGAACCCGGTCGATGCCCGCAATGCGGCACCGCGCTGCCTGCGGGGACGACCGCAGCCGATTGCCCGCGCTGCCTGCTGAAGGCCGGCCTGCTGCCGCCTCCAGTCCAAACTCAGCCCACCGTGCGGGTGGGGTCGCTGGCCCGGCCGCCGCAAGAACTGCTGGGTCCGGGACAGGAGTTTGGGCATTACCGGATCGCGCGGACGCTGGGCGGTGGCGGGATGGGGACGGCGTTTGAGGCTGAGGATTTGGAGAGCGGGCGGCGGGTGGCGCTGAAGGTGCTAAGTCACGCGCTGGATTCGCCGGAGGCGCGCGAGCGTTTTTTCCGTGAAGGCCGGCTGGCGGCATCTATTAATCACCCCAACAGCGTGTATGTCTTCGGGACGGAGGAAATTGCCGGCACGCCGGTGATCAGCATGGAACTGGTGCCGGGAGGCACCCTGCAGGATCGGGTGGAGACGCAGGGCCCGATGCCGGCGGCGGAGGCGGTGGATGCGGTGCTGCAAATCATCGCCGGGCTGGAAGCGGCGCAACGGGTAGGGATACTGCATCGGGATGTGAAGCCGTCGAACTGCTTCATTGATCCGGACGGGACGGTGAAGGTTGGGGATTTTGGGCTATCGATCTCGACGGCGATCCGGACGGAGCCCTCGTTGACGGCGACGGGCATGTTTCTGGGGACGCCGGCATTTTGCGCGCCCGAACAACTGCGTGGCGATGAGCTGAATGCGCGGGCGGACATGTATTCAGTGGGGGCGACGTTGTTTTACCTGCTGACGGGGCGCACACCGTTTGAGGCGAAAAATGTGGTGGCGTTGATTTCGACCGTGATGGAGCAACCGGCACCGTCGCCGCGGAAATGGGTGCCGCACCTGCCTCAAGGGCTGGCGAAGGTGGTACGGCGTTGCCTGGAGAAGGCGCCGAGTGAACGCTTCCGGAACTACGCTGAGCTGCGGCAGGCGCTGGAGCCGTACGGAACGGCAGCGCCAGTTCCCGCGACGCTGGGGCTGAGGTTTGTGGCTGGGGTAGTGGATTTGCTGGTGCTGAATGTTTTCATTCTGGGATTGATGATGTTGATGCTGGGCGACCCGATGCAATTCCTGGATCTCAGTGCAAGCCGCTCTCCGCTGGCGATGGGGTTCGTGCTGGGCGCGTTCATTGCCAGCATGCTGTATTACGGGCTGATGGAAGGGCTGCGGGGAGCGACGATCGGCAAGGCGCTTTGCCGTCTGCGAGTGGTAGGGCCGACGCCCGGTGCCCCGGGAGTCCCCCGGGCACTCCTGCGCGCCGTTTTGTATGTGGTGTTGCCGGTGGCGCCATTTTGGCTCGTGTTTGGCATGGACACGCGCGCGTTCCTGGACGCCCCCGGCGTGGTGCAACAAGGAATGAGTTTCTCATTCTACATTATCCTGGCGCTGCTGTTCAGCACGGTACGGCGGCGGAATGGAATGGCGGCGGTGCAGGACCTGGTGACGCGAACGCGGGTGATCACCCGGGCGACGGCTGCGAGCCGGCCCGCGGTGCAGGTGTTGGATTCCGCGCCGGCATCCTTGGAGGGAACCCGGCAGATCGGGCCATATCATGTTTTGGAAACGCTGGAGGCCGGGCACTGGCTGCTGGGCTACGACCTACGGCTGCTGCGCAAGGTGTGGATTCGCCTGCTGACGGCGGGAACGCCGCCGGTGCCGGTGCACCTGCGGAATTTAGCACGGGTGACGCGGTTGCGATGGTTGACCGGGAAGCGCTCGGCCGAGGAGAATTGGGATGCCTACGAAGCACCGTCAGGCCGAGCGCTGCCGGCGCTCGCGACGGAGCCTCAACGCTGGAGCCAGGTGCGCTTTTGGATTTACGACCTGGCAACGGAAATCCAACACGCCGAAGCCGAACAAAGTTTGCCTGAACTGGACTTGGATCGGGTGTGGATTACTGGGGACGGACGGGCAAAGTTGCTGGATTTCGCGGCTCCGGGTTGCGTAGAGAATGCCGGGGGCGCGCGGGCGCAGGCAGAAGGAGCCGGGTCCAGGCAGCCGGCAGGATGTGGGGCGGGCGTGTTCCTTAGCCATGTAGCCACTGCGGCGCTGGGCGGGAAGCGAACGAACGAGCGTGGCGTCGCCGGATCGTTCCTGCCGCTGCACGCCCAGGAGTTTCTCAAGAATCTCGCGTCGTTCGTCAACGCGGAGGCGATTGTGCCAGTGCTGAAGCCGTTGCTGCGGAGGGTGACCGAAGTGACGCGCCTGCGCCGCGCAGCGGTGGTGGGCGGTTGCGTGGTTTTCCCGTTGATTGCCGGTTTGGCGACCGTGGCGGGCACCCGGATGTTGGTACAATTTGCTGAGAACCATCCCGGGGTGCTCGAGCTCAATACCTTGCTGGAAGGACGCTGGGCGATGAAGACATTTTCAAAACAGCCGGTGCCGACGGATGAGCAGTATGGGGTTTATATCGCGTCACATTTCGGATCGCTCATCACCAACCAGGCCAAGTGGACGAGTCCGCTGGCGTTGGCGCTGGTGAAAGGTGACGCCCGTCGATTTGCGGAACGCAGTGTCGCCGAGCACCCGGCGCCCAGGGCGGAAGAAATCGCTGATGCTGAGGCGGCGCTGAAGCCGTTTGTGCCCCCACAGGATCTCCTGACGTTCCAGCAAATGCCCCCCCACATGCCGTTCATTGTGGCCCACAGCACATTGATATTCTATGTGGGGTTCCCGGCATTGATTGCAGCGCTGTTCTTCCGGGGCGGATTAGTGCTGAGACTGGCTGGGGTGGCCCTGGTGGGGCGTGATGGCACGAGAGCCGCACGCTGGCGGGTGTTTTGGCGGGCGTTGGTGGCGTGGGTGCCGGTGGTTGCCAGCATCGGCCTTTACCTCTCCCCGAAACCAAGCCCGCTGTCGGCGCTGCAATGGGCGGGATTGGCGGGGCTGGGGGTGCTGGTGGTGATTTCGCTGGCGTTGCCGCGTCGGAGCCTTCCAGATCGGTTGGCGGGCACGTGGATGGTTCCGCGGTAATGGCGGCGGGTGGCGGGCGAGGGCGCAGCGCCGGGTAAGGGTACCCGGCCTGCAAGGGGTTCCGAACGCCGGGTGTGGGGTTCCGGCTGGCAGGAGGGGGGCGCTTATGGACTTGCTAGAAACTGAAGGCAGCTTACCTTCGGCTCATGAAGCTCTGCCGTGACGCAAACCGCCGTTGTTTCGGTGCGCCGGCAGCATCGTCGTTTGTCCTGGCCTGCGCCCAGCGCCGCAGGCCGGACCTGTTCAACACCAAACCTGGATATTTGCTATGAGTCAACCCAAACGCAGTTCCCGCCCGCAAGCCACCGGGCGTGCTCATTCCAGCGATGCGCGCACCGGCAGAAGCGTTGCGGACCTGAAACAATCGTTCCTGGATAACCTGTTTTGCAGTCTTGGCAGAGTAACGATGGCGGCGACACACCATGATTTATATACCGCGCTGGCCCTGACGATTCGGGACCGCGTGCTGAAGCAGGGCGTGCACACGTTGGAGACCTATGCGGAACACGACGCGCGGGTGGTGGCCTACCTATCTGCTGAATTCCTGCCCGGACCTCACCTGGCGAATAACCTGCTGAACCTGGGACTCACGGAAAACACGCGCGAGGCGATGGCCGAGCTGGGGCTGGACCTGGACGACCTGATAGAACAGGAGGAGGAGCCCGGGTTGGGGAATGGGGGTCTGGGCCGGTTGGCTTCCTGTTACCTGGACTCTCTGGCCTCGCTGGAACTGCCGGCGATCGGGTATGGGATTCGGTACGAGTTTGGGATTTTCGACCAGGTAATCAAGGATGGGTGGCAAGTGGAGATCACGGACAAGTGGCTGCGGTTCGGTAATCCGTGGGAGATTCCGCGGCCGGAGATCGTGCATGAGATTAAGTTCGGCGGACGGACCGAAGCCTGGACCGATGACGCCGGGCACTACCGGGTGCGCTGGATTCCAGACAGCATGGTGAACGGGGTCGCCTATGATACTCCGATCCTCGGCTTCCGAGTCGGCACCTGTAACCAACTGCGCCTGTGGAAGGCCGAAGCCATTGAGTCCTTTGATTTTGCGGCCTTCAACCACGGGGACTATTACCGTGCGGTGGATGACAAGATCCGCTCCGAGAATCTGACCAAAGTGCTCTATCCGAATGACGAAGTTCTCCAGGGCAAGACCTTACGGCTCAAGCAACAGTTCTTTTTTGTCAGTTGCTCCCTGCAAGACATGCTGCGCGTGCACCTGAGGCTGAAACGCCCCCTGGATAAGTTTCACGAGAAGTGGGCGGTGCAACTGAATGACACCCACCCGGCGATTGCCGTGGCGGAACTGATGCGCTTGCTGCTGGACGAACATCAAATGGATTGGGATACGGCGTGGCACGTGACCCGGAACACCTTCGCCTACACGAACCACACGCTGCTGCCGGAAGCGCTGGAGAAATGGCCGGTCGGCTTATTCTCCCACCTGCTGCCGCGCCATCTGGAGATTATCTACGAGATTAATGCGCGGTTTTTGGAGGAAGTGCGATCGCGGTTTCCGGGGGACGACGCTCGATTAGCCAGGATGTCGCTCATCGATGAATCGGGCGAGAGGTATGTGAGGATGGCGAACCTGGCGACAGTGGGCAGCCATCATGTGAACGGAGTCGCACGACTCCACTCGGAACTGTTGGTAAAGACCGTGATGCACGATTTTGCAGAACTCTGGCCGGAGAAATTCTGCAACGTCACCAATGGAGTGACGCCACGCAGGTTTGTGGCCGTGAGCAATCCTCCATTGACGCAGTTGATTACCGAGCGCATTGGAGATGGCTGGTTGTGTAACCTCGGGAAACTTCGCAAATTGGAAACGCTGGCGGCGGACCCTGAGTTTCAGGGGGCGTGGCGCGAGGTCAAGCTGGCGGCGAAGCACCGTTTGGCGGTCCTCATTGAGCAACGCACAGGGATCAAAGTGAAGCCGGAATCGTTGTTCGATATCCAGGTGAAACGGCTGCATGAATACAAACGCCAACACCTGAACATCCTGCATATCCTGAGTTTGTATCTGCGGCTGAAGGCGAATCCAGGCGCGGAGGTGCCCGCGCGCACGTTTGTTTTTGGAGCCAAGGCAGCGCCCGGCTATTTCATGGCTAAACTGGTGATTAAGCTGATCAACAGTGTTGCCGCGCTGGTGAATACAGACGGGGACGTGCGGGATCGCTTGAAAGTGGTGTTCTTTCCTGACTTCAACGTGAAGAACGCGCAGCACATCTACCCGGCGGCAGATTTATCGGAACAAATCTCCACCGCAGGAAAGGAAGCGTCGGGAACCGGCAACATGAAGTTCGCGCTGAATGGGGCCCTGACCATTGGCACCTTGGACGGCGCCAATCTGGAAATACGTGAGGAAGTAGGTGAGGACAACTTTTTCCTGTTCGGACTGACGGCTGAAGAAGTGCAGCAACTGAAAGCGAACGGATATCAGTCATTGCATCTTTACGAAAACAATGCCGGTCTGCGCCAGGTGATTGATTTTGTTGGCTCGGGCGCATTGTCCAATGGAGATTCGACCCTCTTTCGACCGATTGTGGATAACCTACTCTGGCACGACCCGTTCCTGGTGCTGGCGGACTACCAATCCTACGTGGAGTGCCAGGAGCGAGTCAGCGCCCTCTGGCTGGACCCGGCAGAGTGGACTCGCAAATCGATTCTGAACGTTGCGCGCATGGGTAAATTCTCGTCAGACCGTTCGATACGTGATTACTGCGAGCAGATCTGGAAGGTGAAGCCACTGGAAGTTGCGTAACGGTGCCTGCGTGGCGCGCAGAACGATTTCGTTTCGGTCCCCACGCCGTGGAGTGCGAGAGCCCCTGGGCGCACGTCCCAGGGACGCGGCTTTTCCCTAGCCAAGCACAGCGTGCGCAAGCCCAGAGGCTATTCGCCAGGCGCAGGTAAAACGTGCAAGCACTGAGACCCGCTTGAGTTGTCTACCACTTCCAGCGTATGCTGCAGGACTGATATGTTGACCATGTCCGGCATAAACAAGGCCTTCGGCGCTCGCGAGCTGTTCATCGATGCTACGTTGCAGGTGAACCGGCAGGACCGCATTGGCCTCGTCGGACCGAACGGTGCGGGTAAGACCACGCTGATCTCCTTTATTTTGGGCGAACAGTCGCCGGATTCGGGACAGATCAGTTTCGAGCGAGGCGTCTCCTGCGGCTACCTTCCCCAGGAAAGTGCTGCCGTGGGGGATGAGACGGTGATCGAACTCGCTACTGGCATCACCCCGGAATACATCAAGCTTCGTCGCATTCTGAAAGCCTGGGAGGCGAACCATCCGGTGGATGCACTGCACCCGGAGGACATCCATGACGACGTCCATGACCGTTTTAACGAATTGGGCGGGTACCGATTGGAAGCCAAGGCTCGGCAGATCCTGGCAGGATTGAGTTTTCGACAGAGCGATTTCGACAGGCCGGCGACTGAAATGAGCGGCGGTTGGGTCATGCGAGCGCACTTGGCCCGGCTCTTAACGCAGGAACCGGACCTGCTGCTTCTGGATGAGCCCACCAATCATCTCGACCTGGAGGCGTTGCTGTGGTTCCAGGAATACCTCAAAGCCTATCCCGGCGCGATCCTGGTAATCTCCCACGACCGCGAGTTTTTAAACCAATTGGTCGGCAGTATTGTCGAAATCCGCCAAAGCCGACTCCTGCGCTACCGTGGGAACTATGATGATTACCTGGCCCAGCGGGAAGCCTACGAACACCAGCAACTTGCCGCTTTTAAGCACCAGGAGCGTGAAATTGCGCGCCTGATGGAGTTTGTAAATCGGTTTCGTGCCAAGAACACGAAGGCTACCCAGGCTCAGAGCAAGCTGCGGCAGATCGAAAGAATGGAGAAAGTCGCCGCGCCGGAAGGAGACGACAGCAAGATCGATTTCCACTTTCCCCAACCCCAGCGCAGCGGGCAGCGCGTCATCAAGCTTCAGGATATTCATCACGCATACGACACCACCGTTGTCTATAGCGGGATGGATTTTCAGGCCGAACGCGCCCAGCGCATAGTGTTGGTGGGGCCCAATGGTGCCGGCAAATCGACGTTGCTCAAGATTCTCGCCGGGGTGGTCACGCCGCAGCAAGGCGTTCGCACCTTGGGTCACAACGTCAAGACCGGTTACTATTCTCAGTACCGCGTTGACATGCTGAATCCAGCGCGCACGGTCCTTGAGGAGGCCATGGATACGCCGCAGCGGGTCGGTGAACAAGCCGTGCGCACGTTATTGGGCTGTTTTTTGTTTCGCGGCGACGATGTGTTCAAATGGGTGAGCGTGCTGAGCGGCGGCGAAAAGAGCCGACTCGCCCTGGTAAAATTGCTGCTGGATCCGCCCAATCTCCTGTTGATGGACGAGCCGACAACCCACCTCGACATGTCGAGCATTGATGCGCTGGCTTACGCGCTCGATCAGTTCGAAGGCACGCTCATATTCATCAGCCACGACGTCTATTTCATCCGCGCGCTGGCGAATCATGTGGTACACGTCAATGCTGGTCAACTCACCCACTACCCGGGCGGTTACCAATACTACCTGGATAAGACCAAAGCCGTGTCCGCTCGAGCCGGTCTCACCTCCGGCAGCGACGGGAATCCCATAACCGGCACTACAACACCGGTGGGTGTCGGAGCCGACTCCGCGGGCGCTTCCCGCAAGGACCAGAAGCGTCTGGAGGCCGAGCAGCGCCAAGCGAGGTCTCGCCAAAGAAAATCCATCCAGGCGGCCGTTCACATCTTGGAGCGGCAAATCCAGGAACTCGAATCGCGGCAGGTTGAGCTGGTGGCGGAACTGGAAAAACCGGAAACTTACGAAGCCAACGGGCGCGCTATACAGATCAATCGGGAGCTAATGGAGATTCACGAGCGTTTGCCAACGCTGAACGCCGAATGGGAGGCGCAGGCGACCCAACTCACTACACTGGATTAAGGGTATGACCGGCCTTCGACCTTCCGTGCGCAGCCACCTTGTTGCTCGCAGTGGTCTGGCCCTAGGTTCCCTGTTCTTGCTGGCGTGCGTCGTCATGTTGGCCGCAGCCCCAGCAAACGCCGGTCATGCGGATTTGGCGCGCGCGTTCGCCGCGCCTCCACCTGAATATCGCGCGTGGGTCTTCTGGCCCTGGATCGATGGAAACATTTCGCAAGAGGGCATTACTGCTGATCTGGAGGCGATGGACCGGGTAGGCATTGGAGGTGCGATCATCTTCGATATCAGCCAGGATATTCCCCGAGGCCCGATTCGATTCATGAGCCCGGAATGGCGCGAGTGCTTCCGTCACACGATCCACGAAGCCGCCCGTCTTGGGCTCAAGATCGGCGTGCATAATGGACCGGGTTACTGCACCAGCGGTGGTCCCTGGGTCACGCCCGAGCTCTCGATGCAACAGTTGGTTTACGCCAAGACCAATGTCACGGGACCAACCCGGTTCCACGGGCGAATCCCGCAAGTCAATAAGGGCGATCGGCCCACTTGGGACGTGGGCCTTATCGCCTTCCCTGCTGTGGCTGGAGAAGGCGGTCCTGTTCCTGGCTTTGAACCGCGCGTGTCCCTGAGCACAGGGGCCTCCGTGGCCATTTCGGTTTTGACCGATAACGCCATAAGCACGTTCGTGACGCTTCCACCGCCAACTGGCAGAAAGCCGCAATATCTGCAAATGGAATTCAAAGAGCCATTTGCTGCCAGCCGGCTCTCCCTGACCTTCACTGACGCCGCTCAGCACCAGGGAATCCTCCAAGTTTCGGATAACGGTCGTTCCTTCCGCAAAGTGCGCGAGTTCGCCGCGTTCGGCCAAAACGTCGAAGTCACTTTTCCGGCAACCGTCAGCCGCTATTTCCGCATCCTCTTCACGGCGACCACCATTAATGCGCAGGCTATTGACTTGGCTGAACTGAGCCTCTCCCCGATCTATCGTATCCCCCAACATAATACCAAGGCGGGCCTCGGGCGTTTGCAACCGCAGACCCGTGATCCAGGTACCCGAATGATACCAACGGAAGGGACCATACCCCCACATCAGGTGATGGATCTCTCCTCGAAGGTTGATTCAGAGGGACATTTCGTCTGGGATGTGCCCGAGGGCGTGTGGACTCTCATGCAGGTCAGCTACATGCCCACCGGTCGTAAAAATCACCCCGCCCAGGTCGAGGCAACTGGCTTTGAAATCGACAAGCTCAATAAACAAGCCGTTGAGGCGCACTTCGGGGCATTCCTGGCGAACCTCATCGCTGATGCGGGTCCCGAAACCGGGCATACTCTAGACCTCGTTTTCATCGATAGCTGGGAGGTGGGGTTTCAGAATTGGACCGCTGCGTTTCGGCAGGAGTTCCAGCGCCTGCGTCAGTATGATCCTTTGCCGTGGCTGCCAGCGTTTAGTGGCACCTACGTCGGCGACACATCTCTTTCAGAACGTTTTCTGTGGGACGTTCGCAAGACCATCTCTGAATTGCTGGCGGAAGACTATGCGGGACATCTCGCTCATTTGGCACGGAAGCACAACCTCGAACTAGCCATTGAAGCGTACGGCCAGGGCCCTTTCGCCAGCCTCACCTACGCTGGTCGCGCCGAGCTGCCCATGGGTGAATTCTGGGTGGACGAGGCTGATTACCCGTACTGGCATTTTCCCAAGACCATGGCCTCCGCTGCGCACGTTTACGGTCGCCGCATCGTCCCGGCTGAAGCCTTTGCCGCCTGGCCCAAGACCGGCAAGTGGCAACAACATCCAGGCGCACTCAAGATTCTGGGCGATGCCATTTTCTGTTCAGGAGTTAATAGGATGGTCTTTAACCACTATGCACACCAACCCTGGCTCGACCGCGCCCCAGGCATGACTATGGGGCATTGGGGAGTGCATTATGGACGCACTGCCACCTGGTGGGAGTTTTCCCGGGACTGGCATGATTACCTCGCCCGCTGCCAGTTCCTTCTTCAGCAAGGCACTTTTGTCGCAGACCTCTGCTACCTGACGACCGAGGAAGGGTTTGCGGAGCCTCCGTCCGTCTCTGAGCTCCAACCTCCCCTGCCTCCGGGCTTTGACTACGACATCGCCCCTCCCGAAGTTGCCTTTACGCGAATGCGGGTGGAAAGCGGCTGTTTGGTACTGCCCGACGGTATGAGTTACCGCCTGCTCGTGCTTCCGCCTTCGCAATTCATGACACCAGACCTTCTTGCCAAGATCCATGAACTCGTTGTGGCAGGCGCCACAGTTTACGGTCCACCCCCAACAAACTCGCCGAGCCTCACCGCCTATCCCGATTGCGATTCACAGGTGCGCAAGCTCACCGCTGAACTATGGGGCCCGTGCGATGGAAAAGGAGTGCTGGAGCATCGTCTTGGCCATGGCCGCATGATCTGGGGAAAACCCCTGTTGCAGGTTCTCGGCGATCTGGGAATCGTGCCCGATTTTGAACCAGCACCGGGAGCACCGCCGCTCCGTTGGATCCATCGTCGGATCGACGATGCCGATGTCTATTTTGTTGCTAATCCAACGAACCAGCCCGCAAGTGGCAGCTACCGTTTTCGAGCCGCTGGCAGACGCCCCGAATTCTGGGATGCGGAAACTGGAACCATGGAGGTTGCGGCGACTTGGCAGGAAGCAAACGGCATAACCACCCTGCCGATCGAGCTTGGGCCCGGGGGCTCTCTGTTTGTTGTGTTTCAAACCACCTCAGCTACCGCAGATCCCCTGCTCCCAATAATCCATGAAGAATTTAGCACGCGAGCACTCAAAATCCGTGCTCGCACAAACGGCAACCTCCAGATTAATACCGGCGAAAATGGCACCTTTAGCCTGAAACACACCTCAGGGAAAACCAGGCAGATCGTGATCGAGTCACTGCCCGCGCCCATCGAAGTCCCCGGTCCGTGGAAGATCGGGTTCCCCAGGAACCTCGGAGCTCCCCCCTCAATCCAAATCGACAAACTCATCTCCTGGACCAGCCACCCCAATCCCGGCGTTAAATACTTCTCCGGCACAGCTACCTATGAAACTCGGTTCTCGCTCCCATCCAATTGGCTGCAATCGAACCGCAGATTGCTTCTGGACCTCGGACGTGTTCAGGTCATCGCCCGAGCTTCAGTCAATGCAAAACCAATCGGCAATTTATGGAAGGCCCCGTTTCGCGCCGATATCACCGAAGCGGCAGTACCGGGCGAAAACCACCTTCAGGTAGAAGTCGTAAACCTCTGGCCCAATCGTCTCACCGGCGACGAGGTCTTGCATGCGGATGACCGTTGGAAAACACCCGATGGAGATATTGGCGTTGGCCTGCGCGAATGGCCTAGGTTCTTCCTCGAAGGAAAACCGGACCCCTCCGACCGCGTGACGTTCACTACCTGGAAACACTGGCGAAAGGACTCCCAACTCCTGGAGTCCGGTCTACTGGGTCCCGTTACAATTCGACTGGAACACCAGTTCGTGTTGGAGTAACAACACTACTCCCCGGGAAAGTGCGCCGCAGGTGCATCCTGCCGCCCCATCACGACTCATGTGATGAGTGTGGAAACCTTTTAGTCTGCGGCAGGCAGTTTTCCCCTGGCGACCAGAAATGCAACACCCACGCGTGGCCTGCTGGTGTCAAGGGGGAACATTACCTGCAAGTCGAGCCAGGGTCGCTACAAGACTACCTCTCGCGACCGGCTCAAAAACCGTCGCTCGGCCAATCTTGTATTCACCAGACCAAGTCCGCGCTTCGAGCGTAGCGAGTCTTCGGGTCAGCTTTGGGAAGTTGCTGTAGAGCGCAGATTTGAGCGACTGAGCCCATCGACTTTCCCGACGGGTCTTGCCGGTGTTTAACGCTTGAACGTTTCCCTGCCAAAAACCCTGATAATCGCTCTGTTGCAGCCGCAATTTGGCCGGGGTGGGACCAGTCTTGTGGGCCAGGACCAGGAGGGGCGTACGGAGCCCGTTGATGAGGTTGGTGCGCGTCCCCAGTTTAGCAGGGTCAGCGACCAGATACCATTTGAGGCCCCACCCTTCTGGCACGGCGAACACAGCACATCTCGAGAAACCGTTTTCGGCCGAGAGGGCCCGGTAGTAGACCTCGGGACTGAACTGGTAAAAGCCATGGCCGAACCAGTTGTTGCCAGGGGTAAACCCGGCGTACCAACCGCCAACCCGCGTCATCTGCATGGCATTATGGAGCGCTTGAGGAAAATGAAAGACATGCTCAAGCGTGCCCCCGTCAAAAACGAGGTCGAATTGCTCGTGCAACCCCACTGGCACAGGCTCGTTCGAATCGTGGATTATGGTCGCACCTTCGTAGGTCGAAATGTCCATGGACTCACATCGCGTGGCGCCAACTGACTCAAAAAAGGGCTCGGCGAACGGCGGAGTCGCAATGGTTGATTTGGTGAGGAGCCGCGAATCGGGCTGAAGATCAAACTCCTGAAATAGCGTTCGGGTTTCGGAAGGCCGCAACAAATAGTTCTGCCGCCCCAGCATCAGCATGTGGCCGTATTTGATGCCGGCTTGCTTGCCAGCGAGGAACAAACGCGCTGTTTCTGTATCAATCGCCATAGATCAACGGTTCACCAATATCCCCGAGCCGCCCAATGGCCACAAGACCCATTTGTGCACCCCAAAGCAGGACATCGACATCACCAACAACTGTGCTAATTTCTTTCATGTCTCGCTATCGGATGTTCGTTTTCGTAACAACAGTAATAGCCGACCTGAGCCTCCTGGTGGCAGGGTGTTCACAGAGGCCTGGTGAGGCTTTGCCCGCCGCCTCGGTCGCAAGCGAGTCATCTTCCAATCATATAACCCTAATGCAGGACTCATTTCAAAAACCATCACCGGGCGATCTCAAAGCCAAACTCACACCCATCCAATATCGCGTTACTCAGGAATCAGCAACGGAACCCCCATTCCGCAACGATTATTGGGATAACAAGGAGCCCGGCATTTACGTCGATATCGTTTCGGGAAAGCCTCTCTTCAGCTCACTGGACAAGTATGATTCTGGCTGTGGTTGGCCCAGCTTCACCCGAGCGATTGAAGAAAGTGAGATCACCGAAAACCAGGATACCACCCACGGGATGATCCGCACTGAGGTCCGATCCAAGACCGCCGATTCTCATCTTGGCCACGTGTTCGACGACGGTCCCGGGCCAACTCACCTGCGGTATTGCATTAACTCCGCGTCGCTACGCTTCATCCCCCTAGACCAGATGGATAAGGAAGGATACGCCGCGCACCTTGCACCGTTCATCAAGGCCGGCTTGTATCAGCCAGCCACAGGCGCCAAGTGAACCACGGTGGCTGCGGTTCAAAAACCGGGTTGGTGTTATCGGTCGGTCAACGCCGTTTGGGCGGTGCGTGCACGGCCTCGCCATGCAACACGTGAGCCGCCTCCATCCACGATTCACTAAAGGTAGGATGAGCGTGAATGGTCCTGCCCAATTCTCGAGTTGTTAGCTCGGCCCGGATGGCGGTCACGGCTTCCGCGATCAATTCCGTGGCATGCGCCCCAACGGCTGCCGCCCCTAGCAATTGGTCGGTGTTGGCATCCGCAATCCATTTCACAAAACCAGTGGTCTCCCCGGCCGCCATGGCCTTGCCAAGTCCCGCGAAACGGAATTTGCCCGTGCGGATTGCGCGGTTTTCTTTCTTCGCATCTGATTCGCTTAACCCTGCCGTTCCCACCTCGGGGGCAGTGAAAATCACGTTAGGAACCAGCGTTTCGTGTTTGCCAGGCGTGGGGCGTACCGCGTTTTCCGCGGCAGTGATGCCCTGCGCGGTCGCATGATGCGCCAACTGGATCTTCCCGGTAACGTCCCCAATAGCAAAAATGTTCGCCACTTGGGTCCGGCAATAATCATCCGCTTGCAGAAATCCGCGTTCGTTGACCTTTAGCCCGGCTTTCTGCAGTTCTAGGCCCTCGGTAACCGGCCTGCGCCCAACCGCGCACAGCACCAGGTCCGCCTTCAACGTCTCTTCACCAAAGAAGCCGCTAACACCGCTGCCGGACGCCGTAATGTTCTCGAGCGCTTTACCTGTCAGCACTCGGATGCCCAGGTTCTTTTCCATGTTCAAGCGAACTTCGCGGCGCACATCGGCATCAAGGAGTAGCAGAACGTCCTCAAGCAACTCGACAATCGTCACTTTCACGCCGAGCATCGCGGCCATACAGGCCAGTTCACATCCGATGAAACCGCCGCCAAGCACCAGCATGGACTCCGGCAGCGTGTCCCGATCCAAAAAAGCACGACTTTCGATGACGCGCTCGTGCTTTGGCAGGAAGCCCGGCATGGCGGAAGTAGATCCGGTCGCCACGATCACTTTCCTCGCCGCGATGGTTGTGCCGTCACTGATCTGGATGGTGTTCCGGTCCTTGAAGGAGGCCGTCCCGGTGAACTGGCGGATTCCGTTGCCCGCTAACAGCTGTTTAATACCGCCCTGCAACTGCCGGACAACCTTGTTTTTATGCCCGATCATTGCCGCGTAATCGACCGTCGCCCCGTCCACTCTGATACCCAGGGACCCAGCGTGTTTGATTCGCGCGAAAGTATCTGCTGCCGCGATCAGGGCCTTGGTGGGAATACAGCCCCAATTCAGGCAGGTGCCGCCAAGTTGCTCTTTTTCTACCACGGCCACTGAAGCGCCCAGTTGGGCCGAACGAATCGCCGCCGGATAACCTCCCGGCCCGGCACCAATCACTACTACATCAAAGGTATCCATATCAGTTCAATAATCTGTCACTCTTGCTTTTGCTTCATCAATTAAACGAACCAGTTCTGCTTTCCTTCCGGGCGGTGTGTCGGCCACTGTCCACAAGCGTGTCAGGACCTCCGCCTTTGCGCCTGAATCAGGCAAGATCTCAAGGGCCGCCGCCGCTCCCAAGGCAAATCGCCAGGGTCGAATCCCCGCATCCAGCGCGAGCCGCATCGTTCCGATTAACCGGTCGTCCCAGCCCAGCTTGCGGGCGCTGTCTCGCGTCACTCGAGCCGTCCGGTCGCGCAAGTACGGATTGGTCATCCTTTCCAAGAGGTCCTCCGCGTAGGCCCGGTACCCTTCCACAGTAAACAGCGGATCCTCGCCCCGATGGCGCGCGATTAACGCCGGGCCGGACTCCACCAGAAACGCCTCCCGCGCCAGGTTTATCAGCGCATCATCATCCTTTACCAGGGACATCCAGGGAATGCCCTTGCGCATCGCCAGGTAACCCAACAATGCATGAACGGCGTTATGCCCGTACAACTTGGCCTCCTCAAACGGCAACAGGTCGTCCTTTTCCACAAAGGCCGCGATACCCCGATGAAAACCCGGCAGTCGCACACGCGTGATCAGAATCCGGTTGAACTCCTCCACCAGGAAGGCATGCGCCACACCGTCGGTCAGCGCCACCAGGCCTTCTGATCGGACTTCCTCTACACCCTGCACCACCCCGCTCATTTTGCCGATAACTGTGTTCAGGAACTGCAGCACCGAGCCGGCCCCTGCGCGTTCCCCCAAATCCAGGCGAGCCTCGCAGGCAGCCTCCAGGATTTCCGCAGCGTGGTTGTGGTTCTCGCAGGTGTAGACCACTGCGCGAGGAAGCGACTGGTCCTGCAGCTTGCGGCGCCAGGCTTCCCCAATGAAGCCAGCCACGGTGTTCGTCCCTTTCTGGAAAAAATCGACGCTTGGAAGGGCGGTCGCAATTTCCGAGGCCTCAGCCAACCGCTCCGCAAGCTTCGCCCCGTCCTCGGCAACTCCCGGGTTGAGAATCTCGATCGGCCCTATTTCGCGAACATCCACCCCCCCGGGACGCGCGACATTCACCCGGTAACGGCCACCCGCATCGCGGACGGCTTTCACCAGGCCCGGCACTACCTCAGCTACCACTAGGCGTTCGAAGTTTCTAGAAGCGTCCGCTTCATACAGCATGAGCCCGGCCTGGATCGCGCCAAAGCCGAACCCGACGAAGGTTTTGGGTGCTGTCGCCATAGACCGCCCCTATGCAGTCAAGAGCTTCCAGAGTTCCATATTCTCCAGCTTTTGCCGGATGCCGTTCACGAATCGTGCGGCCATCGCCCCGTCGATCAACCGGTGATCGGACGAGAGCGTCATCTTCATGATTGACCTCACCACCACACGATTGTCTCGCACCACTGGTTTTTGCATTGTGCTGGACACCGCCAGGATAGCGGCTTCTCCGGTATTAATGATCGCCGTGAAGTTCTCGACGTCGAGCATCCCCATGTTCGAAATTGTGAAGGTGCCCCCGGCCATTTCGTCCGGAGTCAGTTTCATCGCTCGCGCTTTCTCAGCCAACTCCCGCGACCGGAGGTTCAATTCGGCCAGACTTAGTTCGTCGGCGTCGCGGATCACCGGCACCACCAAACCCTGTTCCAGCGACACCGCGAGCCCCAGATGCACTCGGCTGTTCCACCGGATGCTCTTGCCGTCGGTAGAACTATTCACGTCCGGAAACTCCTTCAATGTCAAAACTACGGCTTGGGAAATGAAGTCGGTTACCGTGTAAGGCGCGCCCTTCTGCTTTAGCTCAGCGCGCAACGCCACCAAGTCAGTCATGTCGACTTCGACGGTGACAAAGAAATGCGGCGCGGTTACCACGCTCTGGGTCAACCGCTGGGCGATCACCTGCCGCATCCGACTCATGGGTTTAGGCCGCTCAGCGATCACGCGCTCGACATCAGCCAACGTGACACGTCCAGATTCTCCGGTCCCTGTGATAGCCAGCAGATCGAGTTTCTCCTTGGATGCCAACTGCTTTGCTGTGGGCGTAACCCGAAGGTGGGCGTAACCCCGGCTTTCCAGGTAGGCTTTGACATCCTTCTCGACTACCCGCCCCCCTGGACCCGAACCGGGAATCCGTGCAGGATCGATTACGCAGTTCCTAGCCAGCGCCGCAGCACGTGGGCTAATCCGAAAGCGTGAAGGCGCAGAGGCTGCCGTCGGAACGGCAACCGGTGCAGGAGCCAGGATCGGTACCGCAGCAACAGCCGGTCCACGCGCCGCTGCAGGGGGAGCCACAGGTGGCGCCAGCGGCGCTGTCTTTGCGGCAGGGTTAACCGTTGGGGTTACAGTCGCTTCCGGCACCGGCTCACCCGGCTTTCCCAGGAAACCGACCGTGCTTTGAACCGGAACATTCTTTCCAGGTGCAACCACAATCTTGAGGAGCGTACCTTCCTCGAAGCTCTCGACTTCCATCACCGATTTGTCGGTCTCGACGGTGAACAGAATATCCCCTTTCGCCACGGGCTCGCCTTCCTTCTTGCACCACTCCACGATGGCGCTCTCTTCGGTCATTTGCCCGAACTTGGGCATGATGATGGGGGTAGCCATAGTGATTAAAGGATGGCGTTTGCGGCCGTAAGGATGTCATTCACGTTTGGCAGAAACGCCGCTTCCAGAATGTGGGACTGCGGGGCAATGCCATTGCGGGCACCCACCCGCTTCACCGGGGCGTCCAGGTAGTCGAAAACTTTTTCCTGGATGGTAGAGGCGATTTCACCCGTGTAACTGCCGATATGCACCGCCTGACTGGCAACGACACAGCGTCCGGTTTTTTGCACTGAGCGAAGCACTGTATCCAAATCCAGCGGCACCAGGCTCCGCAGATCGATCACTTCCGCGCTCACACCACGCTCGGCCTTAAGTTTGTCGGCCGCTTTCAGACAGTCATGCACCACCGGACCCCAGGCCACCAAGGTAATGTCACTGCCTTCGCGCTTGACGTCCGCCACACCAAGAGGCACCAGGTATTCGCCTTCGGGCACGACGCCCTTCATGCCGTACAACGCCTGGGATTCGACAAAAAGAACCGGGTTGTTGTCACGAATAGCTGACTTCAACATCCCTTTGGCGTCATAGGGCGTCGCAGGGTAAACGACATAGAGTCCCGGGATGTGGCAGAACATGGACTCGAGAGTCTGAGAATGCTGTCCGCCGTAACCCTTGCCGGCACCCGCCGATGCCCGGATGACGAGCGGCACTTCGGTCTGGGCGCCGCTCATGTAATGCCACTTCGCCGCCTGGTTGCTGATTTGGTCCGAGGACATCAGCGCAAAGTCGAAATACATCAACTCTGCCACTGGGCGCAGGCCGTTCATGGCCGCGCCACACGCGGTGCCGCATATGCAGGCTTCGCTAATTGGCGTGTTGAACACCCGGCTGCGTCCGAACGCTTCCATCAAGCCCTTGGTAACCTTAAACGCACCTCCGTAATCCGCCACGTCTTCGCCATAGAAAATCACCCGTTTGTCGCGGGCCATTTCCTGGACCAGGGCTTCCTTCAATGCGTCCTTATAGGTCAACTCGCCGTTAACGCGCTTGATTTCGGGCAGGGACCCAATCAACGACGGGTTCGCAAATTCCGCCGGCACCGTCTCGCATCGGGTGTCGGTATACATGAAGGTCAGCACATCCTCGGCCGCCGGATCCGCGGCTGTGGCTGCGCGTTTTGCCGCTCGCGCGTTTCGTTCTGCCACCCGTTTCTCCACCGCCGCAATCCCTGCAGTGTCGGTCACCCCGGCGTTGATCAATTCGGCCTTGTAGCTCTCGATTGGATCGATCGCTTTCCAAGCCGCTTCCTCATCCTTGGTGCGGTATTCATTGCGCGGATCGCTTAACGAATGGCCCCAGTAACGGTAGCAATCGACATCGAGCAACACCGGCCCTTTGCCCTCCCGGCAGAGCTTGGCGGCGCGCAGGACGGCCTCCCGAACCGCCAAAACATTCATGCCATTCACAACTTCCGCGTGCATGTTGTTGTTTGCAAACCCGGCCGCTCGGCGGGCCATCCGGTCCACCCCCATGACCTCGTCGTCGCTGCGATGGGTCATCCCGTAGTGGTTGTTGCATACCAGGAATATGATGGGCAACCCGCCCTTCAAACCGTCGGCGAGGTGGTTGGTGAACTGCGCCTGGGCGGCAAAGTTCAGCGACTCCAGGACCACGCCGTTCGCGTATGCACCATCACCTGCGAAGCAGCACACCACATTGCCCCGCTGCAGGTAGCGATTGGATAACGCGGCGCCTGTAGCGATCGGAACCCCACCCCCCACAATGGCGTTGGCGCCCAAATGTCCCACGGTGAAATCAGCGATGTGCATGGAACCGCCGCGGCCACGGCAATAGCCATCGTCCTTGCCGAACAACTCGCAAATGGTGCGGTAGACATGCTCTTCGAGGGCCGCCTCAACCAATTCTTCGCGGCCGCCGGTTTTGAACTGCGGCACGCGCTGCCGCAGTTGCGCCTCCTCCATCTGACGGATCGCCACTGTTCCCTTGGCCAGACTTTCCCCGTGGCCCCGGTGGGTGCTGGTGATGTTGTCAGCCAGTTGCAGAGCAGCGCAGGCCCCAGCCGCCGTGCCCTCCTGCCCTACGGAGACGTGTGTCGGCCCGCGATAGTTATAGTCACGAATCGGCTCGTAAGCACCCGAGCGCAGTTTTACAATCATCTCCTCCAGTTCTCGGATAATCAGCATGTCTTCCAAGATCGCGACCGCTTCCGTGCCGGTCAGATGCTTGGCTTTCAATTCCGTTGCCAGGTTCCCCTTGTAACGATACGCAGGAATGGTCCCGCAATCGATCTCGTAAGGTTCGAATTTCGGTCGTGAATCGCTCAGGTATGTGGGTGATTTTTTCATGTGTTAAATATTCGTTAAGCGGGTTCAAACCCGGATCAGTTTAATGCCTTTCCTTAGCAATGCCTTCTGAAAAGCTGTATCGACTTGCTGGTCGGTAATCACAACGTGCACTTGCGTCCAATCCCCTGCGCGCGCGAAAGAAACCTTGCCCGCCTTGCTGCTGTCCGCGAGCACGATGACCTGCCGCGCCCTCCCCAAAACGATTTGCTTGGTAAACGCCTCGCTCGGATCAGTCGTGGTCAGACCTTCCTCGAGCGCGAAGCCGATGGTCCCCATAAACGCTTTGTCCAGGTGCAACTCACCAAGCACGAGCCGCGTCAGAGGCCCCACCAGCGTTTGACTCAGTCTTCGCAGTTCTCCTCCAACGACGATCAGCCTTGGACCCCGCCCCGATAGCTCGTGCGCAGCGTGTAGCGAATTCGTGACAACAGTCAGGTTGGACCGGTCGCGCAGCAATCGGGCCAATTCCAGCACGGTACTCCCACCGTCCAGGTAAATCGTGTCACCAGGCGCCACCATACCCGCCGCCGCCTCGGCAATACGCCGCTTCTCCCGGGCAGCCAGGGAGCGCTTATCGGCGAATAATGGCTCGTCCAGCCGAGTCTCCACGCTCACCGCGCCCCCATGAACCCTGCGTATAGCACCCGCGCGCTCCAATTGGTCCAAGTCACGCCGCACCGTCGCCGGCGAAACCCCCAGGCGACGGCACAAGTCCTCGACGCGAATCACACCGCTATCGCGAATCAGCGCCCGGAGGTCATCCCAGCGTTGCGGCGCTAAAGTCTTTTGATCGGGCGCAGACATGCATTGATCGTTATTGATCGATTGTAATCGCTCTATGATTGAATTCAATCACAATCTATCACACCTGAGCAAGAACAAAACGCCGTGAAAAACACGTTTAGTTTTCTAACCTCCTGCTTGCGAACAACCCTTCTCGTCATTGACTTGCCGGTGCCGGTCCCGATGAAGAGCGAGACCGACCATGGCGAGTACGTAGAGACTGATTTCGATGCCTAAAAGCCGGCGCTTGGGTATACACTCACTCAATCGCCGTTTCCTACGGATCTTTTAGTCCTTACCTGCGCCGGGCACTGGCTTTCCTGCGAGCAACGCTTTGGCACTTTCGTACACGTTTTCGCAGGTGAACCCGAACTGTTTCAGCAGGTCTTTGAGCGGGGCGGACGCACCGAAATGAGAACGAGCGATGATCGCGCCATCCAGACCGACGTAGCGCCGCCAACCGAGAGAAGTCCCCGCCTCCACCGCCAGGCGCTTGCGCACAGTTGGCGGCAACACTTCATCGCGGTATTCGCGAGGTTGGTATTCGAATAACTCAAACGAAGGCATGCTTACCACCCGGGCCTTAACCCCTTCGGCTTTCAGTTTCTCGAAGGCTTCCAGACAGATCGGCACCTCAGACCCCGTCCCGATCAGAATTATTTCCGGCACATCGCCCGTATCAGCCATGATGTATGCGCCGCGACGCAAACCCGACGCTGCGGCATATTGGGACCGATCCAACGTGGGCAGCGCCTGGCGGCTCATGATGAGACACACAGGATTGCGTTTCTGTTCCATCGCTACGCGCCACGCCTCCGAAACCTCATTGGCATCCGCAGGGCGGATGACGATCATGTGCGGGATGGCACGCAAGGCAACCAGTTGCTCAATGGGTTGGTGCGTAGGGCCGTCCTCGCCAACCCCAATACTGTCGTGCGTGAACACCTGGATGACCGGCAACTCCATCAGCGCGGAAAGCCGCAATGCCGGCTTGGCGTAGTCCGAAAAGATCAGGAAGCCCGAGCCGTAGGGACGGAGCTTCGAAACGGCCATCCCGTTACAGATGGCGGTCATAGCATGCTCACGGATGCCAAAGTGGAAGTTGCGTCCGCCATAAAAGCCCTTGGCGAAGTCCGCTGCACCATTGATCAATGTTTTGGTGGAGGGAGCCAGGTCGGCCGCGCCGCCCACCAACCAGGGGACGTTGCGCGCGACCGCGTTAAGCACTTTGCCGCTTGATTCCCGCGATGCCAACCCCTTGGGGTCTGTTGGAAAAACCGGAATATCTTTATCCCAGCCGGCCGGCAGATCTCCCGACTGGAGACAATTCCAGTCAGCGGCCAGAGCCGGAAAGGCGGCAGCGTAGGCCTCGAACTTGTTGTTCCACTCCGCCTCGCCCTCGCGTCCCCGGGCCAGGGCTTTGCGCATGTGCTCGCTCACTTCGTCAGGCACCAGAAACTTCGCATCTGGCGGCCAGCCGTAGCGCTCTTTGGTGAGTTTGATTTCCTCCTCCCCAAGCGGTTCACCGTGAGCCCCGTGCGAGTCCTGCTTGTTCGGGGCACCAAAACCGATGTGACTGTCTACGATGATCAAAGATGGACGGTGTGTCTCCTTGCGAGCTGCCTCAATCGCTTTAGCCAGAGCTGGAAGGTCGTTGGCATCACCCACATGCTGCACGTTCCATTTGTAGGCGAGGAACCGCGTGGCGACGTCTTCACTGAATGCCAGGTGCGTGTGTCCTTCGATTGTTATGCCGTTGTTATCGTAGATCCAGGTCAGCTTGTTGAGGCCCAAATGCCCGGCCAGGGAGGCAGCTTCACTGGCAACACCTTCCATCATGTCGCCGTCACCGCAGATGGCGTAAGTCCGGTAATCGACGATCGTATGGCCGGGATGATTAAAATGTGTCGCCAGCCACCGCTCAGCTATCGCCATGCCCACGCTAGTCGCCAGTCCCTGCCCCAGCGGCCCCGTGGTCACTTCCACACCAGGGGTTAGCCCGTATTCCGGGTGACCCGGCGTCCGACTGCCCCACTGACGAAAACGTTTGAGTTCGTCCAGCGCAAGATCATAACCCGTCAGATGGAGCAGGCTGTAAAGGAGCATCGAACCGTGTCCGCCGGATAGCACGAACCGGTCACGGTTCGGCCACTGCGGGTTCGCCGGGTTGTGACGGAGGTAGCGGTCCCACAAAATGTGCGCGACTGGTGCCAGGGCCATCGGTGCCCCGGGATGGCCTGATTTTGCCTGCTGCACAGCATCCATAGCCAACGTGCGAATGGTATTGATGCAAAGCTGGTCCAATTTGGAAGTCGTCTGTCGATCTAGATTTGCCATAATGAATTTTAGAATCCGCGGATCTTTCGGCACAAACGCCTGATCACTTCGGATCAATTCTGGATAGCGACCGCCCCATTGCCAACAGAAAAAGCGACACCGCAAAAAACCACCCTGCATTGGCAAGACTGGCGGTTGCTGCAAAACCAGAACGGTATGCGGCACCGCACCAGGCGGGGATTTGCAGACTGGAAGTGTCCACTAGAAAAACATCTAAAGGCCCTCTGGTGGACGACCACCCTTTTGCGGGTGCAAGTGCGTGTCTGGCAGGAGGGAACGCAGGCCGCTATCGCGGATCGAGGACATGATCTGGCCGAGGTGCTCGTGACCGCGAGTTTGCAGGGTGAAATCAACGAGTGCTGTCTGGAGCGGTTCGGCGCTGAAGGCGCGCTGATGATGGACCTCGATGATGTTGCCACCGCTGCCGCCAATGAGGGCGGAGATACGCGCGAGTTCGCCGGGAACGTCCCGGGTTTCAACACGGAGCCGAACGAGTTGGCCGTTGCGAGCCAGCCCACGTTGGATGATAGAGGAAAGGATCAATAAGTCGATATTGCCACCGCAGAGAACTAGGCCGACACGTTTCTTTCGGAAGCGCTTGCGGTTTTTGAGGAGCGCGGCAAGTCCACAGGCGCCCGCGCCTTCCACAACAGTTTTCTCAATCTGCAGTAGCATGAGCACGGCATCCTCCAATTCCCCCTCGCCCACGAGGAGGATATCGTCCACGAGGTCTTTGACGATCTTGCGAGTGATGTTGCCAGGGTTTCGGACGGCAATGCCTTCGGCTACGGTGTAGCGTTCGCAGTGGACGCGCTCTCCAGCAAGGACCTGGGCCATGGAAGGAAAGCGCTCGGATTGCACCCCGGTGACCAGGATCGATGGCTTGATGCCACGCGCGGCAACGGCCATGCCAGCGATGAGTCCCCCACCGCCGATCGGGACGAGAAGGGTGTCGAGTCGCGGGTGCTGTTCGAGCATTTCCAGGGCGATGGTGCCCTGCCCCGCGATGACACCGGGATCATCATAAGGATGCACCAGCGTGAGTCGGCGTTTCTTCGCCTGGATCTGAGTAAAGGCGCTAGACTCGTCGAAATTTTCTCCATGGAGAATTACTTCCGCGCCGTGAGCGCGGGTGTGTTCGACTTTCACATTGGGTGTGTAACGCGGCATGACGATCACGGCCGGAATACCGAGCCTGCGCGCGTGGTAGGCGACGCCCTGAGCGTGGTTTCCGGCGGACATGGCGATGACACCGCGTTTGCTTTGCGCGGGGGACAACAGAAGCAGGCGGTTGAGGGCGCCGCGCTCCTTGAAGGCCGCTGTAAATTGCAGGTTCTCGAACTTCAGGAAAACCTCGGCTCCAGTAATCGCGGACAGCGTGCGCGAATAAGTGCAGGGAGTGAGCAGCACGTGCCCGCGGATCCGTTCGGCAGCGGTGCGAATATCGTTTAAGGTCAAAATCATAAATCGAACCAGACGAGAGGGATTAGAACATGAACGAAAGATAAAAGCGAATTCCGAGTTTTGAGTAGGAAATATGCGCCGAATTTGCAAACCGAGCGCCCTTGCACTGCGAAAACTCTTGCTCATATCACGGTGCGTACGGGTGGCAACGTGGAATAGGAAAAGGACGGGCTTGCACGCCAAGCAGATTGGGCTCACAATACCGTTAATTGACTCCATTGAGCTAATTGCGGCCGAAGACCGGCTTCGGGCGGAGACTTGGTGTTTTGCTCCAGTGGCAAACGGACCCGACGAAGGTTCCGAGCCTCATTCGGAGCGCGGCAGCAGGAATCGGTTCGATGTTGCTTCGGCATTTTCGACAGGTCCGATGCGCTGTGTCCGATAACCTCAAACAAACAGGCACTTTATGAAGATTCAATGGCATGCCGCCGTCAGCAAAGATCGCATCCTGATTCTTCGCTCACCGCGAAACCCCAAACTGAGACGACGCCTGATCCTCCCGGCACTGATGGTAGCACTCTCCGGCGCCACATTTTCCTCCCAGGCCCGTTCCAATATTCGCGACGCATTCTTCAATGCATATCCTCTAGCGGCCGGGTCGGTCCTCGATACGGTACCGAGCGCGCCCGGCCACTGTGGCGTCTGTCATTTCGATTTCAAAGGTTCGGGCACCCGCAATTTCTACGGTGACGCAATCAAGAATTCGGGATTTGATCTCAAGAACACCGTGGGCCGCAGCAATGCCGTCTTTTCGGTGCGCGAACTGGATTCTGATGGAGACGGCCACAGCACCCTGACAGAAGTGACCGATACAGCCAATTACTCCAACACCCCCACATTTCCAGGATTGACACCAGGCAACCTGCCGCAGGTGTTTAACGTGAATGCGGGGGACCTGCAAAACTACCTCGTCCCATCCAAAGGCACGGACTCTACGCCGCCCGTCGTCTCCCTGACGTTTCCCAACGGCGGTCAAACCCTAATTGGCAACCGGGTAACCAACGCCACCTGGACCGCGACCGATCCCAGCGGCATTGCTGCAATCAGTCTATATCTGTCGCTCGATAACGGCCTCACGTTCGAACCCATTGCCTTGAACCTGCCCAATACCGGAACGTATTCCTGGTTCCCACCCAACCGCCCAGCCACGAATTCTGTCCGTGTGCGCGTTGTAGCGACCGACAACGCTTCCCTCTCCGCCCAAGACCAAAGCGACAGTGCACTGACCATAGTCTCTCCCGGGGGAGGCCGTGTTCCCTCAACATTGCGGGATTTCGACATGCCCGGTACGCAACCTTTTCAAGGCGGGCCCGCATTGGATTCGCCCGCCGGATGCGCCGTCTGCCACGGGGAGTATAACGGCGCAGTGGAGCCGTACTTCAACTGGCAGGGCAGCATGATGGCTCATGCGTCTCTCGACATTCTTTTTCAGGCCAACATGGCTATCGCCAACCAAGACGCCCCGGACTCGGGTGACCTGTGCCTCCGTTGCCATCTGCCGCGCGGTTGGCTGGCGGGGCGATCCGTGCCGACCGATGGCGCCGGGATGCTGCCTGCTGACGAGATGGGTGTAAGTTGCGACTTGTGCCACCGAATGGCAGATCCGGTTTACACTCCCGGCGCCAGTCCGACCAATGACCAGGGCATTTTGGCAGCGCTGACCTTCGCAGATACCAACGCCGGCAACGGCATGTTTGTAATTGACCCAACCTCTTCCCAACGTGGTCCGTTTGGCGATGCTCAGGCGCCCCACCCGTTTCTGACTTCGCCGTTCCACCAGAAAGCTGCGGTTTGCGGGACCTGCCATGACGTCAGCAACCCAGTTTTCCAAAGGGACGCGCAAGGTAACTACGTCGCTAATGCCTTCGATGCGCCGACCACGAATTTCTCGCCGCATGCCATGGGACCGGTGGAACGGACCTACAGCGAGTGGCTCGCCAGTGATTACAACAGGTCGGCCGGTGTTTATGCACCACAGTTCGCCGGCAACAAGGCCGACGGTCGGGTCGGCATCTGCCAGGATTGCCACATGCGCGACGTCTCAGGTCACGGTTGTGATCCTTCCCAGTTCCCCACTGTGCCACTGCGCGCGAACTTGCCATTGCATGACATGACGGGCGGGAGCACCTGGCTGCCCAGCCTGCTATCCATCCTACATCCCGGAAAAGTCAATGCCTCCGCAATTGAGGCCGGGATTCATCGTGCCACCCAACTTCTGACCAACGCCGCCTCCCTCTCGATCGCCGAAACCGCCGGACGGTTGAAGGTCACCGTCACGAACGAGACCGGGCACAAATTGCCAACCGGTTACCCGGAAGGCCGTCGAATCTGGCTGAATGTGCGTTTCTTTGACGACGCCAGCACCCTGCTGGGCGAGTCCGGTGCTTACGACCCGAACACCGGCGTGTTAACCCACGATATCCAGGCAAAGGTTTACGAAGTGTATCCTGGGATGGAAACCAACCTCGCGAACGCCATTGGTCTGCCCCCTGGCCCTTCCCTGCATTTTGTGCTCAACAACCGCATCTACGCGGATAACCGCATCCCACCTCGAGGGTTTACCAATGCGGCCTTCGCGGCTTTCGGGGGCGCCCCAACCGGCTATAGCTATGCGGACGGCCAATACTGGGACGACACTTCATACCCACTGCCCCCCGGGGCCGCCCGGGCCGAGGTGCGCCTTTATTACCAGAGCACCAGCAAAGAATTTGTCGAGTTCTTGCGTGATGAGAACAAGACCAATTCCAAAGGACAGGAACTGTACGACCTCTGGAATACTCATGGGAAATGCCCACCAACGCTGATGGCGAGTGCGGTGTGGGAACCCTCCTTCGAGTTGGAGACGGCCTACTTTACCGCCCAGGGACGCTTTCGTATTGAGTTTGGGTCACGTGCCGGGACTAGTTACACGATTGAATACCGGGATTCCCTGACGGTCGGCACTTGGCAGACGTTCGCCGCCAGCGGAACCGTCATTGCCACAGGCACTCTCAGCGCGTTTGAGGACGATTTCACCGCGAACACCTCAGGTGCGCCATCGGCCACCGGCCAGCGTTATTACCGGTTCAAGTATTTCACGCCCTGAACCAGGTTCTGGAGGTCGTGCGGAGCAGCGCGCAGGGGATTGCGCGCCCTACCTTGAATGGCAGCTATGGCTCACTAGGAAGTCGATGGGGCTATGGTTGAGGCGCGCTTTGCGCGGAGCTTGCTCCGCAATGCATTGAGGCTAGCAACGGAGTCACTCATTTGCCGCTGCAGGTCCTTTTGCTCCGCAAGCTGTTTCTCCAGCGTGCGCTTTGCGGCTGCGGCGCGCTCTGCCCGCTCCTCCGCTGCCATGCGAGCCTCGCGCTCGGCCACGGCTTCTGCGTGGGCTTTGGCAGCGATCTTTTCGTGCTCCTCCCATTGCTGTTCGCGCGCCACGATTTCCTTCCGCAATTCCACAACCGTCGCTTGCTGGGACTGACACTGTTGAATCTTAGCCTCCAACTTCTTTTGCACCTCGAATAAGGCCTCTTCTCGCGCCTTCATCTGTTGCGCTATTTCGCGGCGTTCCCGCTCGAGTAGTTCTTCGGCTCGCACCCTTTGAGCCCGCTCGCGTTCCAAAGCAGTTTGCAGGCCTGAGACCTCCGCCGCCTGCTCCTTTTCTGTCGCCAACCGGGTTTCCACCGCACGATCCAGTTCTGCTTCAGCCCGCTCCAGTTTCTCACTGAGTCCATTGACCTGGCCACGTAGAGAGGCACACGTGCTGGCCAACTCCCCTTCCCGCTCGAGCATCTGTTCGATTTCCTGCTCGAGCAAGGAACTGGCCTCTTCGAGTTCTCCGCTGGGAGATTCGGTCGCCGTCTTCTGGCCGCCGCGGCTCACGGCTCGCACCGGCAAAGCGCTCGTCTCTTCGTCAGGATCAGCGACTTCAATGAAACCCGCCGGGTTCTCCCCTGGTGCAGGCGCCGGGGACGGTTTGGACTTCCCGTTGCCACGCGCCTGGAGCCCTGCATAGACCTTGGAGGCGTTAAAGAAATCACGTTCGTTCTGTACCCACAACTCGAGGCGGGTGACACGGAGAGCTTCAGCAAGAGGGTTACTGCGGATTTCCGCCGGGATTCCTGCTCTGAACAGTTCCTTCTTGACCGACTCAATCTCTGTCCGGTCCTTTGAACTCATTAATCTGGTCATAATCAGCAGGCTTTAACTTAGCACAAATGACGGATTACAACACCCGGGAAAACACAGAAACCTCACCCCGGGGTTTCCCCTGGATGATGGGGCAACCTCTGACGGCACATCCCACATACCACCTGCTTTCAACGACCTGGGGGCCGGTCGGCGAACCAACTCACAGGCTCAATAATAACATCCTGGATCGCAGCCCACTGGGCAGCGGTTTACGCTCAGAGAGACAGGCGATAAAACCGGGCTGCTGAATTCGGCTGCACTTTGATTGACTTCTGGTTGCCTTCCACAGAAACGGCTGCCGGGTCGTTAATCCAGGGACCATCTAGGCTCGGAGCCGATTGCGGCTGGTAACCCACGGCACTTGACGGCCAACTGATCCTGGCCGAACCGTCCAATTGGGCGACCATCGACAGCACCGGGGCATCTCCCACGGCACCAACCACCAGTCTGATGTCGTCCAGAAGCAGAGTTCTGTCTCCCGGAGGAACATGCTGGAAACGAATGACTTGGTCCGTCCAGTCAGCAGTAAAAACAACCGCCCGGCGGTTGTAGAGTCGGTCAGGGCCGACAACGCCCAGATCCTCCTCCAAAACGGTAGCCGGGGCGCCCGGGATGCCGATTTGGGCAAGATAATGTGTCGTGACGGATGAGTCAGGGCAGCACCCACGTGTGTTTACCGAGTAAACCAGTGTGTATTGCTGACTAATGTTCAACCCACTGACCGTTTGCTCCACGCTATCGCCACCCTGCAGGAACAGCGCCTGATCCTGATCCGGCACGATGCCATTGTCGGCAAATGGCCCATCGAAGTCCGTGCCGTGACCAGCAGCGGTAAAGGTCCAGCCGGCCATTGGCCCATTCACGTACAGTTCCATGCCGCCACTGGCCTCGAAGCTCGGGTTCTGGAGCACAATGTCTTCCGCGCTCCGACGCACAATGGTCACCGCGTCGAGAAGCAGTGTGGCGTCGCCCTTCACATTCGTGGTTATGAATTGCAGCGCACCTGCAACCTCAGTCGGCGCGAAGACCACGTTGGTAGCGTAATAGGCGGAGAGACCGGCTTGAGAGAGGGGGATGACGTTCGGAATATTCACCACGGTGGCTTCGCCCAGTTTAACGGTGAGATCCAAGGCTGGTCCCGCGGGGTCGACGATCTCGCGAAGAGAGTAACGGAACTGAAGCCAATAGGTGCCCCCAGGCGTCAAGCCGGTAACATTCTGAGAGATCGCGCCGACACCCTGGACAAAGGCGACTTGCTGGCGGTCTGGAATCGTTCCACTGCCGCCGGCAAAAGGTTGGTCAATCGTGTTGATCCCCGCAGTCCCGGTGCTGCTCCAGGCGAGAATCGAACCTACCCCGATCCCTCCGGGGGCCTTCTCCGCTTCGAAACTCGGATTGCGAACGAACGATTCCACGACCTGAATCAGAACACTGTTGGTCACGATCAGCCCGGCGGACTCAGTCACGTTCACGCTGGCTGTGCCCCGTTCAATGGCAATGGCTTCCAAAGTTTGTGCGGTCGCGCCATTCTTGATGTAATGGAGCGTGACGCCACCATCAGGAGCCGCGCCCAGCAGGCGAACAATGTTGGTATCGCTGGAGGCGAGCCTCAGGTCGGCATCCCCTAGGGCAATTTTTTCTTCCGGCACCTTGACTGAGATAGTCACGGACTGCCCTGGAGCCAGTTCAGAACGGCTAGGGGCGATCTGGACCGGCGGGAGCACCGTGGCAGTTTGTCCCAACAAACGTACGTTGTCGAAGAACAGTGCGTCCGTTCCGACCTTGGTTTGTTCCAACTTCAGCGCCAGGGTATCCGAGGTGGCGGTGAAAGTGGTCACGTTCGTGTGATACACCCCGGCACCGCCCACAGCTGTGACATCGGCTTCGAAGATCGTGGCCGTCCCCGCGCTAACCCGCAGATGCGGGAGGTTACCAACCCGGGCATTATAAGCAAAAGCCAGTGTGTATTGGGTGTTAGGCACCAGGTTCTTGATGGTCTGTTCCAGGGCTCCCGGACCTTCGATAAAGCCCACCAAGTCCTGGTCGGGTATTAGTCCGTTGTCGGCATACGCGCCGCCAGCGGTGTCAACACCTACAACGCCCGTTCCAGCCCATCCGGCCAGAATCGGGACCGCACCAACCGCCGGCAAGATTCCGCTGGCTTCAAAGCTGGGGTTCATGATCACGACGTCATCCGGCCCCCTCTCAACGATAGTTACCGCGTCAATGACTGACGATCGATCCCCTTCAGTAACAAAGTGAAAAGTCAACGTACCCGAATCACTCTGCGCCATAAACGGCACACTGCGGCCAGGGAAAGGAAGCGTGGCGCTGCCCGAAGCTTCCACTCGTTGCACACCAGCGATGGTGTCCAAATCCACGCCTGCAAAGCGGGTGGTAATATCGCAGTTACCACTCTGCACATTACCTCGAGTGTTGTAATAGAACTGGATCCAGTACGTAGCCCCTGGGATCAACCCGAAGATCTCCTGGCTGAGATCACCATTTTGCTGGGTGAAGCCCACCCGATCCCGATCCGGCGTCTTTCCGTTGTCGTGGAAGGCGCTGTTGACATCGAATGAGCGATCATCCACCCCACAGTTACCGGTGGCGGTCCAACTGTCTATGCCCGAACCGAATGGCGGTTGCAGGTAATGCGGCCACGTTGGATTATAGTTGGACTCGAAGCTCGGGTTTTGCACGAAGGCGCCAGGCGCTGACACAGAAATCAGCAGCGTGCTGGTTAGTATAAGAGTGGAAAAAGACAGACCTCCGACTGAGTGAGGAAGTTTCATAGGCTTATGGGGCATGTATACGTCTCAAAGTCTGACAACACAAGAGATTTCTTTGCCCATTCCCTGGCGCGTGCGATGGCCCCTTTTCTCATGAGCTTTAATCACCTCCAAGCCGCGCAAGCGTTGGTCTTCCCCAACCGCCGACGATTGTTATTGGCTGGTTGGATATTGCTGGACCAACAGTCCTGCAGAGGTTCTAAAACGCAAAGCGCCGAATTGATTTTCTCGCCCCGTACCCTATTCTAAGTCCATGGTTTCTACCCGCAACCCCCTGGCAATTGCTGAGAACTCTGCACTGGCATTGGTCCTCGGGCTTTGGCTAACACTAGTTGGCTTTGGCGGGACCATTGCGAGTGCACAAATCACCAACTCCGCGTTACCATCGTTTGACTTCACCAACCCAACCGATTCGCAGGGCTGGCTGGCGGCCCATGACATTTCCTCCCTGCAAACCACATCGACCGGGCTCGTAGCTCAAATCAGCGGTTCCGATCCTTTCTTCATTGGCCCCCAACGTGATTACCCGACGGCCACCCCCCTTTGGGCACGGTTGCGGCTCTTTTCAGATGAAGCCGGGACAGGCCAACTGTTCTATTTCGATACCACTGCCACGGAAGCCAATTCAGTGCGCTTTGCGGTCGCTGCTCAACATTGGGTAACGGTTCGCGTGAGTCTCCCCACGCTGGGTGCAAACTATCGCATTCGACTAGATCCGCCGGGAATTTCGGGCAAAGCAGTTTACGCATCGCTGGTGTTTGAAGCTCGCAGCGCATTTCCGGAGTTTGACTTTAGGACGCTGCCGGACGCCGCGAGTTGGAATCCCGACCACGACATTGCCAGCCTCACGCCGGCTGCAGAAGGGTTACGGATCCAGATTGCGGGCCGAGATCCCTATATGAGCGGCCCCCCTCGTGATTACCCCGCCGATAGGCTGCTGTGGCTGCACCTTCGGTTAAAATCCGAAACCGGCGGCAGCGCCCAGGTTTTCTATTTTGCGGATCACCCAACAGAAGCCGCGTCTGTGAAGTTTTTTGTGCCCCCAGGAGACTGGCAAGAGGTACGCGTGCCCATGCCGTCGCTTGGTGCCGGGTGGCATTTGCGCTTTGACCCCCCGGGAGACAATGGCGTCTGCGTGGTGGAACGTCTCTGGTTTACTGAACGCACCCTGCTACAACCGCCGCTCTGGCCGGTGCCGACACCGCCCGCCATCGGTCAGGATTCACTCACGGTACAGTCTGGAGACCTCGTGGTGTCTCACGACCGCCATCGACTGGGAGCCTTCGAACTCAAGGCGGCCGGCCAAGTGATGGCCGTCGGGCATACCACGCCCATGCTGGGTTACCTGGTTGGGAATGCGGCACGATGGCTTCCGTTGACCCACTCGGAAACCAACCCGGCGACCGTTTCCCGGGCTGGTGAAGGCCTGCGGGTGGCGGCGGAGTTCCAAGATCCGGACGGGGGCAGCTGGCTGTTGGAGCAGATCTTTGCTCCCACCCACAATAATGCCATCCACGTCGAATCACGCTTCTCAGTCAATCAGGATCGGTCGGTGGTCTATTTCCCCATGTTTACGTTGCTCGCAGGTTTGGGCACGTTCGGCACCAACAAGACGCAAGGGCTCTTTTGCGGTTTAGAGTATCTCGAAAATGAAGCCAGCAGCTCCGAGGCCGATGTGACTGGTCCGGAGTCAAAACGCCAAGTGCCGGATATGGTGAAAGTGACGTTTCCATTGATGGTCGTGGCGGCCCAGGAACGATACGTAGGATTGCTGTGGGATTCATGTCCAGACATCTGCGCGATGTTCGATTCCCCTGATCGACTCTACGGCTCGGGCAGCCATATTATGGGATTGCTATTCCCCGGTTCGAGAGGCCAGGACCGGCAGGAAGGAAACCTCCTTCCCTACGGCCCGGTTTTGGTGAGGTCTAACCAGGCGGTAATCGTTCGCGCTACCCTGTTGGGTGGCATCGGAGCTTCAGTCGTGCCCGCCGTGCAACAGTATGTCTCCTTGCGGCCGCTGCCACCGATGCCGACGTGGGTGCAGTCGTTCGACGATTACATCAACCTGACAGCCCGGGGTTGGCTTGATTCCCAGATTCACAGCAACTCCTGGTTCCGCCACGCGTATTGGCCGGGATTCAATTTGCAACCTGCGTCTGATGCGCCGGTTTGGTTGCGTTGGCTGGCGGAACGCACCACTGATGCAACCTTGCGGACCCGCTTGCTGATGACTGCAAACGCGGCAATCCAGCAGGTTCCGGGAGTGCACCATTACAATGATTACCAGATCGCGCATGTAACTTACCCACTGCCATCATTGATTTACAACCAGGCATTGACGAATACGTTTACTGCTCAGGCCAACGCCCAAGCGTTGCTGTCGCGTTTCCAACCCGATGGCACCGTGCTTTACCAGCCTAGCCCGGGCGGTGTTGATTACGGAAGGACCCATTATGCACCGGATGCCAACGGTCTCACGGCTACGTATCTCCAAAGCTTACTGGAAAACGTCGTGTTTGCGGGGGATTCCAGATTGATTGAGACCGCACTGACATACTTGCGGACAATGAACAAGTTTCGCAACACTGTGCCTCGGGGCGCGCAAACCTGGGAAGTGCCCCTCCATACACCCGACATCCTGGCGTCCGCGAAACTACTGCGGTGCTACACCCTTGGTTACGAGTTGACCGGCAATCTGGACTTCCTGGAGCAAGCGCGGTATTGGGCTTGGACAGGCGTTCCATTTGTCTACTTAACGCCACCCGCGGAAGGCGCCGTCGGAACCTATGCGACGATTCCGGTGTTTGGGGCAACTACGTGGACAGGTTCGTGGTTCGGTGTTCCTGTGCAGTGGTGCGGCTTGGTCTATGCTGACGCGCTGAATCGTTTTCATCGCCACGATCCCAGCGGCCCATGGCGCCAAATCGCAGACGGGATTGCCGCAAGCGGTATTCAACAGTCCTTTCCCCTTTCCGACAGCGAACGTCTTGGGTTGTTGCCAGACTTCTTCCTGCTGCGTGCCCAGGTATCTGCGGGACCGGCAATAAACCCCGGAACCCTCCAACCGGTTGCGTTGCGCTTTTACGACCAGACCGCCCCGTTTGAGTTCTATTCGTTCCGTGAACATGGCTTGCGGCTTTTTGCGCCAGGTGCACTGAGTGAAATCTCAGAGCATGCCGGCGGCGTGTCATTCACGGTCATGAATTGGTCGAGCAATCCGGTCAGCCTGCTGGTGAATGGCTTCACGAATCAGCCACAAGTGCGGCTGAACGGCCAAAACATCACGCTCGCGACTCCCCACCAATATCAGTCCGCCGGCGGTCACCTGGTATTGCGTGTTCAAGGCACGGTTAGGGTTGAACTGATCTACCCGGTTCGGCCCAAACTCAGAATCAAACCCTCAGCCACCAGCGGCAGTGTGGATCTTTCCTGGCCTATCCTTGGTTCAAACTTTGTACTCGAGTATTCGCCCAACCCGATTTTCTCCAACCTCTGGGCACCCTCGCTTCAGGAAAGGACTCTGCAAGATCAAAATGTAATCGTTACTGAACCCGCCTCCACGAGCGCGCGCTTCTTTCGTTTGCGCTGGAATCCTTGAAATGCCAACTGGAGGGTGCCTCACAGTCATCAGAAAGCTTGCCAACTCGGGGCTTCCAGGCGGCCTTGCTCATGAATAGCATAGGCGGGTGCTTAAGCGAAGGGAATTTCTGCAGGCAGCGGCCGGGCTAGCCCTCACTGGACGTGCTGGAGTCCTCGCCGCTGAACAGCCAACTAAACGTGTGCCACAATGCCTTCCGGCGGTATCAGGAACCCTTTGGTGGGCTTCGGCACAGCAGAATAAAGAATGGGGCGCCGCTGGATGGGAGCAAGAATTGAAGGAGCAGCAGCGACTCGGTTTTGACCTCCTTTGGTTCGTAAACGCCCCGAGCATTCTGGATCATCCGGTGCTCAACCTCAGAGCTTTGCTGGACTTATGTAACAAACGCAAATTCAAGGTAATACTGGATACGAGCTTCAACGGTCACTGGTACAAAACTCTCGATCTGAAAGACGAACTCGAGCTTTGCCACGGAAACATCAGGGCCTTGGGCGATCAGGTTGCCGGCCATCCCGCGTTCCTTGCATGGTACATTCCGCACGAAATCTACATGTGCTGGGGCAAAATGGAGACTTACATAAATGATCTCTACCCCGCGCTGTTGAATGCATGCAAGGCTGCCGCCAACCTTCCGGTTACGGTTTCTCCGTTTTTCATTCTGGATCGCACCGGGGTGTTTGGGAATTTCCAGTTCAACGAACCTGATGAATATCGTGATTTTTGGGCGAAACTGATCCGCCGTAGCGGGCTGGATATCGTCATGCTCCAGGACAGCGGAGAACACTTTTCCTACGTGACCGATCAACAGCGTCGGCCTTTCTTCAAGGCCATGTCGGAGGCGTGCCGCGAAACCGGCAGCCGTCTTTGGGGCAATGTCGAGGTTGCAGAGATGGAATGCGAGAGCATTGAGCACTATGAGCAGCGCTATGGCCGCGTTCATCACTCGGCTGCCAAGGGCATCACATGGCGACCGGTCCCCCTGCCCCGCCTGAAAACCAAGCTGACACTGGCGGCCGAATTCTCCAGACGCATTGTCTCCTGGGGTTACCAGGAATTCTGTCGCCCGACCCTCAGTTTCAAAGCGAAGGCCTGGCACGAAGCGTACCAAGCCTATCGCAAATCACTATAACTGGGTTCACCTAAGCTCTTTGAGCAGAAACGTGTAGGCCAGTGCGCTCATGTAGGCCGACTGACGGTTGTTGGCCGCTCCGCCGTGGCCGCCTTCGATATTCTCATAATAGAGCAGGTCGTGTCCCTGCTCCTTCATGCGCGCCACCATTTTTCGGGCATGCCCCGGATGCACACGGTCGTCGCGTGTGGAAGTGGTGAAGAGCGTGCGGGGGTATTTCTGATCTTTGCCGAGGCGCTGGTAGGGCGAGTATTTGCTGATGTAGGCCCACTCTTCCGGTTTGTCCGGGTTTCCGTATTCATCCATCCAACTGGCACCCGCCAGCAGTTTATTGAACCGTTTCATGTCCAGCAGTGGAACCTGACACACCACGGCTTTGAACAACTCCGGCCGCTGGGTCAACATCACACCCATTAACAAACCGCCATTCGACCCGCCTTGGATTCCCAGGTGGCGCTTCGAGGTTACCTTGCGCTGAATCAAGTGCTCTGCAATCGCGATGAAATCGTCGTAGGCACGCTGCCGGTTTTCCTTGCGTGCCGCAGTGTGCCAGCGCGGACCAAATTCCCCACCGCCGCGAATGTTTGCCAGGACGTAGACCCCGCCCTTTTCCAGCCAAGACGAACCCATGGATGCGTTGTAGCTCGGCAGTAGTGAAATCTCGAAACCGCCGTAACCATATAGCAAGGTCGGGTTCTTTCCGTTCAATTCCAACCCACGTTGCGAAACCTGGAAATAGGGAACCCTGGTTCCGTCCCGGGATGTGGCTTCATGCTGTGTTACCTCGAGGTGGTCCGCATTGAAAAACGCCGGCAGAGCCTTCAGTTTCTCACGTTTCTCGCTGCCCACCGCGCCGAAGTATAGAGTTGTTGGGGTTACGAAATCCGCCACAGTCAGGAAGTAATCATCGGATTCCTCATCGTCAATGGCGCCGATGCTGACGCTGCCAAATTCGGGAGTTTCCAGGGCGCTACGAACCCACCTGCCGCTGTCACGCTTGAGCGCATGGAGCTGATTCCGTACGTTGTCCAACTCGGTGAGAATGAGGTAATTCTTGGTGCTGGAGACACTCGCCAGGCTCTTTCGTTCTGTAGGTGTGAACAGTGCTGCCAAGTCGCGTTCGCCGTCCAGGTAACGGTTAAAATCGGCAGCCAGGTAAGATCCAGCCGCAAAGGTCTTCCCGTTCACGGTCCAATCGGACCGCAAACGCAACAGAAGTTGCTCACCAAACGTCCCCACCAACGCATCCGCTGGCTTTTCGATCTGGACCCACCGGTCGCCACGGCGCACAAATTGTTCACTCGTGAAAAAAGTCACTCCGCGCCGGATGAATTCATACGTAATCCCATTCTTGTGCACCACGCTGGGATCCACGGCCACATCCCCATTCTGACCTTCGAAAACTGTCTTAGCGCTGGCAAGAGGGGTGCCTCGCCGCCATTCCTTGATGACTCGCGGATAACCGGACGTCGTCAGCGAACCGAGGCCAAAATCAGTCCCCACATACAACGTGTCCCGGTTGCGCCACGCAACATTGCTTTTGGATTCGGCAAGCGAAAAGCCATCCAGAACAAACTCCTTTCGTCCCAGGTCAAACTCCCGTATCACCGTGGCGTCGGCGCCCCCCCGGGACAGCGAGATCAGGCACCGGTCGTAGGTCGGGTAGAGCACCTCATACCCTTTCCATACCCAGTTTTCATTCTCCCCGGCCGCGAGTTGGTCGATATCCAGAACGGTCTCCCAGGTGGGATTGGGTTTTTTGTACTCTTCCAACGTCGTGCGCCGCCAAACTCCACGCACGTGGTTCTCATCTCGCCAAAAATTGTAGAACCAGCGTCCGTGTTTACTGACATACGGGATCTTCTCCTTGGAATCAAGAATGGCCAACAACCGCTTTCGGATCGGCTCAAACTCCGGAAGAGCCTCCAACTCGGCCGTGGTCTTCGCGTTTTGTTGCTTTACCCACCCAATAGCCCGGTCTCCCGTAACATCCTCCAGCCAGAGGTATGGGTCCTCTGGATCCACGGGCTCAGCTGCTGCCATGGTATTGGTGACGTCTGCCAAAAGCACAACTGTCGCCATACTGGCTGCGATCAACCACTTCGTCAGGTCTGGAATATAGTGATTCATAGTCTTTCTCTCGCTTGCTTTATTAAACTCTTACCCGATTTGCCGTTGATTTCCCACACCAAGTTTTTAAAGTCTCAGGCAATGCTGCCGCCCAGAATTCGCGTTCGACGTGCCACGTTGGAGGATATGCCCCAACTGATGGACCTCTGGACCCTCATGGGGTTCCCGGCTGCGGAGCTCGCCCGGAAGGTAACGGAGTTTCAGGTCGCGGAGACTGAGGCTGGCTCTATCGTAGGCGCAATCGGGCTGCGCCTCTCTGGCCGCCACGGTTTCATTCATAGTGAGGGTTTCACCGACTTTGGGCTGGCTGACCTCGTCCGCCCTCAATTCTGGGAACGATTGCAGGCATTGGCTCACAATCATGGTCTCGTGCGGCTCTGGACCCTGGAGCAGGCGCCGTTTTGGGTCCACTGCGAACTAAGCACCCCAGACACTGAGACGCTGGCCAAGCTGCCCTCCGAGTGGCGGGACCGGCGTGGCGCCTGGCTGACGCTCAGGCTCAAGGAAGAACTTGAGGCAGTCCTTTCCGCGGACAAAGAGTTTGCGTTATTCATGGAGTCGGAGAAACAGCGCACCCACAGGGCGCTGCAACAAGCTCGGATCCTAAAAACCGTTGCCACCCTCCTGGCCCTCGCGCTGTTCGGATCAGTACTCGCCGGCCTCTTTATCGTTATTCGCAACAATCCCTCATTCCTAGGTCGCTGAAGGAGCCGAGAAATCGGCTGCATGATACGAACTGCGAACCATTGGGCCGCTGGACACATGCAGAAAGCCCATCTGCCTTGCCCTCTCGCCATAAGCCTCGAACTGTTCGGGCGTCAGGTATGCGATGATCGGCAAATGCCGGAGCGTAGGCTGTAGGTATTGGCCCAGCGTCAGGATTTGGCAACCGACGCCCCGCAAATCCGCGAGAGCAGCCGTAACTTCCTCTTCAGTCTCACCCAAGCCGAGCATTAGACCGGACTTCGTATAAATGCGCCCCTGGCCCCGTTGCCGCACTTTCTGCAACACCTGAAGCGAGCGGTCGTAGGTGGCACGGGAGCGAACCGAGGGCGTCAACCGCCGAACCGTCTCAAGGTTGTGGTTGAAGATCTGAGGCTGCGCCGACACCACCAAGTCGATAGATTCATCCCGATTATTGAAATCCGGCGTCAAAACCTCGATGACCGTTCGAGGATTCAGCGACCGCACCGCCTCGATTGTCCGGCAAAAGTGATCCGCGCCACCGTCTGCAAGATCATCACGCGCCACCGCGGTGATCACCACGTGCTTGAGCCGCATTCGGCGAGTCGCTTCCGCCACCCGAGCCGGTTCATCCTCTTCCAGCGGCATTGGCTTGGCGGTGCTAACGGCACAGAAACCACAAGCCCGTGTGCACCGGTCACCGCCAATCATGAAGGTCGCCGTGCCCTGACTCCAACATTCCCAGTGGTTGGGGCATTTAGCACTCTGGCACACCGTGTGCAACTTTAGCTCATCTAGTAACGACCGGGTGTGTGCAAAGGAATCTGTGGTAGGCAAGCGAATCCGCAGCCATTCGGGCAGTCGCGGACGACTCGCTGGCTCAGCGGGTTTCAATACGGGCATAGGGGAGTTTCTTCCAGAATTCAGCCAGTTGGTCAGGGCCAAAATCGGCCAGAATTCGGCCGTCCACATCGATAACGGGCGCCAACTCCTGCCCGGAAAGCCGAATCATCTCATCATAGGCAGTTTCGTCGGCAATCACATCAACGGTCTCATAGCCAATTTGGTGGTTGTCGAGCCACCGCATGGCTTTATGACACCAACCACAATAGGGTTTTATGAAAAGACGGACCCTTTTAGGTTTCACAACTATATCATGCAGGAGATTCGCCGGTTTTTCAAACGGCGCACGAAATAAACTCCGCGTCAGGTACCGGATATTTGCGCCTTGTATTGCTCCGGGCTAAGCAAAGGCTCCAATTCCGCGGCATTGAGCAGTTTCACTTTGAAAAGCCAACCACCGGCATAGGGCTCACTGTTTACCAAAGCGGGGTTGCTTCCAACCTCGGCATTGATTTCCGTTATTTCCCCGGAAACCGGCGAGTAGATGTCGCTCGCGGTCTTTACGGATTCGACCACAGCGCATGCTTCCCCCTGTTTGATTTCCCGCCCCTGCTCCGGCAGTTCAACGAACACCACGTCGGTCAATTCGTGCTGAGCGTGGTCCGTGATTCCCACCGTGGCGAGGTCACCTAAGACCCGCACCCATTCATGTGACTTTGCGTATTTTAAATCCTGAGGAACGTTTGCCATAAAAGACTATTGAGTCAGGGACCGGGCGAGAGGTCAATTCGCTTTTCGATAGATCGGTTTGGTCACTATTACTCCGTTTGCTCGCTTACCCCGAATCTCAATTTGCACCGGAGTGTCAACAGCCGATTGTGCGGCATTCACGTAGCCCAAACCGATCCCCAGGCTGAGCGACGGACTCTGCGTGCCACTGGTTACCTCGCCAATGACTGCGCCGTCTGGTCCTGGGCTCCACATCGGGTAATGCGGCCTCGGGGGCGCCGAGCGTTCGGTCATTTTGAATGCAACGAGCTTCCGCCGGGTGCCTTCAGCTTTCTGGCGGATCAAGACATCGCGCCCCACAAAATCTCCCTTATCAAGAGCGACAAAGAAACCCAGCCCGGCTTCGATCGGGGTGGTCTCCTCATTAAGTTCGTGGCCATACAGGGGATAACAAACCTCGGTTCGCAAGGTGTCTCGCGCGCCCAAACCGGCCGGTTTCAGACCGTCCTGCGCACCCACCTCCACCAGACGTTTCCACGCCGATTCAGCGTCCTCCGACTCGAGGATCAACTCAAAGCCATCCTCGCCGGTATAGCCAGTACGGCCAATCAAAACCTGCTTCCTGCCGGCGCCAAAGCACCCTAGCTGGTTCTTCCTGAGCTCCGAAGGACGGCTTACTTGCGTGCCGTCCACCGAGGCCTGAGGGTAACAACGATCGATAATCGCCGCCGATTGGGGGCCCTGCAATGCCAAAGCGGCATATCGGTCGGAAGCATTCTCCATTTCGAACGTGACCGCCCCGCCGAAAAGACGTTTTCGCGCCAAAAGCCACGCAAAATCCACCTCAATGCGCGACGCATTGATCACCAAGAGGTAATCTTCTATCCCGATCCGGTAGGCATAAAGATCATCGACTACTCCGCCCACGGGGTTGCACATCAGGGTATATTGCCCCTGCCCCACCGCCAGTTTTCGCAAGTCGTTCGTCAGGACTGCATTCAAGAACTCGAGTGCGCCCTGCCCGTGGAGGACCACTTCTCCCATGTGCGAGATGTCGAAGAGCCCAGCCCTGAGCCGAACGGCCTGGTGCTCATCCACAATGCTCGAATAGTAGACCGGCATTTCCCAGCCACCGAATTCAATCAACTTCGCACCCAGTTCCTGGTGCGCGGAAAATAATGGCGTCCGCTTCATGAAATCAAAAAGTTGCTCAACACTGTTGCGGAGATACCGCAGGTTTGCCGTGGCTTCGTTGTCTCCCACCGGCTGGCGGAACATAAAAACAACCATTAAAAGTGTAAAGCGACTTTAGCCACGCCCCGGCTGCGCCGCTTTGCTCATGCGCGGCTGCGCAAAGAATTGTTTGCTTGTTCGAAATCCGCTTGGGTCACTATGCTGGATTATCGTCAAAATAAAGCAACCATTCGCGCCAACTATGAAACTATTTCATGCTCAATTCCTGTGCCTGCTTGCCGGCGCCAGCATCTGGTTCGCTGGCAGCGGGATCGCCACCGCTCAAACGGAGGTCTATTCCCAGAATTTTGAAGTGAATGACACCTCCAACTGGGTCATAAACCTCGGCTATGGTGATAACTTCGCTGACCTGTTTTTCGATTACAGCACCGTGGGCATTCCTCAGGCACCGCATTCCACCGGCAGCGGCACCCGTGGATTAAAACTGCAGGCGAACGTAAATCCGTTGACCCAGGATGGCGTCTTAGCAGGTTATGGCCTTAGCGTTTCCCCGCTCAATTTCTGGATCACCGAGAATTTTGAGATGCGCTTTGACATGTGGATGAATTACATACCCGTGGCCAGCGGCAACACTGCTACTTACATTGGCGGAGCCGGCTTTGGCACGGCTGGCGCTGTAGCCCAACGTGCCATGCCGGTCAGCGGCGTCATTGATAGTATTTTCATCGGAGCCTCCACGGATGGCAACACCGTGGCCGATTATCGGGTCTACTCACCTCTCCGCTACACGGGGCTGCAAGACAACAGCGGTGTCTACGCAGCTGGTTCACGCGACAACATCGCACCGTATTATGCCACAAATTTTCTTGGAAATGTGGCTCCTCCCCAGGCTCAGACTAATCTCTATCCCTCCCAGACACCGATCCGAACCCCCAACGGAGTCGTCGCATTCAAATGGCGTGACGTATCGCTGAAAAAGGTGGCCAACATCATTAGTTACCGCATTGACGGAGTGTTGATCGCCACGATTGACGCAACCACCAATGGCACGCTGGGAGGCGCCAATATCCTATTTAATTGCTACGACATCAATGGCAACGCATCGACCGATCCAATGGCAACCAACCTCTTGTTTGCCCTTTTTGATAACGTACGGATCACCAATTTCCCGAGCGTCGTCTCCGTAACTGCTACGGTACCCGAGGCCTCCGAAACCGGGCCGACCACCGGCACCTTCACCATCACTCGCACCGAGCCCGGCCCCGCGGTAACCGTTTACTACAGCCTTAGCGGCACGGCAATAAACGGCCAGGACTATGCTACGCTGCCTGGTTCAGTTACGTTCGCGAATTCGGCCACCGAAGCCGTGATTACCCTCACCCCCATCAATGACACTGTTTCCGAGTTCGCTGAAACCGTCGTGCTGAGCGTGCTGGAGGGAACCAATTACATCGGGGCCGGCACGGCCACTATTACCATTGCGGATAATGACACGCCCGCCGTCGATGTCGCAGTCGTTCAATCCTCAATGTATGAACGACTCCCGCAGGATCGAGTCCGGTTTCGGTTGACCCGCCGGGGCGAACTCAACACCAGCCTGAATGTCAACATCAGCTATGGAGGCACGGCTGCTCCCTCGCGCCACTCGGCCAGCAGTCCCGTCTGGGTAGACTATGGCGCGGTCAACGCGGAATTCGACGTCAACCCCGTGGACGACCACCTGCTCCAGGGCGATCAGACCATTATCTGCAGCGTGGCGGCAGGGCCGGGATACGTTGCCGGCACCAACAGCCCCTCTGCAACGGCTACCATCGTCGATGACGAATTACCAGCGGAGACGGTCCTCTTCTCCGACAGTTTCAACAGTGACAGTTCTGCCAACTGGACCCTTCGTTACGCCTCCACCAACTCTTCGGATGCCGATTACCTGGTCCAGTTTGCCTACGATTACAGTTTCTTCCCGTTTGGGGTGATCCCACCGGCGCCACATTCCGGCACCGACACACACGGACTCTTCCTGCAGGTCAATAAGATGGATGGCGATCCAGCCGCGGCAGCGGTCAATCTGTATCCCAACAGCCGGACTTTCTCGGGTAATTACGCACTCCGGTTTGACATGTATTTGGTGGTTCCGGCCACGGCTGTTACGGAGTATGCCCTATTTGGCATCAACCATTCCGGTGCCAAGACCAACTGGTTCCGCAACTCTGCCAGTGGAGTACCCGCGGGCACAACCTTCGACGGATTGTTCTACGGCGTGGAGACCGACGCCGCAGCCTTGGGAGACTATGCTCTCTATACCGCGCCCATGAGCACCAATAACAACCCTACATCACTGAACTCCCGCAATGCTTCAACCCTTGGCGGCGTTTTCAAGGTCCCGCCCTTTGCTTACGCAGGCGCGCCGGCGAATCTCTCCAGCTCTCCCAACCCGGCGTGGGCCGACGTCGAGATCAGTCAGGTGGGTAGTCTGGTGAGCTTGAAGATCAACAACACGGTCATCTTCACCACGACCAATGCCACCGCCTTTACCAGCGGCAATATCATGCTTGGCCTCTGCGATGCCTACGACTCGATTGGCTCAACGGATGGTTGCGTGATTTATGACAACGTCCGAGTGGTCCAACTGGCGGCAACCACAGCTCCGGAGATCACCGATATTCGCCTCCTTGGCAACAATGTGGAAATCTCATTCACTGCGGATTCCTCCGATGCTCCCTCGGCCTTTGGCCTGCAGGAAGCCAGCACGGTAAATGGTACCTTTGCGGATGTGACGGCTGCCATCACAGGCACTGGCGGCACCTACAAAGCCGTGCGGGCCATCGGCGCTGCTTCCGCGTTCTATCGGCTCAAACGGCTCTGATTTCCACCCGTTTCTTGATAGTTTCGGAGGCATTCGCGATTACGAATGCCTCCGTTCTTTTCCGCTGATCCAGTTAATTTTTTTTATTTACCGGCGAATAGTGCTTAAGCAAACTAAAACCCTTGAAAATTTATAGTCTGTTTTGCTTATGCGCCTGCGCCGTGGCATCCGGTGCGGGGTTTTCGCCGGTTCACCTCGCCGACCCTCTCCAGGGCACGGATTCGCACCGCGGGTTCTCTCATGGCAATGAGTATCCCGCGATCGCCCTACCCTTTCCGATGAATACCTGGGCGCCCTACACCCAACCGGCGAATGATTCGTTCTATTACCAATACCGCCAGGCCAAGCTTCGAGGCATCCGCCAGACACATCAACCCAGCCCGTGGATCGGCGATTACGCGGCCTTCTCACTCATGCCGGTCAGCGGCAAGCTCGTGGTGAATGAGAACGATCGCGCCTCGGTGTTTCGACACGAGGAAGAAACGGCGCAGCCAAGCTACTACCGTGTGCGGTTGGACACTTGGAAGGCGACCGCCGAAGTCACACCTTCCGAACGCTGCGCACGTTTTCGCTTCACGTTCGAAGAGGCTGGCGATGCCTTCATCGTACTCGACGCCTTCCCCGGCAATTCCGCGGTCCAAATCGAGCCCGCAGAAAACAGAATAATCGGTATCACCCGCTTCAACCAAGGCGGCGTGCCGCCGAACTTCGCAAACTATTTCGCCGTCGTTTTCGACCGTCCATTTTCCGCTCAAGGCACGTGGACGCCCGACAAAATCAACCCAGGTGAAACGCGTTTAGAAGCCCAACATGCGGGAGCGTATGTGAAATTCGACATGGGCTTGAGCGGCGTGGTGGAATGCAAGGTTGCCTCCTCCTTCATAAGTCCGGAGCAGGCGCTACGTAACCTGGAAAACGAGATCGGAAGCGCCGGCTTTGATATGATTCGCCAGCGCGCCGAAGACCGCTGGAATGAGGCACTCGGCCGAGCGCGAGTGGAGGGCGGATCGCACGACCAGACTCGTGCATTTTACAGTGCCCTGTATCGCAGCGTGGTCTACCCCCATCGGTTCCACGAATATAACGATCAAGGCAAGCCCTACTATTTCAGCCCTTACGACGGCAAAGTGCATGACGGCGTACTCTATACTGACACTGGGTTTTGGGATACCTTCAGAGCCGCCCATCCGCTTTACAACCTTCTCTTTCCCGAAATCAGCGCAGAACTTCTCCCTGCGTTGCTCAGCGCCTACGACCAGAGCGGGTGGTTGCCTTCCTGGTCCAGCCCTGGGCACCGCAATTGCATGATTGGCAATCACGCTTTTTCGCTCCTCGCGGATGGCTGGGCCAAAGGCATCCGGACTTTCGACCTCGACAAGGCGGTGTCAGCGATCGTCCACGACGCCAATAATCAAGGGCCAGATCATTGCCGGTCGATCGGAAGAGATGGTGCCCAGTTCTATAACTCACTGGGTTACCTCCCCTATTCACCGGTTAAAGGCGAACCGAGGGTTAATGAGGCAACAGCTAAGACCCTGGAATTTGCCTATGATGATTATTGCGCCGCCGTCCTCGCCCAAGCGGCGGGACGTCAGTCCGACGCGATTCAGTTCCTTCGGAAGGCCATGAATTACACCAATGTGTTCGACGTAAAAACCGGTTTTGTGCGCGGACGTAAAGCCGACGGCTCCTGGTGCGAACCATTCGACCCCACCGAGTGGGGCGGGCCGTTTACCGAGGGCAGCTCCTGGCATTGGACCTGGAGCGTCTTTCATGATGTCCAGGGCTTAATCTCGCTCATGGGTGGGGAACCAGCATTTGTCTCGAAGCTGAACGCGGTGTTCACCTCTCCTAACACGTTCAAAGTCGGCACCTACGGTGGCGTGATCCACGAGATGACGGAGATGGCGGCGCTCGATCTTGGCCAGTACGCGCACGGCAACGAGCCCATCCACCACATGGTCTACCTCTACAACTACGTTGGCCAGCCCTGGAAGACGCAATCCCGGGTTCGCCTGGTGATGAACAAACTCTATCAGGCCGCCCCCGACGGCCTATGCGGCGACGAGGATACCGGCCAGATGTCTGCCTGGTACGTCTTCAGCGCTCTCGGCTTCTATCCCGTGTGTCCGGGAGACACCGCCTACGAAATCGGCAGCCCGCTCTTCAAACGTGCCACTCTAACCCTGCCGCACGGCAAAACCTTCGTGATTTCGGCCGAAAACAATGGCCCGCAGCGTCCTTACATCCGCGGTGCAACCTTGAATAGTAAACCGTTCAACCGCACTTTCCTGGTGCACGAGGATATTGTCAAAGGGGGCGAAGTCGCCTTCGACATAACCTCAGCTCCGCAATATGATTGGGGCAACAAACCCGAAGCCAGGCGGCCATCGCCTTTGCAGGCTCTCACCCGCAGTACAACCCAGCAGAATTAGGGCCGTAGCCCTGTTTTGGGCTTGCCGAGATCTCGGAACCAAACCTGATTACACATATGGCAGCTATCAACTCCCCAGCAGCGAACAACGCAGCCGGCACAAGTGCCGCTCAAACCTTTCGCGGCCCGTTCGCCATCATGACCAGCCTCTTCTTCCTCTGGGGCTTTATGACGGTGTTCAACGACATTCTGATCCCCCGCTTCAAAGAAGCTTTCACCTTGAATTACTTCGAAGCTATGCTGGTCCAATTCGCCTTCTTTGGGGCGTACTTCATCGGCTCCCTGCTCTACTTTATAGTCTCAGCCACCACTGGGGATCCGATTGCGAAGATCGGTTACAAGAATGGTGTCGTAATTGGCTTGCTGATCTCGGCCACGGGCAGCGCCCTCTTCTGGCCCGCCGCCACCGCCACTTCGTACCCCATGTTCCTGGTGGCACTGTTCGTCGTCGGACTCGGCTTTGCCATGCTCCAGATTGCCGCCAATCCCTACGTCACAATTCTGGGCCCGGAGAGGACAGCCTCCAGCCGGCTGAACCTGGCGCAAGGGTTCAACTCCATCGGCACAACCATCGGACCGCTCATTGGCGGCTGGCTTATTTTCCAATACTTCTCTCGCACCGGAGCTCACGGGGCCGATTCGGTCAAGGTGCCCTATTTGGCCTTCTGCATCGTGTTCGTCCTCCTGGCCATCGTCTTTTTCTTCATCAAGCTGCCGCATATCGGCGAAGGTAAAATTGAGCGCGGCGCCGGCGCTCTCAAGTATCCCCATGTCGTGCTCGGGATCGTTGCTATCTTTATGTATGTCGGCGGGGAGGTAGCCGTTGGCAGTGCAATTATCAATTTCCTGGGACAATCCACCGTGGCGGCCCTGACGGAGGTTGAGGCCAGCAAGTATGTGTCCCTCTATTGGGGCGGACTAATGATCGGCCGGTTTATGGGTGCGGTGGAATTGAGTGACATGAAAAAGCTTAACAAACAGATCTCCCTGGTTGTGATCCCCCTCTTGGCTTACCTGCTCCTCTGGGTGGCCCAAAGCGCGCCGTTGGATGCTCTCCGCGGTGGTTCGGAGACAGGCGTGTTCGCGGCCTGGCAGGAGCGATTTGTGCAGAATTGGGCGATGTTCAAGAACTACCTTCCCTTCCTCGCGCTCTGTTGGCTGCTCTTCCAATTCGGCAAATCCCAGGCCGGTCGAACGCTGATGATATTCTCGACGTGCGTGGTGGTGCTGCTCCTGACGGCCGTCCTGGTGGGCGGAAAAACGGCCATGTGGTGCGTCGTTGCCGTCGGCCTCTTCACCTCGATTGGCTGGTCAAACACCTTCTCCCTTGCGATTGAAGGTGTCGGCATTTACAAGAGCCAAGCCTCCTCACTGCTCGTCATGGCCATTCTCGGTGGCGCGTTACTGCCGCCCCTCCAGGGTCTGGTGGCTGACCTGACAAAGAACCTCCAAATCTCGTTCATCGTGCCGCTGATCGCCTACGCCTATGTCGCCTTCTACGGTGCCAAGGGCCACCGCATCGGCCGAAAGGACGCAGCCGCCTAGACGTTCTATGGCCACCGTTCAATCAGATCGCCGTATCGTCCTCACGCTAGACGCCGGGGGCACCAATTTCCGCTTCTCAGCTGTCCGCGGCGCAAAACCGGCGGTTCAAGGCATTAGCATGCCCGCCAATGGCCACGACCTGGGGCTCTGCCTTAAGAACATCGTCGAGGGATTCAGCCAGGTGCGCGCACAGTGCCCCGCCGACCCAGTCGCTATTAGTTTTGCCTTCCCGGGCCCTGCTGATTTCCCCAATGGCATCATTGGCGATCTCGGCAACCTCCCCGGCTTCCGAGGCGGCGTGGCTTTAGGGCCGATGCTGCGCCAGAAATTCGGGGTGCCCGTCTTCATCAACAATGACGGGGATCTATTTACTTACGGGGAAGCCATTGCAGGTCTGCTGCCGCACGTCAACAACCTACTGCAACAGGCAGGCAATCCGAAACGCTACAAGAATCTGTTCGGCGTCACTTTGGGGACTGGGTTCGGTGCCGGCATCGTCCGCGAAGGCCGGCTTTTCCTGGGTGACAATTCTCTGGGCGCTGAAATCTGGCTGCTTCACAACAAATTGGATCCCGCCATGAACGCGGAGGAAGGTGCCAGCATCCGCGCCATCCGGCGTTCTTATGCCTCCGTGGCGGGGATCCCATTCGAACAATCTCCCGACCCCAAGGCCATCTCCCAAATCGCCTTGGGCAAGCACCCTGGCAGCAAGAAGGCCGCACGAGAAGCGTTTCGGCGGCTCGGACTGGTCGTCGGCGATGCCTTGGCACAAGCGCTAACGCTCGTGGATGGTCTGGCTGTCATTGGGGGCGGAATTTCCGGGGCCGCCCCATTGTTCCTTCCCGCACTCATGAAGGAAATGAACAGCACCTACACCGCGCCGGATGGCAGCCGATTCCCACGCCTCACCGCCAAGGCCTTTAATCTCGAATCGGTCAACGAGCGCAAAGCCTTTCTCATGAATTCCGCCTTGAAGATCACTGTGCCCGGAACCCGGCGCAAGGTGAAGTACGACCCCGTGCCACGCATCGGTGTCGGGATCTCCCGTCTCGGCACAAGTGAAGCTGTCGCTATTGGCGCTTACGCTTTCGCACTGCAGAAACTTGATAACCTATGCCTATGAACCGCAGAGAATTCCTTATTAACACTTCTGTTGTGGTCTCCGGCTTGGCGCTGGGCGCTGCAAGCGCCACCGCCGAGACCAAAACTTTTCCCGGGGTCCGCGTTGCCGAAAGCAAACGCAATTTTAAAAGTGCCGCAGTGGAGCGCACCATCAAGCAGGTGAAGTCATCGATTGCCAATAAGGAGTTGGCATGGATGTTCGAAAACTGCTTCCCAAACACCCTCGACACGACTGTCGAATTCGAAATGATCGATGGCCGCCCGGACACCTACGTCATCACCGGCGATATTGACGCCATGTGGCTGCGCGACAGTTCAGCCCAAGTTTGGCCCTATCTTACCCTGATGCAGGATGATCTCCCTCTGCGTCAGTTAATTGCGGGCGTGATCAATCGCCAAACCCTTTGCATCCTCAAGGACCCCTACGCCAATGCATTCTATAAGGACGAAAACAAGGTTAGCGAATGGAAGAGCGACAATACCCTGATGAAACCCGGGGTGCACGAGCGTAAGTGGGAAATCGACTCCCTGTGCTACCCGATTCGCCTCGCCTACCGTTACTGGAAGAATACGGGCGACACCGCCCCTTTCGACGAAGCCTGGCGCAAAGCCATCACGCTCACCCTTCAAACCTTCCGTGAGCAGCAGCGCAAAACGGGCAATGGCCCCTACCGCTTTATGCGCCGCACAGAAATCCAGACCGATACCGTCGCTGGACGCGGCTACGGGAATCCCGCCCAGCCTGTAGGCCTTATCTATTCCATCTTCCGTCCCAGTGACGACGCCACGGTGTTTCCGTTCCTTATTCCGTCAAATTTTTTCGCCGTAGTCAGCCTGCGGCAAGCTGCGGAAATGGTGGAGGTTATTCACCGGGATCCCGAGGTTGCGCGCCAATGCCGCGCATTGGCGGACGAGGTAGACCGGGCATTGCGCAAATATGCCGTGGTGAACCATCCCAACGGTGGCAAGATCTTTGCCTTTGAGGTTGACGCGTATGGCAACTATTACTGCACGGACGACGGCAACATCCCCAGTCTCCTTTCACTGCCTTATCTGGGCGCGGTCAAATCCAAAGACCGCACTTACCAGAACACGCGGCGGTTCCTCCTATCAAAGAGCAATCCTTATTACTGCATCGGCAAAGCAGCCAGCGGACTGGGCGGCCCGCACGTCGGGATTGATATGATCTGGCCTCTGGGGATCATTATGCAGGGTCTGACCAGCCTGAACGACCGCGAGATTCTCGAATGCCTGACCATTCTGCAAAAGACACATGCAGGTACGGGCTTCATGCACGAGGCTTTCCATAAAGATGATCCCAAGCGGTTCACCCGTTCCTGGTTCGCCTGGGCAAACACTATTTTCGGGGAGTTCGTCCTGAAAACCTTCAACGAACGCCCACATCTCCTGAGCTGATTACTCAATTTTTTCACCGTTCAGAGTCGGTGGCAACCTCCACCGAGGCGATCTGCCAGTACATCAGCGGCATCCGAGCAATCCGAAGATAGTTCCTGTGTTTGATGCAAGTCCCCTCCGCCTTGAGGAACTAGGTGGACTTGGTTCACCTCAGACCAGATCCACTGAAGCCCAGTGAGATAAGTTCATTCACGAAAACTCAGCATGAAGTAAATCGCCAATACAGCCAGTAAAAACAAAGGCTCCCCGAAACGAACTCATTGGCAACAGGGTGCGAAAATGGCTTCGGACATCCCGTGGATGATCTTTTTGTCAGCGGGGCAAATCGTGGCTAAGACTCCGCCCAGGGTGGCACGCGCAGCGTCGGATTCCCCATGCACAAAATAATACGGACACAGCCGGACCCGGCCTTGCATTGTTTCCACGCGCTCAGTTCCGCGATCATACCAGGACGCATCCACTCGCGAGGGCTTGTGGTAGCGTTGCAGAACATAGGGGGACCGGCCAAATCGTGCTATTGCATCATTCACCGCCGCCGCCCAATCGGCTTGAGAAAGATCGTTGCCGAGATAAACACCCCGGGCACCCCAGGCGTGTGGAGAAAATCCGGACACCTTGAGAATTAACTCGCGGTCCTTTTGTGATAGGTCCTTGAGCTGATTCCAGTCGGTAAGGCTCAGCTCTGGAATCGCAGCCTGCGGGGGCAAAGGCGAGGGATCCACGACCCAAGTGTACGGAACCATCCTCAGCATCCTCTGAAAAAACCGCTCCCCCAACTCCTGTCGCCAAAAACTGTGGAGGTTCCTGTTCCACAGCAGCGCAAAAAGCATTTTCTCCTCAAAGAAAGGCTTAGGTGGAGGGGTGAGCTGGATGAATCTCTCCGCCGCCAGCTCAAATAACCTCGCAGCGCCTGCTATGTTCTCGAGATCAAAGAGTTCGAAAAAACGGTAGACTGCATCGCCCTTAGATGGTTCATGAAAAGCCGCTGTTTGGAGCCTGAACCGTGCGGAGCCCAGTTGGCTTGCCACCCACTCCATTTCCGGACGGTAGGTTGCAGCTTCTTCCGAAACCACGATGTGAACCGTCACCGCATCGCCAAATATGCTTGCGAATCCGTCCAACATACCTCCAGCCCCGCCAATCACTGGATCCTCAAGCGCGCTATACGTCTGGTTCAGCCAGGCGGTAAGGCCTATCCCGCCAGGAACGGAATCCAATTCAGTCACGCTCACCCCATCCTCCGTAATCAGGAGGTCCGGCCTAATTACCCGCGGCAGATCGTTCTTGAAGGCAGGAGAATTCTGCAACTCGACCATCCCAGCAGGTTTGCCCCGATCCAACCACTCAGCTACCCATCGAGGCATCTTGCCCTGCCGGCTTTTCCGGTATAATAGGTTGACCGCGCGATAAAACTGCAACAACACCCGCCCCAGGCTCTCCAGGTCGGCTGCCAACGTCTCTCCCAAAGAAAAGGGGTTCGGAGAAATCCTCCAGTCGTGTCCGGCAAAAAGGCCACGCCCAGGCATTTGGCCACGTATAAAACATGCGCGTTCAATTGGCAGGACAGGGTTTGCGGGACCGGTCGGCATCGAGGGAAACGGTAGTTCAGGTCGGAAAAGGCGTCAAAGCCCAACTCGGAGGTTGCGGGCTGGGCATTTTTACCTCAAACCTCGAACCCTCTATATGTTAGGTCCGCACTTGGCCCGAACCCAAACCCAGCCACTTATAGCTGGTCAACTCTTCCAACCCCATCGGGCCTCGTGCCCCAATCTTATCAGTGCTAATTCCGATTTCAGCTCCCATTCCAAATTGACCTCCATCAGTGAATCGCGTCGAAGCGTTCCAGTACACAGCCGCCGAATCCACGTCGCTAAGAAACTCCTTAGCAGCAGTTTCATCCCGCGTGACAATACTGTCGGAATGCGCTGATCCGTAATGGTTGATGTGCTCCACCGCACCTGCTACGCCATCGACGACGCGCACATTCAAAACATAATCGTTGTACTCAGTCGACCAGTCCTGTTCCTTCGCAGCCTTAACCAGCCTGCCTGGCACCACGGCCTTCACCAAACCAGCAGCCACCTCATCCACGTGCAACTCAACGTTCTTTTCAGCGAGCTTTGCCGCGATACAGGGCAGGAACGAGGGAGCGACCAGGCGGTCCAATAGCAGGGTTTCCATGGCATTGCACACCCCTGGCCGCTGCAGCTTTGCATTCAAGACGATGCTCTCGGCCATCTGCAAATCGGCGCCCGCATCCACATAAACGTGGCATACTCCTTTGTAGTGCTTAATCACGGGAACCTTAGAGCATTCCGCCACCGCCCGAATCAATCCCTCGCCCCCCCGAGGCATGCACAAGTCCACGTATTGAGTCAAGGAAAGGAGTTCAGGAATCGCCTGACGATCCGTGGTAGGAACCACTTGAATGGCAAACTCGGGAAAAGTCGAAATCGTCCGGTTCCCGGCATCAATCATCAATCGAGCAATCACCTGGTTTGATTTCATCGCCTCCTTGCCTCCCCGCAGAATCGTTGCGTTTCCAGATTTAAAGCACAGGCTCGCCGCGTCAGCCGTAACGTTCGGCCGCGATTCATAGATGATTACAACTACTCCAATTGGGGTGCTGACTTTCTGAAGCCTGAGACCGTTGGGCCTCACTCGCTCCTCTAACACACGGCCCACTGGATCCGGAAGGGCAGCCACTTCCCTCAACCCCTTGGCCATTCCCACAATTCGTGGCTCATCAAGTTTCAGACGATCCAGCATCGCATTGGACAGCCCCATTTCGGCCCCGGTTTCCATATCGCGCCGGTTCGCGGCCATGAGTTCAGTCTGGTTGTCTTCCAGATTCTTGGCCATGGCCTCCAGGCATTCGTTTTTCTGCACCGTAGTAAGTCGCGCCAACTGGCGCGAGGCTTGCCGGGCTTGCCGGGCCATCTGCGTCATCTGTTCATTCAAACTCATCCCCGGAAAATAAGCAAAATGCCGGAAGTGAAAAGGGCGAAAACCAATATCGTACGCCCGGACCGGAGAAAGACCCGGGTTATTCTTTGATCTCCGAGGCAGGAACGCTCGCAAAGAAGAGAGGTGCCCAAACGTCGCCATCCAGGCAACCCCATCGAGTTTGAATGAATGCGAAACTACTTCTTTCCAACGCCTTTAACCTTCGATTCCACTGGCTTGGGGCGTTCTGTTGGGCGTTCCTTGATGACTTTGTCAGTCTTTTCGACTTTGCCCGCCTTTTCAGATTTCATTGAGTCCTCGGAATCAGCTGCCTTTTTAGTGGTCCGAACGCTGCTCTTCTTCGCCGTTCCAACCCCACCTGTCCGGGCCAGGGTCTTTTTGTCCTCTTTGCTCAGTTTCTTGATTTCCATTTTGTCCAGAATTCCATCCTGGTTTATGTCATATTTCTGGACAATAGAATTGCGTGACTCCTGTTGCTCTGCCGTAAGTGGCTTTCCAGTACCTTTATCGGCAGCTCGAGCGGACAATGCCACCGAAAAGCCAAGCAGCAAACTCACAACCAATATTCTTCTCATAATGTGTTACTTCGTTTTTGTAGCGACATGCCCCAGGAGGACAAGTCGAGACCATCTAGGCTGAGCATTAATCCTGCCAGCGGGAGTCGCCTCATCACGAAAAAAGAAGTCGGCCTGATCTTCAACCAGATTCCCGTCTCTTTCGACCGACACCCTAGTCCCGATGAGTCCCGCTACCAAAGCACCTCCCTGTTGACATGATGGTGCTCGCAGGCTGAGAATCCGGCCATAGCAGTGTGCGGCGCCGGGACACTACGAAAGCCAAACACATTTTTGAGGAACAAAATGAAGACGACTTTAAAGCAAGCGCTAAAGGACAGAGTTCTGGTCTGTGACGGAGCCATGGGCACACAACTGATGCTGGCGGGATTAAAACAGGGTGCCTGTGGTGAGATGTGGAATCTGGCGCATCCCGAACGTGTGCTAGCAATCCAACGCAACTACGCCGAGGCTGGTGCGGATTGCCTGATAACGAATACTTTTGGCGGCAACGGAGTAATGATGGCTCGTCACAACCACGTCAGCGAATTGGCGGCTATAAACCTTGCGGCGGCCCAGATCGCACGGCAGGCATTCGACGGACGGCCCGGTTTTGTTCTAGGTGACATCGGCCCCGTTGGAGGAATGTTGGAGCCTTTTGGCGAACTCAAGGCTGACGAGGTCAGGCAGGGCTTCTTGGATCAGGCCAAGGCCTTGGTCGACGGAGGTGTGGATGCCATCATCCTGGAAACCCAGACCGCCCTCGACGAACTAGGACTCGGTATCGAGGCCGCCAAAGAGGGGGGGGCCCCGTTAATCATTGCCTCTTTTGCTTTCGACCGATCGCTGGACGGGAAGTCCTTCAGAACGATGATGGGCGTGGACCCAAGACAAGCCGCCAACTTCGCCCAGGAAAAAGGGGCGGACGTCATTGCCCTGAATTGCGGAACGGGCATCGACATGAACGCCGCGGCGCAGATTATCCCGCTGTTCCGATCCGTTTCCCACTTATTCACCATGGCACAACCGAACGCGGGTCTCCCCGTCCTCGAAAACATGAAAGCGGTTTATAAACAAACGCCGGAGGAAATGGTCCAGGAGTTGCCAGCAGTGCTCGCGGCAGGGGTTAATATTATTGGTTCTTGTTGCGGGAGCACTGCAGAGCACACACGTGCAATCCGCCGCGTGGTGGATGGCTACAACAAATCCAGGAGCGCGCAAGCAGTGTCCTAACGAGACCTACCGGTTTCTCCAACCCCACCGCTGCTAAGCCCTCTTTGGTCCCGTGTGATTGGGCGGAACTGACAACCCTCCACAAAAAAGTCGAAGAATCGGGGGTGCGTCTCCAGACGGCAGTGAACCACTCTCCGCACGAGAGCCTCCAATTCTAACCGCCGACTTTGCGACAGCAATGCAATGCATGCACCCTCAATAGCCGCGTTGCCGACTTGCACAATTTTCCTTGGACTGACGCACGGAATGAGACCTATCTCTTGTGACGCTTCCAGATTGAGGTGTCGCCCAAAACCGCCGGCGATGTAGAAAACCGCCAGGTCTTCAAAGGTTTTTCCGTATTCATCAAACACGATCTGAAGCCCCGCGGCATGCGCCGCTTTTGCCTGGGCCAACTCAATGACGTCAGCCTGCGTAAAAACGACACGATCCTCCTCGGAATCAAAGATCACTCTGCTCTTATCCCCGTTTGTAAATCGCCCGAGAATGTTGATCTGTTGATGTTTTATTAACTCTCCCAACAAATCGACTAATCCCGACCCGCAGATGCCCTCGGGCACACCATCTCCAATCACACGAAGGTCAAAACCGCCTCCTGAGCGCATCCGGACTCGTTCAATCGCACCTGGCAAACCCGGCATGCCGCACGTAATTCGCCCGCCTTCAAAGGCGGGACCAGCCGGACACGAGGCTGCCAGAATACGGTCCTTGTTCCCCAGGATTAATTCGGTATTAGTGCCAATGTCCATAATGGCCACCAGTCGCTCTTCCCGCCCCAGGTTCACAGCCAGCATGCACGCTGCTGCGTCTGCGCCCACGTGACCGCTAATAATCGGCAGACCGTAGACTCGCGCGTTTGGATGCAACGGCAGGCGCAACCGCCGCGCCGTCTCGCAAAGCGCGGTCCCTTCGCACTGGCCGGCCTGAACCGCTAATTCGGTGACGGATTGAAATGGGTTCTGTCCGATTGAACGAACGTCCAAACCAAAAAACAAATCCCGCATTGTAGCATTCCCAACGACCACCAACTCATAGATCGAATTCGAATCTACAGGAAAATCCTGAACCGCCCTCGCCATATACCCCGCCAAAGTCCGGCGCAATAAATGCGATCCATCTTCGCTGTCATATTGAATCCTGGCCATCACATCCGAGCCCCCGAAACGCTGCGGGTTCTCAAATGAAGCGTCGGCGACAACCTCCCCGGTTTCCAGGTTCAGCAGGCGCAACACCACTGTCGTCGTACCCAGGTCCATTGCCAGTCCGTGAATTGGCCCCTGAGTTCGGCCAACCTCACGGCCGTCTATAAACACTCGCTCCCCTTCCCGCACCACGGGTGGGTCTGGTTTAAAGTCCGGTTGCCGTGCGGGCAAATGAAACGCGTGACGTTCAATACGCATCTCCCCACGTCTTAAAGTGTGGCAACGAATCGTGCCGGAGTCAGCCTTGAGCCCCGTGCAACAGGCCAAACGAAAACGGTCCTTCAAATGAGCCTCAGCCGAAGTGCGATCGGTCAAAAACTCCATCCCTTCGACAACCTCAAGCAGACATTCCTTACACTTCCCTTGCTTGCGGCATGAAGTGGGCACGTTTACCCCGCACCCCTCCGCATACTCAAAGAGCGTCGGCCCCGGCCGCGCGGCCAATTGATGGTGGTTTATGTGAAGGTCGGCACTCATACATTCACTCTTAGAGGAGCGCCTTTTCGGGACACAAGTTGAGATGCCACAATATCACGCTCCTCTCTATAGCGGATCCTGCATTGCAGATCAAACTCGCGCGTCTGCAAAACCCTGCAAAACCCTTGACGCACTACGGCTGCCATCCGAGTATCGTCGCGATATCATGAGACCCGAACAATGGCAGACTTTTAAGCGGGCGGCCCGTCTTCAAGAATCGAAGGAAGTCCCCATGGCGCTGATCATTGACAGCCCATGGATTCCTGGCTACCTGGGCCTCAAACACCTCGATTATTACCTCGATCCCGAGCTCTGGTTTCAATCCAACCTCAAGATCCACCGTCAGTTTCCGGAAATAATCTTTGTCCCCTCCTGGTGGATGGAGTACGGCATGGCAGCCGAACCCTCCGCACTCGGGGTGAAAATCAAGTTTTGGCCCGATAACACTCCCAGTGAGTACCACAGCCTCGCGCGCATTGAGGATCTGGAGAACCTCCCCCCGTATGACGTCCGCAATGATGCGTTCATGGCTCTCACTCTCCACCGGATTCGCATGCACCGCCAACGGATCCTCGACCAGGGTGAAATCCTCCCGCTCGTCACTGCCCGAGGCCCCCTGTGCACTGCCGCCTTCGTCCGTAGCACCACGGAATTCATGATGGACCTGGTCGAAAAGCCAGAATGGGCACACCGGCTCATCGACCTGTGCACCCGCATGGTTATTGACTGGCTCAAAGCGCAGGCCGAAGCCATGGGGCCTACCGTCGAAGGCATTTTTCTCCTGGACGATATCGTCGGCTTTATTAGCGAAGAACATTACCGTGAATTTGCGCATCCCTACCTTAAGCGCATCTGCGAGTCTTTCCCCAAAGACTGGGTTAAGATTTATCATAACGACGCCGGCATTAATGCCTGCCTGGAGCACTTGCCCGATTGTGGGTTCAACGTGCTCAACTGGGGCAAGCAGACTGACATCGCGGTGGTTAAATCCAAAGTTGGTAACCGTTTGTGCCTCATGGGTAATGTCAACCCACTGGAAATTGGCGTGCGGGGAACTCCTGAGGAAGTGCGGGTCGCAACACTTGATATTCTGAAAAAAAGTGGCGGTCAGGGCATTATCCTATCCGTCGGCGGCGGTGTAAGTCCCGGCATGCCCAAACGTAATATCGAGGCCATGCTGGCAGCCCTGAAGGAATTCAATTCCCGCCGGAGCAGCCACTGACTCCCGCCTGGCCCAGCTCTCCAAGTCCCCGGCCACGCACCAAGACGATGCGCTACCGATGAATCGTGGAGCCCCGATTCCCAGGTTTTTGGTTTGGGAACGGTAAGATCTTTTATCCATAGCAGTATTTTTACTGAAAACGCTTGACCCACCGCGGTGTAAGGTTAACGTGAATTCAAGTCCAACAATTACCCAGAAATGAAAAAGTCTAACTTGCACAGACTACTGGCAGCAGGTGCCGTCGTATTTGCTTTTTCGGCAACTACCTACGTCGCCAAAGCTGATTATCAATCCACGATCCTGGCCGACGCTCCAGCGGGCTATTGGCGACTGGGAGAAATGCCGTCAACCCTCGCAGATCCCTATCAGGTAACGAATCGCGGGACCTTGGGGACAGCAGCGGACGGCGTGTTTGTAGGGTACGTTGGTCGCGAAGAACCGGGAGCCCTCACCGGAAGCACTGACACCGCCATGCGGTTCTGGGGTAACGTCGCAGAACTAAGCCGTGTGACGGTCGGCAGTGCACCCGATTTTAATTTCACTGGCGACGGAACCGCCATGCCTTTCACAATCGAAGTCTGGGCCAAGCCAATGATGTTCCCGAGCGGCACACAAAGGATGATTTCAAATGGGCAAGCCGGTCAGGGTTATGGGTTCTCGCTTTTTGGGGCAGATCGCCTTCGCATGACGGCTTTCGGTGTGATAGATGCCACGTCGGATTTGATGGCTGCGCCATTTGCGAGTAATCAATGGTACCACTTGGTCGTCGTGCGCAGTAACCGCACGGTCTTTTTCTACGTAGACGGCGTCCAACTTGGTAACTCCAAAGGCTGCAATAATATTATCACCACGGCAAATCCGCTGACTTTTGGACGCACTGCATCCGGCGGGGAACCTTTCACGGGCGTGCTTGATGAAGCCGCAGTCTACGCAGGAATACTAACCCCAGAGCGCATCGCCGCCCATTACCAGGCTGGCAAGAACAACGGGGCGGGTTATGCTGACGTTGTCCTGGCTGACAACCCCATGGGCTATTGGCGGTTAAATGAACCCAAGAAGCCACAGTCGACGACGGTGATCGCAAATAATGGCGCTATAGGGGCGGATGCCAATGGAACCGTATTCGGTTCACCAAGCAGCGTCGTGGGCAATCTGACGTCGCCCCTGGTGGGTGATGCCAACACGGCAATGAGCTTCGCCGGTAGTGATGGAAAAATCAATGTGCCGCAAAAAGTGGAGCTGAATTCCCCAAGCTATACCGTGGAGTGCTGGGCTCGTCTTGACAACTGGAACAACGCCCATCAGTCCCCAGTTACGAGCCGCAACAGCGGTGCAGGCCCCCTTCAGGGGTTCATTCTTTATGCAGCTCCCTTCAATACTCTTCCTAGGTGGGAATTCTGGAACGGCACAGGCACCGCGTGGCATACTATGAGTTCAGGAGTCGCGGACGTGGTGATGAACCAGTGGACCCACGTAGTCGGCACCTACGATGCCTCAACTGGAGTGAAGCTGCTCTACGTAGATGGCAAGATTGCCGGTGGCGCGGTGGGTGTAGCTCATGCACCAAATCTCGCCACTCCCTTGAGAATCGGCGCGGGCAGTTCCGAGCTGAATCTCGGACAATACTTCTGGAATGGCGGCGTGGACGAGGTGGCGGTTTATCCCACCGTGCTGACGCCAGCGCAGATTCAGGCTCACTACACAGCCGCCACTGGAACCGGATTCGGAATGACTGATCCGCCACTGGTCGCTGCGGACCCAATTAATCAAACCAACTGGGCTCCCAACGCGGTTACCCTGAGCTGCGTCATTAAGGGTAGCTTCCCGATGGATTTGCAATGGTACCACACCGCCACGGACGGCGTGACCACCACTCAGGTCCCCAATGGGACCAATCCTACTCTGGTCATTGATCCGACCGATCCCTCTAAATCCGGCAGTTATTTTCTCACAGCCACCAATACCCTCGGCACTGTCGCCAGTCTCCCCGCTTGGGTCGAGATCATTCCCGCGGCAGCGCCCGAGTTCGTCCTTAATGCACCCGCGAGCGTGCCTGTCTATGCGGGGGGCACCGCCGGGATACCGGTATTGGCAACGAATACCCCTCCAATCACCTACCAATGGCAGTCGAACACTGTTGACATCGCAAGCGCTACGAATTCTCTGTTAACGGTCGCTGGGGTGCAACCTTCCTATGCGACGGCAATGTTTAGAGCCAAGGCTTCCAACCCAGTTTCCACGGTCACCAGCGATCCGGCTCAACTCACTGTGCTAACCCCGCCTGCCACAACCTATGCGGCAGTCACCACAGGATTCAACCCGCTTGCTTACTGGCGGCTCGGTGAACCTAGCGGGGCTGTCGCCTTTGATTACTGGGGAGGCCACCCTGCGTTATACGTCAACGCGGCTCAAGGCATGTCACCTGGAGCACTACTGGACAACGACGACGGCGCAGTCACCGTCTACGATGGCGCTTATGTCCGCACCCTGGAAGCCGGCCCGTTCAACTTCACTGGAACGAAAGACTTCACACTTAGCGCTTTTGTCAAAGCAAGTGAGTTTCCGGCGACCGGCGCTGCGGCGCGAGTTTTCTCAACGGGACTCGGGGTTGGTTACGGCTTTGGCTTCCTCGGCAACACCATCCTGCGGTTCACTGGGTATGGCGTGAAGGATGTGAATGTGAGCGTCCCGAAGTTTGAAGCCGAGCAGTGGTATCACATTGCTGCCGTCCGCAGCAACTACATGGTGTATTTGTACATCGACGGCAAGCTGATGAATCAGGATACCTTGGCTGATATACGGGCATCGACCTACCCCCTCCAATTGGGGGGGAATCCCAGCGCTTTGATCTCTGAAGCATTCAAGGGAATGATCGATGAAGCTGCCGTCTTCAACCGCGCACTCACCAGCACCGAGATCGCCGCACTATATGTGGGTCGTTACGGAGCTCTGAATCCACCCACAATAACACGCCAACCATCCCCGGCGACATTGTTCGTTGGGGGCACCGCCCGGTTCGGAGTCCAGGCCACTGGTAGCCAGCCCATGGGCTACCAATGGAAAGCCAACGGAACCGCCATCCCAGGAGCCACCAACGCAAACTTGGTTGTGACCGGTGTAACCTTGGCTAACAACGGGGTAAATTACTCCGTCACGATCAACAACCAGGCCGGCACTCTGACCAGCGACAATGCGCTGCTGACCGTGCTGCAACCGAATAACTATGCCGCCGCAGTCGTTGCTGACAATCCTGTCGGTTTGTGGCGCTTGGGCGAACAGTTCGGCCCTGTGGCCTACGACAACTGGGGTTCTTTCAACGGCCACGATAACGGAGCTTCCCCTGTAGTTTTTGGCACCGCTGGGGCCTTGCTCAATGATGCCAACACTTCGGCCACATTTGACGGTACTGCTAGTCGCCTCGAAGTCCCTTATGCGGCCGCCCTGAATCCTCCGGTGTATTCGGTCGAAGCATGGGCTAAGGTCAAGGGAGGCGCAGGCACCTATCGTGCCGTGGTATCGGCTCGTGACGAGCAAGCCGGCGTATACCAAAAGGGCTTCATCATCTACGCTACCTCGGCGAACATCTGGTCCTTCTGGACCAGCCCCGGCGCGGGCTGGGAGGTTCTTAATGGTCCGCCAGTCGTACCCGATGAGTGGACTCACCTAGTCGCCGTTTATGACGGTCAGAGTAAGCACTTCTACGTCAACGGCATACTCGTGGCCTCACAGGCAACCATCTCAGTTCCTAATGACCTCCGCCCGATACGTTTCGGGGAAGGGCGCAATGAGTTCGACCCGGGCGATTACCGATTTAACGGGGACATTGATGAGGTGGCTATATACAACACCGTGCTGTCTGCAGACCGCGTCGCCTACCACTACAACCTCGGCAAATACAGCACCACCACCTCGCCGTTCTTCGTCACGAAACCTGTTTCCCTCAATGCGGTCGCAGGACAGAACGTCACACTCATCTCCTTGGCAGGGGGTAGCCCAACTCTCTCCTACCAGTGGACTAAGGACGGCGTCGCCATTCCCGGCGCCACGGCCCCGAATCTAGCCCTTACGGGTGCTTCTTACTCGGATAGTGGAATCTATTCGGTCACCGCCGCTAACAGCATTGGTTCCACCAATAGTGGCAATGTGCAAGTGGCCATTACCACGACACCGCTGTTTGCCAACGCCACTAATGGCCTGGTGTTGCACCTCAAGTTTGAGAACAACTACACTGATTCATCCGGGCGTGGCAATATCGGCACCGCTGTTGGCTCACCTACTTTCGTGCCCGGTAAAGTCGGGACGAGTGCGTTGCATTACTTCACCGACCTCAACGCGGGGCAATACAACTACGTCACACTGGGAACTCCGGCTGACCTCCAATTCGGCTCGGATGTCAACTTCTCCGTGTCGTATTGGGTCAAGTTCACCGGCAGCCCTGCGGATCTGCCTTTCCTTTGTAGTGCCGTGAATTCGTATGGCGGCTGGGGCATTACTTTTGCCCCATCATACAATCAAGGCGGCTGGTCGTGGAGCCTGGGCAATGGTACGGGTTACGTGGGTGTTTATGGAACTGCCAATAGCATCAACAACGGGGAATGGCATCACCTCCTGCACACTTTCGATCGTGCGGGAACTGCCATAACCTACCTAAACGGTGTCCAAGTTGATACTCGTTCTGTCCCAGCGGCTGGCAACGTCGATTCCGGCGCTCAGTTTAACATCGGCCAGGACCCGACCGGTTTCTATGCTGAAAACGGAGCTGCTGATATCGATGACTTGGCCGTCTGGCGGAGGGTGCTCTCGTCTTACGAAACGCTGGGTATTTACAACGCGGGCCAAGCCGGCCGCAGCCTCGACGCCTACGGGCCGGTCCAAATCGCCATCGAAGCGACTGCCGATGGATTGCACCTCGTTTGGCAGGCAGGCAAACTCCTGGAATCCGACAACCTAACCGGGCCCTACACCCCCGTGGCAGGCGCCGTCGCTCCATTCCATAAAGTCACCCTCTCTGCCGGTAGTAAATTCTATCGCGTTGAACTGTAATCTGACCTGTTTTCAGGTTCTTAGGTATGACAACGGCCGGGATTAATCCCGGCCGTTTTTCCTGTACCACTGAAATGCATCTTCAACATCAATCCCACACACCCTGGGCCAAAACAGAAAATGCTGGCATCGCGCTTGAGCATCGTGCGGTCATACTGGGAGATTGGGCTCCAGTGATGGAGTGGCTGCGTGCCGCGCTCACGACATCCAGAGAAAATGCGATCGCCAAAACCGCTCAAACCTCAAGAGGCACAGAGCCAGTGGGATCTACGATGGAGGCACGGTTGTCCCGGTCTTCATTTTCTTAACCAGAACCTTGGAGCGACGGCCACTCTGTTCATACTTCTCACGCCGCATTGGAGGCAGATCTTCAGGGCTGCCTTCCATGAATCCGCCCTTGGATTGAAAATACGTAAAGGCCTGCGTCGATAAGCTGATCAGTTCTGCCAGTCCTAACTCCCGGGCCTTGTTCTCCACGAACTGGATGAGCTTTCGGCCAATCCCCTGGTTTTCATGCGCAGGGCTGACAAAAAGGCACGCCAATTCACCCTTGTTCTGTTCCGGGTAAAGATGCAAAGCCACGCAGCCCACCGGGTTGCGGTCGATCTCAAAGATATAATAATCCGCCAGTTGTCTCTCAATACTTGACCGGCTCCGTTTGACCAGCTCTTCAGTTGCCACCGAGGCCTTGATCAGGTTCAGTATGCTACGGATGTCTTTCTTCATCGCCCTGCGGACCTGCTGGAATTCGTTCGCATAAATGAGTGTGCCCACCCCTTCGTTGGTAAACACCTCCGCTAGGAGACCCTCTTCGACGGACCCGTTTATGACATGAACCCTCGGCACGCCAGATTTACAGGCAGTCACGGCGTGGACCGCTTTGGACAACATCTCCGGGCAGACATCGTCCTTTTGCATCGCCAAAACCGTTTCCAGGTCGGCCAACGGCATCTGCCGGATTACCCGATCCCTCACGGGGATCCCATCGTACACGGTGATAAAGATAAGCTTTACCGCCTTCAATGCACCGGCGACTTCGACAGCCACGCTGTCGGAATTGACCCGGTAGGTCTTTCCATCCCCGTCAAAACCCAATGGCGGGAACACCGGTATTATGCCGTGATCCAGCAAAGTCTGGCACATCTCAACGTCCACTCTCTCGACTTTGCCAGTAAACAGGTGATCCACCGCCTGCAGGATGCCCATGGGGTGGGCTATGATCGCGTTGGTGCAGGCCGCCCTCAGATCGTTGGCCGCCAAACCCTCCAGTATCTCATGGCTCAACCGGTTCGCCGCCGTCAACGCCAGCTTCAAGGTCGCTTGATCCGTCACCCCTGATCCGTCGAGATTCGAGGGGGTCACTCCCTGCTCAATCCCGAGTTCCTTGATCTGTGCCGACGCGCCGTGGACCAAAACCACGCGGATATTAAGGGACCGCAGCAATGCGATATCCGTAAGCATGTTGGCGAAGTTCTCCCCAGTCACTACCGCGCCATCCACGCTAATGACGAATGTCTTCTCCCGGAATTGGGGGACATACTGGAGAATGCCGCGCAGGTCGGTTAGTTTCACGTTCGCTCTTTATTAATAATCTGCCGCAATGTGTAACCAGAGGTGGATGTGTTTCAAATCATTTTTTCACCTGGCGCGCTCGCCTGACAGTCATATAGCCGACTGTGACCAGACCTGCCCGGCATTTCTCAGAAGACGCGCCGACGCCAATCTCTGCACCCTACGGACGCTATTTATTGAACCGGAAATTAACCACGTCGTAATCCTGCATGACGTAGGGTTTCATCTCCAGACGTTGCTTCCCCGCACGTTTCGCCTGGGTTTCCCCGCCCGCCTCGATAAAGTCCGCAAAACTGATTATTTCTGCCCGGATAAAACCTTTCTGAATGTCCGTGTGAATCGTCCCAGCAGCTTCCCAGGCTGTCGCGCCTTTTCGCACGGGCCAAGCACGGTTCTCTTTACCTCCCACCGTTAAGAAGGAAATAAAACCAGCCTCCTTGAAGGCCCGCAAAAGCACCGCGTCTGGATTCTGCAACTCCTGCCGCGTCGTCACAACGATCGGCTTGGCTGTAACAAAGCTGTGGGCTGCCACTGCTTGCAGATCCTCAGCCGTCAGACTCGAATTGAAAATAAAGTTCTCTGACTCCAGCAAATTGCGGATCTTCTCCAGCGCTTCCCTTTCGGCAGGCAGCGGATCTCTCCCCAAGCGGGTTTCCACGAACTCGAGATCTTTAAGAATCAGATCAGCCTTGGTCTCATCGAGCGCCAAAATAGCATCCGCATCCTGTAACTCTTCCTCGGCAATCACTTCGACTTGTGCCTGGGCCTTCTTGTCCGCTTCCACGAGCTTGTGCGCCTGGTCCAGGCGGGTGTCCTTCAAGTTGTGTCTGCCAACTTTAATCTCGGTAATGCCAAATAAAGCAATTTTCATATTACTGCCAACGGTCAAAAAAGAAGGGAAACACTAGACGAAATCCGGGAATTGTGAAGCAGCTTTTCACCGGCTGAGCTCCTCCCCTTCCCTTAGCGATTCCGGCTTCTCCGGTCCCAACCCCAAAATCGGCCTCAGGTACTGCCCTGTATGGCTTCCCGGAGTGGCTGCTATAGTATCCGGAGGTCCACAAGCAATTATTCTGCCGCCCGCTTCGCCGCCCTCCGGCCCCAGGTCGATCACCCAGTCCGCGGTCTTGATAACGTCTAGGTTGTGCTCGATTATCAGCAGCGTGTTCCCCGAGGCGCGAAGTTTAAAAAGTACCTCGAGCAACTTCGCCACATCATGAAAATGAAGCCCTGTGGTCGGTTCATCCAGGATATATAGAGTGTGACCAGTTGACTTTCGGCTCAGTTCCGCGGCCAACTTGATGCGCTGGGCTTCACCACCACTTAGGGTGGTGCCGGATTGGCCTAACCTGATATACCCCAATCCAACTTCGGCCAGGGTCAGCAGCGCGTCGTAAATCTGCGGCACCGCCCGGAAAAAGGTCACCGCCTCATCCACTGTCATGTCCAATACATCGGCAATGTTCTTTCCCTTGTATGAAATCTCCAGCGTTTCCCGATTATAGCGCCGCCCATTGCATGCCTCACAGGTCACATAAATCGGGGGCAAAAAGTGCATTTCAATCTTAATAAGTCCATCGCCCTGGCACTTCTCGCAGCGGCCTCCCTTGACATTGAAACTGAACCGCCCCGAAGCGTAGCCACGGATCCTGGCCGCCGGCAGACGCGAAAACAGGTCGCGGATATGGTTAAACATCCCAGTATAAGTGGCCGGATTGCTGCGCGGGGTCCGTCCGATCGGGGTCTGGTCGATCACAATCACTTTGTCCAGGTTTTCGAAACCCCGAATCTGTCCATGGGCACCCGGACGGTCTTTTGACCCGTAAAACTTCCGAAATAATGCCCGCCTTAATATGTCGTCCACCAACGTGCTTTTACCCGACCCACTAACCCCAGTTACACAAGTCATCGCTCCCAAAGGGAACCTTGCGTTAATGTGCTTCAGGTTATTCTCAGTGGCATCCAGCACCTCAACCCACCCGCGTTCGTTCGATGGCTTGATCCGTTTGCGTGGCACCGGGATGGATAATTCGCCGGTAAGGTACTTGGCCGTCAGGGACTGCTTGTTGGCCAAAATCTCCGCCAAGGTGCCCGCGGCCACCAGTTCCCCGCCCCGCACCCCTGCCCCAGGACCCAGGTCCAAAACGTAATCGGCGTGGCGGATGGTGTCGCTGTCGTGCTCCACCACCAGCACAGAATTCCCGAGATCCCGCAGGCCGGCCAGTGTCCGCAATAATCGGTCGTTGTCTCGTTGATGCAAGCCGATACTCGGCTCGTCCAGGATATAGAGCACTCCCACCAAACCCGCCCCAATCTGGGTGGCCAACCGGATCCGTTGCGCTTCTCCGCCGCTCAGCGTACCGCTCTCACGATTCAAAGTGAGATAGCCAAGGCCTACGTTTTCCAGAAAACCAAGCCTGGCCAATATCTCCTTGATGATATCATGAGCAATCTTCCGCTGAAACTCGGTCAGTTCTAGGGTGGTGAAAAAACTCCGGGCCTGTTCCACCGACAGCGCACAGACATCCATGATCGACAATCCAGGGATAGTGGGACCGGTTGTTTCATCGGGCAGAGCTTTCACCAAGTGCTGCCGATCCGCCGTGCTACCCAGCCTCACCGCGAGGATTTCAGGCTTCAGCCTGCGGCCAGTGCAAACATCACAAAACTGGGGACTCATAAAACCTTTGAGTCGGTTCCGGGTAAACTCGCTTTCTGTCTCCTGGTAAAGCCGCTGCAGGTTCGGAATGACGCCTTCGAATGGACGTCGAATCTTGCTCACCTTCCCTGCCCGCCAGAAGCTGAACTCAACCTCATCCTCGCCTGACCCGCGAAGCAGGACTTTCTGAAAAACTGCCGGAAGCTCCTGGTAGGGCGTATCCAGGCTTTGCTGGTAATGCGCCGCAAGGGCGCGCAACATCGATTTATAATAAACCACCATTCGCTTGCCTCCCCGGCGCCAGGGAAGAATCGCTCCTTGTTCCAGAGACTTCTCCGAATCTGGAACTACCAGGGTTTCATCGAACACCAACTTCTGCCCCAAACCATGGCATACGGGGCAAGCCCCTAAGGGCGCATTGAATGAAAAATGCTTAGGCGTCAGCGGCTCGTAACTCTTGCCGGTAGCCGGGCTCAAATTCCGATTTGAGAAGCGACCCTCAATCCAGGGCAGCGCTGCGGCCCCGGGGGCTGACGGCAACTGATGCAGGGTTAGTAACGTCCCCTCCCCCCACTTCAGAGCCGTCTCAACCGAGTCACTCAGACGCACCCGAACTTTCTCGTCAAGCACAAGGCGATCCACCACAGCCTCGATATGATGTCGCTCTTTGGGATCGAGTTTCACCCTTGCCCCGTTCGACAATTCCACCATCGCCCCGTCTACCCGGGCGCGCACGAATCCTTCCCTTGCCAAACGCTCCAACACGTCACGAAACTCACCCTTCTCGCTGCGAACCACTGGCGCCAGCAACACCACCCGGGTGCGGAGCGGCAACGCCAGAATCTGGTCCACAATATCGGTCGTGGTCTGGCGCACAATAGGAACTCCTGTCTCCGGGCAAAAGGGCTGCCCTACGTGCGCGTAAAGAAGCCGCAAGTAATCGTAGATTTCCGTTGTGGTGGCGATAATCGATCGTGGACTTGATCCCGAACTCCGTTGCTCAATGGCTATTGCCGGCGAAAGTCCCTCAATGAAATCCACATCCGGCTTCTCCATCTGATCCAGAAACTGCCTGGCATAGGCTGAGAGCGACTCCACATATTTGCGCTGTCCCTCGGCATAAATCGTGTCGAATGCCAGCGAGGATTTCCCCGAGCCACTGAGTCCGGTGATGACCACGAGCTTGTCGCGGGGGATGTTGAGCGTCAGGTTCTTGAGATTATGCTCACGCGCGCCACCAATTTTGATGAATTCTTTACTCACAGACTCGAATTTCCCGTTCTAAACAATCGGAAAAGATAGTGAAGACAAGAATCCAAAGCCAGCAGAACCACTCGAACAAATCCAACGCGATAACTCACGGACTCGCGTAACCCTGCCGGACGCGGAAAAACCTTGCCTCGGAACCAGTCGTAACACAGTACCGGGTGACGTGTTCGCTCGCCCTAATAGTCGGGCTCACTATAGTCCACGACGCGGAAGGCAACTCGGCCGCAGCCTCGACGTAATAATAGATCCCTGGCAAGGAACTCCAGGTGAGACAGAACGTGTCGAGATCCAGCTCGGCCTCCACGATGGTTGTATCGTCGCCCGGAACTTCAAATTCCGCCGCGTACATCGAGTAACTGATCGACTCGCCAGATTCATTCACGACGGCAAGGAACCAGTCGCCCGAGCAAAGCCAATCCGAATCCAGCAGCACAATCAGTTCCTGGTTTGTGCCAGGGTTTGCGCTCCGAAAGTCGAACGCGTCAACAGTTGGCAGCGGCAGGCCACGATTGGCGAGCAGCACCACGTCTCCACTGGGCTCTTGAACCTCAAATTGCACACGACGTGCTTCCGGCCCTACAACGAAATGAAAGTAGTCGATAGAGCCTGGCGCCGGGCTCACCTTGAACGAGGGCATACCCGGGTCGAGAGGAGTCAACTCAGGCCAAGTATTTGTAAAGGTCTCGAGCGCGACAGTATACGCCACCGGGCTCGTTTCGTTATTCAGCACTCCAAGGTACCATCGACCCGGCGTCAACGGCACTGGCGTTGAATCCGGCCAAATAATCATCTGGGCCTCACAACTTTGGCTGCCCAGGGCGGAGTAGTCGAAGTCGAACCGATCAGGGAAGTCCGGCCCCCGCCCAAGCACCAGTGCAATCTCCCCCAACTCTACCCCGCCACGCAGACTCATCGCGGTTGCACTCGAATGGATGTCGAAACAAAAATAGCGTGATTCAGCTCCAGGCAGCACACCTGACTGAGGTTCCCCGCTGAACAAGTGCACAATGTCGGGGGAGACTTGAATCGCGAAGAATACCGGAGATGAATTAGTGTTTTCCACTCCCAGGTAATAGGAGGCGCCAGGCGACAGGGCCGGCACGCTCTGAGTGGCAAGGATGAATGTCCCCGCCGTGGTGTTTGCCAGCATCTGCTGTGTTGCCGACCCTGCCTCCGGCGGAGGGGCGTTGCTGCTCACCCAAACCTGTACCGGACCTGATGCGTGTAGAAGGATGTTGGTCATGAATTGCGCCCACTCGGGGGTGTCGACCAAATACCACTGGGTCCTTCCGCCATCCACATGGTTGGTGGCGGGCAAAGTGAGTCCCAGGGACAAAGGCAGCGCCGCCTGGTTTACCGGCCAGAGCGCCAATTCCCAACTCACTAGTGTCGCGTCCTTGGCTGTGACTGGTCCGGCATATCGGTCTTGAATCTCCAGCGTCCATAGGCCCGCAAGGGATTCACCCGTGAAAACGCCCAACGATTCCTCAGCCAGGTAACGGCTTTCCGCAGTCTGTCCCAATGGTGGCTGGGCGAATTTTATTAGCGCGGGGTTTCGCGCCTGATCTTCTGAAAGCGTGAAGTAGCGATATCCAGGGCGCGTGGATGTCACCGTGTAGAACCAGGCGGTGTCGGGTTCATAGTTGCCCCCTTCGTTCATCACCAATGTAACGTAATCGGACTGGCCGGGCCCGAAGGCCACGTTGGCGTTGCCGCTACCGCTAACCAACCCCGTATCAAAGACGACTTGGTTATCGTAATAAACCCTCAGGAAATCCGGCAAGCCGTAGAAATCATACGCAATGTTGAGGACGCCGGCTCTTTGCCCAGCATGGATTGTGTTGGTATAAGCAGCCGGGCCGCCAGAAGAACTTACTGGCATGATGTTGGTCACGGTAGCCGCAGTGCCCAATCCGTCGGCCGAGAGTCCCCCACGATTCTCAACCAGCATGGTCCTTCGCCCGCCAGGACTTACCAGGTATATGGTCAAATCTGAAACGCGCGGATGTTCGACCCGCAGGCCCACGTCGATCTGCGCGACTGAACCCGATGCCGACAGGGCCATGCTGGCACGCGTCAACGCATGGTCAAGAATGGCCACCTCTGAAACACTCTGGAAGCGACGGGGTTCGACAGCGGGAAGGCCCAAGGTCACGTTGGCGGTCAAGCGCAGTTCTACTGGTTCGGTGCCCAGGTTGCAGGACCTCACTCGATAGACCACCGGAGCAAGAGGTGGGATGCTCCACGCATTCATGACAATTTCTGCCTCAGACTGCGCCGAGCCAAGTTCGGCCGTGTGGCCTTCCCCGCCGGGAATATCCCTTGGGGAGATTTCGACCTGCACAGAACCGGAATTCGAGAGCATCGAGGCCTCCACAAGTAAGTTGGTCGCCTCGCGCGAAACGGATAAATAGTCTTCCCTGGACGCGCCAGACTGCAGCACAAACTGGACGCCCTGGCTCAGGTCCGGCTGCCCTTCCAAGCGAAATGAGGCCAGATGATTGGTACCCGTATGGTTGGTGCTGGCGGCCAAAAACAACCACTGCCCGGCCCCCTCCAATCCGCCAAATGACATGAGCGAGCCTGGCCCGTCACTGTGGCGCACGTCGGGAATCTCCCGTTCATACGAGTCATCGTAAACGACCGTCTTCCCGCTTAACTCAGCCCCTTTTCCAAAAGCTTTCAACACCGTCTCATATCCGGAATGGCTAACAAGTGTCTGAACCTCGCGCAGGTTCTCGTGCGTTAATAAATTGGTGACCATTACCCGCCGCACCAGCATTGACTCCTCGACCAGTCCAATCGCTATTGCAGCACTCGCCAGAGTTGGTGTCCCTCCGGGAATCACACCAGGCAATGGCAATCCCGGCAATGCATAGGCTCCATCTCCGTCAGGTGTGCAGAAATTTGCCACCGAGAACAACGTCAACAAATGAAACTCAGCGGCTTGAGCTGACTCCGATTTCACAGCAACAAAATAGGGTCCAGGCGAGTCGCTCCACAAAAACACGGTCTCAGAACCGCCACGACGGGTGGAACGTCTCGCCTGCGACAGAGCGACTGGGTCAAGCTCGAGCAATGCCGAATCTGATGACACGTAGAGATCAATGTCCGCTTCCCTTTGGAGCTGTATCCCAGAGTCGTAGTCACCCAGTTCCCCTGCAGCCAGACCCAGCCGACGCGGTACAAAACAGGCAAATGCCGCATTGGGGTAAACCTGATCGTTGGTCACTACGTAAAACCGCCACTGGTTTGTCGCCCCAATGCTCAGGTATTGTGTCTCTTCCAGGTTGAGCGGCACCTCTTGCGCGATCCCGCCGGAGGAAGGCGGCGCGCCGCAATGCTGGTTCGACACCAAACCCCAGCCAAAGCCGCCCTCCAAATTCCAAGTGTTTGTGATCACTGTAACCACCGAGGTCTCTGTGAATACAGAGGGAGACGAAACCTGGCTAAGTGCCCCATTGACCTGGCCATTGCCGGAGGCAATCACCAGGGCAAAATCCTGAGCTGGATCACCCGTATTCTCACTCACCACATTCACATTGACCCGCCGACCAAAAACGGTCACCGCATAACTGCTACCGAGCGGTGGCGCCAGAAAAACGTTCTCGACGTTGTTTACCCTGTCGTCCAATAGCGAGTTGCCAGCCACCCGCGGCGGATTGAACTGCACGCCACCAGGAAAATCGTTTCCATAAAAGACTTCCCCGCTTTGCAGATTGGTTATTACCAAGTCGAGATTGTTCACCAACTTCACCCCGGCAACCGGGTTCGCTGGGGGATCTGTCCAAACAAGTGTCACCCTTAGGGGCAGCGACCTGGCTTCAGCAGCAACATTGATCTGGCGGGAAATCCATTGACCCGTCGCCACTGCCTGCAACGGGTCCTCGTCGAAAAGCAACATGGGTGCGGAGCTCGTTTGGTTGGTCAGACCACCCGGCAGTGAATTTGTCAGGTTGGGCAGCCCCCAACCCTCAATATTCCTCGCTGTTTCGACCGCAAAGCCGGACGACGCACCCAACGGCCGGGCACCGTTGATCACCAGTGCCTTCATGAGTGCAGGACTTTTGGCCTGACCCAACTCTGCCTCGAAGAACTCCCTTATCAGCGCTAGGGTGCCCGAAACCGCCCCGGCGGCCATACTGCTTCCGGAGCCATACCAGTAGTATGGGGCCGCAGAGCTGTTCAAATTGCTCAAAGCAACGGGATACTCGGCACACTCGGCGTAATTCGTCGGATCATAGAACGCTGCCTCATCGAGATTGGCGGAACGGGGCCCCAGAACAAAACTCCCGGGAGCGACCAAGTCCGGCTTAAACCGACCGTAATCGCCCTCCATTCCAGGATCTACATTGCCACGGCTAGACGACGCTGCAACCTGCGTTGCGCTGTCCGTCTCCAAATGCCAGGGTGGCTCCGATGCACAGACATCGTTGGTAAGAAATCGCGGCTGTTCCAACGCCCCTACAGTAATCACATTCTTCGCTGTGCCTGGCGAAAGCACGGTGTCAGCCAATCCCCCACTTCCGTCGTCTTCTCCGCCACCTGAATTGCCAGCCGCCACGACCACCAACAAAGGCTGGGAACCGCTCACACCAGGCAACGCATCCCGCACGGCAGCATCATAACTGGCCGCCGCCAAGTCGTAATCCGCCGCCTCTGCGTAATTCCAACTCAGGTTCATTACTTTCACACCACCCTCCGCCGCCAACTCCTGAATGGCAAAGTCGGTTCCATCCCCGGCCATCCCAGACGCCATCGGGATCGATAAGACGCTTGCCCCTGGCGCCTTGCCCCGCAGTCGGAACGGCGCCATCGGGGCACCCGGGAGATTTGTGGTTGTCGTGGAAACTTCTCCGTTGCCAGCGATGATGCCCGCGATCAGCGTGCCATGACCATCAACATCAGGCGGCTCCGCTGCCAGTGCCTTCACTACACGATTTGTCAGGTCGGGATGCGTGGCATCCACTCCTGAGTCAACCAGCCCCACCACGACATCCGCTCCCGTCAAACCCAGGTAATTGTCGGCCGCGTCTGCAGTTCGAACGATTCCCAGGGCCACTCGCCCCAAATCGTTGGCCTTGGCTCGAGGTCGCTCCGCTTCGATGGCCTGCACTCCATCCAACGCGGCCAACTGAACGATGTCGTCAAGATCGCCCCTCACGCTGAAAACCATGCCGAACGGAGACATCTCCCGGGCGACCGGCTCTAGGCCAATCCGATTTAATTCGGACAAAACCGAGATCTGCGCACTGGGAAAAACCAACAATTTCACAGGGACCATTCCTTCGGAAGTCGGCTTATCCGCAAGACCTGGATACGCGGGCTCCTCAAGGTGCCGAAGCACGCTCGGGAGTAGGCCGCCGCGGAGCTTGAAATACGGATGATGCGGCACCAGGGCGCCCACCGAAGCGTCCCTGGCAAGGACTCCTGCTTCTGCCGCCGACATCTGGACCAACAGTGAATTATTTGGAATATAAGACCCCACCTCCGCGCCAACTCTTCGAAGAAACTCCCGAAATGCGGCGTCCAGCGGCCGTCTGGACTGAACAATGTAGACCCCCGATTCGCTCCGTGCTCTGAGCCGCGATGGGATCTTTTCCAACCACGGACCCCGAGTGTCCCACACAGCATTCTCCAGCAAGAGAACGGAATCGTCGCGCAACAATTGCGCCATGGCCTCAGCGGTATTGCTCAACCTGCCACTGCCCTGGAGCGACTGTCCTCGTGCTGCGCCACCCTCGGTCGAAATGCGAGTTGCCCGTAGGGCCAAACTCGCGTGCCCCTCCGCAACCGCAGCAGATTGCGAGTGTGGAACCGGCGCCTGGTCAGGATGCCTCACCAATGCGATGACACCACATGCCAGAAAAACAATAAAAGCACGCCTGGCCATGTTCTCAGATACTAGAACAATACCAGATCATGTGACGATGGAAAAGTGAACCCCACAGCCATGTTCGTTTTGACTGAAGGGCAGCGGCTGGAATTCATCGTTTTATTCTCTGTGTTACTGTCTTACTGATGATTTGCTTTAGGCTTGTCCTAACCTTTGGTCGCCACATCACGACTTCGAAGGCCTTTCACACATGCCTACCCACCTGCTGAACTTCATCACTGACGATCCTGCAACCTCCACATTTCTGCGTTTATTCCGGAATACTTTCTCCCTAATCTCCCCCTATGGACCTCTTGAAACTGGCCCCGTTGGCATCTTTTCTCCTGGCGCTATGCACTTGCGTCCAGGTGGCCGAAGGAAACGCCTCTAATCCTCCTACGAAATCGAAGGCTGCACCCAAGAATACGGTGTCCAGAGAACTGCCTCCCGCACCCGAGGGTGTGACCATTCTCCCCAATCTTCCTTTTCTCGAGTCGGGCCGTGAAGAGTTGCTGGATTTGTATCTTCCTGCCAACCGAACTCCGGATACAGAATCCCCTGGGGTGGTCATCATCCATGGGGGAGGCTGGCGCGGCGGAGACAAGTCTGCAGCCCGGGAATTCAATATCGGCACGACCCTGGCCAAGGCTGGTTATGTCTGCGCCAGCGTCGAGTACCTCAAGGATTCTCCTGATCTCTGGCCCAAGAATCTCCTCGACTGCAAGAATGGAGTCCGTTTTCTGCGCGCGAACGCCGCGCTGTATCAGGTGGACCCCGACCATATCGGAGTCATTGGCGGCTCTGCCGGCGGCCACCTGGCCTTGATGGTAGCCTACACTCACGGCGTAAAGGGATTCACGCCGCGGAGTCCCTATCCTGGCGTTTCTGACCACGTTCAGGCCTGCGTGAACATGTACGGCATTGCCGACCTGCTCAGCCGCCAAAGCACCAAGCCTGATGGCACACCCACGGGTCAACTGCGCAACTCCACCCTCTTCAGCGATGCCCGGGAGGAAAACCCGGACCTCTGGAAGTCTGCCTCCCCGGTCAGCTATATCTCCCCTGCCACCCCGCCCACGTTGATCCTTCACGGAATGATTGATACGACCGTAGACAGGGACCAATCCATCAGCCTGGCCCGCAAACTCAAAGAATCTGGGGTGGAGCATGAGTTGATACTTCTGGCAGGGGTCGGACACACCTTCGACCTCCAAACCTGGGCCAAGAAACCTCTACCACAGGATCTGAGACCTGTTGTCACCGGCTTCTTTGATCGTCATCTTAAACCCCGCAAGCTCACGCTTCCTGCTCCCTGACGCCGACGCGCACGAAATCTAGGCGCCGATCAAAAGCCCAATTCGTGGACGCTTGCGTTTGCGGATTCCAGGGCCAATACTCGGCTCGCATGTCTGCTCGCAAAACGATTCAGGTGGCCATTGTCGGCTGTGGCGGTATTACTCTTCAAAACCATCTGCCGGGATTGGCGCTTTGCCCGGACGTAAAACTCTCGGCGTTGTGCGACAGCGACCCCGCCAAGCTGGAGCGGGCTCGCCAACAAACCGGGGTGACCGCCGTCTCAACCGATTATTCCCAGATCGTGGCACGGGACGACGTGGATGCGGTGATTATCGCAACACCTAATTTCACGCACTCCCCGATTGCCCTGGCTGCGATCACCCATGGCAAACACGTGCTTTGCGAGAAGCCACTGGCTCTGAACTTCGCGGACGCCCTGGCCATGGCACAGGCTGCGGAGGCTAAAGGGGTGCGCCACATGACCGCCTTCACTTACCGTTTTGTGCCAGCCATGCGGTATCTTCTGCACCTCGTGCAGCAAGGTGATCTGGGACAACCCTACCATTACCGCTCCTGCCGACTTCAGGATTGGGGCACCCGCGGATTGGGCTGGCGCCAGAACAAGAGAGCAGCAGGCTCAGGCGAACTCGGCGACATGCTGAGTCACCGCATCGACTTCGCACACTTGCTGGTCGGCCCCGTGAACCGCCTCGTCGCGAATACCCGGTGCTGGCATCCGGTTCGGGGCGACCAACCGAACGACCTGGAGGACTGGGTGGCCTTGCTGGCTGAGTTCAAATGCGGTGCCACGGGCGTGCTGGAGAGCAGCAAACTTGCCAGCGGCCGCAACGAAAGCTGGCGTAGCCTGGACTACGTGGAAATCAACGGCAGCGAAGGATCGTTTGTCTTCGTTACCGGCGAGTGGAACCGCCTGCAAGGTGGAAAAGTCGGAGGCCCCGGGCTGGAGACCATTCCGGTGCCAGAAGAGTTCTGGAAGTGCCCCGGTTCTCCACGGGATGCGCGCCAGGGCGATCCCCTGGTGACATTCCGCTACGACCAGGCCTGGGAGTTCATTGACGCGATCCGCAACCAGCGCGCTTGTGTCCCGGATTTCCGCGATGGCGCCCGCGCTCAGGAGGTAATGGATGCGGCCCTGCGTTCCGCGCAAACTCAACAATGGGTTGACCTACCCGCTTCCGTCGTCTGATTTCTGATACCTATGAACAAGACCTGTGTCGTCACCGGCGCCGGCAGCGGTGTGGGCCGCGCGGTAGCTCTCAAACTCGCCCGTCAGGGCTGGCGTATGGCGCTCATTGGCCGCCGATTGGAGGTTCTCCGCGAAACGGCCGATCTGGCCGGGCCGGATTCCGGCTCGCTCTGCTACCCATGTGACATCGGGGATGCGACCGCCGTGGCTGCTGTCGGAGACCGCATCCTGGCGGACTTCGGCACTGTGGAGGTGCTGGTAAACAGCGCCGGCACCAACGTGCCCCAACGCTCCCTGGAGGTCTTGTCACTTGCTGACTACCACGCCATGATCGATGCCAACTTAAACGGAGCCTATTACTGCGTACAGGCCTTCCTGCCTGACATGCGCACCCGGGGAAGCGGTACGATTGTTAATGTGGTCTCCGATGCGGGTAAACTGGCTTCGCCCAAAGCTGGACCGGGGTACGTCATGAGCAAGTTCGGCCTGGCTGGCCTCACTCAGAGTATCAACGCCGAAGAACGCGCCCACGGGGTGCGCGCCTGCGCCATTTTTCCCGGAGACATTGACACACCCCTGCTCAGCAAACGGCCGCAACCGCCTGAACCCGCTGCTCGCGCTCGAATGATGCGAGCGGAGGATGTGGCGGATTGTGTACTGTTCTGCATCGGCTTGCCCGCCAACGTGATCGTGGAAGAAATGCTGGTTCGACCCCGCTGAAAACTCCGCCCCTTACTTAAACGGCAGAAACTTGGCCAGCAGCAGGGTTTCGATCAGGCCAGCAAACGCCATTGAAAAGGCGCATACCGTCCACGTCCGCAAGGTCTCCCGAGGCGTGAAGCCGCTGAGACGCCCGATCACCCAGAATCCACTATCGTTCATCCAAGAGATGCCCAACGCACCAAAACCAATCGCCAGAAACAGGTACATGGGGTGATACGGCAGTTCGGTTCCCTGCATAATACCCGCCATCATCGCGGCAGTGGTGAGCATGGACACCGTGGCTGAGCCTTGCGAAAACTTCAGGACTGCAGCCATGGTCCAGGCTAGCAAGATGAAGTTTATCTCACGACCCTCCAGCGAAAGTCGAATCGCCTCGCCCACGCCGGCGTTCTTGAGCATGAGGCCAAATGCCCCGCCCGCGCTTGTGATCAGGATGATCACGCCCGCTGTCTCCAGAGCGCCGCCAAGCAACTTGCCGAGCCCCGCAAGATCCAGGTTTTTCTGACACACCGCCAAACGCATCGCCAGACCGGCCCCGATGATCAGTGCCACGTTGCGGTTGCCAAGAAATTCCAAAAGCGAATAGAGCCAACCTAGTCGCTGCGCCCCGCCAAATGCCGCGAGAAACGAAGCCGTCGAGATGAGCACGATGGGCAGTATCACCGGCATCAAGGCTCCCACGATGCCCGGTAATTCGGATTCGGGCTTGGAGCTGATCTTCTTGAGATCTTCCAGCGGCATCCCTGGGGTCTCGCGCAGAGGAACGTCGCAGTGTCGATTAAGGATCTTGGCAACCTGCCACCCTATGAACACGGTGGGAATGGTCGCCAACGTGCCCACGATAATGGACCAGCCTAAATCCACTTTCAAAATCTCCGACATCGCCAATGGCCCGGGATGAGGTGCCACGAGCGAGTGTGTCACACCGCCCGCGCAGCATATTGCCAGCACGTAGAGGGTATAATCCCGGCCCGTCCGAAGCCGCAACGCCCGCGCCAAGGGCACGAGCAGCATGAAGAACGTATCGAAGAAGATGGGCATCCCCAGAGGAAAACCGCCCGCGACCAGAGCCGCCCCGGCGCGTTTCTCGCCAAAGAGCGCGAGGAAACGCCGCACGAGCTTATCTGCCGCGCCGCTCTCCATGATGCATACCCCAATGATCGAAGCCAGCGCGATCACTACCGCTACCCGGCCACAAACGGTTCCCAACTCCACGGTGGTCAACTCTACCGCTTGCACCCAGTGGCTCTTTTCCGGTTCCCCCGGCAGACTGCCTATGGGTGCGAGCAGACCGGTCAATATCGCGACCGCTACCAGCGCCAGAAAGGGGTGAATGCGTAACCGCGTGATCAAAAGGATCACGGTGATGACGGAGATTCCAAGAATGCAGAACGGCCACCAGGAGGCACCTTCAGCAGCGGCGAGAAATGGCATTGCGTATAAATTATTCATGCCCAGTGAAACGCCGACAGCATTTCAAAGTCGCCAGTGCCTGTCCATTTACTTCTCAGCACCTCAACACAGAATGTGATTCTAAACCACGGCTGGAAGGAGCAATTACAACTCGCACACCACCGCGTCTGCTCACTGCCGGCGCAAACGGAACAAGGCGGTTACCGCTGTTGTTGCGCGGCTGGCCACAAACGAATCACCGGATACAAGGATGCCCTCGGTTATTGGTTCCCACGTTCCGCCCGGCTCCAGAGAAGTGCCGGTCTCCAGAACGTAATCCGTCGCCGTGGAAGGCCAGGAAAGGACGATCTCACCCGCCGCCAAGACAATATGAAGCACTGGAGGCGTGACCCCCTGGAGAATTCCCATTCGAATGGTGTGGTTCTGATAGTCCGCGATGTAGAGGTTGCCGACGGAGTCGACAGCAACCCCCCAAGGTTTGTTGAATCGGGCCTCGGTTCCTACGCCATCGATCGAACCGCGCTCGCCGGCCAGACCTGCAATCGTGCTCACGATCCATCCGTTTCCCTCCCGTAAGAGCCTGCGAACCGTGTGATTGCTCTGGTCGCTGACGTAAACGGTATGTCCAGCATCCACGTCGAGGCCGGCGGGAAAGTTGAAGCTGGCCTCACTACCCGAACCGTCTTCATTTCCCGGGTCGCCCGTCCCGGCAACCGTCCTCGTCACCCAATCACCTCCATAGCGTGTAATCTGACGAATCGCGTGATTTCCCCACTCACTCACAAAAAGGGTGCCATCGGGATGCGCGCAAATACTGAACGGCGTATTGAACTCTGCCCACTCATTGGTTTCATCGACGAAGCCGTAGTAAGGGTATTCCCCGACCGGCGTGGTTACAACCCAGTTCGTGCCCTCGGGCGAGATTTTGCGGATGATATGGGTGGCGGAATCGGCCACGTAAAGACCTCCACTCTGGTCGCGCGCCATGCCCCGGGGACTCCAAAACCGCGCATCGGTCCCTAACCCGTTGTTCGTACCTCTCAAACCCGCCGCTCCAGCCAGTGTAGTCACCACCCAATCCGCACCCACCGGGGCGATTTTGCGCACCAGGTGATTGTAGAGGTCCGTCACATACAGGTTGCCCTGCCCGTCCACCTCAATGCCGCAGGGGCGATTGAACCGTGCCTCGCTATTGGTGCCATCCACCGCCCCGGGTGTCCCGGGCAGTCCGGCAATGGTGCTCACCTGCCACTGACCGCTCGTAGGGTCCACCTTCCGGATAGCGTGATTCAGGAAATCGCAGACATACACCACCCCAGCCTGATCCACGGCAATTTCGGATGGACAATAAAACCGGGCTTCAACATTCACGCCATCGTTCGTGCCGTTGACCCCTGGGGAACCAGCGATGGTCGTGAAGGTGTAGGTTTGAGATTGGATAACCAACGCAGGTCCAGACCACAACCCGCACGCCAGTGCGAGACAAAAGGAGCGAGTACTCAGGTTCATAAGGCGGTTTGCGCAACCACGAGGATGCCTCTGATCTTTGCCTTCAGGCCTCGTAAGTCAAGGCCAATACGAAGGGCTTGCCTTGTGGACAAGCCCTTCTCAAACGGTCTTCAATCGCCACGGGTGGATATAACAACCTCCCCTTCAGGAACAATACTCGCGCGGGTCGGTGATTCTGCCAGTGATGGCACTGGCCGCAACGGTAGCCGGCGAGGCCAGGAACACCTGGGATTCCTTGTGGCCCATACGCCCCGGGAAATTCCGGTTGGTGGCACTGATGCATTTCATCGGGGAGTTCATCCGTCCGAATGTGTCCACCGGGCCGCCCAGGCAGGCTGCGCATCCGGCGTTCTCGGTCATTTGCACGCCGGCATCGATCAGGATCTCCCACACTGTCTTCTCGCCCCACCGAAAAGTTTGCAGGTCATGCACGATCTCCGGCGTTGCCGGGACACCGAAGGTGTCGATCGCCACACGCCGGCCTTTGAGCACCCGGGCGAACTCAAGGAAGTCGCTGGTCTTACCGCCGGTGCAGGAGCCGATGTAGGCGCGGTCCAGTTTGATTCCGCTCAATTCCTTGGCAAGTTTGCGCTGGCCAGGATCCGGATGGCAAGCCACCGTCGGTTCGAGCTTCGAGAGGTCCACTACCAACTCATAGACAAACGCTTCATTCGCATCTCGCTCGACGGGCTGATAGGTCCCGCGCGTGCCGTTGAGTTTGCACCGGTAATCCACATAGGCCTGGGTTTGGGCGTCGAACTCAAAGATCCCGTTCTTGCCACCTGCTTCGATCGCCATGTTGGCCACGGTCATCCGATCATCCATACTCAGGTTCGCAACCCCCGGTCCGTCAAATTGCATCGCGCGATAAGTCGCCCCGTCAAACCCAATGTCCCCAATGCAATGGAGAATAATATCTTTGGCCATGACTCCAGGCTGGAGCTTGCCTTCGAGCCGGAAGTGCATGGTTTCCGGCACCTTCACCAGCAGCTTGCCCGTGCCCATCACAAAACCCGCGTCGGTGTTGCCGATACCGGTGGCAAACTGGTTAAACGCTCCGGCCATGCACGTGTGTGAATCGGTCCCGAAGAGAACTTCGCCTGGACGGGTATGGCCTTTCTGCGGCAACGCAGTGTGGCAGACCCCTGCGTAATGCGAGCCGTATTGCCGCTTGAGCATGCCTTTGGTGGCGTCAAAGACCCATTTGCCGCTCGGATCGTCGATCACGTCGTAGAAGTAGGTAATCTCCTGTTCTTTTACGAACTCCCGCAAAATGTCGACATTACGGTTCGACTTGGAATCGGACGTAAAAATATAATGGTCAGGGATGATGACAATGCGCTGGCGGTCCCAAACTTTGGCATCGTTGCCGAATTCGCGTTTGAACACACCGATGGTGCCCGGTCCGCATACGTCGTGGGTCATCAATACATCGGCCTGTACCCATACGTTGTCGCCGGCCTGCACGTGGGTCTTGCCAGCCGCCCGAGCGAGGATTTTTTCCGTCAATGTCATAAATCAAAGGTGATCACGGCTGCTCATCAGCCGCTAAATTTATTCTAACACAAATTGCCGGAAGCGCCCTGAATCCCGATGCAGCCGGAACCTCAGAGTATCGGACCGCACCCGCGATTTCAATACGGTTTCCCGGATCCGTCCTGCGCGCCTGACGCGTGCCGAATCGCCGAACGTTTGTGCCCGCCTGCTTGCCTTCCGCCCGCGACGCATTTTTGGTCACTTATTACATACGAATCGCTCGCATCGAAAAGGCTTGAGCCTTGTGTGCTGGACTTCTCCAAAAGATGGTGCCCGGTTCGAAGGGTGATTCTCTACTCTCTCCCTTATTTGCGTTTGATCCGCGCGCGCATTTGATTTCCTCCGCGCGTAATTACTCGGTAAGCTAACTCTGAAATACATGAGCGACTCGAAACGCGTTCCGACCGACGGCAGCCAGACTTTTGGGCACAATCCCTTTGGCGCCCTGTCCAGCGAGGGGCTTCCGCCAGCTCCCGAACCTTCCCCAACCGATGCTCGCCAAAGCCCCGAGGCCAAGCCGGCCCGGAAGAATCGCGGGCGCGTGGACATCATCCGCCAAAAGGCGGGGCGCGGAGGCAAGACGGTGACCGTGGTCAAGGGGTTCCTTGGAATTAGCCTGATGGAGAAGGAACAGCTTGCCAAAGCCATGCAAAAGAGCTGCGGAACAGGCGGCACGGTGAAAGGCGGCCAGATTGAGATTCAGGGCGACAAACGCGCCGATGTGGCGCGAATTCTCACCGAGGCGGGTTTTCGCCCGGTGTTCGCCGGCGGTTAGACCATCTCTTCTGGAAGTCAGCTGTTTCGCTCGAAGACAAATGCACAGGAGCAATGAAGCGCGACCTCGTTTCGAGGCTTGAACCTAGTCAGGAGACGCTGCCTCCTGCCAACGCAGGATGATGAAGCGGGCTCGCGCGTAGGATGCGGTTCAGCATAGAATACAGCTTCGTGTCAATGAATAAGAAGAAACTACTGGAGCGCATTGTTGGCAGCCTTGGCGAAAGCCTTGCCGTCCTGGAAAAGGCGGCGCGAGCTTCTCACGAGGAGGCCACCCATGAGAGCAGCAAGGCGGAGAGCAAATATGACACGCGGGGGCTCGAGGCCGCCTATCTGGCCGGCGGGCAAGCTCGGCAAGCCAAAGACATCATCGACTCCATCAAGCTTTACCAGGCCCTCGCTGTTAAGAGTTTCGCAGCCGGCGAGGCAATTGGCCTGACTGCACTGGTGGAACTGGACGTGGATGGCGTGCAATCCACCTACTTCATCGGCCCAAAGAACGGCGGTCTGGAGGTCGAATGCCAGCACAAGGAGGTCACCGTCATCACGCCGCAATCTCCCCTGGGCCAAAACCTGGTGGGCAAGAAGGCCGGACAGAGTTGGACAGCCAAGCTGGGCGGCACGACTGTAAAATACCGGGTTGTTTCGGTGCACTAGACCTAGCCCAATACACCAACATATCAATCTGAGACTATGGCTAACATCGGACAACGAAACACGCTCACCATCGTCCGGGATTCGACTCCGGGCGTCTACCTGGATGGCGGCGAACACGGCGAAATCCTCCTGCCCAATCGTTATGTACCCCGGCGGTTTGTTCCGGGCGATCGCCTCGAGGTGTTTGTTTACCGTGATTCACAAGACCGGTTGGTAGCCAGCACGGAAACCCCGCGGGCGACAGTCGGGGAGGTTGCCACTTTAAAAGTCGTTAGCGTCAACCCCAAGATCGGTGCTTTTTTGGACTGGGGCCTCGCCAAGGACTTGTTGCTCCCGTTCCGAGAACAAACCGGCCCGTTACAGGTCGGGCAAGACGTGTTGGTGCGGATCTACCTGGACCCGAAGACCGAACGAATCGTCGCCTCCATGAAAAAGCTGGATAAACACTCAGCACAGGAGCCGCCCGACTACCGCGCGGGCCAGCAGGTAGAGTTTGTTATCACCGAAAAAACTTCATTGGGCTACAAGGCTCTCGTGGAAGGCATGCATCCGGGTTTGCTTTACCACCAAAGCGTCTCTGTTCCCATAGTAATCGGCCAGAAATTGAAGGGTTTCGTTCGCGCACCGCGTCCTGATGGCAAGATCGACCTCAGCCTCGATGATGCCGGTTATCGTCGTGTAACGCCGCTGGCTGCACGGATAGTCCAGGCACTCCGGGCGAAGGGCGGTCGGTTGGAGTTCGACGACGACAGTTCGCCTGTGGCGATCCGCCAGGCATTCGGCACCAGCAAAAAAGCATTCAAACAAGCCCTTGGCACGCTCTACAAATCCCGGCGCATCCGTTTCTGCCAACCAGGCATTGAGCTTCTGGATAACACCGCTTGGTCCCCGGGATCCACTCGGCCTGCATTGAAGCAAAAAAGATCCTGATAATCGATCTTCAATGCCCGCAGAAGGCCAGAGAGGTCAGAGGTCGAAGGGGTTGATAAGGAGCGAAGGTGCCAGAAGGGAGTTGCAGATTGGAAACTGCAAGGGTCTCAGGAGGGGCCGAGTTCGGCACTGATGTCGAGTTTTTCGAAGAAGCGGCCGAGGATGAGGATACCTAGCGTGGCTTCGGCCGCGAGGGCGAGGGCCGCAGCAACGGCCGCGGGTGGGAGGGCGGCGAACTGCCCCACGAAGCGGTGCAGCAAGAAGTAGACAATACCGAAGGCAACTGCGGCAGGGATGAGAGCCAGGGAGAACACCAGCAACTGGGCGAGGACGGCAATGATGCGCTGTCCGGTGGCCTCCACGCCTTGCTGAGCTTCCTTGCCGCCAGAGAACCAAGCGGGGAATGCGAGGACTGCGGCGTTCGGGATTAGGAGGAGTATGGCGTTGACGAATGGCAGCAGCAGCACGGCGCTAACGGCGATAGCCAGGATTGCACCAGGACCAGGGCCGATTTGAGTGCCTTTGGCGAGGAGCAGGGCGGAAACGACTATCAGCAACCATTGAACCGCGGTGAGAATCACGACGGGCGCCAACAATTGCCCCAAGGCGAGTTGCCACCCGGGAAGAGGTAGTTGCTTCAGGTAATCGGTCATTGGCAGGTCCTGACGAAAGTCGTGCCGGAGGACCTGGGGCCCGACGAGGACGGACCAGGCCATGAGCATGCCGGAAATGGCACCCATGAAAAGGAAGGCATTGCGGGCTTCCGGTAATCCACCGAGTCCTAAAGCCAGCCCGCCCCCCACAGCCACAAGGATGATCCAAAGACGGGGCGACACGACTTGGCCAGCAGCGATGAGGTTCTTCCAGAAAAGCGCCACAAACGCCGGACCGTAAGGTTTAAGGACAAACGGCGCCCGGCGCGGTTTGGTCTTGCCCTGCCCTGCCCGCCAATTACCCGACCGCATGGCAGCAATCTTTTCGGCGGTCTTCCGGGCCGCGTCGGCTGAGGCTTCCTCGAAAGCAACGTTCGCGCGCACTACCCACACATAGTGCGCCACGAGCAGGAAAAACGCGGCCGGCAAGGCGACAAGAAAGCTGGCGGCATTGGGCGCCAGGTAGGGCGCCAGGACCAAGCGGAATGGAAAGAGGAGGTAGTAGGCTGGCCCGGACTCCAGCAGGGTGCGCGCGTAGGCTTTGAGACTGGCAGCGTTGGTGAGCGTGTCCTCGGTGAGGGCCGGCAGGCTCTGTCTTGCCCAGAATAAGGTTCCTGCCACAACCAGAACGAGCAGCACGACGACGAACAAACGCCGATGCGTGGGGCTGATGCCGCGGTCGAGCAAGATGGTGCGGGCAAACGAAGCTCCGAGCAAATGAAGGTTCACGGTGGATAAAATGAGCCACCATCCGATGGCATGGATGGCCGGATTGCCACCGAAACGGTTTGTCACCAAGGTGAGCAGTGCCACCGTGAAAAGAATGCCGACCTGGGAACGGAGGAGCTTGTAGTGGATGAGGCCGCGACGGCTGATCGGCGCAGGGAAAAGAAAAGCGACTTCGGCCTCGCTGAAGGCCAGCACAGTGCGGGATCGCGGAAAGATCCAGACGAGCAGGAACCCGATGAAAAGGGCCAGTCCTCCTAGCATTTCAAACAGCAGCAGGTCCTCCGCAGAAGCCGTAACCGAGGGCAGACGCGAGCCGCTGTTTCCCTGAACCAAGTAACGGAAGAAGTAGAAATAGAAATAGAGAGCGCCCACAATGCCCCCCACCAGGTATTTCGGTTGCTTCAGCCGTTTTAACCTGTACACCATGCGGTTCCGGAAGGAGTTATACTGGAGGAAAAAAAGGGCGGAGAGGAGGCTCATGGCATGCTCCCCACGGCATCGGCCGGCACTGCATTCCAGGCTGAAGCGCAAATCGGCATCGGTTAACTGTCCCGGGTTTCGTCCACAGTAGCCCGGAAAAACACCTCCTCCAGGCTGGCATCCGGCGCCTGGTGGGAGAACTGTTGTTTGATTTCTTCAAGTGAGCCGTCGGCGACCTTGCGCCCGTTCTTGAGGATCAAAAGGTGAGAACAAATTTCCTCGACCAGATGGAGGAGATGTGAACTGATTATAATGGCTGCGCCGGCGCGCGCCCGGCGTAGGATGGAGTCTTTCATCCGGCGGATGCCTATGGGGTCGAGGCCGGTGAGCGGCTCATCGAAGAAAAGCACCCGGGGCGAGTGAAGCAAACCACAGGCGATCGCCAGTTTTTGTTTCATGCCCCGGGAAAGCTCGCCCGGGAGGGCGTCGCGTTTGTCTGAAAGCTCCAACTCGTCGAGCAGTTGCTCCGCCGTTTCCCGGTAGTTACCTACCTGGTACACCCGGGCTGTGAATGCCAGGTGTTGCTGCACGGTGAGATAATCGAACAACCGGGGTTCGTCAGTGAGAAACGCAAGTTCCCGCTTAGCCTCGATCGCTTCGGAAGCCAGGTCTAACCCGCAAATCTTGACGACACCGCGCGTCGGGGGAATTATGCCGCAGAGACAGCGCAGAGTGGTGGTTTTGCCGGCACCGTTCGGTCCGACTAGGCCCATCACCTCCCCGGGTTCCACGACAAAGGAAAGCTCCTGTACAGCGACAAATTCACCGTAGAGCTTGGTTAAACCTTGGACCTCAATCATAGGTGTATTCGAAGGTCGAGGCTCACTTATCTACCAGATCGTAGACGCGGACATAATCGACCTCGAAATAGTCGGGCAACCGGGCCTTCGCGATATCGCCCGCCCAAGTGCCGATTTCCTCCGTGAGTTTCAGGAATTCCGGGACCTGGGAAACGCCCCCAGCACTGCTCCGCCAAACTTCCCTGCCATCCACGTAGAAGACATATTCGGTGGACGTCCAGAGCAATCCATAGTCATGGAACCCTTCTTTGAGCTCGGGCAGGGTAATCTTGGTTCCCGCGGACTTGTGGTCCTTGCCGTAGCCATCCCAGTGCAGGTTCATCGTGATTTTACCGTCACGCCAGGGGATCTCCATAATGTCGATTTCGGTGCCGTCCCGACCGTCGTCGCCGACCTGGTTCACACCGGAGCACATCATCCAAAAGGCCGGCCAATGACCAGGCTCGGAGGGCATTTTACAGCGGGCGACGTAATAGCCGAAGCGATGCTCGAATTTGCCCCGAGAATTGATCGCCCCGCACGTGTAGCGGTCACCGTCTTTCTTTGTGCGCAGCAGGAGGGTTCCTTTGCCGCTTAAGTAAGCGTCCTCCTTCACCCAAAAGCCGTCGCGCCGTTTCCAGTCGCCGAGCTTGTTCCATTTGGTCTCATCAAGGGTGGCTCCGGAGAATTCGTCCTGCCAAACAAGCGTCAGTTTTTTTCCTTCGGCAACAGAAGGGAGGCTGGCACCTTCGGACTGTCCACCTGTTGCCACGGCAGTGAGCAAGAAGAGAAACCCGGTAACGCCCAGTGCAAAATGAGTTCGCATGCCTGTGTTATGCCATGGCCTGGGTCCGACGGCAAAGCCGGAATGTGCCTGATAGTTGATTGCTTATCGACGAGCGATGGTTGAGACGAGACGTTGATTGTTGACAGTTGTTCGGGAGGCTGAGTTATGGGGATTTGAAGATGGTTGTCACATTGGTGGTCACTATGGGATGGGTGACAGTAAGCGTGGTTGGAAACCGGAGGTTATCCAGGGTCAAGTGCTCGACGCGGTCGGCGAACACGACAGGTCGTGCATCTGCGGTAGTTAGGCTAAAGCGCACGTCCTCCAACACCAGGCGCTGGACATTGCGCGCGTAGAAGGCCCAGGCGGGCAGCGGTCGGGCGTCAACCCCTGGGCCTTTTACCGTATGGTCCGGCGACCAGGCTGTGCCACCGCCCGTGAACTCCACCTGGATGTCACGAAAGACAACGTTAGTGATCGGCGCCTCGGCCCAACTCTCGACCGAAAGAGCGGCGCGATAGACATCGGTGGCGCGCAAACCGGTGACGGTGACGCGACCAACCGTGTTTCCCGATTTCGTCCACAGTGTCACTGGCGAAGCCACCTGCTGCATAACGTTGTTCGCCAGGAGCACATCGTCCAGCGGCCCCACGGTGGTGTCCCAGGCGCCGGGTTGGAGGATGATCCCGGATAACATATTGGTGCGGCGGTGCTCACGTGAGGTGCGATGAGGTTCCTCGCCAGGACCGCGAAAGAGATTATCGGCAATCGTCAGGCGCGTAGCCGGCCCAATCAACCTGATGCCATTGCATGAGGAATTGATGAGGCACCGGCTGATCACTGTGTTGTTCCAGTAGCGCCCGGCGATCGCGTCGTCGCCGGTGAAGAACTCGCAACCGATGATCTTCACGTTGTGGCACCAGCGTTCCGGCGCACCCCGCCAATGCACTCCGTCCCAGCCGCCAATGAACTTCACATTGCGGATTTCCACGTCGTCGCTGACCTGAAAGAAAATGGCGTAGTTCGCAGAATCGACAATGGTTAAGTCGCGCAGGGTAAAGCGCCGACAATTGACGAACACGATGGTGTGCGGACCTCGCATGCGCTCCTCGCCGGTCGGGTCGAAGACCTTGTTGCCATCAATGACGCCCTGCCCGGTAATGCTAACGTCTTCGACATTCTCGCCCACGATGAGACCGCGATGCCATTTGCCCCATTTGGCCTCGGGCATGAAGTCCGGCGGAGTGGGGTAAACGTAGTCCAGGAGATTCGTGGTTCCAACAAGACGCGCGCCGGCATCGAGATGGAGGGTGACACCGCTTCGGAGATGGATCGTTCCAGAGAGATAACGCCCCGCCGAAAAGGTCACCTGACCGCCTCCTGCTTCGCCGCAGGCATCAACGGCTGCTTGAATCGCCGCGGTATCATTTGCCAGACCGTCGCCTTTGGCACCACGCACGCGAACGTCGATGCTGCCAATCATCCCGGCATGGCTAGCGCTGACAAAAACAAATGCCAGGCAGGAGCATATAAGCCTTGGATGCATAATGGGTTGCTCTCTCATCGTTGTTTCCATACACCTGCTTCAGTTTTATTCAACACCGGCTGTTAACCAACCTGCCATTGCTGTTCTCGAGGACGAAACCTTGCGGCCGAACTAAAGACGGAGGATACCAAAGGAATGCGGAGCGTCGAGCAGATGTGACCGGGAGGAGTGGGGAGGCTTTGAGGCGGTCAACAATTGAAACGGTCGCGCGGCGAGATGGAGGGTAGGCCCAAAATGACGAGTTATGTTGAACGGTGGTGATTGGCAATCTGGATGAAATCGCCATTCTTTTTGCGCTTTCACCGGTGGCTCCGCTACCGCATCCTCACGGTATGCCAGGCCTTATAGCCATTGTGGGACGTCCGAATGTCGGAAAGTCCGCCCTGTTCAACCGTATTGTGGGGCGGCGCATCGCCATTGTGCATGACCAGCCAGGGGTCACCCGTGACCGTGTCAGCGCCGAGGCGGAATGGCGGGGGCAACCTTACACGCTGGTGGATACCGGCGGTATCGGCCTGCTGCGCCGGGAAAAATCGACGGATGTGATCACCAAGGCCGCACTCGATCAGGTCCAGATCGCCATCGAGGCCGCAGGCCTGATCATTCTCGTCGTGAACGTTCAGGAAGGCATCATGCCCCTCGACCGCGAGGCCGCAATGCGGCTGCGGCAAAGTGGCAAGCCAGTGCTGGTGGCGGTCAATAAAGTCGACACCGACCGCGTTGAGAACCAGGCGCTGGAGTTCGCCGAACTGGGATTTGATCGCATCTATCCGGTCAGCGCCATTCATGGCGAGGGCATTGAGCCACTAATGAACGCAGCGCTGGCACTGCTGCCTGCGCCAGAGGTGTCACCGGCAGCCGACGGAGAAGCAGTCGAGCCGACGCCCCCCACGCCGGAGCCGTTGAAACTGGCAATCGTAGGTCGGCCCAACGTCGGCAAATCCTCCATCGTGAATACCCTGACCCAGTCGGAACGGGTGGTGGTGAGCCCTATTCCGGGAACGACGCGCGACGCGGTGGATGTGCCTTTTGAGGTTGAAACGGAGGGAGTCCGACAGAAATACGTGCTCATAGACACCGCCGGAATGCGAAAAACCCGCCGAATCGATGACTCTATCGAGTTTTTCAGTGTCAAGCGATCCGAAGATTCGATCGCGCGATGTGATATCGCCATCCTCGTCCTGGACGCCGAAAGCGGCATTATCGAGCAGGACAAGAAGGTGGCGGACAAGATCGTCGAAGAACGCAAGGCCTGCATTGTCGTGGTGAACAAGTGGGACCTGGTGGAGGAGTCTGTGCGAGAGGCGCGCGAAGAGGAAATCGCTCGACGCAATGCCAAGGTGCGCGGCCAAAAGCAAATGACGACCCTCGCCGAATTCGGTCAATGGGTCCAGGAACTGCTCTTCTTCCTCGATTACGCCCCAGTCATTTTCACCTCAGCCAAATCCGGTTTTAACCTCGAACGGTTGCTGGAAGCGGTACGCTATGTGGCTGCCCAGCTTCAGCAGAAGATCCCCACCGCAATACTCAATCGCACCCTCCAGATGGCCGTGGAGCGGCGCCAACCCGTCAGCGCCCATGGACATCGCCTTAAATTCTATTACGCCACGCAGGTCAGGCGGGCCCCACCCACCTTTCTCCTGTTCGTAAACCGCGACGAGCTCTTTTCCGATCCTTACCGAAAATACCTGGCTGGCCAATTGCGCCAGGCGTTCGGCTACGAAGGCTGTCCGATCGTGCTGGTGCCCAAAGCCCGCCCCAAGACCATCGAACCGGTCCGGAAACCCCGCTCAGGACGTAAACATACCGGTCGAAAATAGGCGAAATCCGCCGCCGCCCACAGGCTCCCAAAGGCCGCTAACAAGGCCTCAGGATTCATCGGCAGAACCGCATTTAGGAGGAAGCTCTAGCGGACCGTGCTTTTGGGGGTAAAAGTGCCTCGAAAAACTCCTCTTTTCGGGGGCGTTTTGGGGCCGATTTCCCAAGGAATAACGTTTGCGTAAGTTTTTTCAAAAAAATACTTGTTACCCCTATATATGGGGCATAATGTGTCCTCGTTCCCCCACTAATGGGGTTTTAAAGACCTCAAGTGAGGCTCATTGATTTTTGTAAAACAGGCCGGTTTCACAGAATTTTTCCTGGAAATCGGTTCAAGGTCTGGCCGGTTGGGCTCGCCCACCTCCCAGGTCCCCCAACCCGCAACAATTGTAGTATAGAAAACCATGATCGAGATGAGTGAAGAAGTCGTCCCTGCGTCCGCCGAACAGCGGCGACGCCGAAGTCCGTCGGTGTCCGCCTCCCGCAGGACGCGTATGATCGGTTCCCAAACCAAACCGGCCCTGCCGATTCAAAGGGTGTTCAGTGATCCCAAGGTCAAACCGTTCGACCAGATCGAATGGGACCTGCGCACAGCCGAAATTACCGACGACAGCGGTAAGGTGATCTTCCGTCAGGAAAACGTGGAAGCGCCGAAATCGTGGTCGGTGCTGGCCACAAAGGTCGTCGTCTCCAAGTATTTCTACGGCGAACAAGGCACGACCGAGCGGGAAACGTCCGTCCGCCAGTTGATTCACCGCATCTGCCGAACGATTGCGGATTGGGGGGTCAAAGACGGGTATTTCAGCAAGGCAGCCGGTGAAGTTTTCTATGATGAACTGACGTGGCTCTGCCTGAATCAATATGGGGCGTTCAATTCTCCGGTCTGGTTCAATGTCGGGCTGTATCACCAATACCGGGTCGGCAACTCCTCCAGCCGTGGCAACTGGTTTTACAACCGCAAGACCGGCAAGGCCGAGCGCGGCCGCACCCAATACGAATACCCCCAGTGCAGCGCCTGCTTCATCCAGTCGGTTGAAGACAACATGGAATCGATCATGCACTTGGCCCACAGCGAGGCCATGCTGTTCAAATTCGGTTCCGGCACCGGCACCGATCTCACTCCGATTCGCTCCAGCAAGGAAAAACTGAGCGGCGGTGGCCGGCCGAGCGGCCCGCTCTCCTTCCTGAAGGTCTATGACCAGGTAGCTAACGTGGTGAAGTCCGGCGGCAAGACCCGCCGGGCCGCCAAAATGAACACGTTGCGAGATTGGCACGGCGACATAGAGGAGTTCATCGATGCCAAGCAAAGGGAAGAGAAGAAAGCTTGGGCCCTGATCGAACAAGGCTACGATGGCTCGTACAACGGGGACGCTTATGGCAGCGTCATGTATCAAAATGAGAACCTCTCGGTGCGCGTAACGGATGCGTTCATGCAGGCAGCCATCGACGGCAAGGAGTGGTGGACGCGGTCGGTGACTAGCGGCAATCCTCTGGAAAGGAAGGATGCCGCTAAGCTCCTGAACAAAATCGCGGAAGGCACCTGGATCTGCGGCGACCCGGGCCTCCAGTACGATGGCGCCATCCAGAAATGGCACACCTGCAAAGCCTCGGAACCGATCCATTCAACCAACCCCTGCTCCGAATACGTATTCCTTAACAACACCGCCTGCAACCTGGCGTCCTTGAACCTGCTGAAGTTCAAGCGGGAAGATGGCCGATTTGACGTGGAACGCTTTAAATCGGCGGTGCGGCTCTTTATCACGGCACAGGAAATCCTGGTCGACAATGCCAGCTATCCGACCGCGGAAATCGCCGAGAATTCCCACATTTTCCGCACGCTCGGCCTCGGCTATGCCAACCTCGGCTCGCTCATTATGAGCTACGGTTTGCCGTATGATTCGGATCAAGGCCGCGCCCTGGCCGGGGCGCTCACTGCGATCATGACGGGAGAAGCCTACGAACAATCGGCGGTGATCGCCGGCGTCGTGGAGCCTTTCAAGGGATATCGCGACGCTCGCTGTGCGCATATCGGTAAGCCGGCCGCCCGAGACAATGTGGATTCCATGCTCGCCGTGATCCGGCAGCATCGCGACGCGGTGGAGGCCATCCAGCCCAGCCAGGAGTTTCATTATTTGAAACAGGAAGCCCGCCGCACCTGGGACCAAGCGCTCGAACTGGGTTTAAAGAACGGCTTTCGTAACGCCCAGGTAACCGTCCTGGCACCCACGGGCACCATCGCCTTCCTCATGGACTGCGACACCACCGGCATCGAGCCAGATATTGCCCTGGTAAAATACAAGGTCCTGGCGGGCGGCGGCTTGCTTAAGATTGTAAACCGGACAGTTCCGGAAGGACTGCGGCGCCTCGGCTATTCCGCCCGCGAAACCGACCAGATTGTCGCCCACGTTGAGAAGTTCGACACAATTGAGGATGTAATGGACAATGGGGGGATCGTCCGAAGCGGCCTAAAGCCAGAACACCTCCCGGTATTTGACTGCGCGTTTAAACCGCACCGCGGCGTGCGCAGTATCCATTACCTGGCGCACTTGCGGATGATGGGAGCCGCTCAGCCGTTTATCAGCGGCGCGATCTCCAAGACGGTGAACATGCCCAAGGAAAGCACGGTCGATGATATTCGCGATGCGTATACGCAGGCATGGAAGATGGGACTCAAGTGTGTGGCGATCTACCGCGACGGCTCGAAGCGTTCCCAGCCATTGAACACGAGCCGAACCCAAGACTCGGACAAGGCCGCGACGCCGGATGCAGCAGTGCTTGACGTGCGTGTCAAAGAGTTGGAATCGGAAGTGGAGCAATTGCGCATCCAGGCAGGCAAACCGCTGCGGCGCCGGCTTTCCGACACGCGCACGGCGGTGACCCACAAATTCGACATTGCCGGTCATGAGGGCTACCTCACCGTGGGCCTGTTTGATGACGGACAACCGGGTGAGCTCTTCATTACCATGGCCAAGGAAGGTTCGACGATTGGCGGCCTGATGGACGGCATCGGGACGCTGACGAGCCTGGCGCTCCAGTACGGAGTGCCTCTGGAGGCCTTGACCCGCAAGTTTGCCCACGTGCGATTCGAACCTTCCGGGTTTACAAAGAATCCGGACATTCGGAACGCGGCGTCCATCACCGATTACGTGTTCCGCTGGCTCGCGTTTCAATTCGTGCCGGGGTATCGCGACCAGAACCAACCGAACCGGAGCCAACCGGAACTGGCGATGCCGGGACTGATCGAAGAAATCAAAAAAAAAGTGAACCGGCCCGTCCCTGAACTGCCCTTGGCCGAGGACACGGACATCGTCGAGGTGAAGGGAAGCAGTTCAACCGGCAACGGCCAATCCGGGCCCCGCACCATCACCAAACTGAGCGACTCGGTAGCCCACTTCCAACAGGACGCGCCAACATGCCCCAATTGTGGGAATGTTACCGTACGCAATGGGGCGTGCTACAAGTGCCTGAATTGTGGGGAAAGCCTGGGTTGCAGTTAGCATAATCAGTATAACTGAAGCATGGGCAGACCTTCGGGTTTGCCCATTTTTCTTTAAAACCTCAGCGCGTTGTGGCCAACGGCCATCGCCGGACACAAATCGCTGGCGATGACGCCTTACTAAGTCTCCCCTAACTCTCCCTTGCCCTGAGGCAGGCAGATCATTAGCCTTTCACCATACCGTTTGCGCCTATGAAAAAACGATCCAAAGAATTCTTCCCTGGCATTCACAAAATTCAATACGAGGGGCCGGGGTCCACTAACCCCCTTGCCTTCAAACACTACAATCCTGACGAACTGGTCGAAGGTCGGCCCATGAAGGATCACCTTCGCTTTTCCGTCACCTACTGGCACACCATTCGAGGCCAGTTGGCTGACATGTTCGGCGCGGGCACGGCAGTGCGCCCCTGGGAGGACGGCTCCAACTCCCTGAAGATGGCCGAAACCCGCGTCCGCGTGGCGTTCGAGTTCATCGAAAAGCTCGGGGCACCCTTCTACGCTTTCCATGACCGGGACGTCGCCCCGGAAGGAAAGAACCTCAAGGAAACCAATCGCAACCTGGATGCTATTGTGAAAGTGCTCAAGCAAGAGCAGCAACGCACGGGCATCCGTTTGCTTTGGGGCACAGCCTGCCTTTTTGCGCATCCCCGTTTTGTGCATGGTGCGGCCACGAGTTGCAACGCCGATGTCTTCGCCTATGCCGCCGCCCAGGTGAAGCACGCCATCGAAGCCACCCACGAACTCAAAGGCGAGGGCTATGTTTTCTGGGGAGGTCGTGAAGGCTACTCTTCCCTGTGGAACACCGACCTCAAACGCGAAGTGGATCATCTCGGCCGGTTCCTCCACCTGGCGGTGGCGCACAAGAGAAGCATCGGTTTCAAAGGGCAGTTTTACATCGAGCCCAAACCCAAGGAACCCACAAAGCATCAATATGATTCCGACGCAGCCGCCTGCCTGAATTTCCTGCGGGAGTATGACTTGCTCGAGGATTTCAAGCTGAACCTGGAGACCAACCACGCAACACTGGCAGGCCACACCATGCAGCACGAACTCGAGGTGGCTATCGCGGCGGGAGCGCTCGGGTCGATCGACGCCAACACCGGCGACCTGTTGCTCGGGTGGGACACAGACCAGTTCCCGACGAATGTGTATCTGACCACCGAGATTATGCTCTCGATCCTGCACATGGGCGGGTTCAGCACGGGCGGCACTAATTTCGACGCCAAGGTGAGGCGCGAGAGTTTCGAGCCCGTGGACCTGTTTTATGCGCACATAGGCGGCATGGACGCCTTCGCACGCGGTCTGAAGGTTGCGGCGGCCATCCGGAAGGATGGGCGTCTATCCGAGTTTATTCGCCAGCGCTACAGTTCCTGGGACAGCGGTATCGGCGCAAAGATCGAGGCCGGCAAGGCCACCTTTAGAGATCTAGAAGCCTACATGCTCAAGAAGGGCGAGATCACCCCGAACACCAGCGGCCGCCAGGAACTTCTGGAGAATATCATCAACGAGTTCGTCTAGGCGAATCGGTAATTGCCGAAAAGGCGGCGGGTCCAAAAACCCGCCGCCTGTTTCACTCCCTCCAGGGCATCGACCTTCACTTGGTCGGCAAAAACGCAATCTGCTCCCGCAGCCACTGCGGACGATCGGTAGTGATTCCATCCACGCCGGCTTCCGCCTGCTTCCTGGCCACCTCGGGGTCGTTTACTGTCCAAGTATACAGCTTGAGTCCGGCTGCGTGTACCTTCTGAACGAACTCGCGGTCGATGGGAAAACCGTAGTTTAAGTCCAACCCATCCAGGCGGGCAGCTTTGGCTTTGTCAATCAGCTGCTCGACGGGCGGAAACTGCTTGGTCTTGGAATCAGAAGAGACCAGCCAACTCACTTCCAGCCGTGGCAGGAGGGCTTTGGCTTGTTTGACGGTGTCGTAGTTGAAACCAATGAGCGGTGTCTGAACCGGCTTTTTCCGGGCCTTTTTGAGGACCCGTTGCAGTTCGGGCAGAATCTCGGGGCCGGCCTTGATCTCGATGAAAAGCCGTTTTCCTTTCGGCAAGGCGGCCAGGGTCTCCTCGAGCAGAGGAACGGTCTCCGCAAAACCTTTGCCTTTAAACTTGCCCCAATTAGCCACATCCACCTTGCGTAAATCCGCCAAATCCGTCACGGCAATCCTGTTGCTCACCGAACCGGTTCGCGCTGTGTCATAATCGTGCATCAGCACTATCTTCCCATCGCGGGTCAGGTGAATGTCGCATTCCGTCGCTTCCGCGCCTTGTGCGTACGCCAGTTTTTGGGATGTAATGGTGTTTTCGGGGGCGTCGTAAGAAGCGCCACGGTGGGCGATCATGATGGCTGCATTCACGGGTAACGAACCTGCTAAAGCAGTTAAGATGGATATAATGGCTAGGTTTTTCATGTAAACTTAACGCACTAACTAACTCGCATTCGGCTGGCTGTCAAGGTCCCACCTCGGTTTGCTTGACAAATCCTCCTTACTCTCGGTTAACTCTTCCAGAAAGCAACCTTTCACACTGTGATCAGCGAGCCCTATACCCCCCCAAAATACTTTCAGATCAGCCGCGAAATTATCGCCGCCATCCAGCGGGGCAGTCTTGCTCCCGGGACGCCAGTGCCATCGGAAAATGACATTATCGAGGAGCACCAAGTCAGCAACACCACCGCGCGCAAGGCGCTTCTGGAACTCGAAAAAGCTGGTTGGGTCACCCGAGTAAAAGGCCGCGGGACCTTTGTGCGCGATTTTACCGTGGTCCGGGCCATCAACCGGATCTTCGGCTTCACCAAAAACATGCTCGAAGCGGGTCGCAAGCCCGCCACCAGGCTGACAGGGTTCCACTTGCGAAACGAGGATCACACCCAGGTTATTAATGGCCGCTCCCACACGCTTAAAGGCCCATTTTGTGAAATCGAGCGCATCCGCTTCGCCGATGGCATCCCCATGATGGCTGAGACCCGTTACATCTCTCTGCAACTCTGCCCGGACATTCACCGCAAGAATCTGGAACAATCGCTCTACGCCGTGTTCGAAAAAGAATACGGAATTCGCCTCACGGAGATTAACCAGATGCTCAGCGCCGTTCTCCTGGAGGGAGACGCCTTGAGGCCGTTCCAACTTGAAAAGCCAGTCCCGGCTTTTCGGGTGGAAGGAGCTTCCTTCTGCGGAAAGAATCTCATCATCGAAATGGAGGATTCCGTTTACCGTGGGGATATGTATCGATTTGCAGCAAAAGCAACAGCGTGAAGCCTGGCCGGCGTTTCGGACTTCTGGTTTTGGCTCCTGATGACAAAAAGGGCCATAGTCACGTCTGAAAGTCACCCAAAATGACGTCATTTTGTAACTTGACGGTCGGCGGTATTTGAGTTTTAGTTAGAGCGTTAACGCTTGCACCAGCATTTATAATGCGACATCGTCCTTCCAGGCTTGCTTGGCTGCTTTGCATGGCAACCGCCCAAACGGCGCGCCAGGAAGCAACTCCAGTCCCTGCTCAACCCTCTCAATAAACACAGATACCCAAATGAAAACACCCCTAAAGTTAAATCCCATCCTGATCAAGGCAGGTCGATGGTTCGCCTGCTTAACACTGCTAACTGGATTAGCTGCCACGCAGCTCCCAGCGGCGGAGGCCACCGTGTTCAGCGAAGACTTCGAGTCCTTCTCCGATGCAGCCATTAGCATCGACGATTATGCGGATGCCGATCCGACAAACCCGTTTTACATACTAAACGATGACACGCCGCAGGGCTCGACCAACGGCCCTGGCGTTCAGGTTCAAAACTGGCTCGTACGATCGGGCACTAAAGCACTGCTGCTCCGCAGCGGAACAGCCATATACTTGAACCTCTCAAATACCCTGAGTGGCTCCAAGTACCAGATCGATTTCTGGCTCTATTCGGTCAAGGAAGGTGCCGCTAACCGAGGCTGGTACGCGCAGTTCGTCGGCGAAGGTGCCGATATCAATGCCAACGACTTTATCGCCTACCGATCGTCTCAAGCCACCACTCGAATCATCCAGTATTACGACGGCATCGCGGGCGCCGGTGCCTGGGTCAATACCGTCGAGCATGCGGTGAATGCCTGGCAGCATCATCGGCTCGTCGTGGACCCAAACACGCAAAAGATGACCGTCTACCTCGACGATATGGATACCCCCGTAATCACCGATGCAGACCTGGCCCGCTGTGAAACCCCGCTGTTCACCCAAATCCGTTTCTTCCACCAGGGTGATTCTGCCGACGATGGTTACGTTGCCGTGGACGATATCACTGTTACGGTTGAAAACTCCATCAACCTTGCGACCACCTTCACCGACGGGTTCGAAAGCTATCCTGCCCGAACCAGCCCGGAAGACGATGCTGATCCTCAGGGACCCTGGATTACCGTCGAAACCGACGGCACCGGAACTGGACGTCAACTCGCGCCAGTCAAAGTCCAAGTCGTGCAAAACGACGGCACGATTACCGCCCGCTCGGGCACCAAGTGCCTGAAGATCGAAGGCGGCCAACGCGCCGGCGTCTCGCTGGCCTGGGGCGTACCTCCGCAGTCCGATGTCGAAATCACTTGGTGGGCTAGGGTGCCTGAATCTTTTGTCACCGTGGGTACCGAGGCCAATTACCTCCGAATGTCACTCTACGGCGCCGAGAACTACGACTGCGCCGCCGGCGACAACGCTTTGCTCGGCTATGGCGTCAGAAGTGCAACCGTGGGCGACTCCACATCGCTGACCTACTACACTTCAGCTTGGTTCGATACCCTGGCGGACTACACCCCGGATACCTGGGAGCAATACCGCCTGACGACCCACACCAGCCAGGGGCGCTATACTATCGTTAAGAATCCGAATTCGGCGAGTCCTGTCATGGTCGTTGACCGCAGCAGTTTTATCGGATCCGCTACCACCTGGGCTCCTGTGTTTATGGCTGGCTGGAGTTCCTCCAACGGAACCAATCACCCGCCGGTTTACATCGACGATATTGAGATCCGATCGGTGGTTTCAAATCCGGATCCATTGCCGACGCCCTACACGGTTGAATTCCAACCCACGGGCACCAGCCGTTTCACCAACTCGACAATTCTTCACGTGGGCAATATCACCGGCAAACCGGTTGTGGATCCGCGCGACAACAGCACGATCCTCTTCGCAGTAGACGCTGCCCCTGCTGGCATTTACCGAGCTAACAAAGTTGCCAGCGGCAACTGGGAAATCGACCCGACCCCGATCGTTTCCGGATTGGATCGTCCCTCGGGCCTAGCTATTGCCGAAGACGGAACATTGTTCTGGACCCATGATTACTCCATGGCAGTGGGTCGCCTTAAGACCCCGTGGGAAAGCAGCGCGCCAGAGATCTTAATCAATAACTTTGGCGAAGCTGGTGACGATGACCCGATTGACTTGGTGATCGCACCCGCGACCTTCAACGGCAGCCTGGGCAAGCCCGGGATGCTCGTCATCGCCGACCGCGGCAGCGACGTGGACGCAAACAATGCGCTCAATCTGGCCGACCCCAATGCCACGGAATTGAACCAGGTAAACAACACGTTCCTGGTGCCACCCACGCCTAACGGTTTGGGCAACGCCGACCTGAACGCTATCACTGCCCTGCCGGTGTCTGGTGAAGTAGTTACGCTCAGTCAGGACGGCTGGATCACCGCTGTCGACGCCAACGGCATGACGCGCTACATCATCGCCGATCTTCTCTGGCCGCTCGGCTCGACACCTGCCGGCGCCTGCATCGCGGCCGATCCCAAGGCTCCAAACCGCCTCTGGCTGGCTGATGACACACTCAATGAAATCTGGTCAATCACCTCCGACGGAGTCATCGGCACTGATGTCAAAGAAGTCGCCTTCCCGCTCAACACTGTCCGGACAGATTATGCGATCGACTTCCACGATCCAGGCATGTCCTTCGCCCCGGACGGCAGCTTCCTGGTAATCAGCGACGCGAACACCGTCAGCGGTGGCGGCAGATTAATCATCCTGCACAATGAAGCCATCTCGGCTGGACCGTTCCCGATCACCGAGTATTCTCGCACGGCAACGGGCTTTACCCTAACCTGGGAGGCAACAGCGGGAACGAAATACCGCGTGGAACGTGCTACCGCTCTGTCTCCGAGCAACTTCCAGGATGTTTCGGGAGAGTTAACCGGAAGTTCTTTCACGGATACCAATGTCCCCAGCGCGTCGGTCTTCTATCGCGTTGTGACAGCACAGTAAGCTGACAGACCCATATTCCGGGTGTAGTATTTAGTATTGAGCGGGTAGCTCCGAAGTGCGGGGCTACCCGCCTTAGAAAGCCATGAAAATTCGAACACACCGTCCTTCAGGATTCACGCTGATTGAGCTCCTGGTAGTGATTGCCATCATCGCGATCCTTGCCGCCATGCTTTTGCCGGCACTGGGACGCGCCAAGAGCAAGGCCCAGGGCGTTCAATGCATGAATAATCACCGCCAGCTCATGCTCGCCTGGCGCATGTACGTCGAGGAAAACCGCGATGTGCTGCCGCACGTCAAACACGGCCCATACGAATGGGTCGGCGGCTGGCTCGACTTCACCGGCTCGGCCGACAACTGGAATGCCGATCTGCACCTCAAGACCAGCATTCTATATCCCTATTGTGGCAAAAACACAGGCATCTTCAAATGCCCCTCGGACACCAGTAAAGTCCAGCCTCGTCCCGGCCAGTGGATGCCGCGCGTTCGCACGATGTCGATGCTGAACTGGGTCGGTGGCCGCGGCGAAGGTCGCGCCATGGGCTGGTCTGATGCCAGCCCCCCCTACCGCATCTATCGTAAATTTGGCAACATGATTAATCCCGGTCCTGCCAAGACGTTCGTGTTCCTGGATGAACGTGAAGATAGCATCAACGATGGCATGTTTGTCGTGGATATGTTGGTGTATCCCACCACCACACAGTCAATTGTGGATTTCCCGGGAAGCTACCATGGCGGGGCGGGAGGCTTCTCTTTTGCTGACGGCCATTCCGAACTGAAAAAGTGGACGAGTCCGCTAATTCTCGAGCGGCCCTTGCAGGGCCAGTCCCGTCCGTATCCTACTTCTCTTGGCGGGAAGTTCGATAAGGACGTGAACTGGATGCAGGAACGCGCCACCCGCACTGAGTAGGTTTGTTTTTGGGGTTCATGAACCGGCGTTGCTTCGGCAGCGCCGGTTTTTTAGCGCCCATCTATCTGGAAGAGTCCGGCAGGCGCTTCATCTGGCAGCTCGCAAGTAAACTGGTAAAGCCCTCCTCCCAAAGCGGTTGGAAACACGTTCTCCATTGGCTCAAACGGCTCACCCAGTGCCGCTGTGTGGAGCAACCGAAAACTCTGCCATGGCCCTTCATTCTGAAAAAGTATGATTAGCTCTCCGGGTTTGCTCCCCAGTCCAACATTGACGATCTGCAGCAGGGCGCTGGGTTTGCGCAGCAAGTCAGCTAATCCCGACCCCAACTGCCCCTCCTGGTAAAGCTTCTGAACTTCCGCCGGATTCAACGCGCGGTTCCAAATAGCGAAGTCGTCAACGTACCCCGTGAAATAGCTGCCACCCGCCGCCCCCTCCCGCCCAATCCCCGCGTGCTGCCCTGGCTTCACGTTCCCCGTCAAACCCACAGGCGACGTGTTGTCGTTCCCGGTATGCACGTCCCTCGGCTGCCCATTCAGATATATCGTTGCCTGACCTGAAGCCGGCCCCACTTGGCCCGCATAGGTTCCCACGATATGTATCCACTGGTTAGTGACCAGTGCCGCCTCCGGAATTCCCGGCCTGGCCGCGTGCCCTGCCGCATCCGTAACTTTGAACCGCAACTCTTTGTTCGATCGGTCCAGGTAAAACACGTAGCAATCGGTCGTCGAATCGTAAATGGCTCCGTACGCCGTTCCCAACTGCGACGGGAGCCGTTCCAAGCGCACCCACGTCGAGAGCGTCAGTCCATTGGTGTTAATGTCCAGGGCGCCTGTGTTGGCCACCGATACCGACGCGTTCGTCCCGTCCACATGCACGCAGCCGTCAAACTTGGCCATTGCACCAGTATCCCAATGGGATTTCCCGTCGGTTCGAGAGAGTGTGGCGTGGTTGGTGCCGGCGCTGTCGCCAACGATCACGTTAAAAAGGTGCGTCAATCCATCATCCATTCTCCAATGTGCCACTAATCCGGCTCCCAAATCAGTCGTGCTGTCGGGCGTCGTATCCTGCAACCGCTTTACCAACCCGGGATCGTTGGAAATAATCCCGTCCACGCCCATGTCTATGAAGGTCTGCACCCCTGCTCCATCCACAGTCCATACATACATTTGCAGTCCCGCACTCCTAACCAAATTCAACATGGAGGGTGTTACGCTCGACTTTTCCCACGCCACCATGTTGGCACCGGAGTTGATGATGTTAGTCAGGGTCGTGGCCGTGAGGGTCCCGCTGCCCAGGGCTCCCAAGCGGATGTCCGGTTCCAGCGCGCGAACGGCTGCCAAGAACGGCCAATCGAACGCCTGCACCACGACCTTCGATACCGCTCCCAACCGGCGCAGTTCATCAACGTAAAGCGCTGCCGAGCCGGCCTTGCGTTCGATCAATGGCGTGGCATAGCCCAGAATGTTGGTGATCGCTTCCTCGAGCGTCGGGATCTTTTGCCCCGTGAATTCCGGTGAAAACCACGAACCCGCATCCAATGCCTTAATTTGCGCCAGCGTCTTGCCGGAAACCGCCCCGCTCCCCTCCGTCGTCCGGTCCACCGTGCTATCGTGCAGGACCACGATCACCCCGTCGCTGGTAACATGTCCATCCAACTCAACCAGGTCAGCAAGCCCCTGGCACGCCTCGAACGCCGCGAGTGTGTTCTCCGGCGCGAACAAGGAATTGCCTCGGTGTCCAATGCTCAAAACGGCGGCCGAGGTGGAGATCGTAATTGGGCCGGCCAGACAGAGGGTGGCCAAGGTGGGAAGAACAGCACGTAACCAACGACACTTCAGCATAGGGTCAGTTAACGCTCTAAGCTTCCTGCGTCAATCTATTTCGGACTCATTCGTCCTGTTCCATGAGAAAGTTACGTTGGAGATGCTGGAGTCACTCCCAAAGGCTTCTCCAACACTATCCCCAGCCATGGAAGCTCTTTCAGTTTGCGGCGACTCTCGCACCCTGCCACCCCGCCTGTAGCTGCTTTTTCAGCCTCTCCACCAACGTCCTGTGCTCAGGCAAGCCGGCCAGATTCACGTTCTCGTCGGGATCCGTCTCGTGGTCATAAAGCTCGTAGACCAGGTTGGTGGCTGTCGTTCCGCTCCACTCCACCAAGCGGTATCGCTCTGTCCTCATAGCCCGTCCGTTGGTTCTACCCATTTCCGTTGTCGCTTTCGTGTAGAAGCTGAAGGCGGCCGTCTTCCAGTGGCGGTCGGGATCTTTGAGCAGCGGCACCATGCTCGTTCCCTCCAGTCCGGCTGGCATGGGAAATCCGCACAATTCCACGAGGGTTGGGTAAATGTCCACGAACTCCACCAGGGCATCGGTTTTACTTCCAGGTTTCATCCCGGGCACCGACAGAATCATGGGCACACGCGTGGCAATCTCCCAGTTGGTGCGCTTCGTCCATGTGCCATGTTCCCCCAACTGGTAACCGTGATCACCCCACAGAATGACAATGGTGTTTTCCCGCAAACCCAATCGGTCAAGCTCCGCCAGCACGCGACCCACTTGGGCATCCACGTAGCTCACGCATGCATAATAACCTTGAATCAACTTTAGCGCTTCGGAGTCCGAGATCGGCCCTTCTTTCGGCACGTCCAGGTACCGTCGCAATTCCGATGAATCGTTGCTGGCGAAAGCGGGAGCACCCTTGGGAAGAAATGGATTCGATGCCAGTCTCAGGCGCGATGGATCGTAAACATCCCAATACTTCTTCGGGGCCACAAACGGCAGATGGGGCCGGATGAAACCTACCCCGAGAAAGAACGGTTTATCCCGCAGTTCGCTTAAGGCCTGAATCGCTTTGGTGGCTATTTGGCCGTCCACCAGCGCCTCGTCTCCGGCATCAGGTGCCGAGTAGGGCTTTTCGTTAGCGTGCGGATCGGGGGCAGGCTCGGCGGGCGATGCTTTCTTCTTCTTTGACTTCTTGGGAGCGGCCTGCGGTGCGGTGTCTGACGGTTCGTCGTCGTTCGCGTTGCGCCATGGCGGGACCGTCCAGGAAATCGGATCGTCATGGTTGCCGTTCCCGGCGTGGAAAATCTTTCCGTAGCTGCGACTTTCATAGCCGCGTTCTTTGAAGAACTGCGGCAACGTTACCACGTCCGGGTTGCCATCCCGCACAAATCTGGCCAGCGTAAAGACCTGTATCGTCTCCGGACGCCGCCCCGTGAGGAGTGAAGCACGAGAAGGATTGCACAGGGCAAACTGACAATAGGCACGGTTAAACTGTAGTCCGCTGGCAGCAAGCCGGTCTATGTTGGGTGATTTCACCATCGGACTGCCGTAGCAACCCAGTTCAGGACGTAGGTCATCGACGGCGATAAATAGAATGTTCCGCCTGGGCTCCGCAGCATCACCGTCTTCCGACGAGGTCAGGGCGCAAAGCCCGGCAGCCACAATCCAAACAAACCTGGTGATTTGCACAGTGGCAGGCATAAACGCAAACTCCAGGTTTGACAAGCTAACCCGAAAAGCTGTACTTAGTGCGTTAACGCATAGAGATGCCTGCATCCTCTCATATTTCGATCTCGGCCCCGAATGCTCGGGACTTGTCCCTGAGCCATCTCAGGCATGTCGCGCTCGACATGGATGGCACCATTTACAGTGGCGGCACGCTCTTTTCCTTCACGATTCCTTTTCTCGATGGGCTGACAAAGCTCGGTATTGGCTACACTTTCCTGACGAATAATTCCTCCAAGAGCAGCAAAGATTACCTGTTGCACCTCAGGCGGATTGGCATCGTCGCCTCTGAAGATCAGCTCTATACCTCCACCCAAGCTACCATCGAGCACTTGCGCACCGAATTGCCCACCATAAAACGGCTTTACGTGTTGGGCACCAAAAGCATGCGCCAGGAAATCGCGGAAGCCGGCTTCACGGTTACCGAGGATAGCGCCCAGGATGAACCTGAGGCCGTCGTCGTCGGGTTCGACACCGCTCTCGATTACGCCCGCCTGTGCCGCGCCGCCTACTGGGTCAAGCAGGAAAAATTCTACATCGCCACCCACCCGGACCGGATTTGTCCAACGGACCAACCGACGGTACTGGTGGATTGCGGGGCCATCTGCGCTGCCATCAAAGAAGCCGTCGGCCGCGTTCCCGACATTGTCCTCGGTAAGCCCGATCCCTGCATGATCCGTGGCATCCTCCATCGCCATTCCCTGCAACCTGAGAATCTGGCCATGGTTGGCGATCGGCTCTACACGGATATCGCCATGGCTCGCCGGGCCGGCGCCTTTGGCGTGCTGGTGCTCACCGGGGAAACCACGGCGGAACAAGCCGCCAAATACTCTCCCGCACCCGACCTCGTCGTCTCCAGCCTCGAAGAATTCGGGGCCTTGCTGCGGCTTGCCCGCCAGCGTCCTTAGATCACCACTTTGCTTCTCGACGGAAAGAATTAAACATGAAACAGCAACCGGGATCCGTTTCAGCACAGCGAGCCGAAACTCTGCGTCAACTCACCGAAAAACCGCTGGATTTGCTCATCATCGGCGGTGGTATTGTCGGCTCCGGGATCGCCCGCGACGCCGCGATGCGCGGCCTGCGCGTCGCCCTCGTGGAACAGCACGACTTTGCGTTCGGCACGAGCAGCCGATCCAGCCGCCTCCTGCACGGCGGCCTGCGCTATCTCGCGCAGGGGCGTGTCGGCCTCGTCCACGAAGCCAGTGTCGAGAAGAAAGTCATTCACCACATCGCGCCTCACCTCGCTGATCCCCTGCCGTTCCTTTTCCCCACCTACCGTGGCAATCGCCACTGGGTGCTCTGGCAGCTCAAAATCGGTGTTAAAATCTACGATCTTCTTTGCGGCGGTCGGAACCTTGGCAAATCAAGCTGGCTAACTCCCCGCGATTTGCTCCGCATAACACCAACCCTCAATATCGACGGCCTCAACGGCGCCGTTCGCTATTACGACGGCTTCACCAACGACGCTCGCCTCACCATCGACACGATTCGCTCCGCCACCCGCGCCGGCGGATTCGCTCTCAACTACTGCCGCTTCAAAGATGCCTCCCGCAAGGACGTCTGGCAGTGCGAACTCGAGGACGTCCTGGGCGGCAAGAACTTCACCGTCCAGTCCCGATGCGTCGTCAATGCCACCGGCCCGTGGGCCGAAGGTCTCCCGCACAGCCGCGTGAAACTCCGCGCCACCAAAGGCGTTCACCTCGTTATCGATCGCGAACGCGTGCCGGTCCCCGAAACTGTGGTCATGAGCGAGGGCAAACGCATTCTCTTCGCCATCCCTTGGGGTGAACGCACCATCCTTGGCACTACCGACACAGACTACCACGGTTCGCTCGACGATGTTCACGCGGACGCCGAGGACATTGCCTACATCCTCAAAGTCACCAACCAGTTTTTCCCCAAAGCCGGCCTCAAACCGGCCGATGTCATCAGTTCCTGGGCCGGCCTCAGGCCTCTCATTGCCAATCCTAACGGCAAACCCTCAGATATCAGCCGCTCCCACGAAATCCGCAGTCCCGAACCCGGCTGGTGGGACGTCGCAGGCGGCAAACTCACAACGTACCGCCTGATGGCCGAGCAGACGGTCGACAAAATCGCCAGGTATCTCGCCCCGTCAAAAAATAGCCTGAAACCCTGCCGCACCATGACCGAGCCGCTCTTGCCTGCCACGGAAATCGCCGGCCTGAGCAGTATCACACCACCCGATTTCACCCGCGAAAAAGTTCAGCACTTCGTCGTCAACGAGTGGGCCTGCCACCTCGACGATCTCATGCTGCGGCGCACGAGCTGGCACTACTATTTCCGCCAGGCGCCGCAGTTCGCCGCTCAGGCGGTCGAGTGGATGGGCGAACTTCTCGGTTGGTCGCCCGAGACATGCCAGGCCGAACTTCAGCGCTACGCCCGGGCGGGCGGCCAAACCAACGGCGCCTCCACGGCACCGAGCAGTCCCTGCGCCCCGGTCGCAACCCAATCTTAATCGCGTCTGCCGCGACCAACTGGCAGTGACCGGCAACACACTCGTTGCCAGCCACCAACCCCAGCGGTCTCCGCAGACGGATGCGCCCGTGTTCTTGAGCAACGCAATCGCGGCAACTCAGTCTTCGTGCTTTGCGTTCCAGACCAATAACGGCAGCACCAGGGCGAACACCGAGGCGATCACCCAGAAATTCCCAACCGCGGTAAAATCGTAAATCACCTTGCCGTCGCCGCCGACAACCTTGTGCGCATTAATCAGGTAGCCGCCCACCGCTTCCTGGAGCGACGCGCCCGCATAACTGAACAACCCTATCACCCCCATCGCGGCACCGGTCGCCTTCTTCGAGCAGATATCCACCGCCATCAACCCACCCAGATAAGTCACCAGCGCATACACGGTATAGCCAAAGAACAACATGCTCGCGTAGTCTATCCACGCATATCCCCCAGGCGTGTATACAAAGGTGCCAGTCGACAATACAAAGAAGATGCCAAATAACAGGCACGGCACGCTCCGTTTGTGGTCAAAAAACTTGTCCGATATCCAGCCACAGCTCACCGCTCCAACGATTCCCGCAAACTGCGATATGGAGATAATCGCACTGGCCTTCATCAGGCTGTATCCCTTGGCCTCCGTCAGAAACACCACACCCCACGATTCGAATGCATACCGCGTCACATAACATGCCGCGGAGGATAACCCCAATATCCACACCGCTGGCCGGGTGATGACCCCAAACTGCGCCTTGAACAACGGCTTGTCCTCGGCTTTGTGCTCCTCGTAGGTCTTCTCACCCGAATATACCGCAATCGGCGGTAACCCGTAAACCTGCGGCCGGTCATACATAAACAGGTAGAGAAATACCGCCGCGGTAATTCCCAACAACCCCGGCGCAAAGAACCCCATCTGCCAGCCAAACGCAGAGACTATATAGGCTGTGATCACATAGGTCAGCCCCGTCCCGATGTTGTGTGCGGAAAACCAAATCCCATACAACGTTCCCCGCTCTTTATTGGAAAACCACTGGTTCAGCGACACAATACACGGCGCCGCCCCAAACGTCTGAAACCAACCGCACAGTCCCCACAACACCGCAAACAAGTAGAAACTTGTGCAAAAACCCAGCAGCACCAATAACGTCGCCGACCCCAATAACCCCAACGCCAGAAATTTCTTGATATTCAACCGGTCCGCCAAAAAACCATTCAGGCATTTGCCGATCATGTAGGTGACAAAAAACACCGAACCAATCTTGCCGATTTCCAGTGGATCAAACACCCCCGCTTCCAACAACGGCTTCTTCACCACCGCAAACCCCTGCCGCACCACGTAGTACATGGCATAGCCCAAGGTGATGGATAAAAACACGGATATCCGGCTCCTCCGATACCGGCGCTTGATCTCCGCTTCGTCGGTTAAGGGAACACCATTCGGGCCGGTCAGAAAGAAATTAACAACAGCTCTAAACAAAGGTTACCTCGGTAAAATGCTTATTTGCGCCAAACATAATATCCGCTTCGGAATGTCGGCCCGCCTCACTCGTCCACCCCATCCCGCCAGCGGCTCAAAACCAGTTGCCGAGGCTACTTCCTTATGCGCCCCATGTCCACCCTCGCGCTCAATCCAAGCACATTCAACGGTCGGGTGATCCCTCCACAAGAGCCGCTCACGCCTGCGCACATTTGCCACACGCCCCAACTCACTTAATCACCACACATCCACTGGGCCTTTCGGCACAGGTATCTCCCGCCTCAACGCCACCGCCGGATTCTCCGCCTGCATAAACGACGACGCCATCGCCACCGGTCGAAACCGCGGCTTCAACTCCCCTGTCTCATCCAAGAATTGACCCCGCCATTGCCGGTAGTGCGCCAGGATCTCGTCAAAATGTGCCCGGCTCGAGACCAGCACGACCTTCTTGTTAAACTCACTCGCCGGACCAAACCGTTTCGAATACCACGGCGCCACCTTGCGAAACATCCGGCAGCCCAGCGTCTCCCCAAACACCTCAATCATCAAGTCCAGGTGCCGAACCATCACCCGCACCCGCTCCTCAAACGAAGGCTCTGGCAATAATTCTCCCGTCTTCAGAAAATGCCGCGTGTGCTCGAAAATCCAGGGATTATAAAAAGCACCCCGACCAATGCTCACCCCCGCGCACCCGGTCTCCTCAATCATCCGCTGCGCTGCCTCCGGCGACGTCACATCTCCGTTGCCAATTACCGGAATCCCCGCCACCGCCTGCACCACTGCCCGGATCCCCACCAAATTGACCCTCCCACCAAAACCCTGTGCCCGGGTTCGGCCGTGAATAAATATCCCAGCCACCCCAACCCCCTCCAGTGCCCGCGCCAAATCCGGCGCCGTCAAATTCTCCTCATCCCAACCCAACCGCATCTTCGCCGTCACTGGGATCCGCACCCCCTCCACCATCCCCCGAACCAGCGCCGCCGTCTTGTTCAACTCCGTCATCATAGCCGATCCTCCCCCGACCCGGCACACCTTCCGCACCGGGCAACCCATGTTGATATCCACTGACGCCACCCCCAACGACTCCAAAAACTGCGCCGCATCCCGCATCTCCTCCGGCACCGACCCAAACAACTGCACCGCCAGCGGCTGATCGCCCGGCGCCGTCTCGATCAACTTCAGCGCCTTCACCTTCCGCTCAATCAGCGACCGCGCATTCACCAAATCCGTAGTCGCCATCCCCAGCCCGCCCAACTCACGCACCGTCAGCCGAAATGGCAGATTCGTGTAACCCGCCAGCGGCGACAAAAACAAATTCGTTTGCAATGTGAGCGAACCCAGACGCACCCCCTCATCCTACCTCAACCCCACCCCCCATGTGGAGCATTCATTCAGCTTTTACCTTTCAAATCTCATGGCTCATGGACAGCCTTTAACCGTCGAGTATTGGCAGGAGAATAGCTGGAACCAGAACGTCTCGTGCCCTCACAGCCCGCAAAGCACCCCTTTGTAAGATGGCGCCGCCTTCTTCCCGTCCCCCTTTGAAATCTGGAATCTGTGATCTGAGATTCCCGAACCACGCCCCGCCCACCACGAAGCGCCAGTCTGTGCCGGCTTAAACCAGTCGCCGTTCTCGAGCAATCCCAACGGGATTGAATCATTTAGCGAAGGGTTGGGCCGGTTACGGCCCTACCCTGGATCGAGGCACAGCCCCAACATCGTGACCAGACGAAGCAGGCGGAACCAATGGCGTCCTGAACTCACCAGCCCGGAGCGCCGATCTGTGACCAGCTTAAACCCCACCCCACATCGCAGCGCCGGTCTTCGGCGGACTTCAACCTTCATGATTTTGGTCTCCTTTTGAAATCTCAAATTTGAGATCTGCAATTCCCTTGGCCCCCAGTCCCACGGTCTTTTGCCTTCAGCCTTCGGACTCCAGCCTCTCTTGAGTCCCATAGTCCCGTAGTCCCATAGTCCTATAGTCCTATAGTCCGTAGTCCTATAGTCCGTAGTCCCATAGTCCCGTAGTCCCATAGTCCCGTAGTCCCATAGTCCCATAGTCCCATCCCCTGGTGTTTTATCATCGTGATAAGCCCCACTAAAATCGTGCAACCCCATAAAAAACTTCCTTGCATGCACGAAACACTTGCGCTAAAAGCAAATCATCGCCGTTTTTTCTTTCGGTTCTCGTCAGGAAATAGGGATTGGCCCGAGGAGGTCAACGCCGGCGGCGAAAAGGCAGCCACTATGCAGCGCGGCACTACAGCTAACCCTGTTGGCCGGTCTCAACCGACCCCGACCCGCTGTATCCCGGCCCCGGTCCCGGACCTGACCCTGTACGACTGCGGCCGCCAAAACTGTACCGGAGCCGCACAACTTTCGGCTTCGGGGAATGCGTTTAACGCCGCGTCCCGGCTTTCAAAGGTGACTTCGGGCGTCAACAGCGCCAGTTACAGTTACCTTGCCAACGCGCCGTTGGTGAGCCAGATTGCCTTTACCAACAATGGGAGTTGGCGGATGACAACGAGTAAACAGCACGATTACCTGAATCGGTTGAGCAGCGTTAGCTCTGTGAACGCCCAGTCAGCGGTGCTTTCCTCGTTTGCCTATTCGTATAATGATGCCAGCCAACGCACCGAGCGGCGCGAGGCCGACGGGGTTTACTGGCGGTTTGGGTATGACTCTCTGGGGCAGGTGACCTCGGCCAAGAAATATTGGGCCGACGGCATACCTGTTGCCGGACAACAGTTCGAATATGCGTTTGATAACATCGGCAATCGCACGTCTGCTAAGGCTGGCGGGGACGCGAGCGGTTCGAATCTGCGCACCAGCGCTTACTATCCGAACGCTTTGAACCAGTATTGGAGCAACACGGTGCCGGGGGCCGTTGATGTGATGGGCGTGGCGCTGGCGACCAATAGCGTGACGGTGAACGGCCAGGTGCCTTATCGGAAGGGGGAATACTTCCGCAAGGAACTTGCGGCGAACAACAGTGCGGCGCCCGTGTGGCAACAGATCACGGTGGTGGCACCAAACGAGGCCACAGTGATCCGGCACGAGTTTGTGGCGCAGACGCCGCAGGTGTTTGTGCACGATGACGACGGGAACCTGGTCAGCGACGGGCGGTGGAACTACACCTGGGACGGGGAGAACCGGTTGGTCGCGATGGCGGCGCGAACCGGGGTTGGCCCCCAGATTTCGTTGAAATTCGAGTATGACGCCCAGGGTCGGCGCATTCGCAAGCAGGTGTGGGGCAATGCCGCCTGGAGCGGCAGCGCCACGAATGACCTGCGGTTTGTTTATGATGGTTGGAATGTGATAGCCGTCCTCAGTCCACAGTCCACCGTCCTCCGCTCGTTCACCTGGGGTCTGGACCTGAGCGGGAGCCTGCAAGGCGCGGGCGGAGTGGGTGGCTTGGTGGCGATGACGGTCCACAGCGGTGCCAACACAGGGACGTATTTCTATTCCTTTGACGGGAACGGCAACGTAGCGGCGTTGATCAACGCCAGCGACGGTACGGTTGCGGCGAGGTATGAGTACGGGCCCTTCGCAGAGGTCCTCCGGGCCAGTGGGCCAATGGCCGAAGCCAATCGATTCCGGTTCTCAACCAAGTATCAAGACCAGGAATCGGGACTGTTGTATTTTGGATACAGGTATTACGATCCGAGCACGGGGAGGTGGAAGACAAGAGATCCGATTGGTGAGGACGGAGGCCCTAATTTGTATGGGTTCAACGAAAACAATCCTGTTGATCACTTTGATATGCTAGGCATGTGGCATGCCACCGTGCATAACGGTTTGACTTGGGGCTACGCCCACGAAACACACGGCTTCGGTTGGAAGTATTCTGATGTGATTGCTGAGGCAGACCAAGGAGTTGATAACTTTCCTCCCTTTGGATGGGAGTCATCTTTACCCTTGGTTGGGCAGCAGGACCGGCATATGTATTACTTGAAGAATGGGGAAGACAGCCGGGTCTGGTGGTATAAGTATGAGTTCGCAGAAGCGGTCAAGGAACTCCAAAAAGGTGACCGCGCGCAAAAAGAACGCCATTGCACGAAAGCTGCCAAACATTTCGGAAAGGGACTGCACAGCATACAGGACAAGTCTGCTCACCGTCCCTGGCCGGGAGGGCGGAATTGGGATCCGCTAAAGATGCATCCTGCGTGGTGGGATGCGTTCACCGATGACGAGTTGGGGGCGTGGGGACTTTCCGAGAAGTTCTGGAACGAGGAAGGGAACAGGAATCTTCAAACCCCCGGCTGGGGTGTAGTTTACATCCCGTGGTATGGAACCGATCCGCTAACCGGATCTGGTGACCAGAGGCGTTCCCAAGAGAAAGCAAGGGAGGAGGTTAAGCACGATACCGATGAAGCCGTTGGGGCATTTAAGGATGAAATTCGCAAGACGTGCTTTTGTAGGCAGAAAATGCTAAAAGTGCCATGAAAAATTCTCGATTGCTTGCGGTCATTTTGGGTGCCGGGTTACTGCCGGTGACGTGCGACGTTCACGCAGTCACCAATCTCTTTACAGGCGTTACTATTTACGAATACCCGGATAACATAAGAGGGAGACTGGCCATGTTGCTCGCCTCAACCGAGGGCGACAAGGCACCATGTGACATTATCACTTTCGACCTCAAATCGAAAGCGTTGCGAAAAGTTGCAAGCGCGCCTCAATTCGGGATTTTCACTGTGTCTGACGACGGAAAGATCTTCTGCGTTAGGGATAACGAGTATGAACTGCACGAACCTAAGGCGTTCTTGTATTCAGACAGGATGCATTCCAGCCGCACGGTCACACTTCCGAAAGGCCCGCAGTGTGACGCCCTAGTTGGGGACAGTGCCTTTTTCTTGATTGAGTGGACTAACGGGTCACGGATTGTTCAGGTTGATATCGAAACCGGCAGGCAACGCTTCATTCGCATGCCAGGGACGAATGTGTGGGAACAGGAAGACTTCGCTGACATCTGGGGCTTACCGGCCAGCAATATCTTGCACTTCGGATACCGGGCTTATCGGAATCCCCGCAGTGATGATCGCAACCGCCTCAGTGGCATCTTCAGCTACAGCGTGACCACGGAAGTGATTGAAGCGGTATCCGGCCTGAGCATCAAGCCAAACGACGAAATTGCCGCAAATGGGCGATATATTTTCTTCGATGGGCCCGACGCCCCAGTGGCCGGACTTAGGCTAATATCATCTCGCGTCAGCCACACCGACATCGAAGATGCTGATGCAAGAACTAGGCGAGACGTCAAACTCGTGAAGCGGTTTGTCCAGAGACGCCTCCATCAATACTGGTTGCTCGGATTATCGCCGGACAGAAAGTATGCTTTTGTTCAGGAGCATGAGGCTGTTAGGGGACATTCTGCAATGTGGGTTTATTCTTATTATGCTGTGGATGTGTCCACAGGAAAGTCATGGACGCTTCTTAAGGACGAATATGAGCTTAGAACTGGCCGCAGAATGTATCAATGTGTGTATTGGGTCGGCGACCAATAAGCACGAACGCGCATGACCACGACCAAGACCCATGATTTGGTCAACCGGCTGACGCAGATTTCCTCCGCGCCATCGGCGGACGACACGGTGAGTTTCGACTACGCCTACAACACGGCGAGCCAGCGCACGGCAATTACCAATGCAGATGGTTCCCGGTGGGTGTATCAGTATGACAAGCTCGGGCAGGTAACGAGTGGCAAGAAATATTGGGCGGACGGCATACCTGTCGCCGGGCAGCAGTTCGAATACGCGTTCGATGACATCGGGAATCGAACGGAGACCAAAGCGGGCGGGGACACGAGCGGCTCGAATCCGCGCACCAGCGTTTACTATCCGAACGCTTTGAACCAGTATTGGAGCAACACGGTGCCGGGGGCCGTTGATGTGATGGGCGTGGCGCTGGCGACCAACACCGTGACGGTGAACGGCCTGGCGTCTTATCGGAAGGGGGAATACTTCCGCAAGGAACTTTCGGCGAACAACAGTGCGGCGCCCGTGTGGCAACAGATCACGGTGGCGGCGCCGAACGAGGCCACAGTGACCCGGCACGAGTTTGTGGCACAGACACCGCAAGTGTTTGTGCACGACGACGACGGGAACCTGGTCGCTGATGGGCGGTGGAATTACACCTGGGACGGGGAGAACCGGCTGGTCGCGATGGCGGCGCGAACCGGGGTTGGCCCCCAGATTTCGTTGAAATTCGAGTATGACGCCCAGGGACGGCGCATTCGCAAGCAGGTGTGGGGCAATGCCGCCTGGAGCGGCAGCGCCACGAATGACCTGCGGTTTGTTTATGATGGTTGGAACTTGATTGCCGTCCTCAGTCCACAGTCCACCGTCCTCCGCTCCTTCACCTGGGGCGTTGATCTCAGCGGCAGCCTGCAAGGCGCGGGCGGAGTGGGTGGCTTGGTGGCGATGACGGTCCACACCGGTGCCAATACAGGGACGTATTTCTATTCCTTTGACGGGAACGGCAACGTGGCGGCGTTGATCAACCCCAGCGATAGCACGATTGCGGCGAGGTACGACTACGGACCGTTTGGGGAAGTCATCCGGGCGACAGGGCCAATGGCCAAGGCGAATCCGTTTAGATTCTCCACGGTATATCAGGATGACGAAACCGACTTGCTGATGTATGTGCATCGGCCTTACAGCGCATCCACTGGGCGCTTTCTGTGCAAAGACCCGATTCAAGAGCAGGGTGGATTGAATCTCTACGCCTTCGTCGCCAATGATCCCGTGAATAGTGTGGACTTTCTGGGGTTGTGGAACAGCAAGGTGCATTACATCAAATCAATCGAATGGTCTGGAAACGCCGGCTTTGGGCCGAGCTACGCGGCCATGATTGGAGAATCCGACAACGGCGTTGACAAGAACTGGGGCACCAGCCCGTTCCCCTGGGGGGAAATGGACAGGCATCTGAATTATCCGGGCCGGCACGGCCCGGATAGCCGGGTCTATTGGTATGAAACTGAATACCGCAAGGCAGTCGATGCCCTGGCGGCAAGCGACAAGGACCAAAACCGAATGCACTGCGTTGAAGCGGCTCAAGCGTTCGGACGGGGACTTCACAGTTGGCAGGACATCTCCGCCCACCGACCGTGGCCCTCTGGGGGTGATTGGAGTTCCGGAATCGCGCACCCGGCCTGGTGGGACGATTGGCATGGCGAGGTCAACGCCGGAACGCCATTTTCCGATGGGTTTTGGGCTCGGTATTACAAGGCCCGCCCGGAAAAAGGCGATGACTACAACAAATGGACGGGGAGCAGCGCACAAATCGCCTCTCAGGAGGCTGCGAGAATAAAGGTAACTGGTGCCAGCCAGGACGCGGTCAGAAGGTTCGTTGGCGAGGTCCGAAAGCATTGCTTCTGCCGCAAGGAAATGCTTCTCAACCCATGAGACCCTTCCGGTTCCTAACGCTGGTGCTCCTGCTGCTGCCGGCCTGCGTAACCCGGCCAACCGTCACGACCAATCTTTTGCCAGGCTTAACCTACTATGAGGGTAGTGAAAAGCTCACCGGCAAAATGGTCTTTCTCCTATGCCGTAACGCCGAGGAGGACCAGAACGGTGAAAAAGCGGGAGCCATCTACGAGTTCGCCCCAAGCAGCAAGTCACTGCGGAAAATCACGGACGCGCCCAGCGGGAATCTGTTTGTCTCGCAGGACGGGAACCTCTCCTGCGTCCTCTTCTGGTTCGGTGTGTGGCGTAACGACAACAACACGAACGCCTTCGTCTATTCAGACCTGCTGCGGCGGAGCCGAACCCTGAACCTAGAGGTTGCTCCCATGGAGGTGGCGCTTGTTAACGGCCATGTCTTCTTCCGGCTGTATCAGTACAACGCCCAAGGACTACCGTCGGACAGGCTGCTCGACTTCGACATGATGCGCGACGAAAGACGGTGGGTTGAACTGCCGGGCGCGGCCAAGTGGGAGGCGGGAGGTTACTCGGCCCTTTCGGTGCCCCGCGGACAGACGAACACGCTGGAATTTCGTTACACACGCGGCGGAAAACGCCTGGGGAACGGGCGGGACTACGAGCCGGGCATCTATCGCTTGAACGTTCAAACGGGCGACGTGAAATCGGTTACAGACACCGAGTCAGCCACTAAAGGGCAGGAGTTTGTCGCGTTTGACGGTCGGCACGTGTTCTTTACCGGTTCGCAGGGACCTGCCGAGGGGTTCGAGCTTGTATCCTCGCCATGGACTCACTATTGGACCCAAAAGCGCGTCCTTAAAGGCGAGGGGGTTAAGGTTCTCCACTCCTTTTCAAAGTCACTTGCCTTCAACGGGGGCAGCTATGTGCTAAGTGGGATCTCGCCCTGCGGTCACTTCGCTTTAGTGCGGTTCATGGAGCCGACAACAAGAAAATCGGGGGGGCTGCCCGGGTGGGCCAGCACCTACTATCTTGTGGATGTGTCGAGCGGCGACACCAGAGTTCTGCTCAAGGATGCCGTTGAGCACGATACGACCGGAAGCATGTCACCGGTTCACTGGGTTCGAGGGCGATAGTCTCCAACTTCTTTTAGCCAAGACTGCCGGCTTTCACTTCCCCTTGAAAGAGCTACGCCGTGAAACACGGCAGACTTGGCTCCCCCGCTGGTGTTCCCTCGCTGAGCTTTCCCCCGCCGTCACTTCACTGCGCTTTTTGGACTGACCGCTAATCCGCGACCGTTGGTGGCCGTGCGCCAGCACCCCTGACGCGGGCGGCCAGGGCAAACGCTCCGCTCCACTCACGGCTTGCAGAAACTCCCGAGCGAGCCAGGGACAAAAGTTAGCTCGCGTGTCCGCTCGACAGTAAGGGGCCAGGGTTCGGTGGCTTCCCCTGTCCTTGTCGCGTTGTTCTGTGGTTCGGTTGGAGAGAGAATCCGGGGCGCGGACCTATCCGGTGGAGTATACGTATGATTACGCCGGGCGGACCAACACGATGACGACCTGGCAGGATTATGCGGGCAGCGCGGGGGCGGCGGTGACGACCTGGATTTACGATCCTTACACCGGCCGGTTGCAGCAGAAGCTTGATGCCAGCGACAAAGGACCCTACTACAGTTATTTTACCTCCGGGCTGCTCTATCAGCGCAGTTGGGCGGATTACCGGTCAACCACCTACAGCTACAACGAGGCCGGGGAACTGGCTACGGTGGATTACTCGGACTCTGAGACGCCGGACCTGAACTACACGTATGACCGGCTGGGGCGGCCCAAACAAGTGACCCACACACTCAACGGCGAGAGTTGGAGCGCGAACTTCGTTTATGGCACGCGCGGTGAACTGGTAAGCCAGACCTGGAGCGGGGGTCTGTTCGACGGCCTGGCGGTGAGCAACCGGTTCGATCACCTGTTGCGCCGCACCAACGTGGCGGTGCTGGATGGAGCCGCGCGGCTTTCGGCTTCGGGGTATGCTTACGATCCTGCCTCGCGGTTATTGAAGGTGACTTCGGGCGTGAACAACGCGAGTTACAGTTACCTTGCCAACGCGCCGCTGGTGAGCCAGATTGCTTTTACGAACAACGGGAGTTGGCGCATGACGACGAGCAAACAGCACGATTACCTGAATCGGTTGAGTAGCGTTCGCTCCGTGAACGCCCAGTCAGCGGTGCTTTCCTCGTTTTCTTATTCGTATAACGATGCCAACCAGCGCACCGAGCGGCGTGAGGCCGACGGGGTTTACTGGCGGTTTGGGTATGACTCGCTCGGGCAGGTGACCTCGGGCAAGAAGTATTGGGCCGACGGCATACCTGTTGCCGGGCAACAGTTCGAATACGCGTTCGATGATATAGGCAATCGGACGGAAACCAAGGCTGGCGGTGACGCGAGCGGCTCGAATCTGCGCACCAGCGCTTACTATCCGAACGCTTTGAACCAGTATTGGAGCAACACGGTGCCGGGGGCCGTTGAGGTGATGGGCGTGGCGCTGGCGACCAACACCGTGACGGTGAACGGCCAGGCGCCTTATCGGAAGGGGGAATACTTCCGCAAGGAACTTGCGGTGAACAACACTGCGGCACCCGTGTGGCAACAGATCACGGTGGTGGCGCCGAACGAGGCCACAGTGACCCGGCACGAGTTTGTGGCACAGACACCGCAGGTGTTTGTGCACGACGACGACGGCAACCTGGTCAGCGACGGGCGCTGGACCTACACCTGGGACGGGGAGAACCGGTTGGTCGCGATGGCGGCGCGAACCGGGGTTGGCCCCCAGATTTCGTTGAAATTCGAGTATGACGCCCAGGGTCGGCGCATTCGCAAGCAGGTGTGGGGCAATGCCGCCTGGAGCGGCAGCGCCACGAATGACCTGCGGTTTGTCTATGATGGTTGGAATGTGATAGCCGTCCTCAGCCCACAGTCCACCGTCCTCCGCTCCTTCACCTGGGGTCTCGATTTGAGCGGGACCTTTCAGGGAGCGGGTGGAGTAGGCGGCTTGCTGATGGTAAGTGACAGCGCTAATGGTGTGCATTTCCCGGCCTTCGACGGCAACGGGAACGTCGCCGCCCTCGTCAAATCCGACGGCACCCTGTCCGCCCAATACGAATATAGACCGTTTGGGGAATTGCTGCGAGCCAGCGGGTCTTTGGCGGGGGTGAATCCGTTCCGGTTCTCCACCAAGTATCAAGATGATGAAACGGCGTTCCTTTACTATGGGCATCGGTATTACAATGCCAGCACGGGAAGGTGGCTCAGTAGAGACCCAATCCAAGAGCAAGGCGGATTGAATTTGTATGCCTTTGTTGCGAATGATCCAATTCGGTTTTGGGATCGCTTCGGGCTTGATCCTGTCGGGGACTGGATATCCGGAATCTACTGGCACGCGTGGTGGTGGAACATTCCGTTCTGGAGTCCCAATCCTGCGCTTCAGAAACGCGATGACGGAATAATGAATACGATGGGGCAGAGGACATCCCGACAGATGGATTTGTTCTACTTTAAGCTCGCAAGAGAAGAAGCACGGAAGGGAACGGTTTCCACTGCGTGGAAGACCGTTCAGATCGCTGAAGGGGCAACGGGACAAGACTGGTGGGTATTCAGGAAGGGAGGGATTGATTTTTCCGACGCGGGCTTCTGGCTGAATCAAGCGCATAAGGTTGATGTGTTGGCCGGTGGAACATTTGAGATGCGCCTTGTGTGTGATCAATCCGGCAAAGCGACGGGATTACAAATTCGCAATACCAATGGGAAGTTTCGGTGGTTTGATCGCATTGATAATAACCCAAGTCAGAACGACGGATTTTGGTTCTGGCTTCTTGAGACTGGAAACCAGATTCCCGAGTGGCTCACGGACGCGGCTTTTGATGTCCAGGTTGACTGGGGAGATAATCGCAAAGACACTCGGGAGGTAGAATGAAAAGCAAGCGCGTCTGGGCGGCAGGAGTGATAAGCGTAATTGTGATGCTTGGTTTAAGTGCGGTTGTTTTGGCGATGAAGCGCGCTCCTCTTACTGGTGAATGTTTGGCACTGTCGCAGATTCCTTGGTTTGGCGCAGAACTCCCAACTCGGAATCTTGGCCAGGTTCGGTATTTGGCGGAGCGGAAATATCACCGAGTTTTTGCAAGAGTGAATACGACCTCCGAGGATTTTGAGAAGGTGGCCAGTGAATTGAAACTCTCCGTTATCCGTTATCAGATGGGATTTGACGCTGCGGATATTGCGTCCGTGGATAAAGAATTCCGGCCAGTTGGAACTAAAATGTCGTGCGCTTATGGAGCGATAAGTAAGAACGGGCGCACGACGATCCGGTTGTTTTTCGAGCCAACCAGTGATGGCAGCACCAATGGCGTTCTGTATGTCCACATTTCGTAGTTGGCTCGACTGTCCCGCACAAATGGTCTGAAAGAATTTAGCACCGCTCAGGTGTTACGTACTTAATTGGCGTCATATTTTCCCCCTAATTGGCATTTGAAGGATTTGAGGGATTTAACCGCACTGGCATCCGATTTTGTGGCTGAATAGCGGCACTGTTGTCATAGTTATGATTGCCTGAGGTGATTTTGGTTTTGCTGGGAAGCGGCGGGAGGGTTTTTGGCCAGGCTGCAATCATAGAGTGGTTAAACATCCACCCTTGTGAGTGGGTTGGCCGTGCTGGCATCACACGGTCATGATGCCAGAGGGCGTTTTGCATATGGTGCCTTTCTTCTGTATCCCAAGGGTTGGAAGTTTATCCCCGACACGCTGAAGCGTGGACACCGAACCGCAACGGGCTGCACTGGGGTGCGGAAGGAAACGACTCCACAGCTGGTTATTGCCCATTTCGTTGGCTCGACGCGCGGGGAGATTGTGGTACAAAGAGACCTGATCATGCCATCGAAGCAACGACTGCACGGGCCGGCGACTGGCCGGTTTTTCAGGACGACGTCTTTCATCCTGCTGCTCGCCTGCAGCCATTTGTCTGCCGCTGCTGGCTCCGCCCTGGAGGCCGGTTTTCGCACAGTCCCGGACGGCGCCAGGCCGTGGGCTTATTGGTGGTGGCTCAACGGCAACATTGACGAGCCAACCATCACCCGCGATCTGGAGGCTATGCGACAGCAGGGATTCGGAGGATTTCTCCTGTTTGACGCGCGCGGATATCACGATGATCAGAGCCATGTGGTGGTGCCACCGCCTAAGATGGAGTTCATGAGCGAGGAGTGGCGCCGCATGCTGCGGTTTGCCTTGCATAAAGCCGATGCGCTCGGTCTGGAAGTGAGCGTGAACCTGAGCAGTTGTGCCGGCGCCCTCAAGGGACCGTGGGAGTTGGCCTGCCGCCACGACCGGCACTGCCGACACCACAACCTGGGCCTATGATGGCCCGAGCGGGTTGCTCGTTTCCAAGACCGATGCCCAGAATCGAGCGGTTTCCTACTCGTATAACGGCGGCCTGATCCAGACCCGCGCGTGGGCGCGCCTGATCGGCTCGGATCCCGTCACCCTCACCAACACCTACAACGGCTACGGCGAGATTGTTCGCATGGATTACAGCGACGGCACCCCCGCGGTCGAGTTCAACGAGTTCAACCGGCGCGGTCTGCCGGAGAGCATCGTGGATGGAGCCGGCACGCTGGATCTGGATTACGACCACGCCAACCGGTTGACCACGGCGGCCTACAGCGCCGGGGTGCTGGCGGGCATCACGGTCAGCAACCACTTCGACTCGGTATACGGGCGGGACGGTTTGAGTGTGCTGGGGGCCGACACGGAGCTGCACCATGGGTATTCCTACGACTCGTATGGGCGGTTAAGCACGCTGGAGAACGGGGCTTTTTGGGCGGCCTACGGGTATCTGCCGAATTCGGATTTGCTGCAAACCACCACCTGCCGGTCCAATTCGACCCCCATCCTGACCACCACCCGCTCATCGAAGGGGTCAGACCGGAGAAACGATTCTGCTGAAAAGCCCCGACATTTTGGACGCGATCCGTACTCGCCGGAAAAGTGTCGAAAATTCTCTCGCGCTAGAATTCGAAACGGCGCGTTTTTCCGAGGCACCCGCTGTGTTTTGGTGGTGTTTTTGGATGTCGAGTTTTGACCAGATACCCATCTTCAGCAGAATCAGAAACCTCCTCAATTCGCGCTTGGTAACAGTCAACGGCTGTGATTAGTGTCAATTAGTGGAGATGAGTGGTTAAAACCTCCCTGAAAGCGCTGCCAAAAAACTCTCCCGGGACAAAGTCTGTCCGGAATCCCGCCCCAAAAAGTCCGGCTATACCAGGTAAAAGACCGACAACCATGCACCCCAA
>DIXK01000012.1 GCA_002428665.1 Verrucomicrobia subdivision 3 bacterium UBA6082
CCGTTTTCAGTTCTGCTTCCACCCGCGCTTCCTCGCACGAAAGCAGGTAGATACCGGGATAGCCCGCCCGAAGATAGTTCCTGATTTGATTCTGCATCATATGACTTTCCTTTCTGTTTTATTGGTTGCATGAAGCAAGGCCTGCCCTGATGGCTCAGAGCAGGCCGTTGGCTGATTTTTCTGGCTTACTGATTTTCCAGCACCCACGTCAGGTGCTTGCGCTCCCAGGCCAGGCAGGTTTCGCGCGACGGCGAGCAATAGAGACAGTCGCCGGCTGCGTCGAAGACCCGCCACGCTTGTGCCTGGTTGTCATACTCGACGGTGCAGGCGCGCTGAACCTCCAGCCGTCCCAGTTCGTGAAGCGGCACGGCTTCCGACCACAGGCACCGGGCCGTACCGTCCGGTGCGATGGTGAGACTCAGACCGTTCATAACCCGGCCTTTTGTTGCCGGGTTCGCCGGTTCCGCTGGAAGAACTCAGGCTTTCGTTGTTTGACCTGGAGTTCCCCCAGGGCGGTTTCCAGAAACGCGGTGGCTTTCTCACAGTCCGTGCCGCTGAAGCCTGCAGCTTCGATCTGGAGCTGGCCCGTTTGGGCAATAGTGACCTCCACAGATTTCATGTCACAGTCCTCCTATTGCCAGCTTGATTGCCCCATCCGCGCGTTGGGAACGGCGCACCGTCAGTCCCCGTCTCCGTGCCTCTCGCGAGGTTTTGTGGACCGCGTAGAGCTGGAGCAACCGCCCATAGTTAGTCCCGACCTCCTGCTCGACATGCCCGTCCCACCAGTCGGTGGAAAGGCCGTAGGTGCCATCCCCCTGGCGGGTGAGGGCAACGTCATAGGGCCCTTTGAGGCGTATGACAAACTCGGCCCGTCGACGGTTGCTTCCGTAACCCCGCGCTTCGGTGTCCTGCAGCAACCCGAGGCCCAACTCCTGGCACGCCTCGCGCAAGGCCTCCAGGTCCTTGATCTGGGTATTGATCGTCGTGAAGTGACTCATGGATTCAGTCCTTTCTAGGCTGCGAGATGCAGTCGGCGATGCCCCAGTTGTCCGAAACGCTCCACGAGTTCCCGGCTGTCCTGCTCCGCCAGGTCCCGCGCCGTTTGTGCGAGGCTCTCCAAACCCTGCTCCAGGCGCGTCCGGGCGGCGGCATCGTCGCGGTAATCCTCCGCCGACCGGACCAGGTACTCCTGTCGCACCTGTTCCAACCTCGCTTCCATGTCCCGATCCCCGACGAAATTCAATTGCTTGAACTCATCGATGAACCGGATCAGACGGTTGAGGGTCTTCTGGTGAACGCCGGTTTTGCCCGTGCGAATGCTTTCCAGCATATCGTGGCACAGCCGGGATGTTTGCTCTCGCAAAGCGGCCACACAGTCCGCCACGAAACGCTCCGCACCGCGGTGGATTTGGGCGGCGGCTTGCTCGGCGGCCTTTTGTCGCGCGGCGATAACTTGCTCTTGTTCGCCTTGGCTGACCAGCGCCAGGTCCAGGCCCTCCGGCGCCCGGAGTTGAAACAAGTGGGTTTCGAATCCGAACGCCCGCTGCATCCGGGCGACATCCGGAAACGCCGCTTCAATGGTGGCGACCAGACGATCCGGGTCGGCTACCAATCGCTTAGCCACCTCCGACCAGTCGGCGGCCGCCTGGCGCCGCAATTCACCGTAACGGCTCAAGAACGACTCCCGGGCCCGCCCGAACTCGATCTCCAGGCTACGCAACCGTTCGGTCACTTCCCCCAACTTGGCGTTGGGTAGAAAGTGGCCCAATCCATTCAGAAACGGAAAGGTGCTGGCCTCAATCAGGCTGTGAGTCCGGCTTTCGACTAACGCGAACGGTTCAAGCGCCTCGCGGGGCAGGAGTTTCTTATGCCCAAGGTTGATCAGGCGGTCAGTCACCGTGTCCGGGTCCAGACCGAGATCTTCGGCATTGAGTTTCCGTGTCGCCCGCCAATAGCGGACCGACACGTTAATGAGAACACCCTCACGCGTGAGAGCATCCAACAGATGGTTATTATGATGATCGCTATTCATTCTTGGTTCTTTCTTTGAAGTGGAAAAGCCGGACACACCACGCAGCGGGTCCGGCTCTTCCGGGTTTTGGTTTTGGTTCTGGGAGAAACGAGGGGCTGAGCTAGAAGAAAAGGCCCGCCTCCCGCAGAGAACAGTGCTGGTTTACTCCCATGATCACGTGATCCAGCACTTCGATTTTCAGGAGTTGTCCCGCCCGAATCAGGTCGTGGGTCACGCGAATGTCTGCTTCACTGGGAGCGGGATCTCCCGAAGGATGATTGTGCATCAGCACCAGAGCGGCGGCACAGGCAATCACGGCCGCCCGGAACACTTCCCGAGGTGACACCAGCAGGGTATCCAGGGTGCCAATCGTGAGGAGTTGATGACCTTTGACCCGCCGGCGGGTGTTGAGCAGCAACACCACGAAGCATTCGCACTCCGGATTGAAATAGGGATGCGTAGGCACGTGGAGGCTCCAATACTCCGCCGCCTTTTGGGGCGTGTCGCACAGGTGCAGCGTATCTGGTGTGGGACATTCCCGCAGGGAAACCACCTTGAATTCGCGAGGTTGTCTCATGCGGCCACCTCCGATTCCGCCGCTTGGCCAAGGACCTGTCGCAACCGCTCCGGCGCCAACGAATCGGGCTGCTGCCGGTCGTTTAGGGTGACGGCTCGCACCGCCAGCGAACCACTTAACCGAGCCAACGCGTCGGCGCACCCTTTCCGCCCTGCCGCATCGCCATCAAACAACAACAGGACTTGGCTCCCCTGGCCTGCCAACTCGGCGATGCGCTCTGCCTGGATCCGGGACAGGACGCTGCCCATCAGGGAAACGACCTTCCGATAGCCCGCCTGCCAGACCCACATGCAGCCGAAGAACCCTTCAACCACGACCAACGGTTCCGGGGACGCAAGCGCTTTGACCCGGTGCTGGTTGAACAACTCGATCGACTTGTGGAATCCTCGCGGCAAACGGTACTTGGGCCTGCCTGCCGGAGGGATCCCCGGCCAGCGACCCGCGTAGGCAATTACCCGGCCGTCCAGGTTGTGAATTGGGATCGCAATCCAACCGCGCAAGGTTCCATAGGCGCAAGCGCCGACGGCGAAGGCCCCGATGGTCTCCTGCGTCAGACCTCGCTCCCGCAGGTAGGCGTGAGTTCCGTCGAGTGGCCCCAGGCTGAATCTCAGCGGCGAGTTGGTTGCGGCTCGAATCGGGTCAACTGCCTCCCTCATTGGAGAGCAATGGGTGATCTGGACGGACTCGATCTCCCGTCGTTCACCCGGCTGCAGGTGAAACCAATCCTGCAACAGCAAGCCCGCATCACGGATCCCGACGCCTTCCATGCGGCTAACGAAATCAATGACGCTGCCGCCGCCATGACAATCGCCAAAGCAAATCCAACAGCCCCGTTTCAAACTGACGCGAAACTGGGTGGGATTATGACCGTGGTGAATGGGACACGGTCCGGTCAAGTCATCGCCCGTGCGGTGAAACCGTTCCAATAGTCGGTAGCGTTCCAGCACCTGGTGCAGGGATACGCTCGCTTTGAGCCGGTCAAACGAGATAAACCGGCCTTTCTGGTTTGTGTTCATAATGAGTCTCTCCAGAAACAACAAAGGAGAGCCGAAGCTCTCCCTTTTGAGTTCATGTGTGGCGTTCTCCGTCAGTCCTTCACGAAGGTCAGGCTACGGTTAAAGACGACCACCTCCGCTCCCGACTTTGCCTGGGTGTCGCCCCACGTGGCGATCCGGCCTTGCAATTCGATGCGCCGTCCCTCCCCCTGACAGGAGAGCGTTTGCTCCAATTCCGGGGTCGGCCCAAACAGCACACACGGGACCTGATTAACCCGCTCCTTCAACTCGCCCTCATCATGCCCGTCCCGAGTTTCCACGGTAAACCGTAAAACCTTTCGGTCGGTGCCTTTGACGGTGGCGTTGCGCAGCATGCGCCCAGCTAACAAACATAGGTTCATTTCTTTCCTTTCTCTTTTACACCCTTGGAAACAGTTTCCTCGCGCTACAGCACTCGCTGTCCCGAGGGTTTTGTCCTGTTTTCAACGGCAAACTTTCTGGTGACGAACTCCCCATCTGCGCCCGCGATAAAAACCGCTGTCGCAGAGCCTGCAACCGAGCTGAAAAGCTCAGTCGTCGAGTTCGCGCTCCTGGTAATGCAGTGAATAGAAGTGGCGATGGCTCCGGATCAGATGTTCGAGTTTCTGATCGATCTCGTGCAGCTTGGTCCTCAGTTCTCGAGCCAATTCCAGTAACGACCGGATCGGCTGCCTTGGTTTGCGTTTCTTGCGGTTCATTTCGGCAGAGGAAGAACGCGCTCCTTAAAAAGCTTATCGCCCATCCGCATCGGAATGAGCCCCCCCAGCATTAATCATCCCAGCCCGGCAGGTGTCGCCAACGCTTCTGCTGCTGATAAAGCTCCCGGCACCACCCCCGGCCTTCGATTAAGGCAAAAGAGCGCAACGCCCGCTCCAGGTCTTTGTCGGGACGTAACGGCTCGATCAGCACTGGCGGTTGCGCTGCTGGCGGCTCAGTGCGAAACCAATCCAGGCACGACCACAGGGCCGCGAACGGATTCGGGTCTTGGTCACCCGATTCTGGGCGGATCGGCGTCGATTCATGCTCCAGCAGCAAATCATCCAACTCTCCCAGCAAGGCCTCCAGTTCCCTGGCGGTCCCCTGCTCCACCACACCAAGCACATCGCCCCATTCACTGCGCTGCAGTTCGCGACGCAAGACCGCCAACTCCTCCTCGTTTACCGCGTAACTGCGGAACCTGAGCTCCACCTGCCCGCGATAGCCATAACCGCCCCGGTTGCTGCGTTCGGGAATAGCACGGACTCGCAGCGAAATGATCACGATCGGCCAGCAGCGGCGATACCGCGGTCGAAGCACGGTTTCCGGCAATTCTCCAGCCGCGACGGCTTGCTCGAGGTCGGACAAGGGCGCCACTAACAATACGAGTTCCAACAAGGCGGTATTAAAGGCCGTTACCAAGGAAGCCTTCGAACCCTGGCCAGACTCCTGGTTCGCTTGAAGCTGTGGCCGCACCCCGTTGACCTGCAGCTTTATCAGATTCAGCTCTGCACGCAGCACTCCCCGATCCACCGCCATCCGCTGCCGCAATTCGCTTTCCGAATGGGTCAACCAGAAGTCAAACGCTCTCTCGTCGACTTCGAACGGCTCAGGGGTGATCATCCGATCCTCCGCTTCCTTTTGCCATTGCCGCTTCAACTGACGTAGTGCCCCTTCCCGAACCTCCAGTTCACTCGACCGCGAACGCTCATAGATCTCTAATTGTTGTTTCTGTGTGCGCCACTTTTGCCACCGGGCCACCAGTTCCCTCGCCGTTTTGTGGATTTGTATTAGGGTCTTGGCAACATCCTGCTGTTGCTGGGTCAATCGGCGGTTTAAATCAAGGGAAAGTCCTGATCCGGGGGTCGCACTCACCGTATCCACCAGCTTTTCCACCCGCCACCCGTCGCGGGCCTCCAGATCGTCGAGCAAGTAGAAATAGACCGGTTCCAGCGGTTCCCCAGGGTCATCCAAAACGAGTCTGTGTTCCTCGATCGGAGCGGCTTGCGCTGCTGCCTGGAAATGACTGACCTGCTCCAAGGAGTCTAACGGCACCGCGTTGGGCTCCCGCGGCTGCGCCTGCTCCGCCGCTTTGAGATAGGCCAGACGGTCGCCTTGAGCCAATCCATTATGAAGAACTCGCCGCACTGCCTTGCGTGCCCCCGGCTCACAAAAGATCTCCGGGTTAATCACGGCCATGAGATGTGGAATATCGGGCGCCATTCAACTTCCAGAAGAATGTGTGGCCTTAAATAGTTGTCGGTTCGCCTATCGTTCCAGTTCGCGAGTCACCGCCAACCCCGCTGGAGTTACTCGGTACAGCTTGCAACTGCGCAACCGGGTCACCCCCACGCAGGTAATGAGCTTTCTGGATTCCAATTCACGCACAGCTCGAAGCACTGGATTCAAACCCACTGGGTAGTCCTGGCGAATATGCTTGCGGATCGACGATCCGGTTTGCCCCTCCGGGTGGCGAACCTCGATCTGCACCAACCCGAGGAGCACGCGTTTGCGGATGCGGGCGCGCACCACCCACGCATATAAGCGCCAATCCAGGTCAGCCGGGACAGGCACTATCGGTGTGCCGAACGCAGCAACGGCAGCTCTCCTCCCCGCTTCGGTCAAGGCGTAAAGCCGCCCATTGTTCGACCGCTCATTCAGGGTCGTGGCCAGCCCTCGCCCTGTCATCTGGCGCATCAGGAACCAAACATCCCGCAGTTGCACGCAGGGCGCCCAGGCGCGTGCTGCCGCACATATCTCCGCAGCGGTCATCGGTTTTCTCAGCACCCTGGCTACCGACGCCCGTTGTTTCCCGCGTTTCAACCATCCGCTGTTGCTATTCTGTAGTGACATCCCTTCTGTCACCACCGGTGGGTTAATAAACCTTTCGCTCGAACCGTTCGGAGCAGTTCGGGCGAGTTTCTCCGAAGCGAACCGCCGCAAGACACTTAAATACCGAGAACTTCCGGAGGCTATGTACACGCACCCTAAATACCTTGAAGTCGCTGCGACAGTCGACGAACCAGCCGTCACCGATTTCGGTGGCCTGGAGGAGTTGCTTCACCTCCGCTCCCAGGTTCTGGAAACCAAACTCAAGGTCCTTGCCGCCGAAGTGCTCGAGCGCTTCCAGTTACGCGATCAAAATCTTGAACTAGTCGACGCTCAACAGGAACGGGTGCGGGCCGTGATGCCCCACCTGGTCCGCCAGGCCCGGTATCGCTTGCGCGAGCCCCGCGATAACGCGCTCTTTTACCAGCAGTCTTTTCAACTGGAAGAGGAACGCCGCTCCCAACGAATTGGTTGCTGGCAGGATGTTGCCCGCGTGATGCGCGATTTCCTTGATGTGTGGGAGGCACATCAGCAAGCGACGGTGCGCAACCGTTTTTTCGAACATGCTGGATCGTGATCTCGATCGGTTGTGCCAGAGGTTGCGCCCCATATTGGGCCGGCGCGCTGACCAACTCTGGCAGGCTTACATCACCGCCGAGTCCCCGCGGGCCCGCCTCGAAATGGCTGCTCTTATCCAGATGTTGGGCTTGAAGTATTTCACCACGGACAACTCTGAAGTGTTCCTCCCACCGCCGACACCCGATAGCATGAGCGGCGATTTTGCGCTGGGCCAGGTCTACTATGGCCATCGTCCGAAAGGTTTTCTTTTCCTGCGTCCAGAAAATTTCGTCAAGCATATCGGCATTTTCTCCATTACCGGGGGCGGGAAGACCAATGTGGCACAACTGCTTCTGCTTGGACTGCTCGAGAAGCAAATTCCTTTCCTGGTCGTCGATTGGAAACGCAGTTACCACGCCCTCCGGTCCCTAAATCATCCCCAGGTCAGCCGCCTGAAGGTCTACTCGGTCGGCCGCAAGACCGGCAATGAGTTCAACTGGAACCCCCTCCGGGCCCCACCGGGGGTGCATCCCAAAACCTGGATCAGTGTCCTGGCCGAAGCCCTCGAAAAATCCCACATCTCCGGCCCTGGAGTCGCCGACGTGTTCATTGAATTGTTCGACAAGAAGTTTGAGGAAATGGGCGTCTATGGCGGCAAGGACTCCATGCTCCCGAATTTCTTCGACGCGCTCTCGGAGCTGGAACGCACGCGCTTTACCGGCCGACGCATGCTGTGGCAGGACAGCTGCCTCAGAATCTTGAGAACCTTCACCTTTGGCCCCGCCGCCGGTGCGTTCAATGCCCGCAACCCGCTCCGTCTGGAAGAGGTGCTCACTCAGGCTGCCATCATTGAACTCGACCAGGAACTGCCCAAACCGCTGCGGGTTTTTCTCAGCGAAATCCTGCTGCGCTGGATTCACCTGTACCGCCTCGGCCAGGGTGAGACGGACGTTTTGCGCCATGTCACCTTTCTGGAAGAGGTCCACAATCTTTTCCCCCGCAGCCAGACGGAAAAGCAGACCACTAATAGCCTGGAAAACGTATTCCGGGAAATCCGTAGCTTTGGCGAAGGAATCGTCAGCATCACGCAACATCCCTCCCTGATGCCGATTTACGCCCTGGGAAATTGCAACACCCAGATTTACCTCGGACTGCAGCATGAAGAGGACATCTTCACTGCCAAGCGAGCCTTGTTCCTGGAAGACGGCGACGAAGTGTTCCTGGATCGGTTGCGCGTCGGTGAAGGCATCGTCAAAATCAAGGGCCGAGTCGCCCCCTGCCTGGTACGATTCCCCTTGGTTCCAATCTCCCGGGTCCAGGAGGATCACAGCTAGATGGAAAGACGAGTCTGGGTCCAGTCGGGCGTGGTGGAAGAACTGGACGCCAAGCAGGCGCAACTGATTCGCTTGGTCCTGGAAAGGATTGAATTCTACTACCGAGAACTCCATGGCACCCGCCCTTGTTACCGCTATCCTCTCACTCTGTCCCGATTGATGAGGCTCTGCAATCGTAGCAGCCAGGCGGTAACTTCGGCGTTGCGCATTCTGGCCAATACCATTCCCCAGGGCAGCGAGGCCGAACCACCCGTCATTTACGACCGGGTGTCCGCTCAGAAAAATAAATCTCACCGCCCCTACCGCATTTTCCTGCGGCGAAAGTCTGATTGATTACACATAGTTATGTGTGGGGAGAATTGCCTCCATAATTCGGTTCTCCACCACGCAGACCGCCCACAAAAACCGCTGATCCCACCAGGGCGCAATGGCAAAGTCTGCGTGCGATGAAGTCATAGCTTCAGTCTATCGATTCGTCTGTTCCTCCTGGTCGTCCGCTCAAGCCCCGACCCTACCCGTCAGTTTCAAAAACATTCCCGGAGCATTTTCCGATTGCAGCAACCAGTAACGTTTTTAACCGCTTCTGCCTAGGTACCGGATGCAACGCCAAAAAGACACCAGTTCCGAAGGAACCCCGCAGCCTGATCAACACTCCAGTGAGATCATCCGCCAGTTGGAATTGTTTCCAGTCGAGGTGCTGGAGGCGGCCCTGCTGGCTCTGCGCCTGCGCGAGGCCGAGGCAGTCAGGTAAACCCGGTCGTCATTGGCGCACTGGGACACAAATGTCCCCTGCCGGGAAAAGGCCCGGGACATTTTTGTCTCACTGCCGAAAGGCTTAAATACCCCCACCTCCATCATTCGGACATGGCAGAGCGCATCCGCATTGACCACGGCAGTCTCGAATCCGGCACACAAAAGGTGCTTCAGTGGAAGGTCCCCGAATCTGTCAAAGCCGAAGTGCTCCGGTTCCTGGATGATTTGGCACTCGGCAAGGTGAACCGCGGCAAACGCATTTCACCCCTGCGCCAACTCAAATACTTGCATGCGCTCCGGGTGCCGCTGGAGTTTATTCAAAAGCCAACGAAACAGATCACCTTGCCGGATATCGAAGACTTTGAAAGAGCCTTGGGAACGGGCAAGCTGTGCTCACGGCTAAGCGGCCAACCGTTCGCTCACAGCACGCAAGTGGATATGCGCATGCTGTTGCGGGTGTTCCTGCGATGGCGCTTGGGTTCAGCCACGGCTGAGGTCTTGACGGGTTGGCTCGACACTCGCCATCGCCGCAAAACTCCGGATTATCTGAAAGAGGCCGAGGTGGAACGCCTTTATCGCCATTGCCGAACCGCCAGGCAACGTTTTCTCATCGCGGTGCTGTTCGATAGCGGCGCCAGGGCGGAGGAATTTCACAACATTCGTTTCGAGGATATCTACCTGCCGGAGGGCAAGGAGAATTTCGTGCGGATCGCGCTCAAGGAGGAATACTCCAAAACTCTCGGAAGGACTATCGCCCTGTACTGGAAATTTTCCCTGGAAGCAGTGAAGGAATATCTGGCGGAACGCATTACTGCGGGGATCAAGCCAACGGAACCGGTCTTCTGCGGCAATTACGCAGCCACCCGAAAATTCCTGCAGCGCTTGGGCCGCAAGGTGATTAACCGACCCGTGCATTATCACCTGTTTCGGCATTCTTCCACCACCCACTACGCCACCCAACTCAATCGGCAGGAATTGTGTTATCGATACGGGTGGAAATTCAGCAGCAACATGCCGGACATTTACATCTCTCGCGCCGGCATGCAGACCAAGAATCTCGACGAGAAATTTGCACAGACCGAGTTGAGCACTGTCAAAGAGGAGTTGCACCGTGTGGAACAGGCAGCCCGCATTAAAGACGAGAGGATAAACCAACTGGAAGACTCGATGCGCTTGCTGCACCAGAATCTGGATGCAGTCGCTGCTCTCTTGCGCCTGCACCCCACCTCCGCGGAGGTCCAAACTGCCCTGCAACGCAAACGGGCTCTGAATCGGCCGGAACAGGTGTTACCCTCTTCGGCAAACCGCAAAGAAACTTCTTTTAATTCCACGCAATCAAGGCACCAGAATTGTCCGGTAAAACCGGAAAGGGGTGTTGTTGGTTATGGTTAGAACTCCACTGTGGGGAGCGTTAGGAAGGTCAGTCCACAGGGTAACCGGCTCAAGTCTGTCCGTGTATTGGACGATGGAATAATAGCCAGGAGAAGTGGGAACGACTAAATGAAATATTGTCGTGGAGCCACTTACGATGCCCCCAATCATCATTGGCGGGCCCTGCACTTGCACTCCTACCATATTACACTCCGGACTCCTTGGTTCAGTGCCTCCTGGATTCAGCGCTAGATCCGGTGGTTCAAGAGCGACTGAAACAGGCGTGGGAGTGGGCGAGTGAGGAACAAGCCAGCAAGGGAAGGGAAATCTATGCCAATCGAATCCTATCAAGACCTGATCGTGTGGCAGAAGGCCATGGATCTGGCCGAACAGTGCTGCCTGGCAACCCGGCCGTTTCCGAGGCAGGAACTGTTCGGGATGACCTCGCAAAGGCGGCCTGTTCGGAGGCACGGAAGAATTGCCCAAGGCCAAAAGCAGAAAAGCCAAAGGCCCGATCCGGGCGGATTTAGAAAATGCCATCGGGATTACGACTCAGCACCTCCGCGACTTTGTGGCAGGTGGAGCATTGCCAGACGGCTTGCTTGCAGAAGCCAAACGAATCGCTGATCAGTATCAATTCTTTCATTTCCACCTCGCGTTTTCTGAGGTCTTCGCACACGGCGGTTTTGACATCAGCCTGGAAAATCCACCATGGGAACGAGTAAATTTAGAAGCTAGGCAGTTTTTTGCGACAACTCGACCAGACATTGCTGAGGCGATGACTTCGAAGCGGCGGGACCTATTGAAGGAGCTCGAAACCTCGAAGCCCGAACTGATGCGTGAATTTCAAGACGCGCAGCGGCGTGCCTCAAGCGAAACAGCCTTCTTTCAGAACTCAGGCGTTTATCCTCATCTCAATCAAGCTCGTCTCAACACTTATATTTTGTTCACAGAGCTCAGTGCCAAGCTCTGTAGTGATGCTGGCAGGTGCGGTCTCGTTGTTCCAAGCGGTGTGGCGACAGATGATATCTCAAAGAATTTATTCAGATTTCTAATTGAGGGGCGACGTATTGTCAGCCTTTTCGACTTCGAGAATCGCGACGCCATATTTCCCGGAGTTCATCGAAGCTATAAATTCTGTTTGCTCACACTTCGTGCGAAAGGTCAGCCACAGGCTGCTCGCCTTTCATTTTTTCTGCACCAACCTGAGCAGCTTCGAGAAGGCGATAAAGGCTTCTCTTTAGCCGCGGACGAGCTCCAGCTTCTCAGCCCCCTTACTGGCCTGTGTCCGACTTTTCGATGTACCAGTGATAAGGAAATTGTTTTGCCACTGTATCGGCGCGTGAAGCCATTGGCAAAGCAGCAAGAGGAAAAACTCGATTGGTCGCAAGGTGATTTCCTCATCATGTTCCGCTCGGATGCCTTCCCCGAAAGGCGAGAGCGAGCTGACCAGCGTAACCACACCCGTATGCTGCTCGTCGAGTTAGAAGCAGTGGGAGAGATTGCACTTCCAAAACGTAAGGGCAGCTGGGAAACCGGAATGCTCCACCCGTTGCCGCTTTGGTTCCAATGGCCGGAAAAGCCGGCCGGGTCCCCCAAGTTCAACCACCGAGCATTTCCTTGGGTAGCCGAGCTTCGGTTTATCGCCTCCCTACCCGGGTTGCGAGACCCTGATGTCCCTCGACGGATACATGATTTTCTCAAGGCTGGGGGAAAAGATCGTCCCTTGGTGCCTGTCAAAGAGCGATCCTGGGAGTTGTTCGCTGACGAAAAGGCGATGGACTCGATCAGGAGGGGGCCCCTATTTCAGCCGGGCAGGCTGACGCTGGAGCAGCTTCGATGCTACGACGTGCCTGCCAGCCTGCCTTGCCGCCCCGGTCCTGCACATTCAGAAGGACCTTGGTTGATTGTCGAAAACGAGGCGACTTTTGACACTTTCGCCCGATGGAACAAAGAGTCCGGACGTCATCGTGGTGTGATCCTTGGCAATGGGTATGCCATCTACCGCGCAACACGATTCATCCTGGAGGTGCTTGAGGCTCGCGGAGCAGAGTACTTTGGGGATCTCGACCGAGCAGGTTGCGAAATCCCGTATCAATTCGACTCCAAATACCGCGAAGCCGGCGGAGCCGGGATCAGTCCCGCGACGCACTACTACCAATGGTTATTGGACTCGTGCGGAGTTCCGGCTGCGGAAAGTCCAATCGCGCAACCAGAGTCATGGCTGACGTGGTTTCCGGTGCACCAGCAGGCGCGGATATTTCAGGCCACTCGGCTACCAAAACCTCCGCCGCAGGAGGCTGTTGGCTGGGAGTGGCTTATGCAACATGCATAAGTTGACCGAGTTTGCTACTGCTGGCACGTCCAGTGTTCAAAAAGCTTTCATCGGCCCCATCCTCAGTGGTTCTCAGCTCTGTGCTCAAGCTGGGGCAACCTCCGTTGGTTCCGCTCTCTCCGATCCGACCATCGCCAGTACTTCGTTCCGTTCTTGAGGTTATTGACCTGCGGCCCGAACCGAGCGGAACCCTATGTCGTAGTCCATGCGGGCCGGGTCGTAGTTGAGGCGGGACGCCGCACGGCAGTAGTCCGCGTCGCTGAGCCAACTGCCGCCCCGAGACACGCGGAACGAACCTGACTCAGGGCCACGGGGATTACTGCTCGGGGAGGACACATAGTAACTACTTCCATACCAGTCCCAACACCATTCCCAAAGGTTCCCAGCCATGTCATACACCCCGTAGCCGTTGGTGGCAAAGTAACCAACCGGACTCGTGTAAGGGTAACCTCCGGTGGCGAACGTGGGATGATAGCCCCGCGTGGGGCTCGTGTCGTAGATGTAGCCGCTCTCGCTGTAATAGTTGGCCCGACTATGCGTGATAGTATTGCTATCGCTCAACGGAAACCGATGCCCGCTGGCTCCGCCACGGGCCGCTTTCTCCCACTCCGCCTCGGTTGGCAGACGGTAACCGCTGGTATTCCAGTTGACGTAAGGGGTTACCTGGCCACTGCGATACCGTGTTGTCAGACCGGAATCCGTGTAATAGGCCGGAGTCAGACCCTCTTTTTCGCTCCGCGCGTTGCACCATTTCACGGCGTCATACCAGGTCATGGTGTGCGCCGGGTGGTTGGCGGCTTTACCTTGCCCGCTGTCGCCGTCATCAAAACTGTATCCGTTTGTGGTAGCCCAATTGTAAACCTCGTCCCACAACGCCTTCGTCACCTTGTACTGATCCATGTAAAACCCGCTCACGTATACCGTGTGCGTCGGAAGCTCATCGCCGTACCCTTCATTGAACGTATCCCCCATCGTAAAGCTCCCTGCGGGGATCAGCACCATGTTGGGAGGTAGAGGCGTGTTCGTGAAGGCCGCCAAGCGGTAAAACTGCTGCGGAGCATTGGTGGCCTGGGGGGCGGCGAAGAGGAACAAACCGGGCGAGAATTCCGGCACAACACCGAGCACGGACCACTGGTCATGAGGAAACGCCACATTCGTCGTGGCCAAAACAGTATTTTCCCCGTTTGGATTGCTGGTGAAGGTGCAATGAAAGGCACCACTTGCCGACTTTAAGGGACAGCTTAACGTCACGGCTGTCGGGATCCAGGCGGTCGCATCGTACAGTTCTGTGCCTGCGATCGCGGGTTCGCCAGGGCCTTCTCCCCCAGTACCTCCAGCGATCAGCACGCACCCGTTGGGCAAGAGATTCGCCGTGTGCCACTGGCGTTTCATGTTCAAAGAACCGGTTGCGATCCACGACCCGGTGGCTGGATCATATAGTTCCGCGCTCACCAACTCCCCATCGTTAGAGCCTCCCGCGACCAACACCTGGCCATTGGGCAGCAACGTCGCGGTATGGCCATGGCGCGGCCCGGTCGTCAGCGAACCGGTGGTTGTCCAGCTCCCGGTGATCGGGTCATACATTTCTGCACTGTCGGTAGGGCCTTCCTCATCGTTGTCCCCGGCGACAAACAACACGTTGCCATTGGATAACAAGGTGGCCGTGTGGAACGCCCCACGGGGCGTGTTCGGAGCCCCGGTTGCTGTCCAGTTCCCCGTCGCTGGATCGTAGAGTTCCGCGCTGGGGATGGCGGGTCCGGGTCTGTCATTGATCAGCAAGGTGCCTCCCGCAACTAGCACTTGTCCATTGGCCAGCAGCGTGGCGCTGTGAAGAACGCGTTTCGTGGTCAGCGAACCCGTGGTCGTCCAAACCCCGGTGGAGGGGTCATAAACCTCAGCGCTGGAAAGACCGCCGGTGGCGTTTCCACCCCCCGCGACCAGTACGGTACCATTCGGTAGCAGGGTGGCCGTATGGGCCGCGCGGGCGGTGTGCATTGAATCGATCACGGTCCACTTTCCGGACTCCGGGTCATACAGCTCGGCGCTGGAGAGGGCGAACGTCTCATCGTTGTTTCCTCCCGCGACCAGCACCTTTCCGTTAAGAAGCAATGTCGCGGTGTGGTGATTGCGGGGTGCGGTCAACGAGCCGGTCGCGGTCCAAGTGCCGCTGCCGGAGTTGTAGACTTCCGCGCTGGCAAGGGTGCCGCCAATGTCCGCATTGGTGATGCCCCCCACGACCAGCACGGTACCATCGTGCAACTTCGTGGCGGTGTGGTTTTCGCGATTTGTCGTCATCGAACCGGTCAAGGTGAAGGACGTCGCTCTCGCCGGTTGAATGACCCGTGCGCACACGTCCGCTTCCGGTGCGAACAGCCCGGAATTGATCAAGGTCATCACCGTGCCTTGGCCAGAACTCAAGCCCACCCCAATGCTCACCGCCGTGCGACCATCGATCACGAAGGGGGAGCTTTGGGCTGCGCCGCTTCTGCTCCAGTACTGTCCCAGGAAGACACAGTTGGTGGTGGGGAAGGGATACTCCGCGGAGGTCCACGCTATAAGGAAGTCCTGACCATCGAAGGCCACGGCATTGGCCATGGCAAGCTCCTCTCTTGGTCCCGCGGCCAGGATCAATTCACCTCCCTCGAGAGTTCCATTGGAAAGCACGACCCGACCACGCAGGTCCCAAGCCATGTCCTCACCATCGTTATGGTGCCAGACCGCCAGGAACCGGTCACCGCCAAACGCCACGCTGATCGGATTGTAGTAATGCGAGTCATCCTGACTGAGCAGCAGGACGCTCCCGAGTTGGCCAACGGTGGACACGAATCGCCCCATGGCTTGGTGCGCTCCATCTGTGCCCTCGACCCAGGCCACGAGATATTGCCCCCCGCCGTACGCGACAGAGCCATTCTCCTCCACACTTCTGTCAGTGGCGAACAGCAACTCTCCGCCCACTAACTGACCAGACGGTGAGATTCGTCGTCCGTGCAGACCGTCAATGTCGGACCAGATCACCAGAAAGTTGTCTCCATCCGAAGCCGCACCCAGGACATACTGACTTCCACCCGCCGTGGACACGGGAAACGGATTACCAACAAGGTTGCCGGCAGGAGAGATGAATTGTGCATATATGTCGTCTCCCGTAGAGGGATGCTGCACAGCCGCATCGGACCACGCCATCAAGTAGTTGGTCGAGCCAAAAGCCAACCGCGGCGCGTTGGCAAACCCGTCCATGAGGTGACCGGTTCTGATGAGCGATCCAAGGCGCGCCCCGGTCGGTGACAGGAACTGTGCATTCACTGCGTTTGCATTGGTCGAATTCCCCCTGACTCCGACGAGGAAATTGGTGCCATCAAACGCCGTGGAAATGGCGAACTCCGGCTGGTCCGTGTTCGCCACCGCCTCACATGGGCCAACAATCTGGCTGCGGGCCACCATCGGTGTAGTGGCTAGCAAGGTTACCAGTATCCAGTGAATGAGCGTTGGATTCATTTTCATAAGTTGGATCGCCGGTACGGGCATAGTTAAGAGCGGTGCGGCCTCGCCGTGTGAGCGCACGCCGCCGAGAAACGGAGACCACCGCCCGCGTCCCGCAGTCCTTATCCCCAGTTTCCGTTTCGCCTCTCAAATCTGAGCAACAAAAGCTGCCCAAGTTTTCGCATTGCGGACACTGAATGTCACGGGCCACAGTGTCATCACACGAAGCACATCCAGTGCCGCCTTCCCTTTCTTTTTGATCACACTTCACTACGGCTCGGCCACTAGGCAATAAAATGCTGCCGGACCGCCCGAAATGGGAATAATGACGCTTGTAGGGCCATCTCCCAACTCGATGATTCCAAACCCTTCGGCCATCCGCCAATTAACTAGGTCGTCGGAACACCAAATCCGCCAACGAGATCCCACGGTCCCCTCAATGCTCAAGCCAAGCGTTCCGTTCTGCATGTCCGTCGGTTGCAGCACCGGAAGATTGTCGAACTGCATTACCGTCACCTGTGCAGTAGTGCTATCCGCAACCCCAAGGACATTGGTTACCCGCACCCAGTACTGAATCGTAATGGCAAGCTTGGGGGTCACAAATGCGGCGTTTGTTGCGCCGGCGATTGGCGCAGACGTGTTCCCGCTCGTGCCCGCATACCACTGGTAATTCAACGGCTCAAAACCCACAGCCGTTAACACAAGTGTTTCCGCTGTCCCAGCATTAACGACTTTGCTGCGAGGGTGGTCAGTGATCACTGGCGCGCCAATTCGGAAGGGGGTGTATCGAGGCTGACTTCCGTCACCCAATTGACCATAGTTGTTATAACCCCAAGCCCACAGCCTGCCGTCAGTCGAAATCGCGACCGTGTGGCTGTAGCCGGCTTCAACGGACTGCCAGTTGTCTGCGGTGCCGATTTGCACCGGGCTGGACCTGTTGGTTGTTGTTCCATCTCCCAGCTGACCGAGGTTGTTCCAACCCCACCCCCAAAGGGTGCCATCCATCCTAATCCCGTGACTGGATTGAGATCCCCCTGCTACAGACTTCCACTGCGTGCCGGTGGCAACCCGAACAGGAATTGACTTGTTCACCTTGGTCCCGTCCCCCAATTGGCCAAAGCTGTTTAATCCCCACGCCCATAGACTGCCATCTTTCTTCAGGGCGAGAGAATGATGCCATCCTCCTGCCACTAAGCTCCAATCGGTGGAGGTGCCAATCTGCACCGGGATGGATTTGCTCACGGCCGAGCCATCGCCCAGTTCGCCGTAGTTGTTGTAGCCCCAGGCCCAAAGGGTCCCGTCGGTCTTGATCGCCAGGGTATGGAACTCCCCAGCCGAGACGGACTGCCAATTGGTGTCGGTGGTGATTTGAACCGGACTGGACTTGTTCGCGGTCGTTCCATCCCCCAACTGACCGTAGGAGTTCCGGCCCCAGGCCCAGAGGGTGCCATCTTGCCTGACGACTACGGTGTGCCAATATCCAGCCGCCGACTTCCAATCCAGTGGCAGGGTGGTTTGCACCGGGTAAGTCCTGTTCACTGTTGTGCCTTCACCCAGTTGGCCATAAGTGTTGTAGCCCCACGACCAGGAGGTTCCATTTGTAAGCAAGCCAAAGGTGTGGGAGCCTCCAGTAGCCACTGCCCTCCATCCGCCTGTCGACCCCACTTTCACCGGTTGATACTTCTGTGTGGTACTGTTTTCGCCCAACTGGCCCGCGAAATTCCAACCCCATGTCCACACCGTCCCATCGATCTTGAGCGCTGCGTTGTGATATTCACCGGCTGAAACGGACTTCCAATCCGAATCGTTTCCGACCTGCACTGGCGCATACCTGTTCCCCATCGTCCAGTCACCAAGTTGCCCAAAATTGTTGTAGCCCCAGGCCCACAGGTCCCCTTCCCGCGTCACGGCCAGGCTATGAAACTCGTTTGCCGCAACCTGTTGCCAACTGTTCGCCGTCCCAATCCGCACCGGGCGATACCGGGTGGACGTCGAACCGTCACCTATTTGGCCAAAGTTATTCCTGCCCCAGGCCCATAGACTCCCATCCGTCTTCACCGCAAGTGTGTGGGACCACCCCGCCGCCAAGTGTTGCCAATCGGTCGCCGGATCAACCTGAACGGGACTGGATTTGTTCACCGTGGTTCCATCTCCCAACTCACCGAGACCATTCGACCCCCATGCCCATAAGGTGCCGTTCGTTTTGATAGCCAGGCTATGTGACCACCCGGCAGCCACAAAGGTCCAGTCAGTCTCCATACCAACCCGAACTGGACTCATCCTGTCTTCGGCGGTCCCATCTCCCAGTTGGCCGTAGGAATTGTCGCCCCACGCCCAAAGGGTTCCGTCCGTTCGCAGCGCCAGTGTGTGTGAGTTGCCAGCGGCCACGATGTTCCAATTGGTCGCAGAACCGATACGGATAGGATTCGGTTTATTAACCGTTGTGCCGTCTCCAAGTTGGCCGCTGTTGTTGTAGCCCCAAGCCCAGAGAGTACCATTGTTTCTAATGGCGAACGTTTGAGAGCTTCCGACGGCAACCGATTTCCAGTTATTGGTGTCGCCAATCTTGCCGGGGTATAGCCTCGTTGTTGTCGTTCCGTCGCCTAGCTGTCCATAGTTGTTATAGCCCCAGGCCCAGAGAGTACCATCTTTCTTTATAGCCACACTATGGTAAAGCCCTGCTTGGACCGTTAGCCAGGACGATGTGCCTGTTACTTGTGCGGGAGCACCTCTATCGAGGGCTGTCCCATCCCCAAGCTGGCCGTAGTAGTTGCGTCCCCAGGCCCAGAGTGTCCCGTCCATCTTGATGGCCAGCGTGTGCAACCCCCCGGCGGCCACTTGCCGGATGCCCGTAGCCGGACCAGGATCCAGGTATAGCGCGGCGACCTGGCTCGTCGCACAACCATACGCGTTGCTGACCACCACCGAGTAATCCCCTGCATCAGCAAGTCCAACCTCCGACAAAACGAGATTGTTGCTGGTTGCCCCGGTTATGCGTCCGCCCTCTGCGAGGTTTGTCCCGTTGATCCGCCACAGGTAGAAGAGTGGATCGGTGCCGATCGCCATAACGCTGAAGCTGGCGGTGGCACCCACTGGCAAGGTTTGGATTTGCGGCTGCTGTGTTATCACGGGCAGGACAACGATGCTGATGGTTGCTGTCTGGCTGTCCGCTGACCCGGCTGGATTGCTGACCCTTACCCAATAGCTGGTGCTGGCGGTCAGGACTGGTGTAACGAACGTGGCCGTCAATGCCCCGGCCACCGGTTGAGCGATGTCCCCACTCGTGCCATGATACCATTGATAGCTGAGCGGCTCTGCTCCCTTGACAACAACCACCATAGTAGCGGTGCCACTGTTCGTTAGAATCTGGCTGAGCGGTTGCTGTGTGATAGCCGGCGAAGTCGTGACAGTGAACTCCCGGATGGCGCTGAGCGGGGGATCCCCATTGTCTGTGACCGCCACGCGGACCCGGTAAAGCTCACCCAGTTGCTCTTGCGTGGGAGTCCAGGCCAGCAGGCCCATGGTTGGATTAAGTTCCATGCCGGTCGGACCATCGACAAGGCTGAAGAACAGCCAGTTTGCTGGCAAATCGGTATCGGTGGCCTCCAGGCGCAGGGAAAGCGTGGAGAGTCTGTTTACCGTTTGGTCTGCTATGGAGAACAGGGTGGGCGCGGCATTCACCTCGCGTACGAATATGGTGAACTCCTTCGTGTCGCTTAGCGGGGGTTGACCGTTGTCGGTTGCCTTAACCCTTACCGTATAGGTTCCAGGTCCCTGCGCTTCTATCGGAGTCCACGCCAGCAGCCCTGTAGTGGGATTCAGTTGGAGACCCACAGGCCCCTCGAGCAGTTCAAACGTGAAGCTCTGGCCCTCATCAGGATCGTTAACGTGCAGCATGCGCGTGAAGAGAGCATTCTCGGGGATATCCTGATTAACCACGGACGTTATCACAGGCGGGCGATTGGAGGTCACTACGGTCGTGGAAGCTTCCACCGCCGGGGCTTTGTCCTCAACCCAGCCGACATTGTCCCTTGCAACACTGTAGTAGGCATAGGTTGCACCTAAGTCTCCCGTGAACTCAGCCTGGGTATTGGTTGTCGATGCCAGCCACAGTGCCCAGGGTCCTCCATTCGTGGACACGAAGACGCTGTAACTCTCGATTCCTGAGCCGCCCACATCGTCAGTGCCTTGCCACGAGACCGTGAATAGATTGGATGCCGTCTGGGCCGGGAGCGGCACTATATGGCTTATAGGAGCACCGGCGTCAATAGTGTTGAGTGCTTGCTTGGTGGGATCGCTACCAGAGTCCGGGTTGTGCGGGTCCACTAAATCGGTTGCATAGGTTTGACCCCAGTCAAACCTGATGAATGCTACGTTCCGAATTTCCGTTCCGGTTGGGAGGGAGGGTAGAGCCTGGATCGTGTAGCTAATATGACCTTGACCTCGGCCCGTGCCGTCCTCGGGCGGAAGGAAGCCGATGGTCACATCGGGCGGCAGACCTGTGGAGGGATCGATCGCCATGAACGTGGCATATAATGCCCCGAGTTCAAAATCAATCCCGGCTTGGATGTGCACCTGAAAGTCCACGCCTTGATAGTTCATCGGAACCGCAGTCTCGAAATACTGGCTGTCTTCCGGCACAGGAATGAATTGGTCGCCAAAGCCGATTTCTGTTAGTGCAAAAGTGAACAAATCGAGGCTGACGTCAAGAAAGTCTGCGACTTCAACCACTTGCGCGGGGGCCGACGCGTTCGTGGCGTTCTCGAAATCAATGCGGTAGATTAGAGACTCGTTGGGCAGGATGAAGGCGTTCGTGCCGAATCCCGAAACACCCGTCTTGGCATTGGGATCAAACGATCTGAAGTTCGCGCTGGTCGCGGTGCGGGTCATATCGTTCACTCCCTTCAAGGTCCAATACAAATCTGAGATTGCTTCCCGCGCCGGTGCCCACATTTCACTCCACCTCTGGCTCCAATAGCTCGGCTCAGCCTGAGGATACGGGTCTTCGAGCCCAGCGGCGCGAAGATTCGCGTTGATCTGGCGAAGGCGGGTTTGAATGTCCATCAAATGAAGGCTCGCCTTGGCGGAGCTCACTGCGAGGCCAGAGACCTCGCTAATGTCCATGCCCGAGCTTCCTATTTCAGCAATATGCAACTGGAAGATCATTTCCTCGAGCCAATCACACTGTATGCGCGACAACCACCTCAGCCAGGGTGGCGGATCCGGTTCTTCTGGCGCAAATTGTCCCTTATAATTTTGAACTGTAAGTTCCGGTTCCGCCCCGGTTCGGTCAACGAAACTGACAGGGTTGTTACCAAAGCCACTATATAGATTCAGATTACGCGTATTAACTCCAACGGGATCCACGGACGTGAAGCGCCCGAGCTGTGCTTCGTAAAACCTCGCCCGAACGTGATGCAGACCACTTGGATCAGCCATCACACCCCACTGGCCCTCGTAGTTAAACTGGTTCGCAATTGCGCCAGCGGCAGCAATCGTTGCGCCGAAGGGTGTGCGGGCATAGGTCCCATCTGTTGCGCCGGCTGGATCTGTCAATTCACTCGTGTTTCCGAGCGCGTCGAAGGTGTAATAGGAGGGGCCATCAGTTCCCGCAGTGCGGCTAACGAGTCCAACACCATGATTGTACCGGGCCAGCAGGTTCCAACTGGAGTCGTATTTGCCAACGATGTTGCCCAAGCCCAGGGGGTCAAACACATAGCGGGTCGTGACATCGTTCTCTGTGCTCACTACGCGGTCACCGAAGGCATCGTAGACGTATTCCCACACATTCGAGCTTCTGACAACGCAGACCAACCGATTGTCGTCATTGTAAACAAATGTGTTTGTTCCTTGCGCAGCGATTTCCTGAACCAAGTTACCGTCCTCGTCGAAGGCGTAGTTTGTGCCCCCCACCCAGACATACTGGTTCATATTGTTTGGAGTGTATTCGGTGCTAATCTCGTTTTCGACAGCGCGGATGCGATTTCCGAGCGCGTCATACATGTATCTCAAGTCCTGATTAGGAATATTTGTGGCTGTGGACGCAAGGGCGGCGTGGGTCAATTGGCCGAGATCGTCGTATTCGTACGTCCAAAGGCCATAGTGCGTCTGCATCGACGTCCGCCGCCCACGGGCGTCATAGCAGTAATTAAAGTAAGATAGCATGCTGGCGTCAGCCAAATGATTGGTCAGAAACAGCAAATGCCCCACCTGATCGTAATGGTAGGTAGTGTAAACACCGTTCCCCAGGCGCTTGTGCTCGAGGCGGCCGGCGGGATCGTAGCTGTAGCGAACAATTTCCTGCTTTAGTTCGTTGGTAATGCTCGCGAGCCTACCGGCGAAATCATAATCGTAGAGCAGCAAGTGACCTTTCTGGTCCAGGCTGGAAGCCCGCCACCCGGCTGAATCGTAGGTGAACGCAAGCCACGTTTCATTCGGATACATGATGTTAGTGAGGCGATCGTTGTGGTCATAGGCCATGGCGTTGAAATAGGCGACCACGCCGTTGCTGTCGAAGCTCACGGCATTGGTGAGATTTACCCGGTGATCATAGGCGTAAGCTACATGCGAGCCGTCGAGATGCAGGATGTTGGTAACGCGGCCTGAGGAGTCGTAGGCGTAGTGGATGGGCCGCCCCCGCCGATTTGTCCAGGTGATGGCGTTTCCGACTGGGTCGTAGGCGCAGCTCTCGCGAGTATTATCAGCGTAGGTAGTAGCCTGCAAGTTACCTTTGGTTGTGTAGGCGTAACGGGTGACGTTGCGGTTGGCATCAGTAACAGATTGGAGGCGGTTCGGTGAAGATAGGAAGGTAAAGCTCGAAAGCCGACCCATCGCGTCCGTGCTACGCGTTATGTTACCGCGAGAGTCGTAGCCGTAGGTTGAGGAATGACCCGCCGGATCGGTTATGCTCATGAGGTTGTAAGAGTCATCGAATGAGAGATGGACCGAATTGCCCACGCCATTTTCCGCCTTCAGGAGCAGGCCATGATGGTCAAAGGAGAACTTGCCGACGCGGCCGATCGCGTTGCTCAGGGTGACACCACCAGCGCTATCATAAGTGAAGGTGATGGGTTCGGCGTTGCCATCAAGATGCGTCGCTGCTAGGCGGCCTTGGGTGTCGTACTCGAAATAGCGGGGGGAGCGGCACGAGTTGCTGACCTCTGTGAGGCAATGACTGACTGTGGAACCCGGTGCTACACTATAGGTGTAGGTCGAGCTTCGGCCATCGTAGTATTGCGCACTGGTCAAGTGCTCCCCCGCGCCGTCGTAGCCGAAAAAGGTCCGGCGCCCTATGTGGTCTGCTACGCTTTCAATGCGACCAGCAACGTTCCAGATAACTGCGAGGTGCTGGCCGGAGGAATGAGTCAAGTTGGTCAGCTGGTCGCCGGCGTAGTTTAGAGTAATCCGGTTGCCGTTTGAATCCTCCAGGTAGTTGAGTTTGCCATCGGACAAGAAGCTATAGAGGGCGCCGGACTTTTCACGCAAGGTGTATACCCCGCCGCCTAGCGACCTGAGTGTGCCGTAATCGCCAGGTTGCGAAAAGTAATTGCCACTACGGCTGTCGGGTTGGAAGATGCGGCGCCAGCCCCCAGGACCAAGGATCGTCACTGTGCCATCAGCGGCAACGGTACGCGCGTACTGCCAGTTGTGCGACCAACCCCGCCCCAGCGGACCCATCTCAAACCGCTGCGAGATGGCTTCGCCGAACGAGCGTGTGAAAACCAGAGGGAGCCCCGGGGCGGCTACAGACGCATCCACCGAACTCGCCAGCGTGCGCAACGGACCCAGCCCATCCGCCTGCATCAATTCAAAGGCCAACAATTGGCCCACATCCAGGACACGCTGCCCCAGGCGGCCCAAGTAGAAGGCGTTGTCATTTAGCATTTTCACGTAATCCCCCCAAGTTGTGCCAACTTGGACCAGAAAGCCAGGCCAGACGGCGTCCCAGGCCTCGACGGTCATCGCGGTGGGCTTCATTGGACCTTTTAGCGCAGTCCAGTCTACAGGCGTGGTGTCATAGTCCCTGATTACGCCAAGATGGAAATCGAACGATGCGGTGCTCACATCCACCAGTTCCGTACCCGCATAATAAACGGGCACACTCACAAACTCACCTGGCTGCAAAACCCCCGGGGTGTCCCCGCTGGCAAGTATCTGGATTGAGTGACTGAAGCCAACTGGGTCAGCCGACGTCCAGAAACCATCGACTAGGCGGAAGTCATCCAGGATTAGGAAGGCGTCCTGTCGCCCACTTTGCGTCATCGTCAGGACCAAGAGCGGCGCGGCCATGGCTAGGGTGCCGGAATTCCGGTAGGTCAAATAAATGGTGGCCGGCACATTGTTGCCCATCTGAGCGGGCACGCGCAGACTGGCCTCGAATGTCGCAACGACACGCGGGAGGATTTGAAACGCGTTGGCCAATTGGGCTGAGTCCCCGCTGGGCCGCGAAACACGGACGGAGTAGGTCCCCGCTGGAACACTGTTTGCGGCGAACAACACAGTCATTTGCGTGAACGAATCCACTGCGACAGAGGAGGCTGGGTACACGGCTCCGTTCGTTCCGAGAAGATCTACCGCCATGTCCGTTGAGAAACCGGCTCCAGTCAAAGTGAGAGCGGCGGGTGTATCCTCGCCATTTTGATTCGGGCTCACCGAGGCAAGGATGAAGTTGCACAAAGTCGCGCCAAGGGTGTAAGTGCTCGGGTTAGAGGTCTGCGCGCTGTAGATCAGAACATACCACGTGCCGGGACTGGCGGCCGGGACCAACACCTGCTGATCTGCCGCGGCAAGGCCAGAGAAACGATAATCGTAGTCCGCACGCGTGGGCGGGGAGCCGAACTTCACGTAGAGCTCATTTCGATTCCCGCTGGCGTTGTCATCTAGAACAATTAACATTGGACTGTTGGTGGCCACATTGATGCGGAAAAGCTGCGCTTGGCCACTGGCCACAAAGGATCCAGTAAAGTTGCTTCCTGGGACGAGAGGCGTTTGGGTTGTTTCTTGCACACGGAAAGTGTAAGTCTTGGCGGGCGGGGCGTTTGTATTCCGCACTTCCAAAGTGTAGTTCCCCGAGGCAGGAAGATTCACAAGCCCGGACTGAGCGGTGAGGTTGCTGAAGCCAATCCAGCCTCCTGGACTCGTTAAGCTGAATACAACCCCTGGAGCCGAGGCGCTTACTCCGTCCAAATTGATCTGCTGACCCGCGACCCCGGTGAAGTTCCAGATTTGCATCGTGTTGACGGATTGGAATGAGCCAATGACCTGTTTATTGAGAACCAGGTTCCAATCTTCCGCGATAGCTTTCGCCAAGGCTGTCCCGGTTCCTCCTTGTTGGAAGCCGCTACCACCGCTCGTGGAGATGCTACCGACGAACACGTGTGTCTTGAAGTAGACTGCGATCCTTCCGCCCCCGCCGCCTCCGGCTAAACTAGTAGAGCCTCCATCGCCACCATTGGCGGAGATGACGCCAGTCCCGGCCACGGTTCCAACCGTCAGATACACGCTGCCGCCAGCACCACCGCCGCCGCCATTGCCGTAGTCATCGTGCGCACCATTCTCGCCATTGGCCACTACTCCACCGTTGACTGTCAGCGTACCACCCACAGTGAGCCGAAGCGCTCCGCCTCCGGCACCCCCGCTATACCCGCTTCCCATGCCGCCCCCACTGCCTCGATCCACTGGCTCGGTCATTGACCCATACCCCGCGCCGCCAGTCGTGCCGTCATAAGCACTTCCGCCCGCACCCCCATATCCTCCTCCGCCGCCTCTACGAGTGCCATCAGATCCCCGCCCCAGCCCGGTCGATGGGCCGTGGCCAGCTCCGTTGGCTGAAATGAATCCACCACTCTCGATGACCGCATCACCTAGCACCGTCAAGTTCAGGTTAGTCTGCCCAGCAAGTTGCATCACCCAACTGTTCGAGGCCACTTGGAGAGTAACCAAGCTCAAGGCCATCGAAACGCACACCCTAGCCCCATTTGTAACCGTCAGGTTGACCGGCGTTGGTTGCGCCAAAAACGTTGCAGCTCCTGTGGTGCCCCCGTTGTCCACAAGCAGCTTCCTAAAAACCTGATCGCTTGCTTCGAAGTAAACCGTCCCGGCTCCACCTCGTTCATAGCCCACCCCACCGTAAGTGCAAATTGCCCCGACAAAATTGTTCGTCCCGTAATGGATGGCAATTCGCCCACCACCACCGCCTCCGCTCGCACTGGTGTTGCCTCCATTGCCACCATTGGCGGAGATCGTCCCCGTTCCGGCCAGACTGCCAACGATCAGATGCAGGCTGCCCCCAGAACCGCCGCCTGAACTGTAGCCGCTCCAGCCAGGAAGCCCGCTGCTGCCGTCCGCTGTTAACCTGCCATTGACTGTTAGAGTGCCACCTATTGTCAGCCGAATGGCTCCGCCCCCAGCACCCCCGCTTTGGCCACCGCCATTGCCACCGCCACTGCCCCAATCCGCTGGTTCCCTGACTGAACCATACCCCATGCCACCTACCCTAGCAGAAGAGCTATTACCCCCCGTGCCGCCATAACCCCCGCCCGCACCGCAAGACACTTCACCCGGGATATTACCATCAGCCCCCGGCCCGGGCCCGGTAGATCCACCGTAGCCGGCCGCGTTAGCTGAGATCAATCCACCACTGTCGATTACCGCATCACCCAGCACGGTCAGCTGAAGAGCGGTCTGCCCCACAATCTGTACGAAACGACTATTCGGCGCTACGCACAGGCTGCGCACACTCAAGCCCTCTGGCGCACAAACCGTCGCGGCATTAGTCACGAGCAGATTCAATGGCGTTGGGAGGTTTAAGACAGTCGTAGCTCCCATACTGCCTCCGTTGTCCAGAACTAGATTGCCTGAACCCTGATCGCTTCCCTCGACGTAAACCGTCCCCGCTCCGCCTCGCACAAATCCCACCCCACCGTAGGCGCACTGGACACCGATAAAACTGTTCGTCCCATAATGAATAGCGATCCTCCCCCCACCGCCTCCGCCGCTCCCACTCGTATTGCCTCCATCGCCACCATTGGCTGAGATCGTCCCGGTTCCCGCCAGGCTGCCAACTGTCAGATGGACACTGCCTCCAGAACCTCCGCCTGAACTGAAGCCGCTCCAGCCAAAGAGCCCGCTGTTGCCATTGGCCACCACTCCGCCGTTGACCGTCAAAGTGCCAATCACTCTCAGCCGAATGGCTCCACCTCCAGCACCACCACTCTGGCCACCGCCATTACCACCGCCACTGCCCCAATCCACTGGCACGGTCACAGAACCATACGTTAGCCCGCCCACCCTGGCAGAAGAACTGTTACCCCCAGGTCCCCCATAACCCCCGCCCCCTCCACAAGACGTTTCCGGTATATCACCATCGCCCCCCCGCCCCGGGCCGCCAGATCCAGCGTAGCCTTTGGCAGTCACGTCCACTCTGCTTGATCCGTCAACCGCGAAGTCCTGACTAATGGTCAAGTCAATGCTGTGGTCGGCCTCGGCGGCCGGAGCAGGTGAATGAGTTAAGATCCCGCTGTTGGTAAGGAGCAAGCTGTTGAACGTGTGCGAACCGTTCAGCGTAAGCACAGAGGAGCTGACGACAATATCGTGTCCCTCGTAGGCGAAGTTGCCAGCATCGATGAGCGTGTTTGTTGAAATAACGATCTGAGCCGCGTTGGCCGTGGGGACCAAGACCAAACACGCAAGCAGGAGCCGATTGGGACCGAAGCAGTTTGTCATACAGGTTGTCTGTTCGTTTGAGAAACGTTGGTAGTGAGATACTCAGCCTCGGGAACTTCTAAAGCCGCAGTACATGCTGTTTCGCTGGGCATGCCCTGAGCGAGGCGTCTGCCTCAACGGCGCAATCGAGTTCTCGTGGTTGCCGCATTGAAGCGACCCAAAGGGGTGCTTTTGCGCCTTTCAAAATAACTCCAAGTTCACCAAGGATATCAGAGTGGGAGGCATATTGTTTCGTTTGACAGGGAAAGTTCATACTCCGGCAGCTAGGCAAGGAGCCGTCGGAGAACCGGGCGATTTCGAAATCATCTTCTATTTTCACAACGATGCCATCGCGATTTGCCGTTGCATCTATCCAGGTGCAAATCGTGAAATTCTTTGTTGTAGCTAAATTACCTGGCTAGGGCACCTGGACGTAGTCGTCGATATCGTCCAGCAAGAACGCGCGTGAAACTTCGGCGACGACGCATCCAACCTCATTGCGGAGGATGCCGTGATTAATACCGACAGCGTCGAGGGCATTTTTGTCCACGCTACAGCAAGCGACTCTGTCTGGGGGGCACGGTGTGCAGTTGCTTGCAGACTGAGCATACAGGCACGGCTGTCTGGATGCCACAGCGACGGCGTAGAACAGAGAGACCAATTTGGACCTGAGACCTGACAGTAGGGAACCCGAGAGGGGGCTAGCGTACAGATCACGATTGTATCGGCAATTGTGCGTAGTGCCTCCACCTGATTGTGGAGCAAGCTTGGAAAGTCGCCGGGAGTAACAAACGCGCCAAGCTACACTCCCTCCGCTTAGCCCTCCGAGGAACCGACAGCCTGCTTGTGTTGGCTGCATATTCACTTTCGCAATGCCCTGGTTGGAACTGGAAAATCTTATCCCAGAGTGCGAGAAAAAAGCAAGACTTTTCCGGCGCTTCTCGCATGCCCTTCAGGTCCCTCGGACGGCGAACTTCACGCCGCCTTCTTGCGTGAAGGCTTTCAGTTTGACAGCGAACGGCCTCGACCTCCAGTCTCGCACCAGACCGTTCTGCCTTTGCTTCGGCAACCGTTTATCCGCCATTATTCGTTCCCAACCACACTGCGCTGCCAGGTCGGCTGGGCTGTGGCGGTTTCGCATCACGCTCCGTCATGACGGGCTGTGCGCCGTCGCTGGGTTTGGGCATCTTCAGCCCCATGGTCGCAGATGGTTGAGTCGGCGGGTCATGTGGACGATCCACCAGCGGGAATCAGGGGAGCCGACCTGGCAGTTGTTCTTGGTTGCCCGGCTCTGAGCACGCGAAGCGAGAACCCTTTGCCGTTCTCATACGGTTCCACCCGCGCCTCCACTTCCAGCACCGGGTAACGAATGGTGGCGAGGCCGTAGCTCTTGTAGGTCTGCGCGAACAACTCGGTCTCCACCATGCCCGTCCAGTCGGCCAGCGACAGGAACTTCTTGGGCTCTCCGGTGACTTGGTGGTGCGTGCGCTGCTCCACTACCAGGCCACATGTCGTGATGGTTTCCCCGACAAACTCACCCAGCCGGTTAACGGGGCAGTAGGTGTCCCAGGCCACGCCGGGAAACAGTTCGAGCGGGTGACCACTGACCGCGAAGCCGAACAATTCTGTCTCCGCCTGCAGCTTTTCCTGACGGGTGGGTTCCGTGAGGGGAATGGCTACGAGCTGTTCCAGCCCGGGCGGCGCGATCAGCCAGCCCTGGTAGGGTTCGGGATTACAGGAATAAGTTTTGACGAGATGCTGGGCCTGCCAAAATTGCCGAGTGCGCGTTTCGCCAAACTCGTCGAAGCCAACCTTCGTCATCTTCCTTCTTGTTGAACTAAGCCGCTGCGCGGCGATGGTTTTCGAGCAGTTTGGTGTTGATTGCCAGGCGGCTTCACTCCGGAAGCCTACTACCATGGCGGTGCATGAAAAACACCAAATATTCATTCACCAGCAATCTCAACCGTCAGCCGCACAGCGGTTCTCAGGTTACTCCTGACCCTCAACTGAGCAAGTACGGACCTAAGCCCGTCGCTCCCCCCGGCATTCGGACCACGGCTCGCGACTATGCCAATCCCGTCGATTATAAACATCCCTACCCGACCATGGCCCAGTTTGCTGATTTGTTGGCCCTGCGTTACGACGCCAATCGGACGCGGCACTCTTACTACCGCCAGCTGCGGCTCATTCACCAACATTGCCAGTGCGATCCCTCCACGATCACTGAAGCCCAACTGCGCGAATATTTTCTTTTCGTCAAATTGAAGAAGCACTGGAAGCCCAAAAGCATCCGGCAGGCACTGGCCTCGGCCAAAGTGTTCTTTGTCGAACTGCTGGGCAAACCCGACTGGACCCTCTTTTCTCAAATTCGCGCCAAGGATCACGGCACCCTCCCGGCCGTGCTCACCCGCCAACAAGTCCAGGCGCTGCTGACCCATATCCGTCTGCGCCGTTACCGCACCCCCCTCAAGCTCATCTATTGTTGCGGCCTGCGATTAAGCGAGTGCCTCGGCCTGACCATTCACGATATCCGGGGCAAGGAGAACAAACTGCTCGTCCGCCATGGCAAAGGGAACAAAGACCGGTTAGTTCCCCTGCCGACGCCGATGTACGAGGAGTTGCGTCGCTACTGGGCCTTCCATCGACACCCCCTTTTGCTCTTTCCCAATGTTGGCCGGGGTGGTCACGACCCTAAAGTTCTTGCCGAACGCATGCGCAAGGCCACCTGTCCCATGCCCCATAACTCCTTGCAGCGCTTGTTAATCCTGGCTCGCAAACAACTCAATATGCCCGCGGCTTCAGTGCACTCCCTGCGCCACAGCTTTGCCACCCACCTGTTGGAGGCCGGGGCGCATTTGCATACGATCCAAAAGCTGCTCGGCCATGCACAAATCAACAGCACCATGGTTTACTTGCATTTAACTCACCAGACCAGTCAGGACGCTTTGCGACTGGTCGATGAGCTTTGCGAAGGCCTGCCAACCTAGCCAAAACTTCTCACAGCCCCTATGTCCGAGCGCCCCACTGTCGTGGGGGCGTTGCGCGCTTTTCTGCCGCAGTTCCAAAATTCGGAGCCTGCGCTCTCTCCGCAGCAGCGCCGCGCCATCTGGGCGATTACTCATTGCCGCACCCCGGCACTGGGCGGGCGTGCCTTTGCCTGCAAACCCTGCAACCACGTTCACTTTGCCTACCACTCCTGCAACCACAAAGCCGGCCCGCAATGCGGCGCGTTGAGCGCGCACCGCTGGGTCAAGCCCCAGGACAACCGTGGCCTGCTCATTGTCGGCAACTACGGCACTGGCAAATCGCACCTGATGTCGGTCATCTCCGCCGTCGCCGAGAATGCCGACCTGCTGCCGCTCCTCACCAACGACAAAGTCCGCAAAGCCGCCCCGGTCATCGTTGGCAAGTTCAAGGTCATCCGTCTGGAGATCGGTTCCACCGAAATGTCGCTCCGGGAAATCATCACCGGCCATCTGGAGGAGTGCCTCGCCGAGTGGGGTGTTAATTACCAGTTCCCGCCGGCTGACAAGATTCGCGAGAATAAAACCGGCTTTGAGAAGATGATGGACGCCTTCCACAAGAAGTTCCCCAATCTTGGCCTGCTTCTGGTCGTGGATGAATTGCTCGATTTTCTCCGTAGCCGCCGCGACCAGCCCTTGATCCTCGACCTTGGTTTCCTTCGCGAAATCGGCGAGGTCTGCAAGGAACTTCGCTTCCGCTTCATGGCTGGCGTGCAGGAAGCCATCTTCGACAGTGGTCGCTTCGCCCACGTCGCCGATATTCGCGTTGCACTTGCTTCATCTGGTTTCCCGGGAAGAATCCATCGGCATTCTTGGACTGTCTCGGGGTGGGCTTTTCGACCGACTCTGGCTTTTCCAAGTGCTGACAGCACCGTTGATGCATGCCAACCTGACCCATCTTGCCTTCAACATGCTGACGCTGTGTATGCTTGGGCCGACTGTGGAAACCGCGCTCGGGCGCGGCCGCTACATTGCTTTTTCGGTTCTGTGCGCCTGGGCTTCACTCGCGGGTTTTCTCCTGTTCAGTCGCAGCAATTGGCAGGTAGGCTTGGGCTATTCTGGCGTGATTTTCGGCATTTTGACCGCTCAGGCGATTTACCACCCTAATCATCGTGTTGTCCTCTTTGCGGTGTTCCCTCTGCGCATGAGGCGTGCCGCGTTGCTCTTGGGGACGATTGAATGTTATCTGACTCTTAACGCCGGACGCGCTTCCGCCGCCAACGCAGCGCACTTGTTCGGGGCGGTTGCAGCTTTTGGCTACGTCATGCTCATCCGTTACCGGAGAAATCGTCCAAGTCGCGAAACAGGGCAATTGCGGTCCAACCGGGTACCATTGCGCAAGGCCTGGTGCTTCAGAAATGACATTCCTCGCGAGCTTTGATAGACGTATTGCCAAAACGGCGTGCTCTGCAACTCGTATTGGCGACGAAGGCTGCCGATGCCTTCAGTCTTGTGTTCGGGTAGGCCAAAGACCACGCAGGATTCGTAAGTATTTCGTCGAGTGATCGGTGATCGGCAAGGTGGCCATGTATAGTATGAACAGCGATTCAAGAACTGATTGCAGCGATCCACGCGGGACTCCGTCCCCACCGGACGACACCGCGGTTACTCAACCAGCGGAGCACGTGGTCGAGGTAAAATGCCCTGAATGCGGGAGCCGGTACGAGTTGCCGGCGGACTACTGCCCACGGATGCCATGGGAGGACATGTCATGAGGATTTCTCCATCAATTGAAATTGTATGGCGACTTGCAGCCAACGAAATGGCCGCGGGCGAGTTCAGGGAGGTCGAACCGGAGCATTTCTGCATGGGCTTGCTCAAGTTTTCGGAGATCGCTGTCAAACCTCCTGAAGATGTTGGTGAGCAGGCGGAGTTGGCTAAGGTCGTATTTGAGGACGCGAAGTTGGTTCGTGAGGCGCTTCAGAAATGCGGTATCCAAATCACAAGCGCTCGACGTAAGCTGCGCAGCGGCCTGGGGAAAGGTGACACTCCTTTTAAGGGTGGGAGAATTCATCGTTCCGCAGCCAGCCGGTCTTTCTTCGAGTCAGCAGCCAAGTTGGCCGAGCAGTCCGGTAGCGACACAGTTACGCCGCTGCATCTCTTGACGTCGCTTGTGGAATCTCCCACGCCAGCCATCGCGCAGGCGGTGCTGGGTAACGCTCCCGTGCCACCCCCACCTGCGGCGCTGACACCCTTGGAAAGGAACGGACGGGATTTGGTCAGGCAAGCCGCTGAGGGAGGAGTCAAAATCGAACCGGGCGTTGAGGCCCAGACCAAGGTGGTGCTCCAGGTTCTTCAAGAGAAGGACCGCAAAAGCATTCTGCTAGTGAGCGACAGCGACGGCCTGGTGGCTAGTGTCGCAGCCGCGTTAGCCAAAGCAATTGCAGCAAAGGGTGCTCCGCAATACCTGAGGGCGAGGCGCTTGATAGATGTTTCCACAAAGGAGGTGTCCAAGGGTATGCGACCTTCTCCCGTGGATGAGGTGGCGGAGATGGAAAGAATGCGACAATTGTTGACGGAAGCAGCATCTCATCCGGAAATCATCCTGCTGGTCCCGGCAGTGGACACCGACCCGAAGCAATCGGATGGGGGCCAGTGGACTGCTTTGTTGCATGAAACATTGGCGCAAGGCAAAGTTCAGTTCATTTGCCGAGTAACGCCTTCGTTATTGTCCGAATGCCTACGCAAAGACGCGGTATGGAAGCGACAAACCCAGGTTGTCTGGTTAGGCAAGGCCGCCCAGGGCAGTGTGCCACGAGAATTGTGAGGAAATATGTTCACTGACAAAGCACAGACCATAATAGATCTGGCGAAGGATTTCGCCAATACCACTGGCGCGAAAGACTTGAATCTTGGTGCGCTGATCCTAGCCATGAGCCGTCACACCGAAGGGAGCATTCTGTTGGCTGAATGTCTCGGTCTGACTCTGGACAAACTTCGCGCCGCCGTGCCCGCTGCCGCAGAACCGGCTCGGTTTCCGAACAAATTGCCCGTCGCGGAGTCAGTCCGGAATCTTCTCCTGACCGCGAAGGAGATCGCCCAAGAGGTGCCGGATCGCTCACATCCGGGACTGGTTGATTTGCGCCACCTAGCCTGCGCATTAGCGATGTCGCGCGAGGCATGTGCGATGCTGAAGACGTCGCCGCTTGCAAAAGCAGATGCGGTAGCGCGCCTCAATACTTGGTCCATTGAGGAGGCGTTGAATCCCAAGCTCGAAGAGTTGACAGCGCGACTGAGAGTGTTGAGAGCCGATTTGCTGCAGAAGGTGTTCGGGCAGGACCATGCGGTTCAGGCATTCGTGGAGGGTCTGTTCAATGCAGAGGTCATGGCGGCTTCTGATTCACATCGTAAAGCGCCGCGTGCAGTCTTTGTATTTGCCGGGCCACCGGGCGTGGGCAAGACGTTCCTGGCTGAGTTGGGTGCCTCGCATCTGAACCGGCCATTCAAGCGTTTCGACATGAGCGCGTATTCCGACCATCAACAGCAAAGCGCATTGGTGGGCTGGGAAGAGAGCTACAAAGGTGCACAGCCGGGAGTGCTTACGGGGTTTGTGGAGAAGAACCCAAACGCGGTGCTACTATTCGATGAAATCGAGAAGGCCCACCTGAATACGATCCATCTCTTCTTGCAGATTCTCGACGCAGGTCGGCTGGAAGACAAGTTCCTCAAGCGCGATATCAGCTTCACGGACACCACCATCATCTTCACGACCAACGCGGGCCGCAAGCTCTACGAGCATTCCAGCGACAATGGTGTGCGAAGCGCCAACGCCGCCTTCCACCGCAAGAGCATCCTGGACGCGTTGGAGAACGAGACGGATTCGCGGACTGGCAAACCGTTCTTTCCGCCCGCCATCTGCTCGCGCATGGCCACGGGTTATCCGGTGCTTTTTAATCACCTTCGAGTCAACGAACTGGAGCGTGTGGTACAAGCCGAATTGGGCCGCGTAGCCAGTCTATTAGAGCGGCAATACCGCAAGCAGGTGAAGTTCCACGAACTGCTGCCGATGTCTCTGGTCCTACGTGAAGGTGCGCGTGCCGATGCCCGCACACTGCGGTCCCAAGCGGAAACGTTCCTCAAAACCGAGCTGTTCAAGTTCTGCCAATTGTTCAATACGGATCGGTTGGAAGAAATCTGGGAGAAAGTGGATAGTTTGCGACTGGACTTCGGCGATAGCATCGCAAGCCTCCAGCCGGAAATTCGCTCGTTGTTTGAAACTGTCGAGCCGCCCCGGGTCATGTTGGTGGCGGGTGAGGATTTGAGCGACCTCTACCGCGAGTTGGTGGTGGATGTGGATTGGCGTGTGGCCACGACTGCTCTGGATGCGATGCAAGTTCTCGCGGAGGAGGAAGTGGATATGGTGTTGTTGGATTTGTCGCTGGGGAGCGATTTGGGGAATCACTCCCAGACGATGAGGCAGTTCGACTATATGCCAGCGGGAGCTCGTGGGCTGGATCAAGGGCAGGAGATTCTGCGCCAGATTCGGGAAAGGTTGCCCACCATGCCGGTTTACCTTCTCGCATTGGTTGAGTCCGACGAGTCCGACGTTAGTGTTGGAATGGTGGACGACGAGATGTTCCTGGCTTGCGCACAAGCAGGGGGCGCCAGAGGCGTGATCACGAGCCGTTTCATTGATGGTATGGTCAAAAGCTGGCCGAAGGATCGCGAGGAGTTTACATCCTGTTTACTCGATATTACGCGCCGGTTGCACCGGGAGAAAGCTGCAGCCCGCTTGGCTCAGGAGCGCAAAGTCCTCAGCCTCGATACCGTGCCGCACGTAGACTCTGCCCACCGCGAAATCATTATCCGCTTACGAAACCTCCGTCTCACCCGTGCGATCGCCGCAGCCGATGCAGGCGAAATCCTGGAGGAAGTGGAACGGCCACGAACACGCTTCGATGAGGTCATTGGCGCCGATATGGCCAAGGAAGAGTTGAAGTTTTTCATCGAGTTTCTGAAGAATCCTCGCCGGTACGCTGCGCTCGGCCTCAAGCCGCCGAAGGGCGTGTTGCTCCACGGTCCTCCCGGCACCGGCAAGACCATGCTGGCTCGTGCGATGGCAGCCGAATCCAACGTCGCGTTCATCCCGGTTTCTGCCACCAGTTTCGTCACGATCTGGCAAGGCAGCGGTCCGCAAAACGTCCGAGATCTCTTCGCCCGCGCTCGACGCTACGCGCCGGCGATTATCTTCATCGACGAAATTGACGCCATCGGAAAAGTACGCACGGGCGGTGTGAGTGGCCAGTCTGAGGAAAATACACTCAACGCGCTTCTCACGGAAATGGACGGGTTCGCTGGGCCGGCCATGGACCGCCCGGTGTTCATCTTGGCGGCGACCAACTTCAACGTACAGACTGAGGATCAGCAGACGCCAGATCGGCGTTCTCGCGCGCTGGATCCTGCTCTCGTCCGCCGCTTCTCGCGAGCGATCCTAGTGGACTTGCCCGATAAAGCCGCCCGACAAAAATACTTTGCGCTTCGATTGGCGACGGTGAAGGGGGCGGCCATTCCCGAATCGGTGATCGAACTTTTGGCAGAGAAATCTCCCGGCATGAGTGTCGCCGACCTGGAGCAAGTCATCGAGACTGCAGGGCGTAATGCACTCAAGAAGAACCAGGAATTGACCGGGGACGGGCTGGTGGAGGCGATCGACTCTGCTCGCGAAGGCGAAGCCAGAGAGTGGTCGCCGGAATTCCTCGAAAGCACAGCTCGGCACGAAGCCGGGCATACAATCATGTATTGGCTGTCCGGCTGGTGGTCGCCGGAGGTTTCCATTATTGCCCGGGCCGACCACGGCGGCGGCATGAGGCGCTGCGAGGAGGAAATGAAGCGCGAAAGCCTCAACCGCGGGGAGTTGTTGGCCCGCATCCGCACCTGCCTAGGGGGCCGTGCCGCAGAGATTCTTTACTATGGTAAAGACAAAGGACTCACGACGGGAGCATCGGGCGACCTGGAGCACGCAACGCAGATAGCGCACGAGATGATTTGTCGCTACGGCATGGAGGAAGAGTTTGGCTTGGTCGCCACGCCGGAGGTGTTCAAGTACGCTGAGGCCGTCAGCAGCCCGTTCTATCAACGAGTCAACGATGCTGCCGCCAAAATCCTGAAAGCGGAGATGGACAAAACCGACCTGCTTTTGAGCGATAATCGAGCGCACTTGGACGCCGTTGCCAAAGCGCTGTTGCAGAGGAACAGACTGTACCGAAGCGATCTGGAGACGCTACTGCCGACAACCCGACCGAGATGACACAGCATCGAAGTAAACCCGATGTAGTTAACCGCTTCTCATGCAAAAGAAGAGGCTGGGAAACAGCCTTTTTGGGGGATGGTTAACGGATTTCGAGGTGCCAAGCTATAGATTCCCACGCAGATTTCACTGCGATGGCGTGTAGTAAACCAGCATGCACCCAAAGCCACCTCGGCGCGAGTGAGTGATTTTGACCCGCAAATGAGGGCTTGGTGTTCAACCAAAAAATGATAGTCACAAATCAACATTATGTTTATCACAGCCAAATCGATCCCGTTTAGACCAAACCAATGTGAGTCATGCCAGCATTTCGACAGCGGTGCCAAGCGGTGCGAAGCGCCAGCCTTTTCGACTCCGGGAGCTCTTCGTTTCTTGCTCCCGTCATTCTCAGGAGAAAGCGCTGAACCATGTCCGGAATTCCAAGCTCGAATTGGTGCAGCACCAGCACCAACAGAGATTTACCTTTGTAGGCCGGGTGGCCAGAAGGAAGGCCCGTTCGCTCTGGAGAAGATTAACAGAGAATTGGCAGCGAAGAAATACACCGACGAGGATTTTTGGGCATGGTTTGAGGGCCTCAAGGAGTGGATTCCACTTTATCGTATCCCAGGCGTGGGCAAGGCCAGCACGGCTGGCCATTCCGTTGCGAGTCCGCCTCCACGACCGGCGGAGCGGTTCACCAAGAGACAACCGCGAGAGGATTACCCTTCTCGCTTGGCGTCCCTTTGGGCTGGCGACCATGCCAGTCTGCCTCCTCAGCTTTGGATACGTTTTCAGCAGGCGTGGATGGCGGAGACAGTAGCTACCTTACGACCAAGTTCGATAGAGCAGCATTTGTCTGGTGTCCCTGAGATCATTGCCGACTCTGACGGTACTGGTGTAGTTCAGTTTCATCTACGCGACGGCTCGCACATAGTGTCGGTTATTAAGGCTCTGGTTCCCGTCTTGTCGGGCGAAGGTTGTGGCGGCAAGAAGCCGGTGCTGTCAGGCGGAGCTGCGGTTAATCTTCCACCAAGCCGAAAGAAAGATTTGATGCATTTCATCGGCGGACAAACTCTGGAAATGGGGAGCGTTATTTCATGGTGAGGGGCGCTCAAGGGACCCCGCATTGAATGCAACTGACGGGACAGAATGAAAACTGTCCGGTGCCATCGATCTAGAAGGGGTATCCATTCTAAAGAAACCTGCCACGTTATGGTCAATTACGACCTGCAATGGAACCTCACTACTGTCCGGTTAAAAACCCCGGTAGACAGGGCTGATTATGGTTGTCAGGCATAGTGGTTGGCAGGGGTTGTTGGGAAAGAGCCTGCAAAATCGGGGTTTTCTCGAAAAGCGTGAGGCTCAAAATCTGTAGAATTGTGTAGAGGCTGGCCGAGAGGCGAAATCGTTTTTCCAGGATGGCGACTAGGACATACACGGCAATGGCGATCCAGACTTGGCTGCGTACCGCGTTCTCGGAGGTGCCATAGAAAGCTTTGATCCGCAAATGCTGTTTGATCCATTTGAAAAACAGTTCGATGCGCCACCGGCAGCGATAAAGTTGGGCGATGGTCAACGCTGGTTCGGTGAAGTTGTTGGTCAGGAAGATCAGCGCTTTGCCAGTCTGTGGGTCGCGAAAGCCGATTCGCCGCAGCGGTTCTGGGTAAGCGCGCTGCGGATAATAGCTGGTCAAGATCACGGTCTGATCGAAGCGCAAGCCGGTGCTCTTGTCCACGGGGTGCGAGTAACGACGGCGGAACCGGAAGTTTTGCTTGGCCCGGGTGACGAAGAACGGCGCACTCAAATGTAGGCGATGAAGCCGCGCGAAATCCAGATAGCCCCGGTCGCAAATGTAGAACGAGCCCGCCTCGTAAACCAAGTCGTCGAGGATGTTCACGTCGTGGACCTTGCCCGTCGTAAGAATAATCACGGTGGGGAAGTTGCCGCGCAGGGTCAGGAGCGTGTGCAGTTTGATGGCCGCTTTGTGGCGGCGGAAATTGGCCCAGGGGAAAAGCGAGAGGCACAAATCGATGGTGGTGGAGTCCAACGCATAGGCGGCCTGCTTGAGTTCGACCCCGAAAGGCTCGTCGGCATAGAGAGTGGAGGCTTGCTCGATCAGGACGTGAGCGAAGTCGGAAAAGATGCGCCAGTCGCGCTTTTCGTTGGCGTCGGCCAGCGTGCTGCGGGCGGTGGGTTGGCGAATGCCGCTGTGATAGAGCTTGGCACCTACGGCGAGCAGACAGGTTTCGATGTCGTGCATACTTTCCCGATAGGTCAACTGGGCGAAGGCCATGACCAAGAATTGCTCGTAAGTCGGCAGCGAGCGCACATGGTGATTGCCGTGGTAACGGCGCACACACTTGTACGAATTCGTACTTGGGCAGTTCGTCCATGACCTGGGCGAACATAGTCCGGCCTTCGTTCATGCAGGGCATTCTCCGCGTTCGAACGGAGAAAAACCCTGCGAAAGTCCCGTTCAAAAATGAAATCGAAAAAAGTCACGCGCACCATTTCAGGCCCTCTCTATCGAGTTGCAATCAACTTCATCTCAAATTTAACCGGACAGTAGTGCATCAACCCAAGGAATCGGCCTCGCTGGAAATCGGTTGCTATGCTACCAGCCTGGCCTGCCAGGAACGCGACGAGCCGTCCTTGATGGCGGCCATCCGCGGCCATTGGTCGGCCATTGAAAACGGCACGCATTACCGCCGTGATGTCACTCTGGGCGAGGATGCCTGCCGCACGGCCAATCGCAA
>DIXK01000007.1 GCA_002428665.1 Verrucomicrobia subdivision 3 bacterium UBA6082
GGCGTGAGCCCATCCATAGCCTCAGTCGACCCCATTGACAAGGCATTCGCACCGGTCAAAACGAATCTGCATTTTCCGCTCTGCATTGAAGGTGGGCGAGCAAGGCGTTTGGGTGTTTGGTGTGAGGTGGCCGAGCTTTCACTCGCTCCAAGAGGCGTTCGTACGATGACCGTGTGGGCAACCGGCCCGCGCTCCAGAGAAAAAACCACTCGTTACGATGGGAGCGTGCTGAAACGCCGGAACTGACCCCGCCGAAACTGCAAACGCGCCGCACCATCGCAGCGGTACGACAGGAGCACGGTTATTCGGTCAATTTCTACAACGTCAGTTCCGCCAAAAGTACGATGTTAAAAAAGTTCGTAACAGCTATGATCAAAGCGTGGCTATTCGGCCACAAAATCAGACGCCAATGCGGCACACTTCCTCACCGGGTTATGACGCCAATTTGGCCAATGCTATGATGAGAAAAAAGTTCGTAACACCTCGTGCGGCCGGGGCCATTACCCCGGGGTAATAGCCGGAGCGGTTGAGCGCCGCTAAATTCCTTCTCACCTCTTGGTGGGACAGCGGCAGGTTATTGGGGCAATGCATCCGCCCGATCCGCCAGTAGGTTCGCCGAGCATGGTTGAGCCAAAAGGTTCACAAGAGCCGAGAGCACCCGCTTTGTTTTGGAGGCTGTTGGAGGGAGAGAAGCTGCTGGGGTTGGACGCCCTCGGAAGCCACAGCGATTGAGAAGATGGGTGAACAAGCTCGACGAATAACCGCCGTCCCAAGTCGCCACCAGTCTTCCCTCACGGTATCGCGTCACGACGAGATCAATCGCTTGATCTCGAATATCGAGCGTGAATGTGAACGCGACATTTTGACCAACATAAACAACCGAAGCAGTGGTCGGCGTTTCGGAGTCAAACTCAGGAGCGTGTTGGAAGCCATGTGACGTCAGGGTGCTGGCAGCTTCCTGAACTTCACGTCGAAACTCGTCACTCGAAATCTGTTCGTTGCTCATGGCTCGTTCGTGGTTTAGGGGTCAAGACCGGGAACTCCGCCCTGATACTTGCCTGTTCTGTCGTAGAGCCGCTGATAATTCCCGTAATCGAGCAATGATTGGCGCTCACCTCCATAAACGGAGCTCGGCGGACGCCCAAAATTCGGATCGATTCTATTTTGCAGCCTGCGGCCAAAATCAGGGCCGATGTCGTGAAATTGTCGGCCTTGGGCTTCCATGGTCGCAATGAACTCGTCGTTCAACGGTTGAGTCCACTTACGACCAGCCAACCAACCGTCAATCGTCTCCCCACCTACCCTGCTAGCGTAAGCGTTCACGCGATTCATGTTCTCACCGATGATTACCGGTGCATTCTTTGCGGCGAGCCCTGCTCCGGTCTTCGGAATGCATTTGACGTTCCCCATCGTGGCCAGCGCCTTGTCGATGGCATTGGCGAGTGAGTCACGCTCCTCCTCATTTGAGTCTCCGGGCCACCTAAAAAGCCCTCCCAGCGGTGAGCTCAGCAAGAGGTCGGCGATCGCTAAGTTCCCTTGGTGCTGATCCGCCGCGATTGCCTCGAGCAGATCAAGCGGATTCGGAACGCCTTGCCGGATGTTGGGCTCCAGGGCTGGCGGACCGAACAACGGCAGTTGGCCACTGCTCGGAGGAAAGACGACCACGGGAGGGCGGTTTTCGTCAGACTCGCCAAACGGATCGATTCGTGTCAGAGGATTGTTCGACACAAACCCGTAGAGGTTGATCCCTCCCGCCTCGCCCAACGGATCCGGATTCAGCCACCGCTGCAGGCCAGCGTCATAGAACCGGAAACCGTAATAGGAGAGACCGCTTGGGGCGTGAGCTTCCTTGGACGAAAACTGGTTTCGATTCGCCTCCGCCATCGAACCCCATTGCCCCGTGAGCCTGCCGAATGGGTTGTAGAGATACCGCGCCGCAATGCCTTCCTGGGCGTCCATCAGCGCGGTTACGTTCCCCGCTCCGTCCGCATGATAAAACGCCGAGCCCTGGGCATCCGTCCGAGCCAGCAGCCCGCCGATTCCGCCCGCCCCCTGGAAACCGCCGCTCAGGTCCAACCCTCGCGTGTAGGTCACTTGAACCCCATTGGTGGCGTCGCGCTCCTGCAGGGCGCCAGAAGGCTCCTTGGCGCTCCAACGAGTGAGCTGCCCGATGGAGTCATAATCCACCGCCACCGAATTGGTCGTCAGACCCAAGTAACGAATGAAGTTGGCTTGGGGCAAATGGCCCCAGGCCACCCCGCAACAAAGCAACCAGATTGTGCACAGCAACCGCATCATGGCGTGGGTCCATCCATAGCCTCAGCCGACCTCATTGACAAGGCATTCGCACCGGTCAAAAGGAATCTGCATTTTCCGCTCTGCGTTGAAGGTGGGCCGGCAACGCGTTTGGATGTTGAGTCTGATGTAGGCGAGCTTTGCCTCGATCCGGGAGGCGTTCGTAGCCGAGAAACTGCCCCATCGGTTGAGTTCCATTGGCACCACTGGTGCTATGGTTGGCGTGTGAAGTTCAATTTTATGTGGGGGCGCACAGCTAGATTCGGCGGAACTTCTCCAAGCCGAGATTCTTCACTGACTCGTTTTCCCATGCTTCCAGTTGGCCGCGTGCTTCGGCTGGATTTGCCAGCAGCTTCGCTTTCAACGCTTGCGCTCGTTCAACCATTTCGACTTGCCACGGAACTTTCGTGTCGAGCATCGCGAGGAGCGTGTCGAGTTCTGCAACTGCCTTGCGCGCGTCACCAGCACACGCGAGCGCGTAAGCAATCGCTTCTTGCGTGTAAGGGTCTTTGGTTCTGCACAACGACTTTGCCGCTTGCGCCAAATCGCGGGGCGACTCAACGTGCGAGATGAACGGCACTGCCTCACGCTTCAGAGCTGCACTGAGTTGCGGAAGCAGATTCGGCGCATCAGCGTTCCACGGCCCGAGTCCGGGATTTTCAATACGCTTGCCGAGGTTGAAGCCCAGATACTTCGTCGGAACGCAGAGAGGCAGCAGGAACACCCAAACGTAAAACAGCTTCACGTCGTAGCTGTGGCTTTCAAAACAGAGTCCGCGGAGCGTGTGTTTGAGTGGCGGAATGAACATCAAGGGAGCTTTGACCTCGAAGACCGGCATGTCCGGCAACAAACGTTGAGCCAATGCACCAAATTCCTTGTTCTTCATGGCCGTACCTCGAAAACTGGAACATTTGCGCCGCCGGGAACATGCGACTGGATTTGTTGGATTCGTGCCGGCGTTAACTGTGCACCGCCGGTTTTGAGGTCGAAGATGGAGATAGGCGCATCACGAGGGCCGTTCACCACGTCGAGTCGAACTGAGCCGGGCGTTCCGCGAAGAACTTCCCTCCCGTTGAGGTAAGAGATTTCAGTCGAAAGGCCCTGATTCAAGCCTTGGACTTCGGCCTCAAACGCAGTGTGAACTCGCGTTCCGTATGCTCCGCCGCTACCTGGGCCTGCGGTGTTCCGTGCACGTGTGGCTGCGGCAGCCAAGTCGTCCGCGAGTCCCGCTCCACTCACTGCGGCACTGCGGCATGGCATTTTCCCAAGCCCACCTGGCGGTCCCGGCAGTCCCAAGTCCACGAATCCGGGCGGGGTATTGTCATGGTATAAGTACTGGTATTGAACTGGAACGATTGGGTCCAGCAGGTAGTTCATGACACGCTGGAGATCCAGCATCGCTAAAGGGTTTCCCACGTCCCCCTGAGTAATTTGAGGTTCCCGAGCGGGTGACCCGAATAGCGGCAATTGACCACTGCTCGGAGGAAAGACGACCACGGGAGGGCGGTTTTCGTCAGACTCGCCGAACGGATCGATTCGTGTCAGGGGGTCGTTCGACACGAAACCGTACAGGTTGATCCCTCCCGCCTCGCCCAACGGATCCGGATTCAGCCACCGCTGCAGACTGGTATCATAGAACCGGAAGCCGTAATAGGAGAGACCGCTCGCGGCGTGCACCTCTTTCGACGAGAACCGATACCGGTTCGCTTCCGCCATCGGGCCCCATTGCCCGGTGAGCCTGCCGAATGGGCTGTAGAGATACCGCGCCGCGATGCCTTCCTGCGCGTCCATCAGCGCAGTCACGTTCCCCGCTCCGTCGGCGTCGTAGTAGGCGGTGTGGCTCGCCTGAGGCAAATGGCCCCAGGCCAGCCCGCAACAAAGCAACCAGATTGAGCACAGCAACCGCATTATGGCATCAGCCCATCCATAGCCTCAGCTGACCCCATTGACAAGGCATTCGCACCGGTCAAAAGGACTCTGCATTTTCCCACTCTGCATTCAAAGCGAGCGAGCATGCTGCTTGGGTATGGAGTCTGATGTAGCCGAGCTTTCACTCGCTCCAAGAGGCGTTCGTAGGTGAGGAACTGCTCCAGCGTTCATCAAAATCGTGGGCGCGGACCCCGCCTTCGTTGACGTGTGAAGTTCAAATTGAAAGCGCGTCCTCTCCTGGTCGTAGTTTCAAGTTCGATGGCGACGGTTTGCCTCGTTGCGCAAATGATCGGCGGTACTTCCTTTGCGGTGATCAATCAGTTAATTCCTTTCGTTTCCAGGGTGAATTCTTGGCCTCTCTCCAAGCGCACCAACCCAAAGGCAGATCGGCCAATGTTATGATTGAGGGGTCCAACTCCAGAATTGTCCTCAGTGATACCAGGCTAGCGTCGTTTTCAGTCGCAGGACCACTTGGCGGATGAAACTGCCATGCGCCATCATCTTGATCGTGGCTCACATAATGAATCCAATCCCGTTCTTCGACGATGCTCTTGCTTGTGAAGACGGCAACATTTGGAGGATCGGAAAATGGCCAGTCGAAATTCTTAGTCGTCATAGGGCGTATTCCCTTTGAGAAGGTTGTTAGCTCTCGATCGAACCTCAGCATTTGAATAGCTGTTCGGGCCACCAAGGGATCTGGGATCCACATGGTCAATATGAGCTTCGTTGGAAGGAGGCGAGACACCCTTTTGATGTTTTTGAGGACGGACTAAGAGTTCACCAGTTCGGTCATCCCGTAGGACACCGCCATTGTGAGCCTCATTTGCTCGAAGAATCCTCTGCTTTTGAGTTTGAGTGAAATTCTTGCCTGGGCCTACGGACGGATGTTCTGCGAGGTGCCCGTAAGGCGGCTTCTTTGCGGCACAGGGCTTCGCCGTCTTTGGCCATTTGAGAAGCTGAAGCTCGCTGAGCAGGGCTGGGTTAATGGCCCCCAGAACCTCGCTCGGGCTCCGGCCGAGCGCGCCCGTGATCCTCGTTTTCTCCGACGCGAAGTCAGCAAAACCGAGAAGACCCGCAACTGCCTCCACCGCTCCCCTCCCAACATTTGCCACCATGTTTCCGGTTTGTGGAAGGAGGTTGTAAGCCCCGGCTGCTACGGTCTCCAACGCGGTGTCACCTGTTAGAAATCCCAGTGGTCCGGGCATCTGCATTCCACTGGCACCGACTACGTGGAAATCCTCGCCATACGGATCAACAAAGCTCAGCGGGTCGTTCGACACGAACCCAAAGAGATTGATCCCTCCCGCCTCGCCCAACG
>DIXK01000063.1 GCA_002428665.1 Verrucomicrobia subdivision 3 bacterium UBA6082
CACCGGCTCTATCGCAACCTCGGCAGGAGCATCGGGGACACCAATCACTGGCTCAAATTCAAGCTGATCGGCACGGCATCGAACCGGGATGCTATCGGCGCCAAGATCCGCGTCCAAGCCACCATCGGCGGCCAGTCGGTCTGGCAAATGCAGGAAGTGAACGGCGGCTACCAATGGCAAAACGACACGCGGCTCCACTTTGGCTTGGGTGACGCGACGGTTGTCGACAAGGTAGTCGTGGAATGGCCTTCAGGAAATGTGCAGGAACTTGCGAGTGTTGCCCGCGACCAGATCCTGACCGTCACGGAGGTAGTCGGTATCACGCCAGTGCGCCCGACGGCTAGCCTTGGCGGCAGTGTCGCGCTCACCTCGCAACGGAGCGGCACCCGTCAGTGGTATCACGAGGGCGTAATCCTGGAAGGTCAGACCAGCTCAACCCTCAGCATTACGGATATCCAACTCTCTGATGGTGGCCGTTACAGCGTGGTGACGGATTCCGGCGGCATTTTCTGCACGAACTTTGTTTACCTGCTCGTGGATAAGCAGTTCACCAAGATCAACGAGGGGCCGGTGGTCACGGACAACGAGGATTCCTGGGGCTCTGTTTGGGTCGATTACGACGTGGACGGCGATGTGGATCTTTTCGTGGCCAATGGCTTGTTCGTCGGCAACCAGCGAAATGCGCTCTACCGCAACGACGGGAACGGAAATTTCACACGGATGACCACGGCGACCGCAGGGGCAATTGCGAGCGAAGCAGGCAACTGGGGACAGGCATCCTGGGCGGACTTCGATAATGACGGTTTGCCCGACGCTGTGGTGAACGGCTATGAAACTGCGCTCTACCGCAACTTGGGCCAGGGAATGTTCGAGCGCCGTCTGGACCTGGTTCCCACGAGCTATCCGTTTGGTCCAGGACCGTACTTCGCCGACTTCGACAACGACGGCTGGGTGGATTGGTTTGTCGGCTCGGCCGTTTCAGCGAGTCCTATCCGCCATAATAGTCTATTTCGCAACGAGCACGGAAGGGCCATCACGCTCGGACTGACCAACGGGCCAATCGTTGCGGATGTTCTGGCGAATACCGAAGGCTCGGCTTGGGGCGACTATGACGGCGATGGAGATCTGGATCTGTTGGTGGCTTTGGGCGACGCGCGGCGGGTGCGACTCTACGAGAACGTGGGTAGAGGCTCATTCCGGCGAGCCCAGACCGTCGGGTTGGAGGAGGATCTTGGAGGGTATACGGTAACCGCCGCTTGGGGTGACTACGACAATGACGAGCGGATCGATGTGTTTGTCTCGGTCTACACGACCAGCGGGGTGCTCTTCCACAACGAAGGCGGTGGCGTTTTTACACAACGTCGACTGGGGGGAACTGGCCCTAATTGCCACCCGACTTGGGCCGACTTTGATAACGATGGGTGGCAGGATCTATTCCTGTCTCGCGGCCAGGGAACGGCTAAAGCCAGCCAGTTATGGCGCAACAACAGCGATGGCACGTTCACCGAACTTACCACGGGAAGTCTCGTGACCGACCTAGGCTGGTCCCAAGGTGCTGCCTGGGGTGATTACGACAACGATGGATTCATGGACCTGTTCGTAGCCCGCGGCTATGCGAATGGCCAGAACGCCCTCTATCACAACAGCGGCAATAGCAACCGTTGGCTCAAGGTGAAGCTCGAAGGCACCACCTCCAACCGCTCCGCCATCGGCGCCAAGGTGAAGGTGCGGGCAACTATCAACGGCAAAAGCTTCTGGCAAATGCGCGAGGTGCCCGGCGGCAACCGCTGCCAGGACGACCTGCGCGCCAACTTTGGCTTAGGAAACGCCACAGCTGCTCAAGTGGTCCGCATCGAGTGGCCCTCGGGTATCAGCGAACAATTCGCCAACCTGCCCGCGCGGCAGATCCTGACGATCGTTGAGCCCAGCCTCAAGGGTTCATTGGCACTGGACGGCAAGTTCCATGTAGCGATGACCATGAGCACGAACCGTGTCTATCAACTCCAGGCCTCGGGCGACCTGGTGAATTGGACCACGCTGACGAACTGCACCGGCTCGGGCTCTTGCGAACCCATCGAGTATGTGGACCCGGAGGCGCCAACTGCCGGTGCCGCCCGATTTTATCGGATGAAGTGATGCCTGGTTGGGACCAGGCAACTAATCGGTGCGCCGTGGACGTTAAACCGTGTGGCGTCCATGGCGCGCTGATCTGACCAAACGGGTTGAACAGAACGGCAGATGATTACAGAGGGTGGGTTCTTACAAGTGAGGGGAATGGGGAGGGAACGGAGCGGGGGCGCAAGGGCTGCTTCGTTCCCAATTCACTGGGCTGTGACCTATGCGTTGACCGGGTACATTTTATGGCTCTCTCAGGTTACTCGCCTTGGCCATTTCCGCGGCGTTGATCTGCGTCCAAGTGGGTGCGCGCCAAACGTACGCGATTTGTCCCTGAGAGATACCCGCAACCCAGTTGCCATCCGGTGAGAAGCGGATGCCTCGGAATAGCTGTCCGCTTGCCTGCAGGCAGGCCGTCTCTTGCAGCGTCACCACATCCCAAATCTTTATTGCCTCTCTTCCCCCGCTCCCGGTAATCAACCGCTTCCCATCGGCTGAAAAAGCGACCGAGTGTACGGCCATAAATTGCGATTGTGTCAGTTCCCTGGCTTGCTGGGTAGCGAGGTCCCATAGTTTGACTGTAGCGTCCTCACTACCGGTCAACAGGAACTTGCCGTCAGGGCTGAACGCGACCCCTCGAACCCGATCTTTGTGCCCGCGCAGGGTCATTTGCTTTTCGCCGGTTGCCAGTCCCCAGATTGTGGTGAGCCGATTATTATGAGCGAAGGCCAATCGGCGCTCATCAGGTGATAAGACAACAGATTGAAAACTGTCCGCAACGGGCCAGGATGCCAACTCGCGCCACGTAACAGTGTCCCAAAGTTGAACCGTGTCGTTGTCAATCGCCAGCAACCTTCCGTCTTCAGAGAGGAAACTGAGAAATCGGATTACGCTTGGCTGATTGCTCAGCGTGGCAACCGGTATTTCTTTGACGAAGTCCCAGACCTTGACTCTCCCGAGTTCGTCGCCGACCGCGAGGAACCTTCCCGCGCGAGAGAAGGTCACCGTCGAATTGTTTGTGCCCAGGGACACAAGCCTTCCGGTCTCTTGCATGGTCGCACTTCGGCGCAGGGCAATGGCACCGTCCGGCGCAAGCACGGCAACCTTCTCACTATCGGGAGAGAACACAGGGGAGGATCGTGCAGGAAAGGTTATCAGCGCCTCACACCTTTGCGGCGGTTGAGCGTTCCAAGCGAGGACAGTGCCGTCTTTGCCCCCACTGAACAGCGTCTGATAGTCCGGTGAAAACGCCAGCGCCCAGACTTCCGCCAGGTGTCCTCGATATGCGGCGATTTCCATCCGGGTGGTGATGTCCCAAAACCTGATGGTTTGATCCGCGCCTGCAGAGACAAGCGTGCTGCCATCCTTTGAGAACAGCAGTGAACTCACCCACGCCGTGTGGCCTGTGAGCCGGCCCAACTCCCTCCCAGTCCCGAAGTCCCATAGCTTGATTGTGGTTTCGGTGTAAGCACCTGCAGAAGCCAAGATGGCTCCATCCAAACAGAGTGCCATCGCGCTTATGCCGTTTGTATGGGCCTTGATGCTTTTGACCTCTCTGGTTCCAGCTCGATCAAAAATGCGGATATTCCCCGCACCATCTCCGAACACCAGCGAAGCCTTATCCGGAGAATAGAGGACCACGCCCTCGAAGTAGATGTCACCCGTCGTCAAAGAAATGTTAGTGATTAGCCTGCCAGACGCGAGGTTCCATAGGCTGGCATTTCCAGTGAGATCATACGTCGCCAAGTCGGATCCACTGTGCGCAAACGCGATCGAGCGAACATCGCCTTCGTGCGGGAACTCGGCCAACTGACGCCCACGCGGGACATCCCATAACCGCGCCACCCCCTTTCCCTGCGCGTCCACCCCGCCAACCGCAAGCAGTTTCCCCTCGGCAGAGGAGGACATGCTTCGCCAGAGCCCTCTTTCCTGCAGCTTGGCAACCTCCCGTCTCGTTGATACATCCCAAAGCCGCACGACACCGTCAATGTCCGCAACTGCAAGCAACTTCCCGTCGTGCGCAAACGCGACCGCAGTCACAGCATTGGAATGTTGACAAAAGGTGTAAAGCGCGTCAGTGCGACAGCGTGCCCATAAGTATCTCCACTCCCAATGACGCAGATCTTCCTCTCCAGGGCGGGGGCGATGCTGTTCCAGCAGTTCCGAAGCCCGACCAAGGTTGCGCTCCTGAACCGCTCGCTCGACGAGGCGCATGTCCGCGGCGTAAAGAGTGTACTGTGTTGTAGTGCGTTGCTGTTTCTCCGCCGCGGCGGCTTGAATGGCTTTGCTTGCTTCAGCTTTGGCGCGTTTTGACTGGTGCAGGGCGAGCACAGCCAGGGCGCCCACTATGGCGACAACGCCCGCGGCCAGGCTGGCAGAGCGAATCAGCCCGCGCCGATACGCTGCGTGTTCCAATGCTGCCTTCTCTGCTGCCCGCCGCTCCTGCTCGGCTCGCCGTTCCGGCACAGCTCGCAGGTTCTTCGCCAACTGCCCCGCGCCCGTAAACCGGTCAGCCGGTTTGCCCGCCAGACAGTGCTTCATGTCCTCGCGCAGCAATGCGTCTTGAATCCCGTCCGCCCAATCCGTGGTCACCGGCGCCGCGAAATCGCCCGTCAGCATTTGGTAAAGCACCACTCCCAGCGAGTATATGTCGGAGCGTGTCGTCGCTGGTTTCCCCGCCAACAACTCCGGGGCCATATACAGTTGTGTGCCGGTGTGGGACGAACTGGGCGACAGCAGGGTCTTTGTGAACCCGGCGCAGGTGATCTCCTTCAGAACCTCCTCAGACGTTACTTGCCCAATCCCGAAGTCAGTCAGTTTGGCTGCGGGTTGACCCCCTCTGATCAGGATGTTGCCCGGCTTCACGTCGCGGT
>DIXK01000025.1 GCA_002428665.1 Verrucomicrobia subdivision 3 bacterium UBA6082
ACCATTCCAGATGAGTCAGCCGTTCCTGCAGGGCCTTGCTCAGCGGGTTGAAGCCATCCGGATAAAGATCCCTTTTGAACTGCCAATTGCCAACGTTAACCGGCCAGCTTCCTGTCCCGTACCATTCGGCGTCGATCCAGTAATACTGAATTGGCAACTTGTGGCTGATGATTTTCTGGATGTTGTCGAGGTGGATCTTGGCCCGGGTGCTGCCCCAATTGCCGCAGGTGATAGGGGCGACCAGGGGTTTTCCGCCAGGTATCGGACGATGATGGGCTAGCAGAAACTGACGCAGCAAGTTTTGTCCTCGCCCGCAGTCACCTTCGTAATGAAGAAGGAGCATTCTCGGGGTCCGGATACTTTCGCCGGGATGCAGCACCAAGTGTGTGCGCGCCAAGCCTGTTTCTAGATGCAGTTGTCCGCTGTTATCAGAGGAGAATTCCGCGGCCCACTCGGCGGTCCACCCGATCGTGGCCACGCTACCAAGGTTGGGGCCTTCGATAGTGAAGAAAGGCAACACCTGGCTGGAGGACCGACCACCGCCGGGTTGAAGACGTAGTTTTGCCCCTGGCTTCATGATCTTTTCCTGGGGGGCAAAATCATCGAAGGAGGCAACGGCCCCTTCGCCCAATGCAGGCGCGGTGATGCCGCCCCCGGGAGGACCAGACCATCGAATGCTTGAATAGCCTGCAGGATTGGGGAGTCCTGACTCCCGGTGTTTTTAAAGTGGACCACCCATTCCACTGCCGGAAAATCGGTAAGAGCAATGGACTCGACCCGCACCTCAAGTCCTGTTGTGGGGTCGCGCCACGTTGTTTTACGGCAGGTTTGCCCTTCGTCCAGACGTTCCTCATGAGACTCTCTGGGCCAACTCTTGAGAAGCGTGGTGGATGGCTCCTCCCCGTACAAGAATGAAAAGCCAAAGGGATTCTCTGCCGTTGCGTCTGCCATGGGTAGATCCTGCAGTCGAAGGCGTATGCCGCCGGCGAGCTTCACGGTCGCCTCAGCCCATAAACCCTGGTCCCAGCCTGTTCCGTCGCCACCATCCTGAATTCGAAGTTCGAATTCTCGCGCCCCGTCCAAGGCAATGTTAACCGGCACAGCACCATCCTTGAGACGGAGAACCGCGGAATGAAAAAGCTCCTTGCCGTGTACGAATACGTGGAAGGTCACAGAGCCGTTCCCCAATGTTTCGCCTTGGCGGGTGTCATCGTTGTTTTCGAGTCCTACCTCAGCAACAAACCTTTCACCCGGCTGCCCGAGCCGTACTCGGATATGTCGGTTGGAGTTGAATGCGATGCCGTGCGCATGGGTCCTTTCACCCAGTTGAAAGGACGATCCACGCCAGGAGCGACCACGCGAGATTGCGTCTGAAACGTCGGCGTATAGGGTTTCGATCTGGGCGGCTTCTGCCGCGGGGGTTAGTGGGAATGTGCGCTTCCACCAGCCTAAGGAGGACTCGCGTTCGCTCTGGGACGGCGTGGCGGCGACAACCCCAAGACACAAGACGGTGGCAATTGAGCCAGGAAGGATTCGCCAAACAATTCGACTAATAACCGGTAGCCTTAGGCAGATGTGCTTTCGGTTCATTCGACCTCGGTCAAATGATTACACGCCCGCCAACTCTTTAACCAATACAAATCAAATGCATTGGGTTTTGCATCGCAGCTCCGCGGATGGTTCAATGAGCTAGGTAACGTTAGTTATGAGCGCATATATTTATTCCTATCTTGTTGGTGGCGTGGTTTTTATGATTGGCATGTGCTATGCAGCCAAGCATGGGTATATCGGGTTTTCGGGTGGGAAATTGAGGAATCTTCTTATCAGTATGGGGGTTCTGGCGTTTTTTGCGTTCCTGCAAGGTTACTTGCAGTTCGCACCTATGAACGAGGCTCCCGCCAAGGAATATACCGGGGGGGCCGAGGCGGTTCTCAAGGACGTGGGCCACATTCGCGGTACTCCGCTCGACTATGCCATCGTGGTGGTCTACTTCGGCTTGATTCTGTTCAACGGTCTGTATTTTGGAAGGAAGCAGCAGACAACCAAGGATTTTTTCTTTGGGGGACAGCGATTCGCCTGGTGGCTTATAGCCATCAGCCTAGTGGCGACCACCATTGGATCTTACAGTTTTGTAAAGTATAGCGAGATTGGCTACAAGTATGGATTAGGGGCTACGCAGTCGTATCTGAACGATTGGATCTGGTTTCCGTTGCTGGTATTCGGCTGGCTGCCTCTTCTTTATTTTTCGCGCATTGTGTCCGTTCCGGAATATTTTGCGCGGCGTTTTAGTTCGAAAGTCCGGTTTTGGGCTACGATTTACCTTCTCATTTACCTCGTGGGATACGTAGGGGTTAACCTGTACACCATGGGGGTGGTGGTAAACATCTTGGTTGGTTGGCCTATACCGCTGGCGGCGCTGGCAGTGGCGGCGGTTTCCGCGACCTACGTGACTTTTGGCGGACAGAGCAGCGTGATCATGAACGATCTCATCAACGGAGTCTTCTTGCTGTTGGTGGGAGCGCTTATTTTCGTTCTTGGCGCCTCGTACCTCGGAGGAATGGATCTGCTATGGCTCAACCTGCCGCGTGCGGACCGTCTCGCGTTTCCCAATTTTAACGAAGACCCGGAGTTCCCGGCAGTGGGGGTATTTTGGCAGGATGCCTTTGCGAATTCGGCCATGTTCTATTTTCTGAACCAGGGAATCATCATGCGGTTTCTGGCGGCCAAGTCGTTGCACGAGAGTCGTAAAGCCGCCACCGTGATGGTGGTGGCTTTGATGACAGTAGGATCCTTGGTGGTGGCTTCGGGTGGATTGGTTGCACGGGCATTTACGAATGCCGGGGTACTGCCGGAAGTGCCCGCCCGGGAAGCGTTTTTTATCGCGGCAGAGCTACTTAGCCATCCGGGCATATTCGGCTTGATTCTGGCCGCTATGACCGCAGCCCTAATGTCCACGGTGGACACCTTGATTACAGCCGTTTCGGCTGTGACGGTGAATGATTTTTATCGGCCCTATATTCGACCGCAAGCCACGGATCGTCAACTGCTGCGCGCCGCACGCGTGGCCGCGCTTTCAGTGTCGGGGTTCGGCGTGCTGCTCGTGCCGCTGTTCATGCAATTCAAGTCCATCTACGTGGCTCATGCCGCGTTTACCGCAGCCGTCACTCCGCCCATGGTGGTTACCCTGCTGTTGGCCGTGTTCTGGCGCCGTTTTACCCGCGTTGCCGCGCTTTCAACACTGATTGGTGGGTTGGTGCTCATGGCAGTCTCCATGTTGCTGCCGTCGGTTATTATTCCCTTCGCACACGGCGTGCCTGGCGGTGACACCGCGTGGGATTTTCTAGCCGGAATGAAGGAGCAGCAATTCATGCGCGCGTGTTACGGCGTAGTCTGCTGTTCGATAATTGGGGTGGTAGTGACTTTTCTGACCAAGCCCGAACCGCTCGAGAAACAGAGGGGACTGGTTTGGGGCACCATTTCCGATGCCCTGCGGCATTACAAAGGGTCCCCTGGTCGTGAAAGCCCTGTCACTCGTGCGTTGGCTGTGCCGCAGAAACTGGTTGCAGAGGTTCCGCACTTCGGGACGGCTGAGTTGGCTGGGGTACGGATTTCCGCTGCCGTTGCGCGTGAGTTGGACGCTGACTTAGGCGACTTGCTTTACGTGACAGACACCCGCTGGTGGACGGGGGGGCTTCACTCGGCTCACGTCATTGTGGCGGAGATTACAAGTGAGTGCGATCATTCATTGGTGGCGATGGATGAAAAGGCCTACCGATTGGTGGTGGGGCGGAGAACGGAACACCGGGTTAGACTGGAGAGGCTTTATGAGTCTCTGCGGGAGGACCGGGTTGGTGTCGCACCAAGAGCGTCGCGTTGAGCAGGACGCGGTTTCCGCGCCGCTCGAGGCGCGAACCCGGGCCACAAGCTTGAAACACGGCAGGCTGACCGGTTACCCCTAGCGGATCTTGAGTTCGACGGTTCCTTGCCTGAACTCGACATAGCTGCTGCCAAGACGACGAGGAATGACGACCGTCAGGCGCACCTGATCGTCCTTGTTTTTGCCTGAAAGCGCTTCGCCAACGATCCGGAGTTCCTGGGCTGTGTTGCCATCAACCGCCGTAAGCAGGTACCCTCTTTCAAGCCCCGCACGAGCAGCGGGGCTGCCTGCCTCAACGTTTTCAATGAACAGTCCCTCGCCCGGGTTAATGCCGAAGCGCTGTGCGGCCTGCGCGCTCGGTTCAAGGAGCGTGAGGCCAATCTTTTGGCGAATTACATCCTCGAATGGAACCAGGCGTACGGTCGCCGTCCCCGTCTGACTGCCTCGCAGGTACTGGATTCGAGCTTCACGGTTGCTTGCTCCAGCCAGCAAGCGGTTATATGAGACCAATCCGTCGGTTGCTTCACCGTTGATATTCAAGATTTGATCGTGTTCGGCGATTCCCGCCTTGGCCGCAGGGCTGCCGACCTGAACCGAAGCGACCCTGAGTGGGTGGGTGCCGGGTTTGACAGTGGCTCCAAACCAGAGGGAGTGGGTTACCTCGGGGCTGAAGAACCTGGCCAAGGAAGCGGAGACCTGCTTGACCGGTATGGAAAAGCTAACGCCAACACCTCGCTCTCCGCGCTCATCGCGATGGACGGCGACATTGAGACCGATGAGTTCGCCTCTCAAATTGACCAGCGGGCCACCACTATTCCCGGGATTTATGGCAGCATCAGTTTGAAGCCAGTCTTCCACGTTGAGCGGTTCGTTGCCGGTTGAAGGGCGCCGGTTTTTTGAGCTCAGGATGCCCTTGGTGACAGATCCGCCCAGACCAAATGGATTCCCCAAAGCAATGACGGTTTCACCCAACAGCAGGTCATCGTCTTTGGCGAGTTGAATGGCGCTGAACTTTTCGCCTTCTTTCGCTCGAATCTTCAAGAGTGCCACATCACTGCCAGGCGTGGCCACAATCCGGTCAGCCTCGTATTCACGCCCGTCCCAGAGCTTGACCTGAACCCGATTCGCGCGGCTAACAACGTGGAAGTTGGTGAGCACATGCCCCTCTTCATCGATGATGACCCCGGAGCCGAGGTTGATGGAACGTTCCTGTCGCGGGCGGGCACCTGGCCACCCGTAAAAGTTCCGCAGCAGTTCCTCGTACCAGTCATGTCTTTGGATGATAGTTTCGGTGGCAATGTTAACCACCGAAGGGATTACTTTCTCGATTGCCATGACAACGGCGTCTTTACGCACGTCCAAATTCTGGCTGACGGCGGGTGCCCCGGGGGACGAGAAAGAAGTCCCCAATTGGGTCGCAGCCAGGAGGGTGGCGACCAATGGACTGGAAAACCGGTGCCGACGCGGCGACTGTTTCCGGGAGGCCGGAATACTCGCAGGTTCTCCAAACAGATCAATCTTCATAGAATTAAATACACGACAAAACGTCTAAAGATGCACACAAACACCGTTCAGAACCGGTCAACCTCCGACTGGGCCTGGTGCTGCTCTCAATCACCCTGGAGATCTCTAACAGACTGCAAGAAAGGTGTTTTCACAGGCTTGACAATGGCCTTGGGGAACGGCAAAAGCAAGGCAAGGATGTCAACGGTTTTAGATACATTTTACGCCCGGTGGCGATTGGATTCCGGCGTCGTGACGTGGATGCATGACGATGGTGAATCACCACCGGAACGCCTTTTGCAGTCAATTTGGCTGCAACAACGCGTATTGCGTGATCGCCTTAAGACACTGGATGGGCGCATGGTGCGGGTGCTGCACCCTGGTTTTCAGAGTCTTGAGGGCGGTCCTGATTTTCGTGGGGCGGTAATCCAGATGGGCGACACCGCTCCGGTTTCAGGGGATATCGAAGTAGACATTCGGTGCAGTGGCTGGAGGGCTCACGGGCACCATCGGAACCCTGCTTTTCGGAGCGTTATGCTGCATGTGGTGTGGGACGGCGAAACCGCTGCAACAGAGGGGCCCCCTGTATTGTGTCTCCGCTACGCGCTGGACGCACCCCCGGGCGAACTAAGTCTCTGGCTGGGCGCTGAAGGGAGTTCTGAGATTCCCGCCCGATTTCAAGGAAAGTGTTGCGCTCCGCTCGCGCAGCTAGGTTCTGCGGACTTGGCAGATTTGTTAGGCCAGGCCGCTCGCGTGAGGGTTCAAAGCAAAGCCTCACAAATGAAAGCCCGAGCACGGCAGGTTGGTTGGGAGCAGGCACTGTGGGAGGGGGTGTTCCGGGCGCTGGGCTATAAACACAATGTGTGGCCGATGCAGCGGTTGGCGGAGTTGCGGCCCCGATGGATGACGCCGGAAGCTTCGGTGTTGGAGTTGCAGGCTCGGTTGCTGGGTATCGGGGGACTGTTGCCGATGGAACTCACGCGCAGAGAGGCAAAGGTTGATGAGTACCTTAAACGAGTCTGGGATTTTTGGTGGCGGGAAAGGGGGGATTATTCGGATTGCCAGCTGCCGCGGAGTTTCTGGAAGTTTCACGGCTTGAGACCGGCGAATGCTCCACAACGACGCTTGGCCTTGGCGGCGCATTGGTCGCGGTTGGCCGACCTGCCTGCCGAATTAGAGCGGTGGTGTGACGCGAGGTTGCAGCCTGGGCAGGAGATGCCATCCCTGGCGCGTGTATTTCAGAGCCCGAAAGATGATTTTTGGTCCTGGCATTGGAGCTTCCGTTCGCCGCGTTTGGAGCAGCGTCGATCTTTGGTCGGAGAGGGCCGAATTACTGACTTGGCGGTAAACGTCGTGCTGCCATGGCTGTGGGCTCGCGCGGCAGCTGTGGGGCATGAAGACACGAAAGCCAGAATAGAAGAACGTTACCTCAATTGGCCTTTGGCCCAGGATAACAGTGTGCTTAGCCTGGCCCGCCAGCGACTGCTTGCCGGCCATGGCACAAAGGTGCTGTGCCGAGCCTCGCATCAGCAGGGGTTGCTGCAAATCGTACGAGACTTCTGCGATAACTCCACGACGGTTTGCGATGGATGCAAACTGCCCGCCCTAGTGGAGAACTGGCAAACTCAGGGGCGCATGTCCGCGTTTACTTATTGATCTCGAGTTGCGCGAATGGGTTGTTGGCAAACGCCCCAGGCTTAGCCTCCGTATCATCAGGCGAATCGCGCTCAATCTGAACCGGGGCTGTTGATTCGTCCTGATCATCTTCGTCAGAGATCTGAGGGGCCAGAGAATCGCCACCGGGGTGTTTAGCCCGCTTGTTTCGCGGGAGCGGGCTGATCATTAAGTTAATGCCCCGGCCGATGAGTTTAGGTTCAAAATCGGGATGGCCGTACGGCGCTATTCGCTCAAGGAACTGCCGAATTACTTGAAAACCGAATTCTGTATGCGCCATTTCACGCCCCCGGAACTTTAGCGTCACCTTGACCTTCATGTCCTCGCAGAGGAAGTTTACCGCATGGCCCACCTTAACACCCAGGTCATGGGGGTCAATTTTGGGACTGAGTTGGACTTCCTTCACCCGGTTGGCATGCTGGTGCTTTTTGGATTCTTTTTCTCGTTTGGCCTGTTCGTAGCGAAACTTACCGAAGTCGACAAGGCGGCACACTGGCGGGCTTGCGTTGGGAGCAATTTCAACCAAGTCGACCCCATTGGTTCGGGCCAAGGTCAAAGCATCGCCCAGCGAGATGATGCCGAGTTGCCTGCCATCGACGCCGATGACCCTAACTTCACGGGCACGAATTTTCCCGTTGACCCTGACGAAAGAACCCGTGTTGGAAGGTTTACGGGGAGGAAACGGACGGCTCAAGACACCCCCATCGGTTGAGGCTTATTCATGCACTTTTTCAAACAAGTGTAGAAACACATCAATCAATTCTCTGCAAAATCTACCACGAAGCCAGAAGGCCGCAAGCGGAAACTGCGGCACGGGTCGAGCGCGAGCGCGATTCCAGGTGTGTCAAGCGATATTACTGGCTTGGCCTCAGGAAACCTGAGGCGGCGCGTCAAGCGTTGGGTTCCGCTTCGCCATGATGGCCGCCACAATCTTCTGGGCCAAGTCGGGTTTCTCAGCGAGGGCCTTTTGCGCCGCGTCTTTGCCCTGACCGATCAGTTCACCAGCGAATTGAAGCCATGCACCTTTTTTATCAACCACGCCCGAGTCGATACCAACATCGAGAATGCTACCCTCCTTGTTGATGCCATGGTTGTAGAGAATGTCGAACTCCGCCTCTGCGAATGGCGGTGCCACCTTGTTCTTGACGATCTTGACTTTGACGTGATTGCCGACAGCAGTGCCGGCGGCGTCTTTTAGAGTGTCCTTCCGGCGAATATCAATTCGGACACTGGCGTAGAACTTGAGAGCCTTGCCGCCGGGAGTCGTTTCCGGGTTGCCGAACATGACGCCAACCTTCTCACGCATTTGGTTGGTAAAGACGCAGGTGGTTCTGGCCTTGGCGAGAATGGCGGTGAGTTTACGCAGGGCTTGGCTCATTAAGCGGGCTTGCATGCCCATTGTGGCCATGCCCATTTCACCTTCCAGCTCGGCCTTCGGTACCAGAGCTGCCACCGAATCGATTACGATGACATCGAGGGCATTGGATCGGGCAAGGGTCTCGCAAATCGACAGGGCCTCTTCGCCGCTATCGGGCTGGGACACGAGCAAGTCCTCCAGGTTGACGCCCAGTCGTTTTGCATAAGCAGGATCCAGTGCGTGCTCAGCATCGATAAAAGCCGCGAGCCCTCCGGCTTTCTGCGCATTAGCGATGACGTGCAACATCAGGGTGGTCTTGCCAGAAGACTCGGGGCCGAAGATTTCGATCACCCGTCCGCGGGGAACACCGCCTACGCCTAGAGCCAAGTCTACCGCCAGAGCTCCCGTTGGGATAACCTCGATTTGTCTCTGCGCGCGCGCATCGCCCAACCGCATGATGCTGCCTTCGCCGTAGGCCTTGGTAATGGCTGCGATGGCAGAGTCCAATTCGCGCTGGCGCGCGGCAGCTATGGTTTTGGCGACGTCGGCGGTCTTGGCATCAGTGGCTTTGTCAGAGGATTTTTCCGCAGTCTTAGGAGGCATATTCTTTCGTTAGTTCTAGGTCGTATACCAAGCGTTGGATAATGTCTGAACTCGCCTCGGATAGTCAAATGAGGATTGCTCAAAACAAGCAAAAATTCCGATTGCCTTGCGGGGGGAATCATCGGTATTACATGGGTTGGTCGGAATCGTATTAACCTGCTCTAACTCTGGAATAAATTATGGCCGAAAAATGTTTCCATCCCAGTATCGAAGGTGCCCAGCACGGCGCAAAATCTCTCGTCCAGTTTCTTGCCTACGCCAAGAAATCAGGAGCGGATGGTGCGCAGCCTTCGAATTTCATGCTCCAAAACGAAAAAGGTGGTTTTAAATCTACCAAGGAAATCAAGGATGCCTTCTCCAAGGCCAAGCTGAGTCTGGACGGTGTCTCGGCTCATTGTCCCATTTGGGTACACACCACAGCGTGGACTGGCAGTCCCACAGTGAAACCCTTTCTCCCTGCTGATGTAGCGGCGAAAACACCTGCCCAGATTGAGGCTTGGGCCGAGGATTACGTGCTGCGATTGCTGGACCTGTGCGCGGAGCTCGGGGTCAAAATCGTTCCGATGTTCTGGGGAGTCGCTTTTGGCTGGGAACTGGCCACCGGGTATCCTTGGGGTTTCTGGGCAGGTGGTGATTACGACCTGCTCAAGGAGGGCAAAGAGCGATTCGTCAAGAAGACCGCAAAGATTCGGAAACATGCTAACTCGCTGGGCATTTACCTGGCTCACGAGATTCATCCTGGTACGGGAGCTATGTGCGCGGATGATTTCAACATGTTGGTCGAGATCTGCGATGGCGACAAGTGTCTCACGGTGAATGCAGATCCGTCCCATTGCTGGGAAGGGGAGAGTTGGGAAACCCGTTTTACCAAGGTGGCTTCTCGGATTTACGCCTGCCACGTGAAGAATTTTGTGATTCGTTCAGGCCTGCCGGTGCGCATGATGGAATCGGGCTGGCAAAAACGCGCCATGCAATTCGTCGACATTCCGTCGGGCGATCTGAATATGGTGCGCTACGTGGAGTTGTTGATAAACAGCGGGTTCCCACGGCGTTATTGCGAGATCATGGGCAAGAAAACGGCCCCACTCGTAGTTGAAGCGGAAAGCGCCTATCGTGATTTGGACGCAACCAGTGCCAATGGAATCCAATATGTTCGGGATAACCTCTGTTTCCCGCTGGCGGCAGGGTCTTTCGAGGAAGGGATGGGCGCCTAAGGTTGCCTTTTGAAATAAAACAAGGACGCGCCTTCGGGCGCGTCTTTTTTTGCCCGTGGATTAGAATGAGGAGACTGTGCCGGGCTTATGCCACCAGGCATTTGCTCAGTTGGCTAAAACAAGGCGTACAATCATCACGACTCCTAGCACGAGAGCAATGAGCATGGCCCCATCCACTAATCCAAATTGCGGTTCCAGGCTGCGCGAGGAAGGCACCACGGTTGATGAAATGAATCCGCCTCGATTCGCGTCGGCCTTAAAAACAGCTTTCATACCTTGGTACACAAAGCACTTTCCGGACCAAAAGCTCTCGGGTGCGGGGTGATTCCGGGCGATAGGGGATGACCTTTGGTGAAGTGCGACGTCTCCCATGCGAGGACGTGTGGATTAGCCATGTTGGATCTGGCATAGAGCGTGCTTTTGCATTCGACTTGTAGGTTCCTTGCCTACGTCCTCCTGAGTGGGGCGGCGTCGTAACGACTCGGACGCCGCCCTCATTCTTTCACCCCGGCCGTGGATGGGCACGGAAGGGGTCCTTGCCAGAGAAACCTGAGTAGGTCGTTGGGAAAGAGAAACAACCAGAAGAACTGGCGGAGAGAGGGAGATTCGAACTCCCGGTTCTACGGAGGCATTCACTATCGTTCATTTCCAACGACTTACATAGCTATGAACACCCTTGAAAGATAATTCTCGCATACGTTTCTACATACGTTATACTTCGATCATGGCTTGGCTATATCAAAGACCAGACTCGGGCCGGTGGTGGATAGGCTTCCGGCAAAACGGCGTTCAGATCCTCAAAAGCACCGGCACGACCGACAAGGCCGAGGCGGAAAGGTTCCTCGCCAGAACGGAAATGATGTTGACCGCCCAAAGGGTCAATTCCCTCACCGTTGAGGTTTTCCAGGCAATCAGCGGGAAGGAGCTTCCCACGGCTACCCTGAAATCGGCCTTGGACGAGTGGTTGAAGGAGGCTGGCGGCGCAACCGGGCCGCGAACGGTGGAAAAATACAAGGCCCTATCGGACGAGTTGAAAGCCTATTTCCACGCCACAGACAAAGGCCCCTTGGTTTCGGACGTCACCCGGGAACAGCTTCAAGACTTCCTGAACAAGCGCAGGGCTCTTGTGTCGGCTTCAACCGCGAACATGGCCAGAAAGTGTCTAGCGGTCTTTCTTCGGCGTTGTAAAGCCAACGGCAAAGTTCGAGACAACCCAATGGACGGGATTAGGCCATTCAAGGCTACCCGTGGGGAAAAACGCGTTCGGCGTCCCTTCACTGTCTCGGAATTGGGCGCAATCTATCAGCACGCCCCGGACGATTTTTGGCGCTACATGATCCTTGGGGGCTTCTTTACCGGGCTTCGTTTGGGTGACTTGGTTTGTATGCCGATTGGGGCAGTGGATTTCGGGAAGCGCCAAATTAACCTACTCACCCGGAAAACCCAGGCTTCAATGCACATACCAATAGCCGCACCTTTCCTCAAAGTCTTGGCCAAGCTCAAAGCCGATCGCCCGGGGTCAAAGGCTAGTGATCTTTTCTGGCCGGAACAGGCTCAACGCTACGAAAAGCACGGCAGTGGGTGGTTGTCACAGAAATTTTATGACCTGCTGCTGGTGAAAGCGGGGCTTGCTGGCGTCCGGCCTCACCGTAGCAAAGGCAAGACTCGATCGGACAAGCGGAGAGTGAACGAGGTCTCATTCCATTGTTTCAGACACAGTTTCGTGTCGTTCCTGGCGGCTACTGGGCAGAATCAGCAGGTCGTCAAAGCTCTGGCTGGCCACAGTAGCGATGAAATAAACGATCTCTATACCAAGGTCCCGGGCGACGTATTAACCGAAGCGGTTTCCCTACTCCCGAACATCACCGCAAGCCCAGCTATCCAGCAAACGCATTAACGGTTGTTCAAAGCGCCTCTAACGAGGGCCTAATTCCAACCGCCGAAGCCAAGCCCCGAATTTTTTCGGGGCTCTTTTTCGTACACGTCGAAAATTTATTTCGGCCAATGTTTTCAGGGGTCCCGTAGGGGTCTCGTGTGCGAAATGTCCCCAATTCACCTATGGGTGATGAATACAAAAACATTCAACGGCAATCAGGCAAACACAACGAGCGAAACCGGTTTCGATCTGTTTCGCCTAAGTAAAGCTAAGGAGGTCGTGGACGTCTGCAGCAATACACTCCGGGCCTATAACAAGGCGGGGCTCCCGTTCTATCGGAAGGGCAAAGCCATCTTCGTCTCAAAAGCGGAGCTTGCGGCGTTTATCCGAAGCTGATCCCAAAGAAAAAGGCGAGGGGTGAGGACCCACTCGCCAAACCGCGAGGAAGCATGAGGACAATACCCCCCAAACAGCGAACCTGCAAGCGCCGGAAGCGGCGTGAGCTGGTGACGCTAGTGAATATCCTGGCCGGTCACCCTCAGTGGGTAGAGCGGCGGGAACACTTCAAGATGCTCGCCCGGATGGCGGCGCGCATTCTCTCAAAAGGAGGTCAGGTATGAAAAGACGCCCACAGGAAAGTATCCCCAGGGACACGGAATCAGAGGCGGGAGCCCTGGCTTGCGTCCTATCGGCCGAACCCGGTGACGCGGAAGGGATGTTGGATAAGTTGGAGGAAGCCCACTTCGAGGACATCCGGCATTTGACCGTTTTTCGAGCACTGCTGGCTTGTCACGAGGACGGCGAACCCTTGAACGCAGTTAGTCTCTGGCAAAAGGTCAAGGGTTACGGGTCAGACGGTGAGGCAGGCGGCTTCGAGTATGTGTCAGCCCTGCCGGACGCGACCCCCAGCCCGATTAACTTCCCAACCTTCTTGAGCACGATTCAAGATCGAGCGGAACGCCGCAGAATGCTTGACCGGGCGGAAAAGGAGCGCCGGGCGGCATTGGATCTGGCAAAGCCGGTCATCGCGCCTACCAGCAGGCCGCACTGGCTGGAGTTTGTCGAGGATGGGGCAACAATGCAGGTTTGCGAGCTTCCTCCAGTGGTGGAGATCGCGTCCGGCATCGTGGCGGAACGGGCTAAGCTGGTCATCTGCTCCGGTTCGAAGTCCTATAAAACGTGGCTGACGATCGACTTGGCCTTGAGCATCGCGCATGGGGTCCCATTCCTAGAGCGTGAAACGGTGCGGACCCGGGTCTTGTATGTGAACCTTGAGCTAAAGCCGGACACATTCACCCGGCGCTTACAGGCTGTGGCCGAGGCCAAAGGGATCAGTATCGCGAGCGGCTGGTTTAACCATCTGCCGCTTCGGGGCAAGCTGTCAGGGTTGGGCATCGAGGAAGCGGTAACCCGGCTCGTGGCGAACGCAAAGCACCTTGGGTGTCGTGTTGTGGTGCTGGATCCCTGTTACAAGCTGAATGTCGAGGGTGACGAGAATAGCACCCGGGATCAGACGTTGTTCTTCAACGCTATCGATCGGTTGACAACGGAGGCGGAGGCGACTGTCATCCTCAACGATCATGCCGGGAAGGGAAATCAATCGGAGAAAGACCCTCTGGACGTGATCCGGGGATCTTCGGCTAAAGGTGGAGACCTTGACGCGGCTTTCGTGCTGCGGCGGCATGACGTGGAAAACAGCTTCCGCGTGGATCTGATCCATCGTGAACTGGCCCCCGTAGACCCTTTCGTGATCGGCTGGGAGTATCCGCTGATGCAGTTACGCCCGGACCTGGACGCCGAAAACATGAAGAAGGCTAAAGGGGGACGGCACCCAGCCCACGAGCCGGGGAAACTCCTGGCCGCTATCAAAGACTGTGACGAAAACCACCCTATCAGCATCTCGGCATGGTCGGCGCGTGCAGGCATCCCGAGGGGAACTCTGACGGGCTACTTGGAAGGATTCAGAGTCAAGGGGTGGATTCGCACCCACGGTGACGGGCGGACTGCGCGTAATTACATCACAACAGAAGGGCTGGCGCTGGCGAATAAACACGGAGGCGAGGAATGAGTTGTACATGTCGGAAACCTATTTCCGTCAATTCCCGACATGGGGCTTGTATCCGCCCGGTTGTACATGTCGGGAATACCTTATATCCCGACATACAACAACGGCGGATGGCTTGCAGCTGTCGGAAACCCTTTTCGACAGTGGCCAAAGGAAGGGCAGCATGAGACCAGTCTTTTACTACTACGTCCGAATCCCGGAGACCGGATTCTCTGCGACGCTAATTGGCGGACCATTGAAACCTTCAAGGACGGCCGGATACGTGATCCTAACCAGCCCGAACGGGGAACCTTTCATGGAGGTCAAGCGGCAATACGTCCGGCCCAGCAACCAAAGGGAACTTGCAGAACGCATTCGCATGGACAGACAGGCGGCTAAAGCGCCTTGGAATTAACCCATTAACGCACTCTCAGATGAAACCGATTCAACCGACTCTCATAATCGACACCCGGGAGCAGGCCCCGCTGTCGTTTCTCAGACTTCCATCAGTGCGGGGGACGCTCCAGAGCGGGGATTACTCCGTCCAAGGTCTCGAAGACCAATTCGCGATCGAGCGGAAGAGCATAGCCGACTTGGTTTCGTGCTGCGTGGGCGAGAATCGAGACCGCTTTGAACGCGAGCTTCACAGGCTCCGGGGCTTCCGCTTCGCAAGGCTCCTGATCGTGGGGGCCGTCTCGGAGATTACAACCCACCGTTACCAGTCCAAGATTCCGCCGAAGGCAGTCCTGCACACGCTGAAGGCTTTCGAGGTTCGTTACATTCCCGTGGTCTGGGAACCCTTCACGGAACAGGCGGCCAGTCTCATTGAGGAATGGGGATACTGGTTTGCCCGAGAGATCGCAAAGGCCGCGGACTCCTTGGCCAAAGGATGTAATCCCGCAACTGAATAACGCGTTACCAGATGATGTCCCTTTTGTCTCATCCCCGCACCGATAGGAAATCGGCCCAAGCATGGGGCTTTGGCCATCCTAGGCTACCCCAGGTCAAACATGGGACATACCTTGCGCGACTTTTGGGTATGAACGCCGGGATGAAGCCTCACCCCCGGGGGTCTGGGTTCAATAAAAGATTCCTTATGGCCCCCCTATGATACCGGCTCAGTAC
>DIXK01000080.1 GCA_002428665.1 Verrucomicrobia subdivision 3 bacterium UBA6082
AAGCCATTCGTTCCCGTGGACAAACGCCGCGGCTCTACATCAGCTTTCCCGGAGCGCTGGCAGCGGCGATCGGATTGGAGCCGGGCGAAGAAGTTCAATGGGAACTTTTGGATCGGGGTGAACTTCATCTGACGCGCCTCAACGCCGCGCCGACAACGACCCGGGCCAGAGCCAGCAAGCCGTAGCTTCAATACTCAATCATAGCACCACGATTTTGGGGGAATGGGAGAAAACGACCATTCTTGGTTCTCGGCCGAATCAAATAGCCTCCAGTCACCACAGACTCATCGAACATTGGGGACAGGCTCGATCTAGTCGCGGAGCGTGATGCGGTGCAGAGGGATGTCTTCCCACAGCTGCGCGAGTACTGCCAAAAGCACGGGCGCAGTTCCAAGCGATTGGCCTGCGCTTTGGCGTCTCCGAGTAGGCCGCGCTGAACCAGCAGACGATGAACATCTGCCTGGAGGAACTCCACCATTGCCAGCGCACCTCGCCTCGGCCCAACTTCATAGTCCTGCTTGGCCAGCGCTACGGCTGCTGTTCGCTTCCACCGCAGATCACCGCCAATGAGTTGAGTACATTCGCGATCAGATCTCCCTGCAATTTCTCTCTTAATCGCACGCCATGACGATTAAAGGCTACGCAATGAAACCGTGCATCTTCAGGAAGACCACTTCGCCGCTTTCAGTACCGTAAACCAGTCTGTTTCTGGCGGAGAGACTCACAGAAAATGGACTTGATTGAGTGTGAACCATAAGAGTGCATGTACCTGTCTCTAGGTTCCAAACCCGGAGCGTTCGATCCACACTGGCAGAGACTGCCCATTTGCCGCCTTCTGTCAGGCTGACGCACAAGACCCTATCATCGTGCCCCTCTAAAATCCGCAAACACACTCCGGTTTGGAGTTCCCAGATCCGAAGTGTTCGGTCAAAACTGGCGGATACGGCACGCCTTCCATCCGGCGCGACGCAGACACTGCAAACGGCATTTTTGTGGCCTGCGAGGGTCCGCAGGCATACTCCGCGCGCTAGGTCCCACACGCGGAGCGTGTTGTCGGAGCTAGCAGAGATGATGAGCCGTCCATTGCTTGTCACGCTCGTACTCAAGACCGCATCCGTGTGCCCTTCAAGAACGCGCAGGCAAGCCCCGGTCGCTATATCCCACAGCCGCAGAGTATGGTCCAAGCTCGCGGAAACAGCTCGCTGACCACCTGGCATCACACTCACGCCGAAGACGCCGTCGGCGTGGCCCCTGCAGATCTGCAAGCATGCACTTCGATCAAGATCCCACACTCTCAAAGTCCGGTCCCTTCCGGCGGAAATGGCCCGCCCTCCGTCTGGTGTCACGTTTACACTCCTAACCCCGAGCCGGTGACCTGACATACTTGCCAAGCAACGCGCCCGCTCGACATCCCAGACTCGCAGAGTTAGATCATCACTTACGGAGACGGCGCGACTACCATCCGGAGTCATGCTTACGCTTCTGACCGCAAGGCTATGCCGTCTTGGAGGCGGAATGTTGACACCGGTTTCCAGGTCCCAGATCCGCACGGTCCGGTCCCTTCCAGCGGAGACGGCGCGGCGTCCATCTGGTGTCAGGCTCACGCTCAAAACGTCGTGGCTATGCCCTCGGAGAATCCGGACACAGTTGGCCGTCTTCAAATCCCACAGGCGTACAGTCCTATCCTGAGAGGCGGACACGGCGTAGCGTCCATCGGGCGTCACGCTCACGCTCGAGACCCCGGCACTGTGTCCATCAAGCGCCTGGAGGCAAGCACCACTTTCCAGATTCCACAACCGCAGAGCACGATCGTCACTTCCGGAAAGGGCGAGGCGCCCATCCGGCGTCATACTCACGCACAACACCCACGCTCGGTGTCCTTTTAGAGTAAGAACGCAAGTGCCGGTTTCCAAATCCCAGACGCGCAGTGTGCTGTCGCAACCGCCAGAGAGCGCCCGACATCCATCTGGCGTCCCAGTTACACTAATCACCGCACTGCTGTGCCCTCGAAGCGTTCTGACGCAAATCCCCTTTTCCAGGTCCCAAATTCTCAAAGTCTGGTCATCACTAGCAGAGACGGCTCGTCGCCCATCCGGTGTCACGCTTACACTAAGGACCGCTCCCTCGTGTCCTTCAAGGCGATGAAGGCAGCCACCGCTCTCCAGATCCCACACCCGCAGGGTTCGGTCATCGCTTGCTGAGACCGCGCGCAATCCATTCGGCGTCATGCTTACGCTCCTGACCGCATCGCTGTGTCCTTCGAGGTTCCACAAGCAAGCGCCGTCCTCCAAATCCCAGACTCGAAGTGTCTTATCCAGACTGGCGGAAATCGCGCGACGGCAGTCAGTTGTCACACTGACGCTGTAGATGCGAGCACAGTGTCCTTCAATAGTCCGCAGGCAGGCGGGTTTTGGAACATAGCGCGCCTCCGGTCCCCAGCAACGCTCAATCCAAGGTTTCTTGTAGTCTTGGATTAGCTTAACCGCCGCTTGATGGACGGGCCCAGACGGCTCGCAGTTGAAGGCATGTTGCAGGACGAATCCTGGGGACCGGCCGTGGCGGAACAAGGGGTAGTAATGGGCCGTCACAAAACCTGCGAAGGCTCGCAGCTGCTCTGACCGATCAGGAAGGTATCGCATCCGCTCGCACGCTCTCTCGATCTCTTCGTTGGAACAATTGTGGCCGGAATTCACCACCTCGGGCAATTTCGGCTCCGGCGCGGTCGCGCCTTCACCTCTCGCGAGCTGGTCCCGCCGTCTACTCGATGTAAGGGCGTAACTAACAATATCCCTGGTCCAGCAATCAAGCCTTGCCTCCCGTGCCCGTCGAGCTTTCGACTCTGCTTGCATCTCGGGCAGGCCGCTCAAAGCCAGCCGGTAGTCAGCCTGCAGCTCGAACACCTGTCCAGCCGCGCACCGCGCTTCGATGAAACACAGATCACAGAGCAGGGTGCATAGGTCATCCCATCTCTCCAATGCCACCAGGTGAGCGGGCAGATAACGCAGCGCGTAATCGTCCGTAGCCCAGACGTCCTTGAGTAATTCCACCAGCCGGCTTTGCCCCGCATGGGTATCGCACCAGTAATTGCCTGATTCATCTCGATTGCACAGCCAGTCCTGAAGGGATTTGTGAAAGAGCATGTAAGTTGCGCCCTCGTTCTGCCCCTGAACCTTGAGCCAACATCGCAGTCGGTTTAGCCGTAGGTTAACTATGGTTGGCGACTCCCCGGCGGCACGACAAAGGAGCCCAAAAGGCATTGGACCGTGCGCTACGGCCAGCGCCGAGACAAGCGGCGCAATCTCGCGGTAATAGGCCTGTGTATCGGGAAACTCGCGCGTGAACGCCCCAGTGTAAAAATCTCCCAGCCCCACTGAAAGGTGACCAAGGTCGGCCAAGCCGAGCGAGCCTTCTTCCATCGCGTCCAATGCCAGGCGGCCGTAGAGGAAGTTGCCCTCAGAAAGCCCTTCGAGTCGCGCTGTGATGGCAACAGCTTCTGCACCCACAAGGCGGCATAGCGTCGGAGTCTCGAGCCGCGCGGTAATATAGCGACGAAGGTCGGGCCGATTGTCCGGGTGATCGGCGAGGAGTTCAAAGACTTTGAGGGCTCGAATGCGATGCAACACGGGCTGCACGGGCCTAGTTGTGGCGATGACACGCAGCCAGGTCGGCAGGTCCTTCACCATATTCACCAACACGTCCAACACTGATTCGTTAGGTTGCACAAAAGATTCGTCAAGCGAGTCCACTACGATGAGGCAGGGATGCGCGGGCGAGGGAAGGCTGCGCGCCGGTTCAATGATGAGTTCGCGGAAGGCTGCCTTGCCGTCAGGACGGCGGACCTCGGGATGCCGCGCCTCGACAGCCTCGGCGAACCCCGCAAGACTCGCGTGCAGATGACTGACAAGGCTCGCGACGAATTCGTAAGGGTCGCGGGTGCGGGAGTTCTGTTGCGTACAGAAGTGAATGCCGATTACGTCCGGCCGTGTCTGCGAAAGCCAGGCGGCGATGGCGCTCTTGCCCACTCCCGGCTCACCCACAATGACCATCGCGCGGCGGCCATCCCGGGCGAGCCAGCGGTCAATCTCTCGCTGGACCCACTCGCGACCAGTGAAGTCGTGCGTGAAGCGGGCGATTTCCGCGCCGAAATCCAAGGGAACGACGCCCGTGATCGTGGGAAGTGCCGGCGGGCGCAACACAGAGTTGTCGCCTTTGATAAACTTAAGCAACGCTTGGAATCCCTGTTCGTAGTCGGCAGTGAAATCAATCCAGTTGCGCCTTGCCAGCAGCAGCGGCGGCCGGAGCAGAGGATCCGGGTCTTGGCGCAATGGCACGATAGGTTTGCCCTCGCAAAGGGCATACACCACCTCGTCGCGGCACACGCTTTCCACGCGGAGGGCGTGCCGCGACATTACCGCGAGTAGGAATGAAGACTCCTTGATGCCCCGCTCGATGCGAGCTTCCCACAAACCGCCTTTATCCATGCTTTCGAGGTCGAGGAAGACCCGGTAGCACGCCCGCAATTGTAGATCCCCGGCGAGCCGCTTGGCAAAATCAAGTGCATCGGCTCGTCCATAACTAATGAAGACCTGCGGAGGTTGTTCCATTACCGGATTTGACTTTGTGGCGACAGGCAACCGCAAACTTACGTCCCCATGCTCAGGACAAATCCAGTGCCTGCCGACCTGAATCAGTGGCTGGCGGCACTGGGCGCATCGACTCGTTTCTGGCATAAATGCCTTCAGTTGGCTGATTCCTGGATGATGTCTTCTCTGCAGGAAACGTCAATCGCCGGGTTAAGCAGTTCGACACGGTCGCCGTTTACCTGGCTGGTCCCGGCGCTAAGCCGCTCATTGGTTCGAGACGTTGAATATTGCCGTCACCGATGAAGGCATGACGATGATTGAGCCGGGAGGTGTGAAGATTTCTGTGGCCATCCACTGGAAGGACTTAAACAGATTTCGTGGTCTGTCGGTCCGGACACTAACGGCGCCGACCATAAGGTCCCGGTTCCAGTGAAAAAAACGTCGGCTAAGGGCACTTCGCCCACTCAGCTCGGGGATGTATCTGCGTGCTGTGTCACTAGCTTGAGCATGGTCGAGATTGTGGACAGCGATTAACATGCTCGCAAGCATGGTGTTCAGTGGAGTTCTGCCCGCATCGAGGCAGATCAGGGGCGTCCGCATTTGTCCGCCAGGCTGTGGGGGCGTGGCCTTTGGTCACTAGCTCAGCCCCGATTGTTTCTGCGCTGTATTTCAGGGCACAACGCATCAGCCAATTCCCGCATCTGAATGCACAAAGGCAAGAACGCCGGGGACATAAAATAGGTACCGTGAAAGAATTTGTTTCTTAGATTGGGTATCAAATGTGACAACAGGGCCAAGTGAGACTTCCGGTGTTCCATAACCTGTTCCTTAAAGTCCCTCGACAGTTCAAAGTCCTTTGATGGCAGCTCAAACTTGGAGAACACGGCGTCCGTAACAATTTCCTGATCTATGATCTCCGCAAATAGTTCCCGAAATGCCATTTTTTCGTGTGTATTAAGCAATCTCAGAGATTTCTCGACAGCAATGATCGATTGAAAAAGGGCAAGACTGGCGAACGGATAATGATACCAGGAAAACGAGACCAGGTTACCGGCATCGATGAAGAAGCGGGCAACCTCATCCTCCAAATCCCGCTGTTCAGACAACCAAACACCTTTGTCCTCCAGGAATTGTTTAGTCACACCAAGTGTTGCCCAAACTGAAGCTGGTTGCATAATGATTCGAATCGTTCGGCTGACACTGCGCTGAAGAGGCATTGCCGCTGCCTTTCATGTCCATTCGATGCTAAGTTGAGTTTGGACGCTCGCGGCTTGCGAGTTATTCAGGCATTTGTGGAGGCTCGCCTCAGCACCCCATTAACACGCCGTTCTGGGGAAAAACTCGAACCACTGATCGGCACTCATCTTCACTGATGAATGAGGCCTTTTAGCTCGGTTTTTATTCTGGAGTTTTTTCGTGGGTGGCGATGACTGCCTGCCCCGGACCGGTTCAGCGCCAGAATTGGTAGTCGCGCCACCCTTGCAGCCCCAACTCGGGGCTGATGCCCAAGAGATGGGTGACAGCGAACACCGAACTCCAAAAGGCGTGGTTGGCCGCGGGGACATACCACATCACGAGGAACAGCACCCAAATGGCGACCGTGGAATGCTCCAGGAGCTTGGCACGAACCTCCGGCGGCAGCCACGGCGACAACGCCTGGAAGCCGTCCAGCGGGGGCACGGGTAGCAAGTTGAGAAACACGGCGCTGATCTGCAGTTGGATCAGAAACGCCAGGGCTCGGGCGATCATTCCGGCGCGTTCGGAATCCAGCACCCCCAGCCAGAACGGAAGGCAGAGCACCAGGGCCAGGAGGATGTTCATCGCCGGCCCAGCCAGGGAGGTCGCCGTGCGCCAACCGCGTGAGCGCAGGAGGTGATCATTGATATACACCGCGCCCCCCGGCAGCCCAATGCCTCCGAGCAGCAGAAACACCAACGGCATCACCAGGCTGAACACCGGGTGCGTGTAGCGCATGGGGTTCAGGGTCAGGTAACCCTTCTCCTGCACGGTGTAATCACCGCCCTTGAACGCCACCGCCGCATGCCCGAACTCGTGCAGGCACACGGAAAACACCCAGGCAACGGTGACCAGCAGGAAGACTTCCATGCGGTATTAGCGCGCGGTCAGGACCACGTAATTGCGTTTTCCCTTGCGCAGCAACAGGTGCTTGCCAAACAGGAGGTCGCCCGGCCCGATGGCGCGCTGGAAGTTCGTCTCGCGGATGTTGTTCAGGTACACCCCTCCGCCCTCGATATCTTTGCGACCCTGCCCCTTGGAAGCCGCCAACCCGCTGTGCACCAGGATTTCCACGAGCGGCTTGCCCGCCCCGTCAAACTCGGTCCTGGCGATGTCCTTGGTCGGAACCTCGCCGACAATTTCGTTGAAGGTGCTCTCGGCTACACCTTGAAGTTCGCCGCCGAACAGGATCTCGCTGGCCCGCACAGCTTCGGCCGTGGCGTCCGGGCCATGGATGAGATCGGTCGCCGCCTTGGCCAAAGCCTTGTGCGCGACCCGGGCGCCGGGGTTTTCGTTGTGCTGGCGCTCCAGCGCGGCGATTTCTTCCTGGGTCAGGAAAGTGAAATATTTGAGGTACCGGATCACGTCCCGGTCGTCGGTCCGGATCCAGAACTGGTAAAAGCGATAGACGCTGGTCTTGGCGGGATCCAGGTAAACCGCGCCCCCCAGGCTCTTGCCAAACTTGGTGCCATCCGCATTGGTGATAAGCGGCAGCGTCAGCCCAAAAACCGTTCGGCCCAGTTTCTTCCGGGTGAGGTCGATGCCGGCGGTGATATTGCCCCATTGATCGCTGCCCCCGATCTGCAGTTCGCAGTTGTGCTCCCGGCAGAGATGGCAGAAATCGAACGCCTGCAGCAGCATGTAGCTGAACTCCGTGTAGGTGATCCCGCTCTCGCGATCCTCCATACGCGCCCGAACGCTCTCTTTGGCCACCATTTGGTTCACGGAGAAGAACCGCCCCACATCGCGCAGGAACTCGAGGAACGTCACCGGCGCCGTCCAGACCGCGTTGTCCATCAGGCGGGCAGGGTTCACGGAGGTCTCGAAATCCAGCAGGCGTTTGAGCTGTTCTTTGACCCGCGAAATGTTGTGGGCGAGGATCTCGTGGCTGAGCAACTGCCGTTCCTGGGTCCGCCCGCTGGGATCGCCGATCGAACCGGTGGCGCCGCCGGCCAGGGCGATGGGGTGATGCCCCAGCAACTGGAACCGGCGCAAGGCCAGCAACGGCACCAGGTTACCGACGTGCAGGCTGTCGGCCGTAGGATCAAAGCCGCAATAGAGCGTGATAGGAGCCTCCGCCACCCGTTTGCTCAATACCTCGGCATCCGTGCAATCGGCCAGCAACCCACGCCATTGAAGTTCTTCCAAAATCGTCATTCTCCCCAGCATAAAACGACTGGCCGTATTTGCCAGTTCGATTTGGAGGGCGGGCGGGCGGAGAATCGGTAAGTCGGTACGACGGTGTCACGGCAGGTAAGCGGAGGTCCTATGCGCACGAACGCGCGAATCGTCGCCCTGGGTTACCGGGTCCAAATTGATTTCCCCTTTTTTTCATTTCCGTTCCGGCGCGTGGAGGTCGCGCCGGAACGGAAAGGAAAAAAGGGAAGTTAGAGGATGGCTCCTTACCCAGGGCGACAGTCGCTACGCTCCTTTGCCGCTGGGCTACTGTTGGGCCTCCCCTTCGGGGCTCCGGAAAGGAAAAGGGTAAAGGTGGGGTGGCCGTTTACCCAGGGTAGGGTCGTGGGGCGGGCCCTCCTTCGCTAAAGCTATGGCGGGCAGGCCAACCCTTCGCTGAATGATCCAAGCCTTTCAGGATTGTGTCACTCGGGCTCCGTTAAGTGTCCGCGTGTTGGTAGGTGGGTGACACCTTACAGGATGGACCCCGC
>DIXK01000069.1 GCA_002428665.1 Verrucomicrobia subdivision 3 bacterium UBA6082
ATACGCGAGTCGATATCGGTTATCATTCCGTGGCTTGCACGAACGGCCTGCCAATCGATAGCGATAACGATGGCCTGCCGGACTATCAGGAAGACATTGACGGAGACGGACAGGTGGATGCCGGAGAGACGAGTTTTCTTGCGGTGGACACCGACTATGATGGCCGCAACGACGGGCAGGAGCTTGATGACGGCACCGATCCGCTCAATCCCAATAGCGTGCTGCCGGTGTCATTGGCGACCTTTCGTTTCAACACCACGAGCTGGCTGGGAGATGCCGGCCAGACACCCAAGACCGTCACGGGATTGGGCAGCGCCCTGGTGATGGGCATGGAGGGCGGCGCGGTCGACCTGGGGGGCGCCAACGGCTCGAAGTTGCTGCGCTACCGGCACACGGAAACCAACGGCACAGCCAACGTCAACCTGCGCTGCGGCAGTATCCGGTTTTGGTTTAAGCCCGATTGGACCAGTGCCAACAACGGGGGCAGCGGGCCGGGAGTGTATGGCCGGTTGGTGGAGGTAGGGCATTACACCAGCGCGCCGTACTATGGCCTGTGGACGATTCTTTTCGAGCCCAACGGAAACCGGGTCTATTTCGCGGTGCAGCAAAGCGGCTCTTCCAGCAGTACCGGCACCGCTCCAGTGATGATCCCTGGCGGTCTCACCGCCAACCAGTGGCGGCATTTCACCTTTGTTTACAGCCCAACGAGTACTGCGGTATACGTAGATGGTCAACTGGCTGGCACGGGCGCCGGGCTCCAAGGCCTGCTCCCTTCCGCGACGGTGCGCGAGGAGGGACTTGTCCTGGGATCCGATTACGCCGGTTACACCAAAGCCTTAGGCTGCTTCGATCTCTTCGAGACCTTCAACTTTCCGCTGAGTTCTACCCAAGCAATGCCTCCGCTAATCATGACGCAGCCTGCCAGCCAGGCGGTGGTCTCAGGCGCGGAGGCTACTCTCAGTGTGGCTGCTGTGGGCGGTATTCCATTGAGCTATCAATGGTATCGCAACGGGTATAGCCTGCCGGGGAAAACCGCCCCGGTCCTGGCCCTTGCGAATGTCACTCCGGGAGAGGCAGGCAGCTATCACGTCGTCGTTTCCAACGGTGCCGGCTCGGTCACCAGCTCCCCGGCGAGCCTTACGGTGATCACTGCGGACCCCCTCACGGCCGGCGGGTACAAGCGGCCCTGCGACGACAAAGTCTATGTCAGCCTCACCAATTCCAGTGGAATCACGCTTGCCGGCGGCAGCTTCGACCTACTGGTGTATTTCGTCCCCGAGCAACCGGCCTACTTCACGACACTCCAGCCCTGGGGACCTGCCGACAGCCTCCTGCCCGGCAACACCCGGTCCTTCACTTTCTGCACACCCGACCATTCAATCACCAACTATGATTGCATCGTCGTATACCAAGGATCGCCGGCTGGGTTGTATTCCGAGCGATTCCGCATTCTGAATTTTGCTGAGCCGGCGCGCCTGTTAAAAAACGCCACCCACGTCTCGAACCCAACATGCCAGCCGGGCACTCCTCCGCCGGTACCTCCCCAAAGCCGGCCTTACGAGTGCGGAGACTGGCCGCTGGAATTGCCCATCTCCTCTATCCCCGCCCAAGGCTATTCGACTTGTCTCGACAATTTTTACGTCGCGAGCGACCCGCCCGAATACGTCGATCTCAGTTGCCCAAAACGCGGGTTCAAGAACGTCTATGCCATCAAGCAGTGGCATGGCCGATCTGGGTTCAACGCAATCGAGAACGATCGTACTACGGAATTTGTGGGCCCCGTCGATTGTGTGGCGTCCGGTGTCCAAAATGAGCCCGATACAATCAAGTATCTCACGATGTCCGCGCAATCCTCTTACGCTTACACCTACACCTGTGGCTCCTACGACTCGAGTGCTCAGTGTTCGCGAACCAGTCAGGTTGATCGCCACTCTGGAAAGACCACGTATGCAGGCAGCAACAGCGGTGATGTGGCTGCGCTCCCTGAAGCACAGCAGTTATTGCGCTTTGCGAATACGTGCACCCGCGGGACGCCACTCTCACTGTATGCGGCGCGATTGCAGGAGTATGCTGATCTTTCATTCATTTACGAAACCACTGTCACCTACAGCGGGGGAGGCGGTGCGTGGACGGCAACGGTTGATCGAAAGCTATACGGAACTCCATTGGGCACCTGCACGGTTTCAGTGGATATCGGGGCGGGCTACTTCCATCATCATTTGGAGGAAGGGCTTAATCGCACCATGGATGAAACTCTGATCGTAAGCCCCATGACAATGAGTTATACGAATGAAGAGATAGGGGTAGTAGAGGAGCCCTGTTATGGGAGAACGGTGAAAACGGTATCCGCCACCCTCGGGGAACCATACCCGAGCGCTCTGGTTAACGCTGACGTGGATGGCTTGCTCTCACAGTGGAACTTACGTGACGACCTCCAATACCCCTGGCGAACGGACGCGCAGGCCACCCACGGCCCGCTGGTCACCTACAACGAACGTGGCGGAACCTCGCCCGACATCGATTTCGCTTTGGTCAATGTCGGCACCGAGGAGAACCCCAACTGGCAGGCCCCACAAGACGCGTCTATTCCCCCGTGGCCATCTCAGCCCGATGGTGTGGTTCTCGGTGCGCCCCTTCCCGTTCGCATCGATAACGGACTCTACACCTACGAACCTTATTTCAACTTTTACCACCGCAATTATGACTTCGAGATGTCCGGTGTGGGCAGCCCCCAGGGATCTGTCGTATCGTATGGCCAGTTCTCTCCCTACCCTCACGCGACCCAATGGCTCGATGACGCCTTGGCGCGTATCCTGCCCGCCGGGCCGTTCTGGGGCTACGGCGCGGGCGGCCCGGACACGGATCACTTCACCTTCCGCTTCCGCAATCTTTACATCACCGACACCGGAAGCGAGTGGGAGGAAGGCGGGCTGAGTTCCTGCCTGGTCAAATGCAAATGGGCCGAGACCATCGACTCGCCCGTGCCACCCGGCAAGGATTTTCTGTTCCGAGACTGGCGCTTCAACTTCCGGGATTTCGCCGAAAGCTACCATTGGTGCAAGCAAGTTTACGACCGGAACCATGTGGAGAACCCGGCCCGGATCGAAGCCGGCAACGTTGCCTGCCCGGCGCTGGGCGGCTGCAGTCCGGTGCGCTTTACCTCCATCGAGCCCAATTACCTCGAGGGCAATTTCATCGGGACGGGGAGTTGGTGGCTTTATGACCTGGACTGTGCCCTGCTGCAATACAGCTACGAGTGCTGCCGTCCGGCGGTGTTTGTCGAGCCCAACCCCCCGCTGCCGAGTTGCGACGGGGTTTTTGTGGCGATGCCCCCCGCCGTGTGCGACGAACGCTACGGCTCGCTCTGGATGGGGCGGGTGGACCAGACCACCAGCGACCTGCAACCCTGCCTCAATTACATCGCCAACCGCAATTATGGCATCCCCAACCCGCCGGCCCTGGAACCGCAGATCTTCTTGGACCTGGTTTGGCATCCCAGTGCGCGAGCCTATGAGATGTTTGTGGCACCTACAGGATCTAGCAACGCCGGCGTTATGGATCTCGACATCGACTCGGATAACAACAACGGCTTTGACCCGCCAGCCCGTGATCCATACGAGGAGTGGTGCGAGGATGACACAACCAAGCCAGGCAAGGTCATCTCGGTAAACGATGAGGATTCTGACTCCGACGGCATCCCCGATTTTGCCGACGGCTTCGGTTGGGGGCCGGAACCCGAGGATAACACGAGCCTCAACAGCCGTTTTGTTCCCCTCGTCCTGGAATTAGGCGACGAGGTCGACCTTTCGACCGCGCAACTGCGGTTCACCTACAGTGCCTCCGACCCGGCTGACGTCAAGTTCGATGAAGTCTCCTCAAGCTGGCAGCCTGGCTATGGTGGTCACCTGCGGCTCTGGAAAAAGGACGGGGGTGAGGCGCGAGCGAAGACAAGCGCCAGCGGGGTGGACAACTGGGGTAACCCGGTCACTCCAGGGGATTTCGTCGCACCGGGTACGTATGACGATCTTTCCAGACTAGGATTCCTGGCGGGCGCACGGACGGTTGCTCTATATGTGGAGGGTGTCCGCCCAAGCAGCGCGCCCGGCGATCAGCGCATTCTCGTGGATTTAGATCGAGACGGCGAGGGACCCGCCGGATGGGAAAGGACGGATAGCGTCGGGCTGACTGTCCTGACTTTTGCCCTGGACATCGACTCCGACAACAACAACGGCTTGGAGCTTCCGTGGAGGGATCAGGCGGAGCGCGCGGTTAGATATAGGCAATTGGACAGCCTTCCGGACGATGAACGCGTGCGTTATCCGGGCAAGATCTTGATGGTCAATGACGGAGATGTGGACTCAGACGGGGTTCCGGATTTCGCGGATAACCTGGATCTCTTCGAGGATGACGGGGTGCGGCTCCAGGGAAGCCAGTGGCCGGAATCGGCGCGGTTCGTGCCCATAATCCTCAACTTGGGAAACCTCGGATCACCCAACTTGGCGCGAGTGCGCTTCTCTTATCCAGCCTCCGATCCGGCCAACATGGGACGAACCATTGATGGCGAAGGGGGCTACTCCTACACCGCCGCTCCCGGCACCCTGCGCATCTGGACCAAGGACGGCCCCACCGAGCGCAAAGTCGCATCCGTGGCCGATGGAGGTGATTATGTGCCAGGCGAAATCGATCTCGAACCCGCCGACCTCGGGTTCAACGACGGCGCTGACACCGTGGTGCTTTACGTGGAGGCGCTTGACGCAAGCCTGGACGTGGCTGACTTGGAGATCAAAGTCACCGCCACTCTGCCTGGGCAATCCGACTATGAAATAACCGACCTGGTGCGAGTGACCGCGGCGAAACTCTCGCTCATGAACGTGGACGAGAACAACAATGTCACGAAAGCCCGCTTCATCGAACATTCCCAGGCTTCACCCGTCGTCAGTCTTAGTTCCATTTCGGTGGATCAGGTTCAGCCTAGCACCGACGCACAGCACATCGTCGGCACGCTAAACCTTTCGGGCAGCATTGTTTCAGCAGTCGCCGACATCACGCCAATCAGCGCTGGTCAAAACCTCACCGAAGCGTTCGTTTATCTGAACGACTCCGAGGATCCCGTCGGAACAGTTCCGGTTTCATTCACCAAAACGGCGGATGAAACCTCTTTTTTGCACCCGTTCCCCTACGCTGGATCGTTCGCGGGAGCGGTGGCGAACGTGGCGCTCCTGGAAGGCGTTAACACTGTCCGCCTTGCCGTCAAGGAACCAGTGGACGGCATGGAGGGTTACGCGGAGTACAGCTTTGAAGTCGAAGGCATCTCCCCTTACGCACAAACCAGCGCCTCGTTGGACGTGCAGTTGACCGGGCCGCTCTCCGCCGCATCGTTGGACACCATTACCGCTACGCTGATCGTATCAGGCGTCGGCAGCCTGGTGAACCAGACCCTGACGGAAACGGCCGCTAACAGCCGCGTGTTTGCCATCGCGGGTGGAACCTTCCAGGTCAGCATCCGGACCGGCGGTGAGACCCTCAACGCGGCGGCTCTTGACGAAATGTATGCCGTGACGGCCGCGACCGCACTCGACGCTGCGGACCTGCCGTTCCCCCTTCTGCAGGAGACCGGAAACGACACCAAGCTGTTCCACCAAAGCGTTTCCGGCGGCACTCTGGCGTCCCTTGACGTGGCGCTGACAGGACCCCTTTCGGCGGCCTCCGCCGACACCGTCACCGCGACGTTGACCGTACCCGGCACAGGCAGCGTTGTGGGTGAGACCCTGACCGAAACTGCAGGCGACAGCCGGGTGTTCGTCAACGCAGCGCAGACATTCCAGATAACAATCACCGCTGGCGCCGAAACACTTGACGCCGCCAGCCGTGATGAAATGTACGCCGTGGTTACGGAAAACACTTTGGGCGCCACGGAGCTGGCGTTCTCTTTCATGCAGGAAACCGGCAACGATACCAAGGTTTTCCACAAGGACATCTATTCCAGCGACGAATACGTGGCCGATTACACCGGGTTCACCTTCGCCCTGAGCCAGCTCTCGCCGGTGGGCGCCTCGCGCGGCGGGGTGTTTAAGCCCTACCTGCTTCAAGTGCAGGGGCCTGCTTTATTCCTGCAGTACCTGCAGGAAATCGAACTGGACGATGGCCCCCGCCTCATCGAGCAGTCGCCTATTGACGGCAAGTATTACGTCAAAATGAAGAACTCGCCGGCGGTGGTCCTGCAGTTCTGGCAGAAGCGGGTCAACGCCGGGCAGGAGCCTAATGACGAAGCCATTCTTGGGGCGATGAAGGATTACGGTAGCTATAATTACGGCTTCGCCCGAGGTTTCCTGGCCGGTGGCTGGAGCATGGTGGAGGGGGCTTGGGACTTGCTGCAATGGGGTGTGGATGCTTCCACCTCGTACAGCCCGCGCATGATCACGTGGCGTCTGAGCAACCACGACACATTCGAAACCGAGAAACGCTTTGTTCGCAGTAGCGCGGAGACGGCCAAGCAACTCGCCGAGATTTACGCGGCCGTTCGGCAGGATGAGATCGTATATCTGACGGCGCTGCTCAACGGCACTGAACCGGACCCGAACGACCTCTCGCCCTACAACATCGCCATGATGGATGCCGCAGAGGTCATTATCGAGATGGGGAAAGACCTCGCGAGCGAATACGCGAACGAGCCACTGAAACTGGGTTATTTCGAAGGCCGTGCCACGTTCGAAATCCTGAGCATCATTCTCCCGTACACCAAGGCCGGCACGGTGGGCAAACTCAGCAAGCTCCAGTTCCTCAATGAACTCCGCGCGCGGCCGATGTTCAGCTCTGCCTCCGGCAAGGGCTTTGCAGCGGTCGAAAGACTGGTTGAGTTCCTCGCTGAAATCGGGACGACAAGGTTCTGTTTTGTCGCGGGAACACCGGTACATACGGATGCAGGATTGAAAAACATTGAGGAAATCGTTGCAGGCGACAGAGTCCTGTCGCGCGACGAGGCAACGGGCGAGCAATCCTGGAAGCCGGTTCTGCACACTGTTGTAACACACCCGAGTGAGCTTTACGATGTCCACTACGTCCCGCAAGGGCAGGCGAAGGCTGCAGAGGACAAGCTGACCGTAACCGGCGAACACCCGTTCTTTGTCTCCAACCGCCCACATCAAGGCTTTGTGCCTGTGCGCGAATTGCACGTGGGTGATAAACTCCTTACTGCTGACGGTGGTTCAGCGTTTGTCACCGAGATCACGATACAAGAAAGCTCGCCGGACGACACCTTCACGACCTACAACTTTGAAGTCGAGGACTTCCACACCTATTTTGTCGGGGAATCGGGGCTCTGGGTGCACAATTTAGGGAAGGCTCCCTGCGACCGAGTGTTTTCACTATTTGTGAGATACGCGCGGGAGCTTGGCCTCTCCGGCAACGCCCTCAAAGTGGAGCGCTTCAACGTCCTCGTCAGGACGAAACGGGCCTCAAGGGGGATTGACGCCGTCTGGGGCCGTTCCTCGGCGGACGTCATGCAGAAAATGTTGGATGACTATGCCGCAGGAGGAGTGTTTAGCTCCGTGGATCAATTGCCAAGCTTCAATGCATGGAAGCAGTTTTTCCGCGGGAGCAAGACTCAAGGAGGCATGGACATTCATCACTCGGTCGAGGGATACATACAGGGGCTTCTTGGAATACCTGAGCATGTGAGCGGCGCTCGGTTGTGGGACCTTTGCCCTGGAATTCCGCTGCCGCGAAACAAGGCGATCTTGGATCAACTGAACGCCCCGTTTGACGAGGTCCGAAAGCTCAAGCCGATTCACAAGGGGATGGACAATGGGGGAATCAGCGGTATTCTGCAGTCGCGTATTCCCACGCCTTCGCGAGGGAACAATATGACGAGGCAGCAGATTGTTAACGAGTTGAAAGATATTTATCAGACCACGCCAGGATTTGATAACACATGACCGGCTGCGCGAGACTGGCTTCTGAAAATGCAACAACAGGGGCATCTTGATCCGACCCTGACCATCAATTGAAAGATGCGCACTCTTTGGTCATTCTCAGTCTCCTACTACCGCGGAGAAGCTGTGTCTCGTCCTCTGAGCATCGGGGTACAACTCAGCACTCCTGGGGAAGTGGAGGAAATTGCCGATTTCTTAAAACTTGAGATTCCGGGTCGTGATGATCGAAAGCATCTCAGTCGCGGGTTGAGAGTAACCTTGCCGGAAGACGATCCTCAGCTCCAATTGCTGCTCAAGCGTATAGAGAAAACGTACGGGTGGAAGCCGAGCAAGTGGTTCAACATCCCCGCAGAGGAGAGATCCCGTTATTTTGGCATCCGAAAGACCCGCGAATACACCAAGGAAGATCTCGATGGCGCGGTGTTTCTAAGTCTGTTTGCCGATAAGCCCATCGCAAACCACAAAGACGGGACTGCCGAGCAGGTTGACAGCGAGGTCTATGTGGCGGAGGTCGACCGATTGCAGTCGGCCAAGACGGAGTTCGGAGCACTCTTTCCATTTCAGGGGCACTGCGTCACCGAGTCCCTGGGCCGACAACTCGAACAAGCGGGCGTGCGGGGGTTATCGCTCGAACCCGTGGTGATTTTGCCGGACGGCAAAGGGCGGAAACCGCTCTTGAAACTCTCGAGTTCGATCATCGCCCCAGGCTCGTTGCTTCCGGTAGTCAACGAGCAGGGGCACCCAGTCGGGCCGAATACGGAATGGGCGTGCTACTTGGATGACGGCGGATATCATCCTCAGGAGTTTAAGTACCGGGAAAGCGATTTCGCGCAATTTCAGGACGTTGACATCAGTATGAGCTACGAGCGCACCGGCGTGACCAAGGCACGGGCGTATCGGTGGTGCCTCGTTAGCCAACGATTCCGGCAAGTCATGAGGCAACTGAAAGTCCCTGGAGCCCAATACGCACCGGTGCGCTTCGGAGGTTGAGAGGACCTTGGATTGATTCCTTCTTGTTCGGCTTGAACCTGCAAGCGCAGCGGGTTTCCCTACCAGCAAAAATTGACGCGGGCACAGTAATGGAGGTTGGTCAACGAACGACGAACTGTACATTTTAACGCACAGGACGCACGCTTTGAGCACCTGAAGCTCTGGCCAGCAACCCGCGATTGGTTGCGGCGACATTTTTCTGGCGGCGCACTCCAAATTCCTGATTGAATATTATTGAACGCGTATGTTTATCGAGTATTTTATTTATGCCCGTGAATGCTTGACCCAGCAAGGTTTGAAGCCCGCTCTTGTGATGGGGACGCCGGTTTCGGAGAATGATCTCCACGCCTTGGATGAAGAGACGGATCTCCCGATGCCCCCTGAACTACGGCGGTTCTACTTGGAAATGGGAGACGGATTTCGCTTCATTCCAGACATGGATCCCCATTCCGATCTTGTCGAAGGGGTCAGACCGGAGAAAAGATTCTGCTGAAAAACCTCCAGTTACTTTTTGAGTCCCTTGGCCGGTGAAGGGGCCTCCAGGCGCACCAGGCGCAAATCGGACCGGCCCAGCAACTGCCAGCGGATGCGCTCCCCGGCCTGAATATCCAGAGCGGCAGCCAAAGGCATAGGGATGTTCACAAAGAGTCTCGCGGCGCGTCCCTGGGAGCGAATCACCTGCACTTTCATCTCGTATTCAGCTTGCATAATATTGTGAGCTAGCCTATGAGGTAGCCATGTTTATTGTCCGCAACTCAGCCGCTTCATGAGCCTGCCGCTCTTGACCGCCCAATCCGAACTCTTTTCGGTCGCCGGCTGCTCGCGGGAGCTTTTCTCTGCCACCGATCGCTACCGCCTGTTTGCCGCCAAGGTCTATCCCGTGCTGGCGCAAGTCCGCTCCAAGCTGGAGGCCTGTTATTGCACCGACAACGGTCGCGTGGCGGTTGAGCCGGCTCTGTTGATGGGTGTCAGCCTGCTGCAGTATCTGGAGGGCATTCCCGACCGTCAAGCTGTCGAGATGCTTCGGTATCATACAGGCTGGAACTTCGCTCTGAACCGGCACGTGGGAGATGACTTACTTCACCCCACTACGCTGGTCAATTTTCGCCAGCGGTTGGTGGAGCACGATCTGAGCGCGATCGGCTTTCAAGCCGTCCTGGACGCGCTGATCGAGGCGGGATTGGTGGCGCGTAAATGCCGTCAGCGCCTGGATTCGACGCAGATGTTCGGGCGGGTCAGTCGCATGAGCCGGCTGGATTGTGTGCGCGAGAGCTTGCGTTTGGCGCTCCAGGAATTGGCGGAGTCGCTGCCGGAGGCACAACGGCCGGATTGGTGGGGTGAGCTTTGGGACAACTACGTGGAGAGCCAAACAGATTACCGGGCTCCGCTGGAAACACTGGCCCGCAAAATGGTGGAGGCTGGTCAAGCCGCTCAACGGGTGCTGGGCTGGCTGGCTGGCGCTTCCGATCAGAAGCTGGCCCAGGCAAAACAAGCGCCTTTGCTGGCCCGTGTGTTTCAAGAGCAGTTTGAAGTTGTCGAAGGGGTCAGACCGGAGAAACGATTCTGCTGAAAAACCCCGACATTTCGGACGCGATCCGTACTCGCCGGAAAAGTGTCGAAAATTCTCTCGCGCTAGAATTCGAAACGGCGCGTTTTTCCGAGGCACCCGCTGTGTTTTGGTGGTGTTTTTGGATGTCGATTTTTGACCAGATACCCATCTTCAGCAGAATCAGAAACCTCCTCAATTCGCGGTTGGGACCAGTCAACGGCTGAGATTAGTGTCACTGAGTGGAGATGAGTGGTTAAAACCTCCGTGAAAGAGCTGCCAAAAAAACTCCCCCGGGACAAGGTCTGTCCGGAATCCCGCCCCAAAAAGTCCGGCTATACCAGGAAACAGACCGACAACCATGCACCCCAAACCCACCACCGCAGTGCA
>DIXK01000062.1 GCA_002428665.1 Verrucomicrobia subdivision 3 bacterium UBA6082
GATTCCGGACAGACTTTGTCCCGGGGGAGTTTTTTTGACAGCTCTTTCAGGGAGGTTTTAACCACTAATCTCCACTAATTGACACTAATTTTGACGGGCAAAGGCCAGGACAAAGGACCTCACCAGTTCTTGTCGGGTCGGTTCACCCCGAATACCGCCGAGGCACGGGCGGCTATCTACCGCAATCCGCGGGTCAAACTGGCCCGCCAGCCAGTCCTGCGCGGCTGAGATTTAAGGGAGTGAAACCGCCTCGCACAGCATAACCGTTAGACTGTTCCCAACCTTTAATGGATAACCCCGTTTCCATTCAGTGCCCTATTCGGGGTGTGCTCGAAGTCGAGATCGGTTGGCCCCACCTTGCGCCCAGCGTTGTCGGCTTCAACTGCAAGAGTCTTTCATTTACCCGCTCGACACCTTCGCCCTTTCGATGGGTGAATGGGTTTTTCGTATATTTCGATTATTGCGTTGCTTGCGGTTGTGATGGGTGGTAGATTGGCGGCATGAAGATGTTGCAAAATCGGTTTGACCCGTCGGCATTGACGGCGCGGCAGTTGCGTGAGTTGGATCGCTTGAGCGAGGCCGTGCTGGCAGATGAGCGGCCCGCGCTGGTGGGGAGGGAAGGTGTGCGCCTGGAGTTGCCGGAGCCCATCTTTCATCTGCTCGTGCGGGTGGTGCGGACCATGCGCGAGGGCAAAGCGGTCGTGCTCCTGCCAGAGAGCGAGAGCATGACCACCCAGGCCGTAGCCGAGTTCCTCGGCGTATCGCGTCCGTTCGTGGTGGATTTGCTGGAGAAGGATGCCATTCCGCATCACAAAGTCGGCACGCACCGCCGGGTGTATCTGAAGGACTTGATGGAGTACCAGCGCCAGCGGGATAGCCGCCGCCGTGCGACCTTGGATGATTTGCGCCGCCAGGTCGAAGCGGCCGGGCTGTACGACAAGGAGACTGGCGGTAGCGATGAACGCTAACTTCCGGGCGGTGCTGGATGCCTGCGTGCTGGCCAACTTCGGCCTGTGCGATTTGTTCCTGACGCTGGCGGAGACTCCCCGGCTGTATCAGCCGGTGTGGAACCGAGAAATCCTAGACGAAGTTCAGCGCACCCAGGTTGGCAAACTGGGCTGGCCAGAAGCGGTGTCGAAGTCGTGGCGCGAGGCGGTGGACTCGGCGTTTCCCGAAGCCATAGTGACAGTGCAGAAATCGCTGGTGGCGGCCTGCGCCAATGACGAGAAGGACCGGCATGTTCTGGCTACGGCCATTCGCGGCCGCGCGGAATTGATCGTGACCAGCAACCTTAAGCATTTTCCGCCGGAGGCCCTGAAGCCTTGGGACGTGTGCGCGTGTCATCCGGCGGACTACCTGATCACGCTGTATTCGCTGAATGCCGGCGTAGTGGTCGCGCGGCTGGAAGAAATCGCGCGCAAGCGGAAGCGGACGCCAGAGGAACACCTGGCGTTGCTGGGCAAGAGCGTGCCATCGTTTGCGGCTCACATGGCGGAAGCGGTAGGGTGGGATTTGCCGGACACCGGGGCGTAACGCGCCGTTTGAGGGGCGGAGGTTTTCCCCGCCGGATGCGGTCTCGCGCGCCTCGTGCAGCACCAACCCATCAGGGACCAACAGAAGCCGCGCCGAAACCAGAGGCAATTCCCTGCCGCAAAACACCCCGTGCATCGTCTCCAACTCGCCGAGAATATCACCGAGCATTCGGCCTGTTTCGTCTTAATGCTTGCAAGGTCGCTAACGGAGGCAGCACGGCCCGGGTTCACCTTCCGCTGACACCTTCAGTGAATTCTTCAGTCGATGGGGTCTCTACTGAGCCCTCTTCCAGTGCTCGGGTTGTAGTAGCGATGCAGGTAGGAAACCAAATCGGTTTCATCATCGGTGTACTACGTCGAAAATCTGATTGGATTAGCTTTGGCCATTGGCCCTGCTGCTCTAATGACTTCACCGGGGCCTTCGAGCATGTCCGTGAATTCTTGCGATGCCATTGAGCAGAAGGAGGATACGTGAGAGGACCGGAACGGCAGGTTTTTCGGAAACTGGACCCTGAGCGCCGATAACGGCGCCTGAGCGAGTTTGGTTTTACTCCCGGCCTCATCGTTCGGATGGTCTTCGATTCTTCAACGAAATGTCAATCGCTTGGCAAGCACCGCGACCGTGCGGCAGGCGCAGGTGGCCGACCTTCTATCGAGCCGGCCTGAGGCGAGCTAGATCCTACACACCATTTGTGCGGGACACCGCGTTAAACTCAGCGCGGCTGTTTCTTCAACTCACGATACTGCCGTTCCAATGCCGCAATCTTCTCCGGCGAATATGTTTTGATGGGAGCCACTGTCCCTGATTCCCGAATGTCGCCAGGAACATCGCACACCTTCTCGAACACAAGGCGCATGTGCTTTGATTCCATTTCCAAACGGGGCCTTTTTGAACCGTTGACGAGCCTATACTTCAACTCAAAACGGTTGAACCGGTCGCCAACCGCAATCACGTTGGTGCTGATGCACACCACCGAGCGGGGAGACATCGAGGACAGTCCCTTTTTTGCATAGTAGTCGTCCGGATCGGTTCTGATAACGAACTCAGCCGCGATGCACCTGTCCTCTGGGTTCCCTGTCAACTGCAAGGTTAAGTTTTCGTCCGCAAAGGGGTAATATACGTTAAACCACTCAAGGACTCGCTCACTGTGACCGCCCCCAATTCGGTTGGTTTCAGCAAGCCAAGACTTCTCAACACACCACCATCGTCCAACGAGCCAATCGAGGTCATCGTATGCAGGGGGGCCGGAGCTTTTTCGGCCATCGCCAAGTGCACCACTTCCCGCTGAGGGGAGAGATTGCTGAGATGCAGTTGCAGTGCTTGTCTGGCAGTGCCCACAACCCGTGACCCAGCAGAGGAAAACGTAAGCCATGAAGGCGCTGAGACTTCTCATGCTCACCTCGGCGACGAACTGGGGTTCTTGTAAAGATCGATTGCGTCCCACTGTGTGGTGGCGTATCGCGAGCGCGTGAATCCAGGCTGTGCGCTCGGCGAGTAGGAGAACTTCCACTTACGCGCACCGCAGCAATTATCCCACTCGAAGTTGATGGTGATCGTTTCGCTGAAGGCTGGGCTGGCCGTCCAAGCCATCGGCATGGAGCCTGCGGCTACGCCATAGTAGAAAGACCTTCCATCCCGATCCACCGCCCCCCACGCCTCATGGCCGTCAATGTGTTTGATCCCGGGAAACATGTTGGGTTGGAAGATGTCGTTTGTGATGTCATACGCGTCTCGGGAGTTCACGTGGACCTGGATGGTTGAGGAGAACTTGCCCTTGGTGGTCTTGTCAGTCGCGTGCATCAAATCCCGTTGGACATCCCTAGATAACGCGGCAAAGCCAGGACTCTCGTTAAACACCGTGCGCATCTTGGTGTTGGCGATTTGGAAGAAAAGGTGCGTTTGACCATCCGTAAAGCTCTCCGAGTAGTTTGCGGACCAAAGGGAGCCGTCTTTACGGAGCATGAACTGATTTGCGAAGTAGAGGTCCTTGCTGCTGTCCGAAAGCGTTGTTCCTGTTCTACAGTCTGTCACTGTGGCCTGTGACCTGTGGTTCAGGAGCAAGACACCATGGTAAGTCTCTTCGCCCTGAATCATGGGGCCTTTCGATAACGCAGAAACGTCGGAGGCATCGAAGGTCAGGTAGTGTCCGACCCAAAGCCACTCGGCACCAGCAGCCCATTTGGGGCTGTCAATGAAGTGGACTTGAAAGAGTCCGAGATAGTCAACCCCTAGCGTGTTTCCGACAAAGGAGTAGAGGTTGCGTCCGCCTTTCCCCCCGATGGGCTCTCTGCTTAGCCACTGTCCGTATCTGAGGTACCGATACCCGTAGTAAAGCAAACCGGTCTCATCATCCTGATACTTGGTCGAGAACCGGAAGGGATTGGCCTTGGCCATGGGGCCGCTGGCGCGGAGATTCTCTCCGAAGGGACCTTCGCAGCAAGTCCGTGAAATTCTCGTAAATCTTGCGTGACCAGAGGCTTGTGAAGGTTGCCGGGGTAATCCTGCTTTTCGGAATGGGCGGCGAAGTAACCTCGCACCGCGCCTGGGTGCTGCCCCCTGAAGGCACAGTTTGCGTCCGCTGTGACGGGAGAGAAGCGAGGGGATATGGCAAGCCTCACTCATGACCGGCAGTTAAGCAGTTGCGCTGCCCTAAGGCAATGAAATCATGGGGTTTAATGGAAGAACTTCCGCACAATCTCGCATGGATTGGTGAGGGCTAAAGCGAGCCGGCTCCTTTTCTTCTGGGGAGGGCACTCCGCAGCCTGGCTATTTCTTTAGGTCGCCATCAGTCAAACCTCGGGAGAAATGGCGAAACTGTGATATCTCCTCCTCATTAGCGGTTCCCGCCACGATGTGACCAGCCCAGGAACGGACGACATGTGCTTGGTCGGCTGGTAGTCGAAGCTCCTGCGTCAATTGGCGGGCGATAGCCGCAAAAGTATTTCCGTTGAAATTGCAGAATGGAGCTAACCGATGGCACTGACGGCAAAGATCCACCGCCTCATCGAGCCACAAGAGTCGTGGATGTTGTTCCTCCCACAGTTTACGCGTCGGCTCGTGGCCGTCGCTGGTGCGTCGGTGAAGCACTCCCTTGGCCTGACACAGCGCCGCGTTCACCGCCACCACCATCTGCCAGGTGAAGGTTTCAAGCCATGCTCTTTTCACCGCGTTTCTTAAGATTCCGTCTGATCTGCCGCAGCGTGGCTACTCCTTCGCTCTTGAGCGAGCCTCGACCCGTGGTCCGATACACAGGAGCGGCAGAAAACCGCGACTGAATCTTGAGCCCATCGCGCACGACTGCCTGAAGCAACTTCCGCTGAGCGTTTGTCATGAAGTTAAGGTACCACCCGGAACAGCCTGCGACAAGACCTCACACTCCTTTTCCCGCGGATGGAATTCTGCATGGGACTCCGTCAAATCGGTGATGGTCAGGCACAGGTAGCGTTCGGTGGTGGCGCCTGAAGTCACCTTCAATAACCGCGAAGCGGCGTCGTAAGCATACGCCGAAGCCGAAAGCTGCGCGGCCCCATGCGGCACCGGAACCGTGCGCCACTGCACGGGCTTTGAACTCGACCCCATCTACGGCGGCTCGGAACTGGCCTATGCCCCAGCGCTGGGCATCTGGTCCAGCTGCGGCCGGTTTTTCGTAGTCCTGCTCTCCGACCCGGCCAGCATTCCCCAGGTGGCCGGCCAGGTGTTCGACGGCACCCGCACGGAGCTGGATTTTCCGTGGGAGGAATGCGACCACCCCAGCGCCGATGAGGTCAGCGGCTCCTTCGGCAACTGCAAAGTGCGCCAGCCTCCAGCGCAGGGGCTCTGCCGGTAAGCAGTGGTGCGACTCCTGCGGGTGCTCCTCCTTTTTTCTCTTAGCCGTTTGTCCCCGGCTCGCTCGGGAGCTTCTGGAAGCTAGAGTGCAACGGAGCGTTTGGCCTGGCCGCCCTGCCTCCGCCAAGGCTACGGCAAGGCAGGCCGCTTGGGGGGTGCTGGCGCACTGCCACCACGGGGCAAGCGGATCAGCGGGCAGGACAAAAACCGCAGTGGAGCGGCGGCGCTAAGAAAGCTCACGTGGGAGCCTCCCTCAGGGCGAGCGGAGTCTGTGCGGGTCGAGGCGTAGCTCTTTCAAGGGGAATCGACCCGCTCAGTCTCCGCGAGGGGGGCAGTTCCCACTAATGTTACCGGCTTGCTCTGAGCCTGCAGTCGATGGCCTCAGCACGCGTCGCGGGCATTCCTTTGGCCTGCCTTCGACTGCGTCTGTTCCCTAGTGCTGGAACCATTTCCATATGGGGAACTTGTCTAAGAGCCAGTTTGCAATAGCCATGACAATGACGACGATAACAATACCCGCTATCACCTTCGCGGCCGGATATAGCCCATTTCCTCTTGGGCCCGAGGAGGAACTTCGTGTTGTCTTCATGCTCCCGGCCCACAACTGTTGCAAATGATTACGTAATTCCTATGGCAGCCGCATTTTGAGTCTGACCAAATGTGCATGTAAACCAGCCCACCTGCACTTCCGCACTGCGCACCAATCGCGAGAAGGTTGGCTATCGTCGCAGCCGCCGAACCAGGTGTGCGAATAAATGCTTCCTGGTCGGGCGGAATATCACTACATACATAATTGTATATGCCCCAATCCAATAGAGCGAGTGCTGCGGCTATCCCTATCTGAGTCACAAAGTAACCACAGCCAGGCCCGTCTATATCTTTCAACCCATTCACGTCGAAGCGAGCTATCGGATCGTTGCGGCAGAATTGATAATCGATAAAACTGATATCTGACCGCCCTACCGGCTCGCCGGCCTTTTGCATCTCCGTGCCCACTGAGAAAAACCTGCTATTTCTCTTAAAATGCTGCTTGAATGCCCGGGGCAAGCCTACGGAGCCGGCCTGAACCGGCTCCTTTTTGCTTCGGTTCGGAGGCTGAATTTGTTGGAATAATTGGAACCCCGGCTCATTAATTGGATCTCTGCTCAGCCATCTTCCTGTGCTCGGATTGTAGTAGCGATGGAGGTAGCAAACCAAGTCAGTCTCATCGTCGGTGTACTGAGTCGAAAAGCGAATCGGGTTGGCCTTGGCCATCGGTCCCGTGGCGCGGAGGAGTTCCCCGAAGGGCCCTTCGAAGCAAGTCCGTGAACTTTGGCGATATCGCTTAATACCAGGCAGATTTGTCGCAACTTTGGAGTGGCAGTTTCTTCGGAAGGGCTGAGAGATGGCTGCTGCACGAAGCGAGCGGGTTCTGAGAGCGCCGCGAGAATTGCCGCAACCAAGTGAATCGTAGGATTGGAATTCCTGCTGAGCCTCACTCATACAGCAAATCCTATGGCTATGGTGCTGCTAATGCAAGCAAGAATTGGGAGCTTTCAGCGGAAAAACTTGCAAACAATAGCTTTTGGACTGGCGATT
>DIXK01000082.1 GCA_002428665.1 Verrucomicrobia subdivision 3 bacterium UBA6082
CTATGGGACTATGGGACTATGGGACTGTGGGACTATGGGACTGTGGGACTATGGGACTGTGGGACTGCTGGGGGGGTGAGCCACGTTATGCCAGAGACTGAATTCGCGGAAGGATGGTTCCTGCCGACGAGGAGGAGGCTGCTGAGCCGGCTGCGCAATCTAGAGGATGCCCAGTCGTGGCAGGATTTTTTCGAGACTTACTGGAAACTGATCTATAAGGCCCAGGTCGAGGCGCCGATGCCGGCTGATGGAGCCTCAATCGTCAATCGCCTGCATGACCAGGAGACGGAAGAGTTCCGAAGTGCGATCGCGGCTGGTGCCCTGGGTTTGTTTCATGAGAACGCCCAGGACCTGTTCGCGTGGGTCAGCGAAGTATTGGGTGTTGAAATAGCCGCCCCACTCAAAAGTCCCAGCGCTCCCCTTCCCTCCCTGGACCTGGCCGGTTTCCGTGAGCACTCCGAAAGCCAGTCCATAGTGGGTGGCACCGGTCCTGCCGCCCAGGAGTTCACCGACCTGGTTGGCCATGATGGTTTCGACGGTCTTGCGGCTGAGGATGCGCTTGCCGTCCAGTTCGCCACCGTTCAAATACATCTGCAGGAACGTGGCATAATCCTCGGCGGTGCTGGACAGTCCCGCGCCTCCCGCGAAGAACATGCGCGCGCCGGTGACTGGGTATTCGGGGTCGTACCAGGTGACCGGAAAGCGCTCCCATTGGCCGTCTTTGGGTCGCTGAACGGGGACCAAGCGGGCCGCTTTTGCCTCCGGCAGGTAAAACCAGGTATCGTGCATTGCCAGTGGGTCAAACAGACGTTGGCGTAAAAACGCGTCGAACGGCATGCCTGAGGCGATTTCGATCAGGTAGCCCAGGACATCCAAGCCTTCAGAATACGTGAACTTTTCGCCGGGATTGTGGTGCAGCGGCAGCTTGGCCAGTTTCTTAACATTATCGCCGATCGTCACGGCCTTGGTGGTAAAGGCGTCGATAATTCCTGCGTGCCGATAGATCTCTTTGAACCGCGCGTCGCCATCGATTTCGCCGTAGCCCAAGCCCGAAGTATGAGTCAGCAAATGCCGGATGGTGATTTCCGATTTCGCGGGTTTGGTCGTATATTTGTCGGCCGCTTCGTAGGTGTCGAGCACCTGGGGGTTTTTGAACTCCGGGATGTACTTGGAAATGGGATCGTCGAGACGGAACTTGCCCTCCTCCCACAACATCATGACGGCGGTGGAGGTGACCGCCTTGGTTTGGGAGGCGATCCGGAAAATATCGTCCCGCTTCAGAGGCCGGCCAGAAGCGTTGTCTGCCAGGCCAAAGGCCTGGTAATAGACAATCTTACCGTGCCGCGCCACGAGGGCGACCACACCCGGCACATCCCCTTCAGCCACCGCCTGCTCGAACATTCGGTCCAGCCTGGACAGACGTTCGGTCGACATGCCGGCCTTCTTGGCAGCGGTTTCGCGCAGCGGTGAGGAATGCTTGATGGAGGTGGTCTGTGCGGAAGCTGCGATGCAAACGGCCAAGAGTAGAACGGTGAATAATCGTTTCATATTACAACACAGTTAGTTTCGGCTGCAAAAATCGCGGAATTGCGAGGCAAAGGCAACACGTCAGTGGTGCGAGGTTAAGATTTCAAAGAAACGGCCGTTCCGGAAGAGGATCAACCCTATCTTCAAAGAACCCATTGAACGCCCGTGGCCTGGCCTGGGTCAAAGCTGAACATGAACGCCCAAAAGTTCTGGACGAAAGCCATCACCTGGTGGAGGCGGGAAGCGCGTCCGTTTCTGCTCCTTGCGCTGGTATTGTTTTCCATACGGTCTTCGTTCGCGGACTGGAACGATGTTCCGACGGGGTCGATGCAACCGAGTATTCTGGTAGGCGACCGCATTTTTGTGAACAAGCTGGCGTACGATCTTAAGGTACCGTTCACCACCTGGCACATCACGGAATGGGGCCAGCCGAGCCGTGGAGATATTGTCGTTTTCTATTCCCCGCACGACGGCCAGCGGTTGGTCAAGCGCGTGATCGGGCTGCCGGGCGACGCCGTGGCACTTCGGGACAACCGACTGTATCTGAATGGGCTGGAGGTGAAACAGGAGACCATTGGAGCCGGGACGACCGCCGGTGATCAGGCGGGCTCAGCCAGGCTTTACCTGGAGTTCCTGCCCGGCCAAACCCATTCAATCGCCCTGATTCCGGGCACCATGGCCACGCGAACCTTTGGTCCGTATCGGGTGCCCGAAGATCACTTTTTCATGATGGGAGACAACCGGGACGACAGTTTTGATTCCCGGTATTTTGGTCCGGTGAAGCGAAACCAGATTCTCGGCCGAGCGAATGCGGTGGTTTTTTCGCTGGATCGAAAGAATTACTGGCTGCCGCGTTCAGACCGATTCTTTCAGGCGCTGTGAGGAGAGGTTGTCGAGGCCTCAGAACTGCCAGGAAAAGAGCAGGCTGATCGAGTGGTTCTGGATCGAATCCACCTCGACATCGTAGCGCACACTGCGGTAAGTCCACGGGTCGCTCCAATACTGCTCGGTGAAGGTCCACTCCTGGCTGGCGGTGGCCAGGAACCGGTAGAGGAGGCCTACGCTCATACGGTCACTGAGGTCATAGCGGATGCCTGCGAAAGCCTGGGCGGCCCAAGTGACGTCCGTATCTGTGGAGTAATCCTCCCAGTAGTACCAATACCCCGAGTAATACCCGTATTCGGAAGACAAGACACTGACAACACCCCCGATACCAATGCCGGCAAAGGGCCGAAGCCGGGAATCGGGAGGGTACTCTACCATGAGGTTAAGCATCATGGGCATTTGGAACAAATCGGCGCCACTGCTCGGTTTGTAGCCTGCGAAGGAATCAACCGTGTTGAAGTTAAGGCCTAATTCCGGCCCGACTGACAACCAGGGTTGCAGTCGATAACTGAGCGCGAAGTTCATGGTAAAGCCGGCATTCAATTCCAGTTCACCAGAAGAATGCTTGAGGTTGGCACTCTGAGGAATAGAGCCGCCTATGTCGAAGCGGAAATCCCAAGGCTCCGTGAGCTGGGCCCGTGCTCCAAAAGTGAATAGGCACGCAGATACGATACAAAGGCTAGGCAGAAAACGTTTCATAGACGGTTCCCTTCTGTTGTGTATTGTTGTTGCAGTAGGACGAATGATACTTGGTTTTCATTCAAGAGGATATTCAAAAATAGCAGGTCCGATATCGATAAAAACAATGATTTCGGCCAATCCCGGAGTGTATAGGAGACTTTTTGGCGGTTTTTCTCCGTAAACCCACCGAACTGCAACACGTTCGTGGCAGACGGCGTCCCAGCCGTGCTTCCTCCCGCGCAAAACCCGGGAAGCCCTGGCTTGGAGAAGGGAGGCTCGCGTGGGAAGAACCTGACGCGTGTGAATAAGTCCTGCCAGCATCCACTTGCACCCACCCGTTTTCAGTGTAGCCTATTCACTCGGTGTTCGGGTGTGCCCGGCGGGGTCCGGGTCGGATTCACTAATCATATCGTATGGCTATGCAAAATGCTGCGCCGCAATCCTGTGTTAACCGGTTGCGGGCATTTACCTTAATTGAACTGCTAGTGGTGATCGCGATTATCGCGATTCTGGCAGCCATGTTGTTGCCGGCTTTGTCCAAAGCGAAGCAGCGAGCCCAGTCCATCACTTGCATGAACAATGGCAAGCAGTGGGGAATGGCGGCAAAAATGTATGCCGATGATGCCAACGACCAGGTGCCGGAAGAAGGCAACACCGTCGTTCCAATCGATGCTGCAGTCAATGCCGATGCTTGGTACAACGCGCTTTCAACATTCATCAGCCAACCCGCGCTAACGAATCTGTATAAGTCGGTTCCGCCGAACGCACCGGTGCCGGGCACCAAATCCATTTACGCCTGCCCCGCGGCGCCGAAACCGCGTGTTGACCCGCCCTCGATTGGCCAGGCCTATTTCATGTATGGCGAGAACGGGCGCCTGTGTATCAACCGCTCCACTCGGGCCACCGGGGTGGGACAGACCAAGTTTGGCAACATCATGAGACCCTCTGACACCGTGCTGATGGCCGAGTCTGACGGCAGTTCGCCGACCGCCGGCGTCTCCCAATCCAACGTGACGGGACAATATGCTGTGGGTCGACATGACCGCCGGGGACAGTTTGCGATGTGCGACGGCAGCGCCCGTGCGGCCAGCACCAATGAATTTGTGCGCACGTCAGCGGAATCCAATGATGCTCGCACCGAATGGAGCGTCGTCCGCAAGGTATATTGGTACCCGACGAGTTCGACGCCGAATTGATAAACTCATTACCTCAGTAGCCTTTAATAAACTCTATGCGAAAACTGATCCTGACTGTGGCTGCGGCCACAATTCTCGGCACCGCCTGTCAGGCGGCGGTAGTGCTCAGCGATAACTTCTCCTACACCAACGGACCCTTGGTTGACGTTTCTGGAGGTGTTTGGGCGAATCACAGCGGCACAGTTGGCACGCTGGGGGTGACCAACGGCCAACTTGTCGTGCGGGGCGGCACTTCCTACAGTGAGGACGCCAACGCAGACCTGGCCGGGGCTCCCTACCTCGAAACGGATTTCGATGTCGCGCTGTATTCCAGCTATACAATTATCATTTCCAACGCCGCCGGCCTCCCGGGACAAAGCGGGACTTACATCTCGCATTTTCGGGGCACCAACAGCGGCGCAGCCACCGACTTTGGCGCCCGCGTCTGGCTTAGCACGACCAATGCGATCCTGGGTGGCACGACAACGGACACCGGCAGCTACCGGGTCAATATAGCCAACGGAACCGCCGGCGGCGTCAGTTTTGGTCAATACGACATGAACCTGTCAACGGGCACCGTGTACACCGTGGTGACCCGATTTGTGCCCTCCACCGGATTGGCAACCTTGTGGATTGAACCCCTCTCGGAAGCCGATCCCAGCATCACAGGCGAGGATTTCGGCACCTCGACGCGGCCGAACCCGTTCAATGTTTTTACTTACGCTTTTCGGCAAAGCGGCGGTATTGCGGTCTATATTGACAATCTGAAAGTTGGGACGTCATTCAATGACGTTGTAGGTTCCAATACGTCCCCGTTGGTCTCAGGAATTCCAGACCAGGCCGTTGGGGCCAATACTGTGGTGGGGCCGCTCGATTTCACGGTCTCTGATGCCGAGTCACCGGCCACGAGCCTCACCGTCACGGCTTCTTCGTCGAACAAAGGCCTGGTTCCGGACGCCAATTTGGCGCTGGGTGGCGGCGGCACGAACCGCACGATCCTGATCACTCCCGCCAGCAACCAGGAAGGGCTAACCGTGATTACGGTCAATGTTTCCGATGGTTTAAACAGTTCCTTTACGACCTTTGAAGTCAGATTCGGATATCCGACCATTACCACGATTGAGGATCAGCAAGTGTTGACGAACAGCACCACGGCACCCATCGCCTTTACCATCGGTGATGCGGAAACCCCCGGCAATCTCACCCTCAGCGCCAGTTCTTCAAACCCTTTGATCGTTTCGGATGCCAAACTGATCCTCAGCGGAACCGGCGCGAACCGGAGTCTGCAGATCACTCCTGAGCCGGAGCAAGCCGGTCAGTCAGTGATTACCGTGAACGTTCACGACGGGGTGAACACCTCCAGCACCTCGTTTGTGCTCACGGTGTATCCGCATTGGGGTCTGCTGCTGGGAGATGACTTTACCTACGCCGACGGACCCATTGGCAGTGTCAGTTCCAGCTTTTGGACCGCGCACAGCGGTCTCTCAAACGACACCTATATCGTTTCCAACCAATTACTGCTCACGCAAACGAACGTGGACGATGTGCGTGCCTTTTTCACGAATTCCATTTCGGTTCCGACGTCGAGCGGCGTGCTGCTCTACTCCAAGTTCACGGCCAGCCTGGGCGCTTTGCCACGGTTCAGCGGAGGTTACTTTGCCCATCTGAAGGATACCGGCACTCAATACCGTTCTCGCGTTTTTGCCGTCACGAATGACGCGGCACCCGGAAAATTCCGTTTCGCCATTTCCAACGGCGGCAACACACCGACCGCATTTCCTGCCGACCTGGATCTGGGCACCACCTACACTGTAGTGGCGCGGTACAACGTGGGCAGCGCCAAAGCGACGCTTTGGGTCAATCCGGCGAGCGAAGAGAGTCCGAGTGTGACCGCCTCGGACATCACCTCGGCGGTTGAGATCTGGAACTATGCGTTCAGGCAAGATGGAACAAGCGGGGCGATTGGTGTGGTCACACTGGACGATTTCCTCCTAGGCACCTCCTTCACGGATGTGGTGCCTTATATCCCGCCGCCCACGCCTGAGAAACTGGGAGTGTCGCTGAGCGGAGGCAACCTGGTTTTGACCTGGAGCAATCCGGCGTTCTTCCTGGCTTCCGCCACGAACCCGGCGGGGCCGTACACCCGCGTGCAAGGGGCGACCAGTCCCTATTCTGTGTCCGTCGCGGGTGAACCAAGGTTCTTCCGCCTGGTTTGGCCTTGATCTGATTCTGCCAAACCGAGGCTTGCAATACTCATTTGAGGGCCGGTCACCGCAAGGGACCGGCCCTTATGCTTTTTGAGAAGGAGAAGTTGGCCCGTCCTGTAACAAGCGAAAACATACTCGCGCAGCGCGAGCGTTGTGTAGCGGACCGAAACAACAGGACGCAATCAGGAAGCGATGGCGAAGACGTAGATGAGGAGGCCGAGGATGATTACCCCGATGACGATGCCACCCACGAGGAAAATCCGGCTGACTTTGTCCTCTTTCTTGGAAAACCCGGTGGTTGCCCCAGGGAATACGGACGTGCCGCCTTTTTCCAATTCGTTCAGAGTGACACCCCGGGTGATGGACAGGGCCGGATCCGTTTTTTTCGAGGTGGCTGTGGTAGCCGGTGCCGGCGCGGCGGCCGTTGGAGCCCCATTTTCCAGGCGCATCTCGATCTGACCGAGCCGGAGCACATCACCCGGCTTGAGCACTTTCTCGGTGATCTTTTCTCCACCAATGAACGTGCCGTTGGTGGAATTCAAGTCCTTCACCACGACCTCGGGACCGTGCACCAACACTTCGCAGTGATGGCTGGACACACTGGGTTCCGCAATCTGAAAGGTGTTGTCCTCCAAGCGGCCGATCGTGGTTTTCTCCACGTTCAGCTCGTGGGTGCGTCCGGTCATTCCCGCGCTTAGCAGAACAAGTTTGGCCATAGGTCTTGTTAGGGCGATTATGGGCAGGCTCCGGGTCAAGTCAACACGGAATCCACATAGATCGTTCTGAATCCATTCTTTCCCTGCCTGCTATCTGGCCGGGGTTCCCTCTGGACAGGGCAAGGGCCTGAGAACCGGTTTGTCTGCATCGCAGTTGCTGGGTTAAGGGAGTCGTGCATCAAGGCTGATCGCTCCTACCGAGACTGAATCAGTTGGCGGAACTGGGCAAACAACGGAGTGGAATCGTGCGGCCCAGGGGACGCCTCGGGGTGATATTGCACACAAAAGACGGGTTTAGTCTTGTGCCTGAAGCCCTCAACGGTTTGGTCGTTCAAATTAATGCGGTCAACCTCTACGTCATTGGGGAGACTGGCGGCATCCACGGCGAACCCGTGGTTTTGGGAAGTAATTTCCACCTTCCCCGAGACGAGATCCTTCACCGGTTGATTTGCGCCGCGATGGCCAAATTTTAGCTTAAACGTCTTTCCGCCCAGCGCCTGCCCTAGAATCTGGTGGCCAAGGCAGATGCCAAAAATGGGGATCCCGGTCTGCAGCAGGTCCTGCACCGCGCGCACAGCGTAGCCGAGCGCGGCTGGGTCACCGGGGCCATTTGAGAGGAAAATGCCGGCGGGCCGGTGGCAGAGCGCTTCGGCTGCGGTGGCCGTCGCGGGCAGGACTCGCACCCGGAATCCTTGCTGGCGAAGCCGACGCAAGATGTTGTATTTCATCCCGTAGTCAAACGCCACGATGGGGATATCCGCCGGCGGCAGAGGCTCGCGCACTTCCCGAGCATCAGCCGGCTCCAGGCCCTGTCTCAGCTTGAAATCCGCACTCTGCTCGTCCTTTTCGTCCCAGACAAACGCCTCGCGGTGAGTGACTTCCTTGACGTAATCCACGCCCATGAGGCCGGGCCAGGATTTGGCGCGCTCCAGCGCTTCGGCATCCGAAATGGCCTCGGTGCTGATGAAGCCGTTCAAAGCGCCGCGGACACGAAGCCTGCGGGTGAGAGCGCGGGTGTCAATTCCCTGTAGGCCCGGGATGCCGTTCTCCTCGAGATACTGAGCCAGGGAGGCGTCCGCGCGCCAATTGCTCACCACGGGCGATAATTCGCGGATCACGAACCCGGCGACATGGGGTTTCCAGGACTCAACGTCCTGGTGATTGACCCCGTAATTCCCAATCAAGGGATAGGTCATGGTGACAATTTGCGCCTTATACGAAGGGTCGGTCAGGATCTCCTGGTAACCGGTCATGGAGGTGTTGAAACAAACCTCGCCGGAGGCTGAGGCGCGCGCGCCAAAACCTTCGCCGCGGAATACCGATCCGTCTTCCAGTGCCAGAACTGCGTTCATTCGTGTTTGCGACCGGCGCGGATGCTAGGGCAGCTTGCCCGCGGGTCAAGAATATCCTACCATAAAGTAAGTTGAAAGCTGTTGCACTTGAGGCATTTTTTTTATAGAAAGATCACCTATGCAGATTTCAAGACTACTCGTGGCGGTATGCGCGGGGGTTGCCGGCGTTATCGCGCTATCGGTTTATGGCAATGATAACGAGGCTCAAGCCAAGGCGCGGGAAGCGTTGCGCAATGCGCAGAATCAATCCTCGCCGGCTGCCGCTGTCCCTGCGGTTGCCGTGCCGGCCACAGCCGTTGCTCCTGTGGTTTCATCTGCGCCCCAAGCTCCGCAACCTTCCGATCCTGAATCGATTGCTAAAGCGCGGGAAGCCCTGCGGCGGGCCATGGGGCAGCCCCAGCAGCCCATCGTGACTGCTCCCGCGCCTGCAGTAGCGGTACCTGCCGCGGCTTCAACCCCGGCTGTGGTTGCCGCCCCAGCACCAGCAGTCGTGCCACCTTCAACGACGCCAGCGCCGGTGGCCCCGGCTGTTGCGGCTGCTCCGGCGCCCGTGACGAGCCCGGCGGCAGACTCGGAAGCGATTGCCCGGGCGCGCGACGCCCTCCGGCAAGCCATGGGGCAGCCCCAGCAGCCCATCGTGACTGCTCCCGCGCCTGCGGTAGCGGTACCCGCTGCGGCTCCGACCCCGACCGCGCCAGTAGTCGTGCCACCTTCACCGACCCCAGCACCGGTGGCCCCGGCTGTTGCGGCTGCTCCGGCGCCCGTGACGAGCCCGGCGGCGGACTCGGAAGCGATTGCCCGGGCGCGCACGGCCCTCCGGCAAGCCATGGGGCAGACTGGCGGATCGGGCGCACCCGCCGCAGCCACCGTGGCCAGCACGCCGAGCGTGGATGACTCGGCGATCGCCAAAGCCCGGGAAGCACTGCGACGCAAGATGGCGGATTTGGACGGCCAGCCGGTGGCGCCCGCAGTAGCCGCCACTGCTAAGCCAGCCCCAGCCACCGCCCCAGCCACAACCACGGCAGCTCCGGCTAAAGCTATAGCTGCGGCTCCGGTTACTCCGATCGCCGCTGCGACTGCCGTCCGAGATCCCCAGCTTGGCCTGGTTCTCCCAGCCTCCACCTCCCCGGAAAACATCCAACGCGCCCGCACAGCCCTGCGCCAGAGGATGTCGGAATTGGCCGCGATGGATACCGACCCATCTCTTGGGCTGCCGAAGGGTGCCGATCCGGTGCTGATAGCCAAAGCCCGCGACTCGATGCGCGCCAAGATTGCCGAACTGAATGCCAAGGCCGGGGTCAGCATGATGGCTTACGCTGGCACGGGCCCGGTGCGGACCCCGCACCTGGCGCCACCGCCGTTGTCCATTCCCGAAGGGAAGCAGGGCATGCTCGCCGCGTTGCTGGTGAAATATCGCGCCGACGAAATCTCACCGGAACAGTATCACGTGGAACGCGCGCGAATTCTCGCTCAATAAGCTTGGTTTTCACTTTCAAGGCCCGCGTGGTTTCAGCCACGCGGGCCGTTTTTTTGTCCATTTTGGACTTTGCAGGCACGGGTTAAATCCTACACTTCGGCCCCATGCATGAATTTCGTTATGTTGGCGGCAAGTTGTTTTGCGAAGGCGTTTCCGTGGACTCGTTGATCCGGAAGTTCGGAACGCCCCTGTATGTGTATTCCCAAAGCACACTGACCGGCCATTTTCAAAAGCTCGACAGCGCGATGGCGCCAGTCGATCACTTGGTTTGCTTCGCCGTCAAGTCCAACTCCAACCTCTCGGTCCTGCGGACGTTGGCGAACCTCGGAAGTGGTTTTGACATCGTCAGCGGAGGTGAACTGCAACGCGTGATTGCTGCCGGTGGCGACCCCGCCAAGTGTGCCTTTGCGGGCGTGGGCAAGACCGAAGCGGAGATCGAGTATGCACTGCGCAGCGGCGTCTACACCTTCAACGCCGAAAGTGAGCCGGAGCTGGAACGAATCAATCGGGTGGCGGCGCGCATTAAACGCACCGCCCCAGTGGCCGTGCGTGTGAATCCCGATGTCGCGGCGGGCACCCATAAGAAGATCACCACCGGCACCTACGAAAACAAGTTTGGCATCGCATTCGAGAAGATCGAGGCGGTATACGCCCGGGCCGCCCGGTTGAAAAACCTGCGGCTGCGCGGCCTGCAAATGCACATCGGGTCGCAGATCACGGACGTGGCTCCGTTCGAACAGGCGGTCCGCAAGGTCGCCCCGCTGGTGGAGAGACTGAAGAAGAAATATGCCCTCGAGTTCTTCAGCATCGGCGGCGGCATCGGCATTGTCTACCAACCCGCCCTGGCCAGCGGTGCGGAGGCGTGGTGGAAATCCAACGCTGCACGCCGAATTCTGACACCCGAGAAATATGCCCGCAAGATCGTGCCGCTGCTCAAGTCGCTGGGTCTGAAAATCCTGATGGAACCGGGCCGCTTCATTTCCGGGAATGCCGGCATCCTGGTCGCTCGCATCGAATACGTGAAGCGGACAGGGAAGAAGAACTTTTTGATCGTGGATGCCGCGATGAACGATCTTATCCGACCGGCGTTTTACGACGCCTATCACGAAATCGTTCCGGTCACCCGCAAAATGGGCAAACTGGTGGAATCCGATGTGGTCGGGCCGATTTGCGAGTCGGGAGACTTTTTCTGCCAGAACCGTCCCCTGCCCCGGTGCGGTGAAGGCGACTACCTCGCCTTACTTAGTGCGGGGGCTTACGGCTCGGTGATGGGCTCGAATTACAATACCAGGTCCCTCCCCGTGGAGGTCCTGGTGAAGGGCCGCCAGGCAAGTGAGGTCCGCGAACGCCAGCCGATCAAGAACATTTGGGCCGGAGAATCCATCGCTCCATGGCTTAAGCGCTGAAGCTCGACACGGCAAGGCGTGTTTTAAGCAGGCGTTAGCTGCTGATACCTTCTCAGAACGTGCCCTGCAGGGGCCCGCGGCCGTAAACTCGCGCGGTCATTGAAACCTGGGCGGGGCTATGGGTTTGCCTTCGCGTTGTGCAAGCTGTTCCGATGGGTCGTAGGATCCGTAAAAGGGAACGTTAGCGTCCAGCCACAGGTAAACCCGCCGTTTGTCGGCATCGGTCCACTTCACCTCCGCGAGGTGATGTTCATCCTCGAGGATTTTCGAGAGCGGACTCGCATCCGCCCCGATTTGTCCCGGGTGCGTCGCGATCTGACTGATACTCTCGCCGCCCCATTCATACCACCGCAGGAAGGGTCTGAGGTTCTGGTACGCGTTCGAGAAAGCTTTGTCCGCGCCGACGGTCAGGGCCAGTTTGCTTTTGCCCTCCCCTGCGTGGCCATCGTGGCAGCGAACACAGTGGCGGTCGAGGACTGGTTGCACGAGCAACGGAAAGCTAAACGGCTGCGAACCCTCCGGTCCCGGCTGAAGGCGGGAGGGCGGACGCTCCATCGCCAAGGCTGGTCTGCTGGGCGTGACAGCACCCGGCGACTCGTGGCAGCCGATGCAGGCACGGCGCTCGCCGGGCTGCAGGTAAGTCACACTGCGCATACTCTGCACTGCCCGACCCTCCTCATCCACCGCCTGAAAATAGACCGGTTTCCCGGCGGGCGCGCGGAAATAGGCCGAGCCGTCCGCCTCGACCGGCACCGTGCCCAGCAACATCCGCGCGTTCTCAGCATTGGCATGGCCGATGCGGGGCTGATTGGCCGTGTGCTGGCCAAATTTGGGCAACAACTGAAATACCCTCAATTCCCGGATTGGACGTCCCTCGGGCAGCGGAAAGAGGCTGCGTCGCACGTCTGAGAGCAGGAACTCGCCTTCATCGCCAAGGGCCGGGTCGAGTGTTGAGGTCACCACCGGCGGGCATGGCCGGACCTTGAGAGGAATGGGATACATACTCGAAATCGTGGGATCCCGATACAGCAACTCCAGGTTGCCAAACCGGTCGAAGTAATACAGTCCCGTACGTGTGTCTTTGCCCTCGCCTGAACTCATCCCTGGCAGCGGGTCGAAGCTGAACGATACGAGCATGCTGGTTTCCGACAATGGGCAAGGGCTGTGAAAATAGCTCTTGGGCCAGCCGGCTGATTCAGGAAAACAGATTTCCGGTGTGAGCGCCTCGATCGAGTCGAACAAGTCCTCACCCGTCTGTACGTCGTATTGAACCCGTTTCGGGTCCAGCATCACCAACGAGCCGCCCACATCCGCATGATGCGCTCCGGCCACGAAAAGCAGCTTGTCGGAGCCAGGAATCGCGCGCGGCTGGTAACAGGCGTTGATACGCATCGTGTAATTCCCAAACAGGCTCGCCACCCCGCTCCCATCCGGATTGCTGACCCAGAGCCCGTGGAAATTTGCCGCCGAGCGATCGACATAATCCCAGCGAATGTAAACCAGCCGCCCATCGTTTAACACCGAAGGATGCCATTCGCTGGTCTCGTGTGCAGAGAGCGTACGGATGTTTCCACCGTCCGCGTCCATGCGATGGAGCGTGTAGCTGGCACAGGGTTCCCACGGATTGTTGCAGCGCGCAAAGCCACCGCGACGCGACGACATAAAGGCCACACCACCGTCCGGCAGGGGGCAAGGGTCAAAGTCGTCTTCCGCTCCACTAGTAAGCTGGCGCAGGTTTGAGCCGTCCGGCGCCATGCTGAAAATGTGGAACGATTTTCGGTCCGGCGAATTGAAATCAGGCTTCGTAGCGGATCGCTCGGCGAAGGCGAAGTAAACCGTCCGCGCATCGTGCGACAACGCCAGCGTGGTGAAATTACCTTTCGGCAGGTGAGCTTTCACCAGGTCTTGGGTCGCCAGCGAATAACCCGGCCGTTCGAGCAGATAAACCCCGCCGCCCGACACATTGCCGTAGTCACAAAAGTAACCCATGTACTCGTGCAGCATCTGGCAGACGAAGCGGTTCCGAGTCATGAACACCAGCGGCTGCCCGGTGATACCGGGGTCGCTTAGGGCCAGGCCCCTCGCCAACCAACGCGCCCGCCGGTAAAGTTCCAGCCGACTGGCCGGATCCATCGCAGCTATCTCCGCCTCATGGTGCTGAATCTCCTTTAACTCCACTTCGGCATCATTGATATCGGCGACGGGCAACCTGTCCCGCCAGTAACCCAGGATGTGCCCGGCACGCGACACGGCTGCGGTCAGTGCCTCGACGGATTCCGATGTGCGGCCCCAGCGCTGCTCCTGGCGTACCCAGTCATCCTCCACTGCCTGGCGCATTGCGTGGTCGGCTTGCCGGGCACCGGATAAAGGGGAGACCAAAGCCACCCACAAAAACAACCCGGCCAGCCAACCAGCACGACGGAATCCTGATTTTGAAATGTGCATAACACCGACGGATTGCCTGGCATCGTATCGAGAGAGGCTTTAATGGGAAAGCCCCAACCACAATCGTGCGGCCCAGGTTTTGTGTGTGCCACCCGAGCCTTCAACTCGGAACAAAGCGACAGTAGCGTTTGGCGGATCCTGGGTTATCTTGTGCCCGATTTTGCATGAACAGTATCACGGAAAGAAACAGGACCGAAGATGGACTCGTTGCGGCCAAGCCAGCGTATTCGCGCAAGCGGCCTTTCTGGGCGAAGTTGACAAGGCACGAGCGTTTGACCAAACCCGGCTCCGGCAAGGACACACGCCACCTGGTGCTGGAATTGGAAGGCAGTGGGTTTACCTACACGCCTGGTGACTCCCTGGGCGCCTACGGCAGCAATGCACCTGCCGTCGTGGACGAATTGATTCGATTGCTGGGTCTCGACCCGGAATGGCCGCTCACCGATTCCGAGGGAGACATCACCACCCTCCGGAACACACTCCTGCGCGATTACACGGTGAACCGAGCCAACCGGAAAATCCTGAATGGATTGGCGGAACGCCTGCCGCAGGGCGCACAGCGTGATCAACTCATGGACATCCTGGGAAACACCGACCGCGTACGCGAGTATATTGAGACTCGCGATTACGTCGACGTACTGCGGGAGTTCGACCAGGCTAAATTCGAAACCGCCGAGGCCTTCCTGGCACAATTGACCCCGGCGGCGCCTCGGCTTTACTCAATCGCCTCGGCCCTGGAGGCGCATCCGGGTGAAGCTCACCTGTGCGTGACGGTGGTGCGCTACACGAGCCACGGCCGGCCGAAGAAGGGTTTTGCGTCCGGATTCCTGGCGGACCACGCAGACCTGTTCGTACAGGCAGTGCCCGTTTATGTGCAGGAATCACGAAGCTTCAGGCTGCCGCACGACCTCGCCAGGGACATCATCATGGTGGGGCCGGGCACCGGCTTTGCCCCTTTCCGCGCTTTCATCGAACAGCGCGCTCTTGCCGGAGCCACCGGCAGGAACTGGCTGTTTTTCGGGGAACAACACCGAGCTACCGATTTCCTATACGAAGAGGAACTGCTATCCTGGAAACCCAAAGGCGTCTTGAATCGGCTGGACCTGGCCTTTTCGCGCGATCAGCCGGAGAAGATATATGTCCAGCATCGGATGCTGGAGCAGGCTAAAGAGCTCTGGAAATGGATCGTCAACGGTGCTAATTTCTACGTGTGCGGCGACGCCCACAACATGGCCAAGGGAGTCCACGACGCGCTGATCCGCATCGCCGCGGAGCAAGGTGGCCTAAGCCCTGAGGCCGCCGCTGAATTTGTGAATGTGACACTGATGAGGACCGACAAGCGGTATCTGAGGGATGTCTACTGATCGTTCCCGGCTTTACTCAGCCCCAATAGCGATAATCCAGAGCCGGAAACAAGTTATCTCTGGCTTCGAGCTCCGTCAGAATGTTTTCATTCATGTTCCCGGTGCGCAGGTGTGAGGCGAGTATGGAAAAGCGCTGCAGGTGATCGTTGACGCGGCGGCGGGCGTATTCCGGGCTAGTGCCGGTGCGGAGGATAAACGGCCAGTCGCTGGCCTGGGCCAGGAGCAATTCGCGCCCGGCCTGGCGGAGCCAGCGTTCCTGCAGGGGATCAGGCTGAGGAATGCTGCGTACCAGGGCGGTCATTTGGTCCTGAACAGGGCGAAGCAAGCGATAGATCCACTCGTTCTTGTCGTTCAACCACACGCGCCAATAACCCTCCTCACCCCAACTGGAGGCTGCGGGTGTAGCGACCTGATTCGTGGGGTGAAACCGCAGATAATCCTCGGGAGTGATCATCTGCAGTTGATCCGGCTGTGCGGCGGCGGCCCGCAACACCGCGTCGAGGAATTCCGGGCCTTCGTACCACCAATGCCCGAACAACTCGGCGTCGTAGGGAGCGACCAGTGCCGGGGGGCGATCGAAGAAGGCCGCTAACCGGCTCACCTGTTCTCGGCGCGCGGACAAGAAATGGGCAGCATGGCCTCGAACCGTCTCGAGTGCCGCGACTCGATCGTAGACTTGCTTGGTCTCGGTGCTGCCGGTGATCCGGTAATACTTGATGCCGGTGAAACCGCGCTGCTCGCTCCCAGACAGGTGCGGCCGGACGTAATCGAGATCGAGGTCAAACCCGATATCACGGTAGAAATCGCGGTAATGGTGATCGCCGGGATAGCCCTCATGGCGACTCCAGACTTGCCTTGCGGAATCGTGATCCCGACCGAAGACGGCGACTCCGGACCTGGTAAAGATCGGAGCGAAGACGGCGTAACGAGGGCGAGGATTGGCGTGCATCAACCCGTGCGTATCCACCACAAACCAGCGCAAGTTGGCCTCGCGCAACACCGGCTCCAGGCCATCGCAATAGGCGCATTCCGGCAACCAGATCCCGCGCGGATCGCGCCCAAAACAGTCGCGATAATGGTCTCGCGCCACGAGGATTTGCGCGCGGACTGAAGGCGGGTGGGAGGCCAGCAACGGCAGCAGCCCGTGGGTCGCCGCCGAGGTGATAATCTCGATTTGCCCAGCATCCTGCAACGCGCCGAACGCGCTCACCAAGTCACCACCGCTGCCCTGCCACACTTCACGCAACGCCGACAACCGTTGGTGATAAAACACCGCCAAAGAGTAATACTGCTTCTGCCAAAGCGTGCGGTGGATTTCCTTTTCGGCCAGGTCGATAAGGTCGTCCAGGTGCCTTTCGTACCGCTCCCGCAGCAGCGGGTCGCGCAGCATGCTGCACAACGTTGGGGTCAGGGACAGAGTCAGCCGTGCGCTGAGCCGATCGCGATTCCAAGCCCGGGCCAATTCGAGCAGCGGCAGATAGGTCTCCGTGATGGCCTCGAAGAGCCAATTTTCCTCCAGAAACCTCTCGTGCTCGGGGTGCCGGACGAAAGGCAGGTGTGCGTGCAGGATGAGACAAAGGTAGCCCTGCATCACGCGGCATTTTCCGGCAGGGGCGGTTTCAGCGCGGGATCCTGCGGGTGCGCCCCAACCTGACCTGCGTATTGGCTCGAGCGATAGAATCTCAGCTCGGCGGAGCGCTCTTCTCCGTGAGCCGCCCGGGCGGTGATGGGCAGGTCATAGTCGCCATCGGGCAGAGAGAAGCGAAAGCTGAAGCTGCCATCCGACCGCAGACGGATGGGTCGACCGGCGATCCGGACGGTGGCGTCGGGCTCTGTCGAGCCGTAGATCACCAACTCCGCGTTTACCCGGAACCAGAAGCTCTTCGAAACCACGTGCGGTTCGGGACCCAGGGCTTCGCCGGGACCGGCGCCTGGGCTGAACACAGCTTCCTCCGGTGCCTGGCCGAATTGGGCGGCGGCCATCGACCCGGCTTCAAACGCGGGGGTGGGAACGCCTCCCCGAGGTGAGACTTTTACCTCCTGGCGAGCCAGTTCAGCGATGGCGATGGATCCGATCCACTCCTGGCGCGCGGGGGTGGTTGCTACCACTTCCACAAGAACTTGTTCCTGCTCCGAAGTCCACTCCGACACCGGAACCTCCACCACGGGGATTTCGGCCGGAGGTGCGGCTGGATGGGCTGGGAATTGCCGAATTCCGGGTGCGGGAGCCGGCGAAATTTTGGCTTGGACGTGTTCCGGAGTGCCTGGCGGTGGCCCCTGCCTAAGCGCAGACCTAGCTGTGGAGACCTCGCTCTGCCCTGCCCTCCTGGGCCAGGTCGTGAAGGGCACCATCGACCTTTCTTCCGGTGCGGAGGAAGGCTGATCTGGAGCCCTTTCAACGGAAGCAGGCGGTGACGGCGCCGGCATGCGAAGCTCCACCTGGGGTAACGGCACATCGGGCAGAATGGTTGCGAACTGCACCACAGTCTCGGCGGCGCCACGATCGCCCGGTGTGGTCACAGATTGCGAGACCGCAATAGCCCGCCATTCGCGGTGTACGTCGTAGTAACCCAAGATGCAGGCATAGCTCGTGGCGGCGTCAGGAACGTGCAGGAACCAATGCTTCGATTCCGGATGCACATGAATCTCTGAAATCAAAGGACCTGACGGGCCATCACGGTGCGTTCGCATCACGAGATGCTGGTGAGCGGAAAGTGAGTTGTATTGACGTTGCTGGTAGGCACTGATGTCCCAATGTGCGTAGAGACAGCGTGGATCCCGCGCCGTCAACATGATTTCGCCGGTAGCAAACACCGGCGGCAAGTCGACCTCGCGCGCTTCGACAACAGCCGGCGCCACCGGGCTCACGAGGTATTTCTGCCCGGGACCACTCAAACTAACCGGAGAAGGCTCGTCACCCTCCAACAGAATCGGTGGTATAGGAATGGGCGGACCGTCTTTAACGTAGATGACCGTGGGCAGCGTTCGGCGAACTGGCGACCGCGCTGGTGTAACCGTGGGTTCCCGGCGTTGCGGCTCAGGTTTTTGCTCGTCCAAACTCAGTGGGGCTTGCGCTGCCGAGCCGAGGGCTGTCTCCGGCTCGACTGAGGGCGGCCGCTTCCGGGCAAAGCGACGCAGCGGTGTCGATGTTGGCAACACTTCAGGCAACCTGGCCAGGTGACGTCGAATAAACCCTGCAGGACCTTCCGGCGCTGGGACCGATTTTCGTTTCCTGGACCGCGGCTTCGCTTTCACCGGCGACGGAGCTCCAGGCTTGGACCCACCCTTCTTGGCACGCATCGGTCTCTTGGGAATCGACTTCGCAGGCGGAAGGACAACCGGGACAGTTTCCACCACTGGAGGTACGACAGAGGTTTTTTTGATCGCCGACGCCTTCTTCTTTGGCGCCAGCTTGGGTGCAGGCACCTCAGGCACAGCCGCAACGGGTGGTGCGGAAAGACGCTTCGCTTTCGTCCGTTGGGACGATTGCGGGGTGGCCGACGCTGATTTGGGCGTTGGGGTGGCCTGCGCCGAAGGAACCTCAGCTTTCTTACTGACCAGGCGTTTGCCCGTAGGACCGGTTACCGACGAAGCCTGCTTTTGCCTGATGGTTTTTTCCGGGGTCGGAGCCAGGGCAGCTTTGAGGAGTGGGGAAGTTTTCGCTGCTTTTGAAACTTCCTTACTCGTCTTGACCGGCGGGGCTGGTGGTATTGGTTTCAGCGAGCTGAAAACCGGCTTGGCCACAGGCTTCTTGGGGGCCGGTTTGGATGCGGGCGAAGTCATGGTTTTCGACCCGGGTTTTGCAGGCGCTTCCCGCGGAGCTTCTTTTGCCGGCGTCAGCTTGGCAGTGGCTCTCTTGGGAGCCGCTTTCGCGGGGGCGGGTTTGGGCTGGCGCCGAGTTGTTGTTGCGCCTTTTGCTGAACTGCCCGATTTGGTTTTCCTGGGTTTCATTCGAACTTGGGGCCTCCGCCAACGCTGCCAGCCACCAAAAATGGAAGATAGAACGCCATTAAGGGTGGTGCAATCGGTAAGTTGGCTGAGGAAATGACCGCCTGGGGAGTATCAACGGGGTGTTTGGGAGAGAGCATCCACTTGGATTTCGCGCAATTCACCCACCAAGGCCTTGCCAGCGATGCGGGCGGGAGCCAATTGGTTTTGGAGCGGTAAGTTCTGGAGGTTTTGGGCCTGGTTTCTGAACAATAGCTGGTTCTGCACCTGGGTGCGCAGCTTCTGATTCGAAAACTGCTCTACCGAAACCTGGGTTTGGCCAGTTGGCACCGCGTTGGTGGTCCCAAGGACATCCTGGCTTTGAATCCCAACAAAGTTGCCTGTGAATACTACCTTTTGTTTGAGGCTGAGGTTTGTTCCCACCACCCGGAAGGAATAATTCTGCGCCGCATTAAGAAATTGCGGGGCCAAATCGGTTCCCGCCCGAACTGGCGCCTGAACTGCAGCCGCAGGGGCTGCCTCGCCCGCCCGGGATCGTAAGAAGACCTGCCCTGCGCCTGAAGGCATCGCCTGATCCAGGCTTTGCTCTTGCAATGTTCCCCTGTAAATGGAGCCGTCCGCATCGACAATCTGCATTTCCCCACCGACCTGCTCCACCGCGAACTCATTCAGCACGGGAAGAACCTCCGCGTCCGCAAGGGGATGTTTCTGCCCGGGTGCCGGGCTAGCCGGCGCTATCCTGGCCCCGGTGGGCTGAGCGGAATCAACAGCACCAGCCGCTTTCTTAAGCGCCTCCAGATTTTGAAATCGACCCGCGATCGCCGGGCCGGTTTGAGGGACCGTCAGCGTTGCCACAGGCGCACCTTCAAACTTCGCAATGGCCTCCGTCTCTGGCGCAGCACCTAGCGTCCGCGATGCCGGTTTAGGGCTCGCAAGAACTGTGGAATCCCGCACTTTTGCCACCGAGGAAACCGAATCCGGCCGGCTCGGCACTGGGGGAGCGGGTCCTCCCAAAACGCGGGTGTCTTCGATCCGTTTGGCACTGCGCTCTGGCACCAAGACTGGCGAGGGCAAGCTCTCGGCCGTTGAAAAAGCTGCCGGCGGCGCGACTGCGGCATCCGCACTTGGTGAAACCGTGCGCGATGCTTCCTGCGACAATTCATCCTTCTGTGCCGCCAACTCCAACTGGCGGGAGCCGGATCGATCGGGGAGCAACTGCAGAGTCAGGAAGCCGAGAACGGCCGCCAACCCAAGTGCCCACGCCAGGCGAGGCCACAACCGGAGCCACGCCCCCCATTCAGGCAGGGCAACCGCAGGCCGATGATACCGCCGCGCCACCTCCCCCTGCAGCATACGCCGGTTCACCGGGTGCAACTGAAAAGCAGGCCCCGCCCGATCGCGACGCTTTCGCGCCGCGCAGTGGAGCAGTTGCTCGATTCGTTTTTCCGGTTCGTTTGCCATGTCGCTAGGAGTTAGACGGGAAAACTGCCGTTTTCTCCCCCGCAAGAACCTGAAGCATGATTTCTTCGAGTTTACCCAGGCATTTGCTGAGGCGCGAACTAACGGTTTTGGGATTCAATCCAAGGGTGTTACTGATTTCGTCGTAGCTCAAATCTCCAAAGTAGCGCAGCTCAATGACTTCCCGGCAGGAATCGCCCAGTCGATCCAGGGCTACATGCACCATTCCCGCCTGCTCTTCCGCGAGCAGGTTGACGTCAGGCGCGGGCGTAGTCGCGGGAGGATCGAGTGTAAGGCCGGTCTCGGGATCTTCGGCGTTAAGTGACAACGGCACCTGGCCGCCCCCGCGTTTCGCCGCCTGCCGTTTTTCTCGGAAATCGCGGGTTTTGTTCACCGCAATTCGGAAAAGCCAGGTTTGAAACTGGCTTTGGCCATGAAACGAATCCAGGTTCCGAATGACCGAGAGGAAAACCTCCTGGCTGATTTCCTCCGCATCCTCCCGGCTTAAGTCGCTACCCAATTGAAACACAAACCGAGTGGTCGCGTCGTAGTGCAAATCAAATACCTCGTCCCACGCCGCCGAGTTACCTCGGCGACAGCCAGCAAGCAGGTCAGCTTCACTCTCGGAACGCATGTGTATAAGACTCTAGAACAGGCCCTGGCGTTTGAACAGAGAGAAGCAGGAAATGCCGGTCTGAACCGCTCATAATTGACGAATTCGCGGGCGCGTTGAACAGTGTCGGGTCTAATACGGACACATTCTCTGTATTAATCCACATTGTGGATTAGATACGAAACTGCTAATTCATGGGGACGAGTTTGGATTGACTAAGCAGCCAACTTATGTATTTTTCAAAAACGGTGGAAGTATTTGGACGCAGCGAATTTCCGGCTGCCGATAATCGTCCAGCCAAGCACGGTAAACGCTTGGTTTTTGGGTGGTTATCGCGAACTTCATTTGGCTGCCACCAATACCCTGCCAGTTCGATCAAGGTCTTGGCGTTATGAAGACCTTGCTTGTTCTGGCGGATCATCCGGCCACACCGGAAATGATCCAAGCCGCGCTCTCGCCAGCGGACTACCGAACCATTCATCGAACCTCGGTAGAAGACGCTGAGCCTATGCTGGTGCGAGGGTTGGCAGATTTCTGCATCCTCGATCTGAATTTGGATCAGGTCGATGGATTATGGGTCCTGGAACAGGTTCACCGTCGTGCTCCGCGCCTCCCCACCATCGTCTTCACGGATTCGCCGTGTGGCGATTTCGAAGAACAGGCTTATCGTCTTGGGGTCGATCATGTCCTTGTCAAGCCCGTGCGTCCCCGGTTGCTGGAGACCTTACTGGGTCGATTGCTCGCGGCCGCAGCCACACCTAGCGCCCGCCCGTCCGTCCCCGCCCCTGCCCCCGCACCGGCACCCGCATCGTTTCAGACCGAGTTCCTGACCAAACCGTCCGGCGACACCGGGTTCTTTCACGCTTTCGGCCCGCTCCGATCTTTTTCTGGCATCCTGACACATTCGCTTAATGCCGAAGCCATGCTGCAGCAGTTTCTCCTGCAATTGCGGGAACTATTAAGCGTGAATCGCGCAGCGGTGTTTCTGATGCCACCCGGCGATGTACCCGTGCGGGGCGAGGAAGCAGCACGGGGCCGCCGCATGACTTTGGCGGGTTCGATGGGGTTGTCTCCCGACCTTCGGGATACGCTCGAGTTATCGGCCGAAACCGGCATTGGCGGCCAGGTGCGCCGACTGGGACGCATTCTGCGCCGGGACAGTGCTGCGGTGCAGGCGGACCCGGAAACGGAAGCGGAATTTGAGCGATTGGGAGCGCAAGTGGCAGTGCCGGTGCTGGACCGCGAGACCGTGCTCGGGGTAGCAGTTTTTGACTGCCGCATCACCGGTGAACCGCTCGGAAATTCTGAACTGACGCTGCTGTTCCATTTGCTGGAGCAGCTTGGGCTGGCGATTCGCAATACCTGGCTCCACAACCAGCTGGCGGCCAACCACGAGATGCTCGCCGGGGTTCTCTGCGAGTTGAGCAGCATCTGCGTGGTCGTAAGCCGGGACCTGGCTGTGCTTCACGCCAACAAGATGGCCCGGAAGCACTTCCTGCAAGGGGACCGACGCGGCGGTGATTTCGATTTTGCCGATGTGCCGAAGGAACTGGGTGCCAAGATCTACCAAGTGCTGAAGACCGGCGCAGCCGTGGCGAATTTCCGCTTCTCACCGACGGATGATCCGGAGACGATTTACAGTGTCAACGTGATCCCATTCCAGAAACAGCCGGGCGGCCTGCCGGCTTCGGTGTTGTTAACGGCTGATGACCTTTCCCAGACCGAGCAACTCCAGAAATTGGAGGTGGAAGCCGCCAACCTGCGTCTCATTCGCAACATGGCTGAACGCGTGGCCACCGAAGTAGGTAACGCGATGATGCCGGTGTCTACGTACCAGCAGATGAAGGATGCCAACTCGCGCGCCTCGCTGGAGCCAGCCATGGCCGACAGCGTGCGTCGGGTGATGCGCACCCTGATCCAAATGCGTTACCTCGCCACCGACAAACTGGCCCAGGAGCCGGTCACGCTCGGCCCGCTGATCGAGGAAGCTTTTAATGAAGCGTGCAAACAGCAGCCCGTCAAAGCGCCCAAACTGACCTGCGAAAACGCCAACCCTAAAGCGGTGGTTACCGGCGACCGAGCCGCGCTTAAGCACGCGCTGGCCGAAATCATGATCAACGCCCTCCAGGCCAACCCCAAAGAACCTAAAGTTGCGGTGCATATCACCGTCCTACCAGGAAGCGGGGCCTCCCGGCTTCAGGTGGACATCGAAGACCAGGGAGAGGGCTTCGACGCCGAGGCCGTCAAGAAGGCCATGGATCCGTTCTTCACGACTCGCGTGGTGGGGCTGGGTCTCGGATTGACGGTCAGCCGCAAAATTGTGGAAAGTCACCAGGGCCGCATCGAAATTCTCCCGGCCAAGTCAGGGCACCCGACCACGGTCCGCGTATCTCTCCCGCTCCAGGGCTAAGCCGCAGCAAGTCCGGCCTGAACAAAAGAAAACAGGCAACAGAGGTAATCATGAACTCAAACTGGATCCTGGTCACTGAGCCTGCTCACCAGATAGTCGCAGGTTAAGCCCGGTTTTTACCCTGTGCCGCGTGCCGGGACACAGACTGGGCGCAACCGCTGCATCGCTCAGGGCATTGTTGATCGGCCAAAAAGGACGTGCGCTTTCACCGCTGGCGGGTACGATTGCAGAAATGACCGACCCGTATTATCAACTGCTCGAAGCGACGATTCAGCACCTGGAAGGACTGAAGAGGCGCGGGGAGCGTTGCGTGTCTGTTTCTCCAGAATTACTGTCGGCCCTATCCCGACCCGCAGTCGTGCCCGCCATCTCTACCGCTCCCGCAGCGCCCGTAAGGCCGCGGACCGAAATACCAGCACCGGCGCGGCTTATGCCTTCCAACCAACCCGGAGCAGTGAGATCTGAGGTGGCACCAGTTCTCAACGACCAAGCGAAAGCTGCCGCTTTTGATGACCTCCGGCGCCGCGCCCTGGCGTGCGTCAAATGCCCCCACCTGGTTGCGGCGCGAAAGAACGTTGTGTTTGGCACAGGAAGCATCGACGCGGAACTAATGTTTGTGGGCGAGGCCCCCGGCGTAGACGAAGATGAGCAAGGAGAACCCTTCGTGGGTAAAGCGGGGCAACTCCTGACCAAGATCATCCAAACGATGGGACTGTCCCGGAACACGGTTTACATCGGGAACATTCTCAAGTGCCGGCCCGACACCCCCGGGCAAACCGCCGGCAACCGCAAGCCCACTCCGGAGGAGATGCAGACCTGTATTCCGTTTCTGCACGAGCAAATCGATTTGATCCAGCCGAAGGTACTGGTTGCCCTCGGCGCCACCGCCGTCGAAGGGTTGCTGGGCAAAACCGTCGGTATCACCAAGTTGCGGGGACATTGGCAGACCTATCGGGGCATCCCGCTGATGCCGACCTATCACCCGGCTTACCTGCTGCGTAACCAGGCCCTGAGTGAAAAACGCCGGGTGTGGGAGGACATGCTCCAGGTGATGGAGAAGCTCGGTCTCCCCATCTCCGAAAGGCAACGCAACTATTTCTTGAAAGCCGCAGTTTGACGGTTGGAAAAGCACCGGTTTCCGGGGATAAGGATGGTTTTGTCGCGAAGAAAAAGACTATGAGAAGAAAGCTTCTCCTGGTGGCAGCGGTCAGTTGCGCGGTCCTCGCGGCCTGGCCGGTGGTGGCACATTTTCGTGCCAAAGCCCGACTGGCTGCCTACCGGGCCGAGCTCCGGGCGCAGGGGGAAAAACTCTCGATCACAGAACTCGCACCGATCCCCTCACCCGGGGCGGTTGCCGCCGGTATCGACCTAGTGCTGGTAGCGGCTCCAACCCTGAACCACAGCAACCTCCCACCCAGCCTTCACACCATCACCAACGGCCTGGCGTGGGCCATGTGTCGCGAACCCATACTGCCAACGGAGGATCACCTGGACTTGTGGCCCGCTCTGGCATCGACCGTTGCGGAGAACGAAGCCGCGTTCCAAACCCTGCATGCGGTGCTGGAGGCCGAAGAAATCGGCTTCCAGCTCAACTACAGCCAGGGCTTCAACCCTTGTCATTACCCACATCTTTTT
>DIXK01000013.1:0-18187 GCA_002428665.1 Verrucomicrobia subdivision 3 bacterium UBA6082
TAGGCGGGGTTAGCTAGACGGATACCATCAATACAACAAGGCGGACATCCACCCCAGGGGACAGGCTGAAGGCCAAAGTAACCCAGGTGGCCTGAGGGGGATATGAAGAGCTATGGAGTATCCAAGAAACCAGTCAAACAGAACGAGTCTCTGCGGAGTGGCATAGAAGAGGATTTAATGCGCATCCAACGCATATCGCCGCGGGCGTCAGTTGGCGGTAGCGCTGCGCTTGCGAAGAGGGCGTTGGAGTTCTATGTTCCGGCGGCATGTCGAATCCATACGTGCGCCATGAAATCAGACTCCGCGGCGTTCGCCATAATAATCTGAAAAACTTCGACCTCGACCTGCCACTCAACCAGTTGATCGTCATCACCGGGTTGAGTGGTTCGGGTAAGAGTTCCTTGGCCTTTGACACGTTGTACGCCGAAGGTCAACGGCGGTATATCGAAACGTTCTCACCCTACGCCCGGCAGTTTCTCGACCGCATGGACAAACCCCAGGTTGACAGCATAGAAGGGATCCCACCAGCCATCGCCGTAGAGCAGCGCAATGCAGTACGAACGACCCGCTCGACAGTGGGAACTATGACCGAAATCTGCGATTACCTGAAGTTGCTGTGGCCCCATGTCAGCCAACTCCACTGCCGGCAATGCGGTCAACCAGTGCAAAAGGACCCGCCTCAAGCCATCTGGAAGCAAGTAACCTCTGAGAACTCCGATCTTAATTCCGATCTACTGATCACGTTTGAACTGCCCCTCACGCAAAAGCTTTCGCTGGCGGAATCGCTCGCGCTCGTAACCAAACAAGGCTACCAACGTCTGCTGGCTAGGACTCAAATCCTCAGGATCGAGGAGTTCGCGGTTACGACTCGAGCCCCAAACGCCCTCCCCGAGAAGCTAACGGTGGTGCAGGACCGCCTGAAAGCAAAGCCCCAGACTCGACCCCGCTTTATCGAGGCCTGCGAGCAGGCCTATCATTTTGGCAAGGGTAAACTCCAAGTTTGGTATTGTGATGGCGGCGACCGAGTTCATAAGCCCCGGCCCTTTTCTGCTGCGCTCCACTGCGCTCCCTGTGACCTCGCGTATCGGGACCCCTCCCCCGCCCTGTTCAGTTATAACCATCCTTTGGGAGCCTGCCCCACGTGCCGCGGCTTTGGACGCATAATCAGCATCGACTACCACCTCGCCGTCCCCGACCGGACCCGCACATTGGCCGAAGGCGTGGTAAAACCTTGGCTCACCGGGCGCGGTGCGGAATGCCAGGAGGATTTGGTGCGCATTTGCTCGGAACGCAAAATACCCGTGCATGTGCCTTTCTATCGGCTCCCTGTGCAGTATCAGAACCTGGTGTTAAACGGCGACCCTGATTATGACCAGGATGAAAACCACCAATGGCCCAAGGCGTGGTATGGATTGAAAGGCTATTTCCGATGGCTTGAATCCAAAGCCTACAAGATGCACGTACGAGTGCTCTTGTCACGTTATCGCACCTATACCCCATGCCCGGATTGTCACGGTCAGCGCCTGCGGCCAGAAGCCCTGCTTTACTGGCTCGATCCCGCATTAAGCGGGGATCACCCAACTACACCCGGTTTCACCCTGGCAGACTTTTATGCTTTACCCGTCTGCGACGCGCTGCTCCTTATGCAAGGAATCGCCCGAAAACGCAAACGCTGGGCCACACACAGCAGCCTTGAATTTGCCCTCGACGAAACCTGCTCTCGTCTCGCTTTTCTCGACCGGGTTGGCCTCGGTTACCTCACCCTGGCCCGTGCCACCCGATCGCTTTCAGGCGGTGAAACAGAACGGGTGAATTTGACCACTTGCCTAGGGACAAAGCTCGTCAATACACTTTATGTGCTTGATGAGCCAAGTGTCGGCTTGCACCCACGGGACACGAATCGCTTGATCGGGATTCTGGAACAATTGCGCGACCAGGGAAATACAGTCGTGGTCGTGGAACATGAGGCCAGCATTATGCGCGCGGCCGACCAGATTATCGACCTCGGACCGGGCCATGGAGCCACCGGAGGGGAAGTGGTTTTCCAAGGCACGTATAAAGAGATTCTGAAAGCCCCACTATCGCTGACCGGCCAATACCTGAGCAGCAACAGCGAGATTCCGCTACCGATTCGCCGCGAATGCCCACCTCTGTCATCCCAGCGAACGCACCAGAGAGACCGGCATACCTATCCTCCTAGCCTACCCGAACCCGCCGTCCTCAACGATCGACTAGGACTACCTCCAGCCTCAACCTCAAAGCCGAACGCAGTTTTAACAGTCTCGCATGCGAACCGCCACAATCTTCAGGATTTGACCCTGCGAATCCCCTTGGGCCGGCTCGTTTGTGTCACTGGCGTAAGCGGCTCAGGCAAAACCACGCTCGTCAAAGATGTTTTGTTTCCCGGGCTCACAGCACGTCTGAAGACTGCCACTACCGTGGTCAAAGCCTCCGACCGCATGGACCCTGATACGGGAGACCAAGCGAACGAAGACCCGGATGTAGTCGAGGACGAGAATCCGGTTGAGATAACCGGCTGGGAAAACGTCGATCGGGTAGTGTTGGTAGACCAATCCGTGCTCGGCAAAACGCCACGGTCGAATCCGGCTGTCTATATCGGAGCATTTGATGCCATCCGGGCGTTTTATGCGGAGTCAGTGCTCGGCCGCCAGCGCGGGCTAAGCGCCAGCGTCTTCAGCTTCAACTCGGCCCACGGGCAATGCCAGCGGTGCCGCGGGGCAGGTTTCGAGAAGATCGAAATGCAGTTCCTGAGCGATGTCTTCGTCCGCTGCCCGGAATGCGATGGTAAACGCTATCAGGCCCACGTGCTCGAAGTGAAGATCCCTTGTCCCAAGCCTCATCCCGAGATGACTGCACCAAGTGGATCTGAGGACGCGCAACCGCCACATGCGGAGTACTCCATCGCCGATGTATTGGATTCGACTGTTGAGGAAGCGGTGGCTTTCCTAAATGCCTTCCCCGAGTCGAAGCCAGCTCGCCGCGCCGCCGCTGCGCTACGCTGGCTGCAGGAGGTCGGCCTGGGCTACCTTAAACTTGGCCAGCCAATCAATACGCTCTCCGGGGGTGAATGCCAGCGATTAAAACTGGTGCGGCACCTCGCGGAAGTCTCTATAAATCTTTCGACCCCACAGGCACCCAGCGATGAGCCAGCAAGCAGGCAACGACGGATTTTTTCCTCACGCCCAACTCGTCCCCCCTCCGCTCCCAATGGTTCCGTGCTCTTCCTGTTTGATGAGCCGACTACCGGCCTGCATTTTGATGACATCCGTGTCTTGTTGGACGTCTTTCAACGCATGGTGAACTGCGGCCATTCGGTCGTCATCATCGAGCACAACCTGGATGTAATTAAGTCGGCGGACTGGGTGATCGATTTGGGACCCGAGGCTGGGGATCAAGGTGGTCGGTTGGTCGCGCAAGGCCCACCCGAACTAATCGCCAACAGCCCGAAGAGCCATACCGGAAAAGCCCTCCGCAAACTCAGGGCTTTCAACTGTCGGCAAAACCGGAAGCCCGTCTAATAGCTTGAAAACACCCCCCACGATTCCGACGCGCCAAGCTTCTCCTTATGCCTGAAATTGCCCTATTTCCGAACGGCTGTTCGGTCCAAAAGCCATCGATAGTCCACAATTCCGTCAATTCCCAAATGGGGCCATCCAACATATTGCGTTCGAATGGGAATCCGTGTACCGGCGGAGCGCCATTTGTGAATTTCTGAGTGACCATCCGCAAAAGATATCCCGCATGCCCCGTTATGGTAGGACGCCGGCGGATCGCCCCAGGTATTCGCCCCGGTGTAAATGTCAGGACTGTTAAGAAAGTAGCCGTCATTGATCCCGTCCGAGTGTTCGTCGATGACCACAAAGTAGTTCGCCGGCCGTGGGACGGTGGACAGTTTCGTCCATTGGCGATAACCCGGAAAAAAATGGTTCACGCCCTGCCAGGTTGAGTCACTCCTGTCCAGAATGGTGTAGATCCCAAAAAAGGCATTCATGGATAAGCTGCGCGTGCGGGCTTTCCATCCTAGGTTCCGTTGTGCCGACGAAAGAAAGATATCGGCAGGACATTTGTATACCCCTAGGTTTCCGCCCACGTAGACATTGAGCCCGCCATTGCGGATAAGGTTGAGGTTTGTGTTCATGGGATCGCCAGTCCAATCCATGACATTATTCACCCAGTTTGCATACTGTCCGTTGGCCACAGTCTGGCGAGTCTCCGTAACGCCAAAATTGTTGAGCACGCGGTCCTGATGATCGTCAGCATACATTCTCCAGCCAACCATGAGTTGCTTGGTATTCGAAAGGCATTGAATCCCCTGGGCCTTCACCTTCGCGTTGCCTAACGCGGGGAGCAACATGGCCGCCAGAATGGCAATAATGGCGATCACTACCAGCAGTTCAATTAAGGTAAATCCCTGTTTCGCCCAAAGGCCTTCGCACCGAACGGGCGTCACCTGCTGTCCATTCTCAGGGCGATTCAATTTCACAATTGAACTTACAGTCAGTTCTGGATTTTTCCAACGGAAACAGCCAAAGGCGGGTCAAATCCCGCCTTTGGCTTCCACGATTATGTCCCCCCATGCTTAAGGAACCGTGACTTTATAATACCTTTGTGCCGCGTTCGCTGCGTCGGTAATGGACTTCACGGTTCCATCTCCCGCGACCGTCCCCAGCAACGTCCAATCGCCTTCAGTCAACCCCGCGCGCCAGAAGACTCGGTGATTGACTCCCGCTTGTGTCGGGAACGAAATAACGGCGTCATTGCCCGAACGTGTCGCCGAAATCTGAATCCCTGTCGTCGGCACAAGCATAATGAAGTTCGGATTCGAACCAACACTTGAGACAATCCGCAACGTTTCCACCCCGCTCAGCCTGATTATCGCTGGTGTCAACTGTGCCTCGTCGGTCAGCAGCACCCACTTGTAGCTTTGCCACCCGTTGCCGCTGGCACTCCACCGACCGAACCGTTGCGTGGTCTGGGTCGTCGTACCGTGCCCGCTTGTGACCCTCTCCAGGTAAGCGGTATAGCCACCGTCAGCCGCAAAACGGCCGTACACCAGGAAGGTCCCGCTCGGATAGACGCGGGTGTAATTGCCCCAATCGCCAGCACCAAACCACCCCATGTTGTAATCGGTGCCGCCCGTGGTAAATCTTTCACGGACATAATCAGCAGCAATCTCTGTCGGTAATCCTAATCGATAGGCAAACTGTTCGCCGTCAGCTACGTTATTGTGGCAATCGATGCCCTCCGTGCCCCCTAGGCTGGCGTAGGAATTAACCAACGGATCATCGAAATACTTGCCGCCGTCGTAATCATAGTCTTCAGCCTCAACCATGTAATTCTCCTGGCTGAACGTGTCGAATGACTTCGCAACACGAATCCCGGCGCCCGTGTCGTTAGTAACAGTAAGCACCGCTGTGTGGATGGCGTTCGGGAGCAGCGAGGGGTACAGAACACTGCGGGCGGATGGAGTTCCGCTGATCTCAAGTGCAGAAGAAACGTCAATATCATTGAGTATCAGCTTGATGTTGGCTGAGGAGATAGCCCCACCGACCGAGGTCACGCTAAAACTGAGTCTGTTGGTGTACTGAAATGGATGAGCCCCATCCGGATAAAGATCACTCAGTACGGGAACATCAAGCTGAGCAGGAACCAGCACAAAGAACCCCGTGTCCACATTCCCCCCCGTAGTGGCTCGCAGGGTCTCGACCCCGTTCAGAGTCACGTTAGCGATGTTGCCGTTCGCATCTTTAAGGTAGTAGTAATCGTATGAAGTCCAGCCCGTGCCCGACTCGATGGTGAAAGTGCCGAGTTCCATTGGGACGCCGCCAACCACCTTGCTGAGGGTGAGAGTCCCGGAACCTCCACCGTTAGCCAATCGCCCAATAACCCAGTACGTTCCTGAGGGCCAGTTCCTGGTATAGTTGACCCACTCTCCTCCCGCGTACCAGCCTACCTTGTAATCAAGTGCGCCAGCGTCCACGAATTTCTTCCGCAAGATATCGCCGGCTCCAGTAGTCGCCATACGGTCCAGTAAACCGCGATAGAGATGATCCCCATCTCCAACGATATCTTGATAATCTGTCCCCTCAACGCCCTCCTTCCCGTAATAGCAGTTGGGATTCTCCGCCAAGGTGCATGGCACCGGATTTTGGATATACTGACCTCCGCCAAAATCGAAGTCCTCAGCTTCCCAAAGGAACACAGGAGCCGGTATCCCTACCCAAGTGGTTTCAAAATAGGTGGATGCTGTGGCACTGAAGTTGAAAACATCTGTTACCGTTATGGTCGCGGTGTACACCGTATTGGAAGCCAAACCACTGTAGGATACGGTCTTATTGGCAGCCGTCCCGTTGATCGTCAATCCGGCGCTGATATCCTCACCATTCAGGTTCACTTTGATCCCACTGCTCTCAATAGTGGTTCCGCTCGGCGAATTCACAATAAAGGAAAGCCCGTCATCGGGATTCACGAACATGCTGGGGTTGGCCGGAAAAAGCGCGCTGATAGCCGGAGGGATGGGGCCGCTGATTTGATCCAGCGTCGCATCATCAAATTGCACCGCACCTCCCCCTTCAGGCCAGCCACCCCCCTGGACCATCGCAAATTGATACCGGACAAATGCCGTTCCCACGGGCGCGACTAATTGGCTCACACTTCCTGTCACGGCGTAATAGAAATACGCTGAATTTGTGTCGCCGGAGGGGATTGGCTGGCTCAAGTCACAGATATTTGTCACCGCCAGGTTAAACCAGGTCGAGAGGCCCCACTCTGCGCTAAAGTCCTCGGACTTGTAGAGAGCGAGCACCTGCCCACCTGAATCCCGAAACGACACCTCAAGCCACGCTTTGTTGTTCGGCCCCATACTATCCCCGGTTACCGTATAAAACCAGCCATCAGCCTCATACACCGAACCTGGCGCACTGTTGAACTGCTGGTAAATCCCCGCCACGTTCGTTCGTGCCGCGTCCCAGTAGATACCCCATTGCTTCCAGTAGAAACTCCCTGTGTGGGCGCGGTTTCCGGCAGAATCGACCCAGTAACTGCCGTCTCCCCCGTTGGGCGGCCGAAAGTAAGTCCAGCCAGCAGCCACGACATTACCACTGTTGGCCTCAAAGCCAGGGTTCACAATTAGGTTTCCAGCAACCGCACTCAAAAGACATAGCATCAGGGCAAGCGGGGTGAGAATAAACCTGAGTTTCATTGGCACGCCGTGACTCAATGATGCTCTCGCCTCACCAAACGGCACTTTCGTCAAACGTTCATGGAAATTCAATCTGGGGTTCGTCATAAAGAGCCTTTCATTACGGTTTTGGTTTTCCAATTCTTTGAGTGAATCTTTCTGCGCCTGGACAGAACAATTCCCCACACGTGGATGTGTATAATCACATATGCGTTTCTTATGCATACTAGGGAGACGTCTTTAAAGTGCACGCGCCGCCCATCGCGGTCAAGCGACATTTTTCACCAGCCCGGTGCTCGGTGTTCCTTGGATTCAGCCCCGACCCTTACCGCTAAAACTGTCCTCCATTCCCAATCGCCGCTTGACCCGAAAACGTGAGCTTCCACACTGCGGGAAATGCAAGGATTGATCGGAGTGCGTGTTGAAGAAATTCTGCAAACCTTGAGCGGGTGGATCTGGGGACCGCCGCTGTTGGTTCTGCTGTGTGGCACCCATCTGTACCTGACCTTTCGTCTGGGGATTATCCAACGACTATTGCCTAGGGGGATCCGGCTTTCGCTGTCCAGCGGGCCGGAAGGTCAGGGGGACATCACCCACTTCGGAGCCCTTGCCACCGCACTGGCAGCAACGGTCGGCACCGGCAATATTATCGGGGTAGCCACGGCGATTACCCTCGGCGGTCCCGGAGCGGTTTTCTGGATGTGGTTGACTGGCGTATTTGGTATCGCCACCAAGTATGCCGAGGCTCTCCTCTCGGTGAAGTACCGCGTCAAGAAGCCGGATGGCACGATGGCCGGTGGTCCCATGTATGTGCTCGAGCGGGCCATGAACGCCAAATGGCTTGCGGTTCTCTTCGCACTCTTTACCGCCGTGGCCGCCTTCGGCATTGGCAACATGGTGCAGGCCAATTCGATCGCCGCTAACATTGGACACCTTCTGGAGGATTCTTTTGCCGCCAACAAGTCAACCGTCTTTATCTCAAATATCGCCTGCGGCCTGATCCTGGCCACCCTGACCGGGGTTGTCATTCTAGGTGGCATCCGCAAAATTGCTCATGTCTGCGCCTGGCTCGTGCCATTCATGGCTATCGCCTACCTGCTTGGTTGCCTGGTCATCCTGTCTCGCAATGCCGCCGCAATCCCGGAGGCTATTCAGATTATTCTCACCAGTGCCTTCTCAGGACAAGCAGCGGTAGGTGCTTTCGTCGGTGTCACCGTAAAGGACGCCCTTCGCTATGGCGTGGCGCGGGGCCTGTTTTCCAATGAATCCGGCCTCGGTAGTGCACCGATTGTCTCTGCCGCAGCCCAAACATCTCATCCCGTTCGTCAGGCAATGGTAGCCTCAACGGCGACTTTCTGGGATACGGTGGTGATCTGCGCGGTGACAGGTCTGGCTCTCGTATCCTCGGGGTATTGGAAGGAGGGGTATGAGAGCACACGCCTGACCCAGGCCGCATTTGCCGCCGTCCCTATCGTCGGCCCTGCCCTTCTCACGCTGGGATTGCTCACCTTCATCTTTTCCACCATCCTGGGTTGGGCCTATTACGGCGAAAAAGCGGCGGAATACCTCTTCGGACCCCGCGCTAAAATTGCATACCGGTGGCTGTGGGTAGTCGCGGTGTTCTTGGGATCGGTCTTTTCCCTGGATGCCGTCTGGGCATTTGCCGACATCGCCAACGGTTTGATGGCTATCCCCAATCTGATCTCGCTGATTGCCTTGAGTGGCGTCGTCGCGGCGGAAACTCGAGCCTACTTTAACGACAAAAACAAATTCCTTTGACAGGTTAATGCTGCTCAGAATCACCCACCGCGACCGCCGGATATGGCCACGCACTTCTCTCCCGCTCCCCGACTCCCCGACTAGGCGATTTCCTTCCGCACCGGAACCTGTTATTTCTGTCACCTCATGGTTCGCTGTTTCATTGGATCCTCAGGCTTAATCGCATTATGGCTCGCAGTCTTCTCGAGCCTTGAACCAACGTCTTCGGCCCAGGTCGCCGAGTTGGTGCCGACCAACGCGCTGATCCGGACGGTAGCCGCGAATCTCTCCTCAGGGACCTCCCAGGCCTATGAAGCACCCGGGATTCGCATTCTCCAAGGCTTGAAACCAGACGTCGTCGCCATCCAGGAATTCAACTATGGCAACAACTCGCCCACTGCTATCCGATCCTTCGTGGACACCGCGTTCGACACCAGCTTCCATTATTTCCGCGAGAGCGCCGCCGGCTACACAATCCCCAACGGCATCATCAGCCGTTGGCCGATCCTCGCTTCCGGTTCATGGGAAGACGTCGACTCCGGTGTCAACGACCGAGGCTTCGCCTGGGCACAACTCGATATCCCTGGCACTAACGACCTCTTCGTCGTGAGCATTCACCTTAAAGCGAGCAATAATTCCTCTGACAAAGCTCGCAGAGCCGCGCAGGCCACCAACCTCGTCAACCTGATCGCAAACAACCTCCCGGCAAACGCATGGACGATCGTCGCCGGCGACTGTAACATCTATGACTCATCCGAGCTTGCATACCTCCACCTGGCAGGTCTCTTTTCCGACCAACCGGTGCCGTCCGACGCCCCGGTCGGCGGCGACCCAGACACTAATGCCGGCAGGACTGAGCGTTACGATTACGTATTCTTCAGTTCCAACCTCGCTGCTCTGCAAACAAACACAGTATTTCCTTCGCAGACCTTCCCCCGTGGATTGGTATTTGATTCCCGGGTATATTCACCTCTGTCCGACGTCTCTCCGGTGTTGGCCTCTGATTCAGACGCAGCCGGCATGCAGCACATGGCCGTTGTTCGCAGCTTCGCCGTCCCCTTCTTTGCCACCAATTTCATCAACCCGCCTCTAATCATCGCCCAACCACAGAGCGTCGAGGTTCATCAGGGAGCTTTGGCGGGTCTCACCGTATCCGCCCAGGGCACCCTGCCTCTCCATTACCAATGGCGCTTGAGTAACATCGACCTCCCGGGCGCCACTACCAATCGCTTCACGATTCTAAATATGCAACCGGACAATCAGGGTAGTTACTCGGTGCTCGTTAGCAACCGGGCTGGCACAACGCTAAGCACTGATGCCACTCTCACCCTGTACGTTCCCCAACCGCACTTGGGTATATCATCCTCCTCCGTGATCCACTGGCAAGGCCTGAGCAATCTTGTCTACCGTGTCGAATCCACGCCCGAAATGCCACCCATAAACTGGACCGCGGTGGGAACTGTATCCTCTGCAGTCGGAACACTCCTTTTCACCAACAAGGTACCGTCCGCGCAGGGGTTCTTTCGCGTGGTCTACCCCTAATCCTCGACTCGGCTGACTATACGTCCTCGCTGAACCCGTGTCTGAATCGTGCTTCCGGCCTTCACCTGAGAACTGTCGCGAAGCACTCTGCCGGTCTTAAGATCTGTTGTGATGGAGTAACCCCGGGCTAGCACCTGTTCCGGCCCCAATAGCCGCAGCCGATCCCGTAATGCTCGAAGTTGGTTCTCTAACTCACTCAGGCGGTGACGCGCCTGCTCCCGCAGTCGCTGGACCGACAGGCTCAACAACTCACGCCTCTGGTTCAGCACGACAGCTGGACGCATCCGACCCAACCGACCTGCAAGATTCTGCCAGCTTACAGATTTAAGCCGCAGCCCCTGCCGGGAGCGACGCGCCATGACACCCACCAAATCATCCAGCCGCTGCAAATGCTCGTTCAGCTTCCGCCGAGGATGCAGCCGTTCCAATCGTTGAGCAGCCAGCACCAGCAGGTCTCGCTTTTCCTCTAATTGCCCGCACGCCAGCGCCGTCAAACGGGCGCCCGATTCCCTGACGAATTGCCAACTCGAAAAAACTCCCTCCGTTATCAACTCCGCCGCCGCGCTTGGCGTCGCCGCGCGCAGGTCCGCCACAAAATCGCTAATCGTGAAATCGATCTCATGCCCAACGGCCGAAACCACCGGTAAACTCGACTCAAATACGGCCCGCGCCACAACTTCCTCATTGAACGCCCAAAGATCCTCCAGGCTCCCTCCTCCCCGCGTTACCAGGATCAGATCCAATCCGCCTCCCTTCGCTTCGTTGGCACGATGAAATTCGTTCAGCAACCGGATTGCCTCTGCTATCTCCCGTGCAGCCCCATCACCCTGCACTCTGCTCGGTGCCAGGACAATCTCCAACGCCGGATTCCGCCGCTCCACCACATGCAGCACGTCGCGAATCGCAGCTCCAGTGGGCGAAGTCACCAACCCAATCCGTTGAGCATACGTTGGCAAAGCCCGTTTTCGTTCCTGCGCAAACAGCCCCTCCGCACTCAGCTTCTGCTTCAGCTTCTCAAAAGCCACCTGCAGCGCACCCACTCCCTGCAATTCTAATTCTGTGACTCGCAACTGGTACTGCCCTCGCGGCTCATACACTGTTACATCCCCGCGCACCAGGACCTTACGCCCGTCCTGAAGCAGCGACCGGTCGACACCCGACTCCCCCCGAAACAACACGCAACTCAACTGCGCCACCGCATCTTTCAATGTGAAGTAATAATGCCCCGAACTCTGAGCCCGCAGGTTGGTCACCTCCCCTGTTACCCAAATCTGTTGAAATTGTTTCTCCAGCACCCGCCGCATTTGGCCCGTCAATTCACTCACAGACAGCACTTTACGGAACTGTTCCGGGGGAAACAGTTCACCAAAATCCCACTGGGACTTAGCCGGAGGCGCCACGCCCAAAATTTTACCCCAACTCCCAGCCCAACTCAAAGCATTCCTCTGTATCGCTTAGACTTGCCTTGCCTGCCCGTTCAAGTTCACCCTTCCCCCGCATCAATCATCACCGTGAAAAGATGGTAACCGTCGATGAATCAGAACTGGTGACGCGCGCAAAGGCTGGCGATCTCGAAGCCTTTGAAGCCCTCACCACGCGATACGAGCGCCGAGTTTATACTTTGGCACTACGTATGTTGCACAACGAACATGATGCCGAAGACGTTACCCAAGAAACCTTTATGAGTGCCGTCGAGCACCTCGACGGCTTTCGCCAAGAATCCCGGTTCTCCACCTGGCTCCTCCGCATCGCCACCCACGCCGCTCTAAAAATCATCAGGAAACGCAAAGGCCTCGACACCATCTCACTCGAAGAAGCCACCGATCCCGCTCCAGACGGCGACACAATTCCCCATCCCGACTACATCGCTGACTGGCGCCAATCCCCCACGGAATTGGTTCATTCGCGAGAAATTCAACGGCTTCTCGATGAGGCGCTCGAAACTCTGGACGAAAAACATCGGCTCGTCTTCCTTCTGCGCGACGTCCAGGGCCTGTCGATTTCCGAAACCGCTCAAACTTTGGGACTCAGTGAACCCAATGTGAAAGTCCGCCTCCTGCGAGCCCGACTACTTTTACGGGAACAACTCACACGCAAACTTGGGGATGCTCGTACCCGCCTCATCCGAAACCACAACCACTGAACCTGAACCAGATTCTCATCGACCCCTGTAACTTTTTCCACGCTCGCGTCTCAGAAATCTGTAACTGGTATGAAGTGCGAAGAGCTTCTGAAAATGCTGAATGAATACGTAGACGGCACCGTCGATCCCACCGTCTGCGAGGAATTCGAGCAACACATGTCTGGTTGCAACCCCTGTCAGGTGGTCGTGGACAATATCCGCAAGACCATCACGCTTTACCGGAATGGAGAGCAATACCAACTGCCCATACCCTTCCGCGACCGCCTCCACTCCGCCCTACGCCAGCGTTGGCAGGAAAAGCGTAAGTAGCCGCCGTCCCAAACCACCTGATCTCCGCCCCTCCCCCTCATCCGAAGCGTCCTCTGTTCCCCTTGGTGCCTAAGCCCTCGGGTGAGCCTGATCATACACCCGCTTCAATCTCTCCGTCGTCACATGCGTATACACCTGCGTCGTCACCAAATGAGCATGTCCCAACAACTCCTGTACGCTCCTCAGATCCGCCCCCGCATCCAGCAAGTGTGTGGCGAAACTATGCCGCAGCTTATGCGGGGTCAGCTCCGGGTCCAGTCCGGAAACCGCCAGATACCGTTTCAATCGCAGCTGTAAATCCCGCGGAGAAACCGGCCTGCAGCCCCGGCATCCTGCCCGAAACACCGGCGCATCCGGCTCCGGCAGATTCCCCAATTCCGCCCAATAAGCCTCGATTGCCTTCACCGCCTGCCTCCCGATAGGAACCAACCGTTCCTTACGCCCTTTCCCCATCACCCGCACCAAACGGCTATTCAGATCAAGATCCACCACGCGCAAATTGCACAGCTCGCTAATCCGTAAGCCACATGAGTAAATCGTCTCCAATACCGCTACATCCCGGAAGCAGACGACTTTCTGCCGCCGCTCCGGCTGCTTGCCACCCCGTCCCTCCCGACTCTCCAGCACCTTGAAGGGTGCCTCCAGTAGACCATTCATCTGTTCGGCGGTCAGGAACCGCGGCAACCTTCTCGGCATCTTCGGCAACGCCAGATTCTTAATCGGCGAACTCTCGACCTGCCCCAGCCGAATCAAATACCGATAAAACCCGCGCAACGCAGAGAACCGCAACTGCGTCGATGCGCGTCCTAAGCCCTGCCGCCCCAAAGAACGCAGGTAACCCCGAAAATCATCCCGCCCCAACCCACTCCATTTTGGCTCCCCCCCGAACGCCTTATGATAATAAGCGGTAAACTCCACCAAAGCCTGGCGATAATTCCGCTGCGTGTAAGCTGACGCCCCCTTTTCAACCGCCAAATGAGTTAAGAACCGCTGCACCCACCCATCGGCTACCGTCTCCGGCTTGGGTTCTTCGCCTGCCTCTCGGTCTGGTGACGCCTGGCTCATGCTAACAACCCTTGAGGACCTCCTGCACAAAGTAATTCTGCCGCCGCTCGCCCCCCAGTGTTGTCTCGCCACCATGTCCCCCCAACAACCGGGTCGCACCTGGCAGCTTCATCACGCTACGGATCGACCGCTCCAAATCGCTATGGTCCGAATCCGGCAAGTCTGTTCGCCCCACCGAACCACCAATAATTAGGTCACCTCCAATGAAAGTCGCTTCAGATTCGATGTAAAACCCAACATGTCCGGGGGAGTGCCCGGGTGTGTGAATCACCGTAACTTCCAGATTCCCTATGCGAAGTTTCTGCCCGTCTTCCAGGGGCTCCGGGGCCTCTAATGGTGGGATCTCAAGCGGCAGTCCAAACAGGCGCGTCTGCATTTCCGGCTGACGCGCCTTAGCCTCGTCCAAAGGATGAATCCTCACCTCCGCCTCAGGAAATCTCTTCCGAACCTCCGCGTGATCCGCAAAATGGTCAAAATGCCCGTGCGTCAGCCAAAGTCCTTTCAGTTTCCACCGACGCCGCTCTACCTCGTTCAGAAGCGGCCGTACCGTATGGTCCGGCGCATCAAACAGCACCGCCTCCCCGCTTCCCTCATCAACCACCAGGTAACAATTCGTCATCGCCACACCACCCGTGTGCATCAACACAATCATGGAACTCACTCTACCGCAAACCCTCCCGGGAAGCCAGCGGTCATGAGGCCCCTAAACGCCATCGATGTGACTCAAACGGAGTATTACCTGGGCGCGGAGCGCCTTGCCTCAAATCCTCAAGGTACCTTTTATGCCGACCTAAGCGTGGTAACCGCGAGCAAACACACCGCTCCCCAAAACTCCAAGAGGTACTGCCGGAGGACTCTTACCGCCTCGCCAACTTCAGGCCTTCTCCTCGATCAATTCACGGCGAGCACCGCTCAGAAGTTGCTCAATAAAGCTCGTCGAATAAACCCCACGGCGGAAATTTGGGTCCTGCAAAATGGCTTGCTGAAAGGATATCGTCGTTTTGATACCCGTGATCATGTATTCGCTCAGCGCCCGGCTCATTTTGTCCATCGCTTCCCGCCGGTCTTTGCCGTATGCGATTAGTTTTCCAATCATCGAATCGTAAGTGGGCGGGATGTTGTACCCGGCATACGCGTGGGTATCCACCCGCACACCTCGCCCTCCTGGCTGATAATACATCTCAATTCGTCCCGGGCTTGGCCTGAAATCGTCGAAAGGATCCTCCGCATTAATCCGGCACTCGATCGCGTGCCCTTTAAACTGAACATCGCTCTGCGAATGTTTGAGCGTCTCGCCCATCGCCAGGAGAATCTGGTAGCGGACCAGGTCAATCCCCGTCACCTCTTCCGTGATTGGGTGTTCCACCTGGATCCGCTTGTTCATCTCCAGGAAGAAAAAATTTCCTGAATTATCGACAATAAACTCCACCGTTCCCGCATTGGTGTAATTGGCCTCTTCAGCAATCCTCACCGCCGCTTTGCCCATTTTCTCGCGCAGCTTCTTATACTTGTGCTCGATCAATGGTGAAGGACTTTCCTCCACAACTTTCTGGTTCCTCCGCTGAATCGAGCAATCCCGCTCGCCAAGATGGATGATGTGGCCTTTGTTGTCCCCCAAAATCTGAAACTCAACGTGGTGCGGATTCTCAATGAATTTCTCAATATAAACCCCGGAATTGCCAAAGGCCTTCTCCGCTTCCGTCCGCGCCGTATAATACCCTTTCACCAGGGAGATGTCGTTATGCGCAACCCGCATTCCTCTTCCCCCACCGCCGGCCACTGCTTTTATCATCACCGGGTAACCGATCCGCTTGGCCACCGTCAAAGCATCCTGCTCGTTGTCCACCACCCCGTCTGACCCCGGGGGCGTCGGCACTCCCGCTTTGCGCGCCAGAGCTCGGCTCACCGCCTTGTCCTCCATCGAGTTCATCGCCCGCGAACTCGGACCGATAAACCGAATATTACAGCTTTCACACACGTCGGCGAAATGAGCATTCTCAGACAAGAAACCATATCCCGGATGAATTGCGTCTACGTCCGCGATTTCGGCTGCGCTGATGATTCGGTCTATCCGAAGGTAACTCTCACTCGCTGCTGCCTTGCCAATGCAAATAGCTTCGTCCGCAAGCTGCACATGCATCGAGTTCGCATCAATGTCCGAGTAAACCGCCACGGTGCGAATGTTGAGTTCTTTGCAGGCGCGAATAATCCGCACCGCGATTTCTCCACGGTTGGCGACAAGGACTTTTTCAAACATTGCGGTCGAATCGATGGGGTTGGTCTGACATTCTCAACGGCCAACTTGAGTTAGATGGGTCTCACTCGGAAAAGCGGTTGGCCAAACTCTACTGGCTTCGCGTTCTCCACCAGCACCTGCGTAATAACGCCTCTGGTCTCGGCTTTGATCTCGTTCATCACCTTCATGGCTTCGATGATGCAGACCACTGAGTCCGGACTAACCTCCGTGCCGACCTCCACATAGGATGCAGCCTCAGGCGATGGTGCCCGATAAAACGTGCCGATCATAGGAGACTTGATTTCCGCCTCGTTCGTTGGCGGCGTTGCCGTCGAAACCGGAGGAAGGGCTCCCGGCAATGCCGTAGCAGCCGACGCCGCTACGTAATTGATTACCGCACCTTCCTCCATAGTCTGCATCGGAGCCACCCCCATCCCATTTCCGCCCCGCTTGAGCCTGATTTTAAAATCCTGCTTCTCGAGTTCGAACTCCGATACCGAGTTCTTCTTCATCAAATCAATGATGGCTTTAATGTCTTTGAGGTCCACAGACTTTTATCGTTATAGTTGTAAAAATCACGCCAGAAACCGCTTTTCCAGGTGTATATATGCAAAAAAGCAGCAGCCGAATACGACCCTGCTTCATCTCAACTTCTTAAACTGCGCCGGATCCTACCGGTTCTTCGCTTCGGGGTCAAGGGGTTATTTGAGTTTACAATCCCACTCAATGTGGCGACAAACCTCACAAAAAACGCCTCAACGAGTGATTTAACCTCATTTTTTGACTGTTCTTGTTGCGTTAACGTTAATGACAGCCTCAAGTCCCAGAATGTAAGAGTACATCCCAAAACCACTTATCACTCCACAGCAAACCGGAGCGATTAGCGAACGATGCCGAAACTCTTCCCGACTGTAGACGTTCGACAAATGTATTTCGACCACGGGCAATTCGGTCGCCGCAATGGCATCACGAAGCGCTACGCTTGTATGAGTGTAAGCTGCCGCATTCATCACGACGGCTTCAAACTCCCCTCTCGCTTCCTGAATCCAGGTGACTAGCTGACCTTCAATGTTGGACTGCCGAAAATCGACCGTTACACCACGTTCTTCCGCCCGTCGACGGACCGCCAACTCGATGTCCGCAAGCGTCTGATTCCCGTAAACCTCAGGCTCTCTCTGACCAAGGAGATTCAAGTTCGGACCATTAAGGAAAAGTATTCTCATGGCTCGGGTCGAGAGTAGGCCGAACCATACGCTTTGTCCAACGTGAACCTGGTCACCCACCGGTTTCGTAACCGCATCCGGGTTTTCAGGTGCAGCCAGGTATGGCGTTCCCGGACCGACCAGGATACGAGCGTTGGTCTCCGGTTGTAGGCCACGTGGACTCACGCAGCGGGACGGATACACTCTCATCCCCCCCAAAACAACCGTTGGGAAACCTGTTGAGGGGTTTGGTGAAGCGCTTTTCTGCACCTTTTTGTACTTCTTTGTACTTTTTTGTACCAAATCCGAGCAAGGCTGAAGGCTAAGAAGGACTATGGGACCAAGGGCAGAAAGCGTGTTTGTTTTTAGTGCGCGAAGGTGGAATATCGGGCTCGCCACCGAGAAACTCCTCCGAAAAAGCACTTTTCCGCACTTTAAAGCACTTTTCTGCACCGTTCCTAGAAAGGCTGAAGTCTGAAGGCTAAAGGCTGAAGGCCTATGGGACGGCCAAGGGCCTCGGTTGCGGAGGATGGGAATTGATCGAACTGGGGGTTGCGCATTGCCCTTATTGGAGTTTCTTCGGTTTGGTTGGAGGTGCGGCGGACTGGGGATTTTGAAAAGAATACCGTTATCCAGCGTTACATAGCGTTAGCCACCGTTACAAACCGTGATTTGCCGATAGTGACCGGACAAAAAGGCTGAAGTATGAAGGCAAAAGGCCAAAAATGGGA
>DIXK01000013.1:18262-34737 GCA_002428665.1 Verrucomicrobia subdivision 3 bacterium UBA6082
TGGGGCGGGATTCCGGACAGACCTTGTCCCGGGGGAGTTTTTTGGCAGCGATTTCAGGGAGGTTTTAACCACTAATCTCCACTAATTGACACTAATTTTGACCGGCAACGGGCAGGATAAACGACCTCATCTGTTCTTGTCGGGGTGGTTCACCGAGAATACCGCCGAGGCACGAGCAGATCTCTACCACAATCTGCCGGTCAATCCGGACTGCCAGCCAGTCCTGCGCGGCTGAGATTTAGCGGAGTGTCTCCCCCACGCACAACATAGGCGTTAGACTGTTACCAACCGCGATTGACGAGGTTTCTCCGGTCTGCCGACGAAATTCGACACCTACCCAGCGGAGACAAGCCGCATCCCCGAAACCAGAATCCGCCACCCGAACTTTCGCACCGTGTTATTCAGTTCAAACAACAACGACTCAGCTCGCAGGCCAAGGAAGTAAAGCCTGGACCGAACCAAACTATGGGTGACCCTTTTACATCCACAATCTGGCGGGACGGCCCCGCCCGATTCTAGTTGTTGTAATGCACCGACGCCGTGCCGCCCCTGTTCTCCCCCGCGCCGCTGCTAAATGTGGTCGGCTCTCCAACGGGTGGTCTTGCTATCGAGGTACACTCCACAAGCAGGACAGTACGTAATCCTCCGGTAATTCCCCATCTTGGCCCAGGCAAGGGAAACGCCACCCCAAAACGAGCCATATACCCCGCACTCAACGCATCGCTGGTCCTTTAACCGCTTTCCGCACACATGACAATGCCCGGCCACGCAAGTCCTTATGTTCTGTCTGCACTGAGGACAAAACGGCGAGCTGCGATGCCACGCTCGGTAACTGGCTATGCCGAAGATCCCCGCCATTAGCAACAGCAGAATCGGTGGCGTTTCTCCTACGCCTTCCAAGATCGACACGCTTATGGCCAGCAGGAAACCATACCCTACCAAGTGAAGGGCAAAGTTGGGACGATCGCGGTGGTTAAACGCGGCGGCATGCGAGAACCTCCTGATGGCCTCGCTAGGACTAAAGCTCCCGCAAGCTGCCTCCGAATCCGCGGAACTGGTGGTGCGGGGTGCGGAACCCGGCGCATCGCTCAAAGAGCCGAACGCGTCCGCCAAATCACGCGCCCATTTCCTCTGGTCATCGATCATTCGCGCCTGGCTATCGCTCAAGCTCAAATCCGGATCCAGATTCCTCCCACAGTTACCACAAAGCCTGGCTTTTCGGCTATGGACGAGACATCCACACGGTGGACACCTTAGAGCGTCGGCTTCACCCATCGTCTGCCGGGGAGGGGTGGTAACTGGTGAATTGTGAACCACTTTGGGCGGCGCGCTGGCCAACTCCCCCACCTCCGACAGAAAACACAAGTTCGAGTGCGGGGCATGCGAGCCGCTATGCATCGCTTCCAGTCGTTCAGGAGTGAGGCGGGCACCTGCTTCCACCAGGGCGGTGGCGGCCGCCGTCACACTGCCGACACGCAGAGCGACATCGAGTGGGGCGGCGCCGCTTTCGTTGAGTGCCTCCACGTCAGCACCGGCCTGAATCAACAACTTTACAGCTTCAACATGGTTCGCCGCCGCCGCCAAATGCAGCGCCGTGTCACCCCCACGCCAATCACGGCGGCCACCGGAAAGTGACACGTGCTCCCGGGGAAGTGTCCGCACATTGACGTCGGCCCCGGCCAAGATCAATTCCCGCATGACCACAGGCTTCTCCAGCGCCAGCATCAACGGGGTTTTGCCGCTCACCCTCCCTGCGCAATTAACGTCCGCGCCGGCTTGAATGAGCAAACGAAGTCCGCTCAACTGGTTGGCCTGAATTGCTACATTCAAAGGCGTCACCTCATCCGAATCGGTGGCACAAAAGTTTACCTCGGCCCCGGCACGCAAGAGTGCCTCAACTCGGGCTAACTCGCCCTTCTCGATGCACCGAATCAAATGCTGTTGGGTTGATCGCTCAGCCATGAACCTCGCGCAATTGTTGCCACCGTCAATCCGCGCATGGCCCAAACAGACCATATGCCAAGTGCGAGCCCCAGACATACCATGCCAGAAAGTTATCGACTCCTGGCACAAGTGCACGTGTCGCAGAGTCCTCTGGAAAGACGATCCGCCGGGGCAGAGACTGGATGAGGAGAATGAACAGCCACGACACACCGAACACCCCACAGAAGAACCTGTGTTGGCTCGGGTTCCACTCGGCCCACAATCCCAGCAGAAATGTGACTAGGATGGCACCTTCGACGATCGCTGTTGCTACCCAGGGAGAGACCATGGGGTCAGCACCCCTTCCCATCCGCATTGGCCCAGAACCGAGGAAGTGTTGGTCGATTGGCTGGCTCGATGCGAACCCGTAGGCAATATAAACTCCAACGACCATTATCGCGAGCAGTAGATTAGCGGTGAAAAGTGCAGCTAAAGCGCGCCGCATGGGACCTCCTCAGATTGGTTCACATTCCTTCGAGAAAATCTTCCATGTCAAGTGCCATGTCCCAAGCATTCAATGCGTCAACATCGTCATCATTCGTTTGGCCCGATCAAGGCATACCCGATGTGCGACCAAGCAACATACCATGCCAACACCCTATCAAAAAACGGCATTCCCACGGAGGGTGATCCCACCGCCCCCAAGGGATCGTAATTGGGAAGATGCCCCATCAGCAAACCACCAACCTCGATCACGCCAACTACTGCGCAGAGTATTCTGTGTCCTTTCATATCCCCGTCTGCAAACCGGCTGTAGAAGAACGTTATCACAATCACGGCTTCGATAATTACTGCGAAAACCCAGGGAGCCGTCGTTGGATCAGTACCACGACTTAAGCCCCCCGGCCCACAGCCCAAGAAACGTTCGTTGATGGGGAGTCCACCCGCCAAACCGTAGACCAGATAACCCACCACCACCAGGGCTGTCAGTAATAAGTTGGTTGTGGTTAATGCTTTGAAAGCGCGCATCATGTCGTTACCTTTGAAATTCACATCCCCTCAACAAGATCCTCCATCTCAACTGCCATATCCCAAGCATTCATCGCCTGGTAACTGCCGAGGCGGGAGAAAGCATTCGCGGCATCTCCGTTGACCAAGTCAAAAAACATCCCAGCTATGTTGATCCGCCCGGACCAGCTATCAGGCCTCGCCTGCTGCCGCCCGATTGCTGCTCCCAGCAGCGCAGCATCAAGGTCAGCATACGCCGTATCTCCCCGTCTCGCAGCCTGAAGGAAGCCATACGCGGCGTTCCCAATTTCGCCACCCCCACCCCCACCCCCTCTCAACTGGGTTGTCGCTGCTTCGCCGATGGCAGCAACAGCTCCAAGTCTTCCAGCAAGTGCAGCCGCAGCCAACGACTGCTGCCGGTTGAGTCTAACCTGAGGAACTGCACCAACACCCGCCCCAAAGCCAAACAGGGTGGAAAACGTCCCCCAACCGCCTGCATTCTTCAGCAGCCTCCCTCCTAATACGGCATCAACCTGCATCGACAAACCCACCGCCCATGCCTGCAAGCATGTTCCGGCTTTGCCAAACCCATATTTCCCGAACGACGTGAAGCTCGATAGATTGAACAACTGGTCCGCTAAATTGGCGGTGGCGCCAGCCCATCCCAGCATCAGCAGCTGTTGTGCGGTCCGTCCATCTGGGTCGACAGCTTGAAGCGGCGAATTCTTGACGAACTGGTAGAGGTTTTCACCCCCGGCTTCTTCCGCCGGATCTCTGCTGACCCACCGCCCCAAGCTTGGCGAGTAATACCGATAACCGTAATAAACCAACCCGCTCTCCTCATCCCAAAACTTAGTGCTCCACCGGAACGGGTTCGCGGATGCCAACGGTCCGGTGGTGCGCAGAATCTCCCCATACGGACTATATTCATACCGCGCTTCCACCGCACCGCTCACGGCATTCAGGAGCGTGGTAACATTCCCGTTCCCATCGAACGCCACGAAACAATTGGTGCTCGGTGACCCGTGCCGCACCACCATCAGCAATCCTCCGACTCCGCCCGCTCCATCCATCGTGCCACTCAGATCCTGACCCCAGGTGAAAGAGGTCAGCAGTCCGCGGTCAGAGGTCAGCACCGCCAGCAGGTTCCAGCCGTCATAGACAAAGAGGTTCGTCACCGGACTGGTGAACGAACTCCCGTTCCAGGTCTTGACCACCTTCGAGATGCGCCGGTTCATGTGGTCATATCCAAACTCCAGCCGCTTGCGCTGCGGATTCGGGATGGTCGCGACGTCGGTCATGGTCATGACTTTCAACCGGTTTTCACCGTCCCATTCATAACTCCAAGTCCCGTCGGAGACAAGGTTCCCGTCCAGGTCATACACCAGCGTCTGCCGATCGTCCGGCACGATGATTCCGCCGCCATTGGTCACTCCCGCAGACCCCACCGCCACGTTCGTCCACAACGGGCCGTTCCCATTCGCCACACTCAGCTCCTTGCGGAAATACTCCCCTTTGCGCTCGGCCAGCCCGTGGTTCACCCAGACCCCGTTGGTCGCCAGGGCGGCGCCCAGGATGTTCGCGTAGCCCAGGTTGGTGATGGTGGTGTACTGGTTGAGGCTGTTGACCGCGTAACCGATGCCCCGCAGGTTCAAGCCGCTGCCATCACCCCCGAACTGCGCGGTCTTGCGGTTCCCTATGTTATCGTAATCAAACCCAAACTGCTGCCCCGCCACCGGCATCAGGTCATACCAATAGCGCCGCGCCCCGGTCAGTTCGTCCCGGTGATTGTAGTCGTAGACCCAGAACGACCCGTCCTGCAGCCGCGCCCCGGTCCGCCGGTTGGCCGTGTCGTAGTCGTAGCTGTGGGACGACACGTTGACCCCGCCGACTTCGTTGAGGATCGCCCCCAGCCGCATCCCGTAGTCCCACGAGCGGGTGGTGGTCAGAATAGGGGTGCTGTTGCTCTTGCAGGTGGTGGTCCGGAGCAGGTCCGAATCCCCCAGAAACCGTACCCCGCGGAGAACACCCCGCTGGCCACACTGCCCAGCCGCCCGTAATTGTCCATCATTTGGCTAAACCTCCTCACCATCAATGAATGCGTGCCCCCTGAGTCGCATGGCCTCACTAAGGATATCGCAGAGGGGCAACTGCTGCGCGATGCTGAAGAGCCTCTTCGCTTGAACCTCGGCAAACACTGCTTTCGCGGCGATGCAGCCAGGTTGCTTAAAGAGCATGTCGAGAAGAACACCGCTTGACAAACCCATTAGAAGTCCTGACGCGAAGTATCTAATCAGTGCAATCCGTAGCTGGTCTTCCTCAAAACCCGCTCGCCTCAGATCTGCGATGGTCTGCTTTTCGAGACCATCTGCGGTTGTTGGATTCTCCGGTAGGTTCACGCCTTGTCGAACGCGTTTGCGACCAATGCCATCAAAGTGAGAAAAGCGGCAAGCATGCCTACGCACAAGCAAGCAGTCAGGAATCTCCCGGACAGCAGTGACAACAAGGCACCGCATAGTGCTTCCTGAGTAAGGATTAGCAAAACCGTCTCATGGAAGCCCCAAAGCCTGTGGTGGGCCAATTTGGTAGGCACCGAGAGACAACAGAGCGGCAAGAATGAGGTAAGGCGGTCTACCCACTGCCACAAACATGTCTGAAAAGAAGCAGATCGTGCAAGCCTGTCCAAGACTCACAAAAAACGCCAGGCAACTTTCTTTCACAGGCGAATGGAGGTCAAAATCGAGGCTTGACACGCGTGATACCAGCCAAAGCACGGCCAGCGCCGAGAGCAAGCCCGCTAGGCACAACCACCATAGTGTATAGAATCGCATCTTTTCGATCCTGATGATCTTTGCGGGGCCTCTACGCTAATTCATGAGCAACAACCTATCGAGGACCGCATACGCAAGCACGTAGTCTCCGCTCATCTCTATGAGGCTCGCTGCAACGCCTACAGCGTCCAAATCAGCCCATGCAACATCGCCCGCCAAACGATGCCTGTAGAAATCAAGCCCGTTCGTTGCGAGATCCTCCGCCGCCTTGTCGTGGTGTCTGATTAACTCGTACGTCTTAAGTCCGGCCTCGAACAAATGCACGGCCCCTATACCGATCATTTGGCCCCACTCGCGCCCCCCTTCTACGACTTCGTTGAAGTGCCGAACACGTTGCAGCGAGGCGCGGGTGTTTTGATGAAACCAGGATTCCATGACCTTGATCTTGTCTGGATGAAACTCTCCGATGCTGATGAGCGGCTTTGGGATCGCGCCTCCAATTTCCACAAAATTGACAGGGTTATTGGCAACGAATGCATGCAGATTGTTCCCCCCATTTTCGGCCGCTGGATCTCTCGCTAACCACTTTCCTTGGACAGGATCATAGTACCGATAGCCATAGTTTATCAGACCGGTTTCTTGGTCGCAGTACTTTGTACCAAACCGAAAAGGATTCACTGCCGCGATAGGCCCTGTTGCTCGCGTCGGTTGGCCAAACGGACTGAATTCATACCGCGCTTCCACCGCGCCGCTAACAGAATTCACAAGCGCTGTCACGTCCCCGATGCCGTCATACCCCACAAAGGCGTTGGTGCCGGGTGACCCATGCGTCGTCACCAGCAGCAATCCGCCAATTCCTCCCGCCTCCCCCATCGTCCCGCTCAGATCATTGCCCCAGGCGAAAGAGGTCAGAAGTCCGCGGTCAGACGTCAGCACCGCTAGCAGGTTCCAGCCGTCGTAAACGAACAGGTTCGTCACCGGACTCGTGAATGCACCCCCGTTCCAGGTCTTGACCACCTTCGAGATGCGCCGGTTCATGTGGTCATAGCCAAACTCCAGCCGCTTGCGCTGTGCATTCGGGATCGTGGCGACGTTGGTCATGGTCATGACTTTCAATTAGCGTCTATCGAAAGGTCTGAGAAGGAAAGGCGGGGTCCGAAGCCGGCCGAACAGGGTAGGTGGTCTTAGGTTCACATCGCCAAGAGCGGGGAATGTAAGGCCTAGGCGACGGGCGAAAAGCTCCATTTTACGGTAGCAAATGCTTTCTATTCTGACCGCATTCGACCTGGTTGCCAAGATGCGGCGCGAATACAGGGAGCCATGTGTCGCTAGGTGCACCAAGACCGTTGCAGTAGCCTTGATAATGTAGGGTCGATCCTGTTTGTTGATAAACTTGCTTGGGTCAATTATGCACACTTTCAAGAGCCTAAAATACTGGCCTGCAGCGAACGACGGCATTTCGATGATAGTGCGAACCTCCCTGCGAATACGGGTGTAATGCACCGGGGCATGCACCATAACTAAGGCCAAGGCGTCATTAATCAGCAGGGTAAATGATTCGATCCCGTCTGGCAGCGCGGAAACCAACCGAGTGCCATGGCAAACACGGCTTGGCAGCACAAATCTCGCGGTACCGTGGAACATTGCGGCCGGCACCATAGGGCTTAGATTAAGAAAGGAGCGAACCGAATATGATAGCTTGTTGGGGAGCATAAATAGGCAGCGTGGTCTATCTTCTACAACCCGTCGCCAAACTCAACAAAAGCATCCCCTGCGGTAGAAAAAGTTGTCCATGCGGTGAGCGCTGCGGAAGCCTCCCCACCGGTCATCTCCGCGGCAGCAACGAGAGCATCCAGTTCAGCCCACACAGTCTCTCCTTTTTCAAGTTGGTGAAAGAACGACTGCAGGTGCTGCTGCGTGCGATCGTCTGAGGACAGTCCAAACTCCAAGTTCCCCGCTGCGGCCATCGCTCGGTACATCGCCTCCATCGATACAAGCCCCAAGTACGCCGCCACCCCCGTCCCGAGTCCAGACCCGCCAGACTTCCCTCGCCTTCTTCCCGTAGAGGCGCTCCGGTTTAGTTCTTTGTAGGTTTGCTCAAGCCGAGTCTTCCTTTCAAGCCAAAGCGTTGCGCTGGTGATGTTGCCGCCCGTAAGCTTAGTAATACTTATCATGAAAGCAATAAATATTGCTTTCCCGTTCCATCTCCCGTCTGCATCGACTTCCGTTGTAGGGAGGTTATTTGCGAAAACGTAGAGATTTAAACACGCGCCCTCCTCAACCGGATCCCTCCCGATCCACCTTCCCAACTCCGGCGAATAATACCGATATCCATAATAAACCAACCCGCTTTCCTCATCCCAGAACTTCGTGCTCCAGCGGAACGGGTTCGCGGCTGCCAACGGCCCGGTAGCCCGCAGAATCTCCCCGTACGGACTATATTCATACCGCGCTTCCACCGCGCCGCTCACGGCGTTCACGAGCGCGGTAACATTCCCGTTTCCATCGAACGCCACGAAACAATTGGTGCTAGGCGAAGCCTGCCGCGCCACCATCAGCAACCCTCCGACTCCCCCCGCTCCGTCCATCGTGCCACTCAGATCCTGACCCCACAGATAAGTGCAAAGTGAAGAGTGCAGAGTGTTGAGTTCGGTCCAGCCGTCATAGACAAAGAGGTTCGTCACCGGACTGGTAAACGAACTCCCGTTCCAGGTCTTGACCACCTTCGAGATGCGCCGGTTCATGTGATCATACCCAAACTCCAGCCGCTTGCGCTGTGGATTTGGGATCGTGGCGACGTTGGTCATGGTCATGACTTTCAGCCGGTTCTCACCATCCCATTCATAACTCCAGGTGCCGTCGAAGGCAAGGTTCCCGTCCAGGTCATACACCAGCGTCTGCCGGTCATCCGGCACAATCAGCCCCCCGCCATTGGTCACTCCCGCTGACGCCACCGCCACGTTTGTCCACAACGGGCCGTTCAGGAATGGAGCCCTTTCCACTTGGAGTATTGCTTCTGTGAGAACAACAGTATTTGCAGCGAGGCACCAATAGCTTTGAGTTTTGCTAAATTCCCGTTTGCCAGTTTGAGGCACTGAAAACGTCCTGATTGCACAACTGCGATCGATAGGCTGACGTGTGATTTCGGCAGCTTTTGCAGGCGCTCAGGAAAGTCATTCGGTAACTTAGACAGTATCCTCTTGATTGCTCCATTTATGTCACCCGAACCGGTACTCGCCTCAAGTTGCCACACAGATGTTTCGTTTTCCCAGATTTCGTGGTTGGTTCTTCCGTGCAGCATTAACAACCGCCTCACAGCACGGCGAAGTGCTGTTGGATCGATTGTAAGAATGTCGGTTATAGCCTGCCGACGAACCTTTCCACACGACACTGTGAGCAATAAATTGGCATGCATCAGATTGGATATTAAGGTCCCAATTCGGCAAAGAATTGTCCCGCGTCATTCAAAACGTCGAACATAACAAGCGTCGCCAACACGTCTCCTCCTGATTGTTCAAGCGCAGGGAGATCGACCTCGCAACCTCGCCGTCAACCAAGCGCTTTCAGGCGGGACACGTGTTCGACAAGGCGTTTGCGCAATTCATTCTCGTCGATATCATACTCGGTTTTTAGATGCAGAAGGGCCGGGGGTAGATATTCGTCCAAGTCCAAGAAAAGCGCTGAATAGATCCTGTACTCCACCTCAGGCGTCCCAAGAGGTTGGGACTTGAATATCGGAAAGTACCACTTACTAAGCTCGTCGGCTGAGATTCTACCGTTCAGGCAATCTTCAATGTGATTGATCGTTTCTTGTCGATCCATAAGGTTCACCACAAGTAGTTCTCTTTAGTAATCTGTTGTACTTGGTCGGCACTGGCCTTCCAAGCACTAACGAAATTCCCCTTCTTGTCGTAAATGGCAACCAAACCACTTTTGGGGTCGAGAAAGTAGTCCACGTCCCTCAGCCCCCCATCACCACGGTATTTTCCAGAGATTCTTACAGTGTTCGCCGCCTTCCTGTGCTCGGAAATTGCGCGCCTGAATTTCAGCACGTTCATCGGGTTGCAGTCACCGGCCACCCCAAAGTCGGCCGCGTGCTTGAACTTCCGCACTTACTGCTGGGATGTTTTCCAGATTCCCCTGGTGACCTTGGCCATTTTACCATAGCCACCACCAGGAGCGGCCGTACCACCAGCAAGGCCCCCGAGACTCAGCAAAACATCTGTGCTGTCTGCTTCGGGATCGGTGATCGTGTCTATGGCATCGTAGACGTCGTACGCCATCAAGGAAACCTCAAGGACGACTAATGCCGCGGCCAACAGAGGCGCAATCCTTCCGTCTTTGTCGTAGCGATTCAAAGACTATTCTGGCAGAAGCCAGAAAGATTGCTTCCTCCCCCTTCCTCAATCGGATCCCGGTTGACCCACCTTCCCAACCATGGCGAGTAATACCGATACCCGTAATACACCAACCCGCTTTCCTCATCCCAAAACTTCGTGCTGCACCTGAACGGGTTGTTCGATGCCAGCGGCCCGGTGGTCCTGAGAATCTCCCCATACGGACTATATTCATACCGGGCTTCCACCGCTCCGCTCACGGCATTCAGGAGCGCGGTAACATTCCCGTTCCCATCGAACGCCACGAAACAATGGGTGCTGGGCGAACTGTGCCGCACCACCATCAGCAACCCTCCGACTCCGCCCGCTCCGTCCATCGTGCCACTCAGTTCCTGGCCCCAGGTGAAAGAGGTCAGAAGTCCGAGGTCGGAGGTCAGTACCGCCAGCAGGTTCCAGCCGTCATAGACAAAGAGGTTCGTTACCGGACTGGTGAACGAACTCCCGTTCCAGGTCTTGACCACTTTCGAAATGCGCCGGCTCATGTGGTCATATCCAAACTCCAGCCGCTTGCGCTGTGGATTCGGGATCGTCGCGACGTCGGTCATGCTCATCGCTTTCAGCCGGTTCTCACCATCCCATTCATAACTCCACGTGCCGTCAAACGTCAGGTTCCCGTCCAGATCATAGACCAGCGTCTGCCGGTCGTCCGGCACGATGATTCCCCCGCCATTGGTCATTCCCGCTGACGCCACCGCCACGTTCGTCCACAACGGGCCGTTCCCATTCGCCACACTCAGCTCCTTGCGGAAATACTCCCCTTTGCGCTCGGCCAGCCCGTGGTTCACCCAGACCCCGTTGGTCGCCAGGGCGGCGCCCAGGATGTTCGCGTACCCCAGGTTGGTGATGGTGGTGCACTGGTTGAGGCTGTTGACCGCGTAACCGATGCCCCGCAGGTTCAACCCGCTGCCATCACCCCCGAACTGCGCGGTCTTGCGGTTCCCTATGTTATCGTAATCAAACCCAAACTGCTGCCCTGCCACCGGCATCAGGTCATACCAATAGCGCCGCGCCCCGGTCAGTTCGTCCCGGTGATTGTAGTCGTAGACCCAGAACGACCCGTCCTGCAGCCGCGCCCCGGTCCGCCGGTTGGCCGTGTCGTAGTCGTAGCTGTGGGACGACACGTTGACCACGCCGACTTCGTTGAGGATCGCCCCCAGCCGCATCCCGTAGTCCCAGGAGCGGGTGGTGGTCAGAATAGGGGTGCTGTTGCTCTTGCAGGTGGTGGTCCGGAGCAGGTCCGAATCCCCCAGATACCCGTACCCCGCGGAGAACACCCCGCTGGCCACACTGCCCAGCCGCCCGTAATCGCCGCGAGCCTTCCCACCCAATTAGCTATTGGCTGCACCTCTCTCGCAAAGAAGTCGAATTCCTATTCTCATGTTCTCTGCTTCCTTTGGAAAAACCTCGTTCCTAAGGAAGAAGTCTGCTGCCTTCTCCGCAGTGCTGCACCACTCCGCCTCCAAAGACCCGACCGGCACTTTATCAAACTGCGTCCCGTCCTCACCGCTGACGAGCAAGAGGCGTCCCTTCGACTTCAAATGAAGAGCGTGGGGCCCTTCCATAAAGGCCAACCTGGCATGTTTCGAACCACCTTGCAGATTGAGCAATTCTGACAGCCACCACCCCATCAAGACACAACCAAAATCATGCCAATCATCGCTCGGATAAGAACGATTCCCCTGAAGCCTGAAGAAGATCGAGAACAAAGGTCTTTGCTTCCTCGCGAAACGCCGGAGTAATTCTTTCCTGTCAAATACTGTAATCAGTTTCACGGTAACCTCTGGGTTCCTTTGGGGTAAGCAGTTTCAACAGTGCCTGTTGTTTTATTGAACCAAAATTCAACGACGTTACCGTTTCTGTCAACACCTCGATACATTTCTCGCACTTCTCCGGTGACACCGTCGATTTGAGTTTGCACCTTTTTGCGGGTTTCCCATGCACCTTTAACGGTGTTCTTAACATCTTTCTCAGTCCAGTGCTCTGGCCACAAATCCCCCTTCTTGCCAGTTTTTACGCGGGATCCAGCTTTCATGTGCCCCGAGAAGATTTCCTCCCAATCAAACCTTTTTGCAGCCGCACTTATACGCTTCGCGCCTACGGTATAACCGCCTCCTGGGCCTACAGCACCTACAACGAAGGTGCTCGATTGTAAGAGCTTATCTCCAACGGTGCTCTCGGGATCTGTGAGGGTATCTATGAGTTCATAAGTGTCCCAAGCCAAGAGAACCACTTCAGCAACCGCCCATGCTGCGAGTAACAATGGCGCAACCCGCCCATCTTTGTCATAGCGATTGACCGGATTGTTTCTGGCCAATGAAAAAAGATTTAGACCGTCATTCTCCTCTGCCGGATCCCTCCCGACCCACCTTCCCAACCATGGCGAGTAATACCGATACCCATAATAAACCAACCCACTCTCTTCATCCCAGAACTTCGTGCTCCACCGGAATGGGTTGTTCGATGCCAACGGTCCGGTGGTGCGCAGAATCTCCCCATACGGACTATATTCATACCGCGCTTCCACCGCTCCGCTCACGGCATTCAGGAGCGTGGTAACATTCCCGTTCCCATCGAACGCCACGAAACAATGGGTGCTGGGCGAACTGTGCCGCACCACCATCAGCAATCCTCCGACTCCGCCGGCTCCATCCATCGTGCCACTCAGATCCTGACCCCAGGTGAAAGAGGTCAGAAGTCCGAGGTCGGAGGTCAGTACCGCCAGCAGGTTCCAGCCGTCATAGACAAAGAGGTTCGTCACCGGACTGGTAAACGAACTCCCGTTCCAGGTCTTGACCACCTTCGAGATGCGCCGGCTCATGTGGTCATATCCAAACTCCAGCCGCTTGCGCTGTGGATCCGGAATGGTCGCGACGTCGGTCATGCTCATAGTTTTCAGCCGGTTCTCACCATCCCATTCACAACTCCAGGTCCCGTCGAAGGCAAGGTTCCCGTCCAGGTCATACACCAGCGTCTGCCGGTCGTCCGGCACGATGAGCCCCCCGCCATTGGTCATTCCCGCCGACGCCACCGCCACGTTCGTCCACAACGGGCCGTTCGCATTCGCCACACTCAGCTCCCTGCGGAAATACTCCCCTTTGCGCTCGGCCAACCCGTGGTTCACCCAGACCCCGTTGGTCGCCAGGGCGGCGCCCAGGATGTTCGCGTACCCCAGGTTGGTGATGGTGGTGTACTGGTTGAGGCTGTTGACCGCGTAACCGATGCCCCGCAGGTTCAACCCGCTGCCATCGCCCCCGAACTGCGCGGTCTTCCGGTTTCCAATGTTATCGTAATCAAACCCAAACTGCTGGCCTGCCACCGGCATCAGGTCATACCAATACCGCCGCGCCCCGGTCAGTTCGTCCCGGTGATTGTAGTCGTAGACCCAGAACGACCCGACCTGCAGCCGCGCCCCGATCCGCCGGTTGGCCGTGTCGTAATCGTAGCTGTGGGACGACACGTTGACCCCGCCGACTTCGTTGAGGATCGCCCCCAGCCGCATCCCGTAGTCCCACGAGCGGGTGGTGGTCAGAATAGGGGTGCTGTTACTCTTGCAAGTGGTGGTCCGGAGCAAGTCCGAATCCCCCAGATACCCGTACCCCGCGGAGAACACCCCGCTGGCCACACTGCCCAGCCGCCCGTAATTGTCGTAGGCAAAGGCATGCGCCACCGGCGTCGAGGCCCCCAGCACTTGCAGCAGGCTCCGCCCGTGCACCCCGTCGAACCGGTTGCTCACCGCGAGGCCCGCGAGCAGGCCGTTGACGTTGGTCGTGAGCACCAGCCGGCTGGCGTGGTCGTAGACCAGTTCGTTTTCGCCGGCGGCATCCACAATCTGCCGGGGCAGCCCGGCCCGGTTGTAGTTGTGGTAGTACACCGACGGCGTGCCGTCGCTGTATTCCAGGAAGGCCAGGTCGCCAAACAGGGTGTAACCAAACGCGTTGGTGACGGGGTTGCCGCCCGTGCTGCGCGCCCAGGATCGGCTGTGCAGGATTCCGTCCAGGTAAGTGAACGAGACCGCCCGCCCGGCGGCGTCGGTCTTGCTGGTGAGCAAGCCGCTGTGCTCCTGGTACCCCCAGGTGGTGGTATCGTAGGCCCCGGCGGTGGCGGCAGGCCACGCGGGGGCGCTCCAGCCCGTGCCGCCCCGGAACGTGCGCAACTGCACCAGTTCGCCGTAAGCGCTGTAGACCCGCTCCTCCGGGTTCAGACACGACGCTGGCGGAACTGAAGCCGCTCACCCGCTCCATGTGCACCCCTGTGACCGTGGCCTGGGCGCTGTATGAGCATAAGCGTTGGGACGGGTTTTTCTGCTTGCCTTCCAGCTTTCATTCGCGTGATATTCGCGCCGTGGAGCCGAGTCAGAATCGTCCACTTTTCGCGATGCAAACCTGCACCTGCGTCGCTTGGGCTGCCCAGCACGAGGTTGACTGCTGCGGCGCGCCAGATATTCCTCTCCACTCACCCAAAAAACTCGCCCGCTCACCGAATGCCAAAGCCCATGACCGCCTCCCCCATCGTTTCGGAAGAAAAACCGTCTCCTGGACGCTCCTGGCTCCGCCGCATCGTGATTTCCCTGCTGATCATCGTGGGGTTCGCGATCATGTTCTATGTGTTTGAGAACTGGCGCGGCAACAGGGCCTGGAAGAAATATGAGCAGGAAGCAAAGGCGAAAGGCGTGCCACTGGATTGGCGGACCGACTGGCCGAAACGCCCACTCACCGCGGAGCCGATAAACGACAGAGAATTCCCATCCGACAGAACCTTCGATCAGGCATGCCAACTTCTGACTTCCAGCGTCGTTGACGACGAGTTCGAGGATCTGGTTGCCTGGGAACAGGCCATCGAGGCGTTGAAGTCGGGAAAAACACCGAACGCTCTTAGGGCGGAGGGATTCAAGATCGTCTACGGCAACACCAACGCCACGGACCGGGCGCGTGCGGCCGAGGTCGTGCTGGAGATCTTCAAGGCGGATGAGGCCTTCTTCGAGCAGGTGCGCGCCGCGTGTCACCGGCCCGATCCGTTGTATCCTTTTTGGGATCCGAGCGAGGTTTCCTTGCTTCACCTCGCCCCGAGGGTCTTCGCCTGCATCAATATGGCCCGGATGCTGAGAGTAAAGGCCGCCGCCGAACTGGCAGCCGGCCACAATGCCGCTGCTTTAAGAGACTTGGATCTGTTGCTTTGCCTCAGCGAATCCCTGAGAAACGACCCTCTACTGATCAGCCATATTGGGCACGTGGCCACGTTAACAATCGGTCTGCGATTCCCCTGGGAAGGCTTGGCGTTGCAACAGTTCACGGACTCTGAGTTGAAACAACTTCAGGAGATGCTGGGCGAGGATGACCTGATCGCGAATTGCCATGGTCTCCTGGTCTCTGAGCGGGCTGCCATGCTTCCACTCTTTGACCGGGCAAAACGCGACTTCAATCTCTGGAGAGTGATCAGCGGGAATCGGCGGGAGTTCGTCAAAATGGGGTTACCACCGCTGCTCAGTGGATGGGTAGACCTGGACAAGTTAAATTATGCGAGGTTCTGGGACGCCATCTTATCCTCGGCTTTTCCCGACTCAGGCAAGGGCCGGATCAACCCCAGCCAACTGGAGTCAGCGAGTTCCGCTGTTTCGGAGCGGCTAAAGGCCGGGAGGCTAAAGCACGTCCTTCAGCACACGATTCTCTGCTCAATGGCTATACCGAAAATGAAGGATGCCATCCGCAACTCTTGCCGGGCGCAGGTAACCCGGGACCAAATAAAACTCGCCTGCGGACTTGAACGTTACCACCTCAAACACGCGGGCTACCCGGAAAAGCTGGAGCGGCTAATCCCTGAATTCCTGACCGAAATGCCCAGCGACCCGTTCACCGGCGATCCCTACCGATTTGGGCGAACGGCAAACGGAAGATATGCGATCTGGTCCGTGGGATGGGATGTGAAGGATGACGGCGGCGTCCCAACCCCGAAGGGCCACGACGATAAAGGCGGGGATTGGGGATGGCAGTATCTGTGATGGGGCGGGTGAAAGGAAGGCGTGGGCAAGGCCTGGATTTACCGCGAACTTTGTCGCAGACTCAATCACGATTAGCTCTATTATGGCGTTTCCTGAATCTCCCCGGTAAACACCTCTCTCTTCTCATGCGGCCAGGCTCTGGTCATGGTTATGCATGGCCTCAAGCTCATCGTGTACCCATCAAACCGGGGGTCAAGCACAGAAAACAATAAGTGCTTCCGACCCCGCAACGGTAAGGTCGAACATCGAACGTCCAACGGTGAGTGGGGGGGACGCAGATGTGGGGTGAGGTTTAAGCCGGGCACAGACCGGCGCTCCGTGGTGGGCGGGCCGCGTTTCGGGACATCTCAAATTGCAGATCAGTTGTGTTTGGCATTGAAG
>DIXK01000079.1 GCA_002428665.1 Verrucomicrobia subdivision 3 bacterium UBA6082
AACACCACGATTTTGGGGGAATGGGGGAGAAAACGACCATTCTTGGTTCTCGGCCGAATCAAATAGCCTCCAGTCACCACAGACTCATCGAACATTGGGGACAGGCTCTACCCAAACAGCTTGCCGCTTCGCCAACGCGGATCATCTGGACACCGCTTCGAACACTTAGCGGTCCCGTTGTTTGCGGAGCACGGCTTCGATTTCTCCAGGAGAAGGATTCAGACGCAACACTCGGGCGACTGCATCGAGGTTTTGGTGGAGGAGTTGCAAAGAGTCTTCCAGGTGTTGTATCCGTTCGTCCTTGATCCGGACTGCCTGTTCCACACGGTGCAACTCCTCTTTGACGGTGCTCAGCTCGGTCTGGGCAAACTTCTCGTCGAGATTCTTGGTCTGCATGCCGGCGCGAGAGATGTAAATGTCCGGCATGTTGCTGCTGAATTTCCACCCGTATCGATAACACAATTCCTGCCGATTGAGTTGGGTGGCGTAGTGGGTGGTGGAAGAATGCCGGAACAAGTGATAATGCACGGGTCGGTTAATCACCTTGCGGCCCAAGCGCTGCAGGAATTTTCGGGTGGCTGCGTAATTGCCGCCGAAGACCGGTTCCGCCGGCTTGATCCCCGCAGTAATGCGTTCCGTCAGGTATTCCTTCACTGCTTCCAGGGAGTATTTCCAGTACAGGGCGATGGTCCTTCCCAAAGTTTTGGAGTATTCCTCCTTGAGCGCGATCCGCACGAAATTCTCCTTGCCCTCCGGCAGGTAGATATCCTCGAAACGAATATTGTGAAATTCCTCCGCCCTGGCGCCGCTATCGAACAGCACCGCGATCAGAAACCGTTGCCTGGCGGTTCGGCAATGGCGATAAAGGCGTTCCACCTCGGCCTCTTTAAGATAATCCGGGGTTTTCCGGCGATGACGAGTGTCCAGCCAACCTGTCAAGACCTCAGCCGTGGCCGTACCCAAGCGCCATCGCAGGAACACACGCAACAGCATGCGCATATCCACTTGCGTGCTGTGAGCGAACGGTTGGCCGCTTAGCCGCGAGCACAGTTGGCCCGTTCCCAAGGCTCTTTCAAAGTCTTCGATATCCGGCAAGGTGATCTGTTGCGTTGGCTTTTGAATGAACTCCAGCGGCACCCGGAGCGCATGCAAGTATTTAAGCTGGCGCAGGGGTGAAATGCGTTTGCCGCGGTTCACCTTGCCCAGGGCCAAATCGTCCAGGAACCGGAGCACTTCGGCTTTGACAGATTCGGGGACCTTCCACTGAAGGACCTTTTGAGTGCCGGATTCGAGACTGCCGTGGTCGATGCGGATGCGTTGTGCCATATCAAGGTGATAAGAGCGGGGGTATTTAAGCCTTTCGGCAGTGAGACAGAAAAGTCCCGGGCCTTTTCCCGGCAGGGGACATTTGTGTCCCAGTGCGCCAATGCCGGCTGGGTTTATTTGACTGCCTCGGCCTCGCGCAGGCGCAGAGCCAGCAGGGCCGCCTCCAGCACCTCGACTGGAAACAATTCCAACTGGCGGATGATCTCACTGGAGTGTGGATCAGGCTGCGGGGCTCCTGCGGAACTGGTGTGTTTTTGGCGTTGCATCCGGTACCTAGGCAGAAGCGGTTAAAAACATTACTGGTTGCTGCAATCGGAAAATGCTCCGGGAATGTTTTTGAAACTGACGGGTAGGGTTGCGGCTTGAGCGGATGACCAGATGGAACAGACGAATCGATAGACTGAAGCTGTGACTTCATCGCACGCAGACTTTGCCATTACGACCTGGTGCGATCGGCGGTTTTTGTGAGGCGGTCTGCATGATGGAGAACCGAATTATGGGGGTGATGTTCCCCACACATAACTATGTGTAATCAATCAGACTTTCGCCGCAGGAAAATGCGGTAGGGGCGGTGAGATTTATTTTTCTGAGCGGACACCCGGTCGTAAATGACGGGTGGTTCGGCCTGGCTGCCCTGGGGAATGGTATTGGCCAGAATGCGCAGCGCCGAAGTTACCGCCTGGCTGCTACGATTGCAGAGCCTCATCAATCGGGACAGAGTTAGCGGATAGCGGTAACAAGGGCGGGTGCCATGGAGTTCTCGGTAGTAGAATTCAATCCTTTCCAGGACCAAGCGAATCAGTTGTGCCTGCTTGGCATCCAGTTCCTCCACCACGCCCGACTGGACCCAGACTCGTCTTTCCATCTAGCTGTGATCCTCCTGCACCCGGGAGATTGGAACCAGGGGGAATCGTACCAGGCAGGGGGCGACTCGGCCCTTGATTTTGACGATGCCTTCACCGACGCGCAACCGATCCAGGAACACTTCGTCGCCGTCCTCCAGGAACAAGGCCCGCTTGGCGGTAAAGATGTCCTCTTCATGCTGCAGGCCAAGGTAGATCTGGGTGTTGCAATTTCCCAGGGCGTAAATCGGCATCAAGGAGGGATGTTGGGTGATGCTAACAATTCCTTCGCCAAAGCTACGGATTTCCCGGAATACGTTTTCCAAGCTATTGGTGGTTTGCTTTTCCGTTTGGCTGCGGGGGAAAAGATTGTGTACCTCTTCCAGAAAGGTGACATGGCGCAAAACGTCCGTCTCACCCTGACCGAGGCGGTACAGGTGAATCCAGCGCAGCAGGATTTCGCTCAGAAAAACCCGCAGCGGTTTGGGCAGTTCCTGGTCGAGTTCGATGACGGCAGCCTGAGTGAGCACCTCTTCCAGTCGGAGCGGGTTGCGGGCGTTGAACGCGCCGGCCGCGGGGCCAAAGGTGAAGGTTCTTAAAATCCTGAGGCAACTGTCCTGCCACAGCATACGGCGGCCGGTAAAGCGCGTACGTTCCAACTCGGACAGCGCGTCGAAGAAATTCGGGAGCATGGAGTCCTTGCCGCCATAGACGCCCATCTCCGCGAACTTCTTGTCGAACAATTCAATGAAGACGTCGGCGACTCCAGGACCGGAGATATGGGATTTCTCGAGGGCTTCGGCCAGGACACTGATCCAGGTCTTGGGATGCACTCCCGGTGGGGCCCGGAGGGGGTTCCAGTTGAACTCATTGCCGGTCTTACGGCCGACCGAATAGACCTTTAGGCGGCTGACCTGGGGATGATCCAGGGAGCGGAGAGCATGGTAACTGCGTTTCCAATCGACGACCAGGAAAGGGATTTGCTTTTCGAGCAGTCCGAGCAGGAGCAGTTGTGCCACATTGGTCTTTCCGCCTCCGGTAATGGAGAAGATGCCGATATGCTTGACGAAATTTTCCGGACGCAGGAAAAGAAAACCTTTCGGACGATGGCCATAAAAGACCTGGCCCAGCGCAAAATCGCCGCTCATGCTATCGGGTGTCGGCGGTGGGAGGAACACTTCAGAGTTGTCCGTGGTGAGATACTTCAAGCCCAACATCTGGATAAGGGCTGCCATCTCGAGGTGGGCCCGCGGGGACTCGGCGGTGATGTAAGCCTGCCACAGTTGGTCAGCGCGCCGGCCCAATATGGGACGCAACCTCTGGCACAACCGATCGAGATCACGATCCAGCATGTTCGAGAAAACGGTTGCGCACCGTCGCTTGTTGATGTGCCTCCCACACATCAAGGAAATCGCGCATCACGCGGGCAACATCCTGCCAGCAACCAATCCGTTGGGAGCGGCGTTCCTCTTCCAGTTGAAAAGACTGTTGGTAAAAGAGCGCGTTATCGCGGGCCTCGCGCAAGTGATACCGGGCCTGGCGCACCAGGTGGGGCATCGCGGCCCGTACCCGTTCCTGTTGAGCGTCGACTAGTTCAAGATTTTGATCGCGTAACTGGAAGCGCTCGAGCACTTCGGCGGCAAGGACCTTGAGCTTGGTTTCCAGAACCTGGGAGCGAAGGTGAAGCAACTCCTCCAAGCCACCGAAATCGGTGGCGGCTGGTTCGTCGACTTTCGCAGCGACTTCAAGGTATTCAGTGTGCGTGTACATAGCCTCCGGAAGTTCTCGATATTTAAGTGTCTTGCGGTGGTTCGCTTCGGAGAAACTCGCCCTAACTGCTCCGAACGGTTCGAGCGAAAGGTTTATTAACCCACCGGTGGTGACAGAAGGGATGTCACTACAGAATAGCAACAGCGCATGGTTGAAACGCGGGAAACAACGGGCGGCGGTAGCCAGGGTGCTGAGAAAACCGATGACCGCTGCGGAGATATGTGCGGCAGCACGCGCCTGGGCGCCCCGCGTGCAACTGCGGGATGTTTGGTTTCTGATGCGCCAAATGACGGAGCGAGGGCTGGCCTCGACGCTGAATGAGCGGTCGAACAATGGACGGCTATACGCCTTGACTGACGCGGGGAGGAGAGCTGCAGTTGCGGCGTTCGGCACCCCGATAGCGCCTGTCCCGGCTGACCTGGATTGGCGCTTATATGCGTGGGTGGTGCGTGCCCGCATCCGCAAACGCGTGCTCCTCGGGTTGGTGCAGGTCGAGGTTCGCCGTCCGGAGGGTCAAACCGGATCATCGATCCGTAAGCATATTCGCCAGGACTACCCAGTGGGTTTGAATCCAGTGCTTCGAGCTGTGCGGGAACTGGAATCCAGAAAGCTCATTACCTGCGTGGGGGTGACCCGGTTGCGCAGTTGCAAGCTGTACCGTGCGACCGCGGCGGGGTTGGCGGTGGCTCGCGAACTGGAACGATAGGCGAACCGACAACTATTTAAGGATACAGATCCTGATGGAAGTTGAATGGCGCCCGATATTCCACATCTCATGGCCGTGATTAACCCGGAGATCTTTTGTGAGCCGGAGGCACGCAAGGCAGTACGGCGAGTTCTTCATCAAGGATTGGCTCAAGGCGACCGCCTGGCCTATCTCAAAGCGGCGGAGCAGGCGCAGCCGCGGGAGCCCAACGCACTGCCGTTGGAGGCCTTGGAGCAGGTCAGTCATTTTCAGGCAGCAGCGCAAGCCGCTCCGATCCAGGAACACACACTCGTTTTGGATGACCCTGGGGAACCGCTGGAACCGGTCTATTTCTACTTGCTCGACGATCTGGAGGCCCGCGAGGGGTGGCGGGTGGAAAAGCTGGTGGATACGGTGAATGCGACTCCCGGATCAGGACTTTCGCTTGATTTAAACCGCCGTTTGACCCAGCAACAACAGGATGTTGCCAAGACCCTAATACAAATCCACAAAACGGCGCGGGAACTTGTAGCCCGGTGGCAAAAGTGGCGCACACAGAAACAACAATTAGAGATCTATGAGCGCTCGCGGTCGAGTGAACTGGAGGTTCGGGAAGCGGCACTACGTCAGTTGAAGCGGCAATGGCAAAAGGAAGCTGAGGATCGGATGATCACCCCTGAGCCGTTCGAGGACGATGAGAGGGCGTTTGACTTCTGGTTGACCCATTCGGAAAGCGAATTGCGGCAGCGGATGGCGGTGGATCGGGGCCTGCTGCGTGCAGAGTTGAATCTGCTTAAGCTGCAGGTCAACGGGGTGCGGCCACAGCTTCAAGCGAACCAGGAGTCTGGCCAGGGTTCGAACGCTTCCTTGGTAACGGCCTTCAATACCGCCTTGTTGGAACTCGTTTTGTTAGTGGCGCCCCTGTCCGACCTGGAGCAAGCCGTCGCGGCCGGAGAACTGCCGGGAACCGTGCTTGGATCGCGGTATCGCCGCTGCTGGCCTATCGTGATCATTTCGCTGCGAGTCCGTGCTATTCCCGAACGCAGCAACCGGGGCGGTTATGGCTATCGCGGGCAGGTGGAGCTCAGGTTCCGCAGTTACGCGGTGAACGAGGAAGAGTTCGCGGTCTTGCGTCGGGAACTGCAGCGCAGTGAATGGGGCGATGTGCTTGGTGTGGTGGAGCAGGGGACCGCGAGGGAACTCGAGACCTTGCTGGGAGAGTTGGATGAATTGCTGCTGGAGAATGAACCGACGCCGATCCGCCCAGAATCGGGTGACCAAGACCCGAATCCGTTCGCGGCCCTGTGGTCGTGCCTGGATTGGTTTCGCACTGAGCCGCCAGCAGCGCAACCGCCAGTGCTGATCGAGCCGTTACGTCCCGACAAAGACCTGGAGCGGGCGTTGCGCTCTTTTGCCTTAATCGAAGGCCGGGTGTGGTGCCGGGAGCTTTATCAGCAGCAGAAGCGTTGGCGACACCTGCCGGGCTGGGATGATTAATGCTGGGGGGGCTTATTCCGATGCGGATGGGCGATAAGCTTTTTAAGGAGCGCGTTCTTCCTCTGCCGAAATGAACCGCAAGAAACGCAAACCAAGGCAGCCGATCCGGTCGTTACTGGAATTGGCTCGAGAACTGAGGACCAAGCTGCACGAGATCGATCAGAAACTCGAACATCTGATCCGGAGCCACCGCCACTTCTATTCACTGCATTACCAGGAGCGCGAACTCGACGACTGAGCTTTTCAGCTCGGTTGCAGGCTCTGTGACAGCGGTTTTTATCGCGGGCGCAGATGGGGAGTTCGTCACCAGAAAGTTTGCCGTTGAAAACAGGACAAAATCCTCGGGACAGCGAGTGCTGTAGCGCGAGGAAACTGTTTCCAAGGGCGTAAAAGAGAAAGGAAAGAAATGAACCTATGTTTGTTAGCTGGGCGCATGCTGCGCAACGCCACCGTCAAAGGCACCGACCGAAAGGTTTTACGGTTTACCGTGGAAACTCGGGACGGGCATGATGAGGGCGAGTTGAAGGAGCGGGTTAATCAGGTCCCATGTGTGCTGTTTGGGCCGACCCCGGAATTGGAGCAAACGCTCTCCTGTCAGGGGGAGGGACGGCGCATCGAATTGCAAGGCCGGATCGCCACGTGGGGCGACACCCAGGTAAAGTCGGGAGCGGAGGTGGTGGTCTTTAACCGTAGCCTGACCTTCGTGAAGGACTGACTGAGAACGCCACACATAAACTGAAAAGGGAGAGCTTCGGCTCTCCTTTGTTGTTTCTGGAGAGACTCATTATGAACACAAACCAGAAAGGCCGGTTTATCTCGTTTGACCGGCTCAAAACGAGCGTATCCCTGCACCAGGTGCTGGAACGCTACAGACTATTGGAACGGTTTCACCGCACGGGCGATGACTTGACCGGACCGTGTCCCATTCACCACGGTCATAATCCCACCCAGTTTCGCGTCAGTTTGAAACGGGGTTGTTGGATTTGCTTTGGGGATTGTCATGGCGGCGGCAGCGTCATTGATTTCGTCAGCCGTATGGAAGGCGTCGGGATCCGTGATGCGGGCTTGCTGTTGCAGGATTGGTTTCACCTGCAGCCGGGTGAACGACGGGAGAACGAGTTCGTCCAGATCACCCATTGCTCTCCAATGCGGGAGGCAGTTGACCCGATTCGAGCCGCAACCAACCCGCCGCTGAGATTCAGCCTGGGGCCACTCGACGGAACTCACGCCTACCTGCGGGAGCGAGGCCTGATGCAGGAGACCATCGGGGCCTTTGGCGTCGGCGCCTGCGCCTATGGAACCTTGCGCGGTTGGATGGCGATCCCGATTCACAACCTGGACGGCCGGGTAATCGCCTACGCGGGTCGCTGGCCGGGGACCCCTCCGGCAGGCAGTTCCAAGTACCGTTTGCCGCGAGGATTCCACAAGTCGATCGAGTTGTTTAACCAGCACCGGGTCAAAGCGCTTGCGTCCCCGGAACCGTTGGTCGTGGTTGAAGGGTTCTTCGGCTGCATGTGGGTCTGGCAGGCGGGCTATCGGAAGGTCGTTTCCCTGATGGGCAGCGTCCTGTCCCGGATCCAGGCGGAGCGGATCGCCGAGTTGGCAGGCCAGGGGCGCCAAGTCCTTTTATTGTTTGATGGCGATGCGGCAGGGCGAAAAGGGTGCGCCGACGCGTTGGCTTGGTTAAGTGGTTCGCTGGCGGTGCGAGCCGTCACCTTAAACGACGCCCAGCAGCCCGATTCGTTGGCGCCTGAGCGGTTGCGACAGGTCCTTGGCCATGCGGCGGAACCGGAGGTGGCCGCATGAGACAGCCTCGCGAATTCAAGGTGGTTTCCCTGCGGGAATGTCCCACGCCAGATACGCTGCAGCTGTGCGACACGCCCCAAAAGGCGGCGGAGTATTGGAGCCTCCACGTGACTACGCATCCCTATTTCAATCCGGAGTGCGAATGCTTCGTGGTGTTGCTGCTCAACACCCGCCGACGGGTCAAAGGTCATCAACTCCTCACGATTGGCACCCTGGATACCCTGCTGGTGTCACCTCGGGAAGTGTTCCGGGCGGCCGTGATTGCCTGTGCCGCCGCTCTGGTGCTGATGCACAATCATCCTTCGGGAGATTCCGCTCCCAGTGAAGCGGACATTCGCGTAACCCGCGACCTGATTCGGGCGGGACAACTCCTGAAAATCGAAGTGCTGGATCACGTGATCATGGGAGTAAACCAGCACTGTTCTTTGCGGGAGGCGGGCTTTTTCTTCTAGCTCAGCCCCTCGTTTCTCCCAGAACCAAAACCAAAACCCGGAAGAGCCGGACACGCTGTGTGGTGTGTCCGGCTTTTCCACTTCAATGAAAGAACCAAGAATGAATAGCGATCATCATAATAACCATCTGTTGGATGCTCTCACGCGTGAGGGTGTTCTCATTAACGTGTCGGTCCGCTATTGGCGGGCGACACGGAAACTCAATGCCGAAGATCTCGGTCTGGACCCGGACACGGTGACCGACCGCCTGATCAGCCTTGGGCATAAGAAACTCCTGCCGCGCGAGGCGCTTGAACCGTTCGCGTTAGTCGAAAGCCGGACTCACAGCCTGATTGAGGCCAGCACCTTTCCATTTCTGAATGGATTGGGCCACTTTCTGCCCAACGCCAAGTTGGGGGAAGTGACCGAACGGTTGCGTAGCCTGGAGATCGAGTTCGGGCAGGCCCGGGAGTCGTTCTTGAGCCGTTACGGTGAATTGCGGCGCCAGGCGGCCGCCGACTGGTCTGAGGCGGCCAAGCGATTGGTAGCCGACCCGGATCGTCTGGTCGCCACCATTGAGGCGGCGTTTCCGGATGTCGCCCGGATGCAGCGGGCGTTCGGATTCGAAACCCACTTGTTTCAACTCCGGGCGCCGGAGGGCCTGGACCTGGCGCTGGTCCGCCAAGGCGAACAAGAGCAAGTCATCGCCGCGCGACAAAAGGCCGCCGAGCAGGCCGCCGCCCAAATCCACCGCGGTGCGGAGCGTTTCGTGGCCGACTGTGTGGCCTCTTTGCGAGAGCAAACGGCCCGGCTGTGCCACGATATGCTGGAAAGCATCCGCACGGGCAAAACCGGTGTCCACCAGAAGACCCTCAACCGTCTGATCCGGTTCATCGATGAGTTCAAGCAATTGAATTTTGTCGGGGATCGGGAGATGGAGCAGCGGTTGGAACAGGTGCGACAGGAGTATCTGGTCCGCTCGGCGGAGGATTACCGCGACGATGCCGCCGCCCGGACGCGCCTGGAGCAGGGTTTGGAGGCGCTGGCACAGACGGCGCGGGACCTGGCGGAACAGGACAGCCGAGAACTCGTGGAGCGTTTCGGACAACTGGGGCATCGCCGACTGCATCTCGCAGCCTAGAAAGGACTGAATCCATGAGTCACTTCACCACGATCAAAACTCAGATCAAGGACTTGGAGGCCTTGCGCGAGGCGTGCCAGGAGTTGGGCCTCGGGTTGTTGCAGGACACCGAAGCGCGGGGTTACGGTAGCAATCGTCAACGGGCCGAGTTTGTCATACGCCTCAAAGGCCCCTATGACATTGCTCTCGCCCGCCAGGGGGATGGCACCTACGGCCTTTCCACCGACTGGTGGGACGGGCATGTCGAGCAGGAGGTCGGCACTAACTATGGGCGGTTGCTCCAGCTCTATGCGGTGCACAAAACCTCGCGAGAGGCACGAAGACGGGGGCTGACGGTGCGCCGTTCCCAGCGCGAGGATGGGGCGATCAAGCTGGTAATAGGAGGACTGTGACATGAAATCCATCGAGGTCACTATTGCCCAAACGGGCCAGCTCCAGATCGAAGCTGCAGGCTTCAGCGGCACGGACTGTGAGAAAGCCACCGCGTTTCTTGAAACTGCCCTGGGGGAACTCCAGGTCAAACAACGAAAGCCGGAGTTCTTCCAGCGGAACCGGCGAACCCTGCAACAAAAGGCCGGGTTATGAACGGCCTGAGTCTCACCATTGCACCGGACGGCACGGGCCGGTGCCTGTGGTCGGAAGCCGTGCCGCTTCACGAACTGGGACGGCTGGAGGTTCAGCGCGCCTGCACCGTCGAGTATGACAATCAGGCACAAGCGTGGCGGGTCTTCGACGCAGCCGGCGACTGTCTCTATTGCTCGCCGTCGCGCGAAACCTGCCTGGCCTGGGAGCGCAAGCACCTGACTTGGGTGCTGGAGAATCAGTAAGCCAGAAAATCAGGCAAGGGCCTGCTCTGAGCCATCAGGGCAGGCCTTGCTTCATTCAACCAATAAAACAGAAAGGAAAGTCATATGATGCAGAATCAAATCAGGAACTATCTTCGGGCGGGCTATCCCGGTATCTACCTGCTTTCGTGCGAGGAAGCTCGGGTGGAAGCAGAACTGAAAACGG
>DIXK01000030.1 GCA_002428665.1 Verrucomicrobia subdivision 3 bacterium UBA6082
CCACCGGATAGATGCGCGCCCCGGAACACCATGTTGGTCGTGCAAGCGTACCAGTCCTGCCCCAGCTTCGTATAACGATGGGCTGAGCACGGGACCAGCAAAAACGAAATGCCGCTGAAGATCGGCTTTGCTTGTTGAGCCAATTCGCGAGCTGCGTTGCGATCAAAAGCCCTTGCTGCGTAAGTGAGCTGGAACAAGAAAACAGCACCGTTTGTTCTATGAACTCCGACCTCCCGGATCGATGACCGGTCTCCGCTGCGCGGACGGCTGTCAACTCTTTGCGCTGGTCCGCATAATGGCTTGTGAACCGTTTCCGTTTCCTGTGGGGTTACGATTCTGACTCCTTGCTCTCCTGAAGAACAATCCCTCGACACCTTGGACACCGGCCAGTTTGCAAGACTTGGCGGATGAAAAGTCCATACAAATCCAGATGATGGCAATGGGGACACACCAACCCATATCTCTTCCTCAGGAACGGCCCTACGAAGAAAGGCACCGCTAAAGCGCTAACAAACCCGGTTGCCGTAACCACAACTGCAAGCGCCTCCGACCTCAAGCATCCACGTGCCTTTTCGAACACAAAGCCACACTCGATACCCCATGCACCGAGCGGCCCCGTGAGAACAAAAACCAAGTACACAGGAGCCAACATCCGGACGATTCGCCGGTAGCAGTGCACTCGGGATTCAAATTCGCGTCGTCGCATTGCAGCTCCCATTCTTCTTAGTCACTCCAACCACCCATCCATAATACTTCGGATTTTTCCTTTCCGAAGTACCAACCTATTTCAGGACGGGACCCTTTTTCGCCGCCGGTATTGACCTCCTCGGGCCAATGCCTGTTTTCTGACGAGAACCGAAAGAAACAACGGCGATGATTGGCTTTTAACGCAAGTGTTTCGTGCATGCAAGGAAGTTGTTTATGGGGTTGTACGATGTTAGTGGGGGGGTGGGACTATGGGACTCAAGAAAGGCTGAAGGCCAAATTAGGGAATTGCAGATCTCAAATTTGAGATTTCAAAAGGAGGCCAAAATTATGAAGGTTGAAGTCCGCCGAAGACCGGCGCTGCGATGTGGGGTGAGGTTTAAGCCGGTCACTGACCGGCGCGCCGGGTTGAGCGGGCCACGTTCTGGGAATCTCAAATTGCGGATTTGAGATTTGAAAGGCTGACGGGAAGAAGGCGGCGCCATCCCACGGGGTGAAGCTCCAGGAAGGATGAAGGCTAAAGGGGGGATGAATGGAATCCACTTCACGGTCTCACGGAGTCAATCGTTCCTTCGGGACGAGAGGCGAATGATGTGGGCTGTGACCCGGCACTGAAGTGGCCGGGGTATTGTCAATGGTCCCTCTGGGACCAGGGGTGGTGGAGGCGATTAGATTCAACACCTTCAGTGTTGAAAAATGATGTTGGGGCTGGCGCTGCAACCAGGGTAGGGCCGTGGCCGGCCCAACCCTTCGCTGAATGATTGAATCCCGTTGGGATTCGGAAAACGGGGGCGGGAGGACGGGACTGGACCAGGGGAATTGCAGATCTCAAATTGCAGATTTGAGATTTCAAAGGCTGACGGGAAGAAGGCGGCGCCATCCCACGGGGTAAATCGAGTGGCTGAAGTGAAGCGGTTCCTATTCTTGGGGTCAGGCACTGGCGCCTGTGGTGCGTTGGTACCACGGGCGTGAGGCATTGCAGACTTTGCATACGGACAACATGACGGGCACTTCGACGAGGACGCCGACTACGGTGGCCAGGGCGGCTGGGGATCCCGCCCCGAAGAGCGTGATGGCCACGGCCACCGCGAGTTCGAAGAAATTGCTGGCGCCGATGAGCGCTCCAGGGGACGCCACGTTGTGCGGTACCTTGAACCAGCGCATGAGCAGGTAAACCAGCGAGGAATTGAAATAGACCTGAATGATGATGGGCACGGCGATCAGGAGGACCGCCAGCCAGCGGCGGGTCAGGTTCTCCGCCTGGAACGCGAAGATCAGAACCAGGGTGAGGAGCAGGGCGCCGATCATCATGGGATGGAACTTCGGGAGGAAGTGCTTTTCGAACCACTCGAGTCCGTGCGACCGGAGCAGCAGGGTGCGCGTGAGCCAGCCAGCGGCGAGGGGTACGACGATGAATACTACCACCGAAGTGATCAGTACTTTGGGGGGTACGATGACGTTGGCAACGCCGCAGAGGAACATCACGATCGGCGCGAAAGCCACGAGCATGATGAGATCGTTCACCGCGACCTGGACCAGCGTGTAGGCTGGGTCGCCGTCGGTGAGGTAGGACCAGACAAACACCATGGCGGTGCACGGGGCCGCCGCGAGGATGATCAGCCCGGCCGTGTAGTTTCGGGCGGTTTCGGGATCGATTAAGGAGCCGAACACGTGCTGGAGGAAGAGCCAGGCCAGGAACGCCATGCTGAAGGGCTTGACCAGCCAGTTCACCACCACTGTGATCAGGAGCCCCTTGGGTCTTCGGGCGATCCCACCGATGGCCGTGAAGTCCACCTTCAACATCATGGGATAGATCATCAGCCAGAGGAGAATGCCGATGGGGACATTGACCTGGGAACCTTGCCCGAATTCGAACTGGCTCAGCAGCGTGGTGAAGCCGGGGGCCAGTTTGCCCAGGGCGACTCCCACGATCATGCAAAGGCCGACCCAGATCGTGAGGTAGCGTTCAAAAAAGGCGAGCCGTTTGGTTGGCGCCGGGCGGTTGGACGTTTCCGCGGACATCAGGCACCCCTCTTTGCCGCTGCTGGCCTGACGGCCGTGATTTCGAGACTGGTAATAAAATCTCCCGCCCTGGTTCCTTTGGGCAACTGCTCCAGGATCTTTTGGTAGAGCGGATCCTGCCAATCCACCATTCCGTCGATATAGGCTGATTTCGGATTCAGGACGATTTGCTCGAGCCCGGCAGCGCGAGCCATTCGCTCCGTTTCGGACATCAGCACAGCCCCGGCGACGCAACCGATCAGGGCTTCCACCATTGCCAGGATTTCGGAAGGGAGCGGTTGGAGCAGGGCCAGGTCCGAAACGGCAACCCGCCCCCCTGGTTTCAGGACGCGCGCGATCTCGCGCCAGACCTGGGGTTTATCCGGTGACAGATTGAGGACACAGTTGGAAATCACGACATCCACACACGCGTCGCCCACCGGCAGGTGCTCGATTTCGCCGAGCCGAAATTCGACGTTATCCAGGCCCGTTCGCTCATGATATGCAGCGATATTCTTGCGGGCTTTTGCCAGCATCTCGGGGGTCATATCCACACCGATGGCTCGGCCGCTGGCGCCGACTTTTTGGCCGGCGATGAAGACATCGAAACCGCCTCCCGCTCCGAGGTCGAGCACGACCTCGCCGGGTTGGAGCGCTGCCAAGGCGTTGGGATTGCCGCACGAGAGGCCCATGTTGGCTCCCTCCGGCAGGGCCGCCAGTTCCTCGGCGCTGTAGCCAATGTGCTGAGCCAGTTGCGACGATGCCGCGGCATCCGACCCGCAGCAACTCGCCCCGGACGAGGCGGAGGAGCAACAGGAGCCTCCGCTCGCGGCAATCTTGCCGTAACCTTCGCGGACCATCTGCCGCACCAACTCGGAATCAAGTGATTTATTCATAGATTAAACAGTGGTTATTGTCCCGGTTGACGATCCCCACGCGGGAATTTGGCTTTCGGGCATGCTCCAGGGCATGATTGGGTTAAAGTTCATAGGCCAGGCCAGGTTCTTTACGGAGTTCACTCTGGTTTTGGTTCTGATTTCGTCAGCGCCGCCGGCAGAGTCTCGATGAACTTTCGTATTTCATCCCGGACCCGCCGGTAAACCGCACGTTTCTCCTCTCCGTCCGGCAAATGCTGTGTCAGGCGGGGCGGGTCCTCAAAACCAACGTGCACCACCTTGGCCTTTCCAGGAAACAACGGGCAATGTTCATTGGCGTGGCCGCAAACCGTGACGACATAATCGAACTCGATCGGTCCCAGGTCGCCGGGGGTCTTGGAAAACTGCCGCGAAATATCCACGCCGGCCTCGGCCATGGCGCGGACGGCATCGGGATTCAACCCATGTTTCTCAATCCCCGCGGAGTATGGCTCCAGCACATCGCTTTTGAGCGCCCGCGCCCATCCCTCGGCCATTTGGCTGCGGCAGGAGTTGCCGGTGCACAAGAAGAGGACCTTCAGCATGTTTTTCGTTTCCTGCATAAATCGTTTGGGGTGACGCGCCTGAGGGCTTTAAGCCTGGCACCGTCTTCAAGAATCTGCCGGTTTCCGCTGAGCGACCGTGCGACCCAAGTAATCGCCTCCGAGGCCTCCGTGCCGCCGCCGGGCTCCGGCAGGCGGTAGTACATCCAGCGGCCCTGCTTGCGGCCTTCCACCAAACCGGCCTGAGACAGGATGGAGAGGTGTTTAGAGACCGTGGACATTGCCAGGCCGAGAAACTCGGTTATTTGGCAGACGCAAAGCTCTCCTGGTTGCAATGCAACCAGGACGCGGAGGCGATTTTCATCGGCCAACGCCTTGGTGATGTTAAGAACCGAGCGCATACTTTTATACTTCGCCAATCAACGAAATATAGGCATAGCCTTGATTGTTGTCAACTGGCCGGCGGATTTCGTTTACGCTGACGGTGCGCTCAAGGCTTCGAGCGCGTGCAAGGTGGCGGCGCTGCGGGTTTCGACGCCGAGGGTGGCGAAGATCTCGAGCAGGTGTTTCTTCACTGTAGACTCACTGATCCCCAGGATGACAGCGATATCGCCGTTGGTCTTGCCCTGCGCCACCCAAAGGAGGACCTCCGCCACCCGCGGCGTCAGGCCGAGGCGCTCGAGCGGTTTGCTGGAGGAGAAATCCGGTTTGAAAGCTGCCGGGGCCGATTGGGTGGCCCGTTTGAGGCGAGCCCGAACAGCCTTGAGCAGGTCAGCGCGAGGAACCGGCTTGGTCAGGTAATCATCGGCTCCACGGTTCATGCCGAACCGAAGATCGGTCTTTTCCCCCTTGGCGGTGAGAAAAATGAAAGGCGTAGCGGCGGTTTCAGGTTGGGCACGAAGGCCTTCGAGAACAGCGTAACCATCCAGGCCTGGAAGCATCACGTCGCAGAGCACCAAGTCTGGGCTTTCCTTGCGGGCGAGTTCAAGGCCGGCATGACCGTTATCGGCACTCAAGGGTTCATAATTCTCAAGCCGCAGGATAGTCAGCAAATTGCGGCGCATTTCCGGTTCGTCTTCAATGACCAGGATTCGTTTCATAGGGAAGGGAAGATTGGCAGACGGACGGTGACGGTGGTGCCATGGCCGACGCGGCTTTCCACCGCGATGGAGCCATGGTGCAAATCAACACAGCGTTTGACGATGGCTAAACCGAGCCCGGTGCCGGGCAAATGACTCACATTGTGGCCTCGGTGAAACGCGCTGAACAGGTGGGCGACGTCGGATTCGGGAATCCCCAGCCCGCGGTCGGAAACACGCCATACTGCATCCGTGCCCTCACGGTGGATGGTCCACTCGATTTCTGCGTCCGGTGCCGAGTACTTGAGGGCATTCGATAGCAGGTTGGTGAAGATGTGATTTAGCAGTCGTTCATCCGCGGAGACGTCCGCCGGGAGTGGCCCCGGGACAAAGCGTATTTCGCGGTGGCGGTCGATGGCGGATAGCACCTCGGTGACAATGCGACGGCCAAATGCAACCAGGTCCAGGGGTGCCGGTTGGTAATCAAGGCGCCCGGCTTCCACCATACCCACCAGGAGGACCTCCTCCATCATGGCCGCCATGCGACGGATATTTTTTTGAATCGATTGCAGCTGTTCCCGACGTTCGTTCGGATCGAGGCGGTCGAAATAGGAATCGAGGATTTCCGCTGAGGAGATAATGACGCCCAGGGGAGTGCGAAACTCATGAGAGACCATGGAAACGAAATTGCTCTTGAGAGTGCCTAATTCTTTTTCACGCGCGAGGGCTTTGAGCAACTCGGCTTCGGCTTTCTTGCGTTCAGTATTGTCGATGATACTGGCGCGGATGAGATTCCGGCCCGGGCCTGGCAATCGGACCAGGCGGACTTCGGTCGGGATGATGCGTCCGCTGGAGTGGCGGTGCGACCACTCGAACACCGGGATGCTGCCCGCAAGAGCCTGCTGGACGTATTTGCGGGAGGCCAGCCAGGAAGGTGTGCCGTCGGGTTGGGATTCGGGGCTGACGACAATGGGAGAGAGACGTGGGAGGTCTTCCGGTTGGCAACCGAATATCCGGCAGGCATGAGCATTTCCAAAGAGGAACTGCCCGGAATCCCCATCGAACACGACGATCGCCTCGGGTGCATGATCGATGAGCGTTCGCAGCCGTGCCTCGCTGGCCGTCAGTTCCGCCGTCCGTTCTTCAATCCGCCGTTCCAGAGACTGGTTTAGCCGCACAATCTCGGCTTCATCCCGCTTGTGTTCCGAAATATCGGTGATAGCCCCGACATGATAGAGGAGTTTACTGGTGCCAGGTTCACGGATGGCGCGGCTGCTGGCCAGCCCCCAAAACCGCGAGCCATCCTTGCGCACGAATTCGACCTCCTGATTACTGAAGGCCCCATCGCGGGCCAGGCGGCCCAGCAATTGTTGGCGGACCTGGACGTCGGCATAAAGTTTCTCGCGGGGGATGCTCTGGATTTCTGCCAGGGACCGGTAACGGAACATGCCCAGGTACGCGCAGTTGACGAAGTATAGTTTATGGTCGGGGCCACTGCGGTAGATGGCTTCCGAAATGTTGTCCGATACCGAGGCCAGCAACCGCTGGCTTTCGAGGAGTGCGTGCTCCGCCTTTTTGCGTTCGGTGATGTCACGGGCGATGACTACATGGATCGATTCCGTCCCCATGGAAACCGCAGTGACGACGACCTCCAACGGAATATCGCGCCCATCAAAGGCCCGGGCGAGCCATTCGAATCGGTATCCTCCCTGAGCCTTGGCGAGTTGAGTGATTTCTTTGGATTTCTCGGCGGTAGGGAGCCCATCACTTTGAAACGGTGGCGCCAGATCTTCGGGGCGAACCTGGAGCAGACGTTGCTTGTCACTGGCGCGCAGCAGGTCGACGGCCGCCTGGTTGCAGTCGATGAATACCCCTTGGCGGGGGTCAAACAGCAAAATGGGATCGGCGGTGCGCTCAAACAACAGTTTGAACATGGTGTCAGTATCGCCGCGAGAGGAATGCCAGGCACTGGAACTTTCGGTCCATTTACCGTTGATTACGCCGGGGGTATTCATGGGCGTATGCAGGCGCACGGCGCACCTGCCCATTGACCGCGGGCTATGCAGTTAAGGCCGCGGGCGGATAGAAATGAATCCTTTCCATGCATTTGGACACTGGAAAACATGACATATAAGGGATGAACATGCAATGCATCAGGCGAACAATTGATATATGAGACTAACATTATTAATCACAGGCGCGATTCTGGCGATTCCCGTGGTAGCGCTCCTGGTAGCGGCGCGGCCCCGGGGCGATATGCACACGAACCCGGTGGAACGGGGGAGGTACCTGGTGACCTATGGTGGGTGCAGTGACTGTCATACGCCGGTAAAGATGGGTCCGAAAGGACCGGAACCGGATTTGACGCGGTGGCTTTCAGGACATCCTGCGGGCACCCGGCTCCCGACGCCCCCGGATTTTTCCGGGCCCTGGTTTGCGGGCACCGCTGGTTTTACGGCGTGGGCCGGACCATGGGGGATCACCTACGCGCCCAACCTGACGCCCGAAAAGAACACGGGAATGGGCATCTGGACGGAGGCCATGTTTATCAAGGCGATGCGAACGGGTCGGCATTTTGGTGAGGGCCGGCCCATTCTGCCACCGATGCCCTGGCAGAACATCGGGGCGTTGAATGACGAGGATCTCAAGTCCATTTTTGCCTACTTGCGCTCCATTCCGCCCATAGAGAACCGGGTGCCGCCGCCGGTTGGGCCCAACGGTGAGGTGGAATACGAGTGACGCCACGGAGGAGCGGAGAGCGCAGACGCTTTTGGCGTTCTCCGCCTTCCGGCGTGGCTAATGACAGAGCGTGTCTATCTGGCGGTGGGAATGAGGGCGGCTGCGGAGTGCCCTGGCAAAGGGGGCGCCAGGGTAACGAAACGGCCGCCCTCCACCACCGTCTTCCTATCCCACTCACCGGTCTCGATGTTGATCCAGTGAGCCGTCAGTTGTCCCGGGTGCTGCCGCAAGTCGAGTTGGACGGAGCCACCCCGGGTGAAATAAAGGGCATAGGCCTTGCCTGGGCGTGCCGCGAGATAAGCCTCGTTATCCTGGCGATCCTGCAGCCGTTCGTTGGCCGGTTTAAGATCCCAAAGTTTCACCAGCGACTCCAGCTTGCGCGCCGCGCGAATACTGGCTTGGGCCGGCGGGGAGAAGCCGAGCCCGGAATCAGGACGGTGGAACCGGGCGGAGGCCACGCCGCCGAGTAGATGCCGCCAGAAGCGTTCTATCCCGTCCCGGTTGGTGTGGCCGAATTTATTGCCATCCGCCCCGTAGGTTTTCACCGTGTTGATGGGACGGGGGCGTTCGGAAAGGCGCTGGCGAGCCCACTGAAAACGGTCCCAGTGTAACTGGCCCTTGTTGTGGTTATTTTGGGAGACGTCTACGAAATCGAAACGTTCCGGGTGATCAAAGGTTCGTCGATGGCGTTCGGCGGTTAGATCCCAATCATCCCACATTTCCGTGATGCAGATATCACGCCCCGCATCGCGGGCATGCTGACGGAGAAACTCGGCCCAGTAGACGGCCCAGCTCTCCTCACCGGAGGTTTCATTATCCAGGCAGTAGAGCACATTGGGGTAGGGCAGGCTATGTCGCAGCATTTCCTGGACGAAACGCTGCTGAAAACGGAGCACGGTTGTGTTGTTGCGCTGGCGCGGCGTGGTGAAAAAGAACGGCTGTTTGTTCTGGCCCGGATGTTGGGGATAGTCGCCAGCCAGGCCCGATTGTTCGGCGGTATAAGTGACATTGTTGGTCGGGTTATACGGATGCGCATGCCAATTACCGGCCGAGTAATCAAACCGGTCCCACACTTCAATTTGAACGATGATGTCCCGCTCGAAGGTCCAGCGCAGCAGGTTGGCAAATCGACGCCAGTATTCGGGGTTCCACTGTTCGAGGTCGTACTTGCCATCGGGTCGCCGGAGAAAGGGATACACTTCGAACCCTTTATCGGGGCGGTCACTCATGGTATTGCGAATGTAATTCGCGCCCGCGGCAGCCATTTCATCCAGGTGTGCCTTAAGGTCAAGAATCTGGAATAAGTTATCATCCTTGCTGCCTCCGAGAAGCAGCACGGGTTGACCGCGATACTGCCAGTAAGAGGGGTTGGCTGCCCATGGGCGTATGCGTTGCGAGTTGTCGAGTTTTGCGGGGTCGGGCGCTTCAGCCGCCCCAAGCGAGTTGAGCGAGGTGCCAAGGATCAGCAGCACTGCCGAGAGAATCCAAGGGTGGTTCATGGCGTCAGTTTGTTCCAGGATGGTGGTTTGAATCAAGCCTGGGTCGTGGCCGCCGAGCTGGGGTGGGGGTAGTTACTTCATTGGCGGGTCGTATTGCAGAGTGAGGCGCAACGGCAGGCCTCGCGACACAAAACGGACCAGGCCACTGCCAGGCTTGAAATCCCGATGTGGCTTCCCATTGACTTGGACCGATTGCAGCCTGCCGCCGCCAGGATGGGGCAAACGGAGCACCACTGGCAGGGTTTGGACCGCGGAAGGCGGGTTTATCTTCACTTCGATCCTACCGTGCTTGAGGTGCGATTCAATGTGATAGTCCACGAGGCCGAACAAAGTTGGCGCGCGTTCAACCGTCACGCTTTCGCCGTCGGCAAGCCAGTTAGTGCTTATCAATGGGGCCAGCCAGAGTTCCCCATCCCGCTCGTTCAGGAGCATCAACCGTGTCTGGTGAAGAAAATAGCCGGTCTCATGAGTTTTGTCCCAGGCACCGGAGTGATGAAAATGCTCCCAAAAGGCCAGGATCTCGGGATTCAGCAGCGACGCAATACTGTTGAAGTAGGAGCGCAGGAAGGGTTTGACCTCGTCACGGAGGGCATAGATTTCCGCGTTGCGCGTGTAATAAGGTTGCACCTTCGAGAAACCGCCCAGGTTGAACCAGTCCTGGTGGTTCATGGAGGCGGGATAATCGAACCAACCATCGGCCAGGAATTGGACGTCCTCCATGTGATCCAACAGGCGATCGACCTCGCGGTCGCGCGGGTCGAGGACGCCCGTCGGGACCAGTTGATGCGCCCCCAATTCAACGTCGTAGCACCAACTCCGGCCTGCGTCCTGTCCTGGAAAGAACTCGGCCAGCTTGCCAGGACTGTGCACCTGGGAGGGGTAATGAGGGATCCAAGTGCCGTTGCGCAGCGGGAGGACGGGTGACTGCGCCTGGGTCCAGCGATAGGCGCGAAGCGTGTGCCGCTGCAGGTCGGCGGCCCCACTCTTGAACCGGGCGGATTCCGCGTCCCCGAGATCTTCCAGGATGCCACTCAGTTCGCGCAGCGCTGCGTAGTAATAGGCATTCATTGCATAGTGGTAGGCGTAGGAGTTCCAATCGGCCAATACTCCCGGCGGCATTAGTCCCTCTTCCGGAGGCTGTGGGCCAAGTCCCGTTCTGCGGGTTTTCGCCGTCTGGCGCAGGATCCAGTCGCCCGCTCGGACAAGATCCGGCTGGCGCTGTCGCAGCCAATCCCGGTCGCGATAAAGTCGGTAATGCTCACCGAGCGTCCAAAGGTGCCACCCAGTGCCGAAGGTCGTGTAGCCTGTGGTGAGATAGCCATTGGTGTGGTAGCGATGAATGAAATAGTCGAGACCACTCCGGGCGAAGTCGCGGTGTCCCATGAAACCCATCCCGCGAATGATCGAGTGCGCCTCGCTTTCAAGAGGCCCGTAACTCATCGCGGCGATCCACGGGGCGATGCGTGCGCCGCTGGCTTCGCTCCGGGCCGCAATCAGACAACGTACCTGCGAGGAGCGGATCAAATCGTTCAGGAGCGGATCTGGAGTTTGAACCTGCATGGCAGGCTTTAGGACGGCGTTCCAGTAAAGCTCTACCTCGTGTCGAAGCCTGGAGGTTTGAGTGCTTAAGCTTTCGAGGTCGATTCGGAAATCGCCCAGCACGATCTGCAGGTTTCCTCCGGTTCCGGGCGGAAGTTCACCCGTCACTTCGATTCCATGGGGGCCCAAAGCCATCGACAGCGGCCCCAGGTTGCCAGCGGCGACCTTCGCGGCGAGTCCGGTTCCGCCGAGATCGAATCGCCCGCTCGGACTGGGTGTAATGCTCTGCCGGTTACCATCCAGGAAATTGAGCTTCAGAACAGCCCTGGCGGCGGCTGGACTGGAATTGGTCAGCAGAAACTCGGTGACACAAACGGATGGTTGGTCTGCGGAGCCTGGATACTCTTTGGAATCGCCGAGCGGGGCGACAAAGGTGCGTTGGGAATACCTGACGCCGGAGGCTTCAGTGGTGATCACTGGAATCGGCAGCCAACGGCCTTCGAGGCTGCGCTGAAGCGAGTTGGGGGACGCCAACCCGAACTGGGGTCGCATCTCGCCAGCGGTAGCCAGCCACTCGGTGGAAACGTTGGTGGCGGACTGAAACCGCAACGTTCCATTCCGTTCCAGTACATACTTCGCGTTGTTGGCGGCCAGGGAGAGCATCACCGGCCCCTCGCGCTGAGCCGCGTGATGGGTTTTCGCCATTGCCTGATCCAGGGTTTGGTCGGGGAGGCGAGTGACGAGTTGCCGAATCGTTTGAGCCTCACGATGGCGGTCGCGGTGTTCGGCGAGAGTGACGGGCGCTGGGTCCCGGGTGATGAACAGGCGATGGTCGGGCACATAAACTGCGGGATTGGTGAGCACGTCATCGACCGCCACACCAAAGCGCCCGCTGGTCAACTGGAACTGAAGCACCGTGCGGTCCGACTGAAAGAGTGAAGTCCGGTTGGCACGCACCTTAAGCTGCAGGGGTTGAGTCATGTCCCACTCCAGCGTATCGGGGCTGGGCGGGTTCTCCCGCAAGGAATGGCTGTTTACTTCCCCAGAAACCAGGTTGCCGTTCCAAACTGTGACTTTGCCGATGTCCGATTTACCGGGTGTTTCCGCCTCAAGGCGAAGGGTGACATCCTGCCATCGTGACCGCGTGAGTGCAGACAACGCGCGGATGGCAGGAGGAGCATCGGCTGGGAAGATCCAGCGCAGCTTTTGGGTCAGGAGAAGGCCGGTGGTGGGCTTGATCCGTAAACGCAGCCAATTGCCCTCGGTGACCAGTTCGCCAGGCAGCGTCTGCCACTGCCCTTGCCAGGCTGACTCCCCGAACCAGCCTTGGACACGGACAGAATCGACGGGGGGCACTTGATCGATGTGGGAAAACTCGAGGCCGACCTCCTTCAAAGCGCGTCGGTTGAGCCATTGCAGGCCAAGACAGCATACGTTGTCGGTGGTCAAGTTGGGGGCGTAATATCCTCCTGGGAGGCGTTGCAAGTCGGTTTCGAGGAACAGGTCCTCGGCGCGGAACTCCTCGACCCGGCTCGCCCGGCTGCCGTCGGTTCGGGCGGGATCCCAGGTGACCACACGCGCAAACCGGGCAATGTCCACAGAAGGTTCAGCCGGTAACCGCCCCGTGCTGGTGCGGGTTAAGCGAGGATTAATCCAGTTTGCCATGTCGCAGGTAATGCCGTCACCAGCATCTTCGGAAACCAGCGTGAGTTCGTGGGCTCCGCCCACATCGACAAGGAGTGGGACAGACTTGTCCGTCGCCCGTAACGACTCAGTTTCGCTGCGTGTTTCACCGTCTACCAGCACCTTGAACCGCACGCTGCCGCCACCGCCGCAAGGGTGGAGCCCGACTTCACACTCGAAACGGTCATAAAGGCCGTCCAGGAGCAGTGTGATCGCTCCGTTGGCGTGATGTCCCAATCCATTGGTGTAAGACTGGCTACCAATGCGCAGGGTTTCCCCTGCCTGCCCGTCGGCATGCGCCGCCGTGTTCCAACCGAGTTGTCCCCACGCCTGGCTGGACGTCAGCAGCAGCTCTGGGTGCTCGGTAACCAAGTCCACCAGCGCGGACTTGGGTTTGGAGACGGCTTTCAGGCTCAAGTTGCGGATTTGGGCTTCCACATCAAAGAGACCCGGAACTTCCCATCCGATGAATATGCCGGTGATCTGGTAATCGGCCGGATCGCGAGATCCGGGTAGAAAGCCCTTGGCCCAGGCGTCGTTCAATCCGTTGTCAATGAGCGGAAGGATGTCGCGATCCAGCTTAATCCACTCGCCGTCATGACTCGACCGGGCGCTGAAGGCGTCGGAAGATACCGTGTAAATGAACATCTTGGTGTCGCCAAAGTCCTCAGCCTGGTAAGCAGGGACAACGGCATGGCGGTCGTCGTATACCGGAATGCCAAACCAGAGATACTGGCCAAACCCAGGAGAACGAGGATTACGATTGGCGATGGTGAGATACACGAGAAACTGAGCCGCGTGACGATCTGGGGAATAATCTTCGGTCTGGTGAAGGTGGGAGTGATTGAGTTTGGCCTCCATTTGAAAGTGGCAAGCTGCCAGATCCGGCAGAGCAGGTGGATTCTCAAGGTTCTGTTGGACCAACAGGTGGGTCCAAGGGTCTTTCATTTGACGGGCTTGCAGCTCGTATTCGCGAAGGGCATTGACGCGCAGGGCAAGGTCGGCTTCCGGGGACCTGGGTTTGCCGACCCGGACGGCCTTGCCTTCGTTGGTCCAGGCCAGATTGCCAACGGAGTGATTCGAGTGCGTTGTCTCCAGGGGGAACCGGCTGGACCATTGGGCCAGATCCCAAACCGGGTCGGCGGCGGGGTTGAGTCCAGCGAGGGCCCCATAGGGCACACGTTGTCCCGGCTTGGCCTGGAGCAACGTGAACCCGTTCTGAAAATGAGGATCGCGAATTAGTTCTGTTTCCGCAGGACTGCCGGTTGATGGCCAGAGGCTCCAGATCAGTAGCAGGGGGAGGAAGCTTAAGCGCATGGCATTCTATAACGGGCCGGTGTTGGAGCAGGCGAGAAAAATCAGGAGTGCAACGAGGCGTGAAAGATGAGCAAAATGCGTGGAAATCACGCTGCAAGGCATTCCAAGGTCGATGAAAAGTGAGGAAAATAACCGCGAACCGGGGTGTTGGTTCCATGGCATTGTCAATGCTTTAGAGAAATTAAGCGTGGTCGGCATCGAACGGTGGGACCCGCCCGAGGGCCGGCCAAAAAATTCCGAAACCGTGGAGCGGCCTTATGAAAACGCAAAACAAAAAAGGTTTCACCCTGATCGAGTTGTTGGTTGTGATAGCGATCATCGCCATTCTAGCGGGGATGTTGTTGCCGGCCTTGGCCAAGGCACGGGAGCGCGCCACTCGGATTGCGTGCACCAATAACCTAAGGCAAATAGGGATTGGTATGGCTACTTGGGCCATGGACTACAATGGGCGATATCCCATGCAGGTGCCGGCCAGCGACGGCGGCCCGCTAAACCAGGCGGCATTTAACACCGCCCCCTACGGCGCTCCTTACACCTACCAAGTGTTCGGGGTAATGTCGAACGAACTGAGCACGCCGCGGATCCTGATTTGCCCCAGTGATGCCCGCACGGCGCACACGAACTTCAGCATGCTGGCAGGCAATTCGGCGGCGGGAACCCATCTGGCAAACGCCAATGTGTCCTTTTTCGTGGGTAAAGATGCCGATTCGGGAAATCCACAAATGGTCCTGGCAGGTGATCGGAATATTGTTGGCCAGGCTCCTGGTGGACCGCTGCCCAACCCAGTGCCAGGCGGGGGTTTTGGCAATGTTGGAGCGCTGGCGCTCGGCACCAACTTCAACGCAACTGCCCGGACCCCGGCCTGGACGGACAAAATGCACCGGGACAATGGTAACGTGCTGATGACCGACGGAAGCGCTCAACACCTGACCAGCAACCGGCTGCGGGAGATGCTTCGTCAAACCGGTGACACCAGCGGGTCACCGACATCTCCCGGGCCAAACACGATCCTTTTTCCGAATTAGCCAAGGTGGAGTGGATAATGGGGGTTGTGGACTGCCGCCCCTCCGCGGAACTTGCGGAGGGGCGGTGCTATTAAAAGGAATGAGGGCGGAAACGGGCTGAGTTGTCTGGCGGCAGCTAGCGGGAACCGATGGGAGATGCTGAGCTCAGACTGCTGTCTCCGAACAAGCAGTCATTGCTTGCGCCGGCGGTAACGGAGAATATCAAATTGTGAGGTGTTACGAATGGTTTCAGCCAGTTCGAACTCTTCCTCAAAAGGGGGGAAGAGGGCATCGCCCTCCACTTCGCGCTTCACGAGTGTGAGGAGCAGTTCCGAGCACAGCGGAAGGGCCTGGCGATAGACTTCAGCACCCCCGCAAATGAAGATCTGGCGTCCGGCGAACTCAGCCGCATCTGGGTTAATGCTTGTCAGATCGCGCACGGTGACGACCCCGGGGATGGCCGGGAGAGTTCGGGACAACACAATTGTTGTGCGATTGGGCAAGGGGCGGCCAATGGATTCGAAGGTCTTTCGGCCCATCACAATCACGTTGCCAGTGGTCACCTGCTTAAACCACTTGAAATCCTCAGGGAGGTACCAGGGAATGCGGTTGCCGGCGCCGATGACTCGATTCAGGGACATCGCAGCGATGGCTTTGAAAGGGGGCATATCAGACAGCAATGGGGGCTTTGATCGCGGGATGCGGGTCGTAACCCACCAGCTCAAAATCCTCGTATGCAAATTCGTGAATACTTCGAACTGCTGGATTCAGCTTCATCGCAGGCAGGCTTCGCGGTTCGCGGCCGAGTTGGAGCCGGGCCTGGTCAAGATGATTGGCGTATAGATGGAGATCCCCAAAGGTATGGACGAAGGTGCCGGGTTTCAGGCCGCAGACCTGGGCGACCATCATCGTGAGCAACGCATAGGAGGCAATATTGAAGGGCACACCCAGGAAAAGGTCGGCGCTGCGCTGATAGAGTTGGCAGCTGAGTTCTCCTTCCTGGACAAAGAACTGAAACAGTGCGTGACAGGGGGGCAGGGCCATCTGGTCGATTTCCCCTGGGTTCCAGGCGCTGACAATCAGTCGGCGGCTGTCCGGATTGGTTTTAATCTGATGGATGACCTGATCGATCTGGTTAAGGGAATGGCCGTCGGTCGTTCGCCAATCGCACCACTGGGCACCGTAAATGCGGCCCAGGCTGCCATCCTTATCAGCCCATTCGTCCCAGATAGTGACGCCGTTTTCCCGGAGGTACTGGACGTTGGTGTCCCCTTTGAGAAACCACAGTAATTCGTGAATGATCGAACGCAGGTGCAGCTTCTTAGTCGTCAGCAGGGGAAAAGTAGGAGCCAGGGGGAAGCGGGCTTGGGCTCCGAAAACAGAATAGGTGCCGGTGCCGGTGCGGTCCGGTTTGAACTTGCCCTGGTCAAGGACCAGTCTGAGCAGACGGTGGTATTCAATCATGTTTCAGCTGCTTTGTTGCGGTGCCAGACGAGCATAGCGAATCCCGACTGATTGCGAAGCGGGAAAACGCCGTAATCCCTCCCGATGCACGCATCGCACACAGGCCGGCGGTCGAAATCGCTGTCCCAGGTGTTCCTGGTGGGTGGTGATGGCGCATTGCTCTGGGCAGAGGCAAAACTCACGCCGGAGAATTCCTGTTGCCCCACCCGGATTCAATGCTTAATGTCTCCAGCATCGGATGATGCGCTTTGTCCACTCAATTCTGGCGAAGTTCGGTCTCCTGATGTTTCTGGTCGCAGGAGGCAATCCTGGTGGTTCTCACCTGGCCTTGGCATCGGAGCCGTTTCCGGTGGTTGGCGAACCCGTGTTCTCTGCGGATGGCTTGACCCTGCTGGCGGATGCGCTCGACCGCGCCCCTTTAGCGCTGCTGCGAGACCCCTCACAGCAAATGACCTCCGATCGCCGCCCGCTGACCATCCGCACTGTTCAGGACGACGTAGGTTCTTCTGGTCTGCCGGTGTTGCGTGTGACTTGCGTGCTTCCCGAGTTTTGGTCAGAGCCAGCGGTGTGGCAGCATTTCCGGGGCGGACCCGAGTCGTTCTCTGGCTTTGGCAAGGACCAACGGATCAAGGATTGGGCCGGTCGGCCACACACCGATCGAAGGGCCTACGCACTGGACAACGGCCTTGCATCATCTGACACCACGACAGCAGGTTCGCCCCGCGGACCAGGTCGGCTCACCCTGGAGCGCGGTCGTCTTACCCTCTCGTTGAAGTGGAACGGTGTCGCTGGACGTGTTTATTCTTTGGAGTTCACTCCTGACCTCAAAACTGCTTTTCGCACGCTCCTCACTTTCATTAACCCCCAGGACGGGGTTGTAACCATACCTGTATCACCTGATGGTGGATCCGGTTATTATCGTGTTGCGGAACTATCACCCTAGAAAGAAACCTCCTATGATGAACCATCGCCTTCCTGCCGGTTTCCTGCTCGCTGCCTTGCTGACCTTTGCGTCCCAGGGACTGGCCCAGTATTCCAGCGCAACCAACTCCACGCTTCTCATGCGACTGGCGGGCGAGCAAAGCGGCACGATCATCGGCGAAGTGACGCAGGCGGGACGCGAAGATAGCCACCGACTGCTCGCGTATTCCCATGAAATCGTGGCGCCTTATGATCCTGCCTCGGGCCAGTCCACAGGCAAGCAACAGCATCACCCGTTTCGGGTGGTGAAGTTGATCAACCGAGCGTCGCCGGTTCTGCTGGAGGCACTCGCTGCGAAAGAGCGACTGACGACCGTGATGATCGATATGTGGGTGCCTAGTCCGACGGGCAAGGAGGCCCACATATTTACCTATGAGTTGACGAATGCTCGCCTGGTCTCCCTTCGATCCTGGATGCCCAACAAATCGGACCCGGCTGCTGCCGGTTATCCACCGGCCGAGGAGTTAGCATTCACCTACGAGAAGATTAAATTCACGTTCGAAGATGGCGGTATCGTCGGCGAGGATACCTGGGTGGCACCGGAGACCTGAGTACATTCGTAGAGCGGTTGGCGACCCCCTGCCAGAAAAGAGTTCCTGCCCCCGTTGAACACTATGAAAACCTGCCCTGAATGTTGTTCTGAGGTGCCAGATCAAGCCAATGTTTGTCATGCCTGCGGCCGCAGAATCATAGGCAAGCAGTGCCCGAACTGCGCTGAGCTTTCAAAAATGGCTGCCAGGAAGTGCCAGTACTGCGGTCACGACTTCGCGCGGGAAGAGAAAATTGCCGTGATCGAGCCCTATAGTGCCAAGGCGTCGTTCTTGCCGACGCTCCTGCTCCGAGGGCGTTTGATTCCCCAGGAGATCCATCTCTCGTCCGAGAAGATCGTCATCAAGACCTGGGGTTTTTTCTGGCTTAGCCATACGGATGAAGAGATACCGTGGGAAAAGATCGCAGGATATCATTATCACTCAGGATGGTTCTGGGATGGCATCGAAATCCAGACCCGGGGCCAGAAATCGAATAGCATCGGCTGCCTACCAAAATCATGCGGGCGAAGCATCAAAGAGACGCTCGAACGTATGAAGGAATGAGTCCACCGCGGTGAATTCCCGCCGGGTTTGGAGGGGGGAGGCCAGCGGACCCGCAATCTGCGAGTGATATGCGCTTCTGCCTAATCGGCAGCAGCCCCCTCCCGCCGTTCAGAGCGTTCAGGCAATTGGTTTATGGCCGTAATCGGCACTGCCCGAAGCCGTGCTTCACGCCGGAGCACGAATCAGGTCATGATCTATTCATGTCGCAGGGCTTCAATCGGGTCAAGTCGAGCCGCTTTGTGAGCCGGGACGTATCCGAAAATAACCCCAACCGCCGCGGAAAAGACAAAGCCGATGATCACGGTAGGGGCGCTAAAAACGAAGGGCACTTGGAGAATCCCAGCCAGAGCAGCGGACGTGACCAGTGCCAGCACAATGCCAATAAGCCCCCCGAACGAGGAGAGAACGACCGCTTCGACGAGGAATTGGAGGAGAACTTCACGCTCCAGCGCTCCGATGGCCAGGCGGGTGCCGATCTCACGAGTGCGTTCCGTGACTGAGACGAGCATGATGTTCATGATTCCAATACCCCCCACCAGCAGGCTGACCGCCGCCACGGCGCCCAGCAGCATGGTCATCATTTGCGTGGTTCCGGACAGCATCGTGGCGATCTCTTTCATATCCATGACGTTGAAGTTGTCGTCCTGGGTTGACGAGAGATGACGGCGGACGCGCATGAGTCGATTGATGTCCCGCTTCACGCGATCGGTGGAAGCGCCATCCATGGCTGAGACCTGGATCATGCTGACATCATCATTGCCGGCAATCCGGCGCTGGAAGGTACGGAGGGGGACCACAATAATATCATCCTGGTCGGCGCCCATGGACGATTGACCCTTTGACCTAATAAGGCCGACAACCTCGCACGAGAGTTTCTGCAGTCGAAGCCTGCTGCCGATTGGGTTTTGACGACCGAACAGCTTTTCGCGCACGGTTTCGCCGATAACACAAACGGCGGCTCCGCTCCGCGCTTCCGCAGCGGTGAAGGTTCGCCCCTCCTGCATCTGCCGGTTGCTCAAAGTAAAATACTGTTCGGAGGTGCCGGTTACCGTGGTCGACCAGTTTTCGTTGGCATAGATGGCAGTGGTCGAACGACTGGATACTGGAGCTACCGCGGCGAGCGAAGGAACATCGCGCGCGATGGCCTCGGCGTCCGCCAGTCTGAATGGGGCCGCTCCCGAACTCTGGCCTGGCCCCATCCTTTTGCCCGGGGTGACCATCAGCAGGTTGCTGCCCAGGCTGGCGATTTGCTCGGTTACCTTACGTGTCGCGCCACTGCCCAGTGTTACCAGGATGATCACCGCGGCCACGCCAATGATAATGCCCAGCATGGTTAGGATCGAGCGCATGACGTTTCGGCGCAGAGCACGCAATGCTAGCAATAGAGCATTCCCAATCATAGCGAGCATCCTCCCTTCTTTGGCTGTGAATGGTCCTTCTCAATCAGTCCATCCCTGAAATGGACTATCCGCTTGGCATACTCGGCCATATCGGGCTCGTGTGTTACCATGATGATAGTGATGCCATGATCCTGATTCAGGCAGGCCAGCAATTCCATGATTTCTAGGCTGCGTGCCGAGTCCAGGTTGCCCGTGGGTTCATCCGCCAGAAGCACGACGGGTTCGGTTACAATCGCACGTGCGATGGCGACTCGTTGTTGCTGCCCGCCGGAGAGTTCGCCTGGTGTGTGATGTTCCCAGCCGGTCAGCCCCACTTGCATTAGCGCTTTCATGGCTCGCGGGCGGCGTTGGGAGGCGGTGGAGTGCCGGTAGATGAGCGGCAGTTCAACGTTTTCAAGGGCCGAAGTACGGTTGAGCAGGTTGAAGCTTTGAAATACGAAGCCCAGATAGTGGCGGCGCAGCAAGGCTCGCTGATTCCGGGTGAGCTTTCCGACCTCGACGCCCTGGAAATGGTACAACCCGGAAGTGGGCGTATCCAGACAACCCAGGATGTTCATGCAAGTGCTCTTGCCGGATCCGCTCGCTCCCATCACGGCGACAAACTCCCCTCGCTGGATCCGCAAGTCCACGCCTCGCAGGGCCTGCATCGCGGCGCTGCCGGTGCCGTAGACCTTGGTTACGCCTCGCAACTCAATTAAGGGCGTAGCGTCTGGTGAAATGGATTCAGCGGGGTTCATTTCGAGCCGCTCAGTTCATCTGTCACCAACTCCATCCCCGCTTCCACCTCACCGTCCAGGACCTCAGTATGCCGGCCGTCGGTGAGCCCTTTGGTGATCGAAAGCGCGACGAGTTGTCCGTCTCGAACGCTCCAGACCTGCTGCTCCTTTCTGTTGGTATCTGGTTCCACCGTTCTGGTACTGCTCATCCTTGGGGGGGCGGGTAATAGCATTCCGACCAGCCCTCGCCCCCGGGTGGGTCCAGTGGAGGTCTTTACGACGGGCAGAAAGCGCATCGCCGCATTGGGGATCAGGAGCACGGCGTCTCGCTTGTTGACCGTGATCACCGCTGTGGCGGTCATTCCCGGACGCAATGCGAGGCTCGAGTTGTCCACCTTCAGCACCGTTTTGTAAGTAACCACGCCATCCGTTGTCTCAGAACCGTAGCGCACCTGAGTTATGATCGCCGGGAAGGTGCGGTCGGGATAAGCGTCCACAGTGAACGTGGCTTCTTGGCCTTCGTGCACCTGGCCAACATCGGCTTCATCCACATCCACTTGCAGTTCCATTTGCGTAAGGTCCTCCGCCAGCGTGAAGAGGGTCGGCGTGTTGAACGAAGCGGCCACTGTCTGGCCGGGTTCCACGGCGCGGGTCAAAACCACGCCGGCGATCGGTGAAACCACAACGGCCTTGGAAATGTCCGTGCGCACCACATCCAACGAGGCCTGCGCCTGCGCAACCGAAGCTTTGGCGCTGGCTTCATCCGCTTTGTAGCGGGCGAGGTTGGCAGTGGCCGTATCCAGGTCATTCTGGGACGGCATTTTTCCAGCGCTGAGTTCACGCACGCGAATGAGCCTCGCCAATTGGGCTTCAGCTTCCTGGACACTGGCCTGCGTCTGCAGCACTTTGGCGCGGGCTGATTCCAACGCCGCTTCGCTTTGCTGTGCCTGGGCATCGATGCGCGTAGTATCGAGTCGGGCAAGGACTTGGCCAACCTTCACCTCCGCGTTGTAATCCACTTCCACAGTCTTAATCGTCCCTGAGACCTCGATGCCGACGTCAACTTTCTTGCGTGGCTCGAGCGTGCCAGTGGCGCTGACCGTAACCACCAGATTTCCACGTTTAACAGTTTCGGTCACATACCCTACTGCCTGGGGTTTTCGGCCTGCCAGGGAGAAGAGAATGACCACGAGCAACATCGCAGCCACGATCCAAAGCCACCAGCGGTGGCGGCGAGGTTTCGTGTGATCAACGCCAAGACTTTTGACGACATTATCGTGATCAACAGGTGTGGGGTGACTCATGATTCTTATTGTGAAGGGGTTTCACTGTTGGCAGCAGCACCGGTGTATGCGAGTGTCCAGCCGCCGCCCAGCACTTTGTATAGGCTGATTAGATTGGATGTGACCTTTGCCTGGCTCACGGCGAGTTGGTCTTGCGCTGACAACAAGGATTGCTGGGTATCCAGCACGGTCTGAAAGCTCACCAGGCCTGAGCTGTACTGGTCGCGCGCCAACTCAAAGGCGCTCTGCCCAGCTTTCACGGCTTCCGCAAGCGATTGCTCGCGCAGTTGTTCGTTGGCATAGGCTACAAGCGCGCTCTCGACTTCCTTAAGTGCGGTCAGGACGGTAGATTCGTAATAACTCAGAGCTTCTTCCTGACGGGCAGTTTGCACCTTGATGTTCTGACGGATGCTCCCGCCATCGAACAGCGTCCAAGCCGCCTTCGCCGCGCCTTGGGCCGCCCGCGCACCTGCGGAGAAGAGGTTCCCGGATTCCACAGATTCCAGGCCAACGCTGCCCAGCAGCGAAAAGCTCGGATAGAGTGCCGCTCTGGCTACCCCGATCTGCGCTGTTTGTGCGGCCAACTGCCTCTCGGCGGTCCGCACATCGGGACGTCGGCGCAACAAATCGGCTGGAAGCCCAACCGTCACCTCGGGGGGTGTGGATGGAACAGGTTTGGACACCGCCAGCAGTTCGTTAAGTGCGCCCGGAGGCTGTCCCAGCAGAACTGCCAACCGATATTTTGCCTGTTCCAAACTGGTGCGCAGCGTAGGAACCTGGGCTCGAACTTGCTCCAGGCTTAGGCGAGCCTGGTCCACATCCAACTGGGTGGTCAACCCGCCTTCACGACGCCAGCGGGTGATGTCGCATGTTTCACTGCGGGTCTCAACGCTGGATTCCGTGATGGACAACAACTCCTGGAAGGACCGCACTTCCACGTAGTTTAATGCCACTTCTGCCAGGAGGCTTACGAGTACGTCACGAACGCTCTCTTCCGAGGCCTGCCAACTGGCCGTGGCTGACTCCAAAGATCGACGCTTGCCTCCGAAGAAGTCCAGTTCCCAACTGGCATCAAAACCCGCGGAATAAAACTCACTGATGGCGCCACTGCCGGCTTCCTCGCTGGACCTGCTGCGGCTGGCGGCAGCATTGGCTCCGACACTTGGGAAAAGTCCGGATTTCACGATGCCGCGTTGTGCCCGGGCCTCGCGCACGCGCGCCTCAGCCTGCCGGAGGTCCAGGTTGCCTGCTTGCGCCCGATCGACCAGGTCCGACAGGATTGGGTCATTGAACACCGTCCACCAACGTGCCGGTAAATTGGTGTCGGCCGGCGTCGCCGATAAGCCGTCGCACAAGGGGCTTGTCCACTTGGCGGGGGTTGATATTTCAGGTTCTGTGTAATCCGGCCCTACAGTGGTGCAACCCGCCAACAGAAGCAGGCCCAAGGGCAGCAAGACCGTTGCGCCATAAAGTGCTTTCCTTTTCATGATATTAGGCCTCTGGGATAGAGGCGTGAAAGGCGGTCTTGGCGAAGGCCAAAAACCGCTTGAGGTAGGTTTCTGGTTCCATCCGGAGCGTCCTCCCGTCTGGCAGAGTTCTGTCCCAAAGCAACAACGATTGATGGAGAGCTCCGATTAGCAGATGCATGCGCCAGAGCACATCTTCGGCCGTGAGGTTCGGCTTCACACACATCAGAACGGTATCAAAGCGCCTCACCACCGGGTCGAGATACCTTCGCATTACCTCCTCAACTGCAGTGTGAGGCTCGACAAAACAACGCACCATGAGTTTTCCAAAAGTGGCTCCTCCTCGCTCGGGGTCCATGGCCTGCTCGACTGTAGGCCGGAACATCGCGTCTAGAACTGCCTCAAGCGTGGGGGGGACGTCTCCAGCGGTCTTCTCCGCAGCCTCCAAGGCACGCAGTCTCTCCTCCGAGATGGGGGCGATTCGACGCTCGAACACCGCTCCGATCAATCTCTCCTTAGAGCCGAAGTGGTAATTGATCGCACCCAGGTTCACCCCTGCCGCTCTCGTAATGTCGCGAATTGACACAGCGTGCAATCCACGCTCGGCGAACAATTGTTCGGCGACGTTCAGCACGCGATTGCGGGTGGCACCGGGAGCTTTTTCTGATGCAAACAACGGGGTTTTGTGTGTTGTTAAAATCATACGAACGTATGAATCATACAAACGTTCGAATTATTGTCAACAGACTTGCGCACGTCGTTTTTTTCGAGCAATTGCCGTGGACGCGGAATCGCGACTTGACCCTTGTGCTGCAGGGCGGGTAGGTTGCTCGCTCCTAATATTTAGGCACATTATGTTTGGGACCATACGAAAACATCAGACTTGGCTTTGGGTGGTAATCATCGTGGTGATTATCATCTCCTTCGTTGTTTATTTTTCTCCCTATTCGAAGATTAACGAATCGCGGGGACCGCTGCAGCTCGGTTCAATTAATGGCGAACCTGTTAGCGAAGACGTTTATACTCGAGCCCAGCGCGAGATGTATTTGCAGTACTTTCTCCGATCCGGCCGCTGGCCCGATGAAGACGCCCGCCAGCGAGGATTTGACTTGGAGCGCGAGACTTACCAATGGCTGCTCCTCACCCAGAAGGTGCGCTCCATGGGCATTGATCCAAGCCCAGAGGCCATTGAGACCCAGGCGCGTCAGTTGCTGCGGCCATTCGAGCAGATGGGGGTCAAATCGCCCGTTACCTTCTTCAACGAAGTGTTACGGCCGCGGGGCTTGATGCCGGAGGATTTTGAGCGGTTTGTCAGAAACTACCTGGGCCTGCAGGAGATGATTTCGGTTATCGGGGCCAGCGGCAAGCTCGTGGCGCCTACAGAAATCCAAGCGCTGTACGAGCGTGAAAACCAGGCGGTGGCGACCTCAGCGGTCTTTTTCTCCGCCAGCAATTACCTCGCCGGGGTGAGCGTGACGCCGGAAGCCCTCACCCAGTTCTATTCGAACCGCCTCGCGGTTTACCGGATCCCCGAACGCCTGCAGATCAATTACGTCACGTTCCCCTTTTCCAATTTCCTGGCCAAGGCAGAAACTTCGATCACCAATTTGAACGAATTGGTCGATATGAACTTCACCCAGTTAGGCACTAACACCTTGCAGGGAGCCAAGACTCCCGAAGAAACCAAGGCCGTCATCCGCCAGGAACTCTTGCGGCGTGAGGCTCTGTTGGAAGCCCGCAAGGCAGCCTCTGATTTTGCTCGGCCACTCTTCGACAAAGAAAAGATTGAGTTGGGAGATTTGGAGAAGCTGGCGAAGGAAAAGGGTCTTGAGTGCCGGGTGACTGCTCCGTTCACCCGGGAGGATGGTCCGGCAGAACTTGAGGGGGGCCAGGAGTTGGTCAAGGCTGCTTTTCTGTTGACCCCGGAAGATCCCGTGGCCCGTCCCCAGATCACGGAAGACGGCGTAGGCATTATCAGCTTCAATAGCAAAGTCCCCAGCGAGATCCCGCCGTTGGACCAGATTCGTTCACGGGTCGAGCAGGATTATCGGTTCAGCCAGGCGCTCAACCAGGCACGCCAAGCTGGAATCGCGTTCCAACGCACCCTGACCAACTCACTGGCACAGGGAAAGACATTCTCACAGGTAGTTGAGGAGGCAAAGGTGACGGCGGTGGACCTGCCTCCATTCGCGCTGTCCACTCGCACCTTGCCAGAAGCCGAGCAGCACCTGAACCTGAACCAGGTCAAAGAAATGGCCTTCAGTATCAAACCTGGTCAAGCCAGCTCGTTCCAATTCAGTGCTGAGGGTGGAGCGGTGCTCTTCGTGAAATCGAATCTTCCGATCGACACGGCCAGAATGCAGGCCGAGATGCCAAACTTCGCCTCCTTTGTCCGGCGCACCCGCCAGGAAGAAGCGTTTAATCACTGGTTCCGCCGTGAAGCCGAAAAGGGGTTGCGGGATACTCCTTTGGCCCGCCCCGAGCCGCCGCCGTCGATGCAGTCAGCGCCCGCCACCAAGGCGAAGTCCTGAGTCCTGCCTCGTGGCGCCCACCATCAAACTATCCTTCCCGGAGACTCGGGCTTTTTGGGAATTAAGTGTCCTGTTCGAGGACGGCCATCTGCTTGCGCTCGATAAACCCACGGGGTTGCTGAGCCTGCCTGATCATGACCATCCAGAGCGACCCAGCTTGCTGGGGTTGCTCCATGCCGGAATTGCCCAGGGCAAATCCTGGGCGCGGGAGCGAGGACTGACGCACCTGACCCTCGTAAATCGGCTCGAGACGGAAGTGGGTGGGATTGTGCTTTTTGCCAAAAGCAAACCAGTTCAGGTGCAGTTATCCAACCTCTTCGGTGCGGAAAAGCCGCTTTTGCGCTACTTGTGCCTTGTGTCGGGTGCGCCGCCAGAAGACCAGTTTGAGGTGAATGCGCCCTTGGCCCCTGACCTCAGGCAAGTGGGCGAGACCAAGGTTGATACTCGACACGGCAAGAAGTCCCGCACACTGTTTTCGGTGCTGGAACGGTTCTCTCGCTGGACTCTGTTGAAGTGTGAACCGCTTACGGCCCGCCCTCATCAAATCCAGGCACATCTGCGGTACGTCAAACTTCCGATCGCCGGGGACGCATTCTATGGGGGGCGCCCTCTCCTCCTCTCCCGGTTGAAGCCGGCTTACCGCCTTAAGCCAGGTCGTCAAGAGCAAGCCCTGCTTGGCCGCACCGCTTTGCATGCCGCCGGCCTGACCTTCAACCATCCGGTCACCGGGGAGCCCCTAAACATCGAATCTCCCCAACCTAAAGACCTTACCGTCGCGCTCAAGTATTTGCGGCAATACGCCTCTCCGCAGGCGTCACTTTAGGAGACCAGCCACTGCAGCACCGCTTTCTGCGCGTGCAGCCGGTTTTCCGCCTGGTCAAAAATCGTTTGCGCGTGGGCTTCAAAGGTTGCCTCGTCGATTTCTTGTCCGCGATACGCGGGTAAACAGTGCATCACCAACGCGTTGGGGCGCGCCAGGGATACGATCCCGGCGTTGACCTGGTATCCTCTTAACTGCTCGATCCGCTCCCTGGATTCGGCTTCCTTGCCCATGGATACCCATACATCGGTGTAGAGCACGTCCGCCCCGCTGGCAGCCGCCTTTAGATCCTCAGTGCAAACAACCTTACCGCCGGCGCGCTGCAGCAATTCCTCGGCTGGTTGAAATCCCCTCGGTGCGGCAATGCGCAGCTCGAAGCCCATCCTTGCGGCTGCAAACACCCAGGAATTGACCACGTTGCAGGCCCCGTCTCCCACAAACGTCACTACCTTGCCCTCGATCGACCCGAACTTCTCTTGGCAGGTGAAGATATCCGCCAGGATCTGGCACGGGTGTTCTTCGTCGGTCAGCGCGTTGATCGTGGGGATCTTAGCATAGTCTGAGAACTCTTCGACATCCGTTTGGGCGAACGTGCGGAACACCGCGCCATGGACCATGCGACCAAGCACCCGGGCGGTGTCTTTGATAGGCTCGCCACGGCCCAGCTGGATCTCGCTGGCCGGCAAGAACAGAACCTGCCCCCCCAGCTCGCGGATGCCAACTTCGAATGAGACCCGGGTTCGGGTAGAGGCCTTTGAGAAAAGCATAGCCCAGGCCTGCCCGGCTAAAGGCAGACGGCTATGCCGGCCTCGCTCCCGTTTCAACACGGTGCTTTGCGCCAGAATGCTCTCCATCTCGGCGCGCGCCAGTTTTTCAATGCTCAGGAGATGTTTCATGATAGGAAAAATGGATTGTGAATGGACGCTTCAGCGGATCAGTCTTGGTAGGCCCTCAGTTCGGTTGGGCGCTTTCTCCCGAATGCGCCGTTCCACCGCCGCGTTGGCTGGCGGCACCCACCCTTAATTGAGTCGCTGTCAGTCTTGCAGCCGCAGCATCGAGGATATCCAGCCCCTCCCGGGCCTCGTCGGGCCGCAGGTTCAGCGGGGGCAACAGCCGCAGAATGTTTGGCCCGGCGGGAACCGTCAGCAGGCCCATCTCGTGAAGAACGTTGGCCATGCGCACCGAGTTCATTTTTGTGCTTTCGCCGGGCAAGTTCGGAATCTGTTGTGCCAGTTCTATGCCCAACATGAATCCCAGCCCCCGGGCGCTCCGGTAAACCGCCGGGTGCTTCCGGCTTAATCCCTCCAAACCACTCCAGAGCAACGCGCCAGTTTCGCGCACATTTCGCACCAGCCCTTCTCGCTCAATAACCTCCAGGATTTTCAGAGCTACAGCGCAGGCCAAAGGCGTCCCGCCGTATGTGGTGCCGTGGGTGCCGGCACCCAGCAAATCGGCATACTTGTCCCGCACCCAGAATGCGCCCATGGGAAAACCACCGCCCAGAGACTTAGCCATGGAGATGCCGTCGGGCAGGAAACTCTCCCCTCCGGGCACGCCTTCGAGAATACGCTGAAAACTCTGATATCGGCCGCTGCGGAAATGGCCGCATTGAACGGAGTCCATTAGCAGCAGAAGATTCTTGTCATCACACAATCTGCGCAGGCCCAGCAAATACTCCGGTGTTGCCGGTGTCACGCCGCCTTCGCCCTGGATCCCTTCGATGAGAACGGCGGCCGTTGCCGGAGAAATGGCAGATTCCATCGCCGCCAGGTCGTTGTAAGGCACCTGGCGAAATCCTTCGACCATCGGCTCAAAGCCCTTTTTCACCTTGTCCTGTCCGGTGGCTGCGATACCGGCCAAAGTCCGGCCGTGGAAGGAGTTTATGGTGGTGAGCACCTCAAACCGGCCTTCCTCATGGCCGAATTTGCGGGCCAATTTGTAGAGACCCTCGTTGGCTTCGCCTCCGCTGTTGCAGAAGAAGCATTTGCCTGGTCCGATCAGTTGCACTAGCGCCTGGGCAAGCCGCCCCTGCTTCTCCTGGTAGTAGAGATTCGAGATATGGATCAGTTTCCGGGATTGCTCGATCAGGGCCTCTGTGATCGCCGGGTGCGCATGGCCCAGTACATTCACGGCAATCCCACCACCCAGATCCAGGTAGCGTTTGCCGCAGATATCATAGACGTTACTGCCCGTTCCGTGGCTGAGCACCAAATCAAAGCGCCCATAGCTGGGAACCACGAATTGTTGAAACAAAGCCTGCACCGCAGCCACATCGTTGTGAACGATAGCCGGTGGTGGCGGAACGATCGATTTCATGTAATCTCGGTAACAGTCAAAGTAGAGAACTTTAGACGGAAAGCTGACAGAATAAAGCGGAATGTAACGTTTTCAGGCTGATTTCAGCCCGCAGGGCGCTTCCGTCGAAGCTGTGTAAATCTTAGTAGCCCGGCAGTGGCGCGGTCGCAAGTAATTGATTGGCAGGAACTGCTTTTTTCTGGATTTTGACTCTCTTGGCAATTATTCCACAACCCCGCCGAAAACGCTGCCCTGACACCGCGGTGGCGGGAAGGACCTACTATGAACCGAGTCGTTCCCCGGCAAAAGCCCTGTTATTTGCGTTATTCGGCGACGGCTGAGTTTTTTTTCAGCATTATTGAATGCTTTGGCTGACTTTCGCGTCTGACCATTGTTGGGTTCTCATAGAGTGCCAGGAGACGCTGTTGGGAACGGTGTTGTTCCTGGTTTTCATGGTAACTGGTTCGGGTTGGGTGGCTTGGCAGCAATGCCAAGCCGCCTTTTTTATGGTGCGCCCGGCAGGTTGCAGACACACACAAACACGGCGGTTAACGGTGGCTAACGGTATTCTTCTGCACTCCTTGTCCGCCGCGCCCGCAGCGAAGCCGGCGTAACTCCATTAGCCATGAGTGGTTTCATCAGTTGGGTGCTTCTGCTGCCAACGTTCGGTTCTCCCGTTCAAATGTCATCAATTGTCAGTAGAAACATCATCCCGTATTCTGCTACCTTCGAGGTGTTTTATATCCAGTAACCGGGTTGCCCCGTTGCCGTTACCGCGCCATCTGGCCCCGTTCAGGATCACGTTCTTTGAAATATACGGTTAACTAGAAAGACAAAGCGTCTTGGACCAGCGGCCCAGGCGCCGGGTGCCGCGCCTTGAACGCGAGTGCGCTGCGCCTGACCTCTGTTCGGTGACCTCTGACCTCCGGACCCAGGTTTCGGCCCTTCTCAAAAGGGTGCCGAAAAGTGCCGAAAAGTGCTCCGACAGCCCCCCCAGCTCTTATAAGGTCGGCTGTGCTTGGGCGACATTGGTTTTTCTTCGTTCAGAACAGTTTACGGGGATGAGGCCTCAACGGCTGGCATGCAGCGCCGTCGACCACGCAGCAGTGGTATCCGCCGGGTCGCTCACCGTCGCAGTGTCGCATCGCCTCGGCGAGGTGCTTTCTCGGATTGTTGGGCTGGATTTGAGGGATGCAAAATGAAGGCGCAAGGGCCAGAAGGGCTCGCTTGCGCCTGGGAAATGAGAACTTGTCGTGGAGTTCAGTCTATGCGGCAATGCTTTCCAAACGATAGCTCAGGGTGTTCAGGTATCGGCGTTTCAGACCGCGCTTGTCGCGCTGGCGCTCTCGCGCCTTGATCAAGTGTTTAAGGCACCGCGACCCCTGCTCAGCCTTCTCACCACATTCCGTGCAGCGTTTGTCGCGTTGCATTCGCAGCTGATACTTCCTCTGCCGGGAAATACTCAGCGTTGTAAACTCATCTTCAATTCGCTTTCTCATGGTATGATATTGCCGCACAACCTTGTGCGGATCTGGCCTTGCCAGTGCAGCGAATCTTAGTCTTGTTGTGTCAAGACACAATCGTGCCCGCCATGATTCTCGCATCGTGGAATCCATGATCTGCTTCAACCTGCCCACCTAGGCGCAGGCCTGGTCTCGATGGTTCACTTGCGCTGATCGTTAACCCAACCGACCGCGCGGCGAACCAGTTCGGTGCCGTTTGCTAGCCTGAGCTTGTCTTTAATATGGCCGCGGTGGGTTTCAACCGTGCTGACGCTAACACCGAGTTTTGCGGCGATCTTGCGGGTGGTTAGGCCGTTACCAATCAGTTCGAACACCTGCAATTCCCGGTCGCTCAGGGTCTCCACATCGGTCGAAATCGGGGTCGTCTCTGAGTGCAGATGTTTTTGAACCAGCCGATTACGCATACTTTGGCTCAGCCAGAGCTCGCCCGAGAGCACCGCGCGAATGGCCTGCATCAACTCAGCGGTAGGCGCCTGTTTCATGACGTAGCCCCGCGCACCGGCGCGCATAGCCCGCTCTGCATACAAAGTCTCGTCATGGGTCGAAAGGACCAGAATGGGCATTCGGGGGAGGCGTGACTTGAGGTCCTTAATCAAGTCCAGTCCGCTGGAGTCCGCGAGGGAAATGTCAACGATGGCCAGATCCGGCTTGAGCGACTCCATGAGGCTCAGAGCTTTGGCGGCCGTGCCGGCTTGACCACACACCGCAAGGTCCTCCTGGTAGTTTAGGAGTTGGGCAAAACCCTCGCGAGTCACGGGATGATCTTCGATGAGGAAGAGTCGCTTTTTTGCGCCCGGAATGCCGGAAAGAGTCTTGGGGCTCATAGGCGTTATTGCAGGGTCAGATCGGCGCGGTGCGAAGCCAGCATTTTATGGTGGTGCCTTTGTGAGGCTGCGAGCGGAGTTCGAGATGGGCGCCCATGGCGCGGGCGCGATAGCGCATGAGGTGGAGGCCCATGCCGGTCTTGCGCCTGGTCTTGGTGGCAAACCCTACTCCGTTGTCCTGAACCGTTAAACGCAGGCCATTCCGGTTCCTGGTGAGGCGCACCGAGATGCGCTGCGCATGCCCGTGGCGAACGGCGTTGTTAATCGCCTCCTGCGCGATGCGGTAGAAATGGGTGGCAGTAAAATGATCGTGGACTAGGACGCTTCGCTTGCGGGGGCACACACAAACGATGCCATAAACGCTCGATACGCTATCGGCAAGGCTCTCAAGCGCGGCCATGAGTCCACCCGCCTCCAGCTCCACGGGATGCAAACCCCGGGCCACGTTCTTGGCCTGCTGGATTGCGCTGTTGAGCAAGTCTTCGAGGGCGCGTGCGTCGGCAGCTTCAGCTGCCGTCTTAGCCTCGAGTTTCTGTTCCAGCAGCGTCGTTTTGAACTTAATTCCACTCAGAAGCTGGCAGAGCCCATCGTGAAGGTCTTGACCAATACGTTCCCGCTCCTGCTCTGAGATTTTTACAATCTGTTGTTCGAGTCGCTCTCGTTCCGTGAGGTCGTTCGCGGCGAGCAAGAGCTTCTTTCCCAGGAGCCGGCCGATGAAATCAACGCGGCGCACCGAGCCGTCCTTGCAGGTGACCTCGACTTCCAGCGGGCCGATTTCTCTGCCTGTTCGCAGCCCTTTCTTGACCATGGCCTGCCATTGTTGAGCAACCTGACGGCGGTACTCGGGATCGGGATATGCCCGCGCGAACCAGGCCGCCGAAGTAGGCAGTTCTTCACGGGAATACCCAAATTTCTTGATGAACTTCTCGTTCAGGTACTCAATGGTGCCTTGCATGTCGTCCACGGAGAGCGGTACAGGCGAGGCATCGATCACTTGGCGGAAACTGGCGGCCCCGTTCCAAAGCGCACCTTCGGTGCGGAGCCAGTTGTTCTGGGCCTCAAGGGCCGCAATTCGGCGCTTCAGGGCACTGATTAATGGCGGTTTTGAACCTCTTTGCCGACTGGGAGAAGGCGACCTTTTCGTGCGACGCTTTAATGGCAACCGTGATTTGCCAATAGTTGGCGAGAACGGTTTGCAGGTTGACTTATCAGAACTCATGCTTCCCAGGCTGGTCTCACAGACAATCGCCTCAGTGTCAAGTTTTTCGCTGCCCACCATAGCGTTCAGACCTCCGCAGTCGCAGCTCAGGATAAGCAGTGCGATGCCTCCAGATAATCCAAAAACCCAACACCAGCATGCCCGCCCCGGTCAAGTAGCCCGCCGCGTCAAACTCGGTCAAAGGTATTTCGTGATGAGCCGCCAGTACCCCCAGGGCATTGTTCAAGCAATGCCAAAGCATCGCCGGCAGAATCGAACCGGTCAAAAGGACGACAGCCGCCAGCATCACCCCCAGGCAGGCCGTGGGCGCGAAACGGAACAAAGTCCCGTGGAACAATCCGAATACCATGCCCACCACGAGCGCCAGCAGCGCGGGATGCATCCGGTTTCGCAACCCGTGGAGCAACATTCCCCGAAAGGCGATTTCCTCAAGCACTCCGGGCATGAGACTGAGGAAAAACAACAATTGCCAGAATGGGATCGTGTCAGGCAGCACGCTTTGGTTAAATGCCTCGAGCAGTCTTGATGGGACCGGAAACACCAGGCTGGCCAACTGAAATAGTCCGACTGCGGAAATAATCCCACCGGGCACCGCAATCAGCGTTCCCAGCCAGACTGCGGGACGAGGTAACCGCAGGGCCAAGGCTTCTCGCGGGTTGAGACGGTAGAAGCGGAGCATGAGTGTTGAGGCTCCCAGGAAAATGCCGACCAGGTTGACGAACAACTGCAACCGTAAATCCGCCTTCTCAAGGTAATTGCCGAGCATGAGGAGCAGAGCCCACATCACGGCAAACCAGCGCCACACGTGCTGCTGAAACATCGCCGGCCCGCCGCCCAACTGAGCGACGTCGGGATCTGCTGCGGTGATGAGGTGCTCAGCGGAAAGAAAGCGTACGCTGATGCGAGTGAGCCAAACGGCGGGCAGAGCAGTGGCGAACCAGGTTACGGTGATCATTGCCCAGTCGAAATGGCCGATCAGTATTTCTTTGATGGCAACCGCAATGCCAGCAACTGGTGCCAGAGCGATAGCGGACTTTAGGGTCAGGCCGGGCATAAGCGGGGCCAATGCCGGGGCGAGGCCGATGAGGAAAACCGGGAAAAAGAGCAGTTGAGCCTCCTTGTAGGTTCGGGCTTTGCCGGAGACCAACAAGAGAACACTCGCGGCCAGGGCGGCTACTGGCAGAAAGAGTGCAAGCAGCAAGGCGGCCGTCCAAGGAGAAACTGCCGCAGCCAGGCTGCCCGGTACAGGCACCAGCTTGAAGCCGATATAAACCAACAGGTTGGCCGATTGAATAAAGGCGATGAGCATCCCCACGGTCAGGACTGTAAGGTGCTTGGCGAGCACAATTTCCAATCGGCCCGCGCCGGTGGTGAGAAGCGTCTCCAGGGTGCCTCTTTCTTTCTCGCCCGCCAGGAGATCCGTGGCGACGACCGTTCCACCCGTCAGGACGAACAACAACAGCAGCAAAGTCATCATCCTACCCAGAGCGAGACCAGCCACCTGTCCTTGGCTGGCGAGGTCGACTTGCTTTATTGTCCCTAGTTCCTCAAGTGGGACAGGGAAGTTCGCCGCTTTGAGAAGTTCTCGCCGCGCAGCCAGCCGGGTTTCTTCAAGCGCGGTGCGAAGGCGCGCTATCGTCCCGGTGGAGTCATCTCGATCGTTTCTCCCGGTAAGGCGGATCACCAGACTGTCGACCAACGGAAGATGCTTCTCGTCACGCCTGACCTTGTCTCCGCTTCGGTCCGGTTTCTGAGCGGCTTTAGAGGATGCGGTTGGTGGCTTATTGGCAGCTTCTTTTTCTCTGGCTTCCTGGGCGTTCAGCCCTTCTACAATCACCTGGATTTCGCCGGCGTTTAGCGCGGCTACTGCGTTGGTCACAGTGATTTCCTCGAACAAGCCGTTGGTTTGACCTTTAGCCAGCGCCCGCTCGTGCGCCCGTGACAGCAGTTCTCTCACCTCCGCGGCGCGGGACCCGGTCACTGCGTAACTGCCAGCCATGGACTGAACTTTGCGTTCCCGCTGTTTCATGCTCCAATTCGACCCGAAAAACATCAGCGGCAGAATGAGCAGCGGCAGCAGGATGGCGGCCACGATGATTCGCCGGTCTCGGAGAACCATCCGGAGTTCCGTGCGGAAAAGGGTTGCCAGGATGGACAGGTTCAGCCGCATCGAATCATCGTGTTTCGGTGGTCCGGGCCCGTTCGATATAGTGGACGAAGATATCCTCCAGGTAACGGAGGCCCGTCGCCAGGCGCAGATTGGCGAGCGTGTCGCAGGCATGGATTCGGCCCTGGTCTACAATGGCAATGCGATCGCAGAGCTTTTCCGCCTCGCTCATGATGTGGGTAGAAAAGAGTATGGTTTTGCCCTCGTCACGGAAACCGGCGATGACTTTCTGCATCTCCAGAGCATTGAGCACATCCAAACCCACCGTCGGTTCGTCGAAGATCAACACTGGTGGATCGTGTGCCACCGTGCGCGCGATAGCTACTTTCTGTTTCATGCCCTGGGAGAGGCGGTCTACTCGCGCGTCCGCATAGTCCCGAATCCCAAACCGCGAAATCAGGGCGTTGACTCTCTCATTGACGGTGGCAGGCGGGCACCCGTTGATCCGCGCAAAAAACTCCAGGGTTTCCCGGGCCGTCAGGCGCGGATAAAGCGCGGTGGTGGCTGAGCTGAAGCCGAGATGGCGGCGCACTTCTTCAGGCTGGTGGGAGACATCGAATCCCATCAATGTAGCTGTCCCCCCCGTGGGTTTAAGGATGGTGGCGAGCATGCGCAGGGTCGTCGTTTTTCCCGCGCCATTGGCGCCGAGAAGGCCAAAGATTTGGCCTGCTTGACACGCAAAACTGATCTGGTTCACCGCAACGACTTCACCGCGACTGTCGTCGTAAAAGGTTTTGGTCAGTTGGTTAACGATGACGGGTGGGTTCATAACCTAGGTTCCGCGTGAGGTTTTCCTTAGCCGCAGCCGCAAGAGCTTGAACAGGCTGCCTTGAAAAGTCCCGGAGACCACGTCTTCAAACTTCAAAACAAACGCGGCCAGTCGCAGTATAAGCAGAATGGCGCCGGCCGATGCGATCAGGGTGACCAGCATGGGTAGCCACTGTAGATCGCCGGAAATGGACTCGCGCAACATCAGGGTGATGTTGACCACCGGGATAAGCGCCAGCGCTGCAGTGAGCTTAAGTCCCGGCACTTGGAGGAAAACGACGGGAAGGAGAATGAGCATGTAGAAGGGCGTGATCATGGACTGTCCTTCCTTGAAGGTGCGTGCGAAGGTCGCAAACAGCATCATGCCCGCAGCCACGAAACCCGCCAACAAGACGGCCGCCAGCATGAGGATGGGCACGGACGAGAGCGGCAGGGAGAATTTGAGACTACGGCCCGCTTCCTCAAAGAGCGGGGCAAACACCGGTTTCACTGTCAGTAGCACTGCCACTACATTCAAAGCGCCTGCGAGGCCGCCCATCGTGGCCACATAAAGATATTTGCCCGCAACCACACTCGGCCGGGTGGCTGAGGTGGACATTAGAGTCTCCCAAGTGCCCCGTTCGCGCTCGCCAGCAACAGCGTCTACAGCAGGATAGAAACACCCTACTGCAACCATCACCACGAAAATAATGGGTAGCATCAGACCAAGCACGAAAGCACCCATTTCACTCTCGGATGCCAGGTTCTGGAAATCGAGCGTAAAGGTCTGCCACCGGGCGGGGTGAATGCCTCGTGCCATGGTTTCGCGCTCCACCCATGTCGTGCGGTAGTCCTCAATGATCTCCTGGATGCGTTCGCGGGCGGCGACACTCCGATCTTTGGATTGGTCGAACGTGATGCTGGCTGCGAAGTTGCCGGGCATTTCGCCGGCCTTCCCGTCGGGATGCCTGAAATCAATGCGAGCGTCCAGTTCCCCACGGCGGATGGCCTCAGAAGCATCCGCCTCTCCCACAACCGCGCGGGCGATTTCGATCTGCTTGTGCCGCTCGATCTGGTGCCTCAGGCGGGGATGCTGCTCTGGCCATTGTCCCACGGCCACTCGTGAGGCGAGGGTTTCCGTTTGCCCCATGACAAACATCATCCCCGTGAATGCGGCCCACAGCAGAAATGGATACAGAAAAATCGGAATGAGGATGCTGTTAAACAGGATGGTTTTTTCCCGGAGCGCGGCCCGAAATTCGCGCCGGTAAAGGATGCCCACCTGTCGCCAATTCAGTCCGGACTCCCGCTGTGCGGGTGGTGATGCGACCGGCCGATTCATGGCAACCACCCCATGCGCGCTTCGAGCCGGCTGGCAGGTTCAAGCCGGGTTCGCGTCTTCATATTATAAACGCCCAATGAATCGCTGGAGCCTTGCCATCGCCTCCCGGATATTGTCCAGACTGGTCGCATAAGCGCAGCGGACGAAGCCTTCGCCACACTCCCCGAAGGCGGTGCCAGGCACGACCGCCACCTTCTCCTGTTCGAGGAATTTTAGGGCGAAATCGCGGGCGGGAATGCCGAACTTGGCAACACTCGGAAAAGCGTAGAAGGCGCCCAGCGGTCGGTGACTCTCCAGTCCCATCTCAGCGAATGATGCGACCAGGAAGTTTCGCCGGCGACGATATTCGTCGACCATGGCAGTGACATCGAACTCCGGGCGGGTCAGGGCTTCGATGGCCGCCTTTTGGCTGAGCGATGAAGCACAGAGCATGGTGTATTGGTGGATTTTCATCATGGCCTCCACTAGTTCGGCCGGGCCACAGGCGTAGCCAAGGCGGAAGCCAGTCATCGCCCAGGCCTTGGAAAATCCGTGCAGGAAAATGGTGCGCTCCGCCATTCCTGGCAGGCTGGCGATGCTGGTATGAGGGGAGTCGTAGGTGAGTTCGCCGTAAATCTCGTCGGTGATGACGATCAGGTCCCGCTCTCGTGCGAAGGCGGCGATGTCTTCGAGATCACTCCGGCTCATGACCGCGCCGGTAGGGTTATTCGGGAAATTCAACATCAACACCTTGGTTTTTGGTGTTGCTTTGGCCTCGAGCATGGCGCGGGTGAGACGGAAACCGTTCTCCGCTTTCGTTTCCACGGCGAGAGGGATTCCCTGAGCGAACAGGATAGTGGCTCGATACGAAACGTAACACGGCTCATGGTAAAGCACTTCGTCGCCTGGGTTTAGCAGCGCCCGCAGGGCTAGGTCCAATGCTTCGCTTACACCCACAGTCACCAGCACTTCGTTCTCCGGATTGTATTCCGCGCCGAAGTTCTTCCTCACGTAATTTGCCAGCGCCCGGCGCAACTCCAGGTAACCGTAATTGCTGGTGTAATGAGTTGCCCCGCGCTCCAGCGCAAATACGGTCGATTCACGCACATGCCAGGGTGTGTCAAAATCCGGTTCTCCAATACCCAGGCTGATCACGTCCCGCATCGTCGAAACGATGTCGAAGAAATCACGGATGCCGGAGCGTGGAATGTCTCGGACCGTGGTGTTCAGCCGGTCACGGAGTGATACTGAGCCTCTCATCGGTGTTCTCCTGGTGCATCAGCACCCCGAATCGTTTGTAGGTCTTAAGCATGAAATGGGTCGAGGTGGACAGGATGCCCTCGAGCGGTGAAAGCTTCTCGCTCACGAACGACGCCACTTCCCGCAGGCTTCGCCCCTCCACGAACAACAACAAATCGTAGCCTCCGCTCATAAGGTAAGCGGAGCGCACCTCGGGGAACCGGCTAACCCGGTTGGCAATGACGTCGAAACCGCCCTCCCTCTGGGGGGTCACCTTAACTTCAATGACTGCGGTGACTTTGTCGAGATCGAGTTGATCCTCATTGAGGATGGCCTGGTAGCCGCGGATTACTCCCCGTTGTTCGTAATCCTTGATACGCTCATTGACCTCGGCGGAGGCCACGCCTAACATCCGGGCGATATCCTCCCGCGATTGCAGTGCGTTGTTTTGCAATATTTTTAGCAGTTCATCCATAGGTTCACTCGGGTGCAACGAAGGGCGCACGTTACCGGCTTAGTCAGGTCAAGGTCGAGGAAAAAGGGTTTCCGTGGAGCGACGCCGCGTCCGATTTTTAGCTTCTGCGGTCATAAAAAGGGGGCCCTAATGGAATTGGTGCGGAAACATCGTCACAATAGAATGTTGCATCTTCTGGCTGCCGCTGGCGCGTCAAAAGCAGAAGCTCCAGGGCGCGCAAAGCCAGAACTTCTAAAGAAAACTCAACCCTAAAGGATCAGTATGCGAGCTATAGGCATGAAATCACTCAGGTGTAAACATTGGTTAATCAGCATCTTAGCCAGCCTGTTGTGCGTCGGTTCAGTGCGGGCAGGATCGTTCTTATTCGACTTCAACGAAGACCCCGCGACTAGCGGTTTAATGACGATCACAGGAGCGGGCAGTTGGTACTCATATGATGGAGTTGGTTACGCCACGAACTACATGGACGGTTTTCTGAAAATAACCTACGGGACCGGCCAGAGCACCAGGATCATATTCTCAGATTTTGACGCTGGTTCGGCGTAAATCCAAAGTTAATCGGCTTTCGTGGATATCTTTGTTTTCAGTGCTCGCCTTTTCTGAGGCATTGCCGATCTGACATAAGTAATTCATAAAAAATGACTTACACAATGTTTGCGTGTCAGACCGGCCAAATTTAAGGATAGCCCCAATTTTTTTTGTAAGATTCAACCGAAAACCCCGTATTAAAGAATGAGCCCCTTTGCATGGGGTGGGGTTATCTCGATTCGCTGGGCAGGGGATGATGGAGAGGCAGAAGCGGAGACGGGAGGGGGTTGAATTAGCATCGGCATGGTGGGGAAACGAGGGACGGCTTCGAGATGACTGGTCCTTGCGACTGCGTCAGAAGTTGGCCATGCCGGTGCTTTTGATTTCGCGGGGGGCGCAGCTAACTCCTAGCTTCGGACCTGCCGAAAAACGATCCGATCAGGCCAGTCCAAGATTGGAAATCCATGGCGAATTATCCGGGTGGGAAGCATTCGTGCCACTGACGCAACAAGTGGTTTGATTAGAAAGGTTTCGCTATTGACTTATGGTGCTCTCCGGCGCTTTCTGTGTTCCGGATTTACCGTCCGTGAAACCAACTTGGAGACAATGCTATGACGAATCAGATTGCTGCAATCGAGCACGCAAAAGAAAAAGCGGTGGACCTCGGGATGACCTATGGGCCAAAGGTCATGGTCGCGATCATTATCGTGCTGGCAGGTTACTTCGCCGCCCGTTGGTTTGCTGGGGTTGTCGATCGGTGGCTCGCGAAGTTGGAGTTGGAGCCTCCCGTAAAGCAGTTGATCCTGCGTTTAGTCAGGTTGGTCGTTATGGTGCTTTTCCTGTTAATCGCGTTGACCAACCTGGAGATCCAGCTTCTTCCCCTCATCGCTGGGTTGGGTGTGGCAGGCGCTGGCGTGGCCTTCGCCATGCAGGGAGTGCTGGGCAACTTGTTTGCCGGCCTGACCATCATCTTCACTCGCCCCTTTCGCGTTGGTGAATACGTTTCCATGGTTGGGGTAGAAGGCAGAGTCGAGGCCATTGAACTGTTTAGCACCTATCTAAGCCATCCGGACAGGTCCCGCATTGTGGTTCCAAACCGCAAGATCGTCGGTGAGATTCTGCACAATTTCGGCAAGATCCGTCAGCTTGATGTCGTGGTGGGCGTAGCGTATAGCACCGACTTGAATCTGGCATTAAGCACTATCCATTCCTTGATGGAGAAGAATCCCCGCGTATTGAAAGATCCCGCTCCGATAGTGCGTGTATCCGTCCTGGCTGATTCCTCGGTCAATATCGCCATTAAGCCTTGGGTCCCGGTGACGGAGTTTGCGGTCGCCGCTAGCGAGATTAACCAGGCTGTGCTGGAACAATTCCGGACTCACCAGATTTCGATTCCGTTTCCCCAGCGGGAGATCCGGATACTCAATGAACAGGGGGTAAGCGCGGCGGTCGGCATAGCGGCACAAAAGCAATGAACTTCCGCCCCTGTATTAGTTTTCGCGCCTGTATTCAGACTTTTTCTTTGACTTCCGGGGCGGTTTCCTTTACGAGGTGGTTTGCCTGGCGGGGATACGTTTCCTCAACGGGGTTCCCCACCCCTACCTCCTTGGCGTGTCCCGCCAGGCTTAAGAGATCGGGCTCCCAACCCCGGAGGTTCGGTTGCGAAAAGCTCAGGGCACGGTGAGGGGTAAATCCAGCGAGGGATCCCGGCGGTGGAGTTGCCGCTGTCTCATGGACAGTTCGTCTACCAGAGCTTCGGCACTGGCGAAACGGCTAAAGCCCGCGGGCAAATCAAACAGTTCCCGGGGGACGTTCTGCAGTCGAATCTTGGAGAAGGTCACAGTAACGGCATCCTGTTTCTGGCCAAGGATGAAGCGGTTTGGGAAGTCGTTTAACGTTCTGTCATGCCAGATGCGGAGTTGGTTTGTGGAGCCATCTGCCAGTAGCACTACGAGTTCCTGCCGACCGTCAGCAGATTTTTCTCCGGGATTCCCCAAAATCACACCAGCTTTAGTTCTTGGTGAGGCAACGGGTGCGAATCCCTGCAACGCCTCACTCAGCAGAAATCCGCGATCTTCGGTCACATTCCACAAGTAGCTAAAACCTGGTTCAGCCTCTTTGGATTTCTCTTTTTCGAGTTCCTCTGATTTGGGATCAAGCGCGAAGAACACCATGCTGCCACGGCCGAAGAGGGTGCCCATTAGCGGGGATACGGCACCGGAGGGCCAGCCGGAGACCGCCACCCGAGCGTGGAAATCTCCCGAGTTGGTGAGGAAGCCGGCCATAGGCCCCCATAGAAAAGGTGGTGGCTGAGGAGCAAATGCGGCAGAGCGAACCGGCTCCACCTCCCAGCGGTGGGAGCGGGAGCAGCCGGTCCCAGCCACGTACACCATGGTTAGGACAGTTACAAGGATTAGCGCGGGCCAGCGGCGGTTGCATGTGCCTGTTATCATAGTATTTGAAAAACCGGATCCAGATGTTGGCCGCCCGACATTTTCGGCAAAACCGCTCCGTTTAGATAGGAGTCTCCGAAATGCTGGGTGACCTTTTCAACTTCATGAAAAGCAACGAAAGCAGCCCGGTCAAGCCTGTGGCAGCGACGTATCGCCTTCGTGGACTTTTCGGACCACGCGGGCTGGGATTCGAGGAGGCACGCATTTCACCAGAGCAGCCATAAGCCGGTTCATGAATCCAGGAATAATCACGCGTTTTCCTTTCATCAATCCCTCGAAACCCGCTTGCGCGACCTCACGGGCTTCCAGCATGGGCCAGGGGCGTTTCATGTGAATATTCGCGCGGCTGAAGAACTCCGTTCTTGTGGTTCCTGGGCACAGGGTGCTCACCGTGATCCCTGTGCCCTGGAGTTCTTCTGCCAGCGCATAAGAGAAGGAAAACACAAAGGCCTTGCTGGCGTAGTAGAGGTTCACAGTTGGCCCAGGCAAAAACGCAGCGACCGAAGCAACATTCAGGATACGCCCACTTCGTCGGTCCAGCATCTGCGGCAGGCACTTATGGGTGAGTTGAACCAGAGCGACCATGTTTACCTGCATCAAGTCGGTTTGCAGATCCAGGGGCATCTTTGCGAACTCTCCGTAGGCTCCAAATCCTGCGTTGTTTACTAATACTTGAATAGGTAGATCCTTTACCCCCTGGAAGATCTCCTCCGCCGCTCCTTGCCGGGCCAAGTCGGCAGGAATTACTCTGGTTTGCACGCCTCGGTCCGCCCTTGCCTCGCGCGCGACTTCCTGCAAACGGCTCTCGTTTCTAGCCACCAGGACCAGGTTGAAGCGATGTTGGGCCAGGATGCGGGCCAATTCCTGCCCAATGCCCGATGACGCTCCAGTGATCAATGCCCATGGATTCATATGCTGCGGGAATATATTAGCACCGCAGCCCTATCCGCAGCGAACGGAAAAGGGGGAACTGGATCGGTCTCCCGCTGAAGTCCTCTTAACCTTAACTACCGGATGCCGAGCGGCAGAAGGAAAAATGGAGGATTGTCTTTGTCATCGTATCTCCCCAAAATATGAACCTATGAACGCTTGGAGCTTTAAGCCTGACGTGATTACCGCACGTGAGGACTCCCGGTCTGTACCGCCGCGGCAACCCGGTTTTACCTTGATTGAGTTGCTTGTGGTGATTGCGATCATTGCCATCCTGGCGGCAATGTTGCTCCCTGCGCTATCCTCGGCGAAGGACTCGGCGGTGCGTGCAGCCTGCATGAACAACAACAAGCAGATGGCGTTTGCCGCGCACATGTATGCCGCAGATAACCAGGATCGCATGGCTTATCCGAATTGGGGCAACACTTACCCTGGCTGGCTCTACACTCCTTCGGGCAACGCTCCGCCGAACTTATCAGCCGCACCGTACAGTCAAAACCCAATACTGGCATATGAGAAGGGCCAGATCTGGGACTACCTGAAGCAAACCAAGATCTACTGGTGCCCCACCGACAAGACCAACAGCCAAAACAAGTATTACGCCATCCGTCCAAACAAGCAATCCACCTACATTTGGAATGGCGCGGTTTGCGGTTACGGCACACCCGTGGGTAAAACCTACAAGTTGTCCCAGTTTAAGCCGGACGCTTACTTCATCTGGGAGCCGGACGAGGAGAATTATTATACGCATTTTCCCGGCCAAAGTTGTTACAACGATGCCAGTAGCTTCCCCAGTCAGGGCGAAGGGCTTGGGCGCCGCCACGGAAAGAAAGGTGGAATTTTGGTCGGCTTTAGTGGGCATACCGATATTGTGACGTTTCAGAAGTTCAATCGGGAACGCCTGAACCGTCCCGGTTTGTTGTTGTGTGTTCCCGGCCATCCCACTGGCGGAGGCTGACAGCTGCGGGAGCGCCCTTGTTTTGCGGCGCCCAATGAACAGTGCATGAACTCTAAGGAACACGCCGGGGACCGGAGGCAAACAATCGAAACATCGGAATTCGCTCTCAAACCAGCAAGCGTCTTGACCGGAGCCGAGGTAGTTCGCATCAGTGCTTACGGTTTTCTGCTGTTGATCCCGGTGGTGATCGCACTGATGTATGTCAGTGTGAGACCTTTTGGTCTTGGCACTTGGCTTTTGCCGGTGCTGGTGTTGCTGGGCAGTCTGACCTTTCTGCCGTTGGGCTTTGGCAACACCCGGGTGAGGACTTTGGTGCGGCGGATTGATCCGGAGGCGGGCAAGGACGGAGCCAGTTTCGTCGTGCAAGTTACCTGCGAGCCCAGGCTGGCGCGGGGGGGGCGGGCGGTGTTTGAAGACGCTGATGATATTGGTTGTCTCAGACTGACGCAAACCGGGATGGTTTATACGGGTGATGCAATCAGTCTTAACATCCCTTATGCGCAGGTTTGCCGTGTCGCACGCGAAAACATGGGCTGGCGCGGACTTTTTGTTTACGGGCCTGTAATAGTGGTGCAGGTGGAGGGACTGACAAATCTGCGGGAATTTCGGTTTGGCGAAAGGTGCTCGTGGACATTGTTTGGTTCACGACGGACTGCCCTCAGCCTTTATCAGGGATTAAGACAGAAGACCACACTCTCCTTGGGATCAGGCGCCTGATTGGGGGGCGGCAAGGTTGCTTTTCGGATTAAGAGAATCACGGGAGTTGGTTCAAGTGCTTGCCTGAGTTCACTTCCGAAAGGAGACCAATTATTTGAGTCGTCCAGGTTCTCTGGCAGACCCCCCAAGGCGTTTGGTCAGCGTGTCGCCCAACTGCAATCTTGCCTGCTCCACCTGCTGCAGGAGTTGAGAAACGACCTTAGGCTGCTTATCTGCTACGTTTACCGTTTCAGTGATATCTAACTGAAGATCATAAAGTTCCAGGTCGCCAACCTGGCTTTGGCTGTAGGACGCGGGAAAGCCATTGGTTCCTCCCGGTTTTCCTGCCAGAGTGCGATAGGCGTGCGGCAAAACCAGTTTCCAACGTCCATCGGCTGAACTGACTGCCTGCAGCTGATTTTGGGCGTAATAGAACCAATAGGCCGAGTGAGGATTCCGCGCTCCCCGTTTTCCCGCCAGGATCGGCCAGACATCTTTTCCATCGATCGGATGGTTGGGGAGCGGCGCTCGGACCAGGCCGGCAATGGTGGGCAAAAGGTCGATGGTCATCACCATTGACTGGTTCTCCCGGTCAGCCGGGATTTTACCAGGCCAGCGCATGATGCAGGGCACGCGGGTTCCACCTTCCCAGGAAGTGCCCTTGCCTTCGCGTAAGGGCAGGGCCGAACCAGAGTGATCGCCATAACTCAGCCAGGGGCCGTTGTCGGAGGTGAAAATCACCAGAGTGTTTTTTTCAATTTTGGCGCGATTCAGTGCCTGGAGAACCTCACCGACCGACCAGTCGATTTCGGCAATGACATCTCCATATAGGCCCCGCGACGTTTTGCCCCGGAATTTGTCGCTCACTCCCAGTGGAACGTGTGGCATGCTATGGGCGAGGTAAAGCAGGAATGGGCGCTTCTGGTTCTGTTCAATGAACCGCACCGCGCGTTCCGTATACCAGGTGGTAAGCTGATTCTGGTCCTCGGGTGTGATCCTTGGATTAACGACTTTTTCGCCGTCCAGCAAAGGCAGATCCGGGTATCCCCGTTTTCGCCTATCCGAATCTGGAGGCAGGTTCACCAGGTCCGGGTGAAAAGGCCACATGTCGTTGGAATAGGGCAGTCCGAAATACTCGTCGAAACCGTGACGAGTCGGCAGGAACTTTGGAGAGTCACCCAAATGCCACTTACCAAAAATGGCCGTCTGATAGCCGCGTTGTTTCACCAATTCGGCGATAGTGGTTTCATTTTCGTGAATGCCGATTTGGGAGCGAGGCCCCAAAGCCCCGTGGATGCCCACGCGGTTGGGATAACACCCCGTTAACAGAGCGGCTCGGGAAGCGGAGCAGACCGGTTGGGCTACGTGAAAGTTCCTGAATACGGTGCCTTGAGACGCGAGGCGATCCAGGTTGGGAGTGGAGAAACCCTTGGCTCCGAACACACCGATATCGGCGTAACCCAAATCATCGGCAAAAATGATGACAATGTTCGGCTTCGAGGCGGCATCGGCAGTATTCCCAAGGATGCCGGCAGCCACCAGCATGACGAGCAATGCCCAAGCCAAGCGTTGGGTCCGGTTCAATATGGGGAAGGTTTTCATCGGTGGTTTTGAGCCATGAGCCGCGCCAGGAGGAGCGCCATTTCCATGGCTTGTTCGTAGTTCAAACGCGGATCCAGTTGGCTACGGTAGGCGCGGCTCAAGTCGGCTTCGGTGATCCCACTGGCGCCTCCGACACACTCAGTCACGTTGTCGCCCGAGAGCTCAAAGTGTACTCCGCCCAGGTGCAGCCCGCAGCTTTGAAGGATGCGGAAGGAGGATTCGAGCTCTTTCAGGATCTGATCAAAGCGGCGGGTCTTGATCCCATCGCGAGTGGTTTCGGTGTTGCCGTGCATAGGGTCGCAGCACCAGAGCACCTGTTTGCCGTAACGGCGGAGGTTTTCGGCCAGCGGGGGCAGGCATCGTTCTACTTGGGCCGCGCCAAAGCGATGGATAAACGTTAGTCGCCCGGGCTCATTGGCCGGGTTGAGCACATCGGTCAGCCTCAGTGCCTCGTCTGGGGTGAGGCTGGGGCCGATCTTAACTCCAATCGGGTTTGCAATGCCTCTGAAATACTCCACGTGGGCGCCGTTAAGGTCTCGGGTGCGTTCGCCAATCCAAGGGAAATGCGTGGAGAGATTATACCAGCCGGGTCGGCGCGGAACTGTTCGGGTCTGGGCCTGCTCGTAATACAGAAGCAATCCTTCGTGGCTGGTGAAAAAGTCGACCCGGTTGATGTCCGCCATAACCGCGCCGGTCAGAATTTCCATGAAGCGAAGCGATTCGCCGATGCTTTCCACCATGCGCATGTATTCTGCGGCGTTTGGCGAGTTGGCGACGAAGCCCAGGTTCCAGTACTCTGGGTGGTGGAGGTCGGCGAATCCGCCCTCGATTAGCGCGCGGATGAAATTAATGGTTAAGCCGGACCGTTCATAGGCGCGCAGCAGGAGTTCCGGGTTCGGGGTGCGATCTGAGGGCGAAAACCCGGAACGATTAACCATATCGCCACGGTAACATGGGAGAGTAACTCCATCGCGAGTCTCGGTTTCCGCCGACCGTGGTTTGGCATACTGGCCGGCGAAACGCCCGATTCGTATAACTCGTTTCTTGCCTCCTTGAACCAGCACGAGGCTCATCTGCAGCAGGATCTTAAGTTTGCTGGCAATGGCCGAGGATTCACAATCTGCAAAACTCTCCGAGCAATCACCGCCCTGCAATAGGAAGCGCTCACCTCGGCAGGCGTCGGCCAGTTGCGACTTCAGGTTCTCAATTTCCCAACTGGTAACGAGCGGTGGCAGGTCCGCGAGTTGCGCGAGGACGCGCTTTAACTCCATCGAATCCGGGTAGGCGGGTTGTTGAGCCGTCGGCTTTTTCTGCCAGGAAACTGGCGACCAGTCACTTCCGCTTCCGGGCTCAGGGATGCTGCTAACAGCGCTCTGCATATAAACACAGCATCCCAGGAAAACGACAGTTGCACCAGATCAAAGCCGCAAGGTGGCGCCCGACACATCCAGCAACGCCATGGCGGTTTTCTGGCTGGCTCGGTCCTTCCATTGTTCGCGCCGAGCTTCGGGAAAGCGTGAGCTTGCTTCATTACCTTTATGTCGTTATAAGGGACTCAAGGTCTGCGACAACGAAAGGCTCATTATGTCATACACTGGCCGACAAAGTATCAATACCAGCACCGTGCTTTCGGTGATCATGGGCGGCGGTCAAGGAACCAGGCTCTTCCCACTGACCAAGGAGCGGGCAAAACCGGCCGTGCCGCTGGCTGGGAAATATCGCTTGGTAGATATCCCCATTTCCAACTGCATCAATTCCGGGCTCCGGCGGATTTATTTGCTGACGCAGTTCAACTCTGCTTCGTTACATCGGCACATCGCTCAGTCCTACAAGTTCGATCATTTCTCAGGAGGTTTCGTGGAGATCCTGGCTGCGGAACAGACATACACGGACGCTTCCTGGTATCAGGGCACCGCTGACGCCGTGAGAAAGAACGTAATCCATTTCAGGAACCATGATTGGGACCACCTGTTGATTCTCAGCGGTGATCAACTCTATCGGATGGACTTCCGGCAGATCATCGAGCAGCACGTTAACAAGGACGCCGACGTAACAATCGCCACCATCCCCGTTCGTCGTTCAGAGGTGCCGGCTTTGGGCATCATGCAGACCGATGCGGACCAGCGAATCATCAGGTTCGTGGAAAAGACCAAGGACCCCGAAGTGACCGACTCCTTGCGGGTGGACCCCGAGTGGTACGGGCATCTGAATATCATGGGGGAAGGGGAGTTTTTCCTGGCGTCGATGGGCATCTACGTTTTTAAACGCGATGTCATCTTTAAGCTGTTGGAAAACGACTTGGCGGATTTCGGCAAGCACATCATTCCACAGGCCATTCCCAACCTGCGAGTTTACTCCCACGTATTCCAGGGATACTGGGAGGATATCGGAACCATTCGGGCGTTCTTTGAGGCCAATCTTGACGTGAGCAGCGAACTGCCCCGGTTCAATTTCTTTGATATGAGTTCCCCCATTTTCAGTCGGCCGCGGTTCTTGCCAGGCTCGAAAATCAACGGGTCGCAGATCGATCATGCGGTCATTTCCGATGGGTGCATTATTAATCCGTCCCAAATCTCACACAGCGTCGTGGGTCTGCGCTGCGTGGTAGGTGCGGGTGCTGTGTTGAGACGTTGCATCCTCCTGGGAAGCGATTACTACGAATCCAAGGATTCCATTATTGAACACGAATCGGCGGGCAAACCAAGAATCGGCATCGGCGCGAATACCCGCATTGAAAACACGATTGTGGATAAGAATGCGCGTATCGGTGACAACGTAGTCATCACTCCTGACGGCAAACCAGAAACCGTAGATCATCCGCTGTATTACATTCGCGACGGCATCGTCATTATTCCTAAAAACGGAGTGATTCCTCACGGAACTGTTATCTAAGAGGTATAATGAACATGCGCCGTCAGGCCTGGGTTTGGATGGTTGTCGGATTGCTGGGAGTGCACCCCTGTGGGTGGGGCAGTCCCGCAAAGGTTATTTCACTTTGGCCGGATCAGGCTCCCGGAGACACAGAGGTGTTGGGTGCCGAGGCAGACACCACCAAATCCTCGGATCGTATGGTTGGAGGTCGCCCGGTCTTGCGGATTGGTAATGTCAGTCGTCCGGAAATTACCATTTTCTCGCCAGTCCCCAGCAAGCGCAACGGGACGGCGGTTATGGTTTGTCCGGGAGGCGGCTACAACATTTTGGCGATGGACCTGGAGGGTACGGAAATCTGTGAATGGCTGAACGGGCAGGGGATTACGGCTGTGCTCTTGAAGTACCGGGTTCCGAAACGCCCCGGCTTGGATAAGCACACAGCGGCTTTTCAGGATGCGCAGCGTGCCATGGGGTTGTTGCGTGGGCGCGCGGGAGAATTCGGGATTAATCCTCGCCGCCTGGGCGTGCTCGGGTTTTCCGCAGGGGGGCACCTGGCCGCGCTGTTGAGCAATCACTCGAATGAAAGGACCTATCCGGTGGTGGATGAGGCGGATAAGGTGGCTTGTCGCCCTGATTTTTCAGTACTCATCTACCCGGCGTATTTGACGGTGAAAGACAAGGGCGACGCCATAGCTCCCGAGTTAGAAATCGGCACTAACACGCCTCCAACCTTCGTGGTGATGGCCCAGGATGATCCGGTGCGCGTGGAGAATGTGCTCTTTTATGGATTGGCGCTGCACCAGAACAAGGTGCCGTTCGAATTACATGTCTATCCGCATGGTGGGCATGGTTACGGTTTGCGGAGGTCACCTGAGCCGATCACCCGTTGGCCCGATCGAGCTCTCGAATGGATGCGAAGTCGAGGATTGGTTTCTGCAGAGCCATAACTCTGGATCCGGATCCAGTAAACTTCCCAGGCGGAATTTTAGCCGCCGTTTCCGTCGGAATGTTGATGGCGTGGCGTGGCCTTCGGTAAAACGACACCCGTTTTTTCACACTTCGCCGCGGTTTTCCGAACGCTTTAATCCGCGGTTGAAATGACGGGACCGCGCCATGATCGTGGTTTGGGGCGGGGGAGGGTGGCCTCTCCTTGCAATCTTTGAACCAGCCACTCCAGGCCGTCCAAGTTATCCTGCAGGCGAGCCTCTGCATCCTCATCAGTGTGATTCAAGACTCCGATGGGACCATGCCATCCGCTTTTGGATATCGTTCGGAGGTAGTACTCATCCAGTTCGCCCTGACCAAGGGGCAGGATCTTATTGCCTTTGCGATCGCCTCCGCGTTGCATTCCATTGAGGTTCAGGGCCAGCAAATGCGGCTTAATCGTTTCCAGGATGGCGGCGAAACGGTCGATGTGCTCATGTCCGTGGTGCAGATTGTATACGACGCCCACGTTTGTGAATCCCATGGGCCGCAAATGGCGAATTATTGCCACCTGATTCTCTGGCTCCCCGAACCACCCTCCGTGGTTATACAAAGCTACAGCGCAACCGATTTCGGCGGCAGCCTCGGCGATGGGGCGAATCCGGGCGGCTTCTGCCTCGATCCGCAAGGCCCGCGCGGAGGATCCAGAGACTGGTTCTCCCCCTCCACTGACCCAGAGTTGGGGCCGGATTCTGTGTCGTTTCAGGATTTCCAGAATGCCACGAGCCTCCGCGTTGAGTTCTCCTGGAAACCACCAGGCGAACATCTCGATGCCACGCCTCTTCAAAGCAAGGATTTCAGCATCAAAGGTCTGGATATGCTCTGGCCGGTAATCGTAAGCCAAATATCTGAAGCCAAGCCTCTGGAGCATTTCGGCTCGCTGTTCTGGTGTGCGTTTCTTAGCGTCAAAGGGAACGATGCACCAGGCCACCAGATTGGTGCGATCGAAGAGTTCGAGCGCCGGGACGGCTGTTTCAGTCCGCGAGGCCCCCCTTAAAGCAAAGGCGAACAAAAGGACCAGCGTGGCAATAGTGGACAGGCGACGATACACAGGCAGGCAGAATCTTGTTTGTGCAGCCGAGTGGGTGGCTCCCCAGTGGAGCTTTATCGCTGCGTCACTTGAGTTCTTTCAACCGAATCTTGCGCCAGCAGACTTTCAAGTTTTCCATTTCTGGCCGGTTAGCAACACCGTGAACCTGGAGGGCGATGAAACCCTGCGGGGTCATGTGGTCAGTGATGCTGGCGCGCAACTCGTTGTTGAGCCACGTTTTGATCGAGTCGCCCCGAGCTTCGATTCTGAAGGTATTCCAGCCGTCCGGGTTGCTGGTCCTGGCTCCTTGTTCAGTAAACGCTTTTCCCTCTCCGCCGAGCGAACCGGGGTAAAGCCAGGCGCGGCGGCCTTCGTCGTAGATGCCTGCGGACCACCAGCGTTTTTTGGCTGGGTCCATATCGATCTCAACCTGGTAGCCGTGAACTCTGCCGGCGGGGATCTTGATGGTCTTACCGGCGGCGGTCACGGTTTTCTCGGTCTCAAAGCACTCGCTGCGGATTTGCACACCGGAATTAAGGACCGGGCTTACCTTGAATTCCAGCTCGAGGATGAAGTTGGCATAAAGCTTTTCGGTGCAAAGAAAGCTGTTGGGGGTTTTGAGGACAGTGGAGCCCACAATCATGTCACCCTCGGCAGTGTATTTTGCCTTTCCCCCCCGCTGGACCCATCCGGTGAGGTCCTTGCCGTTATAGAGTTCGATCCAGTCACCCTCGGCTGCGGGGGAGAGGGACACGAGGCCGATGAGGAGGCAAACGGCAGAAGCGGTTTTTAGCGTCATAGACGGATTCTATGATTGGCGCTCCTGGGGTCACAAGGAGAGTTTTGGGTTTTAAGCCGGATTTGCGGCGGAACGGGGTTTCGATTAGAGTTCACCGCATGGCAAAGCGCATCTTTCTCTTGGTGACGGTGAATCTCCTGGTGATGGTGACCATTACCACCATCCTGGCCCTGTTGCGCGTGGGGAACTACCTCCCACCGGGGGGCTTGGCCGGTTTGGCGGTGGTATGCCTGATCTGGGGTTTTGCCGGGGCCTTTATTTCACTGGCCCTTTCACGGTTGATGGCCAAGTGGATGATGGGGGTTAAGGTCATCCCGCCGGAGACCGGGGATCCGGCGCTGAGTAACCTGGTGGCCGTGGTTCACGAGCTTTCGCGGCAGGCGGGGCTGCCCAAGATGCCGGAGGTGGGCATTTACGAATCGCCCGACGTCAATGCCTTTGCCACTGGTCCCACGCGTTCGCGAGCCTTGGTTGCGGTTTCCACTGGGCTACTGCAGCGGATGCGGCAGGGAGAGGTTTCGGGTGTGCTGGCTCATGAGGTGGCGCATATTGCCAACGGGGACATGGTCACGATGACGCTCGTGCAGGGCGTCGTAAACGCGTTTGCTTTGTTCTTATCCCGGGTTCTGGCGTTTCTAGTGATGCAGGTGTTGCGGTCGCGGGATGACCGGGGCGGCGGATGGCTGCAATTCCTGCTCGGACAAGTGTTTTATATCATCTTTTCAGTGTTGGGGGCTATCGTGGTGTGCTGGTTTTCGCGGTTGCGAGAGTACCGAGCGGATGCTGGCGGTGCATCACTTGCCGGGCGGGAGAATATGATTGGAGCGCTGCAGGCACTGAAGCGGGTCAGCAATCCCGAGGCCGCGGCTGCGGATGCCCGTCAAAACCAGGCGTTTCAGGTACTTAAGATTTCCGGTGCGCGGGCCGGGATTTACGCGTTGTTTTCCACGCACCCGCCTTTGGAGAAGCGGATTGAGCGGCTGCAACAGGCGGCGCGGTAAGGCCGCGCCTTTGCTGGTGTGGCGGTGGCAGGGGTTTGGCTCTCTGATTCGATGGAGACTGGGATGAGGGTCAGTGTGTGCTCAGAAAATAGAGCAACGATCCCAGCACGCCTCCAACGATGAGGCCGGTGATGATCGACCAGGTTAGGATGATCTTTCGCTTTCGGCGAAAGGCACGTCCTCCCATTCCTGGGAGGAGGTAAAACCGATCGCGTTCTTTATCTCGTTTGAACCAGCCCATTTACAGGTCTTTCTGCATCCGCGAACCATGCGGATATTGAGTTTATTCTGTAGGAGGGGGCGGACCCTTGTCAATTGTTGGCAATTTCAAAATGCGGGGCGGGCTGATCGGCGATTGCAGGTTACTGTCGCCGGGGATGGTTTGGCGTGGAGACGGGTTTGCTTCGCGGTGTGGCGACCGGAGCGAATCGAGAGCCGGAGCAAAAAGCACTTTTCCGCACTTTTCCGCACTTTTCTGCACCGATTCGAGAAAGGCTGAAGGCTGAAGGCTAAAGGCTGAAACCGTGGTCTCAGACGCCTTGCCTTGCTGATTTAACCGTATATGTCAAAGAACGGGATCCTGAACGGAGCCGGGTGGCGGCTGCAGCGACCACGGGGCAACCGGTTCAAAGGACCCAAAAACAGGAGTAAGATAGCAGAGAATGAAGGGGTGTTTCCACTGACAATTCATGACAATTCATGACACTGGATGACGCGAATAGGACTATGGGACCTCCAGAAAGGCTGAAGTCCGAAGGCTGAAGGCAAAAGGCCGACGAGATGGGGCGCTGACCCGGCACTGAAGTGGCCGGGCTAGTGTCAATGGTCCGGGGGGAGGAACGTCGAACGTTGAATGGGGGGACGTTTTTTTGGTGGTGGATGGTTGGTTTAGATCCAACCCTTTCAATAGGGTTGGTTTGGTCGAGGGGGGTGTTTTCCAGGGTAGGGCCGTGGGGCGGGCCCTCCTTCGCTAAAGCTATGGCGGGCAGGCCAACCCTTCGCTAAATGATTCAATCCCGTTGGGATTCGGGAAACGGAGGCGGCGGGACGGGACTATGGGACTACGGACGATGGGACGGGGTGGCGATTTTTGGGGCTGATGTGGGTGGGGGTTGATGGTATTTTTTTCGGGTGATGGATTTTGCGATGTTATTTGGTGGGGGGGAGGGTCCTGGTGGGGAGTGGCTGCAATTGCGGCGGGTTCGTGTGCCTTTGCGGGTGGTGCGGAATGGTCGGGCGAAGCGGTATTTGTTGAGGTTGGGGCGGGATGGGTGCGCGAGGGTGACTGTGCCGCGGGGAGGGAATCGGCATGCGGCGAGAGTGTTTGCTGAGCGGAATGTGGATTGGGTGGAAGTGCAGTTTGAGAAGTGGGTTCGGAATGCGGGTGGGTTGGTGCGGTGGGAGTTGGGTACGGAGGTTTGGTTTCGGGGTGAGCGAATGGCGCTGAGGGCGGGGGAGTGGCCGGGGACGGTGGGTTTGGGTGACGCGGTGGTGAAGGTGCGGAGTGCGGAGGGTGATTTGCGGGGGGAAGTGACGCGGCACCTGCGGGTTATGGCAGGCCGTGAGTTGCGCTGTCGGGTGGCGGAGTTGGGGAGGGTTCATGGGTTTGTGGTGCGTCGGGTTTCGGTGCGAGACCAGCGGTCGCGGTGGGGTTCGTGCTCGACGCGGGGGACGATTTCGTTGAATTGGCGGTTGATCCAGGTGCCTGAGGCGGTGAGGGATTACATTATTTTGCATGAGTTGGCGCATTTGAGGGAGATGAACCATTCGGAGCGTTATTGGGCGGAGGTGGCGCGGCTGTGTCCTGGGTATGAGGGATTTGAGCGGTGGCTGAAAGAGCATGGAGGCTTGCTGGCGAGGTGAGGGGCTGGAAGGCTCCAGCCAAAGGCGGGGCGGCGTTCGCGAGGTGCGGGTTGGCGGTTCCGAACGTCGGGCAGGGGTGGCCGGTTTATAGGATGCTGAACGTCGGGCAGGGGTGGCCGGTTTATAGGATGCTGAACCCCGGGTAAGGGTACCCGGCCTGCAGGGTGGTGGACGCGGGGTAGGGGTGGCGGGATTCCTGACTGAGGCGTTACCAGGGGCTCAGGTTTTCGGTTGCGAAAAAGGTTTGGGCTGCGGAGGATACGGCGGATTGAAGACGTTGCATTTGTATTTGACTCGCCAGGTTATTGCTTCGCTGCTGATGACTGTGGCGGTATTTACCTTTGTGTTGATGCTGGGCAACGCGCTTAGGGAGATTCTGCCGCTGGTGGTGAGTGGGGAGGTGAAGGTGGTGACGGTGGCGAAGGCGCTGGGTTTGTTGATTCCGTATGTGTGGGTGTTTGCGCTGCCGATGGGGATGCTGACGGCGACGTTGCTGGTTTTTGGGCGGTTCAGCGCGGACCAGGAGTTGACGGCGGTGCGGGCGAGCGGTGTGAGCCTGGTTTCCCTGGTGACGCCGCTGCTGGGTTTGAGCCTGGTGCTGTGCGGATTCAGTGCTTTTGTGAACATGTATTTGGGCCCGCAGTGCCGGACGGCGTACAAAGACATGGTGCATACCCTTCGGTTGGGTATCTCCAGCAGCGCTTTGCCTGAAGGACGGTTTATCAAGGACTTCTCGGGTTACATTTTCCATGTGAAGAAGAACCTGGATGGCGATTTGCGGGAGGTGACGGTGTTCGTGCTCCGGAATGAGACCAACGTGGAAACGACGGTGAGCGCGCCACGGGGTCGGTTGGTGCTGGATGGGGCCAGCCAGAAACTGAGTCTGACACTGTATGATGGGAAGCTGATGACGGTGGCGGCTGGGCGGCCGATTCCGTTGTCATTCGAGGAGTGGAGCCTGGAGTTCGGATATGTGCAGCCTAAGGGGCGGAAGGAGAAGATCGATGACATGACCTTTGCCGAGCTGCAGGCAGAGCTGAGGGAGCGGGAGAGTTTGCTGGCAATGCCGGTGCGATTGGGCGACATGACGCCGAAGGAACTTGCGGACTGGAAAGAATTCATGAAGCGGCAGAAGAAAGACGTGGTGGCACCGATTGTGTTCCACATCCATCGTCAGGCGGCATTTTCGCTGGCATCGTTTGGGTTTACGCTGGTTGGGATCCCGTTGGGGATACGGGTGCATCGGCGCGAGACGAACATTGGGATAGCGATAGCGTTGCTGCTGGTCTCGGTGTATTACAGCTTTATCCTGCTGAGCCAATCCCTGGAGGGGCGACCGGAATGGGTGCCGCACCTGATTGTGTGGATACCGAATTTTGTGTTTCAGGCGGCGGGAGCGGTTTTGTTGTGGCGAGCGAACCGGGGCATTTGAGATCCAACCTGAGGGTTGGACTAGGCCTGTGGACAGCGAAGCGGACCGATTAACGGCCCGCGCTATTTTCTGCGAAACACCTTGAAGACCGAGGCTTGGTCGGTGGGTTTGACGATGAGCTCATCGATGTTGACGTGCGCCGGCCTGGTTGCGACCCAGAGGATGATTTCGGCGACGTCGTCTGCGGTGAGAGGGTGAGTGCCTTCGTAGACTTTGGCGGCGCGCGCGGCATCGCCTTTGAAGCGGACCAGTGAGAATTCGGTTTCCGCCATTCCGGGATCGACTGAGGCGACGCGGATGCCGGTGCCGTTCAATTCCAGGCGGAGCGCGCGGGTGATCTGGCGCTCGCCGGCTTTGGCGGCGCAATAGGCGGCGCCGCCTTCGTAAGCATCATGGCTGGCGACGGAGCCAATATTGATGACGGAGGCCCCAGGGGAGTTCTTTAAGAGGGGAAGGGCGGCGCGCGTGACGCGCAGCAGACCCAGGACATTCGACTGCATCATGGATTCCCAGTCTTCATCTTTGCCTGTTTCGACCGTATCGAGCCCCAAAGCACCGCCCGCATTGTTCACCAGCACGGTCAGGCTGGGTTCGGCGGAGGAACGCTGGGCGATTTCCGTTTTTGCCCAAGCCAGGAAGTCGTTAACGCTGAGGGTTTGGCTGACGTCGAGATGGCGGACCAAGGCCTCTGGAGCGCCGAGATGGCGGGCGTCGGCAGCGACGTGGTGCAACCGGTCGAGGCGTCGTGCGCCGAGGAGAAGGTTGGCCCCTTCCTGTGCGAAAGCGCGGGCGGCGGCGGCGCCGAACCCACTGGAAGCTCCGGTGATTAGAACCCAACGATTTTGGAGAGAGAATTTCATGCCTTTGGCGTCCTCAGTGTTGCATCATATACCATGCCCAGAGCATCACCACGATCACCGGGATGAGCCCTCCCAGAGCGCCACCGATTACTTCTGCCCTGGGTTGGCGGAAAGCCCTGCCCAGCACGGGTCCGATTTGGCCGCCGATGATCCAGCCCAGTGCGCCACTAATAATGAAACAAATGACGCCCAAGATTGGGAGAGAGACGAGTGCGGCAGGGTCGCGCTCGGCAATAGCCGGGGGTATAGCTGGGGCGAACAGGCCGCCGATAGAACCGGTGATCGAGCCGGCGAGGGCGCCGATATTCAGCTCTGCGAAACGAGGTTTCCTCATAAAATCATGAATCATTGTCCGGCTCGGAAACCGTAGTCAAGCGAAGCAAACCCGGGCATGACCTTCGGGGACAGCCGCTTTCGGCCGCAGCCGTCAGTTTCAGATCGAAGCGGCTGCTGGTCCTGGCGGTGAGACATCCGCGTGAAAGGCCCGGGAGTGCGCGAGTTCCTCAAACCGTTACCTTGTCTAGTGTTTCACAATTCAGGCTGGCGCACAAGAATTCGCGCGGGGGTTTAAGAGGGTCGATGGCAGTGCGTGCCACCTGGGCAGGTTAGATCAGGTGCCCGAAAGCAATTTACCGAGGAATTGAGTCAGGAAAGCCATCGTCCATGCGAGAGTCCCCAGGTAAAACCACTGGAAGAGGGGCCAGCGCCAGGAATTCGTTTCGCGGCGCACCACGGCGACAGTGCTGACACATTGCAGGGCGAACACGTAGAACACCATGAGGCTCAAGCCGGTTACGGTCGAGTAGGCGGGGGTTCCATCGGGGCGCATTTGGGCTTTGAGCGTTCGGACCACGCCGCTGACACCGTCAGCCTCGGTATCACCTTGAGCCACACTGTAGACGGTGGACATGGTGCTCACGAAAACCTCTCGCGCCGCGAACGAGGTGATGATTCCTATACCCATTTTCCAATCGAAGCCCAGCGGTGCGATTAGTGGTTCGATGAGGCGCCCGAGGCGACCGGCGAAGCTGTTGCGGAGCTTGGCTCCGGCGTAGTCCGATTCGAGTTCGGCCAACCTAGTGCGCGGTTCCTTCTCACTGAGAGAGGGTTGGACCGCGGCATCCGTGGTTGGACCCACTGCTGCGAGAGCGGCGCGGCGGTTCGCGAAATCCTGCTCGATGGCGCTGCTGCGCGGATACGTGGCGAGAAACCAGAGAATGATATTAATACCCAGGATGACCGTGCCCGCCTGGCGGAGGAAGACTCTGGAACGGTCCCACATGTGACGAAGCACCATGCGGAGCAGGGGGCGTTTGTAGGGGGGCAATTCCATGATGAGCAGCGGAGCCTCACCTTTGAGAAGAGTCTTCTTGAATAACCAGGCCATGAACAACGCCGTTACGATGCCGAGCAAATACATGCTGAGCATGGTCAGTCCGGCGAGCTTGAGGATTCCAAAGACCCTCACATCAGGAATGCAGGCGGCAATGAGTACGGTGTAAACTGGAAGCCGGGCGGAGCAGCTCATCAATGGGGCCACCAGGATAGTGACCAGCCGGTCCTTGGGACTCTCAATCGTTCGCGTGGCCATGATGCCTGGGATCGCGCAGGCAAAGGAGCTGAGGAGGGGAATGAAGCTCTTACCGTGAAGCCCGACTTTACTCATGAGACGGTCCATCAGAAAGGCGGCACGCGCCATGTAACCGGTGTCCTCGAGGAAGCCGATAAACAGGAAGAGAAGCAGAATCTGCGGCAGAAAAATCACGACGGCGCCGACACCCGCGATCACTCCGTCGACGAGCAGGCTGTTGAGGTCGCCCGGAGGCAAGAGCGACGCCACTATAGTCCCGAGCCAATCCACAGCGGTTTGCAGGGCCTCCATCGGGATGCTTGCGAAGGTGAAAATGCTCTGGAACATGAGCAGCATGATCGCGATGAAGACAACCGTTCCCCAGATTTTATGGGTTAGAACGCGATCCAGTTTGTCGCTGAAAGTCTCGCCAGGTGGCGCTGTTTCCTTGGTAACTCGCTCCTGGATTCCAGCCACGGCGGCATAACGGCCCTCAATTGCCGCGCTGCGCCAATCCACGCCAGCCGTCTCCAACCGGGTCCGGGAAGCAGCCACCGCCTCCTGCACTGACGGTGGATAATGCTGTCCACTGGAAGCGAGCGCTTTGTCGTTGCTGAGAATCAGCAGCGCCTCTGCCGCCGCTTGAGGCTGGCGCTCATGAAACACCTCTCCCAACAGGGAGGCCAGGGCACTGGCTTCAGACTGAAAGAGCGCGGGAAGCTTGCAGAAGCGGGAAGGTTTGATCGCTTCTGGCGCTTGCAGAAGGTTAATTATCTCCGCCCGCAGTTCCTTCAAGCCGGTGCCCTCGCTAGCTACCAACGGGATCACGTTCACTCCCAGCTCACGGCTTAGGGCGGTCGGGTCTATCTCATGGCCATTGCTTTCAGCCACGTCGATCATGTTCAGAGCAACGCAGCAGGGATGCCCCAATTCAATCACCTGAGTCGCGTAATAGAGATTGCGCTGTAAGTTGGAGGCATCCACCACGATGACAATCAAGCGCGGTGCCGGCAGGTCAGGTAGCCGGTTAAGCAAGACATCGCGTGAGACCTGTTCGTCCAGGGACTGAGGACTCAGGCTGTAGGTGCCCGGCAAGTCCAGAATGCGGATCGGGTTTTCAACTGGCGTGTGCAGCAGCCGGCCTTCCTTGCGTTCGACGGTGACCCCGGCGTAGTTGCCCACTTTAGCGCGCATGCCAGTGAGGGCATTGAAGATGGTGGTTTTTCCGCAATTAGGATTTCCGGTCAGTACGACGTAAGGCGCTTCAGGTAGAGGCGTGCCTGGGTTTACCGGGGGGGGATGGTGGGCAGCGTGAGCGGCGGGAACCGAAGCTGGCCGGTTTTTGCTGTCGGAACCAGCCGTTGTCATGGTACGACCTGAACGAGAATCTGCTCCGCCTCGTGCTTTCGCAACGTGAGATTATAACCGCGAACTTTGATCTCAACGGGATCGCCCAGTGGAGCAAAGCGCACCAATTCAACCTTAGTGCCGATGAGCAGGCCCATTTCCATTAGGCGTGGGCGACTGGCTGGGGGCAGGTTGATTTCGGTTACGGTCCCCCTGGCGCCAGGTGCCACCGACGTGAGAGGTAGCGGATCACTCGGCATAGAGTTTATGCCCCTTTCCCGGCGGGCGACAAAGACTGAACCAGGATCGACTCGGCGATTTTAGGGCTGATACCAAGTCGGGCATTGCAGACCTGGCAAATATAACTGGAATTTCGCGCAACCAACCGGATCCTTTGTTCCTCGCAGAAACCGAGTTCACGCAGGCGATCGATGAGTTCTGGTGAGGCGATGAGTTGTTTGATGCAAACAGTCTCTCCTGCCTTGATGCATGACAGGGGGCAAAGCTCTGGGTCCGGACAAATTCCGTTGCCAGATTTGGGGTTTGAGACCGGTGCCTTCACCGGGGGCAAACTAGGCTAATTGAGACTGAGTTGCAAGTGATTTCCCGAGCAGAAACGCCCAGCGGGTTACCCCGGCTGGGCGTTTAGAATCAGAAAATACTTCAATCGCGACTCAGCTGCCTTTTTCCTGGGAGGACTTGGACTGCAGCCAGATGATGTCGAGGTTATTGGGGTCAGCTTTGCCTACGATGTCTTTCTGGAGAGGAGGCATTGTGTCAGGATCACGCCACTTGTGAATCTCAGAATGTCCGTCAGCGAAGGAGAGGCCACCGGCGTTGCCGTGGTAACTGGCGGGAAAGTCCACAATTCTGGTGGTGGAGGCATTGGGCCATCCATCCATTTCCACCACGAAGTAACCGTCGTTAATGCTGTCGTGGCGCTCATCCAGTAGCACGAAGGTGTTTGCCGGACCCGGGCGCAGCATCTCGCTGGTTTTCCGATAAACCTTCCATTGTCCAGCCAAGCCCCAGCCACCACGATAAGCATTGCCAGGGGAATCGCCATTGCCACCTACCCAGTTGCTCATCGCCATGCTGCGTATGCGTGGCACGCGAATACCTTGGGCATTGATGGCGGTGCTGGGATCCGCGGGGCATTTGTAGATCTTCGGGTTCTTGGTGTAGGGCCAGAGATTACCTTTAGCTAGCGTGGTATCCACATTCCAATTAGCCTGAGCGGCGTCGTTGGCAACAAGGATGATACCTCTGACCCAGACATAATCATATGCCAGGCTCGCCGGATCGTTAGAAAAACTAAATGGCAGCATATCCCGTGATTCTTCAGCGTACATGCGCCAAGCCAACATTAATTGGCGGCCGTTATTCATGCACTGAATGCCCTGCGCTTTGGCTTTTGCGCGAGAGAGGGCCGGCAGGAGCATGGCGGCCAAAATGGCGATGATGGCGATAACGACCAATAGCTCGATCAAGGTAAAACCCGACCTCGCTTGCCGCCGGAGTGAACAGACGCTGACTTTCATGGCATAAACGAACTTCATTTCCTGTTACCCGTCAAGAGTATTTGCGCAATTATTGCGCGATTATGGTGGTTTTCCGGGATAGTCCCGTCCGCAGCGAAACGTCGATCGCGGCGGCTTTTTTTTGATCTTCTCAAATACCTGAGTTTTGGGGCATTGTGAACCAGGCAGCCGGCTTGAACACTCTATATGTATCGAAACAAGAAGATCGTGGTGGTGATGCCCGCATTCAATGCCGCATTGACCTTGCCCAAGACCTACCAGGAGATCCTGGAGCAAGGGATCGTGGATCAGATCATATTAGTAGATGACCGGAGCCGGGATGAGACCGTGGCGGTAGCCAAGACGCTTCCTGGCGTGGAGGTGCATGTGCATGAAGTGAATAAGGGCTATGGGGGCAACCAGAAGACCTGCTACAGGCTTGCCCTGGAAGCGGGTGCGGACATTGTCGTGATGATACACCCTGACTACCAATACACGCCAAAGCTAATTCCGGCCATGGTATCCATCATAGCGAATGGGTTGCATCCCTGCGTATTGGGCAGCCGGATCTTAGGCGGGTATGCTTTGAAGGGCGGGATGCCACTTTGGAAGTACATCTCCAACCGGGTTTTGACGCTGTCCGAGAACTTGTTGTTGGGAGCCAAACTCTCCGAGTATCACACGGGCTACCGGGCATTTTCGCGGGAGATTTTGGAGAAACTGGAGCTTGCGGGAAACTCTGATGATTTTGTCTTCGACAACCAAATGTTGGCCCAGATTCTCTGGCATGGGTTTACCATTGCGGAGGTGAGTTGTCCCACGAAGTATTTTCCGGAAGCGTCCTCGATCAATTTTCGGCGCAGCCTGCAATACGGAGTGGGCTGCCTTTGGACGGGCCTCAGGTTTCGTTTGGCCAGAATGGGCCTATGGCAGTGTCCGCTTTTTCCCGCGAAGCCCCTGGTGACCGCAAGCAACCCAAGATAGAGAGGCTTCCGAGGGCCGGTTAGGGGCACAGCAAAAGCAAAGAAGCCCTTTAACGGGCTTCTCTGCGAAAGGGAATTGCGCGATTTACCCTCGCACGAGGGTATCGCCGGTCAGGTTATTTGACCTTGGCGAGACGCAGAGCCAAGCGGGATTTCTTGCGATTTGCGGTTCCGCGGTGGACTACGCCGTTCTTGGCGGCTTTGTCGAATGCTGAGCTTAAGGTCTGCAGCGCTTTGGATGCATCCTCTTTCTTGCCACTGGTGACAAGAGTCAGGTAGCCCTTCTCCAGAGAGTGGAGACGAGATTTGACGCTGCGGTTGTTCAAGCGTTTTCGGGCGCTGTTACGCATGCGCCGCTCGGCTGATTTGGTCTTCGGCATAATTCCAACTTAACTCGATTAAAAAACTAGAGCGCACCATGCTATTCAAACCGGGCTTGATGTCAATAACCTGACTTCGGTTTTAAATTCGGCCATCCCTGGCCACAGGGCAGGTTCCTGATGCAGGCACTCAATTGAGCCATCCGGTTTTTCTTTCGTTTCCTCAGGGGATTTCCATACTATGCCCAAGAGAAAACTTATGAACATTAATTGGACGCGTATTTGGACGGTGCCTGCCTGCAGCTTGGTTTTATTGCTGACCTCTTGTTCGTCGCTGCGCGAGCAGGGTCCGGTGGACCTGTTTGGGGATGATAGTCTGGCAGGGTGGAAGGCGGTTTTGACGGATCCTGGCGTCAATATGGGGCAAGTCTGGAGCCTTGAAGGTGGTGTCTTGACCTGTCAGGGCACGCCCATTGGCGTGCTGTTCAAAGGCCCGGAAGTGACTGATTTTCGCCTCTCAGTCGACTACCGTTGGGCTCCCGGCACAACGCCGGGCAACAGCGGGATCTTCTCGCGGATCACCGAACCGGTCACGCCTCTGCCCAAAGCCGTCGAGGTGCAATTAGCTAACGGGAACGCAGGCGATGTGCTCGGTCTCCAGGGCCGCAAAGTGGAGGCTGACCAACCGAGGCATTTCGAAGTCAAAGGCCACAAGCTTGCGGGTGATATCTCTGGGGTGCGCAAACTACAGGGAGCCGAAGCCCCTGCAGGGGAGTGGAATCACGTGGAAATTGAAGCACGTGGTCCGCGCTATACCGTCACGATCAATGGACAAGTGGTGAACGAGGTGAACGGGGTTGAAGAGGTGCGCGGGGCCATCGGGCTTCAGTCCGAGGGGGGTGTCATTCAGTTCCGTAGAGTGTTTTTGACCCGATTGTGATGGTTTTGGGTTAGTTCACTGCGGTTAGCAGCGAAATTCGTGCCAAATCTTTCTTGTGCTGCCTCAGCGCAGGTTTAGTATTTGGCCATGGCACAAGGCTTACATTTGTCCCAGCGGCTGACGCAGTCGCTGATCCTGGCGCCGCAGCTTCAGCAATCATTGGCATTGCTTCAAGCTCCAACACTGGAGCTGAAGGCTCTGGTGGAGCAGGAACTCCAGCAGAATCCAGTATTGGAAGAGGTGTCCCTCCAGGAGCAGGAGAATACGGAAAAAGAACAGGATCTGGATAAAGCCAATTCCGCAGACCTTGCTGAACCCCCGGCTGATTTGACTTTTGATCCGGCAGCCGAGAAGGGCGCAAGCGACCCAGTGGATGATTTCCAGGCGGAATTCGAGCGGTTGGTCCAATTGGACCAAGAGTGGCGGGATCATTTCGCCCAAACCAATTTGCCAATTCGGGCGTCAGCGGAGGAGGAAGAGAAGCGGCAGTTCATGTTTGATTCTTTGGTTCAGGGCACTTCGCTACAGGAGATGTTGCTGGAGCAGGTGCGGGAATCGTCCCTGCCGGAGGATCTCTGGACAGTAGCTGAGATGCTTATTGGCAACATAGATGACTACGGGTACTTAAAGGCCAGCATGGAGGAGTTGACGCTCTCCACTGGGGTAACCGAAGCCAAGATTTTGGAGGTGCTCAACACGATACAGACCTTCGATCCCTCCGGGGTTGGGGCCCGCGATCTGCGTGAGTGCCTGATGTTGCAGTTGGAGCGGTTGGGTCGGCAAAACACCCTGGAATACAAAATCGTGCGCGATTTTATGGAGGCTTTGGGCAAACGGCGAATACCGGAGATCGCCCGAGGCACTGGAGTCGAGGTGGACGAAGTTCAGGACGCGCTTGAAGAGATCGCAAAACTTGAGCCCAGGCCCGGCCGTGCTTATCTGCCGGACAACGACCAGTATATTCTCCCGGAGGTTTTTGTTCATCGGCAGGGCGACGAATTCGTTGTTTCTACGAACAATGAGCACATGCCCCACCTCCGCATTAGCAACACCTACAAGGACTTGATGTCTCAGGGAGAAAACTCTTCGGAAGTTCGCAACTACATTCGTGAGAAGATCCGAGCTGGCAAGTTTCTTATCAAGAGCCTCCAGCAACGCCAGCAGACTATTCTCAATATCGCTCGCGAAATCGTAAACCGGCAAAGGGATTTCATGGAAAAAGGGGTTTCCCACCTGAAGCCTCTGACCATGATCCAGGTCGCAGAGGTAGTTGGAGTGCATGAGACAACGGTCAGTCGAGCCGTTTCCGGGAAGTATATGCAAACTCCGCAGGGTATCTTCGAGATGAAGTACTTCTTCACCGCCGGGATTCAGACGGCCAGCGGTGACGGTTTGTCCAACACCAGCGTCAAGGATATGATCGAGGACATCTTCAGCAATGAGGATGGATCCAAACCGTTGTCTGACCAGGAAGTGGTTCGGATGCTCAAAGAAAAGGGTATAGTCATTGCTCGGCGCACGGTGGCCAAATATCGCACAGAGCTGAACATTCTGCCGTCAAACCTGCGCAAAGTATATTGAGAGGTACTGGGTTCGCCGGGCGATTTTAATCTGTCTGGTCCTTGCGAACTTTGAGTTTAGGTTGTCGGCCCCGTTATGACGGTTTCGACCAAGCACGATTTCAAACGTATCCTGGTCATCAGGATGCGGTACATCGGCGACACCATTCTGGTCACTCCGTTGCTTCGATCGCTGAGGGCAGCCATGCCCCTGGCTCGCATCTCTTTTCTGGTAAATCGTCAATCAGTCGCAATCCTTAGAAACCATCCGGATATCGATGAGGTGATCGGTTTTGATGAGCGCACCAAGCTGAATCCCTTCGCTTTCTTGAAGTTCCTGTGGTCCATTCGCCGCCTGAAAGCGGACCTAGTGATCGATCTTACCCGAAACGACCGCTCTGCTCTGGTGACTTTCATCAGCGGTGCCGTGGTGCGTTTAGGGTATGAGGGAGCTCGTGGGTTCGTGCGTAAAACTTACACCCGCGAGGTGCCCAATCGTTTTGGCGGGGTCCACACGGTGGACCACCATCTGGATATGGCGGTGGCCCTCAGCATTCCGCTCGCGGACGCGAACCCAACCTTGGTGGTGTCGCCGGAAGACTCTCTGGCCGTTCAGTCCCTGCTAAAACATCATGGCATCGACCCGAGTCAGCCTCTGGTGATCCTCCACCCCGGCGCCAGAAGGTGGTACAAGAGCTGGCCTGTAGAGCGATTTGCGCGGGTCGCTGATGCCCTCATGACCCAGTATCCCGTTCAGGTCGTGCTTTCAGGGGCGGTGGAAGATCGGAAGGCATGCAGCGCCATCAAGTCGGCCATGACGTGCAAGCCGATGGATCTTTCCGGATTAGTGCCCTTGCATCAACTGCCTGCCTTGCTTCGGGCGGGGACCCTTTTCATCGGCAACGATTCGGCTCCCATTCATGTCGCCACGGCAGTCAATACTCCAGTCATTGCCTTGTTCGGTCCCACCCGCTGGGAAGACTGGCAGCCTCGCAGAGCTCATGACCGCACGTTGGGAATCGCCTTTCCCTGCCGTCCCTGCGGTCATTCCCGGCCCGATTGCCCGTTGGGTCAGGATTATTGTATGAAACAGATCAGCTACGAGGCGGTCTGGGTGGCTGTCGAGGAGCGCTTTGCCGCTTTGGGGATTCGAAGACGGTCGCCAACGTGAATCGGCGCCTTCAGACCTACATCAGCGGCCCCGGACGAAGACCCTTAATCCCAGACTCCGCTTCGTCCTGCGCTGTGCTTTAATCAGGATTACTGGTGAAAATAGCCCAGATTGGACCTTTTCCGAGGCGGCGACTTGAGGTAACTTGGCCGGCCCTGCAGGTAATAGAATGCCGAGTGTTTATATCAAAACGTACGGGTGCCAGATGAACGAGCGCGACAGCGAGGCTGTCGCCGCACAACTCGTCGCCAAAGGCTATACCCTGGCCGAATCCGAGGCGACCGCTGATGTCATCCTGTTGAACACGTGCTCGGTGCGCGATTTTGCGGAGCGCAAAGCCCTGAATAAGATGCAGAACTTGACCGTGGAAGTTGCGCGTCGCAACCCCAATGCGATCTTCGGGTTCATGGGTTGCATGGCGCAAAGCCGGGGCAGGGGACTGATCGACCGTCTGCCGGATGTTGACCTCGTGTTGGGGACGCAAAAATTCCATCGGGCGGCCGAGTATATCGACGACCTTTTGGCCGGACGGCGGGAGGCGGTGGTGGATGTGGAGGACGAACCTAAGAGCGAGGCTGCCATCCGGGAACATTTGCTGAATGGGAATGGGAAGAAGTCGGTGTCCGCTTTTGTCAGCATTATGCAGGGCTGTAACCAGTATTGTACATTCTGTATCGTGCCTTATACTCGCGGGGCGGAACGGAGTAGAACCATTGAGGATATCGTTTCCGAGTGTCAAGCCCTGGCCGGTGCAGGGGTGCGGGAAGTGACGCTGTTAGGACAAATCGTGACCAGCTATGGAAAACGTGACATCCCGGTTCGGGCAGGGAAGTCCGCATTGGTTCAGTTGATCGAGGCGGTGCACGAGGTTGAAGGTATTGATCGGATCCGCTTCACGGCGCCGCATCCCAAGGGGTATGGAGACGATCTACTTGAGGCCTATGGGCGATTGCCTAAGTTGGTCGAAAGCGCGCATTTACCTGTGCAAAGTGGCAGCGATCGGGTGTTAAGACTCATGCACCGTGGGTACACGCGGAAACGGTTCTCCGAAATCGTACGCCAACTCCGCCGGGTCCAACCCGGCATGGGCATCACGACGGATTTCATCGTCGGTTTTCCTGGTGAAACGGAGGCGGATTTTGAGGATACCCTTTCGCTGGTGAAAGAGCTTGAATTCGACCAAGCCTACATTTTTAAGTATTCCGAGCGGCGCGACACGCCTGCGGCCACAATGCCGGATCCAGTGCCGATATCTGCGAGAGAAGAGCGCATGCAGCGTTTGCTGAGCGTCGTAAACGAAGTGGGAACTCGTCGGTATGAGAGCCTCGTGGGGGCGCAAGTCGAGATCCTGGTGGAGGGCCCCAGTCGGCGCAACGCCCACCGGATGACCGGTAGGACCCGGTGCAATAAGATCGTGGTGTTCGACGACTCGGAGCGGCATCGGGGCCAGGTGATAGAAGTTCGGGTGACGCGGGTTGGCTCCTTTACGCTTTACGCCGATCCTGCGATCGTTAACCTCCACTGACCAATATGGCTGCGGTAAATCTTTCTACCATGGCAATCCTGCTCGGATTGTCAGTGGTCTTGTTTCAAATCTACGGATTGGCCAAACCAGAGGCTTATGCCGCCGCAGTCAGGAAATTTCCACGTTCGCTGCCTTGGGGTTATGCGCTCATGCTGCTGGCGACCGTTTGGTTCCTTTACAACTTGAGCCAGGAATCGATTTCGGATTTTGCGTCTTTCAAGAACGTGCTGGTTGCCGGCTTTGCGGCGGTGGGCATCGGAGCGTGCATTTACGTGCGGGACTTTTTGGCCGTGCGCGGTCTGGCCGTGGTATTGTTGCTCCTGGCCAAGTTGATGGTGGACAGCGGCCGTCCCTACCTGCCGGACACGGATTGGGTGTTAGTTATCCAGGCATGGGCCTACGTAATGGTGTTTTTCGGGATGTGGTTGACCATTTCTCCCTGGAGACTGCGTGACTTTATCGAATGGAGTACCGCGTCCGAACGGCGGATAAAAATGATTTGCGGCATTCGGATGACCTTCGGATTGTGCGTGGTGGTCTTGGGCGCGACCGTGTTCCGGTCCGTGAAACACCTGGGCGGCTGAGGGAGCCGTGAAAGGACGAATACTGGTTATTCGCGGAGGCGCCATTGGCGATTTCATTCTTACCCTGCCGGCGATAGCCGCCTTGCGCCGACGGTTTCCTGAGGCCGGGTTGGATATTCTGGGCTATCCCCATATCGTACAACTGGCGCGGGCTGGCGGGCTCGTCGATCGAGTTCACCCGATCGAAAGCCGCGCCCTTGCCGGCTTTTTTGCCGCCAGGGGCCAGCTTGCACCCGAGCTCATGGATTTCTTCTCGGAGTTCGATCTCATCATTTCCTACCTCTACGACCCGGATGGTGTCTTTCAGGAAAACGTAAGACGCTGTTCCCTTGCGCAATTCCTTGCTGGACCCCACCGGCCGGAAGAAGCGTGTGGGCAGCCGGCGGCTACAGTATTTCTAAAACCTCTGGAACGCCTTGCCATTTTCGATCCTGACCCCGTTCCGCGATTAGCTCTCGATTCCGGCTGGCCGGCGGGGACAGCCGATCTGGCGTTGCACCCTGGCAGTGGCAGTGAGAGCAAGAACTGGCCGGAATCATCCTGGCAGCTCCTGCTGGAGCAGTTGGTGACATCCAGTTCACTGAGCTTGCTGTTGGTGGGTGGAGAAGCAGAAGGTGAACGGCTCCGCCGCCTGGCGTCGCCGCTGCCCTCCGACCGGGTGCGTGTGGCCCAAAGCTGGCCTCTACCTGACTTAGGCAGGGCGCTTATCGGCTGCCGCGCGTTTATCGGGCATGATTCTGGGATTTCTCATCTCGCTGCTGCATTGGGCCTGCCGTGCCTCGTGCTGTGGGGACGCACCGCCGAGGCTGTTTGGCGTCCCTCAGGCGAGCAGGTCCGCGTGCTCCGCCATCCGCCGGGACTAGCGCACTTGGAAGTGCGCGAGGTTCTTGCGGCCGCACAAAACGTTCTTTGCCGTCCGTAGTAATGATCACCGAATCCGGGAACCCCAGCCTGCAGTCCGCCATCCACGGCGTCATTTTTGACATGGACGGAGTGCTAACCGATTCCGAGCCGCTGATTAACGCTGCCGCAGTGGCGATGTTTAAGGAAAAAGGCGTCACCGTGACGCCTGAAGATTTTGCGCCGTTTGTCGGCACTGGCGAGGATCGTTATCTTGGCGGGGTGGCTCAAAAACACGGAGTTGTGCTCGATCTTGCGGCGGCGAAGCGGCGCACTTATGAGATTTACCTCGCGCTCGTGCCTTCCAGACTAAACGCCTTTCCCGGAGCCGTCGCGCTCGTGCAGCGATGCCGGGCTGCAGGACTGCAGGTTGCGGTGGCTTCCAGCGCTGACCGCATTAAAATCGACGCGAATCTGGCGAAAATCGGGCTGCCTGCTGATAATTGGACCGCTGTCGTTGCCGGGGAGGACGTGAGGCTGAAGAAACCGGCTCCTGACATATTTCTAGCCGCCGCTGATCGCCTGGGGTTGCGACCCAATGAATGCGTCGTCGTCGAAGATGCCGTGCATGGGATACAGGCGGCAAGGAGCGCTAGCATGCGTTGTGTGGCGGTCGCCCAAACGTTTGCACCAGAGGACTTGAAGGAAGCCGATCTGGTTCGTGCAACGATCCAGGAAGTGGGGCTGGAGGACCTGCTGGGAACCCCCCACCGTGTTGCACCATCCCCGAACATGGCGACTCCGCCACCTGTCCCCGAAACCGCCATACTGAAGCCTTGGGGTTTTTGGGCGACCATGGGCTTGGGAGCAGCTATCGCCCTAGCCTGGATGGGAATGCAAGGTGTCGTAGCCGCGGCTTTTCTGGTGGCAATGCAAGCGGCGGGCCGAGGGTTGAAAGAGGCCGACATCGCCTCGCACGGATTCTTGCTGGCCCTGGCAGCCATATGCTCAGCCCCGGTGGCGGTCCTGTTGAGCTACCTTTTTGCCTGGGTGCGGGTGGGAAAGCAGGCTGGCCCATATCTTGGTTTTCGGCCGGTCTCCTGGCGGAAACTCGCCAAATGGACCGTGGTCTTTTTGGGGTTTGTGTTCGTCTCGGATCTGCTGACCCTGACCCTCAATCGGCCGGTGGTTCCCGATTTCATGGTGCAAATCTATGAGACAGCAGGGTTTCTCCCCTTGTTTTGGCTGGCGTTGGTTGTGGCGGCACCGGTGGCTGAAGAGACGTTGTTCAGGGGGTTTCTCTTTGAAGGGTTGCAGGCTTCCAAAGTCGGAGCCCCCGGCGCGATGATAATCACCTCCCTGTTTTGGGCAGCCATTCACGTCCAGTACGATCTTTATGGGATAGCGAGCATCTTCGTTTTCGGTCTATTACTGGGCTGGGTAAGACTTAAGACCGCGTCGGTTTTTGCCACGACCTGGCTTCATGCAGTGATGAACTTCATCGCCACCCTGGAGACCGCCGTGACACGCTGAACGCAATCTCCGCCTTGGGTGAAGGCGACGAAGGAACGCGCGGATCAAACTTCACCAAGTTTTCCTGGCGACAAAGTGGAAATGGCGTGACTTTGGGCTTTCGCTTGCGCAAAAAGGTTACGGGTTTATGCTGCCACAGGATGACAGTTCGGCAGGTTGTGGGCCAGGGGCGATAAACAGCAGACACACTGTGAAGAGAATATTAATTATTGATGATGAGGAGTGGCTGCGAGAAGTCGTAAAGATAGGTCTCGTCGGTAAGGGCTACGAGGTCCTTGAGGCGGAAAACGGGGCGGTTGGCATCGAGATGGCCAGGAAACACCTGCCCGACCTAATTCTGTGCGATATCCGCATGGAGAAAGTAGATGGCTTTCTCACTCTGGCAGAGCTGCGGGATTTTCCAGAGACAACATCAATCCCCTTCATTTTCATCACCGGGCAGGCTGATGTTTCCGGGATGCGGCACGGCATGGATCTGGGGGCAGATGACTACCTGCTAAAACCGTTTACGATTGATTCTCTGCTGGCCGCCGTTGACGCCCGGCTCAAGAAAGTGCAGTCCATGCGAGATGACGCCGAACGGACCTTGCGTCACCTTCGCGAGAACATCAGTTTCATGCTGCCGCATGAACTGCGTACCCCGCTGACCGGCATCATTGGATGCGGAGAGTTGCTTGCCGAAAACGTCGCGGGGCTTTCGGCGCAAGAGATCGCAGAAATGGGCCGCGAGATCACGGAATCCGGAAAGCGGTTGGAATCACTAATAGACAAATTCCTGACCTATGTTCAACTCGAGTTGGTGGCGGCGGATCCCTCGCGAGTGGTCGCGCTGCGCCAGCAGCAGACAAACGATTCTTCCTTAGTCATCGCGGAGCGCGCCCATCGGCAGGCGGAACGAGTGGGGCGCAGCAATGATCTAACGCTGACGCTGGAGACCATTCCGCTAGGGATTAATTCGGATCATTTAGGAATGCTAGTGGATGAATTGGTGCAGAATGCCTTTAAGTTCTCGCAGGCAGGATCCCCTGTCGTAGTCGAGTTGCGGGCAGAGAATGGAGGAGGGGTACTCAGCGTCGGAGATCGAGGCTGTGGCTTGACTCCCGAACAGATCAAGCGGATCGGCGCGTACATGCAGTTCGAGCGGAAGCAGCGCGAGCAACAGGGATTCGGCCTCGGTCTGGTGCTGGTCAGGCGGGTAGCAGATCTTCACGGTGGAAGACTTGCTATTGAAAGCGCACCCGATTCTGGAACTCGTTGCTCAGTAAGCCTGCCGCCTCCCCATTTGGAGACGCCTCGTTACTGAACCCACAAGTTAAACTTCCCCGTCCCGACCTGCAGCAGCAGATAACGGGGCAGCGCGTCCAGCAGAAGAAAAATCAGGGCGACCAACAACACCGGGGCAAAGTCAAACTTTGCGAGCCGTAACGGCAGACTGTCAAGGGGGCGTAGCAAATTGCGCGCGGTGGCCGAAACGAACTCCCACAGCGGGCTGCCGCCGAGGTAGACGTAACTGGTCAACAAATGGAGCAGGAGGATAAAAGGTAGCACGAACTTAAGGCTCAACAGCAGCCCGCAGCTGACCAGCAACCCTTGCAAGACCAAGCGCGTGAGTGACTCCGCTGGTGCGGTGATGTTCCACTGTGCCAGCAGCGGGTTCAGTGCCATCCACGCCAGAACAGCCGCCAGGATTGGGGTAATTAATTGAAGGGGCCAGGGCCAGCGGCCAAAAACACCTAAATGCAATCGCACGAGCCGTTCGACAGGCCCCGATTCGCGGTTGCGATGGTTTAACACGTTCAGCACCAGAAACCAGAAATAGCAAACGAGCAGAAAGCGGGCGAAGCTCAGTAAAGAGAAAAGCAGCATGCCATCCCGAGCATCACTGCGGAAGGTGAGGGTTACCAGTCCCAGGTCCAGCCGGGCGGTCCAATTAGCTGGCGAGCCTATGCCCCAATAGACCAACGCCCGCAGCAGGAGTAGAACGACCAAGGCCGCCAAAAAGTACCAGCGGTGGGCGCGATCCCGCGACGCGGGTTTTACGGTGCCAGCGAGGGTCGCTGGGGCGGAATGGGACAAAGGATCAAATCGCAGTGACCGCCAATGCAGCCAGAGCAGCAGTCCCACCAGGTTCAGGATGAAATCGACGATGGCCATCGTTTGGATGTAGGCTCGCAAGCCGGCATGGCAATTTCCAGCAAATGCGTTCGGCCATTCGAGGAAAAGGCCTACATCATTTTAAGCAGAGTGTCCGCCATTTCGGAGGGCGTGGTGGCCACTGCGATACCGGCGGCCTTGAAGGCCTCTATCTTAGCTGCTGCTGTCCCTTTGCCGCCGCTCACAATGGCTCCCGCGTGCCCCATGCGCCTTCCTGGGGGTGCGGTTGCCCCTGCGATGAATCCGGCGACCGGCTTTTGGCAGTGCGCTTTAATCCATTCGGCCGCCTCTTCTTCGGAAGAACCGCCGATTTCTCCGATCATGATGATTCCCCGGGTCTCGGGATCTTCGTTGAACATCCGGATCACATCCAGATGCGAGGTCCCGTTTACGGGATCGCCGCCAATACCAACACAAGTAGATTGGCCGATGCCCCGGCAGGTCAACTGCCAGACGGCTTCATACGTGAGAGTACCGCTTCGCGACACGACGCCCACCGGTCCTTTCTTGTGGATATAGCCAGGTGAGATCCCGATGCGGCAGCCGTTATGCGAGTCTTTTCCTTCGCCTGGCGTGACAATGCCCGGGCAATTAGGTCCGATCAACCGGGTCCGGCAGCCCTGTAACGCGCGCTTTACCCGCACCATGTCGTTAACCGGAATTCCTTCGGTAATGCACACGACCAAATCCAGGCCCGCATCCACTCCCTCCAAAATGGCGTCTGCGGCGAAGGCTGGTGGGACAAATACGGCAGAGGCCGTGGCTCCGGTTGCGGCGACAGCAGCGCTCACAGTGTCGAAGACAGGAACGGTCTGGTCGAACATCTGACCGCCTTTTCCGGGCGTAACTCCAGCCACAATCTGAGTTCCGTAGGCGAGGCTTAACTGAGTGTGCCGGGCACCAAAGCCGCCCGTGATGCCTTGCACGAGCACGCGTGTCTTGGGGGTGACGAGGATTGACATGGGTTCAAAGATAGACGGTCAGATTCACAGGGATGTCGGAGGCGGATCAAAGGCTCAGGATCCCGAGACTGCCATGACGGCTTTCTTGGCGGCGTCGGCCATGGAGGTGGCGCTGGCCAGGTCCAATCCTGACTCCTCCAGGGTCTTCTTGCCGGCTTCCACATTGTTGCCCTCGAGACGGATGATCAGTGGCAATTTGAGGCCAGTTGTTCGAACCGCAGCGACGATCCCGGTGGCAATAACGTTGCAGTCCATAATGCCACCAAAAATATTCACCAGGATTCCCTTCACGTTCGGGTCTTGCAGGATAATCCCGAACGCCGCGGTGACTTGTTCCTTTGTGGCTCCGCCACCGACATCGAGAAAATTCGCAGGACGACCACCGAAGTGCTGGATAATATCCATCGTCGCCATGGCGAGCCCAGCGCCGTTAACCAGGCAGGCAATCGAGCCATCGAGTTTAATGTAGTTCAGGCTGAACTTGCTGGCTTCGATTTCCAGCGGTGCCTCTTCCTCCAAGTCCCGCATAGCCTGCAAATCCGAGTGCCGGTAAAGGGCGTTGTCATCCAGGGCCATCTTGGCGTCAACGGCCATCAATACTCGCTGGTTCTGCCGGGTCCGCACAATACAGAGTGGATTGATCTCAAGCAGGGAGGCATCGCATTCCCACCAAGTGCGGTAGACGCCTGTTAAAAGTCTGACGCCAAGGCTGATGAGTTCGCCTTTCAAACCCAATCCCTGAGCGATCTTTCGGGCTTGGTAGGGCATCAAACCCAGCGCGGGATCCACCAACTCCTTAAAGATCTTCTCCGGCGTGCGGGTAGCAACTTCTTCGATGTCCATCCCACCTTCCGTGCTGGCCATGACAACGGGGCGGGAGGATACCCGATCCAGGAGCACTGCCAGATAGAATTCTTTTTCAATCTCCGGAGCGCCCGCGACGATCAGTTTTCGAACCCGTCGGCCCTCGGGGCCAGTTTGCTTGGTCACGAGAACGTTACCCAGCATAGCTTTCGCACCCTCATAAACCTCGGTTGCGGTTCTGAATAACTTGACGCCGCCTTGGTATCCTGTGGTGAATGTTCCTTTGCCCCGGCCGCCGGCGTAGATCTGGGCCTTTACGGCGAGCAGGGTTTCACCCGCCGCAAGCAGAGTCTCAGCCGTGGCCCGAGCCTCTTCGGGGGTACAGCACACACGACCGCTGGGGATCAGGACTCCGCGCTGGGCCAGGAGTTCTTTGGCCTGGAATTCGTGGATATTCACTGCCGGTCTTTGATTGGCACGTAGCTGTTGACGGTTGGACCGGTGTAAATCTGCCGGGGACGATAAATCCTGGTCTGTGGGTGCTCCATGACCTCTTTGTAATTCGCGATCCACCCCGGCATGCGGCCAATCGCGAACATAACGGTGAACATTTCCACCGGGAGGCCAATGGCGCGCATGATGATGCCGCTGTAAAAATCCACATTCGGGTACAGTTTGCGTTCGATAAAATAGGGATCCTTCAAGGCGACCTCTTCGAGGTGCTTGGCGATGTCCAGGAGGGGATCCTTGATGTGCATCTTAGATAGGACTTCATCGCAGGCTTTCTTAATGATTTTGGCGCGCGGATCATAGTTCTTGTAAACTCGATGCCCAAAGCCCATCAGCCTTCGGCCACTGTTCTTGTCCTTTGCCGCCTGGATGAACTTTGATCCGTCATCGCCTTCACTGTGGATCTGTTCGAGCATTTCGAGCACTGCTTGATTGGCGCCACCGTGCAGCGGTCCCCAGAGCGCACACACTCCAGCCGCCGCGCTGGCAAACAGGTTCGCTCGGCTCGACGCCACCATCCGCACCGTGGCGGTAGAACAATTTTGCTCATGATCCGCATGAAGCAGGAAAATCAGATCGAGTGCCCTCACTACCTCCGGCTTGAGTTCGATGTCGGCGTAAGGCAGCGAAAACATCATGTGCAGAAAATTGGCGGTATACTTCAACTCTGGTTTGGGATAGATGATGGGTAATCCGCGGGATTTGCGATACGCGAACGCGGCGATCGTGCGAACTTTCGACAGCAGCCGGGCGGTTTGGATGTCGAAGCTAGCGTCGCGTTTTTCCGGGTCCAGCAGTTCAGGATAAAAACAACTGGCCGCGTTGATCATCGAGGAAAGAATCGCCATTGGATGGGCCGTGTTGGGAAATCCCTCAAAATGGTGCTTCATGGCCTCGTTGAGCAACTCACTGTTCGTGAGTTGGTCCGAGAAATTGCGCAGTTCCGCACTGTTGGGCAATTTCCCAAAGATGATGAGGTGCGCCACCTCGATAAACGTCGATTTTGACGCCAATTCCTCGATGGGGATGCCGCGGTAACGCAGAATTCCCTTTTCCCCGTCGATGAACGTGATCTGGCTTTTGCAGGAGCCGGTGTTGGCATAGCCGTCGTCCAGCGTGATGTAACCGGTCTTGGCACGTAGATCCGATATATCGATTGCGCGCTCGTTTTCCGTTCCCTCGATGACAGGCAGCGAGTAGGTCTTTCCCTCCAGAATCAGTTCGGCGTTCTTTTCCATAGCAGGTTATATCAAGGCAACATTTCGGGTTTAAACGGCAATACGGAAAATTAATGGAAGGGTCGAGAGGCTGGCAATCTAAAACGTCACATAATCTTGATTAGAAGTTCGACGTGCTGAAGGGGCATCGCGTGCGTTGGTCGCGACCGGTTGGTGCATTCTGCCCGAGCGCGAGAGGGACGAGGCCGTATTCGAGACGAGGAGCTAGTCTGCGATTTGTGGTCGGCTTTGACAACCATGCTGAATGGTCTAGTGTTCGGGCCGTGAGTATTGTGACCAGGACAGGAGATATGGGGATGACGGGGTTAATGTACAACCGGCGGGTGCCCAAGTGCCATCCGCGCGTGGAGGCCTATGGCACCGTGGACGAGTTGAACGCCGGGCTTGGGCTGGCGCGATCCTTTTCGACACTGCCGGAAGTCAACCAAGCGTTGCGGGGAGTGCAGGGCGATCTTTTGCACTTGATGGGTGAACTGGCTACCGCAGTTGAAGATTTGCCGCGCTATTCGCGAGATGGCTATCCTCGGCTGACAGACCAGGCGATTGCGGGCCTTGATGAGTTGGTTCGCCAAGTTGAGGCCCAGGGGCTTTCCTTCAAAGGCTGGGCTACCCCAGGGCACAACCCGGCGTCGGCTGCGCTGGATGTGGCTCGCACCATCTGTCGGCGTGCGGAACGTTGCGTTTGTCAGCTCCAGGATTCCAACCAGTTGGAGAACCCTCAGATTATTATCTACCTGAACCGCTTGTCGGACTTACTCTGGCTCTTTGCCCGCCAGGCGGAATCGATGCCCGACCAGGCAACTTGAAGCTTAGCCCTGCGCCTTTCGTTTCGCCCGGAAGACTAGAAACAGCTCGTTTCCTAGCCGACAGGCTTTCGTCAGCTCCATAGTTGTTGCTCTGGCCAGTACCCCGGCCCCCAAGCCATCGGCAATAGTCGGTGCAGCTCGGCCACCGACAATTCTTGGACAAATCGTGAGGTGCAGTTCATCCACGAGACCGCAACGGAAGAGCGCGTCATTCAACTCACCTCCGCCTTCCACCAGCAGGCGGTCAATTTCCCAACGCCGGTGCAGGTCGGCCAGCACCCGGCAAAAATCAATCTCTTTCTCCCCCCCAACACACACTTCGTCCACCTGATCCCGCAACCTTTTCAGCCGGGATTCGCTGGCTTTGCCAGTGGTCAGCAGAATGATGGGTGAAAACCGGTGCCTGAATATCTCCGCCGTCGGTTCGACCGTGGCCGCACGGCTTACCACGATCCGCAGGGGGTACTCGGCAAGACCTCGCCGCAAACGCAGTCGCCGAAATCGTTCGTTCCCGGGGCCGAGGGTGACCGGGTTCAGGTCGATGGTGCGGGCCCCGGCCATGATCGCATCTGCCTCAGCCCTGAGTTCCAGCAGATGTTCCTGGTCTTGGGCGCTGCCGAACGAGGAAATTGCACGGTTGGCAGTGGCGATCTTCCCGTCAGCGGTCATCGCCATATTCAAGAAGACCCTCGGACGGCCCGCCACGGTGGCTCCCCGAAACCTGGTTTGCGGGCGCGTTCTCATAAGATCAGCATGGCATCGCCGTAGCTGAAGAATCGGTACCGGTGTTTAACAGCCTGCGCGTATGCCGCCATGGCAAGGTCGCGCCCAGCTGTGCTGCCGGGCGAGCAAAAGGCACTCACTAGCATCAAGAGTGTCGAGTTCGGCAGGTGAAAATTGGTCAGCAGCGCGTCCACCGCGCGGAAGTGATATGGCGGATAAATGAAGATGCGGGTGCGGCCGGAGGCCGGCACAATAAGTCCTTCATGACGCGCGGCAATGGTCTCGAGCACGCGCACTGTGGTGGTGCCAACGGCGAGCACGCGCCGTCCCTCCCTCCGCGCCGCGGTGATGGCTGTCGCGGTGTCCGTCCCGAGCTCAAAGCGTTCTTCGTGCAGCGTGTGTGCCGCCAGAGTCTCCGTCTTCACGGGCGCAAACGTGCCCAGACCCACGTGCAGGGTGATAAACACCACGTGTCCTCCCTTGGCGCGGACTTGGGCTAGGACCTCGGGGGTAAAGTGCAGGCCGGCCGTGGGCGCCGCCACCGAACCCCGTGCCGCAGCGAAGATCGTTTGATAACGCTCGCGGTCGAGCGGCGCGCGCGTTTGGTCCAGCCGCCGAATATATGGCGGCAGGGGCACTTGGCCGATGGCTTCCAGCACGGCGCCGATATCCTCTACACCGGAAAAAAGCATTCTGCGATGGCCTTCCGCGTTGGTTTCCAAGACGGTGGCGACCATCTCCAGGGGATTGCCCTCCCGACCGCAAACGCGAATTCGGGTGCCAATCCTCGCGCGTCGACCAGGCCGGACGAGCGCCCACCAATCGTTCTGACTGTTCTCTTCCGCCAAGAAAAGCTCAAATTCCCCGCCAGTAATCTCGTTCTTTCCCCGCAACCGGGCGGGGATGACCCTTGAGTCGTTCAAAACCAAAACGTCGCCCGGTTGGATATAGTCGACCAGGTCTTGAAACTTCCTGTGCTCAACGACTTCTGTCCCGCGGCTCAGCACGAGCATCCGCGACTCGTCGCGGCGGGAGACCGGCTCCTGGGCGATGAGTTCCGGAGGCAAATCATAACTGAAATCAGCTGTGCGCACCGGGGTAAAGGATGCGGCGAAGGAAGGTAGGGTGACAAGTGATTTGCAGGATCTGAAGATGTGTGAGACCATTGATCGATAACGTTATCGAGATATCTTCAGGGGTCGTTTAATTGAGTTTTCTACACCCCGAAAACCGAATTGTGAATAATGTAACTTTCCCCATAAATCCGGGCAATTCTTCGTGTCCAATGTCCATGTAACGCAATTGAGGTGAATTGGACGAGTACAAACGACAAGCCCCGCACTAAGGCGGGTCTCAAAAAATCTTAGTATAACCGCGTCTAGACCTCTGTCGGAACTAAGGTCCTATCGAGGGCGCCCCCCCGTAAAGAACATGGATTGCAATCCGGCACCGTAGAAATTGACCTGGCTCCCCGTTTTGGGGGCTGTTCATTGCCCGTTAAAGAGGCCTTAACGGTGCTGTTTCGAGTGGGTGCACCCTGAATATCTCGATCTTCAGAATCATCCATCAAATCAACCTTGTCGGCTAACCTGACCGACTCGGGGATAACCTCTCGGAATGCCCTATCTAGATCTGACCGCCGCACAACGCGGTTATCGCGATTTGCAAAGTGCCGAGCACGCTTGGCCACCAACTCCACAGTCTTTAGGTATGACTCGGAGAGTCTGGCGTGTGCGGCGATATAACCCAGGTAGTCGTTGTCTAGCTCTGGGAAATGAACACGTGCCACCCCAATAAGGTCTTCGTTGCTCAGATCGGTTGGCAGGGCAATCGTTAGCATCCGCCCCAGAAATTGCTCCATTGCATAACCGGTCTTACGGATGAATCTGGCTACATCTGTCCTGAACGCCTGTGGTGTTGCCACGATTGCGAACGGCTGCCCCTGATCAACGATCATGGTCCGCACCCAGTTTAATCGCGCCGGCGATGTGCTGCGATCGTAGCTCTGCGGGAGAAGGAAGCTGCCCTCATCCGCCACCAGGAATAGTCCAGAGTGCTTAATCACGAACTCCACCTTGGCCTTGAGATCCCTATGGGGCGTAGAGTATGTGTGCTGAATTCCGAAGGCGTCCGCCACCCGCGATATTAAGTCGTGCAGGTTATTTGAACTAGGCACATTGACTATCCTGGCTTGCCCAGGCCGGCTGTCACACCAGGCCTTGACTGCCTCAGTTTTACCAAACCGTGAATTACCCTCAATCATCACCATCACCCGCGATGAATACGCGAACTCCAGGGCATCAAAGACCCTACCTGCCACTGCCGTTTTGGCAATCCTTGCGAGTGTTGTGTGTTCGTGTCGACCCATGAACTCAATGACGGCCCCAATCAATCCTGGGAAATACCACGGGGCACTGAAGTCGGTGCCCCGGTCTACGCACATCGCGGCGAGGAATGATTGGAGATCGGATAACGCCTCTTCCTCGATCTCGCTAACTAGTCGCCCGTAATCCCAATCGCGGATCCACTCCTGCTTCTTCTGATCCTGCCGCCAAGGCTCATCTAACATAAAGCAGGCAATAAGGTGCTGCTCCGGGTTCCGGGGGATTTCGTCAAAAACGGCCAATATTTCTTCTGGTGTAAGTTTCCGGCGCCCGGCCTTCACCATCGTTGGCGTGCCTATCCGCTCAGGGAAGGCTTCTACAAGCTCCTTCGCAAAAGCGGCCCCACCGCCTGGCTGGCGGAATTTCCACTCAACGAACCACAGCATTTCTGGAATCCTGGGCTCCAATTTGACTTGGTTATGCAGCTTCGGGCATTCCATGTTGGAAATGGCGCGCAGCTTGTTCGCCAGGCGCTCTGCCTTGATGCTGTGTCTGTTCTCGCCGCTCCAGTTGGTGCCCTCTTTAACCGTGTCGGTTTCGTAGGGCGTGTCTACGGGTCGTGTTACAGGCGAATGATAGGCTTTAGAAAGCATGCTATTGGCCATTGTAAGTCTGCTCCTTTTGTTCAATTCGCAGCAGTGATTCCTGCAGTAATTCTAAGCCCTCCTGGACCTGGTTGGGGTCCCTGACATTCTGGGATATGGGAATCCCCAGTCTGTGCCCCTCGCGCTGGAGTTTGCGAAGTCTTCGTGCGTCGCTGTGCTTGGCGGCCTCGTAAGCCTCAGTTTCTTGGTTGTGAAAGCGCCCGAGCTCCAGAACATCATCTGGCTGTTCCAGGTCTCTTGTGATTTTTGAGACCACTTCGTGTTTCAGCCTGCCAAAGATCGCCTTGGCGTGGGCCATATGCGCCCTTTGCTTCCGCCGCGCTTCATCCAACTGATCCCGCGTTGCGTCCAAGGCAGGCAGCTCAATTTCCTTCACTGTGAAGTAGTTCTGTCGTTTCAAATCTGACACCGTCAGTAGGTTTGGTATTTCGAGATTATAAAAAGCGATTACATCCTGCCCGATCAGAGGACCTGTGTGCTCGTCATAATAGCACCGCCGTCTGCCTCGAATCTTGAGAACGATCCCTTCTTGCCTCACACGGACCACCTTCTTGTGGGTCGACAAAATGTATCGAGCATCCGCAGGAAGCACGCGTAGTGGCCGCTGTGAAATCTCGTTACCCCAAGCCTCAGCCGGTGACAGTCCTTCTACCATTTTGCCGTTTTGTGGATCGTTTTTAAACGCCTCTAGAACCTCACTGATTTTCGCGGCCCAGGCTTCGATTGGCGGGAATTGTTTTAGTGCCTGCTCATCACCGCGCCTGGCTCGTTGGATCAACTTCTGCACATTCTCAGCGCCATAATCCCGCTCGTTGAAGCCGACGAACCCTGGAATACATCGCATGCGCTCCTGCAGTATCCTGATGAGACCCTCAATGGGCTTCGCTCTTGGGGTAGTTGCGTGCCGAACCTCCAACCGCAGGCCGGCGCTGCAGATTCCGTTTTCGGCCTCCCGCCATCTGACAGGGGTCCCATGCCGGTGATCTCCAGTAATAAGCCTCGACGCCCACACACCCTTTTCAAAATAGAAACCACACCTGGGCAATCCGACCTCATCATGCGCCTGAAGGCAGAGACTTCGCACGTGTTCACCGTTATATTTCCCAGGGATCAACAGGAAGGTAATCGGGTAACCCGTCCTTAAATCCGTCATCAATAGGCACTCACCGCGAATCACGTCCCACTGACCCGATGGACTACGAACCCGGAAATAATGATTCCATGTGATATCATCTGCAGAAAAGTAGTCTCCAGGCTTCACCGCTGACCAATCCCGTGCGATATAAGGTCCTTTCATCCGTGCCTGCCAGGCAGATCGTCGCAAATTCAGCGTCATTGCGACTTCATGGGTGATGGCGCGGCGAACGCTGTCGGGCACATCGCTTTTAGCGAGGCGCGGATTGTATGGGTGCGCTTGGAGGAACGAGTTGCTCAGTTTCCCGGTCTCCCTCAGGCGCCTGTATGCCAGTGAAATATTGCCATCGAGCTGAATTGCTAGGTCCCTAATCGCGTTCATGTCGTCAGGGTGTTGTGCCTTGGCAAAATTCCCTGACCGCACCGGACGTTGGTCGCGTATAGCATCAGGGCTGCGTCCATCCGCAGTCCACGCGGCGAGCTTTTCAGCGAATCGATTGCTAAGGCTTTTTCCTGATGCCGCCAATGTCCCCTCGGGAAACGCCTGGCTTAGGTATTGCACGATTGAGGCCTTAGCCTGCCGTCTCTCCCTTTTCCCGTCTGGAGAGTCATTACAGTTGGCTGTTAACCTTTCGAAATGTCGGAACGTGGCATCCCACAGAAAGGCACGATCCTCGCTGGTGGGGCATGCCCGGTCTTCCAGCTGGTTGATAGCCTCGTCGAGATCACTGTGTTGATATGCCGGCTGCAGAACACGGACGGCTGGTTGGCCGTGCAACCGAAAAGCTCGGTCATCGAGGTAAATCTCAAGCCGTTGCCAGTTTTCCTCGCCGGCGTCGCGATCCAGCGTGCGGGCCAGTAGGCGACGCCAGTGGCGGGAGGAGATGACATAACCGAACTCTGATTTGAAGTCCGCAAGCCCCACCGACTCCACCTCATTATCTGCTACAGTTCTGCCAGCCCGCATAGCCAAAGCTCGGGCCATAGCCTTCTGTAACCGGATAGCCTTCTGCTGTTCTTTGGCTGGCACTTTCACCCAGGGGACCGATGGCCGCCATGGCTTGGCTGGTAGCGCCTCAAGAAAGGCCTCCCCGCTTGCGTAACCCTTAATCACTCCACGCCGTGTTATCTCGAGTTGCCAATCCAGCGGCAACGCTTCGAAACCCCAGCTTGACACTGACCCACCCCAACCAGATGTCTGAATTTTATTCAAACCGGCGTAAACCGCCTGCCGGCTCAAACGTGCCGCCCTCGCGATTTGGTTGACAGTGAAATGCTGTTTGGTCTCGGTCATTTTGCCACCTTAAGTGCGATCCCCCCATCAGCGTGCTTTCTGCTCGCGAGTTCTGGATGGACGGCGATCGCCAACCCGCAAAGTTCCAGCAGTTCTCTGGAAGACATCGCAGGGGGCCGAAGCCCCGCACAGACTGGCCCGAGCCTTAACAGGCGGAGCCATGCCAGGATTGAAGGGCGCGGGCCGCCTTGGAGCCTGCAATCAAATGGCTGCAGAATCTCACCCAGGGCGCAAAGGGACTGGCGGCCTCGCTGAGTTAACTGCAGCAGCAAAAATTTGGGATGGTCCACACTCGTTCCGTCCCCAACCCATTTGGCTTGAGCCATCCTGTCCAGCAGCTTCTCGGCATACAGGAAGTCGCAACTTGCGGCACTAGGTTTAGCCTGGCTGGGTAAAAACCACATCAGCGCAGCCCTCCCTGGATCGATTCCATCCTACGCAGATCCTCCTTCATGCGGTTCATCTCGGATGTCAACTGTATCAGTTTTGACGCCACTTCACCCATTACGGCGCTTGTCGCGTTTTTAGCAGATAACGCCTGGCTCTTTAACTGCTCGGCCTTCTGCTCCGAGTCCTCGATCGCCGCACTCAAAGTGGATATCGCCGCCAGCCGGTTCAATTCGGATGCCGCGCCGATGTCTGATTGGAGCACCATCGACTCGGTGCCGATCTCAAAATCTAACTTGGCGGCCCGTCCGCGCTCAGTCCCAGCTTCACTGTAGAGCCGATCCCTTTCTGCCCTGGCTTCCTTTCTGTAAGGCTCGCCGGCTCGTATCTTGCCGGCCTCACCGATCACAGCATCAGCCCGACCGATGGCGTCCCGCTCCAGTCGTTCGGCCTCATCGAGCGACTTGAAGCCATACCTATAGAGCATCTGCGCTCCGGTCGCCGTAGCTTCCCACCAATCTGCAGTTGCCCCGTTCTCTCGCCAATTCATGATCAGATCCAGCCGCTGGCTGGCCTGCTCTTTCATCGCAACGGCTACCTTCTCTGACTCCCCCCATTTCCCCATAACCCACGCATCGGCCTCGGAGCTTGCAACCCGGATGGCGCCCGCCTGTTTTACTTTGGCTGCAGCGGAGGCTCTGAGATCCTCCGCTTCCTTTCGTTTGGCGTCCAGCACCGCCTGTCTTCCGAGCAGTTGGCTCTGTTGAGCGTGCGCGCTAATGGAAAGCGCCGCGTATGGGTCGTCTGGATCGAGAGTCTTTGCGCGGGCCTCATCCAACACCCGCTGCCTCTCAATGGATGCCTCGAGGATTCTCAATGCTCGGCTCGCGTTGGCCTCCACACTGGTCACACCACGGTCGACCCCCTTCAGCGCTGCGGCATACTTCAACCAAGCTTCAGTCGCAGCCCCGATTCTAGCTGGATTTAGGCCCGTCGCATCCGGTAGGCTCATACCGGCTAGGATGTTGGAAGCCTCCGACACGCGCCTTTTCCAAATGGACAACGCAGCGGCCATGCCAGCGATGGCTGCGGTGATCGGGTTAATGAACACGCGCGCCGCTGCGGCAAACTCAGGGAATTGCGAGGCAGCCCCCTGCAGCGCGTCACGAAGCATCTTTTGAGCGCCGATCGTTTTTTCTGTAGCCCGCTCCACCTGGTGCTGGGCGTCCGCACCAACATCTCCGACCCGTTTTAGTGCAGAAGCCGCTTCGGATGCCCCCCGCACATCGGACACCGTGGACACCCTAACTCTGAACTCGCGATCAACAGCCATAGATTTCTTAGTTCGACTATTGTTTTGGACCTAGTTAATACCCCGTTAACGCTTCGCTGGGCGCGTCGCAGCCGTTACCTGCGGCATCCACATGCCCCGAAACGGCCTGGGGCAAATTAAAGGGCTTTCTGGGTTCGGTTAGATTTCGGGCTTTACGAGCCAATCTTTGCACGGCTCGCCGTTCCCGGTGCAGCCGCCGCAGCGTGCGTTTCACATTTTCAGGAATTCGCCGTATGTAGGCGCAATAGCTCCCTGCGGTGGCCGGCAGGGATCTGAACGCGGCTGCCATGGAGGTAATGCCCGTAGCCATACAACTGTCGAGAAATACACGTAAGCTCTCCCGCGTGATCCGTTCCTTGCGGGGCACAAACCTTAGTGTCAACGCAGCCGGACACCGACCGCACCGGCGCCAAGTGTAATAGTTCCGTATGATCGTTGCAAAAGAGGCGCGGAACTGGCGGTCTGGCGCGCACCGAAAGCGCCTTGGTTTCCGGCAATGCGTGGCTCTCCGGCGAACAACCATCAGGAATTTCTCTCCGCGAGCCAGGGCGGCATCGATTCTGCAAAACATTCGGTGAAGCCGTAGGGCACGCTCAATCGCCCATTGTGGCGAAAAGGAAACCCCATGCGACGGGGCAAAATTTATCGCATGGGGCCGGGCAGACTCGGTGGCGATGTTAAGACGCTCTGACGAGCGGTGGCGGAGTCTGCAAAGTGTTTGGTTTAGTTTTGCCCCTTTCATAAAATTTATACGTTGATCTGCGGATGTGGCCAGCAGCGCCGGCGAAGGAACGCTTCCAGGCTCAATACCCTGATCATCGCTGAACCTTTCGGCCCTCTGTGGGGTCTACTCACGATGGCGAGTTCTTTACTCTGAATTAGGCTGTATACGCTGCTCACACAGGTGTTTAGCAGCAGAGAGGTCCACCGGGCCGAGATCAATCCGTTTCCGCCTTGTCCACGAAACACGAGCTGAACTACATCTGGCCATTGCCACCGCCGATGAAGGCCAGTGCAATGGTCCTCGATGCACTCCGGCAGCAGCCTCAGTTCTTTGCTGCGGGCCGACTGCGGGCACACAGCTACATCCCAGGCCCACAGTAACCGCCCCTCTTCGACCATTTGTAATACAGCGTCCTCATCGACACCAAGTAGGCTGACCGCACCCCGAATGGGCAGCAGTGGCCTGATCAAATTATCCCCAGCCTGGCGACATGGAAGATCCGCCGCCAAGCTGGGGTGCGCCGCACTAGACAAGCGCGGCGACGCGGGTAGGTGATAGTGTAGGCTTCGCATTGTCGTTCAGATATACATCTGCCTTTCGACATCCCTTCGCTCCCACAGCCTCACGAACTGCCAAAATGTCCGGCGCTGAGCTGCGCTGGCCGATTCTCGGAACGCCGCCCATAATTGATCGAATCCCAAGGTGGGATTGGCGAGCTGCAGCTCTCTAAGTTGCTGTAAAAACCCGCTGAACGCCCCGTCTTCCGGCCAAGAAATTGTCCCTTGCCACGCTTTCCTCATAAACTCGCGAGCGCGAGGCTCTAGCTCGTCCAAAGCGTCATATGGCAGATCAACCTGACGGTTGAGCAAACTTGCGTCACCAGATCCCGACCTCGCCAGTTCCCACAGACCGCTGGCGTGACGCTGGGCCTCATTCCATGATTCCGCGAAGGATCGCCCTGACCGATCCATAATAACGTTCACTATCGCGGTAAAGCGTTCCATCGCGGCTGGCTGCAGCCCCGCACTTATTGCGCTGTCTGGCTGCCTGTTCATGAAGGTAATCGGCTTCCCACCGTGATTATTGGGGGTGTTGGTTAGCGTGAGTCCGTGCAGCCGCAGTGGCCTCGCGAATCCGTGTCGGACAGTCTGCAGATCCGGGGCTGCATATTCCGTGGAGAAAAATCTATAGTCTCCCTGGTCGACAGCCGCCCGCCCCGAGCCGGTCCACTTGATTTGGCCGTATATGCCATCGGGCCTGTTCGTCACGCGCATAAGCCAACCGAACGCCCTCGTCTCTTTGCTGAGGTCGTGCTTGAAATGCTCCTGGTCGATGAGCATCCCAGGAAAGCCTGGTTTTGCTGCCTCGCGGTTGAAGTTCTCCACGATCGCAGCGCAAGCCTTTTCGTCAATGACCTGCACCACGTCTGCGCGGGCGTTCGCGTGCTCGCCGGCTGGCTCGATCTGATACCAGCCATCGGGCGGGTGCTGGAACTCTCGGTTGAGAATTGGAGCCTTCACTTGACGTTCTCGGCTAGGGCGATCAATGCCTGCGCGTGGGCGGCGATGCGCTCTCTTTCGATGGGGCGAACTGTAGCGATGTCCATTTTTTCCTGGATCTCCCGCGCCCGCTTGGACATCCGCAGAGCCGCCGCGGCCTGGCTCCCGAACTCATCGGCTAGCCGGCTTTCCTCTGCGCGCATCTGCTCAGTTAACCTCGGGTTGAGGTGTCCGACAACGAGCATGTTGCAGATTTCATACAGTTCATCCGCAGCTGCATCAACCTGCCCGTTCATCGCGTTTATCCTGGCAGGAAACAATGATTCTGCCGTCCTGACCAGGCCGAGCTCCGCCAACTCATCGCGGTTTGTAAAATCCACGGTCCCTTCCAGCTTAATCCTGCGCTGCTCCGTCTCGGTGTAGTGCGCCTCGATGGCCTGTAGCTCGGCTTGCTTGGTGAGCAGCTGCTTCAATGATGATTTCACTTCAGCCAGCGGCTCAGATTTTGAATTGTCGTTTTTCATATTTGGGGTCTACTTGCTGCGTCCTACGCACAGCGTGTTTATGTCTCCATTTAGGGTCTTTGCTTGCTTTGCGATTATTCCGATCAAGACAATCAGCAGCTCTGCGCGCCGGCGCAGATCTCTGATACGCGCGTCCTCAAGGGAGGTCACTGAGACTGCGTCTATCGGCATAATTTGCATGCTTGGATTTGAGAACGTTAACTGCTGGAGGTTTCTTCCTTGCGAGTGAGCATTCCGCCTTGGCGTTTCAGCCACTCGGCGTATCGTGCCGACATCCGCCGCGATGTTCGCAAGCCCTTAATCACCATTAGCAGATGCCCGTAGCAGACGCCCAAGTCAGCTGCGGCCTGCTTCACGCCCGGCCATCGCTTTCGTTTTTTGATTATGCAGTGACCTGTCATAGCTTCAAGGTATGCGCCGTTGTGACCGACATGAACTCAAAGTTATTGAACATTTCTCATTGGATATTCAAAGCTCTTGCCGTTATCGCCGCAGCTATCCACTTCCCGGAATCGAAAGCTTTATTACCCGTCATTGTGTCTGATATGACACACCGCTTGACCTGAGTCAACGCCATTCTGAGTTTTTTTTATCGCGTCACTCAACGCTTGGGGGTTCACTTCTGCAGTGCTTCCACTCGGCGAAGAATTTGAGATCGATAGAAGGCAGCTTGGGCGGTGGCTGCGTTCCGCCAGGGAGCATTCCGCTTTGACGGTGCGCGATGTCGGCGCCGCCTCCGGTCTTGGTTATTCTCACATCTCGAAGATTGAACGCGGCTGCGTGGCGGCCTCGGTTGATTCGCTCACCCGGCTTTGCTTTGTTCTCGGGCTGCCTCCCGGCTTGCTGGTTGAATACTGCTCATTTATTAGTGTGGGTATCTATAAGGCGGCTTTTTTTAATGATCCGGACGTGAAGCTGCGAGCGTCGGCCAAAGGCTCGATGGATTCTCAAATTCGCCAGAGAATGTCTGATTTCCTGGCAGGAACAGCCCTTGCCGTCTCATACTTAACCAAGTCCTCGAATCCGCCCTTCCTTATTGAACACCTCCGGTTTTCTGACGTCCGCCAGCTCAATAAGTTCCGAGCTTTTGCCAAGACATTATCCCCCGCTTTAGATCCCGAGTCGCGTCGCTCAATTCTCCGCGCGATCATTGCCGGAGGCTACGCTTGTCTCAAAGAAACTGGATTGGTGGATGACGAGATGGTTGAGGCCTACTTGTCATCAGCAGAAAAAATAAGTGTGGAGGCCTACCGTCCGTGGATACCAATGCCAGACTTTCCCCTTTCCTGGGGGCATCTTCGGCAAAAAAGTCCACAGCGAAGGGATGTCGAAATAGCAATCGCCCACCAGGACCCCGCAGCGCTGGGAAAAAAAGTTGATACAAATTGTCAAGTATCGGTTGACATGTTTGCGGAACCGTTTACAATGCCTGGTGTGAGTTCGGAAAGCGGATATTGGAAATCACTAGTCGACTCGCTCGTTGCTCTCACCGTAGAGCGGGGGGCAAAATCACAACTCGCTCGGGATGTTGGAGTGTCCCGGCAGGCAGTGAATCACTGGATTTCCGGCAAAGGTGCACCGAGCGCCGAACTAACGCTGAAGCTCTTGGCATGGGCCACCAAGCGCGCTCAGAAACTAAAAAATCCCGGAAGTGCTACGAACACTTCCAGGGAGAGAATCGGCCCAAGGAAAGGATAGTCGTGAAACAACCCAATCAAAAGACCTCCCCAAAAAGTAATCTGACCAGGTCTCGGAATCAACCAAATCGTATCGATAGCATGGCCGATTTCGACCTCCTGCTTAGATTCGTTCTCGACCATGCGCGCCAGGCGTCGGTTGACCTCCGTCCAAGTCTCTATCGTGCCCTAGCCCGGATCTGCGGTGATCCTGGTGAAGAAAAAAAACTATTTGAGATCGCAGCCGCTGTGGAAAAAACACTATTTGAGATCTCAGCCGCTGTGGAAACAGTTGGGAAGCTAGAAAAAAATTTCGCCTTCAAAATCTACGGCCAGTAATCCCTGACACTATATTAGCTCTCAAAAGCGCCGGCCAGTTTGCACCTGGTCGGCGCTTTTGTTTTTACGAATTGCTGGATATCCACTCCTAGCTAGTCCAGCCATTGGCGAGACGTCAGCGCAAACGTTGTCTGTGTCCTGGAGTGTGTTAAAGGGAGGATAAGGTCCTGGTTAATGGCGGGGTTAGGGATCTTTAATAACCAACCAGGCCTGCGGGGAAACTAGGGGCTTGAGTGAAAGTTTTTGTCTAATCAGACCGTCATCCGCCAATCACATGACCCTTCGAAAAACCACTGTCCAATTCTATACACTTGCAGATTTCACCCAAAATCGCCGTTCCAGGTTGACACGGCTCTATCGCAATCGATAATTCCGGGCAACTTTGATGTCCAAATCGCAGTTCTTTGTAATCCAGATATTTAGTCTTTGGACATTTAATTTTCCCGCGATTATCCAGATCCTTGATTTTTCCCGGAATTATCATCCCTCAAACTCTCACGTAAGTTGTTGATTTTAGGTATCCTTCGGCCAAATTCGGCTAATTTCACTCTTCCCGGCTTTGTCCATAAACTCACAATAACTTTTGAATAACATGGGTTCTTTTTTGTTGACGGCAGTGGGGGAAAGTGGGAAAAAGTGGGTCGTTGTGGGGCAAAAATGTGTTTCTGTCCCGCATGTGGATAACTAAATGGATCCGAACGAGACCATAGAGCCGACGTACTACAATTCGCTATACCGGCATGGTGTGGACGAAAAGCGGCGCGTTCAGATCCCCGCAAAATGGCGGCCCTCAAGACCCGGAACCGAGCTAACGCTGATACTCTGGCCGAAAGCAAAGGAGGGTCCCTGCCTCAGGGTTTTGCCTCCGCCACAAATGGCCCGGCTGATGAAGTATATCGATGCCATGGCTAACGGAGACCCCAACAAAGGCGTCTTGAAAAGGTTCATTGGCAGCGAGTCCATTCAGGCCACGCTCGATAAGGCAGGTCGAATCTGTCTGCCGGAGAAGATGGCGCAGGATGCCGGGATCGACAAAGAGGCAGTCTTGGTGGGTTTGTTGGACCAATTTGAAATCTGGAGCCCGGAACGTTACGAACGGATTAAGGCATCGGATGCCGTGATGGCCCAGGAAGCGTTTAAATTGATGGAATAGATTTATGAGCCTGCTGCGCTTATTGACTGCTGGGAAAAGTCTCGTTGGATTGGGACAGCCGGAGAGTCGCTACGAGCTTTCGCGGCATCCATCGCTGCCAAAGTTTGGTTCTAAGCGGAATCCGTTCAAGGCCGCATCGCGCGCCCAGAGCGAGGCGAAATCCTTGCCAGCTGTGCCCGTAGCCGCGCCTGCCGCACCGCAGGTTTGCGCCGGCGCCGAAGGAACCGTTCCGGTGTCCAAGGAGGGAGCGGGGCCGGGGCCGATGGCCAAGGCCCCCGAGCAGACTGCACATGGGGCGGACAAAGGCGGCTTCTTTTCCGGATTGGTATCTTGGCTGCCGCGTGTGAAGGCCAAAAAGGATCACCGGAATGCTGCGGCTCGCGCCTTTGTGCAAACGGAGCTTTCTCTGGAGAAGGTTCGCGTGGTGCGCAACGATTTAAGTGATACAGACCTGGAAGTTGTACCTGCGGGGGGCGTAAAAAGTGGCCAGGTTGAAGTTAGTGCCGTTGAACCGGCAAGCAAAACGCCACCGTCTGATCTCCCGCGGACTGACACCAATTGGAGCCGAGCTAATGCCCGGCTGTTTAAATCGGCAGGAACCTGAACGAACGGAAGCGGCGTGCCGAAATTCGCGCACAAGCCGGTGATGTTGGACGAGGTGCTGAAAGCCCTGGCACCTAAAGCAGGAGGTGTCTACGCCGATGGGACCGTTGGTGGTGGAAACCACGCAGTTGCCATCCTTGAGGCCAGTTCACCAGATGGACGGCTTTATGGTTGTGACCGTGACCCCTTAGCTTTGGCAGCCGCAGGGGACCGTTTGGCGGTTTTTCAAGGTCGCTATGAATTGCGTCGGGGTACCTTTGCTGATTTGAACCAGTGGGTGGCTGCTGGAAGCTGTGACGGAGTTCTGCTGGATCTGGGTGTCAGCTCACCCCAATTGGACTGTGCGGAGCGAGGTTTCAGTTTTCAACACGATGGGCCCTTGGACATGCGGATGGACCCGGACCAGGCTCTAACGGCCTCGGTGCTGGTGAATACGGCGGAAGTTGAGGACTTGGCGCGCGTCTTCTGGGAATTGGGCGGGGAACGTCAATCGAGGCTGTTGGCACGGGCTATCGTTCGCGCGCGGGAATCGCGGCCGTTGGAGACCACCCGGCAGCTCGCCGAGGTCATTGAACGGGTGTCGCCCGGCCGGGGGCGAAAGGCGCATCCGGCGACGAAGGTGTTTCAGGCGCTCCGTATGGCCGTGAATGATGAACTGGGGAATCTGCGGGCAGGGCTGGAGAGTGTTTGGGCGATCCTTAAATCGGGCGGACGGCTTGCGGTGATCACGTTTCATTCGCTTGAAGATCGGACGGTGAAGCACTTCGGCCGTGAGCGTGTGCGCGAATACACTTTCCCGGGAAGTGTAGATGTTCCGGAACTGCGTCAACCGCGGGCGCCTGAAGCGCGATGGCTCTCCCGCAGGGCAATGATACCCAGTGCGGTGGAATTGGCGACGAACCCGCGAAGTCGCAGCGCACAACTGCGAGTAATCGAGAAAATTTGAATGGCACGAAATAGAAAATACCGTTCCGCGGCAATCCGGTTTGGGCCCGCACTGAAGGCCTTCTTGCTGTGCCTCCTGATTGGAGGCGCCGGGGTTGGTTACGTGTGGCAAAAGGACCAGATTTCACGCTTGGAACGCGAAATCCAGAAGCGAGAGTCGCATCTGGCCGTTCTCGCAGCGCTGAACGAAAAGCAGCAACGGAATCTAGCCGCCATGCGGCTGCCGCGTTACCTGCAAGCGAAAATCAAAGATTTGAATCTCGGTCTGGTGCCGCCGCAGCCCGCACAAATCTGGCGGATTCCTGAACCTCCCGCCGAGGAGGCGCGGCCAGTGCGCGAGAGCCAGTTGGCGGCTGATACACGCAGAGTTGAGACTCTGCGATGAGTGCTTTTGCCTGCCTCCGCCCGGGGCGGTCGGATGAGGAACCGATTGTCACGGGCGGCAGGCAGGACAGCCTTTGAAAAAACATAGACGATTTTTGGCCGCCGTCCGTGACGCCGTCGGGTGAGGAACCGATCGCCGCGGACGGCTGGCTGAATCTAGAAACGGGCAAACGATAATGGGCAAACGACAACAAAAAAAGCGCGTCGTGGCGATGGCCATCGTCCTGGGGATCGCCTTCCTCGGACTGGCCTTCCGTCTGTTTGATCTTCAGGTGCTCCGGCATTCGGACCTGAAAGTGAAGGCCCTGGAATTCACGCAGCGGGAGACGATTCGGAAACACCACCGCGGGGACATCCTTGACTGCAACGGTAAACCGCTGGCGACTAGCGTCATAGTCAAGAACGTGGAAGCGAATCCTGAGCTCATTGGAAAATACAATGAGGAGGTGGCTCTGGCGCTCGCACCGTTGCTCGAGCTCGACGTTGCCTGGCTGGCTGAGCAGCTCAAACCTTCGATGATTCAGCGAACCTCCGGGCTGGTCCCGCGACAGTGGGTGCCGCTCAAAAAGAGAGTCCCGACCGAGAAGTGGGAACAGATAGAGCAGGCCATGCGCAACCTGGTTGTAATGGCGCCTGAAGAAGAAAAAGCGCTCAAGCCAACGGAGAAGAGAGCCCTCCATGCCCTGCGTCGGCGAGCAATCACGGCTCAGAGCGACCAGATGCGAGTCTATCCGGGCCAGACGTTGGCGGCTCATCTGCTGGGCTTTGTGGGGTCGACAAATGTGACCTTGGGGGGCAAAACCATTCCCGAGATCGTCGGAGTAGAAGGCTTGGAACGGGTCCTGAACACACAGTTGCGCGGCAGCCCCGGGTGGCTTAGCACGGAACGCGATGGGAAAGGACGGGAAATTGTTAGGCTGCGCTCGGAGGACGTGCAACCGAGGGACGGTTTGAACGTGGTTTTGACCATCGATTCCTTTATTCAACACGGCTTGGAGTTGGCGTTGGCGGAGACTATGGCTGAGTATCGACCGGTCAGCGTCTCGGGGGTTGTCGTTCGGCCTGCTACTGGGGAAATCCTGGCCATGGCGACCATCCCCACCTTCAACCCGAATCAGCCTGGAGAATCGCCGCCGGAGGCACGCCGCAACCGCGTTATTGCCGATCTTATCGATCCCGGATCGACATTCAAGCCGGTTGTGGTTTCGGGCGCTCTTCACGATGGCACGGTGCGACTGACGGATACGTTCGACTGCGAGCACCGCTACTGGTTTTATGGCGGACATCCGCTGCGCGACACTCACCCTTATGGGCTGCTTACTGTGGAGGAAATCATTGCCAAATCCTCCAACATTGGCACGGCTAAGATCGGAATCCGAATGGGAGCCGAAAGCGTTTACTCCTGGATCCGAGCCTTCGGCTTTGGCTCCCGTTCGGGCATTCCCCTGCCAGGAGAGGTCGGCGGTATCGTTCCACCTGTGAACAAGTGGAGCAAAGTCTCGATTGCGCGATTACCCATCGGTCAAGGGGTCTCCGTGACGCGCCTGCAAATGACCATGGCTATCTGCGCCATCGCGAACCGAGGCCAATTGATGCGCCCCATGCTTGTCGATCGTTTGGAGGATCAGGAAGGTCGGGTTGTGGCGGAATACTCTCCACAGCCGGTGCGGCAGGTCATTAGCGAGGCCGCCGCTCGCCAAATTACTGTCGCGCTCAAGAGGGTGGTTTCGACCAATGGAACCGCGTCCGGCGCCATGCTCAAGCACTACACCGTGGCGGGTAAAACCGGTACTGCACAGAAAGTTGAAAACGGCACCTATGTGTCCAAGTACCTTTCCTCCTTCATTGGCTTTTTCCCAGCCGATGAGCCGGAGTTGTGCATCGCTATCATTGTTGATGACCCTTCGGATCGCAATCGTTACTACGGTGGCACTGTGGCCACACCCGCTTTCAAAAAGGTGGCCGAGCTGTGCGCTAGTTATCTCAATATCCGTCCCGACTTGAACCCTGATCCTGGCGAGGGCGAGCAGCCTGCCAAGACCTCCGTCGCTCGTGCACGTTAATCCAGAACAGTAACAACCTAAACCCTGTGAACACTTCAACGTTCATCTCACACCACTTGTTCGTGGCCGCCGCCGGACAGCATCCGGCGCCAAAGCCCCGTCCGGTGGTTCGTTCTCACAGCTCCCAGCCGCTGATGGATAAGGCGCTCTCCGTTACCCTGGAGGTGCTCCACGGTGATGGCGACGTGGACCTAAGCCAGGTGCGGCCCGCTCGGGTCGACTCGCGCCCTGTCTCAATCTGATACTGAAGACCACTGCGGTGGTTTTGCAGGCTGGAACGATGGAAGCGTTAACCCTAAGTCAAGTTGTTCAGGCTTGTGATGGGCGGCTGCGCGCAGGGGCCGATCCGCATGCCCACGCCCAACGAGTTTGCACTGATTCCCGTCAAATTCAGGCGGGGGATATCTTTTTTGCCTTGGAGGGGGAGCGTTTTGACGGTCACAGTTTTGTGGCCGAAGCTTCAAAGGTTGGCGCCGTCGCGGTCGTGGTCCGATGCGGGAAGGATGTGCCTGCCTCGTTGTCGTGTGGCGTCGTAGAGGTCGATGATCCTCGGCGCGCGTTGGGACTGTTGGCTACGGCCTACCGGGCCAGATTCTCCCTTCCGGTTGTCGCTGTGGCAGGATCCAATGGAAAGACATCAACCAAGGAACTAATAGCCTCTGTTATTGGTCAGGCGCACGAGGTGCTGGCTAGTGAAGCCAGTTTCAACAACGATATCGGGGTTCCTCTCACGCTGTTGCGGCTTGAGCAGCAGCACGGAGTGGCGGTGTTGGAGGCCGGCACGAATCACCCGGGAGAACTGGCTCCCTTGCTTCGGATGATTCAACCGGCCTACGGGGTGCTTACGTGCATCGGACGCGAGCACCTGGAATTTTTCCGGAATCTTGAGGGAGTGGCCCAGGAGGAGGGATGGCTTGCAGAATTGTTACCATCCAATGGCCAACTCATTGTCAACGGTGATGATGCGTGGTCTTCTCGTGTGGCTAAGCGAACGGCGGCCAAAGTGGTCCAAGTGGGAGAAGGGGAGCAAAACGACTGGCGATTGCAAAACGTTAAGATGGACAAGGAAGGAATTGAATTTCGGGCGGAGGGACCCTCCGCAGCACTTTCAGGTGATTACCGGATCCAGTTGATTGGGCGCCACCAGGCAATAAACGCCTTGTTTGCTATTCACTTGGGTGCGGAGATGGGGCTTAGCAAGGGGCAGATTGAGCGTGGTTTGGCAGACTGCAGACCAGCGAAGATGCGGCTTCAAACCTGGGATCTAAATGGCGTCGGCGTAGTGGATGACGCATACAACGCCAACGCGGATTCGGTGGTCGCGGCGCTCAAGACGCTAGTCGCACTTCCCTGCAAAGGCCGGCGTGTGGCCGTGCTGGGTGATATGGCCGAGCTAGGGGCTCACTCCGAGGCGGCTCATTTGGAGGTAGGCCAGCGCGCGGCGGAATTGGGTGTCGACCAGGTCTTTGCCGTCGGAACCATGGCATCCCAGATAGCGCGTGGCGCTCGCGCTGCCGGGCTGAACCGGGTGCTGGAATTTGCCGAAATTGAGGGGGCTGCTGCCGCCGTGAAGAGCTTTATTCGCACTGGAGATTTGCTCCTCCTGAAGGCATCGCGCGCGTCAAGGCTCGAGCGGGTAACCGGCTTGCTGCGCAACGGAGGCTCCGGAAAGACAAACTAAATGCTCTATTACCTGAGTCAACAAATCCTGGACTGGTCGGCGGGTACCGCTTGGGCCGAGTCAGTATCCTCCTTGCGGCTCTTTGGGTATATTACCTTCCGCAGTGCCGGTGCAGCGATTACGGCCTTGCTCTTGAGTTGGATGCTCGGTCCCCGGGTTATTTGCTGGCTCAAGCGACTCAAGTTCGGTCAGGACTACCGGGATAAAGCCGAGGAAGCAGGCAATTTGACCGCCCGGTTGCTCAGCAAGAAGGGGACCCCAACGATGGGCGGGATCTTAATAATCCTGGCCCTGAACTTTACCACATTGCTTTGGGCAAAATGGGAGACGATGGTACAGCTGACTTTACTCTCCGTCGTGGTTTTGACGGCCCTTGGCTTCTATGACGATTATGCCAAGATCACCCAACAGAGTGGCGCCGGAACGCGGGCATCAGTGAAACTCCTCGTACAGACGGCTCTGGCACTCTTTATCGGGTTTTACCTTTGGAATATGCCTTCCAAGAGTAAGTTGATCACCGAGATCATGGTGCCGTTTTACAAGTATCCCGTGTTGACGGGGGCGGCGGTTGCTGGTCTTACGCTCACCACCCTGACAATCGTTGGCAGTTCTAACGCCGTTAACCTGACCGACGGTTTGGATGGTCTGGCGATCGGGTGCACAGTTATCGTCTCACTGGTATTCGTCATTCTGACCTACTTGGCAGGCAATGTTAAGACGGCGGCTTATTTGCAAATCCCATACGTCCCAGGGGCCGGGGAACTCACCGTGTTTTGCTCGGCTTTGGTCGGGGCAGGACTGGGATTTCTATGGTTTAATTGTCATCCCGCTCAAATGTTTATGGGGGACACCGGTTCGCTGGCGATCGGGGGAGCGCTGGGGATCGTTGCCGTGCTAATCCACCAACCGCTGGTCCTGATGATTGCCGGAGGCATTTTCGTTCTGGAAGCCGGCTCCGTGCTGATCCAAACCGGCTACTATCGTTATACGCGGCGCCGGTTCGGTACTGGTCGCCGGGTTTTCCTGATGGCTCCAATTCACCACCACTTCGAGAAGAAGGGGTGGTATGAATCCCAGGTAGTTATGCGATTCTACATCCTTTGCGTGCTGTTCGCTGTTTTGGCTCTCAGCACGCTCAAAATCCGGTAGCGAGATGAGTGCGCGGGCGACAATATGTCATCCTCTAACGCAACCCCGAGGGGGCTGCTGGTTGGGGGCAAGCGCACCCAGTTTTGCCGTCAAAATGTCCGGCCCGCTAGAGTGCCAAATCCGGCCCAGAAACTCCCGACCTTGGCAAGCAGAAAAAGTGCTGTTTACTCCTTGCACCATGGCGGCTTCGTTGTTAGAACGGCAGCACGAAACGGCAAAACCAGCGGCGCCGAAAGATGTCATTGTTGATGTAACTTTTTTTTCGCCGGCTCCTTCGAGTTCGGGCGCATTTCTGATTGAGGGAATGTTGGACCGCCAAGTTTTGCCGAAAAGTGAAATCAATAGGTTGGGGTGTGCTAGGTGGCAACCCCAACATACGCGACAAATTTTGAAATTAACCGGATGCCCAGAGGGCATCCAAAGAAAACCGTTGTTACCAAAAACCTAAGACTGACAACCACAGCGCCACATGAACAACCCACATAGTCCACTCGTTCCGCAAGGATCATTGCTCGAGCAAAAGAATCAAGGTCGCGCCCGCGTCAAGATCGCCGTCCTTTTCGTCCTGGCCGTCCATGGCGTTGGCCTCATGGCCCTGCTAATGCAGGGCTGCCGGCGTGATGATGCCGAGACCTTGCCTCCCGAGGTGCAAACCCCAATCACGGAAACGAATATCATGCCCGATTTCGTCGAACCCACCAACGTGGTGGTCGATCCTTTCCCGCCCCTGACGGATGCCAACTACGCCAACACCGCGACCAACCCCACCCCGGTTGAACCGGTCACCGGACCGGTGACCACGTCCTACACGCCCCCTGCACAAACAACGGAGCATAGGGTGTTGAAAGGAGAGAGTTTTGCGACGATTGCGAAGAAGTTCGGCATTTCTACCAAAGCGCTTATGGATGCCAACCCGGGCATAGAACCGACCAAGCTGCAAATCAATCAGCGTCTGGTTATCCCAGCACCAACGTCTGCTCCTGCCCCGACAGCCTCGGTCGACGCGCCGAGTGCAGCCCCCGCGGACGGCATGCGAGTCTATCAGGTCGTTTCCGGTGACACGCTCTCCCGGATCGCCAGTCAGAACAATACCACGGTCAAAGCCATCCGCTCGGCCAATAACCTGAAGACGGACCGGATCGTGGTCGGTCAGAAGCTCAAGATTCCCACCAAGAGTGGAACGGGAACTGGGGCTTTGAACTAGGCTCCGTTTCGCGCGGTCGTGCCCATGAGATCCGCCGTTACCATTTTGGTCTTTTGCGTTGCCGCCCTGCTGGCGCTGGGGTTGGTGATGCTATATAGCTCCGGAATGGCTAACGAGAAAGTTGGGGCCCAGTACCTCGTCATGCAGGCAACGTGGTGCATCATTGGATTGGCTGCCTGTGCGCTGGCTGCCTGGCTCGATTACCGGTGCTTGAAACGTATGGCCGTCCCCCTGTTGGTTATGGCCGCGATTCTGCTGATATTCGTCATGGTGCTGCCTCATAGAATCAGCCCGGAAATCAACGGGGCCCGAAGGTGGATCGTGCTGGGTCCAGTCCGATTTCAGCCTTCAGAGTTTGCGAAGATCGCGTTGATTCTGACGCTCGCATGGTATGGCGAACGCTACCAGCGGCACATGAGCACTCTGCGGCGGGGGATTCTTATCCCGGGCCTGTTTATCGGGCTGATTCTCGCACTCATATTTGTTGAGCCGGATCGTGGCGCCACATTGTTTCTGGCGGCGACCAGTGGAGGTTTGTTGCTCATCGCGGGTGCCCAATGGAAACATTTCATCCCGCCGATGCTGACTGGCATTGCTGCCTTTGGGTTTTCACTTTGGCACGACCCCATGCGGATGAAGCGAATCCTTAGCTGGCTGAATGTGGAGGAAACCAGGCAAGAAGTCGGGCATCAGGCATACCACGCCATGCTTGCACTGGGGGCCGGAGGTTGGACTGGCATGGGCCTGGGCAACTCTCGCCAGAAACTTGGCTTTATTCCGTTTCATCACACGGACTTTATTCTGCCGGTGATCGGAGAGGAGTTGGGCCTGGTCGCGACGTTGTTCGTCGTAATGTGCTTCATTGCCATCATCGTTTGCGGCACCTGGATCGCCCTCAAATCCTCTGACGTTTTTGGTTTACTGCTAGGGTCCGGCATTACTCTGATGATTGGCATGCAGGCCATGATCAACATCGGTGTAGTAACCAGCACGCTCCCCAACAAAGGTTTGCCTTTGCCGTTTATCAGCTACGGTGGGTCAAACCTCCTGACGATGCTCGCCAGTGTGGGGCTATTGCTCAGCATTGCCCGCCGGGCGAATCTGGCTGAATCAATCTTGAGTTCAGAGGATGCCGACGATCGTCGTGAGAATCCTTTTCGCGGCCCTGATCGGCTCGCAGTTGCCCAGGTTGGAGGTATCTCATGAGCGATGCGCGGCACCCGCAGATCTGTGTGGCGATTGCCTGTGGTGGCACCGGTGGGCATCTCTTTCCCGGCTTTGCGGTCGGTCGTGAACTCTTGCGAACGGGGTGCAGCGTTCGCTTGCTGGTTTCGCCCAAGGAGGTGGATCAGCAGGCCGTCAAAGCAGTCCGAGGTATGGAAGTTTCCATCCTGCCCGCCGTGGGATTGCAACGGGGACAACGCGTCGCGTTTCTTGTCGGATTCCTCAAGTCATACCAGACAGCTCGGCGGATTTTCCGCGAACGGCCTCCGCAGGTGGTTTTGGGTATGGGGGGATTCACCAGCGCACCCCCGATTCTGGCCGGGCGCCGCAGTGGAGCGCGCACCTTTTTGCACGAATCAAACACCATCCCCGGACGCGCGAATCGTTGGCTGGCCAGAGTAGTGGATCGTGCCTTTGTGGGGTTTCAGACCACAGTTCCATTGCTCCCGCGGGTTGGGGTAAGCGTTACTGGCACACCCGTGCGCGAGGAGTTTTGCGGGCAATCAGCGGAGCAATGCCGAAAGTCAATGGGCTTGGACCTCGCAACACCTGTTCTGCTGGTAATGGGCGGCAGCCAGGGGGCGGGGGGGATAAATCGATTGATGTTCGAGGCCGTTCGTTTGCTCGCCGAGAGCGCGCTGCGGCCACAAGTAATCCACCTCACGGGACTTGCCGATGCTCAAGCTGCTCAGCGAGTCTATTCCGCCGCCGGGATTCGGGCTGTCGTGTTCCCGTTCTATGATCGAATGGAAACCGCCCTTGGGGCGGCGACATTGGCCATCAGTCGTGCTGGGGCTTCTTCGCTTGCTGAGTTGGCAGCGGCGCGGCTACCATCGATCCTGATTCCGTTCCCAGCTGCTGCTGATAATCACCAATATTTCAACGCGCGAGCTTTCGAGGGGAGCGGCGCGGCGTTGTTGTTGCCCCAATCAACCGCCAACCCGGCGCGCCTGGTCGAGATGGTGGCGCAGATTTGCGGCTCTGACACTGCAAGGGACTCAATGCGCCGAGCATTGACTCGCTGGCATATGCCGGGCGCCGCAGCGGAGATTGCCCGACTTATGTTGGCCGAGCTTCCCGCCTCCGCTGGCGCGCGTTGCTCAGCCACGGCGGGCGGCACGCCGCAGCCACCATCCGGCGGTTCGGAGCTGAGTTTTCAAACCGGCGTGGCTGCCGGAGGAGTGGAGCGATGAGTTCCGCTAGTTCCGCACCGAGGCACAATTCCCCGGAGAAATGGTCCGCCCTGTTTTCTGGAATCTTGAGTCCCGAAGCGGTCATTCGGACTGTTGAACCCTTGGCCCGGCGAACGACGATGCGGGTCGGAGGCCCGGCAGATGTCTACGTTGAGCCTGCTTCGGAAGCGGACTTGGCTCAAGTGCTCAGGGTCTGTGGGGAACACGACATTCCTTGGCTGGTGCTGGGCCGTGGTTCCAATGTTTTGTTTCGGGATGGAGGGTATGCCGGGGTAGTGATTTCCCTATCGCAGTCCGCCTTTGCACGCATCGAGGTGGCAGCCCCGGAGATTAATTGCGGAGCCGGAGCCAGGCTAAAGGACGTGGCGTATCAGGCCAAAGCCGCTGGGTTGTCGGGTTTTGAATTCATGGAGGGTATTCCGGGCACTGTGGGGGGAGGTTTACGTATGAATGCCGGCGCGATGGGGGGGGCGATGTTTGACTTGGTTTCCCTCGTGCGTTTGATGGGACCGGACGGCCAGGTGCGCGGATGCTTGCCCGCTCAGATGAAAGTGGAGTATCGGAGATGTGCGACACTCAAGGATCACGTAGCCATTTCCACCGTGCTACGCGGCGAACCCGCCGCGCGCGAGGAGATCGAGCAACGCATGGATGCTTTTAACCGGAAACGTTGGGGCAGCCAACCGGCCCTACCCAGCGCCGGGTGCATGTTCAAGAATCCCCGAGACGTTTCCGCAGGAAAACTGATCGATGAGCTGGGTCTGAAAGGAACCCGTGTGGGCGGGGCGGTTGTTTCCCTGAAACACGGCAATTTTATCGTCAATGAAGGTAATGCAACCGCCCAGGATGTCTGTCGTCTCATCGAGTTGATCCGGGAACGTGCCCTCGTGGAGCGTGGGGTCGAACTGGATCCGGAAGTTGAAATTGTTGGCCGGGAATGAACCAAAACTTGAATATTACTGTCATGCTGGGCGGGCCAAGTGCCGAACGGGAGGTGTCTCTTCGTTCCGGCATCGCCGTGGCGCTAGCGTTGCGATCGCTGGGTCACCGGGTTTGGGAATTGGACCCGCTAGAAGACAGTTGGGCTCTGCCATCGGGAACCGAAGTTGTTTTCCTAGCCCTGCATGGCACGTATGGGGAAGATGGTACAGTGCAGCAGAAGTTGGATGCGCTTGGGATTCCCTACACTGGTTGTGATGCCGAAGCTAGCCGTATAGGCTTTGATAAAGCGTTGACCAAGGAGCGGCTGGAACAGGCCGGTGTTCCGACACCACGATCGGCACGGATCTGTTCCACTGAAGCCAAATGGCCTACTGGTTGGCAGCCGCCGGTTGTGCTCAAACCGGTGCGCCAGGGTTCGAGCGTTGGCCTGCAATTTGTGGAGAGCCTTGAGGAGTGGAGTGGGGCGCTCGCAGAAGCGTTGCGCTTCGATTCCGAGGTCCTGCTGGAGGAGCGGATCATTGGCCGGGAAACCACCGTTGGGATCCTCGATGGCCGGGCTCTCCCGGTGGTCGAGGTGCGCCCGAAGCGCGGTGTTTATGATTATCAAACCAAGTACACCCCGGGGAGCACTGATTACCTATGCCCGGCTCCCCTTGACGAGGTGACAACAGCCCGCATTCAGGCGGCGGGTCTGGCCGCTTTTCGAGCGATCGGCGCACGTGACTATGCCCGCGTGGACGTGATGGTGCAGTCCGATGGCAGCCCCTCGGTGCTGGAATTAAATACCCTTCCAGGGATGACCGAGACCAGCTTGCTGCCGAAGGCCGCCGCCGCCGCCGGAATAAGCTACGCCAATTTGTGTCAGAAAATGGTCGATCTGGCCCTGAAGCGGGCACCGAACTTTCCGCAGAATAGATAAACATGTGGTTCAATCAGAAACTTAAGAATCGACGCTTGCGGCGCGAGCACGTGTTGGACGTCAAACTCCGCTCCAGCCAGGTCCGAGCAACGCGCATCCGGATGGCCGCCGTTGCTCTGGGAGTGGTGTTTGCCGTGGTATTTACGGTCTACCTCGTTTGGCGCACCGGTGAATTGGGCTTAAACCGCTTAGTCTATGAGAATAAGGCCTTTTCAATCCGGTCTGTCGAGGTGGAGACCGACGGGGACATCTCGGTTGATTACCTTCGGCGGTGGGCGGGGGTGAAGTCGGGCGCCAACTTGCTGGCATTGGATTTAGCTCGGGTCAAGCGAGACCTTGAGTTGGTTCCGTCGATTCACTCAGCCTCTGTTGAACGGATACTGCCGGGCACTGTGCGCATACGCGTGACCGAGCGTGTGCCTCTCGCCCAGGTAAACGTTCCCCGTAGGAGTGCCAGCGGCGGTGTGGAGATGGCAGCTTATCACCTAGACGAGGCAGGTTATGTTATACTCCCCTTGGATCCTCGACAGCGTTCAAGCAGCGCAAGCCAGGTTCCTGAACAATACCCGCTGATTACAGGTCTGAGCATGAATGAGGTTCAGGCGGGACGGCGCATCGAGGTGCCTCAGGTTCAAGCCGCGCTCCAGTTGATCTTGGCTTTTGACCGTTCCTCTATCTCCGGGTTCGCCGACATTCACTATATCGATGTGTCCAATCCCGGAATCCTCGTTGCCAGCACCACCCAGGGCAGCGAAATCACGTTTGCTCTCGATAGGTTTGACCAGCAGTTGCGCCGGTGGCATGAGGTGTTTGAGATGGGCCAGCGTCTGGGCCGGTCCATTGCCACCCTCGACCTCGCCATTCCGAATAACATCCCGGCACGTTGGATGGAAGCCAGTGTCGCACCCCCGGCCCTTCAGAAATCGAATAAACTCTCACGCACCAGGAAAAGAAATGTTTGATCCCTCCTCCATTGTTGTCGGCCTGGAGATTGGCACCTCCAAAGTGTGCGCCGTTGTGGGTGAAATGAATCCCGACGGCGTGCTGAACATTATTGGTCTCGGCCAGGCCCGGTCTCGGGGTGTTCGCAAAGGCGAGATCACCGATGCCACGATGGCGGAAGAGGACGTTCGCCACGCGATTGTAGAGGCTGAACAGATGGCGGATGTCGAAATCAGAAGTGTCTTCCTGGGTGTGACTGGCGGCCATCTCAGGGGCTTCAATAACCGCGGTGTGCACCCAGTGGTTTCCTCGGACCGGGAGATCACTGAGGAGGACGTCCAGGACGTGATCAAGAATGCCAAGGCGATCAATCTGCCCGCTCAAAACCACGTAATTCATGCCATTCGTCAGCATTTCCTGGTGGACGGTCAGGATGGCATCAGCAATCCGGTTGGCATGCTGGGAGCCCGCGTGGAAGTGGATGTTCACGTGCTTCACGGCAACCTGAACCGGTTGCAGAACCCGATCCGTACGGTCAAGGGACTGCAGTTGGAAGTGGACGACATCGTGTTCACTGGGTTGGCCTCCTCTCTGGCGTTGCTCAACAGTGAGCAGAAGGAACTCGGATCCTTGGTGGTAGATATTGGCGGTGGCACCACGAATTACGTGGTCTATACCAACGGCATTATCAAGCACACCGGGGTATTGGCCGTAGGCGGCGATCACTTGTCCAACGATCTGGCTTATGGTCTGAAAGTCCCTCTCGGGCGCGCGGAGCAGTTGAAAATTGAGCACGGTTGCGCGTTTGTGGAGGAGGAAGATAAGGGCCGCACGGTGACCCTAGCGAGTGAATTGGGCCTGCCGCTGAAAGTCATTAATGTTGAACATCTCCGCCGGATTATGTCGCTGCGCCTCGAGGAAATCTTTCAGCTTATCCTTCAGGACCTCCAGCAGGCAGGCGTGCTGGATTACCTGCGTGCCGGAGTATTCCTTTCGGGTGGGTGTTCCCGGATTCCCAAAATCGCGCGTCTCGCCGAACAGGTCCTCGACCTGCCTGTCTCGACCGGTAAAACCAATTCCATCAGCGGCCTGAGGTCGGCTCTTGACCAAGCCGAGTTTGCGACCCCAATCGGCCTGGTCAAATACGGGTCGTTCCAGCAGCGTAAACGGGCTGCGAAAAGCACTTTGGCAGACGGCATTAAAACCACGATCCACCAGATATTTCGCGGCAGCAAAGGCTCTACCCGATGACTATGACTCCTGAAATGCTCCCCGATTCCGGAAGTGGGCCGGCCCCGGCCCCGCTAAGCGCTCCCACGCCGACTACCCAGGAACAACCCGGCAGCTCGTTGGTCGAGTCGCGCCACGCAATCCGGGTCTTTGGCATTGGCTCAACCGGTGTGCGGGTCCTCGAGACGGTCATCAATGAGACGGCCAGCCAAGCCTATTCCGTAGCGATTCATTGTGAGGCCAAGGCTCTCACTACCTCAACCGCACGGGAACGCGTGCACCTTGAAGCAAAACTCTTTCGTGGCTTGGGCAGCGGCGGTGATCCCGAACGGGGTCGAGCGGCGGCAGAAGAAAATCTTGTCCACCTGAAGCGCTTATGCGATGGCGCGCGGGTGGTGCTTATTGTGGCTGGGTTGGGCGGTGGGGCCGGGAGCGGGATTAGCCCGGTGCTGGCGAAAGCCGCAAAAGAAGCGGGGGCACTGGTTCTTTGCTTTATTGCCACCCCTTTTGAGTGCGAGGGATCCTTGCGGCACCAGGCGGCTCAAACCGGGCTCGAGCGACTCGCCCCGGCTTCAGATCTGATTATTTGCCAGCCAAACCAGAAGCTGATGCCGGTTATTGATCCCTCAACCAGTTTGTATGAGACTTTCAATCTGCCGAATCGGTTGCTGTCCCAGGCGGTCATTTGTGCCTGGCAAAGCCTATCCTGCGAGCCTGTGATCGGTTTGGGTTTTTCGGATCTTTGCGAGGTGATTCGGCAGCGCTTCAATGTCAGTACGTTTGCTGTTGCCTCGGCTACCGGAGCTGATCGTGCCTCTGAAGTAGTTCAGCAGATACTCTCGAATCCTCTTGCCGGCGGTGCCGAAGCCCTGAAGGCGGCTGACATCGTGGGCGTCACCCTGTTGGCTGATGCTTCCCTGACGATGATGGAGGTCAATCGGGTGATGGAACGGATCCGGCAAGAGTGCGGGACGGCACCGTTTATGATGGGCGCCTCAGTGGTTCCCGGTCCAGATTCCCGGTTGCGGATCGGTCTGATAATGACTCATGCCGAAACGGAGCCGCCTGCCGTTCAACCTGTTCAGGACCCTGCGCTCGCCTCCCCTGGGCACCGGGGTCCTGGCCCTACCACGGACCTGCTCCAGACGGGACTAAAAGGCTCGAGTCGCGGATCCACCAGATTTGCCGCCCCGGCGCCTCCAACGACGCCTGAACGATTGGAAAAACTTCGCAAGCCGAAAACCGCTTTGTCGCGCATGCGACAGGTGCAATTGCCCTTGGAAATCGTATCTAAAGGCCGGTTCGAGAAAAGCGAGCCGACTATCCACCAGGGCGAGGACTTGGATATTCCCACCTACATCCGTCGCCACGTCGCGTTGAATTGAGCGGGTGTGTCGCGCCATCCTGATAGGAGTAGAGGCCTTCGTTCGGTTTCAAGGCGCGAAAGTCCGCCGCGCATCGTGGACGGGTGCGTATTCTGATTGCTTTTTGAGCATCTGAGACGGATTATCCCTCGCAATTATGCGGGCTCTTCACAATACAACGCGTCGTTACGGGATCGGTCTCGTGCTGGTTCTGACTCTTACTTGGTCGTCCATTGGCTTTGGCGGCGATTGGCCACAATGGCGTGGACCGAACCGTGACGGCATTTCACCAGAAAGCGGGCTTCTCAAGGCGTGGCCTGCAGGAGGTCCGCCCCTGGTCTGGAAGGCAACTGGGTTGGGCAGTGGCTATTCCACTGTTGCTATCTTGAAGGGCCGTGCTTACACGACCGGTGATCGAAGCGACGCGGGCTTCGTTATAGCCCTCGACCTCAAAGACGGCAAAACGGTTTGGGCCACAAAGCTGGGTAAAACCGGAGCGCCAGGTTGGGGTGGCTTTGCCGGCCCGCGGGCGACGCCGACGGTGGGCGATGACCTGCTTTATGCGGTGGACCAGTGGGGTGAAATGGTCTGCTTGGACACGGGAACCGGGCAGGAACGCTGGCGCAAAGATTTTGGCAAGGATTTCGGTGGATCGCGGCCTGAGTGGGGTTTTTCGGAATCGCCTCTCGTTGATGGCGATCAGGTAGTGGTGACTCCCGGCGGACCTAACGGCGCCTTGGTCGCACTGAACCGGCAAACCGGGGCCCTGGTCTGGCAGTCGCGCGAGTTTACTGATGCCGCCCATTATTCGTCGCTTATCGTTGTTGAAATAGACGGAGTTCGGCAGTATATCCAATTAACCGCGGACCATGTCGTTGGCATAGCTGCCGCGGACGGCAAGTTGCTCTGGCGGGCAGTTCGCAAAGGCAAGACGGCCGTGATCCCCACACCGGTCTACAGCGATGGTCAGGTTTATGTTTCCTCGGGCTATTCTGCGGGCTGCAATCTTTTCAAAATCACTGCCTCAGGTGGGAGTTTTCAGGCCGAACAAGTCTACGCCGAAAAAGTCATCGACAATCATCACGGCGGAGTGATCAAGATCGGCGATTACATTTATGGTCATGCGGATCGCTCCGGTTGGACGTGTCAGAATTTCAAAACCGGGGAAGTCAAATGGCAGGAGAAGGGCAAGGTAGGCAAGGGGGCAGTTGTTTATGCCGGCGAGAGACTTTACCTCCGGCAAGAAGACAAACCGGGCCTGGTGGCGCTCATTGAAGCTTCGCCTGAGGGCTACAAAGAACACGGGCGCTTCGAGCAACCAGACTTGAGCGGCAAAAAGACCTGGCCGCACCCCGTGGTTTCGAACGGACGGCTTTACTTGCGCGATCAGGACGTCCTGCTGTGCTACGACGTCAGCGCGAAATAGGCATCGGTCCGATTTCGATTCTCTCGTTCGCTGCGGCTGCGCTTATTCGGGGATGATCAGGCGTGTTGTCTCTTGCGGGCTTAGCCTGGAATTACATGCGCTTAAGGGCCGTGTTACCCAATCCGCCTATCTGACGACGGCCTCCTCCCATTTTTCGAACAGACTGAACCGTCCCGCGCCGTCCTTGCGCTCAGGGGTCCAGCCCCATTGAAACCGGATTGTCGCTCCGGGAAACCTATTTCTAGCGACCCGGATACAGCCATCATTTTCGGGTAGAAAAAACTCACTCTCAATCAATTCTTCCGGGCGGCGATCGGTCAGGCGTGCTACCAGAGTTGCATTCGAGGCTGCGCGCGAGATTTCGTATTGGGGCCGCAGGACGATTTCGGCTCCCTCGATGGTCACGTGGCCCGAGATGGGCGGGTATGATTCAAGCCACTCCGCGTGCTTTTCTTCGAGGTGCCTCAATTCAGAATTAAACGCAGCGTTCACCCGTTCCAAATCATAACCGGATTGCTGCAATGCGGTTCGCCAAAAACCATCCGCATCAGAGGCAGCTCGCACGCCGGCCCGAGTCATGGCACGGCACACGCGTCCCGGCGCCCCGTCCCCATAGGTATTCACAAGCGCCTTGCACCACAACTGCCCAAGTGGATAGACCAAGTTCGGGTCCCGGTGTCGTGCGAACTCGGCGTCTACCACAAACTCCCCGAAACGAATGGTGCCGCGATCAAGAGCGTGCGCACTAACGCGATCCAATTCTTCCTGTTGGGCGTCCTGCCCGAAGAAACGCATTTCCACGTAGGTCGAAAGTCCCTCGTGAAACCACCTGGCCCAGTCCAGGCGGCCGGTAGCTACAGAATCGCTCGCCAGGTCGATGCAAACGTGGGTGGTTTCGTGCCCGAGAACGGCTTTTAGAGACTCCAAATCTTCGGCTGGGTTCAGACTCATTCGCACCTTCTTCCAATGCGCCTGGCCTGCCGCGTGGTGTACTAGTGGCCCTGCCAGATCCACCACCACCCGGCCTCGCGCCGAAGGTATTCCGAGAAAATCTGCAACGGTTTCAAACACCTTATCAGCTCCCTGGATCAGTGGTTCTGCATGGGGCCTCTGGTCCTCACGGAACAGGAACTCATAGTGGGCTGTCGTCTCTCGTGCGAAGGCAATTTCCCGGCCCGGTCGATGGTTGTTATCATCGTCCTCCAAGTCCTTTCCCACGATGATCAACGCGGCAATCCAGACCACGGGAATGGCTGCGCGCAGGGCAAACCCCGTCAATCGTCGCAAGACACCGACGATTCCGGTAGCCGAGCGTGACCGGCGACCGCCCAACCGGACGAACCCGACCCAGGCAAGCGCCGCGCATACGAGACCTACGCCAAACTGCGTCCCAAGGTGTTTCCAGGGGACTTCAATCCGAGCTCCATCTACTCCGGGGCGGACCAGCTGAACCGGGTCGAACAAAGCCGCTACCGGCGTGCTCTCCATCTGCAACATCAAGTGGCCCACGACCAAGAGCCCAAGCGCCAAAGCTAACCATGTTCGCAGAAAGGATAACAGCAGCACGACGCCCAAGCTGGAAATCATCATTGCGTAAAGGAGAGCCGTTTCGACCGCCAAAAACCTCCATGGGAAAGGGCCGCTGGCGGAATCTTGTGAAAGCAGTCCGAGACCGGCGATTTGGGTGATCTCAAAGAGCAATATTGCCCCCAACACAATTATGGCCGCAGCAATTTTGGCCAGGAAAATCCGTGTGCGTGACAGTGGCAGGCCGTCCAGGAAAAGCAGCGTTCCATTTTCCTCCTCGTTGACCAGCAGGCCGGCTCCCGTCAGGACGGTGATCAGTAACATCGTGATGATTGCAGCTTCAACCTCCTCGCCCAGGAATTTTGACGGATCGAAGGTCTGCTCGTCGGGAAACTCTGTTCCCAGAGTGAGCACCAACCCGAAAAGGGAAAGCAGTACCGCCAGGCCAACCCATGGTTTCAACCCGCGAACCTCTTTCAATATGAGCTGCCTCATAACGGCATGCCTCCAACCTGGCTATCCAGGAAGTGATCGAGCAATTCCCGCAATTCTTTGAAGTCAAGACCCGTGGTTCGTGACAGACGGTGCTCTGGCGGGTCCATCACGTCGTTCCACCAAGCTCGCGCGTCATGGGGAACCGGACGGCCGAAACAGGCCTTGGCTAACCCGACTACCGCTCCCGATCCCCTCTCCTGTGCGAGCGCGGCCAGAGTCGCCCATGAGAATACGGCCGCCGGTTCCTGACCTGCCTTTTGGCGCAAGGTGCTCCATCGACGGAAAAAATCGCCCCCGGCAACCAGGTTGGTTCTCCCTGAATGTGCCTGCGTCACAAGACTCGTAAGCTGATCCTGGCCAGCCCGATTTGTTCCTCTGTCCAGGCTCCACCATAGCGGCAGGCCGTCGGCAACCCATGCCCAACGTTCCATTTGCGACCTGCCATGCGTGCGTGCTGTGAGTATGCTCCGGGTCAACTCACGCTCAAATTGAGCGTGGCTGAAATCCTTTGCCGTCAGGTTCGCTCGCATCAGAACGCCTTGAGCCGCGGGCAGCTTGCCATCCTCAATTTCGGAGCCTCGCAGGTCAGGGCGGTGTACCACAAACACCGGCGGTAATGGTCTGTCCAGCAACCCAGACATGTCGGTCAAAAAACTAAAAAAGTTTGTTCCGGCCATTGCGATGATCTCCTCATCGCCATCATCCGGAGCGTGTGCTGATGAAACCTCTAACCGGATGCCGGGCTCTTCCCAGGTCATCGCTCCCGGCAAACGCACGGCCTCCCGGTTTTCCCTGCGCTCCTCCGCCATGCCGATCAATGCGACTACTCCCAGCAGCAGCAGCGTCACCCAGGCTTTCTCCCTCGCGGACATTCGTTCCGCGAGCAATGCGGCTATGGTGGCATCGCGAACCAAGCCAAGGGCGAAGCCGATTATGGTGAACACTACGGCCCATGCCACCGTTGCCGCCAACTCGGAAACAGGCCAAACCTCACGCTCGAACGCAAATCGCGCATCCACGAGAGAGAACGGAGCGGTACGTCCAAGGTCGACCCAGCCACTGGTGTGTGCCCACATGAGGCCGATGACCGCAAACAGGCCAAGTGCGACGCGGTATTTCCCCAGAAAACCCAGGGCAAAAAACACCGTCCCTACAAACCACGTCCAGCAGAGGGTTTTTGCCAGCAGTATTCCCGCAAAATCCCGGGTCATCACTTCGCTGTGCCGGCTTTGCCAGCCCGCAGCGCCGGTCGCCACCACGACGGCGGTGATCAGCGTTCCCAGCATGAGCGCATACTTTACCGCCAGCATCCGCCAGCGCGGCAAAGGCAACCCTTCAAGAAACAATTGTGTCTTGTGACGGAATTCCGCGGCGACCAGCATGTTTGATAAAACCAAAGCGCCTATTGGCACCAGGGTCTTAAGCAAGAAACTGACGGTCTCGAACCCGCTACCTTGTATCCGCCTTAGGAGAGGGTTTGCCAGGATGTTCCAGAGACCAAGCAATAAAAGGCCCCCGAGCACCAGGAAAGCTGTTCCGTGCTGGCGGAATTCCTTGCGAATGAGGGCATCGATCATAGGCTCACTGACCTCGACCCTGCGCAGGCAATAAAGATGTCTTCGAGGCTGAGTGTTTCCACTGCCGCACCCGCGGGAAGAGCCATTGAATCCCACTCCGATGTCGGGGCGCGAAGCACCAGGGTTCTTTCGTGAGGTGATGGTTCGTCCCGCCAAATCTCAAAAGCAAGGGGTACTAGCCAATCACCATCGCCCGGCAGCCGCACGCGTCGCACCTGTCCCCGCAAATCGGTCAGTGCACCTTCATATCGCATCCGGCCCTGATGAATAATCCCCACGCGGTCGGCACATCGCTCCACTTCGTCGATGAGGTGGGACGAGAAAAATGTGGTTCGCCCGTGTTGCCGTGCCTGCGCGACAATGGTTTGCATGAATTCCCGGCGTGCCACGGGATCCAGGCCTGCTGTAGGCTCATCCAGTATCAGCAATGCCGGCCGGGGCGCCAGGGCCAACGCTAGCGCTAGTTTGGCCTTCATACCCCCGGAAAGTTGGGATACGCGTCGCTCCGCCGGCACTTCCAGTACTTGTAGTAGTCGTCGGAATTCGGATTCGTCCCAGGTTGGATAAAATGCGCCCACAAATCGCCCCAGCTCTTTGCCTTTCATCCAATGATAGAACGTCTGTTCCTGGGATACGTATCCGATACGTTGCTTTTGTTTAATTGAAGGGCGCTTAACCTCTTCTCCCAGCAAGGAAATAGACCCGGATTCGGCGGCGACTATTCCCATCAATAGCCGGATTGTAGTTGTCTTTCCCGCTCCGTTTACCCCCAAAAACCCGTAAATCTCACCCTCGCGCACCTCTAGGTCCACCCCATCAACAGCCAGTACCTTCCCGTAGTGCCTCTTGAGTCCCGTTGCTCGGAGTACCACCGGATTTGATGAGGGAAGGTTCGCAGGAAGGGGCGGAGGAGTCGGCACGACAGGCTGCTCTTCGAGGCCCGACCTGATCTCTTGGCTAAAAGGTATCTCGGAACTCATATCCCGCCCAAATCATAAGGCGGACCGAACGGGAAACAAAAGAAAATGATCTTCGTGCTATCATGCAGGCTTGGCTTTGTCGCAGCAGCAGCGTTGACTCCACTCTGCCCTGCATGCCAGATTCCTGTTGCGTCGAGCGTTCGAGAACCGAAACCTGGACATTTTATGGCAGAGAAGACAAGAACCTTGCAGGCACTCAAAGAGACCGGGGTTGTGGCTGTGATTAGAGCGGAAAAGGCAGATGATCTGGTAGATGTTGGCCGCGCACTCCGTGAGGGGGGAGTTAAATTCATCGAGATTACGATGACGGTTCCTGGTGCCTTGGGAGTGATTGAAAAGGCCGTTGGCGCATTGCACAAGGACGATGTCTATGTAGGTGCTGGTACCGTGCTGGACGGTGAAACCGCGCGGTTGGCGATCCTCGCCGGCGCCGCATACGTCGTTTCACCTGTGTTTCGTGCGGATGTTATTGCAGCATGCAAGCGTTACAGCGTGCCCGTGATGCCGGGGGCCATGACTCCCACAGAAGTGCTGGATGCCTGGGAAGCAGGAGGTGATATCATCAAGATCTTTCCGGCCGGTGTCGGCGGTCCTCAGTTTTTTAAGGACTTAAAAGGCCCTCTGCCCCAAATCGAAATTATGCCGACTGGCATGGTCAACCGGGTGACAGCACCACAGTTTATCAAAGCCGGTGCGGTTGCGGTTGGTGCCGGGACGGAACTGGTCGGAAAGCAACTTATCGCCGCCAAGGACTACACGACTATTACGCAAAATGCACGGGACTTCATCAACTTGGTTCGTGAAGCCCGCGCTAAATAACGCTGAGCTGATTCTCGCTGGCCGGAGCTGCCCGGTCCCTATTTGCGGAGAATCGTGTCCCGCTTTGCCCATTCCGGGTCCGGGTTTGGGAAATCGAGCGTGTAATGCAAGCCTCGGCTTTCGGGTCGTTGCAGTGCACTGGAGATGATCAACTGGGCAACAGTGGCGATATTCCGCAACTCCAGCAGGTCGCTGGTGACAATGAAATCCCAGTAATACTCCTGAATTTCTTCCTGCAGGTTGGCGATGCGTTTTTGGGCTCGCAGGAGGCGCTTGGTTGTTCTCACGATTCCCACATAGTCCCACATGGCGCGGCGGATTTCGTCCCAGTTGTGGGAGACGACCACCGATTCGTCGGCATTGCTCGCGTTGCCTGAATGCCAGGAGGGAATCTTCACGTCGGGAAGGGTAGGTTTTTCGCGCGTTATTTGCAGAGCAGCACGGTGGGAACAGACCAACGCCTCGAGCAGTGAATTGCTGGCCAGGCGGTTTGCACCGTGCAGGCCAGTGCAGGCGACTTCACCAACGGCGTACAGACCCGAGATCTCGGTTCTGCCGTCCACATCGGTGAGCACCCCGCCGCACTGATAATGGGCGGCAGGAACTACGGGAATGGGTTCTTTGGTAATATCGAGCCCGTAGCCGAGACAGGTACGGTAAATGTTAGGGAAACGTTCCATGATGAACCGGGCTGGCTTGTCAGTTATGTCCAGGTCCACATGCTCAGCGCCGCTCTTTTTCATCTCGCTGTCGATGGCGCGGGCAACAATGTCGCGTGGCGCCAGCGATTTCAGCGGATGGTATTGATCCATAAACGGAGCGCCGTCCAGGCTTTTCAAAACCGCGCCTTCGCCGCGAACGGCTTCGCTGATCAGGAACGATTTGGCCTTCGGATGGTATAGACAGGTGGGGTGGAACTGGATGAATTCCATGTTGGCGATCGCGGCGCCGGCTCGATAGGCCATGGCAATACCGTCACCGGTCGCGATATCAGGATTGGTGGTGTAAAGATACACTTTGCCGCAACCGCCGGTCGCCAGCAGCGTTGTGGGCGCGGCAAACGTCTCGACCTGACTCTGCTTTTTATCGAGCACGTAGACGCCGGCACAACGGTTCTTTCCTCCCAAACCAAGTTTTTGGGTGGTGATCAGGTCGATGGCCACGTGGTCTTCGAAAATCTCAATATTTGGCCTGGCAGCGATCGCCGCCAGCAACGCACTCTCAATCTCCCGTCCCGTGATGTCCTTTGCGTGCAGAATCCGGCGCTTCGAATGTCCGCCTTCACGGCCGAGGTCAAGTTCCCGCCGTCCGTGGGATTCGGGTACTTCCCGCTCGGTGAACTGCATTCCCAATTCAATTAGCTCGGCGATGCGGGCTGGACCTTCCTGTACAATGACCCGGACCACGTCTTCACGGCATAGGCCCGCCCCAGCCTCCAGCGTGTCGCGCACATGGAACTCGAAGGAGTCTTCCTTGCTGGTGACCGCCGCAATGCCACCCTGAGCGTAGTTGGTGTTGGACTCGGCGCGGTTCTTTTTGGTGATAATCGCCACCCGGCCGTGATCGGCGACTTTCAAAGCGTAGGACAGACCGGCGATGCCGCTGCCGATCACCAGGAAATCAAATTGTTTCATAGCTCAGTTAATTTAACACAAAGCAGTCCGGTCGGTTCTCAAAGTCGCCCGTTGTCAATCAGCCGGGTCTTTCCTACATATACCGCCAGCGCCAGATGGCAGCCGCGCCAAACTCGGAACACAGGTTCCAAAGTCTCAGGATTAAAGAACTCGATGTAATCCAGTTTCGCGGCAGGGTGCTCTTCCACAAGTCGCGCGGACAGAGATTCAAGGCGGCGAGCGGGAACTGCAGTTCGAGAGCTTCGAATCGTGGCGCGAACCTCCGAAATAATCTTCGAGAGCACAAGAGCCTGCTGGCGTTCGTCCCCTTGCAGGTACTTGTTGCGCGAACTCATCGCCAGACCATCCGGCTCCCGGAGCGTGGGCGCGGTCACAATTCTCACCGGGAAACTCAGATCCTTGACCATCCGGCGGATTACAGCCACCTGTTGGTAATCCTTGGCCCCAAACACCGCCACGTCGGGGAGTACGAGGTTGAACAGCTTCGCCACCACGGTAGTGACGCCACGAAAATGCCCCGGACGCGATGCTCCTTCCATTACTGTGGAGAGCTTTTCTTCGACGACATACGTGCTGTAAAGCCCGGCTGCCCGGCCGGCGTACATGTGCTCATCTGCAGGAGCAAACACCGTGTCCACACCCGCGGAACGGCACAGGCGCGCGTCCCGATCGAAATCCCTCGGGTAACGGCTGAAGTCCTCATTTGGTCCAAACTGGGTGGGGTTGACATAGATGCTCACGATCACTCGCCCTTTGGGGCCGACCTCACGACGAGCCCGCTCCACAAGACTCATGTGCCCGGCGTGGAGATAACCCATTGTTGGCACGAAGCCCACTTTCACTGCCTTCCGCTTCCACTCCAACGCGAGGCGCTGCATCCCGGAAACCGTTTTAATAATCCGCATGAAGCATGACAGTGGGGCAACAGGACCAAGCCTGGCAACGGAAAAGTGCATTTGACTTGGTGGCGCTCTGCCGGGATGGTGAAGATATGCGCGTCCTCATCATACCGGATAAATTTAAAGGAACTATGACGGCCCGCGAAGCGGCACAGGCTATCGCCCGCGGTTGGGGCCGCAGCCGGCCGGGGGATCGACTCGAACTGCTGCCGATGAGCGATGGTGGGGATGGTTTTGGAGAGGTGTTAAGCCAATATCTGGGGGCTCAGGCGCGGTGGTTTAAGACCGTGAATGCCGCCCATCAGCCCTGTCGAAGTCGGTGGTGGCTGGAACCTCGTGGGCGATTGGCCATTATTGAATCTGCGGCGGTTATCGGTTTGGCGATGCTCCCGCGTGGTCAGTTTCATCCGTTTGATTTGGATACTGCCGGCCTGGGGAAGATGATTCGGCACGTCGCCGAACATGCGGATCGATGTATCATCGGCATCGGCGGAAGTGCGACCAATGATGGAGGGTTCGGCATGGCCCGCGAGTTGGGTTGGCGATTTGCCACCCAACAGGGCGAGTTGATCGAGCGCTGGACGGACTTGGGGCTTTTGGAATGCTCCGAAGTCGAAGGCGATCTGCCCCAATTCAAGGAGTTGATCGTAGCGGTAGATGTTCAGAATACGCTGTTGGGAAAGCACGGCGCGACTTACGTTTATGGGCCTCAGAAAGGTTTGCGGCCGGCTGATCTGCCAACGGCAGAAAAGCAACTGAAACGACTTAACCATTCGATGGCCTATAATTACGGCGCCAACCACGGGGCAACTCCAGGATCAGGGGCAGGGGGAGGCCTCGGGTTTGGGCTAATGGCCTTCCTGGGGGCTCAGGTGCAGCAGGGATTTGAGGTCTTCGCCAAGTATGCGAAGCTGGATCAGAAACTGCGGAAGGCAGATCTCGTCATTACGGGAGAGGGTGCCATCGACCGTTCCACATTGATGGGCAAAGGTGTCGGCCGCGTGGCGGCGCGTTCGGCGCAGCTAAAGCTTCCTTGCCTGGGGTTGGCGGGTGTGGCCAAGGTTCGCCCAAGCCAGCAGAAACTTTTTACCGCGATCGGCGCCATGACGGGATTGACCAGCGAAGAACAGGCTTTAGCTAAACCTCGACACTGGCTGGAGCGATTGGCAGCCGAAGTTGCTTCGAGCTGGACAGGTTCGGCATGAGACTTGAACTTGGACCGGTTGCGAGTAAGGTCACCGTATGAACCTGGAAGACCACGTAGGCGATATCATCCGGAAAGCACGTATGATGTCGAATGCCTCTTCGGGGGAAGCCGCGCTGGCGGCTGGCCTCGCCGAGCCTGATCTGCGCAAATTGGAAGAGTCAGGGACGTGTGCTGCTCGGCCGAATTTCAAAGCGTTGGCGGCCGTGTTAGGCCTGGATCCCGGAAAACTTGAGCGTCTCGCGGCTGGTTGGCTTCCTGCCGTTCCGGATTTGGGACGTTGGAGAGAATTCCGCGTGATCACCACGGACGACGGAGACATGGCGGTGAACGCGTTCCTGGCTTGGGACGAAGCCACCCGGGAAGCGGCGCTGTTCGATACGGGTTGGCACGTCAAGGAGGTGGTCCGTCTGGTTCAAACGCATGAACTCCAACTCCAGCACCTTTTTATCACGCATTCTCACGAAGATCACATAGCGGCACTGGATGGCATCTGCCGTGACTTTCCAAAGATTCGGGTGCATTCCAGCTCAAGACATGCGCCGGTCCATCAGCGTAACCGGCCCAACGATTTTATTCATCTGGGCAGCCTGCGCATCACCCACCGGGATACGCCCGGCCACGCCGAAGACGGTGCGACTTACATTATCGGAAACTGGCCCGACGACGCGCCCCATGTTGCCATTGTTGGCGATGCGATCTTTGCGGGCTCGATGGGCCGTGGTAACATTTCGTGGGAACTCGCACGCCAGAAAGTGGCAGAGAACATACTGACTCTGCCCCTGGAGACCTTAATCTGCCCAGGGCACGGCCCCCTGACCACAGTCGCTGAAGAACGGGCGAATAACCCATTTTTCTGACAGACCTGAGAGGTTGTTGGCTGGTTTTGATTTGACCCGCATCTCGGTGCCGGCACACTCGCGTTATGGTTCACCTGTCGTCACGCTCTTCGCCCCGGAACATGCGGCCACTCCTATCGATCTTCGCGGCTTTGTTTGCCAGTCTCTCCGTGGCCTACACCTCAGAGACCTTGACCATCACCAATCTTCCGGTGGCTGACACCTATTTCGAAACTTACGGGAGCGAGGACAAGAACTTTGGAACTGCCACCATCCTGCGGATGGATCAGTGGGAAGGACGTCAGATATTTCTCAGGTTCCCTGTCGCCAACGTTCCGGGAGACCAACGCCTCCTTCGGGCTGTGTTGCGCCTGCACATCGCGGACATGGGGTTTAACGAGCAAGGTGAATTCCCGGAGCTTAAGACCTGCATTGCGGTCTATGACGTCGCGACTCCGTGGACGGAGACGGGTTTGACTTTCAAATCACCCGACGGCACCAATTCATGGAGCCAGGGGCCAGGAATTCCCGGTGGCCAGTATTGGGACGTGGGACCCTTGCGCCGTCCTGACATTGGGGTGAGACTGGCCTTGCCGGCTGTAGCCCTGGATCCGATTAGACTGCGGGAAAACTCGGACTTGGACCTGGATATTACTGATTTCATGCGCGAGGCACTGCGGGTCGGAAAAACGGAGGTGGATCTTCTGCTCAAGACTTCAACTTTGGGCAGGAACTTCAGTTTCAACAGTCGCGAACACAGCGAACCCGGGCTTCGGCCTCGCTTGATCATGGAGGTGGACAGGAACCTTGGCGATTTCCGGTTGCGAGCGCCTTTCCTTTCGTCGTGGAAAACTGGAGATTCAGTGAAGGTCGAGGTTCAGGGCCAGGTCGGGGGCGGTGCCTTGGAAACCGACTCACGTTGGGTCCTGAGCGGCAAGCCGCAGGCAAGTCGTTTGGAGAGCAAATCGTTGAAACCCGGTGATTCCTCGGCGACGTTTTGTCCGGATGTTCCCGGCAAGTATCAAGTGCGCCTGGAGGTGAAGGGCAGCGTTCCTGATGAAGCGTGGACTTCGGATACCGTCGAGTTGTACGCCCTTGCCCTGAGGCCGCATCCACGGCTCTACGTGACCTCTGAAAGCTTGAAGCAAATTCGCACCGGGGTTCGCACGGGATCCAGACTTTCGCGAGCCTTTCTGGAGTGGGTAACCGCAGGGAGCCGCGCGGCGAGCCAGGGGCGGTTTCACGACATGGGCCTGCATGAGGGGTGCGAGAACACCGCACTCGCCTGGCTGATGACGGAAGATCGTCAATGGCTTTCCAACTCAATCACCTACGCTCAGATGATTCTCCAAAAACCGATGCGCGAGCATTTTGAGGATGTGCATGCCGCAACGTTCCTCGGAGCCGCCTGGGTTCATGCCATGGCCTTGCATTATGATTGGTGTTACGACCAACTGCCTTCGGACCATAGACAGGCGGTGGTGGAATGGCTCACGGAGGCGGCTTCGTGGGCCTGGGTCCGGAGCGGCAAGCCTGTGGCTCACAACGACGGCGGGGCGCGGCAATGTTTGCTGGCCAGCGCCGCGCTCGCCTTGCTGGGAGATGACGCGGGTGCAGAACAACTGTATCGGCGCAGTCACGAGAACTTCACGCAGACCTTGCTGCCTTGGCTGAATGATGGCGGGCGCGGCGGGCGGAGCGGGGATGGCGGGGAATATGAAGGATTGCACGCCTTTTATATCGTGCGCTACGCCTGGCTCGCGCATTCGGCGACGGGCGAGGATGTCTTCAGCGAATCGCCTTTCTTCTTCAATCGCCTGAACCATATCCTTCACGGGTGGTATCCACGGCCCCTGGTCGAGCGGAGCGGGGCCTTTTCGATGCGCCAGTACTATTCTCCCAGTGGCGATCACATTCGCATGGGTTACGTGGGCGATACACAGCCTTATCAGTCAGCCGCTGCCCTGTGTGCGCGTTACCGGGACACGCCGGAAGCACAGGGTGTGAGGTGGCTGGCGGGGGAATGGCCGGTTCGTTGGATGCAATACACCCTGCGGTGGGCAGTGTTGGGCGGTTTCGAGAGTATTCCGGCGCGCGAACCCAGTGCTTTGGCTTACCTGGATCCCGGCTGCAACACGGTCTACGCCCGCAGCGACTGGTCCAACGACGCTACGTGGATTCTTTTTGAGAATGCGCCGTTTGTTAGCGCTCACGGAAGTCTCGACAGTGGGACTTTCGAGATCTTCAAAGGGGATTTGCTGGCCGCCCGGACGGGCAACCTGGATCACGCCAATGTCGGCGCCAAACATACGATGAATTACCTTCATCGCACGATTGCCGGCAACTGCTTGCTCATCGAGGATCCCGAGGAAAAATGGAAAGGGTTTCTCGGTGGCGCAGAGGGGGCCCCGGATGGTGGAGGCCAACGCACCAACTTTCCTTTGGGGAGTTCCCCCGACGCCGAGACCTATGTCACCTATCGGGATCTTTTTCAGCGCGGGCGCATCGCTGCCTTTTCCCAGGGCGATCAATGGGTTTACGCGGCTGCGGACCTCACTCCGGCCTACAATAATCCATCAATTCATGGCGGAAAACTGAACCGCCCGAAGGTAGATCATGTCAGCCGGGAGTTGCTTTATCTTCGCGGCCTGGATTCGGTGGTCGTTTTTGATCGTGTTTCCAGTATCGATGCTGGTTTCAAGAAAACCTGGCTGCTGCATTCGCTCGGAGACCTGGACGTGGTCGATGGTATTGAGACCCGGGTTGACGAAGGTGAATCGCGGTTTACTGGGGCCACACGCGCGGTCATCCGGCACGGTTGGTCCAAACCGGTCCCTAGCTTCGGTCGGTGCCTTTCGGTCACCCTGCTTCCAAAAGACGCGAGGATAACCCGCATTGGCGGTCGGGTGGAATTGCCCGAGGGCCAGACGGAAGGGTTTCCGGGGGACCAGTGGCACGGAAAGCACACGCATCGTCACGTGAAAGACTTTTGGGTGAAGGGCACGAATTATCCGCCCGGCAATCCGCCGGAAATCCGATGGTTCGGGGCTCCCGGCACCCGCGACTACGTTCCGGGGACACCCGACGAAACGGGGGGGCGTGGGAAATGGCGGATCGAGGTTTCACCGGCCTCTCCGGCCGAGGACGACGTGTTTTTCCATGTGCTGTGTCCCCGGCTTGGAAAAGATGGGCCGTTTCCAAAAGTCCAATTCCATCCCGTGGCTGCTCCTTATTCGGGGGCGCTGATTTCTGAGGCGGGCCGCAACGCAGCCGTCTTTTTCTGTCAGCAACCAACACCTCAGAAGCGTTTTTCCTGCACCCTGCCGGCAGACGCGAAGTTTCAGTGCTACGTCACAGGGCTGAGTCCGGGACGTTACCAGGTGCGGATTGGGGATGGGCCAGTGGCACCCATGCCAGTTTCCGGGGAAGGACTGTTAGTTCTCGAAAGTGCTGCAGGCTCGATCCTGATCACCGAAGCTCGATGAATCTCTGAAAAACCACGCTTTGATTACTCGCACTTGGCACGGTAGAAGCGAGTGCCCTGGTTGAGGGGCAACAGATCGTAATAGACAAAAGGCAACAGCGGAGAATTGGTTTTCAACAGAGTGATCCAGTTTTGCTCATTGGCGAGATTCGTTGAAACCTGGATCGAGTAATCCGGGCCTTGGTCTCCAGTGACCAGCAACTGCAACCGCCCGGTGCTGGTTAGGGAAGAACTGACCTGCGGGTTGGTCAGGTTCGTGACCAGAATTGAAAACGATTGCGTGGCTGCCAGGCTGGGGAGCCCATCGTCTCGGACTCTCAGCGTCACAGGATTTGTGCTGCTGGCCTGGTCTATGGCTGGGCGCCAGGTGAAAACTCCGTTGGTGGTGTTGAGCGCCGCTCCTGATGGGGCGCTGAGAAGGTCGAAGGCCAATGTTTGGCCGGGGTCCGGGTCGGTCGCCGCGTTGGTGATCGACAGACGCTGGCCGGCGCCCATCACGATATCATCGATCGGAGCCAGCACGGGGGGGCGATTTGCCAGGCTGGCAATTTCCGTTGCGCTGAGGGCGCGTCCATAGACCCGGGCATCGATCAGTGTCCCCTGGAAGAATTCATCGCCCCCGGGGAAGTCGGCTCCGAGGAACAAGGGTTCGTTGACAACCCCGAACCGGAGCGTGGCGACCGGTTGATTGGGATCCAGGAATCCGTTGAGATAGAAACGCACTCTCGAACCGTCATACGTGGCGGCCACATGGTACCATTGCCCGGTCTTCATTTTGGCAGTGGAATTCCAGGATCCACTGCCGATGCCTCCGGCTGGGTTGCCCCAGTTGGCACTGAAGCGCAAGGATCCATCGTTCCAAGTTTGAATGGCGTAGGGCGACGCGTTGCTGCCCTTGGTGATAATGCCCGCCCAATCGATAAAGCTCTCCGGGCGAATCCAGGCGGCCAGCGTGAGGCTGTGCTGCACATCGTTGCCGAGGCCCGCCCCGCCATCCAGGTAAGCGGTGGTGCCGTTGAATCTGAGGCCGGGCTGGGTCCAGGCAGCACCGCCACGGAGCGTGCCGACGCGACCACACACCGTGCTGGCGGCGATGCCGCCGGAAGCCTCTGCCAAGGGAAACCGCGCCGCCAGGAAGTCCGGGTCATCATTGACGAGGCTGCCGATCGGCACGGGGGTGCCAAAATCCGGATAACTTGCCAAGTCCCAATGGAACCGTTGGGCCCGGATTCTGCGGAGTCCGCCGCACCCCTCTCCGGGGTTGTTGTTGGCGTGGTAGACATTCCACCATTGCCCGGCGACATCCTGCACCACGGAGTTATGTCCTGGACCGTAGGCGCCAGGCTGCTTCGTGAATACCGGTCCGGTCTTGGTCCAGTGGGTCCGGTCGAGCAGATCCACCCCCGTGAACGTCAACAGGCCCAGCGTATAATCATCTGTCCAGCAGCCGCTGGCGGAATAGACAATGAACAATCTGCCGTTTCGCTGGAAGGCCCACGGACCCTCATTCACCTTGGGAGTGCCTATGCGCTCCCACGGTTCCGTCGGTTCGGATAATAGCACCAGGGGGCCACTCAGGGTGTAGGGATTGCTCATCGGAGCGATGTAGAGGTTTTGGGTGGTGCCTTCGTTCCCCGAGCAAATGTAGTAGAGTTGGCCGTTGGCGGCGCGGAAAACGCTGCCGTCGATGTTCCAGAAATTGTTGAACAGGATCCCGCGGCTGGTGTAGGGGCCGTTGGGGTTGGTCCCCTGACTTTCGGCCACATACCCGCGATGACCGGTGCCAGGGTTGCGGCTGAGGTAGAGGTACCAGCGATTGTCGAGCCAGTGCAGTTCCGGCGCCCAGACCTCGGAACAACCGGGTGAATAGATAACCGTGTCGGTGGCCGTGACGAGTCCTCCGAGGGAAGGGGAGCGGCGGAGGTGAATGGCGCAGCCGTCGCTTTGAACCAGGTGATAGGCGCCGTCCTTGATGGTCACCGCAGGATCCTGTCCCTGCATCATGGGATTGCCGATGCAGCCGGCAAACGAGCTGTGGGCCATCGCCAGCCAGCCGACGAGGATTACCCAGAGGGCGGCGTGGCAGGATGGTCGTGAAGTTTGACGAACCTGCAGATTTCGATTTTTCACTATCATCTTCAACCGACCTATTGTGCCTGATGGCTAGGTGCTGAAGCTACCCTAAATGTCGGTGGCCGGGGAGCAGATCGGAACCATAGCAGGAAAAAGCACTTTTCCGCACTTTTCTGCACCGTTTCAAGAAAGGCCGAAGGCCTAACAGGACTACGGACTATGGGACCTGGGGCAAGTTAAGAGTTATGAGTGCAGAGTGCAGAGTTTGTGCCGGGGTAAAACTGAAAACAAAGCAAAAGGCTGAAAGCTACAATTTTGAAGTCCAATAAAGAAAACCGGCTGAAGCCGTGACCCCGAACGTGGGCGAGCGTGGGCGCGTGCGGTGGGGGCGCGGCGCCCGGCGCCCGGGCCACGCGGGCCTGGATTCCTGGTCTTTCTATTTAACCGTATATGTCAAAGAACAGGATCCTGAACGGAGCCGGGTGGCGGCTGCAGGCGGCCACGGGGCACCGGGTTCAAAGGACCCAAAAACGGAGGTAAGATAGCAGGGAATGAAGGGGTGCTGCCACTGACAATTCATGACAATTGATGACAATTCATGACATCGATAAGACTATGGGACTAGGGGACTACGGACGATGGGACCGGAGCAACCTTGAACTTCCAATGGTGAATGACAGACAACCGGAGGGTGGGGAGGCGCAGATCCATCAACGCCGAGGCTTCGACGCGACGAGGTACGGTGTGGCGGCGCAGAATTGCAGACCTCAGATTTCCGTAAAACCTCGAGGGGTTAACTAAGGGCCATTCTGGTCTGACCCGCAAATGACCCCACCGGCGATTTTGGAATGGCTATTTTAGAATTGACAATATGCGCAGACTTTGAGAAATATAATAACACTTCCTGAATCATGAGCACGGCCAACTATTTATTCAGGACTAATGGGAAGGAGACCTTTTATGTATGCGGCACATATCTTAGAAACAAGCCTGTTTGTTGCGGTTACACTAACCCGGAAAATTCTCAGTACATGTGGATATAAGAAAAACTCCCTATCAATCGGCCTCGCGGCCGGGGCGATCCTTATGGCCGCCGTCACGGGTGCGCGCGCAGCGGCTCCGACCGTACAGATTCTCAGTCCCGAGTGTCCCTCGTGGGCGGATCTTTCGAAACCGGCCGAATACGTCATAGCGGGGATTGATCCCGACAACGACCTCTCTCATTGTGACCTTTACGTGAACGGAGCAAGAGTCCAGGGAAAGAGCTTCGCGTCACCCAACAGCGGCACAACGTGCACATTTACTTACACCTTCACCCTAGTGGGTACGAACACCCTCTCATTCCAGGCGGTTGATAAGCAATACAACTACAGCTCGGGAGTACGGTGCACGGTAATCGTCGTGAAGCCAGTCATCGACAAGAAGCTGAAGGTCCTCACGTTCAATGCCCACCTATTTGAAGACTCACCCGTAGAATGCATGGTGAGGTGCGCGGACACCTGGACAACCAATGACACCAAATGGACGGACTTCACGTACTATGATGATGACAGACGGTATCAAATTGCGGCTCACATTCGGTCGTCGGGCGCGGACATTGTGGCGTTACAGGAGGTGTGGGCGTATGGCTACCGCTACTGGATAGCGGACGTTCTCGATGAAGGATCTCCCTCTTATCCTTACAACTATTGGTATCTGGACAGTTCCGTCAATGCCAAGGACGGCATAAGGGCGTTCAACGAGCTTTTGGGGGTGTGCCTCCCTTTAACCGCCACGGTCTTCAACCTGCCCGTGGAGGCGGATCGGCAGCGGCATAACCATACGCTGGGTTGCGGCTTGCTCCTGCTGAGCAAATACCCGTTGAGCAATTTTGACTTCCAGCGATTTCCCACTTACACGCAGACCCCGCTAAATAAAGCCGCGTCTTCAGACACGTGGGCGGACAAAGGCGTTTTGACGGCCAACGTGGACGTCGGCGGGACGCCCATCCGGATCGGCATCAGCCATGCCCTCTGCGGGTGGGACGATTACTACGGTGAATGGGACAATGATTATGCAGCCGCTGGCATTACGACCTTTCAACAAGCCGGCCAGCCCTGCATGGTGGCGATAAATAACCAGGGCCAGGGCCGTGTCACCCGGTTTGAGGATTACAGTTGTTTCAACCCATCCTCCCAAACCACTCAGCACGGTGCGGGTTGGAAACACCTTTCTCCCTACCTCACGATGCCCGGTTGTCGCGGCCTCACTTCGTTCGAAATGGAGGGCCGTCCGTTTCTGTTCGCCCTCGGAACAAATGACAGCGCCACCATCAGCCGCCTTAACGACGATCCTGCCACCGGTTGGACCGTTGTCCGAAGCAACATCTTCATCAGGGCCGACGCGATCTCCGTGTTCAAGCTGCAAGGCCATCCCTATATATTTGGCCTCCATCGCGGAGAGAACAAAGCATATGTTCTCCGCATCAATGACGACCCCTCGACCGGGTGCACGTGTCTGTATACGAATGTCTGGGACCCGGCCAATACCGCAGTCGCTTCGTTTGAGCTGGACGGGCATCCGTATCTCATTGATGTCGACGCAATGAACCAGGCGCGGATTTCCAGGATCAACGCGGATCCTTCGGCCGGTTGGACCCACCTGTACACCGGCGCCTGGGATTCGGCCGGTTCGTCCCTCGAGCCCTTCCACCTGGGCGGGGCTCCGCATCTGTTTTCCTTCACTGACGCCACTCACGCGCGTCTCACGCGGATCAACCCGGATCCCTCTACGGGATGGACTCATTTGTGCACCAACTCCTGGGGGTCGGGCTACCTGGCAGTCAAGGCCTTTGAAATGAACAACCACCCTTACCTGTTTGCGCTCAGAAACTGCTGTGAACCCAGCCTGGATGTCACGCTGGCCCGCTACCAGCCGGGGCATGCCTTTGTTAAACGGATCAACGAAGACGGCCGGGGCTGGGAAAACCTCCGCCACTTCGAGGATATGAAGATGATTCGGGATGCGACCATTTCCGGCGAAGACACTCCGCCGACGATCATCATGGGTGACTTCAATATCGAGCGCAACGAATACGGCATGGTCAACGAGATCTTTCGCAAAGCGGGAGCGATCGACGCCTATGTGAAGGTCCATGGCACGGGCGAAGGCGGAGAGACCGTCAGCACGAACAACCTGCTCTATCGCTACTTTTATCCGGGGAGTTCCGATTTTGAGCGGATCGACTATGTTTATGTGAAACAATCGGGTAATGGCGCCAGGTTGGATCCCACCAATGCGGCCGTGATTCGTACTTGGAAGATGCCGGTGAACCATGAGGATCTTTCCGACCATTACCCCCTAACCGTGGATTTCCGACTGCACGAGGAAACCCGGCTCGAAGCGGCGCATCTTGCCGGGGAGGCTTTGCAGTTCAGAGTCCAGGGCACACTCGGGAGAAACTGCGAACTGCAGTTCTCCTCCGACCTGGTGGTGTGGGAAAAGCTCGCCGAGTTTCGCCTGACCACCGTGCCCTACACTTACGCTGATCCCGCGCTGTCAACGACAGCGAGTCGGTTTTACCGTTTGAAGTTAAAGTAAGAGCCCGGCGGCGTCGGTGGTCACATATTTTGACTGGGGCTTGACCTTATCGGAACGGATTGAGCGTGCACAGCAAGCGTGCATTGAGCCGGAGGGCACTGCTGCCGGTGAGGGCTGGGTGGTAGTTGAGCCTGTGGAAGATGCCGCGCATGACATCAATCGCATGGCGGGTCGAACATCGAACGTCCAATGGTGAATGCCAGACAACCGAAGGGCGGGGAGGCGGAGATCCGTCTACGCTGAGGCTTCGACGCGATGAGGGACGGTAGGACGGCGTAGCGGTGCGGAATTGCAGATCTCAGTTTTCCAGATTTGAAAGCCCCGGTGGGATAGGCTGTGCCATTTCACGGGGTAAAACTGAAAACAAAGCAAAAGGCTGCAAGCTTCAAGTTTGAAGTCCAAGAAAGAAAACCGGCTGAAGCCGTGACACCGAACCTGGGCGAGCGCGGGCGCACGCGCTTTTTGGGGCGCGGCGCCCGGCGCCCGGGCCACGCGGGCCTGGATGCCATGTCTTTCAATTTAACCGTATATGTCAAAGAACGGGGTCCGGGCCAGGGCCAGGTGGACGCTGCAGCAACCACCGGACAACACCCAGTCCGAGAACCCAAAAACGGAGGTAAGATAGCAGACAGAATCGGGGTTTCGCTACTGACACTTCATGACATTGACCTGACACGAGATGACATTAATGGGACTATAGGACTACGGACTATAGGACTATGGGACCGCCGACCGGAGCGCCGGTCTGTTACCGGCTTAAGGATAGCACACCGGTTCAGGCATCCTTCGCGGGAACGGTCTCAGTGCGGTTGGGTTTTTTATGGAGACCGTATCCGGTAGAAGCGACGGGAGTAGTTTGTCGATTTCGGATCGGTAAAATCGATGGTTCCGTTGGTTACCACCCCGGAGAACAATTTAGTCCAAGTGGAGTCATCGAGGTTGGTAGAAGCCTCGACGACGATGGGGATGTTTGTCGTGCCGGTGATATTGACGGCAAAAGTTTTGTTCTCTGGTTCAGAGCCAGAGCTTATGGGCTGCATCCACGGGTTCCACAATCGTGCGGGTATACCTCCCAATTGGTTTGACCAACCGAGTGTGCCTGGCAAATAGTAGGCAGTGACTCCAGAATTATACGAAAGAGCAGCGTATCCGAGAGCCGGTGCATCGCCCTGAAAAAAGATGCCTGGAACCCGCCAGCATGCGCTGAAACCGTCATTGCCAATGTAGAGCAATGTCTTAGGCATGGTTACCGTTGAGGTTATTTTGTTGCATCCGAGGAATGCGCCTTGCCCGATATTAGTCACTGAGGCGCCCATTTGCAGATAGGTTATGGCAGCAACATTGAAGGCGAAGTCGCCGATGGTTTGCACACTGTCCGGAATGATGAGGCTGGTGATGGGTATGCCGTTGCCAAAAGCGCCATTGCCAAGGATAACCACTCCCGGGGGGATAATTACGGTACGGAGCTTGTAACAATTCCAGAAAAGGAAGTTCCCGAGCGTGGTGAGATTGGTGCTTACTGTGGCACTGACTAAATTAGTACAATCAGAAAAAGTGCGGGTTCCGCTGTTTGTGACGGTGTTCGGCATGACGAAGTTGGTTAGGCTGCTGCAATATTGAAAAGCTGAATCCCCGAGCCCGACAATGTGGGGTGAAAAGGTGATTTGCACCAGGTTGGAGCAGCAACAAAAGGCAGATGCTCCGATGTTAAGGACGCCTGTGCCCACACTCGCGCCGGTCAGGGTTGTACAGTTCCGGAAGGTCGAGTTACCCATGTTTGTGACACTGTCGGGAATGACAACGCTGGTGAGGCGAGCACAATTCTGAAAGGCCGCGTCTTTGATTGCGGTCGTGCCGTCAGGAATGGTAAGGGCACCGGTTTTTCCGTTGGGACAAAGGAGCAGCAGAGTTTGGGGTTTGTTAAACAAGACACCGTCAAGGCTGCTAAAAACGGGATTATCCTCGTCCACAGTGATTTCCGACAAGCTCTGGGCGTTTTCAAACGCTCCGGCACCTATACTCACGAGGGCTGCCGGCAGGGTTACGTGCGTAAGGCTCGTGCAGTTCGCAAGAGCTCCGTTGCCAAGATTCGTGACATTGTTCCCGATTGTCAGGCTCTCCAGATAGGAGCAGTAGCGGAAAGCGTAGTTCTCGATGCTAAAAACAGAGTCCGGAATTACCACGTTTGTGAAGGTGTTACCGTTAAAAAACGCGCTCACACCAATGATCCTAACCGGTAAGCCATCGATAGTGCTTGGGATGATTAGTGAATTGGTCTTCCCAAGGTACCACGTGAGGATCGCGCCGTCGTTGTTTGTGCGGTAATGAAAGGGATAGGAGAAAAAATCGGCCTTGCCGGTGACCGGCCAGGCGAGCAGAAGCAGAAAAACCGCCCAGAGCGGGCTTATCGGGTTCGGTTGGCACTTCCTGGCTATGATGATCGGAGCCGTAAGCAGCCAATAAAGCAGGGTTTTCATGCTTGTCAGCTCGTTAAGGTACTTCGCATTGGGTTTTGAGAGCGGAAGTTGAAACCGGGTTTGCTTTCGCCCAACGATAAAAGCAAGGATCGGGATTTACTGCAACCAGCAAAACGCTTGAGACCGATGGCTGCATGCGGGAGCGAGGCCAGAGTTGTTTCGTGGGGTAGGTGTTGAGAGCTGCTTAGTAAGATGAGAGTGGATGGGGGTCGAACATCCAATGGTGAATGCCAGACAACCGGTAAGACGATTGCACGGTGCGGCGGAGCCGCGGAGGGGCGGCCGAGAATAAGCCCGGCCACTACAGTGGCGGGTGAGAGCCGACATCATTTGAACCTCGCCCCGGAGGGACGATTGAACCCGTGAGACGGTTCCGTCTTCGCGTTGGTTTCGACGCGACGCGGGCAATGAAACGGTGAGGTGCCCGGGTCGCGAATCCCAACGGGATTGAATCATTCAGCGAAGGGTTGGGCCGTCTTCGGGCCTACCTTGGATCGACGGCCAGCCCCAAGATTGTTTTTCAACACTGAAGGTGTTGGATTTAATGGCCTTGAACCACCGTGACCGGAAGAAGCGGGCGGGGCCGATGGCGTCCTGAGGTCAGCGGACCGGAACTCCGGTCTGTGACCGGCTTACACCGCACACCGTTTTTGGGGACAAAAAGCCAGGACTCACGCGGAGACGCGAAGACGCGGAGATGAAGGAGAGGGGGATGGGGAAAGCGGTCGTGGATGCCGCCCTCTCATTAGCACCTGGCTTCAGCCAGGTGGGTCCGGTCGCCCAGCGTCCCGCGGAGCCGTTTTAACGGCTTCCACCACCCGCTCCTGACGCCTCCTGAGCGGCCGGAGCGCCGGTCTGTGACCGGCTTTAAACACACCCGGCCATTGGGGATCAAGAATGATGACATCGCCCCCACCGTCGCAGGTCCTCTGTCCTCCGTCCTCCGTCCTCTGTCTTTCTGGCATTCACCATTGGACGTTCGACGTTCGATGTTCGGTCCAACTAGCTCCCATGCGGGAAATGGGGGCTTCGTTTATCCGATTCGTTGCGATTCGCAAAACTGGCAATCCGTCATTCCCCTACAATTCCACAGGAATTCGTACAAATCACGGATTGGTGTCGAGGGCTGGCGGTCTTATATACCTGGGGAATGGCGTTGGCAGTTTCATCGGCGGGCTCTAACCATATATTGATGCCTTCTTTCAGCCACTAATATCCATTAACATAACGGAAAAGGATCTGGAGAACCGTGTGCTTCGCAGCCTCTTCGAGACCGCCAATGGCCAGGACAAACGCTCTCACCAGTCCTGGTTGGTTCTGTTCACCGAAAATACCGTTGAGGCACAGGCGGCTCTCTACCGCAATCCACTGGTCAAATCAGAACGCCAACCGGAGCTGCGCTGTTGAGGCTTAGCGGAGCAAAACCGCCGCGCGGAACAGGCGCTAAACTGTTACTCGGGAGGACGGGGTTCCCGGAGTTGGCTGGCAGCTCGGCGAGGCATCTTCGGTTCCGGCTCCTGGACGTCGTAGGCTTCGGGATGCAGATAGGTGCCGCGTTCATCCGCCGGCTTGAGTTCCTCGACCACAATTCGGTTGGCGTTGGCAAAGGCGTCCTGGCGAATGCCGGTGACCTGCCAGGAGACCTGGAGGTGGGGCGTGCCGCCGGCGATCTTGAACGTGTTGTGGCGCACCGGTTCGGAGATATGCAGGTTCGGCCCGGGACCGCCCACCGGTGTTAACTGGTAGCGAAAATCATGGTTGAGCGCCTCGAAATACGGCGGCAACTCTACCGCGGATTCCCCGGCAGCATCCAAGGTCACGTTCCCGTTGTACACATTCATCATGTCCGGGCTCTCGACAAACGAATGACTAAGGAATTTGTTCTCCGGATCGAGCGGGTGATCAATCTTAAAGGACCCGCCACCCTTGGACAAGGTACCAGTGACGTGCACCGCGCCGTTGAAATAGCCCGCATAATTGCCAGTGCCGCCGGTCACAGTGGCGTAAACCCCGTAGGAATCTGACGTTCCCGTGGATCTTCCATAGAGACCCCAACGACCCGAGCTTTCACCCCAAACGCCGACAAAGGTGGAGTCTCCCCGCACTCCCGCGCCGCCATTGCTGGACTGGTTCTCGCCTCTCACCCCGATCCCGGCGCCCGAGGAGGCGAAACTGCGACCCTCGACACCATTCTGGTTCGCGCTTTCCCCCCGGACACCTGCGGCGCCGGTGCTGTAACCCAGCACCCCGTTGGTGGTCGTGCTGCTGCCGACTACTCCCCGACCCGTGGACGAGGTGCCAAATACTCCGGCCACGCTGTTCAGCAGCGGCCCCGTGGCCCCCGCTCGGCCTACCACGGCGGCTTTTCCGGCGCTTGTGGAGGCCGTAGTGGCCAGGATCCCGTTCTGCGAACCGGATTGCGTGACCGTGAGAATGGCGTAGAGGCTGCTATTTCCGCTGATGCCAGAGGGTCCGGTGCTTTGGACAAATGCCGAGCTGTGCAACCCGTCGAGCGTATCGGCATCCAGTCCGGAGCCGGCTCCGTCCTGCCCCAGCACAATGCCCATCACTTCAGCGTCGCGCGTGATAGCGGCGGGAATGCGCGCATCCGCCACCGTGCCGGCGTCCAGGTTGTCGGCATTCCGCACGAAAGCGAGGTCCTGCCCCTCCAACCGGCCGGCGTCGGCGGCGCGCATCGCGTAAGGCGTAGCGCTGAAGCGTTGCAGCGGATTGAGCAGCACGTAACCCGGCGCGCTGTTCGTCCGCGCCTCGATCTGCAGCCAGTAATCCGCGCCGCCGAAAACGTCGCCGAAATCCAGCGTGACCGCAAACAGCCCATCCGAAATCGAAACAGCGTCTCTCAGCACCGGGCTTCCCACATAGCTGTTTCCCAGGGCGTCGGCAGCCAGCCGGAAACGAAAATCATAGCTGCCCGAGGCGGCGGTGCCACCGGCCTCGAGGCGCCCCTGGTAAGTGAAGGCCGTCTCCTGCGCGACAGCAATCGTGTGCATGTACAAGGGCGCAGTAACGCAGACTGCCAGCAGCATCTTTCTCAGGCCGCGCTGCCAGGCGTCGGTTCCAATTTTTGCATAAGTTTTCGCTGACGAGTGTTTGGGTCTCATAAGATTAAGGTCAATCATCGGCCGGTTTTGAGGATTGTAAAGGCGATAGAACCGATTGCCGGCGGGCGGATCCACGGTGCGGTGAGTGTTCTAGTCGTACCGTCGTCTTGAATTGTGGCGGTTACGTTGCTCCAGTTTGCCGAACTGATGCCGTTGATGTTTTGCTGCAACACCCACCCGGCCAAGAGCCAAGGCCAGTAAACCGCCACTGTGTTGGTTGTCGTGCGCAAAACCGAGAGCCGACATCATTTGAACCTCGCCCCGGAGGGACGATTGAACCCGTGAGACGGTTGCTTCTTCGCGTTGGTTTCGACGCGACGCGGGCAATGAAACGGTGAGGTGCCCGGGTCGCGAATCCCAACGGGATTGAATCATTCAGCGAAGGGTAGGGCCGTCTTCGGGCCTACCTTGGATCGACGGCCAGCCCCAAGATTGTTTTTCAACACTGAAGGTGTTGGATTTAATGGCCGCGAACCACCGTGACCGGAAGAAGCGGGCGGGGCCGATGGCGTCCTGAGGTCAGCGGACCGGAACTCCGGTCTGTGACCGGCTTACACCGCACACCGTTCTTGGGGACAAAAAGCCAGGACTCACGCGGAGACGCGGAGATGAAGGAGAAGAGGGTGATGGCAAAGCGGTCGTGGATGCCGCCCTCTCATTAGCACCTGGCTTCAGCCAGCTGGGTCCGGTCGCCCAGCGTCCCGCGGAGCCGTTTTAACGGCTTCCACCACCCGCTCCTGACGCCTCCTGCGCGGCCGGAGCGCCGGTCTGTGACCGGCTTTGGGTGTGCCTGCTAGGGCTGCGCGCGCATTCGCCCTCGACGCTTCTGACCGGGGTTGCCCTCAGGCGCGGTTTAAGCCGGTGACACACCGGCGCTCCGTTGTTGCCGTTCGCCCGCGGCCGGAGCGCCGGTCTGCGACCGGCTTTAAACACACCCGGCCATTGGGGATCAAGAATGATGACATCGCTCCCACCGTCGCAGGTCCTCTGTCCTCCGTCCTCTGTCTTTCTGGCATTCACCATTGGACGTTCGACGTTCACGGTTTCACCGTCGTACCGTCGTACCGTCGTACCGTCGTACCGTCGTACCGTCGTACCGGTCTGTCTACGGCCGAAGGATGGTCAAAAAACCCGCTTCCAGCGAAAATTTGTCGAGCAAATTCTGCTGGTGGAGGGAGGTGTCATCGACCTGACAGGAGATGACATTGACCTGACACGAATGGACATTGACCTGACACTTCATGACATTTGCAGGTAAGGGCTGGACAATAATGAAAATTTTTTTAACCTCTCGATTATCCCCCCCCTGTACCCCCCCAGGCTTATTGTACGAACTTGTACGAACTTGTACGAAGTACTGCTCGTACAACGCTGAAGGGCCTCAGGCGCCTAAAGCGCCCTGAGGCCCGTCTTCAGTACAACGAGGTACTAGAGGTACTCCAAGTACTAGGGGTACTAGAAGAAGACAAGGAGCAAGAAGCAGGTGGTTTACAGGCCTGTACGGACAGACGCCTTCCCGGGCCCTTGAGGGGCCGGGAAGGCTTCCGGGAATAATGCAGGATTATATTGGCTGAAAGGATGAAGGAGGCAAGAAAGGCTGAACGATGAAGGCAAAAGGGTTTGACCAGCTAAGAGACTAGTTGATTGACCATCGAGGTGTTTATCACAAAGGTTTGTCAGCGAAGGAATGAAATCGGCCCCATCGAGGAACCGGGGTGACCAGCACCAGTACGGCTGGTGCTGGCTCAGCAGGCCGGGAAGGTCACCTTCAGCTACAAGGATTACGCTCAGGGCGCGCGGCAGAAGTGCATGAGTCTGCAGCTCGGAGAGTTTATCCGCCGGCTGCGCTTGCACCTACTGCCGGCAGGGTTTGTGAAGATTCGGCACTACGGGCTGTTGGCCGACCGCGGGCGGCAGCCACGGCTCCAGCAGACCCGTGCGAGGTTGGGGTGGCCGAAAGGGCTACCCTGCTTCTCCCCCGCGCTCGCTGCCCCGGTGCCCGCACTGCGGGAGGGCGGCGTTGTTCCTGGTGCGGGTGGTGCCGCCGCTGCGGTTCAAAGCCGAACCGGCGACAACCGACACCTCATGAGCCGCAGCCCCCACCCACCGCCGCAGATCAGAGCCCGCAAGCCGAACCGCCGTTCGGTGGGGCGACCGATTTTGTTTGCCAACGGAAAAAAGCGGGCGCAGCTTGTTTTCCATGCGCAGGACGACGCCCATGGGAGTGCCCGCCGGACCCGAGGCCCGGAAATTCGGCCGCCCGGCGCTGGGGTTTGGGCCCACCGACAGCCTGCACGCGCCGCCAGTTCGCACGCGAGGGGAGACTCCGCTCGATACTTTCCACTGTAGTTCGGACGTCGCGGGCTCAGCGGCTCAGTTCAACGAGAGTGTATCCGCCATGCCCGACTACCCCACACGAACCTTCGTACGGCCTCCGCATCCGGGCACGGCGGATACACTCCTTTTACGTTAGGGCTTATGACGGCGCACTATCTTCCAACGTGGCGGGGGCCTATGACCCTGTTCTTCGCGGTCGTTTGGAGCATGTTCATTCCAGCCGCCATTCCGAAGGTTGCCACTTTAGGGGATTGGCAGTGCGCGAGGTCGGTCATTGCGATACGAATACTGGGCGTGCTGTTCGCGGTTGTATGCGTGGCAGGGTGCATTGAGGCGTTTCGTCGTGGTTCGCGTGCAGACAAAGTGCTTGCCTGCGCTGCCGCGTGGTTTACGTATCAGCTTATCTATGCGGTGCTCAGATCATTCTTCTACACGATTGTGCCCTAACCCGGCGAGTGCAGTGGACGGCGGGATTCCGGTTCAGTCGGATTCCGAGCGCCCTTGCCCCGCCGCCACTGACTCGCGTCGTTCGGCGTAAAACCATGCGAC
>DIXK01000029.1 GCA_002428665.1 Verrucomicrobia subdivision 3 bacterium UBA6082
CCATTCCAGATGAGTCAGCCGTTGGTTGCAGAGACGGAGAAGCTCGAACCTCGAGGGATTGCGACCTTCAACCCCAGGCCATGAACGATGAACCGGGATTTCCTTTTGGGCGAGTGGCGGTTATTGAAGGTCTTCGACGCGGAGGACGACCGGTTCGGTCTTGACGACTTTCAGCGCGCTGATCTTCTTCATGGCCCGGGTAACGGCGCCATTGGGCGCTTCGTGGAGCATTAGAATGAGGGGGACGGTGCCACTCTGGCTGCTTTCGGGCTGGATGACGGAGGAAATGCCGATGGAGGCGTCGCCGAGGATGCGGGTGATTTTGGCGAGGACGCCTGGGATGTCGATGACGTTCAGCCGCACGAAGTAGCGGCAGACGACGTCGCTGATGGGGACTACGCTGCCTTGTGGTTGGTGCGGAACGAAGGGTGGCACGCGGGTCTTGGTGCCGAACTTAAGGTCGAGCGCGGCATCGGCCAAGTCGCTGAGGACAGCGCTGGCGGTGGCGTCTTTGCCGGCACCGCGGCCGTAAAACAGGGTGTCGCCGACGATGTCGCCTCGGACGAAAGCGGCATTGAAAACGTGGTTCACATTTGCCAGGACGTGAGTGTTGGGGATGAGTGTCGGGTAGACAGAAACCTGGATGCGGGAGGCGGACTTGGCTCGGGCCGCACTGGTGGAAACGGTTTTGCAGCTCTTGATGATACCAAGGAGCTTGATGGTGTAGCCGAGTTGGCTGGCAAATTGGATATCCGTGCGGGTGATGGAGCGTATACCTTCGACGTAAATTTGGTTCGGTCGCACCCAAAAGCCGTGGGCGAGGGAGGCGAGAATCCCGATCTTGTGCTGGGCATCGAAGCCGTCAACATCGAGGGAAGGTTCCGCTTCGGCGTAGCCTTGGGCCTGGGCGTCGCGGAGGACGTCCGCGAATTCGGCACCCTCGAGTTTCATGCGGGTCAGGATGTAGTTACAGGTGCCGTTGACGATGCCGTAGAGTTCGGTGATGCGGTTGCCGACAAAGCCTTCGCGGATGGCTTTGATGATGGGGATGCCGCCACAAACGCTGGCTTCGTAATAGAGGTTGGTGCCGTGGGCTTTGGCGGCGGCGAAGAGTTCCTCACCGTGGGCGGAGAGCAAGGCTTTGTTGGCGGTGATCACTGGCTTACCGAGTTTGATGGCAGTGAGGACCATGGTGCGTGCGATGGTGGTGCCGCCAACTAGTTCGACGACCATGTGCACCTTCGGGTCATTCACCACGCTCTGCCAGTCGGTGGTGAGCAGCGATTTGGGAATGGAATAAGGGCGGGGCTCGTCGACAGCTTTGACGGCCACTTTGCGGAGAACGATGTTGACCCCGATACGGGAGGTGACAAGATCACCATTGATGCGCAGGGCGTTATAGACGCCACTGCCCACTGTGCCTCCGCCAATGATCCCAAGGTTAACCTGCTGCATAATGGGCGCAGAGGTTGCCTGGGAATGTGGCCTGGGACAAATCAATTCTCCACAATCAATTTCCGCGGGGTTTGCCTCGGAGGCTAACCTTGAAGGATCGAAGGGCTAGGCTGAATCCGGGACCGCGGACGGGGAGGGTGAAGGAACCAGGGTGGAGCGAAAGCGGGGGTGTAAGGTGGCGAAGGTGGAAAGTCAGATCGTGAGAAGGCGGGAATAGGTTGTAACCACAACCCTTACGGTTCGGTGGGAGTCGATTTGCTTTTTTTGGGGAACATTTAGCATCTATTGCACAGTGGAATGGGGAGGGAGCTGAAAAGTGGTTGATTTGCAGGCAATCTTGGCGTGGGCCTCTTTGCAGGATCGGCCGGTTGCGGCCAGAATCCGTTGACACTGGGCACGGCTTTGTTAGAGTCGGCAGACCGTTTCTCAGGATACATCCGGCGAAACTTTTATATTGAACACTACTTATATGGCAAAAGCAGCGAAATACGTTTATCTGTTTGGAAACAAGAAGGCAGACGGTGACGGCACTATGAAGCCGTTGCTTGGCGGCAAGGGCGCGAACCTGGCGGAAATGAGCCGGATCGGGCTGCCAGTGCCTCCGGGCTTCACAATCACCACGGAAGTTTGCACATACTATTATGCAAACAAGCGCACCTACCCGAAGGATTTGGATCCCCAGACAAAGGGTGGTGTTGCGTTCATCGAGAAGATCATGGGTACGAAGTTCGGCGACAAGAACGCCATGCCCCTGCTAGTCTCGGTTCGTTCCGGCGCCCGCGACTCCATGCCGGGCATGATGGATACGATCTTGAACCTCGGTTTGAATGACGACACGGTGTTGGCCCTGGCTAAGGCCACCAACAACGAGCGTTTTGCCTGGGACTGCTATCGCCGCTTCATCCAGATGTATGGCGACGTTGTAATGGGGGTTCAAAAGCGTGCGGGTGAAGATCACGAGCCGTTTGAAGTCGTGATCGAAGAGTTGAAACACGATCGCCACGAGGAGAACATTGAAGACACCAAGCTTAGCGTGGCTGACCTGCAGGAGCTCGTGGCGCGCTTCAAAGCTCTGATTCAGGAGCGCACGGGTAAACAGTTCCCGCAGGATCCCTGGAAGCAGCTGTGGGGCGCGGTGGGCGCCGTATTTGGCTCTTGGATGAACGACCGCGCCATCGTGTATCGCCGCAAGTACAACATTCCGTCCGAATGGGGAACCGCGGTCAACGTGCAGGCGATGGTCTATGGCAACACTGGTGAGACTTCCGGTTCCGGAGTAGCCTTTACCCGCAACCCTGCCAACGGTGTTAAAGAGTTCTACGGCGAATTCCTCATCAACGCACAGGGCGAAGATGTCGTGGCGGGTATCCGCACGCCTGAGCCGGTGGCGCAGTTGGCCAAGGAGATGCCGGCTGCCTACAAAGAACTGGACAATATCCGCAAGACGCTCGAGAAGCATTTCAAGGATGTTCAGGACTTTGAGTTCACCATTCAGGATGGCAAAGTCTTCATGCTCCAGACGCGGAATGGGAAGCGCACGGCGCTCGCTGCACTGAAGTTCTCCATGGACATGGTGCAGGAAAAACTCATCGATTGGCAGACGGCCATTCGCCGCAACCCGGCCGACCAGTTGACACAGCTCTTGGCCCCAATCTTTGATGCCAAGGCCGAGAAGGCGGCCAGGGTCATTGCCCGTGGTTTGCCAGCCGGTCCCGGCGCCGCCTCTGGCAAGATGTATTTGAGCTGGGAACGTGCGGTGGCCGCGGCGGAGAAAGGCGAAAAAGTCCTGCTCGTCCGTAATGAAACCACGCCTGAAGACCTGCGTGGAATGATCGCCGCCGAAGGCATTCTCACTGCCAAAGGTGGTGTGAGCTCGCACGCCGCGCTCGTGGCGCGCCAGATGGGCAAAGTCTGCGTTTGCGGCGCTGGTGCGCTGCAGCTCGACTACGACAAAAAGACTCTGACGGTCGACGGTGCGACCTATGCGGAAGGCGACTATCTCTCGATCAACGGGACTGCGGGCAGCGTCTATGCCGGGCAGTTGCCTACGGGTGAGTCCGAGATCGTTCAGGTGCTCGTGGAAAAGAGCCTGAACGGGAAGAAGAGTCAGACCTACCAGATGTATTCCAAGCTCATGGATTGGTGTTCGAAAGTTTCGCGTCTGCAGGTACGCACGAACGCCGATACGCCTGAGCAAACCGCGAACGCTATCGCTTTCGGGGCCACTGGCATCGGTCTCTGCCGCACCGAGCATATGTTCTTCGAAGGCGATCGCATCGACGCCATGCGCCAGATGATTTTGGCCGATAAGGCGGACGACCGCAAAGCGGCGCTCGCCAAGTTGCTGCCCTATCAGAAGGCCGACTTCGTTGGTATCTTCAAAGCCCTGAAAGGCTTCCCGGCCACCATACGCTTTCTGGATCCGCCGCTACATGAGTTTCTGCCGCACGATCATGCCTCACAGAACCTGTTGGCCGAGAAACTCGGCATAAGCGTGGACACGATCGCGCAGCGAGTGAAAGAACTGCATGAATTCAACCCAATGCTCGGATTCCGTGGCTGCCGTTTGGGTATTGTTTATCCCGAGATCTCCGCTATGCAGGCTCGGGCTGTCTTCGAGGCTGCCGCCGAGGTCCAGAAGAAGGGCATCAAGGTTAAGCCGGAAATCATGATCCCGTTGGTCGGCTTCAAGAAAGAACTTGATCTGCAGGTTGAACTGGTCCACCGCGTGGCCAAGGAAGTAATGGCTGAGAAGAAGGTGAAGCTGAGCTACATGGTTGGCACCATGATCGAGGTGCCTCGTGGCGCTCTCACGGCCGACGAAATCGCTCAGACCGCCGAGTTCTTCAGCTTCGGCACCAACGACCTCACCCAAACCACGCTCGGCATGAGCCGCGACGATTCCGGGTCCTTCCTGAATCCTTACGCCGAGAACGAGATCATCAAGCGCAATCCGTTTGAATCCATCGACCAGGTCGGCGTCGGTCAGTTGATGAAGACTGCCGTGGAAAAAGGCCGCAGCACCCGTCCCCAGATCAAGCTCGGCATCTGCGGCGAGCACGGTGGCGACCCGGACAGCGTGAAGTTCTGCCATCGTCTCGGGTTGACTTACGTGAGTTGCTCACCGTTCCGCGTTCCCGTGGCTCGGCTCGCGGCGGCGCAAGCAGCCCTCGAAGAGGCTGCTGCTGCGAAGGCCAAGCCCGCAAAGAAGCGTTAAGCGTTGGCTTTTTAGACTGATTCGTCAAAACAGGTGAGGCCGTCCCCAAAAAGGACGGCCTCATTTCTTTCTGAATTGATGATCCCGGCGGAATTTCCCGGAAGACAAAAAGAAAAAGTGCTTAACGCCGAATGAAGAAGCGAGCCACCCGCCAGCCAGCCGCTAGCACGGGCAGCCAGCGGACCGTCCTGATACCATAGCGGGCAGCCATCAGGCCAACCAGACTCACGGCGGCATAAGCCCAGCCACGGTGCTGCCGGGCCTGTTCTTTTGTGGAGGTAAGCCAAGAGAGACGCTGTCCGAGTGCTGCAACCTCCGCACGCATAGCGGCGCGTTCCAGGTCGCATTGCATCACCAGCAACCGCTGTTCGTCCTCCAACTCCTTCAATCTCTCGTCGTCAAACATGCGCGATCTTTCCTGAATTCTTCCAGGGTGCGGGTGAAGGGGATGGGAGACTGTCGCAGGTGGCTGCGGAGGCGCCAAAGCAAGAATCCGGCAGCTAGCAAAAAGAGACCGGTCATAGCCAGCAAGCCGGGGAATCCGGATACGTGCCAAACGTAGAAGGCCAAAGTAAAAGTGCCCAGCAGCAGGGCCACGGCGGCCATGGCGATGGCTACCGCAAACTTGAGCAGTGTGTCGAGGAAACGCAGGCGCTCGGTCTGGAACTCCAGGGCAAACAACCGCATTCGGGCGTCTATCAGGGTCAGGACAGAGCGCGCCATCCGGCGCAAAACCCCCATTGCTTCCCCTGCATTTGAGTTGCCCTCGTTCATTTCCGGGTGACCAACACGCCGATGAGCAAGCCGACACCAAACGCGATCCCGATGGATTCATAGGGATGGTTTCTGATGACCTTGTCGGTTGCCTTGGCGGCGGCGACGGTGCGCTGTTCCAGCCGGTGGTAAGTGACTTTGGTACGCTCCAAGGCTGTCGTGAGCCTGGAGCGGGCAGCTTGGGCTTGCTCGCTCATATCGCCCGCTGTGGCTTTAAGCAGGTTCTCGGCGTCGTTCATGAGCGTGCGCAAATCCTCTTTGACCTTTTCCCGGGATACCGGTGTTTCGGACTGCAAACCTTCAAAATGAGTCTCCATAATTAATCGGCCTTCTTTTGGGCGGACCGCCTCGCCCTTCGCTCAGCCGGGTCGGCTCGCACCAGTTTCACATTCTCGTCAAGATGAATGTCCTAGAGTTTGCCGGCCCTGTCAACCACCCATGCGCAAGTAAAAACCAAAATGGCGTGCATTTGGATTGTGGGGCGATAGGTGGGCGCTGCGCGCTAGGGGGATTACTTCTCTTTTGGGTTTCTCCCCCAGGGGGAGGTTTGCATTTGGGAGCAAGATAATCCTACTCGGTTCGGTACGGGGTCAGTTCCCGGTATTCAACAACTGTTCGTTATCCAACCGCACAGCCTCGCGCAGTTGATCAAGGAAGAGTGGCAACGCCGATTCCACGCGGTTCCAGTTGGGAATCAGCGATGAAGCGAGCGGGTTTTTCTGAAAATCCTCGGTGGCGGATCGGATGCAGCGGGCAAATGTGGTGACGGCTTTTTCCTCTTCATGGCGTGGGTATTTCAAGCCGTTTACTGCCGCGTCCGCCGAATAGAAGTGAAGCGAGTCCTCCGCCTGACGGGCGTAGGCGCTTAATAGCGCGTCGAATAGTCCTCCATCCAAGCGAATCCCCTCTGAGGCCATTCGTTGATAGAAAGACCGCACGATGTCACAGGCCATTTTATTTAGGCCGCGTTCAGGGTCTCGAGGGGAGAGTTCCTGGTGCTTGTGATCGTAGTTGTCGCAGAGTTCCGCTTGGGAGATCGCACGCGGCGCGGTATTCCGAAGGACCTCCGCCAGCATGCCGACTTCAAGCGCCCAGTCATGTGGGATTCTGACGCGGCGTGCCAGGGACAGATCCAGAGCCATTTCGCCCGCCAGGGGGTAGCGGAAGGTGTCCATGTAAACCAGGTATGGGTGAGCGCCGACAATGCTTTTGAGGGCTCGGATCAGCGGTGTGATGAGGAGGCGCATGACCCGACCATTGAGTTGGCTGGTGACTCGGGCGTAATAGCCTTTGCAGAAGTCCAGACCCAGGGAAGGGTGGGCCACCGGGTAGCACAAGCGGGCTAGTAATTCGCGGGAGTACGTGAGGATGTCACAATCGTGCAAGGCGATGATTCTAGCCTGTTCGCTTGCCAGTACGTAGCCCATGCAAATCCATACATTGCGTCCCTTGCCGGAAGGTCCGGCATAGAGCTCCGCGTCGGCCAAAGTTTCATACAACGCCTGCATACGTGGGCCGTCATTCCAAATCACCGCTGGTTTCTGGGGTAATTGCGAGAAGAACTGTCTCGCTTTCTGCCATTGTCGCACTCCCGCAGCGCCATCCATTCCCACTACGATCTGCTTCAGGTAAGGTACGTGCTTCAGCTCGCGCAGAATACCTTTCAGCGCGGTGGTGCCGACCTCCCGGAAATGGCAGGGCAGTATCAAAGCAATAGGTGTTTCACGCACGAACTCGGTAAGGTCCCGTTCCAAACGGGAGGTATCGAGTTGTCCCAGGCGATGCAGGGTGGCTATGGCGCCCGTTTGGAAGAAATCAGACATGTTATTTGGCTTCGTTTTGCCGGGCCTGGGGCCCCGGCGGATAGTTGAGCCCGAAGTAGTTTCAGAGATCTTGAAACTCTTCCGGACGTAACCGGCTGGCGACCGGTGTGGTTGTCTGCCTGCTTGAATGGCGGCCCGACCATTCCCAACGCCTCCGTCGGCATGGAATTGCCGCCGGACCCTTGAGTTACACGAGAATGAGAACCATTCCCGGGCAGCTTGATTCTGCCCGCTCGTGACGAGACGTCAAATGAAATAAGCAATGCTTCAACTCAGGATAGATGGGGTGGGGTGGGGTGGGGAACCTAAGGGTACCGGTTGCTCCTGCCTAGCCGGCGCAGAGGCTCCAATCTGGCCAGATTGACTCGGGAACCTGATCAAAAACCTTGGCTGAATCTTTGGCGTGTGAGATAAGTATAACCTTGAATTTTGTTGTCATACATAACCACTTTCGGCCAGGTGGCGTAAGAAGGGTGATCGAACTGGGGCTTCCAGCGCTGGTGCGATTGGGCGGGCCAAAGGTGAGCGAAGTTGTGCTGTTGAGCGGGGAACCCGTAGCGGCAGGTTGGCTGAAGCACTTGCAGGGGACGCTGGAAAATATCCCGGTGACTACTCGTATTCATCGGGCCCTGCTCTACGTTGCCGAACAGCGAGTTTCATCGGTCCGTATCGGCTCCGAGCTTCGGGCATTTTTTCAGGAATTGTTTTCCGCACCCACGTGGATCGTTTGGGCTCACAACCAGGGTTTGGGGAGAAACCTGTTGCTGACGCAGGAACTCACGCTGGCGTGTCGTATGAGCGGGGTGCGACTGGTGTTGCATCAGCACGATTGGTGGTTCGACAATCGTTGGAGCCGCTGGGCGGAGATGCGGAAGCACAGTTTCCGGACACTGGATCGGGTGGCTGAGACTTTGTTTCCCGCAGATCCGAATATCGGCCATGTTGCTATCAACGGTGCGGACGCGAAGGTGCTGAAGAGACATCTCGGGTCACGGGCGCATTGGATTCCCAATCCCGCGCCAGTAGGTGTGCCTGTAGCGGAGCGTGGGGTGGAACAGGCACGCCGGTGGCTGGAGAAACAGACGCGCCATAGTGGGCCGTTTTGGATCATGCCTTGCCGATTGCTGCGGCGAAAGAACATTGCGGAGGCGTTGCTGTTGACGCGCTGGCTGCAGTCGGAGGCGCGCCTTATAACCACTGGTGGGGTAACCTCGGCCGAGGAAGAGTCTTACGCCCTGCGTCTGGCAGCGGCTGCCAAGGAACAGAAGTGGCCGCTGACTTTGCAGGTCTTGTCCAAGCAGGAATCTTCTTCCGTCCCGGATATAGCTGACGTGATCCGCGCTGCAGAGGTGCTGATGCTCACCTCGCTGCAGGAGGGTTTCGGTCTGCCTTACCTGGAGGCTGCGGAAGCCGGGATTCCCTTGGTGAGCCGCACTTTGCCCAATATTGCGCCCGATCTGGCGCATGCGGGGCTGCGTTTCCACCAGGAGTATGAGGAAGTTCTTATTGACCCGGTGCTATTCGACTGGGACGCCGAGGTGAGGCGGCAAAATCATTTGTTCGCTAAGTGGCAACGCCATCTTCCGGAATGCTACCGCTCATTGGCAGGCCGCCCGGTAGTACTTTCTTCGCGCGATTCGCGGGTGGTGCCGTTATCACGGCTCACTCTCACGGCGCAACTCGAGGTTCTGGCGCAGCCCACGGAAGTTTCGTGGGAGTTGTGTCATCCCCATAATCCGCATTTGCGTGAGTGGAAGAAGCGTGCGGCGAAGGGCCAGTTGCGCGCCACAGCTTGGACCAAGAAGACAGCTTCCGTTTTCAGCCTTGAAGCCTACGCGCAACGGTTTGAGCAGTTTTTGGCGCAGAAGGGCAAGGTTCAGTCGGGCGAGACCGCCCGTGCGTTGCAGGACGCGTTCGTGCGGAGCAAGCTGGCCACAGAAAATCTTTATCCTTTAACCTGGAATTCCCTGACGTGAAACCGAAAGTTTTGATTTTTGACGTTTATGGAACGCTGCTCGAGGTCGGACCTCCTCCCGCGGACGCCGACGGGCAGTGGACCCGGCTCTGGAAAGAGATTCTGGGCGTTATGCCCAGGTTGAGCCGGCTGGATTTTGCGGTAGCCTGCAGCCGGGAAGTAGTGGCGCGACATGAGTGCGCGCGTGGGCTTGGCATTCGCCACCCGGAGGTTTCCTGGCCTGCGATCGCGCAGAGCGTCGTGCCTGAGTTATGCAGCGTGCCAACCAAACAGCGGGAGCTTTTTATTTTGCGACAGATGGGGACGGGGCACACCACGCGGCTTTTTGGGGCGCTTGTGGAGTTGCTTCCTGCATTCAAGCGCAAAGGCTACCTGCTGGGTATTGCTTCTAACGCCCAGGCTTACACCTTGACCGAGTTGGAGTGGGCCCTGAGTACAGCTCGGTTGGATATGACTATTTTTGACCCAGAGCTGATGTTTTGGTCCTACCAGCACGGATTTGCCAAACCGGATCCGCATGTTTTCCAAATCTTAACCGCGCGCCTCGAACATCGTGGCATCATGCCAGCTGACGCTCTTATGGTTGGAGATCGTCAGGACAATGATGTCGATCCGCCGGCTCGGTTTGGCTGGCAAACCTGGTGGCTTACGGACTCACCGGGGACGGAGAAATCCGGGTCTTGGGAAGTCTTGGGCGAGCGCCTTATGCATTGAGGTCGGGCGAGAGCGGCCGTGGGGAGTAGTCTCGCTCCTAAGCTGGGGTTCCCCACGCGAACTCAAACGCATTCAATACAGTTTCTTCCGCAAAGCCCGTTTCCTCTGGTGTGGTGCCGGCGAAACGTTGCCAGCGTCCTTTTGCTGGCCTTTTCACATGAACGGTTTCGCCAGACACGTTTTGCAGGCAAAGCACAGGTTGGCTACCATTGAGAGATGTTCGTCTGACAGCGAAGACTCGTGGATCCAGGTTGAGGATTTCGCAAGGTGCAGCCGGATGGAAAGCTGGTCGGTGTCGTGCCTGCAACAGCGCTTTTAGACCGGTGAACACCGCATGCCGAAGGGAGCCGGTGTGGGCCAATTCTGCTTCGAGGGTTGAGCGCTCCAATTTCTGGCGGTTAATCCGTCTGGGGATTCCACTGGACTCCGCGCCCGCCCGATCTCCACGGGATCCGAATAGACTGTGAAAATACACCCCCGGCACTCCGGGTAGAGCAAGCATGATGGCGTGGGCGCAAAGAAAACGTTTGACCTGGAGTGCGAGAGGTTCTGTGCTCGAAGGGTTCGAACACGCATCAAAATAGTTGATGTTCATTTCATACGGGGAACGAGAACCGTCAGGCAGGTTCTTCCAGGAGATGTAGCCACCATGGCGGAGGGTTCGCTCGATCAAACCCTCAATTTCCTGGTCTGTGAGGATGCCCCTGGCTGGGTTGAGCCCGATTCCGTCGTGTGAGGCCAGGAAGTTGAAAAACGTGACCTGATCGCCTGGGGTATTGAGGGTCTTTGCCCAACTCGAAAGAGTTGCGGCCTCACCGCTGCTTATGGAATGAAGCACCAAGGGCGGCAACGCGAAGTTGTAAACCAGTTGTGCCTCGTTTTGCCCATTGCCGAAATAAGAGACATTGTCCTTGTGGGGCACATTGGTTTCCGTGATGAGGCGGACGTGAGGCGCTACTTGGTCCAAAACTGCGCGCATCAATTGAATGACCCTGTGGGTTTGACGTAAATGCAGGCAACTTGTGCCCGGCTCTTTCCAAAGAAATGCGATCGCGTCTAGACGAATGAAGCGTGCGCCCTGCTCGATGTAGAAAAACAGCACCTTCAAGATCTCGGTCAGTACAGCAGGATTCTTAAAGTTCAGATCTACTTGGTCGGCGCTAAAGGTCGTCCAGATCTTTCTGGGACCTGTGGGAGACAAGAATTCTGTCAGCAAGGGGAGGGCGCGCGGACGCACGACAGCGGACAGATCGGGATTCCCATGCACCTCGACAAAGAAATCACAGAAGCGCGGATCATTCGCCAGGAAAGCGCGAAACCAGGCACTGCCGGCCGACATGTGGTTGAAGACGCCGTCCAACATCAGGTCAAAGTCTCGGCCGATTTGCCTGACGGCATCCCAGGTCCCAATGTCCGGATCGACGGCGAGGTAATCCGAAACAGCAAAGCCGTCATCCGAGGTCGAAGGATAGAACGGAAGCAAATGCACCCCGTTGACCACTCCCTGAAGGTGGGAGTTGGCAAATAATCTTAATTCCTCCAGAGGACTGAAGCCCGGGCCGCGCAACTGATCGGCATAAGTGATCAGGAGTGCATCACGTTCCGTAACCATTTTGGGTGGCCGGGAATCTTCAGGTGCAGCCAACCGACTCCGAGCCTCATTTACGAGAACTTCGAGCTTGTTCAAATCGTTTTGCGAATTGGAACCGTAAAGTCCCATAAAAATGTCCGTGATCGCCGGTGACAAGACAATGCTCATGGTGGGACAAGATAGGCGTTTCTCCTTCATTTCTCCACCCTTAACGCCAGAATTTGGGATGCGAATGCCAGGGGAGCAATTATACTACCCGCATGAGCACAACGTTTTTCACGAAGATTGCGTCGCCCAAAGCGATCGGGTTCATCTCCACTCGGTTTCACGGAACGGACGGTGTAACGCTGGAAGCCAGGAAATGGGCGAGGCTCTTCGAGGAAATGGGGCATTCGTGTTATTGGATGGCGGGGCTCTTGGATGCCTCGCCGCAAGTTAGTCATTTGTGCGCTCTAGCCTTTTTCAAGCATCCCGAGGTGGCAGTCCTTCACGAGAAGCTATTCGGCACCACAACCCGCAGCCGGGAAGTAACCAGTCAGATTCAGGCCATTAAAGAAAAGCTTAAGGACGACATCTATCGTTTTATCGAACGGTTCAAGATAGAGGTACTGGTTCCAGAGAATATACTCGCGATACCCATGCACGTGCCTTTGGGGCTGGCCATGACTGAAGTGATCGCCGAAACGGGCCTTCCCTGCATTGCGCATCACCACGATTTCTCCTGGGAGCGGGAACGCTTCACTTTGAATGGAGTGAACGATTACCTGCAAGCTGCATTCCCACCGCTATTGCACGGCGTGGAGCACGTGGTTATCAACTCCATGGCCCAGAAGGAATTGGCGCGGCGATTTGGTATCCCCTCCCAGATCATCCCCAACGTTCTGGATTTTGAAACGCCGCCACCGGGGTTGGATGAGTATAACTTCGATGTCAGGCGGGAAATCGGGCTCCGTGATGACGATTGGCTCATACTTCAGCCTACTCGGGTTGTACTGCGTAAAGGTATTGAGCACGCCATCGAACTCGTACGCCGGCTTAAGGATCCTCGCGCTAAACTGGTGATTTCCCATCCGGCTGGTGACGAAGGCAACGAGTACATGACCCTGCTTCAGGAACGGATTGCGGATGCCGGCATAGATGTGCGGTTCATTGCCGAACGCGTGGGTGAAACTCGCGGAACCACTGCAGACGGCCGAAAAGTCTACACCCTGTTCGACATCTATCCGCATGCGGATCTCGTAACCTATCCCAGTCTATATGAGGGTTTTGGAAATGCATTCCTGGAGGCCATTTATTTCGGCAAGCCAGTTGTGGTCAATACTTATGCGGTTTACGCCCGGGATATTGACCCGCTCGGATTCCAGACTGTCGAAATGACGCAACTTGTCAGTGCTGAGGTGGTGAGCAAGGTTAGAACCGTATTGCAGGATGCGGCCTTAAAACAGGCCTGGGCTGAGAAGAACTTCCAACTCGGGGTAAAGTATTTCTCCTACTCGGTCGCCAAGCGTAAACTCTATGCCCGACTGGCGAATCTGTTCGGGGAGGGCTTTTAGGACTGAGTCCGGTCTGCGCGGAGCAAAGGCTTATTTCGAGCCGCCCGTTGTGATCTTGACCCCAAAGCGGTTGCGCATAAAAGCCTCCATTTGAGCTGCTGTGCTCCGGGTGGCGTCCATGTATCCAGCTGCGACTCCCGCCGCGGCCGCGGAGGCGGCGGAGGTGCCTACGATTTGGTAAGGGCGGTCCTGGTAATAAACAATGCTGGTTCCGGGAACCCCCAGCGAAACGAATGTGCCACGACTGGCATACGACGCGAGTTGACCGTTTTCCACGGCCGTTACGGCCTGGACTTCGGGATAGGCGGCGGGGTAAACGGGGGTGGTGACAGGTTCGTTTCCTGCTGCCGCAAAAATGGGAATGTTTTTCTCATAAGCTTGCTGTATGACGCTGCGCAAGAGGCCGTCGTCCCCCGCGCTGCCCAGGCTCAAATTGATAATTCGCGCGCCGCCATTTGCCGCAGCAACAATGCCCTGAGCTACGGCGAACGTGGAGGTGTTGGGATTGGCGCCATAAACGTCTACTGGCAGGATCTGGACCGAAGTGCTGCCACCTGTGGCCTCCTGGAGACTTCGAAGGATAGTTCCAGCCATAGATGTGCCGTGTGACATGCCCGAATCCGCGCCTCCCATCCCGGCCACCTGCAGTGATTTCAGGAGGAATTTATCTAGCTCCGGTCCTAGAGATTGCACCTGGGTGTCGATTAGCCCAACGATGATCTGCCCGTTTTCCGGCGGTGGGTTGAGAGTGAGCCGCACAGGTGGGGGTAGATTTGGTCCGGTGGCGGCCATGGAGTCTGCCGGACGGTCGATGGAGTAATTATTCTCTACGCTTTCGACATCGGAGCTCGCCTCCAGTTGTTTTCGCGCGAGGTCCGCACTTTGCTCGTCTTCAAACTCCAAGCGGTAGGCATTTAGACCGTCGATCCGCCCGGTGATTTTGGCGCCGAGCAGACGGGCCCATTCTTCAATCTTCGCTCCGGGCTTCAACCGAACGATGAGTTCCCTTGGAATCACCTTGCCTGCCTTGTCCATGCCGTCAATCCTGGCCTCTGACGATATTAATTCAGTGGCTGCCTGTCGTGTGGTTCGAAAAACAAATAACCGAGGTTTTCCCGCGGGATCCGGCACTAGGGCATAGTTGAGGTCTCCGAGCAGGAGTTGCAGAGCTTCGCCAGGCGCGAGGTTGGCGAACTTTGCTGATACCTTAGCGGTCGTGCCTGGTTCCAGGTAGATCCGCCAATCGGTTTGGGCTGCAACCTTCTTCAATGTTAGATGAAGCACCTCTGAATCGATGTTGGCGCTGACCCTGTCCTCACGGGTATTCCAATCGAGTGTATTTGCCGGTGTGATTGAAGTTCCACACAAGCAAGCGGCAAGGACGCACAGACTCATGCGAGGCTGGTGGAACAACCTGAAGGGCAACAGATTTGTTGCTACAGCGAACCACGCAAACCCGCGAGCCAAAATGCGCCACGCTGGTGTCTTCATTCGGATCTCATTTGCATCATCGAGAGAATGACACAACCCTACCACACATTGCAACAAAGCCCAACTCCTTGACAACCGGCTACCTGGAATCTTGCAAGTCGTGGTCGCTGGGGCTTGTTTGCGGGCTGCCTTCGTTGATCACTCGCAATTTGATGCGTTTGGGTTCATTGACTCCCAATTCCAACAACCCGGCGTTGGCATATAGTTCGCGGTTGGGGCGGGCGAGGGGAGCACCGGCCAACGCTCTTTGCTTTTCGAGTTCCTCAATGGACAGCACATCCAGGGCGACCGGGTCTTTGCTGAACCTAAGCTCATCCAGAACGGTTGTGTAATGCAGCAACCCCCGCTCACTCCCTTCGTATTGGCAGAGCAAGGCATCCGTGATACTCAGAATCAAACGGTCGTAGAGTTCCGGCAAGGCAACAATCTCAGGTACCGCTGCAGCCAGCCGTTCACGATCCGAATCGAACCGGAAGAAATTGTCCACGCTTCCACCGGCGAGGCTGTATAGGGTGCCACAGACTCCCGCCCGGTTGTGGTTCAATAGTGGTGAGATGGAAATGATTTTGGTGAACTTGCGGGTGAGTAATTTAGTCAAGAACGACCGACGCCCAGCGCCCGGCTCTTGCTTCCCGAATTCCAAGTCACCCCAGGACAAGTTACCAAGGATAGAGGACTCGTAGTAATGATCTGGGTCATAGCCAGCCTGCGAACTTGCGGCTAGGGCTACTCCGAATTGGTCCGCCAGTTGCGAAAAGCCAGCGAGCCGCAGGTCCGCCATGTGCTTGTCCCAGATAACGATATTCGTTGCGGGAATCCCTGCGGCCAAGAGTCCCTCGACAACCGACCCGACCACGGATGTTCGTGTGCCGCTGGCCGGGCCTGGCGTCGAAAACACCTTGATCCCGACTACATCGCTTGGAGAGAGGAGGTCCAGCCAGGCCTCCATTTCGTTGGTTTTGCCCGTCAGTTCCGTCACACCCCTGCGGATCATGTTCCTCACAGCATCCGGGTTTGGACGAAAGCGTTGAGTGGTTCCGGGGGATCGAACGACGACGACAGACGGAGGGACTTTGGCTGTATCATCCTGTTGGCCGAACGCCTGAGCGGCAAACAGGACGGCGCCCGCTAAAAACAGCTTCATAGCGGAGAACAGCGTGGTATAGTGCAGCTTGGTTGACACCGTAATGGTGGAATGTTACCACCCTTGTGAATACTGACGATGAAAAATCGGTTCTTGGTTGCGGGTTGGCTGGCGGTGGGATTGGCCGTCGCGATGCTGCTCGGCTGCACCCCGCCGGCGGCTCGGGCGCTTCTTGACGGAAAGCAATATCTGGACGAGGGAAATTACCCTAAAGCGATTGCGCGTTTGCAGACCGCTGCCGCCTCGCTGAAGACCAATGCCCACGCTTGGAATTACCTGGGGCTTGCCTATCACGCCTCAGGGAGCCCACTGGAAGCGGTCGAGGCCTATAGGACGGCATTGAAGCTGGACCAGGATTATGTGGAGGTCCACTTCAATCTGGGTTGTTTGTGCCTGGAACAGAACCGGGCGGACTTGGCGAAGCCAGAGCTCATTATCTATACCCTTCGCAGGCAAAGCGAAGCGGCTGGTTTTTTGAAGCTAGGGCATTGTCACTTGCAGTTGCGGGAATTCGTTGCGGCGGAAAAGAGCTTTTCTGAGGCGGTTCGGCTTGATCCAACCAACGCCGATGCCTTGTCTGGTCTGGGGCTGACTCGCTTTCACCGCGGTCAGCCAAAGGAAGCCGCCAAGCTCTTGGAATCAGCTCTCAGACTGAACCCGGAGCATGAGTCAGCTCTGGTGAACCTGGCGATCATCAACCACCAGTCTCTCACCAACAAGGCTACGGCACTGCAAAGGTACCGGGAGTACGTGGCAGCTGGGAAGGCTCAAAATGACTTGGGGCAGGTTGCCGGCATTATCCGGCAGCTCGAGCAAGATCTAAGTCCTCCGCCGGTCTCCGACGTCGCTGCATCAGCACCGCGAAGGCCAAGTCCACCGGGTAAGTTTTCCATCATTTTGGACTCGCCGGCGGTGATGCTGACAAATAAGCCACCTGCGGTTGCTCAGGTGCGTTCACAAGAAGTCGCCCGTGTGGAGAAGCCCGTTGTCGTCACGCCGTCGCCGTCCGCCCCTAAAGCGGTAGCTCGCCCTCCCGCGCCCCGGGCAAAGACTGTCCCCGCCACTGTATCCGTTCCGGCCCAAGTGGTGAGGTTGGATCCGGAGCCCCCTGTAAAGGCAGCTGTTGATGTTGCTGTCCCTAAATCAGAAAGCATTGCTGGGACGCCGAACGTGGGAACCGTGAAGATCGAGGACCGAGTGATTGTCGCGCCCGCACCAGCAGCAGAACCTGGTGAATTTGAGGACAACAAGTGGCTCCAATACCCCAAATATGCTTATCAAAAACCAACGGGAAAACCCTCCGGTGACCGGGGGGAAGCCGAGAAGGTATTCTCGCGGGGAGCAGAGGCCGAGAGACTGGGGCAGCTAGACCAAGCGAAGGAAGCCTACAGGCAAGCTATCGAAACTGACCCCTCGTACTACGACGCTTATTATAACCTGGCTCTGGTGTCGTTGCGATCGGGGGATTTAAAAGGCGCTCTGAGCGCTTCTGAACTGGCGCTGGCAATTCGGCCGGAGTCGCTCGACGCCAGATACAACTTTGCCATTGCGCTCCGGAGGTCCAGTTTTCCGCGGGACGCGGCGCGTGAGTTTGAGACCTTGTTGCGCCAGAATCCCAAAGATAGCCGGGTGCACTTTGGTCTTGCCAGCCTGTACTCCCAGGAGCTCCAGGATATCCCCAAGGCTCGAGAGCATTATGAAAAAAGCCTGGAGATCGCCCCGGGTCAGCCGCAGGCTGCGGCCATCCGTTTCTGGCTTAAGGAGAATCCACGCTAATCCCACGGAAGAAAGTCGGGCATACCAGAACGCAGGTTTTCAGGCTTTCGGTTTGATAGTCATTTTGCTTTTTTCAGTTTAGAATTGCGCGTTGGCAAGGATTTGCGGCAGTGGTAGGGTTTCGCGCAAATGGCCGAGACCGTCTGCACTGAAAAACCGATATCGAAGGGCAGGATCTTCGCACGCCGCGCCGTGAGCACGATCATCCTTTGGACGCTGATCCTGTCGGCGTTGTTTTCCGGCAACGAACTCGTTTCGAATTACGTGTTTCTTTTCATAATGGTCTTTCTGGCGGCCACCGGATTGTTTGAGTTTTATGGTCTTGCAGCCAGGCGCGATTTGGTCTGTTTCCGCTATTGGGGAGTCTTCGGTGGGATCTTGCTCATGCTCGGGACGTTTTTTCACTTAACGGGTCATCTGGGTATTCATGGTAGTCCTGCCAGGGTCAATGATTTCGAGACGGTGTTTATTGTCATCTTCGTGCTTGGGCTATGCTTGCGGCAGTTTGTTTCACGTAGCAACACCGCAGGAATCCTCGCAGTCTCAGTCACGTTATTTGGCCTAATGTATGTGCCGTGGCTTCTGAATTTCATTCAGAAAATCAATTTTTTTCCGGGAGTGGAGGGACGATATTACCTGCTGTATTTTGTTCTGATCACCAAATTTAGCGACACCGGCGCCTACATTGTGGGTTCTCTTATTGGACGGCATAAGATGATTCCGCGGATTAGCCCTGGGAAAACCTGGGAGGGTTTTGCGGGCGCCATCGTTCTGTCCACATTGGCGAGTGTCGGATTTGCGCACGTATTTGCGGACCATTTGGCTGGCATGACCGTATTCCATGGTATCGTGCTCGGGGTGGTTTTGAGTGGCGGTGCGGTGGTGGGTGATTTAATCGAGTCACTGTTCAAACGCGAAGCAGGCATGAAGGATTCGGGACGGCTATTCCCGGGCATCGGAGGCATACTCGATCTGTTGGACAGCCTTTTGTTCAATGCCCCGATAATGTATATGTACTTGCGGCATATCCTGACCGCCTCCTAGAAGCTAAATCTGGCCCTGCGTATTGAGATCTCTTTTCCATGAAAAATGTTGTTATTCTAGGTTGCACTGGATCCATTGGCACGAGTGCTATAAAAGTTGCGGAAGATCTTCCGGACCGAATTCGGTTGGTGGGTCTGGCAGCAGGCAATAACCACACGGTTCTTTTCGAGCAAGCCCGCAAACACGCACCATTGGCGGTATCCATTAATGACCCAGCGAGGGCGGGTGAGCTGCGGGAAATGGCTGGATCCAGCTTCAAGGTTTATTCCGGCGCGGATGGTTTGATGCGGTTAGCAACCATGCCGGAAGCAGATATTGTATTAATTGCCATCGTGGGCACCGCAGGATTGTTGCCCGCACTGGCCGCGATCCGGGCGGGCAAGGATATCGCGGTGGCCTCCAAGGAAATTCTGGTCATGGCAGGGAAGATCGTAATGGAGGAAGCGCGACGTTACGGCGTACGGGTGCTGGCGGTGGATAGCGAGCATTCAGCCATCTTCCAATGCCTCGAGGGCCGCTCGGCGGATTCAGTTCGCACGCTTTGGTTAACGGCTTCGGGTGGACCCTTCCGGGCGACGCCGAAAGAGGAATTCAAGGACATCACTGTAGCACGGGCGCTTAAACACCCATCGTGGGTCATGGGACGGAAGATCACGATCGATTCGGCGACCTTGTTTAACAAAGGGCTGGAGATGATAGAGGCGCGATGGCTGTTTGACATTGAGATGGACCGAGTCTCGGTCGTGGTTCACCCCCAGAGCATCGTGCACTCGATGGTGGAGTTCGTAGACGGGTCCATCCTGGCGCAACTCTCGACACCGGACATGTGTTTGCCGATACAATACGCCCTGACCTACCCTGAGCGGGCCGCGAGCGAGAGGGTCCACACCAACCTGGCGAAGTTGGGGAACCTGACGTTTGAGGAACCTGATCCCGACCGTTTTCCGGCCTTAACACTAGCGCGCCGGGCTGGAGAGGTCGGTGGAACTTTGCCTGCTGTTCTTAATGCCGCGAACGAGGTTGCGGTGGAGGCTTTTGCTGAAGGTCGGGCTTCGTTTTTAGACATTCCGGAGATCGTGCGCCATACGATGGACGAACACAAAGCGGTAGAGGACCCATCGTTGGAGCAGATACTGGAAGCCGACGCCTGGGCGAGGCGTTCGGCTTCGCAGCGACTTTGATCCTGCCGGTTTAGCGGTCTTCGAGACTTCAAGGTCCCGGTGCAGTCTGCATGGTCCGAGGGACGTTGATGACATCTCCCGGACGAAGCCGGGAAAAATCGACGTTCGGATTGGCGGCTTTGATGGCATTAATGGGAACGCCATGAATCATCGACATCACGGAGAGGGTATCGCCCGTGCGCACTGTATAGGTCCTTCTGGGCGGCATGGGGGGGGAAGATGGAGGTTCGGGAGGCAGGTCCTGACCCGTGGCCAGAGTTTCGGCCCGCAGTTGATCAAGAGCGGCTTGCCGGAGTTCGATCTCCTTTTGTCGGGCGGTTAGTATGGGGTTATCCTGGATACGTTTGAATTCCTCTGCAGCGGCCAGGTTGAGTTGGTAGAGCGTGCGTGCCGACTCTGGGTTGCCGGCTTCTGCTGCCGCCGCAACCGCGTCCCGATAGAGAGGGTCGTGGAGCATCTGGTATTCCTGATAGCGCTTGGGCCCGAGGGCAATGCGCAAGGCTTGTTCGCGTTGGTCCTCCAATGCCTTCCGGGCAGCGATTGTGCCAGGATCAGAGCCCGAGCCCAGGGATTCGAGTCTTTGATCGATAGTGTCCGTCGCACGGAAGACCGCCCGGAATTCCTCCGCGCTAGGGTTAAAGAATTTGAGCTCACCAAAGAGGGATCTCCAATTGCTGGCAGCCTGAGAGTAGCGGAGAAGAAACTCCTCAAGGGGTTGTGGGGACAGTACCCGGGCAAGCTCCTCACGGGTCTGCTGGCGCAGTCTTGCCAGTTCGGCGGGGTCTGGGTCGAGACCCGCCTGGAGTTGGCTTTCGACGTAGGCTTGCATTCGGTCTTCAGAACGAAGGCTGATTTCCTGGACGGCTTCCTGGACCTCGGCGGATAACTGGCCGAGTATAGGCCCATCGAGGCTAACACCTTGGCGCGACGGTCTCGGCAGGCTGGTGAGGTCTCTAGCCTCCCAACTTGGTCCCAGGAGTTTTGTAAGCAGGGTGCGGCGTTCTTCGTCGAGTTCGCGACGTTTCTCAGCGGCCAACAGTGTGATTTTTTGGTCCGGTTCAGACCGCCACCATTGCTGGCCGGCCGTCACCAATTCTGTAGCCAGTCGGCGGGCGTAGAGGGCGTTGACGTCGGCTATTATAATGTCGCGAATGGTTTGTTCCGGGCAACCAATATCGCGAAGGTTATTGACATAGACCACGTAGTCTGGGGATTCCACCTCGCGCCAGGAGAAGAATTGACGTCTAACGACCAGGTTGGTTTGTGTGCTCGCGGAAACCTCAGGCGTAGGAGGCAGGATTTGGCCTTCCTGGCGGACCCTTCGCAGGTGAGACAGGGTGGTCAGCCAACCGGCCAGAACAAGGAGATTCAGGCCTAACAGTAATAGTGCGACCAATCGCCACCGCATATTTACTTAGTACTCGAAACAACGATCTGCATCAAATTTAAAAGCGGGCCCGGCTAAAAGTTGCGTTTTTTAGTCTTGGCACGACGGGGCGATTCCCCTTTAACTCCCCCCGCCATGAAACAAAACGCGTACGCCCAGGCTGGGGTTGACATCAATTTAGGCAACAAGGTCAAGTCTACCTTGCCCCGCCTGCTCTCCGCAACCCATCGCCCCGAGGTGCTCGGCAAAGTCGGGGGTTTTGGTGGTTTGTTTGCATTGGATACGCGGAAATACCGGCATCCGGTGCTTGTGTCCAGCGTCGATGGGGTAGGGACCAAATTGAAGCTCGCCTTTGCGATGGATCGTCATGATACGATCGGGCAGGATCTGGTTAACCATTGCGTCAACGACATCGCTGTGCTGGGAGCGGAACCGCTGTTTTTTCTCGATTACCTCGGTACTGGCAAGCTGGAACCCCGAGTTTTCCGGGAGATCATTCAGGGATTTGCGAAGGCGTGTGCGGAAAATGGGTGTGCTCTCATCGGCGGCGAAACGGCGCAGATGCCGGGTTTCTATAAACCGGGCGAGTATGATGTCAGTGGCACGATTGTCGGCGTCGTGGAAAAAACCGCGATGCTGGATGGTCGCGGGATAAAACCTGGGGATGCGGTCATCGGGCTGGCCTCGAGTGGGCTTCACACCAACGGCTATTCTTTAGCGCGAAAAATATTTTTCGAAAAGCTCAGACTGCGCCCATCGAGCCGGGTCGCAGGCATTGAGAACAGCATCGGTGACGAATTGCTGAAGGTGCACGTCAGCTATGGCCCACTGGTGCAAAAGCTCATCAAGAAATTTAACCCGAATAGCCTGCGTTCGTCCCGCGCTGCACGAGTCATCAAAGGAATCGCGCACATCACTGGCGGAGGGTTTGTGGACAACATCCCGCGTGTTTTACCGAGTGATTGCGACGTAGTGATCCGTAAAGGATCATGGGATTCTTCGCCCCTCTTTGAAATGATCCGAAATCGTGGGGGAGTTCAGGAAGCCGAACTCTATCGTGTGTTTAACATGGGGGTGGGCATGACCTTGATCGTTGCCGGTGATCAGGCTGATCGTGTCCTGCGATTTGTGGCTGCTCAAGGGACCAAAGCCTGGATCGTGGGAGAAGTAGTTCAAGGCAAGGGGCGGGTAGCAATCAGGTAGTCTTCCTTGCTGGAAGACGCAGCGTAGAAAAAGCCGCGTCACTTGACGCGGCTTGGTAGATCGAAGCCTCCCGCTTTTTTTGGAGCGGTTGCCAGAGAACCGATTTACTGCTTGGGTGCAGCCGTTTTGTTGGTAGCGGCGCGCAGTTCCCGTTCGACGTCCTCGGGTTTGAGAACTTCCACTTTGGCACCCTTCTTCAGTTCCTCGGCTGAGGGCACTTTGATAATGTCGCTCGTGAGGGGTTGGGATGGCGGCGGTGGTTGCGGGGCTTCGATCCCAAGCAGTTCTACCTCGAAGACCAAGGTGGAACCGGGTTCGATCATGGGACCTGAACCGAAGTCCCCGTAGGCGAGAGTCGACGGCAGGTAGAGTTCCCACTTCGAACCAACCTTCATGAGTTGCAAAGCCTCGGTCCAGCCGCGTATGACGCGGTTGGCCTGAAACTTGGCGGGCTGACCCCGGCGTGAGGAGTTGTCGAATTCCTTTCCGTCGATAAGTGTTCCGCGATAATTGACAGTGACGGTGTCATTACTGCCAGGGGTGGCGCCGTCGCCCGCCGTAAGGACTTTGTACTGCATTTCAGCGGTGGCCCCCTCTGCCAGCGCGACCGTGTGAATCTTGACGCCCTCTTTCTTCTTGTTCGCGGCCAGGAATTCATTGCCGGCTTGGCGGTTCTTTTCAGCCAATTTCGAGCGTGACTCCTGCTGATATGTGGTGATGGCGGTCCGAGCCTGGTCTTCGGTCATTTGCAGTTCGCTTCCCGCGAGCACGGCTTTGATTGCTCCAGCCAGCAGGTCGACGTCTACATCCATGCCGCTTCGTTTGAGGTTTTGGCCGATGTTCATGCCGATACCGTAACTGGCCTTCTCGCGGTCATCTTTCAATTCAGCCGCAAGGCAAACATTCGCACAGGCAAGCACCAGCCCGACTCCAAGTATTCGATTCAATCCGATTCTCATATAGATTCTGTGTCTTATCACGTTGGTAAGGTTGTCGTTTACACCATTTCCGACAAAAGTCCAGCCTGCAGCGAAGACCCGCTGCGAATTGTCGGTGAGGCCTGACGAAACCTTGAAATTACGCGATCCCGGGGCTCACCCCAGTTGCCGATTGCTTCAACCAGTGTAATTGAGTTTGCCTTTCGCAAAAACCGTGCGCTGCCAGTTCAGCGTTTGCCCGGAACTACCTCAACACGGTCGTGGCCCCTGCCAGGTCTTTGAGATCGATATTTCCGGACTGTTCGGTCTTGTTTGCAGAGACCTTGGGGGTGCGGGGATCCCGGTGATGCCAGACCTCTGAATGCCCATCGGCGAAGTTCAGCGCGAAACTTAAGGAATGGCGATGTTGGGAGATGGCGGGAAAATCGATCCAGAGTCGCGCTTCAGGATCAGTTACAAAGAAGCCGTCGTTGATGCTCCGTTCGTCCTCGTCCAAGAGCACCCAAAGTTCTGAAGGCCGGCGAAGCTCAGATTCTTTGGCAAAGAAAGGGACATAGCGAACGGCGGACGGAGGGATGGAGCCGAGCGCGGGGTCTCGCCCCCCCATGAACGCGTTCATGGAGTAACTGCGAACGGAGCGCATTTTCCGGTTCTGGATCGTCACTCCCTGATCTGTGGGGCAGCGGTATATGGAGAGGTTTTGGTTGTATTGATAAAGCTTGCCCTGCTGGATTAGAGCGGTGTTCGTGGCCTGTTCGAGGATCGTCATGTCCCCGCGCACCCAGACCTCAGATCTGCCGGGATAAGATTCGGCAAGAAGTCCGTTGTTCTCAGAGTAATACATCACCCAGGCGAAACCGAGTTGGCGAAGGTTGGAGAGGCAATTGGTGCGTTGGGCGCGGACTTTGGCTTTACTCAGGATGGGGAGCAGCAGCGAGGCCAGAATCGCGATAGTTGCGATTACAGCTAGCAGTTCCAGTAAGGTGAAACCGCGACGCCAATGTAGATGGCAGCATTTCATAACGAGCCGAGGCTGCTTTTAGTTGACATCAAAATACCCGTTTTGGCGGACCGAGGCAAGCCTGCATTTTGGCGGTTTTTGATCCCCTACGGGGCGACGTGGGGCAGATCGGATTTATGGGACGGATGGGCAGGTCTGAATCCGCGTCCTGCAATCGGTGCACAGGCTGGAAGCGGTCTGGTGGACCTGGAAGCAAGACTTCCATCAGGAAAAAGCACTTTTCCGCACTTTTCCGCACTTTTCCGCACCTTTCCGGACCGTTTCAAGAAAGGCTGAAGGCTGAAGGCTAAAAAAGACTATGGGACCTCCAGAAAGGCTTAAGTACGAAGGCTGAAGGTCCTCCATTTTTGGCCTTCAGCTTTCAGGCATTGGTCCTTTTTGGGAGTCGCTTTTTTCGCCATGCTGGGTTTGGTGCAACGAGCAGAGAGCAACCGGTTCGCGGAAGATTTGCGTCGAGCTACGGCGGCAATGCGTTCGGCGGAAGCTTTGTTGGTCGCGGCTGGGGCTGGCATGGGGGTGGATTCAGGTCTGCCGGATTTTCGCGGACAGGCAGGATTCTGGCGCGCCTACCCGGCGCTAAAGCGATTGGGCGTCTCGTTTGAAGAAATGGCGCAACCGGGGTGGTTTTGGGATGATCCCAGCCTGGCGTGGGGTTTTTATGGACATCGCTTGGACCTTTATCGGAGGACGGATCCCCATGAGGGATTTGCACGGCTGCTCGACCTCGGAAAATCAAAACCGGAAGGATACTTTGTATTCACCTCGAATGTGGATGGACAGTTTCAAAAGGCCGGATTTGCGGAGGAACGGATCGTGGAATGTCACGGGTCCATCCATCATCTGCAATGTGTCGCGCCGTGTTCCGAGGCCATTTGGGACGCGGCAACAACGACGGTGGCCGTAGATGAAGCCGCTTGCCGTGCTCAGGAGCCGCTGCCCCACTGTTCACGTTGTGGTAGGCTCGCTCGTCCAAACATCCTGATGTTCGGGGATTGGGGTTGGGTGGGGAATCGGGCTGATGAGCAACGATCGCGGCTTGAAACCTGGCTGAAGCAGTTGGCGCAGAAATCCGCCCGCCTGGTAATCGTGGAACTGGGCGCCGGCGAAGCGATTCCCACCGTGCGATATACATGCGAGCGGATTGCACAGCGTTTTCAGGCAACCTTGATTCGCATCAACCCCAGAGACGCTTCAGTGCCGGCGGGGCACGTGGGGCTGGCGATGGGAGCGGCGGAGGGTGTGCGGCGAACCGCCGGAGATAGAAGCTGATCCCGACCAAATGAGCCATGGCAAAGGTGAGATCGGGAACTGGCGCAGGCGGGTCGGTGATTGCAGCGGCATACAAATCATGGTTCCCTTGGACAAGATGCGTTCGTTTTGCCTTAAGCATTCCCTGGCAATTGGGCAGCGATGGAGGTGCCTGGCCGCCAGGCACAGTCTGGCCTTCTGTTGGGTCATGGTTCTTTGGTGGCTCAGTGGAATAGCTGGTTTCAGCGCGCCCTACGTCATCGATGATTTTGCCTACACGAATTCCGCGGAGGCACGGCTGCTTTGGCCCACGGTGAACGGGCCGCCAGTAGTGATGGCAACTTCAGGCGAGTGGGGCCCGGACCAGGTCATGAATCTGCCGTGCGACTTTGCGGTTCGCGAAACACGGTGTTACTGGGATCGCAGCGTGTCCGTCAACCTGGCTGGTTACACCGATTTTGCCCTGGAGATCTACGTGCCGGATCCCGGGGCGGTCGATCACTTTACGCTGTATTTCCGTTCGGGGGCAGGGTGGTACGGCTGCTATGTTTCGGTCAGTGGGACAGGCTGGCAGACGCTTCGTTTTTCCAAGGCTAGGTTCACCATGGAGGGCAATCCGTCAGGCTGGAATCAAATCGACCGTGTGCGCCTTTCACCCTGGAAGGGAGCCTCCCGAAACACGATTCTATCGTTGCGAGAGTTGCGAGCCTACACCCCGCCAGTCCTCATGATACGCGATGAGGCCACGAGCAACCCTGCGATCGTGGACCAGACCATCGACCGGCACATCGAGTGGCTCGGACGGTATCACATCGAATGCGGCGTTGTGACGCGCACGAATGTCGAGGCCGGCCTGTTGGCTCAAAGCCGCCTGGCAGTGCTCCCTTACAATGAAAACATTTCGCCGGCGGAATGGACGGCATTGGAGAGCTTTGTTGCCGCTGGTGGCAAGTTGCTGGTGTATTACCTGCTGCCTGCCCGGATGGAAAATCTGCTGGGGATCCGCCGCACCGGCTGGGCGCAAGGAGATTACGCCGCGTGGGTGTTTGCGGATCCAAGCATTGCCCACTTGCCGCCGAAGGTTCGGCAGGCGTCGTGGAATATTACTTACGCCATTCCGAATGGAACTCTGAATGCCCGCGTGAGTGCAACCTGGGAAGACAGCCAGGGCGTGTCGACCGGTCGGGCGGCCTGGCTGACGAGCGACCACGGTCTTTTCATGTCACACGTGCTGCTGAGTGACGACCCGGATCGGAAGGCTTACTGCCTGCTGGCACTCATCGGACACTTTCTGCCGGAGGTATGGGAGCAAGCTGCGATCGGTGCGATTGACGAAATCGGTTGCGTGGGACCCTACCGCACCTATCCGGAGGCGGACGCGGGGATTCGTCGCGAAGCGGAGACTACCTTGCGCGCGCCCACGGCAGAAACAGCTCTCACCATGGCGCGGACATACCGTGAATTGGCCCTGGAGGCCTTCGCGTCGAGAGAATACGCCGAGGCCGTGGCCGCCGCCGAGTCGGCGCACAGCCATTTGGAGCGGGCTTATTCTCTGAGTCTCAGCCCGGTGACCCCGGAATTTCGCGCGATCTGGGAACATCATGCAACCGGCCCTTATCCCGGTGATTGGCCGCGGGCGATCGACGCGCTGACCAACCATGGGTTCAACGCGGTCTTTCCGAACATGCTTTGGGGCGGATTGGCCCACTACAACAGCGCGTATTTGCCGCGTTCGACGGAGTTCACGACATATGGTGACCAGATTGCCGCGTGTGTGAGCGCGGCTCACGCCCGTGGCGTGCAAGTGCATGTATGGAAGGTAAACTACAACCTCAGCGGTGCGCCGCAACCCTTCATTGACAATCTGCGCGCCGCCAACCGCACCCAGGTATCACAACAAGGCGAACCGATCGATTGGCTCTGTCCGTCGCATCCAGACAATTTTGCGTTGGAGACGGATTCGTTGCTGGAAGTGGTGCGCAACTACGATGTGGATGGCATCCACTTTGACTACATCCGATATCCCGGGAGCAGTTATTGCTTCTGCACCGGTTGCCTGGCGCGCTTCCAGGCCGAAACGGGGCTGACGGTGCCGACCTGGCCGGCGGACGTGCTGTCAACGGGGGCCCTGCGCAACGCATTCCTCGATTGGCGCCGCAACCAAATCACGCGACTGGTGACTACGGTCTACGCCCAAGTGAAGGCGCTCAAGCCCGGAGTCCAGGTCTCGGCCGCCGTGTTTCCCGATGCCAATTCCGCTTTCAATGGAGTGGGTCAGGATTGGCGGCAGTGGGTCACGAACGGGATACTCGATTTCATTTGTCCTATGGACTACACCACCAGCCTCGACTCGTTCACCAACCTCGTTGCCAGGCAACTCGAGTCCGTCGCCGGGCGGGTTCCCGTTTACCCCGGGATTGGGGCCTTCCTCCTTGAGCCCGACGGTTTCCTGGCGCAACTGCAAGCCGCGCGATCCACGGGTCTGGCCGGTTTCATTGCTTTCGAATTGAGCCCAAGTGCGGTGACTGATCTCCTGCCCACAGTGCGCGACGGGGCTACTGCGCCCGACGAACCGGATACCGATAATGATCTGCTCGCCGACAGTTGGGAACTTCATTGGTTCGGCACACTCACGGTTGCGGGCACGGGGACAGACGTGGACCACGACGGCTCGACCGATCTCCAGGAATACGTGATGGGCAGCGACCCAACGCGAGTGGAGAGTGAGTTAACCTTGCAGGCAAGACTGACGGAGGGGGCGGTCGAAGTGTCGTTTACCAGTCGGGCCGTGACGAGCCCGGGTTACCAGAATGCCGAGCGGCGGTATCGTCTTGAGAGCACTCTCGACCCTGGCAGAGAGAATACTTGGGAATCCGAGCCCGGATATGCCGACCAAGCTGCCCTTGTCGGAGTAGAAAACGTGGTGCTCAGCATACCGACGGTTGGCATCGAGACCAGACGCTTTTTCCGCGTTCGGGTCTGGTTGCAGCAAAAGGAACCTTAAACCTTCCCATCGTCCCATAGTCGGTCCTTCAGCCTCTGAAACACCAAATTCACCATTCACTATTCCCTCACCGCACGCCCCAGACTATCCTGGCATACCAGGAGATCGTCCTCTCCACCGGTGGTGAAACTTCCATTAGTTCGGTGAGGGGGCGATAAGAGGTTTCGATCACGGGGCGCAGAGGGGGATGCTTCTGGTGAATCAATGCAGCCGGGCCGATGCTCAGCGGATAGACGACCAGGCAGAAGAGAAACGCCCAGACGAACAGAGAGAAGTGCCCTCCCGATGCCGACCCGTCCTGGTGCCCCTGCGGGTAAACCCGCCGGCCGAGCCCGGTGCTGCCAATGAGAGAATGATTCCCCATCTTTTCCTTTCCGGTTAAGCCCTAATCAGAAATCCTGCAATCTCTTTCACCCCAAAAGCCCCACTTGTCAACTCTAGAAATCAGGCGCCAACGCCCAAGCCTCGTGTCGGCAAGGTCTTGCTCCGCCGCCCCAGGTGGCTATTACTGAGCGGAATCTGGAGTAAATCGAAAAGCCTGCGGGATGCCGTAGCGCTTTAGAGTGCGCTCAGTGGCCTCGCTTTCGACAGCGCCGGCCCGCAGCACCATGCGCTGAAGGCTATCGCCGCGCATATATTCGATAATGTGAAATCCGTTTACCGGATGCTTCAGTGCTTCCTGAATTTGTTGCACCCGGCTGATGAGCGTCCCGTTAACCTTGTCGACCACCAGATAACGTTGCTCCTGGTAGCCGGTGTTGTAGGGGTCGGGCAGAACTTGGGAAAGCACCACCAGCGCGGGCCGTTCGGTCACAGGCTGGCCATGGTAGTAGGAAAGTCTCATCGGGGCATTTTTCTGCCAATCCGCTCCCCAGGTTTCGAGAAATTCCCGGTCCAGTGGTTGAAAAACGAGGCCGCCTACGCTGAAGAATTCCGGCTCCCGGTCGTAACGTGCCGCCGGCACCAGGGACAGGTTGTATTCATACTTCGGCAGCCGGTAGGAAACTTCCAGTTCCTTACCGTCACGGAGAATCTTCAGTGGCACCTCGTCGCCGGCGCAGCGCTTCCGCGTCGACAGGTTTTCGAGCATGATCAACCCGAACTCCGGGTCGCGGTAGTTGCCGACCGTGTCGACGTCAAAACCAGCTACTTGCAGAATTACGTCCCCAGGTTTGACCACTTGTTCGACCCCGTCGCGGCGTGCGGGCACATCGATCACGATGACACCTCGCGGCGGACCGGTTAGCTGGAAGCGGCGCAGGGAATCGGTGTTGACAGCGGGTTGCCAAATCCAATGGAAGTAGCCGAGGCCGTGATACGTGTTGGCGCGCCGGGCCTTCAGGATGAACTCGATCATCGACGCGGGCGTGGCCACGCAGGAACGACCCGATTGGGAGGTCACGAGGCCCACGCAATGGTTGTTGGCCAGAATGGGTTCGCCACCGCGAAGCCCCTGGATATCGGAGTCGCAGCCGAGCGTCACGTAGTTCACGTCGCTCAATTCCGCCAACCTCACAGCAAATACGGTGAACTCCGCCTGGCGGACTTCGAGATTGCCCTGCCGCCACCGGGCGATGCGCCAATTCTTGTCCTTGGTGGCCGAGCCGAACTGAACGGGTCTCAGCCCTTGCCAGAAAGCGTTGGAGTCCGCGGTGATCACGGCCAGGTTCGCGTGGTAATCAATCCAGGCCACCTGGCCCGCCCACCATTCGCCACCACCGCCTTTCTGAATTCTTACTAGAGTCCGATCGAACAATTCGTCCGCCGTGGTTAGAATCTCGTGCTCGCCCACCACCACACCGGTCTTGGTGGTGCTGCGCGTCCGGGTGTTCCAAGGCTGGCGAAAGTCGTAATCTTTGCGGGCGACATCGAGCGTAACGATCGAGTCTTCCCAGCGGGTCGTGGCCGCCTGGGCTGGGGTTTCCCAAAACCCGCAGGTAGCGGCCGCCAGGATCAAAAAGAAAATGCCATGCGTTCTCATAAGCGGCGGTCGTTGGGAATTCCGTAGTCTTTCATGATTTCAGCATTGGCCTCCGCCAAGCCTTCCCGGGCGATGCATTCCAGGCTGTGATTGGGAATGAATTCGACCGAATCGTAAGGCTCGCGGTTACCCTCGAAGGCCCGGATCACGTCATCCAGTTTGTCAATTCGGACCCCATTGATTTGGTCCACCAGCGCTCGGCCCGCCATCGTCCAGTTGGCGTTGACCCGGTGGGGCAAAACTGCGGCCAGTACGATGGGTTCGGAACGCGCGTTTGCCGGATCCTCACTCGGACGGAATCTCAGTTCGTACACCAGTTCGCGTCGGCTCGGATCCGCCGGATCCACACCCACGGCCCTCAGGTAGTTGAGGCTGAGGGGTGTGAATACCAGGCCGCCATGGATGAAATACCGCGGCAGCACGTCATATTGGAATCCCGCCGCGGCATCCTTGTCGCAAGCGCGGGTTGGCACGGTGAGGTTAAGCTCCTGACCGTCCCGCCATACCTGTACCGGCACGCTTTCCGAGGCTTGAGCCAACTGGAAGGCCAGTCCTGCTGCGACCCTGTTGCCCTCGAAAAGAATCGTCCCGTCCGTGGCCACCGGGAATGAACCGATCCGGAAAATCACGTCTTCTTCCTTAAGCGCCTCCTCCTCGCAGAACGGCAGGACTCGGTCTATTCGTACGCCCAGGTGGTTATCCGGGAGCTTGAGCCACGCACGATAGGCCGGGTTCAGCATTGAGGCTACCTGGATTCCGATCCGAGGCACGCCGTCCACCTTCCCATCCAATATGTCGCTCAGAAAATGGCTTATGACCGGCGGCGGAATGAAAAAGCCGGAGTTTTCGAGGCCCTGCAGCCCCTGGAACGCCACGCCTACCACGTGGTCTTCCTGAATCACCGGGCCGCCGCTGTTGCCCGGGTTGATGGCGGCGTCGGTTTGCACCGCCAGGAACTGTCGCAACGCGGTGTGGGCATAAGTTTGCCGCTCGATGCGCGACACTACCCCGCGCGTGTAGGAAATCTCCTCGCCCCCTGCCGGATACCCGTAGGTGACTACGGTGGAGCGCACTTTGGGCAGGTCTCCAAACTCCAGCGCGGGCAGATTGTCGAAAAAGTCCGGGTCTTCCACCGTCAAGACTGCCAGGTCGCATTCGTGGCTGATGAATTCCACCTGCGCCACGTAAGGTCGTGGGTCCTGATAGCGTCGCACCAGGATCTGCCGCGCCCAACTAACCACGTGCGCATTCGTCATGATGCGCTTGCCCTTGATAACGAAGCCCGACCCCATGCTGCGCTGAACCGGTTCGAAGCGCCACGGAGCGTCCCAGGCCGGTTGCTGGCTGAAATTCAGGATTTGAATGACGGAAAGCTCCGGCGGCGCGGCCCCGCAGAAAGCCCCACCAGCCGCTAACATGAGTGCTGCTAAGCAATAACGTAACACGCTGCCAAAGTGGGTGGCGCACCCGGTCAGGTCAAGCCAATCATGGCGTTGCCAGAGACCCCGTCGCCGGGGGACAAGGAGTTCGCTTCGAGCGTCATGGTTTAGCCGGGCGCAGCAGCAGAGCGTCCAGACCGGCGTTATACCCTCGCGACTTCGGATTGCGACCTTTCACCTCCAGGCCCAACTCGTTCGTCCCGGCGCGCAAGGTTACGGAGATGTCCTGAACACTGCGGCAGCCGATCGCCGGGGTGTAGCTGTCCAGGGGCAGGCCGAGAGGTTGGCCGTTCAGCGACCATTGCACGATGCCGTAATCCCAGGATGTGAGGGCGACCAGCATGGCACTGTATTCTCCGGGTTGGAATGATTTCGGGAGCACAAATGTCGCACGGGACCCTTCGCCTGGCATTCGCAAAAACAACTGTTTACCTCCGGAGACCGGCGGGACTGAAGTCGTGGAAATGCTCTGCACCTGGGACAGGACACCGGCAGTCCGAGCCGAGGGCGATAGGGATTCGCCCTCGATTCCGCCGACCAAGGCATAAGGTGTCTCCCAATTCCCAATCCAACCCGCGGGGTTTCGGCTGTGGCCGCGGAACGAGAACACGTCAAAAGTGCCTGGGTTGAATTGGCCCGGGCAGGCGTAGTTGTAAGGTTGGCCCCATGGGTCGGAGGGGATTTTCGCCCCGTCAAAATAAGGCCACCGTCCACCTGCTGAGGCCAACCTGGCCGGTTTGCTCACCAGATCTGAGAGAACCTGGGGATATGAGCCAACGTCTTTTGCGAACCGTTCCACGGCCTCGGTAAGCTCGCCCATCACCTGCCTCGCGCGTTGAATTTGCTCTCGTTCACGCGCCTCTTCCCGCACCAGGTAGTCCGCCAGCCACTGCTCTTGGTTGTCCCAGGGAAGCTTGCGCAACGAAATGGCATCCATGGCCAGATTGTAGCCGGGTTTCAACGTCCCCTTCACGCGCGACAGTGGGTTGCTGCCCACACACTCAAACCGCAATTTGTATGATCCCGACGCAAGCTTCAGCACGCCGAGCTTGTTTTCGCGGACCGTTCCGTAGACTTGGTTTTCCGGGGAGTTTTCCTTGAGGGCGAGCCAGGTGTCGTAGAAATCCAGGGCGGCATCCAGCACTTGGTTTGTCTGCGCACCGAGCAGCGAGACCTTCCAAATGCCAAAATCGCGAAACAGAACTTGGAAGAGCGAGAGGGAATACTGGCCCGGCTCGTCCACGTTAAAGGGCACTTCAAACCACGCGCCTTCACGATCGTTGGCGACATAAAACATCGTTTTGCCATGGCAGGTCCGGTTGGACTTCTTCACCGGTTTCAACCCGGGGGAACACGGCAATTGGTCGGTCATCTCCTTCACTTCGATCCAGGTTTCCGGGTTCAGTCGTTTCGTCAAGGGTGGGAGATGACTGAATGGTCTGGCGACTCCCTTTTGATACCAGAATGCCACCGAGGAGAAGTAGTCCGGACGGAATTTGAAATCGTGTTCCTGTCTCGCGCCCGTCTTTGGGTCGGTGATCTCGATGAAACTGCGCCGCTCGATTTCCACTTTAAGCGACTTGCGGAAGATCACTGGCGGGCGGAGGTGCCATCGGTAAAGGGTCATTCGGCAATCGACACCTTTCGGTTCGCAGATCGTCACGCCGGCGTTCGGGTTGGTGAACACGCGAAGGTTCCACGCGTCGGTGAAGTAATCCTCGGTTCCGGTGCCTACGATGGAGGGTGTTTCCTCGCCGTCGATGTAGAATCGGTCATCGGCTTCGCCGAACCAACTGCCAAAGCTGTTCTGCGAGGAAAGGACCGTCCCGACATATTGTCCCTCGCCTTCGCCTGCGAAAATCGTGTACGGCGAGAAGGGTTTCACGGGAAACTCCTGGTGATACCGCGCGTGGAAATAAAGGGTGTCATTCGGCAGAGAGGGAAGTTGGACCCAATCGATCTGGCAATAGACAGTCAGGCGGTTAGGCGACTCATTTGCCATTTCCAGGCGAGCGTTTTTGCGGAAGGGCATGCGCCAATAACTGTTCAGGGCCCGACCATACGAGGTGACTTCGATTGGCGTGGTGGTGACGTTGGCCCGCATGCCGTTGCCGGCCGCGAAAAAATCACCGATGGGTGACTCCACCGAAGGGACGTCCGCGTCGTCCCAATACAACCGCATTACGAGGGATCGTGGATAGCGGCGGTCGCCAGCGATCGTGAACCAGATGTGCCGGATTTCGCCTGGGCCATCGAGTTCGGCCAAGGTGCGGGACTCGCCCGGAGCCAAATGATAACAATCGGCGTTGGATTCGGGGTCGAACAACCCGCTGGAATGCCGGCGGGTGGTGCCGGGTTGCTGTCGCGTGACCTCCGTCAGCACGTCTCCAAAAGCGTCTGCAAACGTGAGCCATGCCGCCGCAAACCCAATCATTGTTGTTGAGAGATTCATGAGATCTTTCTCCCGCACCGCGTTTATTCCGGCGACCATAACCGCGGGAATGATCCGCGGGAAACCCGCTCGACGACCGGCGCATCCGTGAGTTTGTGCGGAACACTGGACACGTAGCTGGGAATGCCCTGGGCAATGTCGCCAACCTCGATGAGGAAGGCGTCCGGCAGTTTTCCATGTAAAACACCTTCGTAATGGTCACCGACTGGCTTCATCAGAACGTGATACCACATCAGGTCGCGCCAGGCTGGATCGTCGCTGAAGACATACCAGACTTTGACTGTCTGCGGTTTTGCTTCACCTTCAAGCCGTGCGGTGAAGACGGTGCGCTGGGCTTCACGACGGTGGCTCACGTCGACAATGCGCGTGATCGGCCGGCCATCAAATACGTGGGCGACCCACATCAGGAAATCCATGAATTGAATCTCGCTGCAGGTGGAGTGGCAGTAATTGGGTATCAGTTCGATGGTCATCGGGCGCCGCAGTCGTTCCTGCAGGAGGTTGACGTTAAACATGCGGTACCCGTCTTCGTTCGTCGCCCCCAGATACATCACCGGCACCGTCACGTCGTCCTGGAAAAACGCATGGTGGAAAGAGAGATGAGATTCAATTCTGTCGGTGCGGTAACCCCCTTCGTTTCCCATGATCACCACGCCGGCCACGCGCCGGTCAATCCCGGCCGCGACGGTGGCACTGCGCCCGCGCTTGGAGTGGCCGCCGATGACGGCTTGCAAGGTCTCCACTTCCAGGAACTGTTGCAGGGCGTTCATGGCCTGGATGTAGACGACGGCGAGCTGGCAATTCATGTTGTAATAGTTCTGGCCGGTTTCCTTTGCCAGGCGTCCCAGCACCCGGATGTCGGATTCAATCTCGGCACCGTCGGGATAAAGCCCCGGATTGTTCAAAACCATGGTGGGGTAGCCGGTGCGTGCGGCTATGGGCTCACCGAATTTCGCGACGTGCAGCGAATAATACGCGCCCGGCGGAGAGCCAATGATGACGACTTTTCCCTTTCGCGTGGCGGTCATATTCAGAGCGGGGTCCGCGGGCAGAAATAGCACGCAGGGGTGTCCCCACTTTTTTCCCGCCAGTTCCTGAGACCAGAAATGGGCGGTGATTTTGCGCAGTTGTTTGGCCGGGTCGGTGTCGCTGACGACGATTTCATTCGCCAGGACTTTCCATTCCAGGGGAACCAGGTGTTTTCGGACCAGAGGCCAGACGTCGCGTGGTTTGGGGACGTTGCGTGAGGCGGCTTCGAAGTCGAAAGGTTGGGACGCGTTGGTGTCCTGCCCGGAGGCTGGCGTCAACGTGGAGACCAGGGCTGCGAGGACGAGGCTGGCCGTTACCGGCGGGAAAGAAAAACTCAGTTTCATGGCGGTGAGGTGGTTGGGGTAACCGCGCTGGCTGGCGGGGCGCCGCTTTTCAACCAAGCTTGCCACTGGGCGCGGTCGTTGCCGAAACTCTGACCGGTAAAGGTGTCCAGCAAACTGCCGATCTGGCGGTCCCCGTCTTCGTCCGGCAACCGGCTGAGGCTGTTGATGACCGCCTGGAGCGCGCCGTTCCCACCGATTTTAAGACAGGCTTTGGCGGCGGAGACGCGGGCGCCCGGTCCGTAAAGCAAGTCATCGAGCCAGGGCAAGACGAAGGGGTGGTCGATGGCTAAGGCTTCGGCGACGAGCGTTTCGGGGTCCGCGCCGGGTTGTGCCAAGTGGCTCCGGAACGCGGCCACGGTTTTTTGCACGCCCGGAGGCGGTTCAGGGAACCACCATGCCGTGCGGATGCGTGATGCCTTGGCAGGGCCTCCAGCCCAACTGTGTGACTCCAGGTAATCCCATCCGGTGAGGGAGCCTTCACCGCCGTCGCCCACGCATAACAACACCATATTCGGTGAGGTTCGGCCAAAATAGAGTCTGCGGTCTTTGGCACGTTTGTTTCGCGTGGGGTCAAAATCGACCCAGCCCACGCCGTCCAGGAACGCCTGGGGGTAGCGATGGAACACGGTGTCGATGTGGAACGGCACGCCGGCACGACCTGCAACGCCACCCACGTATCGCGCGGGGATTCCGCTCGCCCGGCACATGGCAATAAAGGCATAGGTAAACTCGCTGCAACTGCCCTTTCCCGAAGCCAGGGCTTCCGGCGCCGGTTGCCACTTGCCGTCCCGCTCGTAGGTCATTTTTTCCATCACGTGCTCGAAGATAGCGTCGAGGTGTGAAAGCGGGTCCGCTTTATCCTCCCCGGCTTTTTTGGCGGCATTCTGCACCACGGGATCGGCCAGGCCAAACGCCACCGCATCGCGCAGGTAAAGACTCCGTTCTTCCGGGGAGAGCACCGCAGCCTTCGAATGATTTGTCGGAGGCAGGATCCATTGGAACTCGCGCACCCGCGCGTTAGCGCTCCAGCGGCCGGTGAGAATTTGGCCGGGTTTCAGCTCCGAACGCGTGTAAACCAGGACGGGTGATTGCCACAGGTCAGCCCGTTGTTTTGGGTCGCCCTCGATATCGGGCTCGTCCACGGTTTGATGCGGCAGATCGATCGGCAACCGCAGTGTCAGTTCGGGGGAGGTCAGTGCACCTCCGGCTCGGGGAATGATGCGGGCCGAGAAAACCACCGTCACGGCCTGGTCCTTCAACTTCAGTGGTGCCGGCTGAGAGCCGATGGCCGATAACGCCAGGCCGAGCACCAGCAAGACGCCCGACCGGGCGGCGGACCGAGTGAAGTTGCTGAAGGTGTGAAGCCAGGGCAGGGGGCGTGAAGGGAATGAACAATGCCTCATGTTGGATCTGTAGGCAGTTTCGACCATGGGCTGATAGTGGCCCTATGGGTCCGCCAATTCAAGGTTCTATCACGACCCGCTGAGGGGGCTGGCGAAGCACTTTTCCGCACTTTAAAGCACTTTTCTGCACCGTTTTGTACTTCTTTGTACTTTTTTACACTTTTTTGTACCAAATCCAAGGGGACTGTAGGAAAGGTTGAAGGCCAAGCGGGACTTTAGGACCTGGGGCAAGTGCAGAGTGCAGAGTGCAGAGTGGGGCGCGGGCGTTTGGGGTGCACGCGCCCGGCACCCCGGGTCGCTTGGGCCTGGATGCCTCGTCTGCTTATTTAACCGTATATGTCAAAGAACGGGATCCTGAACGGAGCCGGGTGGCGGCTGCAGGCGGCCACGGGGCAACCGGTTCAAAGGACCCAAAAACGAAGTTAAGATAGCAGGGAATGAAGGGGTGATTCCACTGACAATTCATGACAATTGATGACAATTCATGACACGAATAGGACTACGGACTAGGACCCGAACGTCGAACGTCGACCGTCGAATCGTAAATGGGGGGGGACGTTGTTTTGGTGGGGGATGGTTGGTTTGGATCCAACCCTTTCAGGGTTGGTTTGGTTGTGGGGGGTGTTTTCCAGGGTAGGGCCGTGACCGGCCCAACCCTTCGCTAAATGATTCAATCCCGTTGGGATTGGTCTCCCCTGGATCCCGTTATCGCGTGGGTGGGGTGAGGGCCGGTGTTGAAAGCCGTTGAAACGGCTCCGGGGGACGTTGCGGGGCCCGGGTCACCTGGCTGAAGCCAGGTGCTAATGAGAGGTTGGTGCGTCTTGGTGGTGTAGGGTTTGGTCCCGGAAACTTTTGATGGGTTTGACGCACCCGGCTGAAGCCAGGTGCGAACCCGAGCGTGAAGCCAGGTGCTAATGAGAGGGCGGCATCCACGACCTATTTGCCCGTCACCTTCTCCTTCATCTTCGCGCGTGAGTTTCTGCTGTTTGAAGTCGATACCAACGGGATTGCGGAGGAAGCGTGAAAGGCTGAACGAATCCTGTTTTGACAGAAGCTCAATCGTCCCTCCGGGACTCGCGGCACATTATGGTGGCTTTTTCCCGGCACTGAAGTGGCCGGGCTATTCTCAGCCGCCGCTCCGGGGCGCCGACGGGCCGTGCGATCGGAGCGCCGGTCTGCGACCGGCTTTGGGTGTGCCTGCTGGGGCTGCCCGCTCATTCGCTGCATATATGGGACTGTGAGACCTTGGGAATTGCAGATCTCAGATTTGAGATTTAAAAGGGGGGGTAGCGAGGGTGAAGTGGGGAGTGAAGAGTGAGGGCGAAGTTCGCAGGTCAGCCGCCGCCCAGGGCGCGGTAGAGGCGGACGACTGTTGTGAGTTGGTTGAGTTGGGCTTGGGTGAGGTTTAGTTCCTCTTCGAAGAGTTTTTGCTGGTTGTAGAGGACTTCGAGGTAGCTGGTGACGCCTTGTTCGTAGCGGAGGTTGGCGAGGCGCATAACGTCGCGGTAAACTTCGGTGAGTTCGAGTTGTTTGGCGGTGAATTCGCGGAGGCGCTGGTAGTCGACGAGGGCGTCGGAGACTTCGCGGAAGGCGGTTTGGACGGTTTTTTGGTAGGCGGCGACGGCTTCCTCGAATTGGGCCTGGGCGAGTTTGAGGTTGCCGCGGAGTCGACCACCGGTGAAGAGGGGCGCGGACAAGGCCGGTCCGAATTGCCAGGTGCGGGCGGGAGCGGTGAAGAGATCCGAGAGCGCCACGCTTTGGAACCCGTAAGAGCCGGTGAGGGTGAGTTGGGGGAAGAAGGCGGCTTTGGCCTGGCCGACATCGGCATGGGAGGCGATCAAGAGTTCCTCCGCGCTGCGGATGTCGGGCCGGTTGGAGAGGAGTTCGGAGGGGAGCCCGGCGGGGATGGAGGCCGGGACCACTTGCTCCGTGAGTGCTGGGCCGCGGTGGAGGCTGCCGGGGTTGCGACCCAGCAGGAGGCACAGTTCGTTTTCTTTGAGCTGAATGCGGCGCTGAAAATCGATGATGCTGGCTTCGGCGGTGCGAACGAGGACTTCGGCCTGGCGGACGTCCTGCATGGCGGCGACGCCGTGCTGCTGACGTTCCATGGTGAGATCCATGGATTTGGAGCCGCTGGAGAGCAACTGGCGCGAGACTTCGAGGCCGGAGTCGAGTTGGAGGAGTTCGAAGTAGGCGGCGGCGACCTGGGCCAGGAGGGTTTGGCGGACGACGTGGCGGGTGGCGTCCGTGGCGAAGAGGCGGGCGCGGGCGGCGTCGTTGGCCCAGCGGAGGCGGCCCCAGAGATCCAGCTCGTAAGAGGGCATGGCGACGAAGGCGGAACCGAATTCGACCTGGGGATCGGGGGCGCCGGCGCTGGGACCGCGTTGGGAAGTGCGGCTGGTAGTCCAATCGCCGCCGGCGGCGATAGTGGGGAAGAGCTGGGAGCGAGTGACGCGGGCGGCGGCTTCGGCCTGGAGGACGCGGGCGGCGGCGATTTTGATATCGAAATTATTGGTGAGGGCCTCGTCGATATAGGCGTTGAGCTGGGGGTCGGGAAACAGGGCGGAGAAAGGCAAAGCCGCGGCGGAGATGGAGGCGTCGGCGGTATTGGTGTCGGTGGGGGCACGGCGGAAGCTGGCGGGTTCGGACAGAGCCGGGCGCTCGTAGTCGGGACCGATTTTGCAGCCGGCCAGGATCGCGAGGCCGAGGACGAGGCCGGCCAGGCGGAAATCTCGAAGAGCAGTTTTCATCAGTGTGCAGAGGGTTCGACTGCGGCTGGCCCGCCCGGGGGCGGGGCGGCGGCGACCGGCGATTCAGGGGATTTTCTGCCGAATCTGTCGGACAATCCCTGAACGAACGCGTAGCAGGCGGGGATGATAAAGACACCGGCGAGCGTGGCCAGGGACATGCCGAAGACGACGGCGGTGCCCATGACCTTGCGGGATTCGGCGCCGGACCCGGTGGCGATGGCGAGGGGGACCGCGCCGAGGATAAAGGCAAAGGAGGTCATGAGGATGGGGCGGAGCCGGAGGCGGGCGCCCTCGATGGCGGCGTCGAATACGGATTTGCCCTCTTCCCGTTTCATTTTGGCGAATTCGACAATGAGGATCGCGTTTTTCGCCGACAACCCAATGAGCATGATCATGCCGATTTGGGCGTAGACGTTGTTATCGAAACCGCGAGTCAGCAAACCGAGGTAAGTTCCCAGGACCACCAACGGGGTGGCGAGCAGGACCGAGAAGGGGAGGGACCAGCTCTCATATTGGGCGGCGAGGAGGAGGAACACAAAGATGATCGCCAGTCCGAAGATGACGCCGGATTGCCCGGTGGCCTTTTTCTCCTGGTAAGTGAGCCCGGTCCATTCGTAGCCGAAGTCGTTGGGCAGAATATCGCGGGCGACGGCTTCCATTGCCGCTACCGCCTGGGCTGAGCTGTAGCCGGGGGCAGGGGCGCCGGAGATTTCGGCCGCGCGAAAGAGGTTGTAGCGCATGGTGAACTGGGGGCCGGAAGTGGGGCTGACCGTGACGAGCGTGCTGAGCGGGACCATGTCGCCACCGCTGGAGCGAACGTAGAAGCGCTGGATATCCGAGGGCACACCGGTGTAGTGGGGCTCGGCTTGCATATACACGCGGTAGACGCGGCCGAAGCGGTTGAAATCGTTCACATACGCGCCGCCGAGGTAAGACTGCAGGGTGGTGTAGACATCGGCGACATTGACACCCAGCGCGCGGCATTTATCGCGGTCCAGGTCCACTTTGACCTGCGGCACCACGGGACGAAACCCGGAGTAAAGGCGGGCCAATTCCGGGCGTTTGGAGGCTTCCTCGACAAAGCGTTTGGTCATGAGCGCGAGCTTTTCGACGGAGCCGCCACTGCGGTCCTGGAGTTCGAAGGTGAAGCCAGAGGCGTTTCCATAACCAGGCAGGGAAGGGGGTCCGAAGGCGAGCACGCGGCCTTCGGGAAAGCGCATGGCGCCGATCATGATGTCCCGGACAATCGCCTTGGCGTGCAGTTGGGGCGTTTTTCTTTCTTTCCAATCCTTCAACCCAACGAACAGAGTGGCCGCGTTGGGGGCATAAATTCCCGACATCATGTTAAAGCCGGACAAGGAAACGAATGATTCCACCCCGGCATTGCTTTTCAAAAGACGCTCGATTTTGGTGGTCAGGCCATCCGACCGCTGGAGCGAGGCGGCATCCGGCAGTTCCGCCGACACCATGACGTAACCTTTGTCTTCATCAGGAATGAAACCGCCCGGCACCACCCGGTTGATGAGCCAGATACCGACAGCCACCACCACCAGCAGCAACATGGCCCGTGCGGCGCGGCGAGCCAGAAAACCGACGATGCCGGCATAACCCGAGGTGGCGGCGTCGAAGCCGCGATTAAAACCCTTGAAGAAGGCTCCGAGCGGCCCGCGCATGGGTTTCGGCGGGCGCAATAACTTCGCCGCCAGAGCAGGGCTCAGCGTGAGCGCATTGAGCGCGGAAAAGAGCACTGAAGCCGCGATCGTAATGGCGAATTGCTGATAGAGCCTTCCAGTGAGGCCCCCCATAAAGGCCACCGGCACAAAGACGGCGCACAGAATGAGCGCAATCGCCACGACGGGCCCGGACACCTCCTTCATGGCCTGGACCGTGGCGTCGCGGGGAGACATGCCGTGCTCGATGTGGTGTTGTACGGCTTCCACCACCACGATGGCGTCGTCGACCACGATGCCGATGGCGAGCACCAGGCCAAACAAGGTGAGGGTGTTGACGGTAAACCCGAGCAAAGGGAACACCATGAACGTGCCCAGCAAGGCGACTGGCACCGTGAGCATGGGAATCAATGTGGCGCGAAAACTTTGCAGGAAGATGAACACCACAAGGATGACCAGTGCGAGCGCCTCAAAGAGAGTGTGGACGATTTCCTCCATGGAAGCAGTGATTGGCTCCGTGGCATCCAGCACGATCTCATAGGCCATATCCGGGGGGAAACGCGAAGCCATCTCCCGCAATTGCCGTTTGATTTCCTCGCCGGTCGCCAGGGCGTTGGCGCCCGGGGCCAGGTAAATGCCGAGGGCGGCAGCCGGCACTCCGTTGAGGCGGGCGACGGCTTTATACATTTGGGCGCCGAGTTCCACGCGGGCGACATCTTTGACTTTGACCTGGGAGCCGTCGGGGTTGGAACGGACAATGATTTCCTCGAACTCCTTTGGTTCGCGCAAAAGTCCGCTGGCGCGCACATTGTATTGGAATTCCGTGCCCGGCGGTGCCGGTTCCGCGCCGATCAAGCCGGCGGCGGCTTGCACGTTTTGCTCGCGCACCGCGGACATGACGTCGCTCGGTGTGATGCCCAGGGAGGCCAGTCGGTCGGGGCGGAGCCAGAGTCGCATGGCGTAATCCTGGGCGGTGAAGTTATTGACCTGGCCGACGCCGGGGACGCGAGCCAGGGCATCCACGATGTTGATCGCGGCGTAATTGGCGAGGAAGATGCCGTCGTAAGTTTCTTTGGGCGAGTAAAGCCCCACAACCATGAGGATGTCCGGGCTGGACCGCTGGACTTTGATGCCTTCGCGAGTGACCGCTTCCGGCAGGCGGGGTTGGGCGAGGCTGGCGCGGTTTTGCACGTTTACCTGGGCGATATTGACGTCGCTGCCCAGGTCGAAGGTGACGGTCAGGTTCAAGGCGCCATCGCTGGAGTTCAGCGACTTCATGTACAACATATTTTCGACGCCGTTGATTTCACTCTCCAGCGGTGTGGCTACGGTGGCTTCCACCGCCTCGGCATCTGCGCCGCGGAAGTTGCCGCTCACGTTGATCACCGGCGGACTGACCTCCGGGTATTCCGATACCGGCAGCCGCGTGAGGGTGAACGTGCCAATGATGACGATGAGGATCGAAATCACCATCGCGACGATGGGGCGCCGAATAAAGAACTCTGCCATGCGTTGCCTGGGTTAGGCCCATCGCGCCATTGCGGCGCCGGGCTTTAATGTGAATGACACTGGACCCGAGGAGAGGTGCCGCAAAGGCCGCCTCCGTGCTGCCGTTCGTGGCATCCGGTCCATCGGGAATAGGGGTTGCCTGTTCATAGCCATCGTTTCCGTGGCCGTCAGGTTTTTCCGGGGATCAACTTGCGCGCGGCCTGGATTGGGGCGTCGCTGATGTTGGTGACCACGGCGCTGACCGGCAAGCCGTCGCGCGCCTTCAGCAGGCCTTCCACAATCACTGTGTCGCCCGGTTCCAGCCCGGACATCACGACCCAGAGCGGCCCTACTCGAGGGCCGGGTGTGATGCGGGTGAACTTGGCTTTGCTGTCCGCATCCACTTTGAAAACGCTGTAGGTGCCCTGGATTTCCTGGATGGCCCGCTGGGGCACCATCACGGCGTTGGTGATGGCGGCTACCATCAGGCGCACCCGCCCAAACTGGCCGGGCCGCAGGATGCCTCCCGGGTTCGGAAATTCCGCGCGGACGCGCAGGGTGCCGGTTTTCGGGTCGATCGTGCGGTCGGCGGAAATGAACTGACCGGTTTCCGAGTGCTCCGTGCCATCCGCGAGGATGAGGCGCGTGGGGAAATGGCCCCGTTGCTGGGCCCACCAATGGCGTGCGGACTCGAGGTATTGTCCTTCGCTGACGTTGGCATTGAACCAAATAAAGTTGGTTGGGGAAATCGTAGCCAGCAGCGATTTGTTGAAACCGCCTACCAGCTCGCCAATATCAGCTTCCTTATCCCCAATCAGCCCATCGATCGGCGCGGTGATCACGGTGTAGCCGAGTTCGAGGTTGGCACGATCCAGGTCCGCCTGGGCCGCCGCTACCGACGCGATCGCATGCTTTCGTGCCGAGCGTGCATTCTCGAGGTCCTGGCGCGGAATGGCCTGGGCGGCGACCAGAGGTTCGTACCGGGAAATGTCTTGCTCGGCCTTTTCCAGGGAGGCTTCAGCTTCGGCCAGATTGGCTTTGGCCCGCGCGACCTTGACGATGATGGGCGCTTGCTCGAGCTTGAACAGCACTTGGCCGTTGGTCACCCCCGTTCCTTCGCGGAAGAGGATCTCCTCGAGGATACCCTCCACTCGGGCCCGCACCTCGACATTGGCGGTGGCCTCCGTCTGGCCGACATATTCATCGAACACCGGCACGTCCGCCACCAACACCTTCGCCACCTCCACCAGCGGTGCGGGTGGGGCAGCGGTGGCACCGGTGCCCTTGCCGCAACCGGCGAGCAACCCCGCGCCACACGCCACCCCGCACAGGAGGATCGTGTTGAGGACCGGACGCCACAAATCAGTTCGCGATCTCATAACGTCTGAAAAAGTTCACCGCCAAGCCCTATTCCCTGGCCAAGCCCCGCAGCCACGGACGAGTTTGCCATACCCAACAGAATCGCCAACCCTAAGCTAACGCGCAGGATTAGGACCGGAGACGTTTTGATCATGCCACCCCCGAGCTGGGTGTCAAGTTTCGCCGGGACCGGCGCGTGGTGAATGGGTGTGGGAGGATTTCTCGTTAAAGCCGGTGCTCCGCCGGGGCGGCAGGGTGCGGGAATAAGCTCTTGGAGGCGGTTGGATGCGGCGTGGGGACGGGTGTTCAAGCCGGCTTGAACACCTGATTGTTCACTTCCTGATATCAGAATCTGAAAACAAAGAGGCCGACCCTCACGGATCGGCCTGTTGGCTAAAAAGAGATTTAACGCTGATCGCTTACACCTGCTCGCGTTTCCGCCGCAGCGCACGCACCGTGCTCGCCGCAAACGGCAGAAGCAGCAGGGCACCGGCAATCATGGTCGAGGGCTCGGGGACGGCAGTGCCGCCCAGTTCTATATGGGAGATCGCGCTTCCATTTCCAGGAAACATATCCAGTATTGTTATGGTTCCTTGACCATCCCATTTACCTTGCAACTTCCACAAGTAAGAGCCACCGTATGCTATACCATCAACCTCGCTGTAAGCGCCATCCTTCACGATCAAGTATGTCGGCTTTGTCGTGTCAACGTACCAATCCCCATTCCAGGTAATTGTGGCCTTTCCTGTGCCATCTGTGGGGTCATACACGATAGTGTACCCTGAACCTAACGCTAAACTCGGATAGTCAGCTTTCCAAACTTGGTCAACCGTAGCGCCAATCGCATCCGCGATCTGTCCTGCACTGGGGTTGGCAGTCTGTGCGAAGAAGGTGTCATAAGGTATCGTGCCAAACGTGTCCTTATTAAGGGTAATATCCACAGCAGCGCTCGCACTCAGACTCGCCCCGACACACAATCCGGCAATCAGTATTGCCGCGCTTAACCCTTGTAATTTTTTCATAATTTATCCCGCCTTTCTTTGTCCCGCGTTTTTTTAACCTATAGGTGTTTTTTGTTTATCTTATCCCAGAGTTTGGATTTCGCCCGTCGGCGGTCCGTAATCTCTGGAACTTCTGGCAACATTCTTACACAATTTGAGCGGTTCTGTCTGTACCTTAACGGGACATCATAGTACACTTTTGGGACGTAACCCGACCCCGTAACCCGGCGGCTAAAAATACATAATTAGGACATAAAACATACATATATAGGCCATGTGGCCGATTCCCCGCTGCAATGCCGATTTTGCCTTCAAATACCCGGGGATTCAGTCGACTGGCGTCTAGCCTCGCGTTTAAAGAATCATGTTTGCTTTAACTCCTGTTGTGATTGGAACGGGAGTCTTGAAAAAGACCAGGCCGACCTTTTGGCGGGTCGGCCTGGCGACTGAACCTGGGGTTCAATCAAGCATGTTTGCGTCGTAATCTGCGAAGAGTGCTGGCAGCGAAGGGGAGGAGAAGCAACGCGCCGGCAATGATGGTGGAGGGTTCGGGTACGGCAGCGCCACCGATTTCGAAGTGTGATAATTCGCCTGGCCCTGGCCAAAGCTCGCTGCCGCGAATCACGAGCGTTTCTTTGCCATCCCAGATGTCTGTAAGGTTCCACAGGTAATGCCCTGCAGCGCCGTCTTTAGCCAAGAACCAAGTGAGTTTGGACGTGCCAAAAAACTCCTTGGGATCGCCCTTGTAAACGAGCGCCGTGTCTTCAGATACGCCGTTGTAATTGTAGATGACATCGTACGATCCGGACAGGTATTTAGCCTCCTCATCCTTGAAGAGCACGGGAGTGAGGTTCGCGAGGGAGACACCTAAAGCCGCAGCAATGGCTGAGGGTGCTGGATTGGCACCTCCAGGAAGTAGTATGGCATTGTCGATACCGACGCCATCAGGGCCGGTTGGGGTTAAGTATAACGCCCCTTTCGCACTGAAGTTGGCACCGACGCACAATCCGGCAATGAGCAATGCCGCGCTTAACCCTGGTAGTTTCTTCATAATTTGGACTGCCTTTCTTTTCACCTTTTGAGTATAGGTTATGGATTTTATGTTTTTCCCCTGCCAAAGTTCGGTGTCCGCCCATCGACGGCCCTATTCCTTGGGCTTATGAATGGAATTATTACACTTAAACTAGTGTCTGTCTACACAGTTTTGGGGACATTTTAGTACAGTTTTGGGACATGCCCTCCTGGTGGCTGGCAGGCGGAATATATCATTTATCCGCCATGATTTATACACTTTTGGGACAGAGCGGTTCGCAGACGTTCAGGTCAAATCGGCCGTGAATATCATGCGCGTCCGTGAATCCCAACACCGGTTGGGTCGGGTGTCCAACCTGAATAATTGTTGAAAGAGCCAAACCAAGATCCTCTATTCAGTCTTCCGCCCCCATGGCAATCGCCGTTATTCTTGCTCCCCGCACCAGTGTCCCAATTGTGTACAATCTTGTCCCAAAACGGCCTAGCTAATAAGCTCTTGATATGGTATTAGTACGAATCATAAAACAACTATTTATCGCGACCACGCTTTAATCTTGGCTCAGACGTCGAGTTGGAAGGCAGGGGGGGCGGTGAAAAAACGAAGTAAAAAAATGAAGAAACTATGGTTAGTAGTAGGATTGGCGAGCCTGATGGCGGTGCCAATGGTGCAGGGGGCGGTGCAGGTGCAACTAGCTGATGGGCCAGGTAACACACGCGGAGGTGAGTTCTATGCTACTCTCAGAGATGCTAACACTCAGACTACGCTCGCAAGTTTTATAACCTTCTGTCTCGAAAAAGACGAGGACTTGAGCCTTAAAGTTTGGTATAACGTCCAGTTCAACGACGGCGCAGTGCTTGGCGGCACGGATAACGACAATGATGGCGACCCCAACAAGGATGTTATCAAGGTTGGTACAGCCTATCTCTACAGTCAAATGTTAGCGGGCACACTTAAAGACTATGACCACAGTGAGGCGAGGGCTAACTACTTACAGAATGCTATTTGGTCGTTCGAGGATGAAATTACAGGGGTCACTGGCAATCCATATCTTGATCCGGATTGGTGGATTTCACTAAACATCAATCCTAGCGACCTCAATGCGCCAGGAGGCTATGGAGTGTGGGTGATGAATCTGACCGATTCCACTGGTAAGTTCCGTCAGGATGTTCTAGCCCCCGTTCCCGAACCCTCAACCATCATTGCTGGTGCGTTGCTCCTCCTGCCCTTTGCAGCCAGCACGATCCGCAGGATGCGGAAAACCAGCTAGTATTCCTCCTGTTGTTTGCGTTCACAAGGCCGGCTTCCTAGGGCCGGCCTTGCTTTATGTGCGCCCGGCAGGGCGCACTCAATTATTGGTTAGAGTCCTACGCATACCCGGCAAGGGGAAGTGCTACTCCCTCTCCGCCCCGCCAACCCCGTCCAGGCGGAGGCAGTCTGTTGCTGCCAGAATGACTCCGATGCACATCAAATCGTGCTCGCGAAGGTATTTCACGGCTGCCGGTGCATGACGCTTATAAAGCATCTGGTGGGCAAGCGGATTAAGAGGATGGAAGAGGTGCCCCCGAATTTGAAACTGACCTTCCAGGGAGGAACGTTGCAGACCCGGTTCGGATCACCACAAAAAAGGTCTGAGAAAGCGTAAAAAAATTGGCGAAAGCTCCAAAAACACGAAGTGCGCCCATTCGTATTAGCGGTCAACTACTTACATCAGAGAATTCTGACGATTGCCAGGTTTTTCACGCGTTTTGAGCTCTTAACATCAAAAAAGGACCTTGAATGAAGTCGCGCTAGCGCCTAGAAGTTACGAGCTTTTTTGGGATCATGCTTTTTGCGGAATCCTGGTCGTAGCGCAGCGCTGGCGGAAGCGTTCCTGAGCCCGGCAAGGGTGCCAGTGAGAACAAAGACGCCGCTCGGCTTGATCGAGTGATTTTATCGGCCTTTTAGGCACGGGATTGTGCCAACGAACTGTAGAGAAATGAAGGTTTACGGCACCGGTGAGCGGTTTTGGAGGCCAATGCGGCCCCAAAACGGCACTTTCTAAGATGAGAATTCGACCTTTACACGCAGAGACGGGTAAGTCACGCGCGCGCCCCCTCCATGGCGGGTCAGGTTATGGTGATGAACTGCAGAACTTCCGTGGAACCCGTTCATAGTGATGATCAAACGACAACCAAGAGCTCACAAGTCGCATTCCAAGTTTAGCCGATTGACTTTCCAAGGCACCGGCCAAGCCTCAGCGCATCGAACCCGATGATTGTGCATGTAGTTCTACGGGTCTGGATTTTGGTGGTTTTGTTTGGCTGCTCCATGACCCGGGTGCAGGCGCAGTTGACGTTTGAGGGACCCGACTCCACGGGATATACGGTCAGATTGGGTTGGTCGCCCAGCCCCAGCCCTGAGGTTACGGGGTATAGCGTCTACTACGGTTATTACAGCGGCCAGTATTCGGGCCGCCTGGAAGCTGGAAACGTTACCGACGTCCGAATCGCAGGCTTGGCGGCCAACGTCGTCTACTATTTCATGGTCGCAGCTCGTGACGATTACGGCCTGGAAAGCACTCCCTCCAACGAGGTTTCCTATTCTGTTCCCCTGGGTTCGGATGCCACGGACACGGTGATTGTGGATAACACCAATGGGACGGCGCAGGTGGAGGTGGTGGGTTCGTGGAGTCTGAGTGCTGCTACCGGGGCCTGGGGTCCGAATTACCTGCATGACCGCAATGAGCTTAAAGGGAGCAAGTCGGTGCGGTTTATACCGAACCTGCCGAGTGCGGGGGAATGGGAAGTGGCGTTGTGGTATGTAGCGGGAGCCAACCGGCCGGCAAACGTGCCGGTGGAGACCGCGCACGCCGGGGGACTGAGCACGGTAGTGGTGGACCAGCAGAAGAACGGGAGCCAGTGGTTTGTGATTGGGACGAATAGTTTTATGGCTGGGACCGGAGGATCGGTGAAGATAGGGACCGGGGGCACGTCGGGCTATGTGATGGCCGATGCGGTGCGGTTCCGGCAGCTTCCCTTGCCGGTGGTGACCGTGGCGGCGGCGGACGCGTCAGCCGGAGAGCCTGGGAGCGGGCAGGGGAGCGGGACGTTTACGTTTACGCGGACGGGTTCCACGGCTTTGGCATTGACGGTCAGCTACAGCGTGAGCGGGACGGCGGGGAGTGGGAGCGACTACACGTCGATAGGGACGTCGGTCAAGTTTGCGGCGGGGTCGGCTACGGCGACCCAAGTGGTGAGCGTGGTGGATGACAGTGCGGTGGAGAATCCGGAGACGGTGGTGGTGAGGCTGGCCTCGGGAAGTGGTTACACGATAGGGACGCCTGCAAGCGCGACGGTGACGATCAGCGACGATGATCAAGTCGACGTGGCCGAGGTGATTGTGGATAACGCGAATGGGACGGCGCAGGTGGAGGTGGTGGGTTCGTGGAGTCTGAGTACTGCTACCGGGGCCTGGGGTCCGAATTACCTGCATGACCGCAATGAGCTTAAAGGGAGCAAGTCGGTGCGGTTTATACCGAACCTGCCGAGTGCGGGGGAATGGGAAGTGGCGTTGTGGTATGTAGCGGGAGCCAACCGGCCGGCAAACGTGCCGGTGGAGATCGCGCACGCCGGGGGACTGAGCACGGTAGTGGTGGACCAGCAGAAGAACGGGAGCCAGTGGTTTGTGATTGGGACGAATAGTTTTGCGGCTGGGATCGGAGGATGGGTGAAGATAGGGACTGGGGGCACGTCGGGCTATGTGATGGCCGATGCGGTGCGGTTCCGGCAGGTGGCGGTGGCCTTGCCGGTGGTGAGCATGGCGGCGACGGACGCGTCAGCCGGAGAGCCTGGGAGCGGGCAGGGGAGCGGGGCGTTTACGTTTACACGGACGGGATCTACGGCTTTGGCATTGACGGTCAGCTACAGCGTGAGCGGGACGGCCGCTAGCGGGAGCGACTACACGTCGATAGGGACCTCGGTCAAGTTTGCGGCAGGGTCGGCTACGGCGACCCAAGTGGTGAGCGTGGTGGATGACAGTGCGGTGGAGAATCCGGAGACGGTGATGGTGCGGTTGGCCCCGGGAAGTGGGTACACGATAGGGACGCCTGCAAGCGCGGCGGTGACGATCAGCGACGATGATAGCAATTGTGCGCCACTGGACTTTGTGACGGAGATGACGCTCACCACCTTGCAGAACGGCTTTGACCGATGGTTGGGAATGCGGTTGAAGGTGGGACCGAGTCCCTTGGAGGTAAGTGCACTGGGAAGAATCTATATTCAAGGCAATGTTCAGAATCATGAGCTGCGGTTAGTGGAGGTTGGCAGCGGGGTGACCGTAGCCAGCGTGGTCTGGACACCTGCGGGCGGGGTTGCCAACCAACTGAAACATGCCTTGCTGGCCATCCCGGCGGTGCTTGCGGCCAACACGGAGTATGACCTGGTAAGCCGAGAATACTCCGGTGGGGATCAGTGGTACCACTACAGCACGGTTGTATCCACAACAGGTGATGCGGCAGTGTTGTCCGCGGTTTACAGTACGACCGGGACGACCTGGACCCCCTATAGCACGGCCGACCACGCCTATGGTCCAGTGAGCTTGCAGTATTGCAGAACCAGCAGTTACCAACCTTTGAACACCGTCCGTTTGGGAAGCGGAACACTCGCGGGCCAACTTGTATCGGCTGCGCGCCGAGAGATCAAGGTGGCTCCTGGGGCTTCGCTGCAAGGGACCTTCAGCATTATCGTCAGCAACGGGATGTCCGGGAGTGCCGTTGCGCCCGTGGCGGTGACGCCCACCTGGGGTAATCCGGAGACATCTTACTGGGTGGAGAATAGTTGGATCGGGACGGGAGTGAGCACGGAAACGGTGGACGTGAATCTGACGGCGCCGATGACTCCCGGGACCTATTACCTGGTGGTGGCGATGGCGGGAACTTACAACGGGGCTCAGATCATGTCCGGCACGCATCCTGGTTATACGGCTAACTGGACCGAGGGGAACATCGTGGCAGAACTACCGACTTCCCACCTCGAGTTGGGTGCGGCCCAGGGCTGGATTCCGTTTGATTGGTGGACTCCTGCAGGGCCAGTGCATGGTGAGTTGGCACTAACCTCAGTGCGAGTTATCGTCGAGCCGACAGTTCAACTGGCAAGCCAGGAAGTGGCCGGCGGAGGATTTGTGTGTGTTTTGAAAGGCAATGCAGGAGTACGATATGTCATCGAAGCCTCGACGGACCTCAAACATTGGATTCCTCTGGCAACCAATACGATGTCTGCCGCTGGGAGCTTGAGCTATAAAGATCGCGACTCAGGTCGCCACGGCAGCCGGTTTTACCGTCTTAAAGAAACGATCCGTTCAGCCAACCCTGGTTAGCGACCCGGCCCGCTTCGGGCTCGTGCCGAATGTATTTTCACCAAGGACTGCAGTTTGAACCTTGCTATTCATGGCTAGCCCTGTGGCTCTCTCTGTTCCTGGCCACCCTTCGAGTGCCACACCGATGGGCCCGTTCTTTGTTGCACAATTCCGACTGTGGGGCAGTGTTCGATCCGGTGCGGAGGTTCTCAGCCTGATCCGTTTGATGTCCCAAATGTGTACATACTTGTCCTAAAGCAGGATAGCCAAGAGCCAGGTTTTGTGGTAAAGATCCAATCATAGCTAATAGGTACTGCAACTGCGATTCTCGAAAAGCTCTGGTGTGGAGGCAAAACTGAGATGGGGAAGGGCAGTGTCGAAAAGTGCAATGAAGTTTAGAAAGGTGTACCGATGAAGAAACTATGTTTGGTAGCGGGAATAGTGGGGATAATGGGGGTATCGATGGTTCAGGCGGCGGTTCAGGTGCGTATGGAGTGGGGAGACGCTCATTACGGACACGCTGGCGAGTTCAAAGCTTTTGTTCCAGGGATGGATCCCTTTGAGACCTTCTGTCTGGAGGCCTACGAGAACATAAACATTCCCGGCATTTACGACGCGACATTTGCGACCTATGCGGTCCAAGGCGGGCCAGACCCCAACAACTTTGATGCAGGCAGTGATCCGATTTCAAAAGCGACCGCGTGGCTCTACAGCCGGTTTCTCTGGAATCCAACGGAGATTGGCTACGGAAACACTGCCGAGGACGCGGGATTACTCCAAGCGGCCCTTTGGTGGCTCGAAAACGAATCGTTTTTGCGTGGCCCTTATGTCAAAGCTGGACAACAAAGTCCTATCATTGCCGGCTTGGCGGGAGAGTCCAGTGACAACAAGTTCCTGCAAAAGGCGTTAGATTACTTCAAACCGCTTGGTAGTACGGACTATACTTATGCTAATCTTGATGAATTGAGACAAGTGGACGCAGCCGATCGTGAGTTCGGCGTATGGGTCATGAATCTTACGAGAACGGTCAATGGCGAGTTGGTATATAAGCAATCTGTGCTGGCCCCCGTTCCCGAGCCTTCCACCATCATCGCTGGTGCGTTGCTGCTCCTGCCCTTTGCCGCCAGCACAATTCGCAGGATGCGGAAGAATCGCTAGACTCCTCCTGTTGTTTGCGTCCACAAGGCCGGCGGTTGCGCCGGCCTTGTTGGTGTACGCGGGTGGCGGGAAAAAGCCCGCTGACAGAAGCTTTCGGTTTCGTTTCCTGGGCTGCTTTCCGCCCGAATAAGTATCGTCTTCCAGCAGTCATCTCGTCAGGACACCTCTGTCCTGTTCCTGCACTTTTTCAGGGCATCAGAGTCATCTGGAATCAGCCCCATCGTTCCACAAATGGCAGCTCCCGGTTGCCCTTTCAGTTTAGCTCTGACCAAGCCGCCACGGTAAGCAAGGAGCCGGTTTTCGGGCGAGGTGCGCAACTGGCTGGGGTATATGCTTTAGTGGGTTCTGACCTTGACCAGGTGTTCGTTGAGAATTCAACCCGCCCCAAGGACGACGGACCATAGACGCTAACCCAGGGGTGCCTTCCGGCACGTCGCCTGCTTCATCATCACAAATGGCCCGGAATCGGGTCGATTTGAATGTGATTATGCGTGCAGTCCTGCGGGTGTGGATTCTGATGGTGTTGTTCGGCTGTTTCCAGGCCGGGGTGCACGCGCAGTTGACGTTTGCAGGACCCGACTCTACGGGATACACGGTCAGATTGGGCTGGTCGCCCAGCCCCAGCCCTGAGGTCACGGGGTATAATGTTTATTACGGCTACTACAGCGGCCAATACTCCGGTCGCCTGGAAGCTGGAAACGTTACCGACGTCCGAGTCGCAGGACTCACTACGAACGTCGTTTACTATTTCATGGTCGCAGCTCATGACGATTTCGGCCTGGAAAGCATTCCCTCGAACGAGGTTTCCTACTCTGTTCCCCTCGCAGAAGTTCAGGCTCCAGCCATCACCAGCGGACCTATGGACCAGTCCGTGGTTGTGGGCGAAACAACCTCATTCAGCGTGACCGCCACGGGCACCTCACCTTTGAGCTACCAATGGCTGTTCAACGGGGCCCCAATCACTGGGGCCACCACGAGCAGTTACACGCTTAACAATGTCCAGGTGGCCAACGCAGGCAATTACGCCGTGCAAGTGACTAATACCGCCGCAAGTGTGGTGAGCAGTTCGGCCGCTCTGACCGTGCTGCAGCCGCCAATGATCGCGACGCAGCCGGTGAGTCAATCGGTTGCCCTCGGGTCAAACGTCACGTTCAGTGTCACTGCCACCGGGACCGCGCCCTTGGCTTACCAATGGCTGTTCAATGGGGCCCCGATCACCGGGGCCACCACGAGCAGTTACACGCTTAACAATGTCCAGGTGGCCAACGCCGGCAATTACGCCGTGCAAGTGACCAATGTCGTGGGCTCCGTGTTCAGTGCGGGGGCGGTTTTGGGAATCATCGAAGCTCCGGTGATTGTTAGCCAACCTGAACCGCAGTACGTGACCCTGGGTTCCTCTGCCACCTTCAATGTTATGGCGGCGGGGTCGGACCCCATGACTTACCAATGGTTTTTGAACTCCACCCGCGTGGCCGGCGCCAACAGCAGCTCCTACACGCGGTCCAATGTGAAGTCGCAGTATCTCGGCAACTATTCAGTTCTGGTATCCAATGCTATCGGGGCAGTGAAGAGCGTCAGTGTGCCGCTGGCGCTGGTTCAGGCTCCGGCCATAACCACCCAACCGGTTTCTCAGTCGGTGGCTCTAGGCTCAGACACCACCTTCACCGTGGTTGCCACCGGCGGCCCGTTGAACTACCAGTGGCTTTTTAACGGCAGCACCCTCGCGGGCGCCACCAACAGCGAGTATACCCGCGCTGGTGTGACCCAGCAGGATTCAGGTGACTATTGGGTGATCATCACCAATGCCGCCGGAGCGGCAACCAGCGCCAAGGCGACGCTCGCCCTTGCCGAAGTGTCCGTGGCCGGGACGGTTTCCTATTATCCTTCGGATTACCCTGCAGGCAGTGGAGCGGGATTGGGTGTTGGCGGCGTGAGTCTTGTGGCCGACAGCCGGATTCGGAATTCTCAGGAAAGCACCGTAACCGCGTCCGACGGCAGTTTTGGATTTGGCCCGATGGTTGCGGGCGATTACGTTTCCATTGCGCCACGCAAAACCAGCGACACTGCAGACCTGCGCGCGTTAACCGCGCTGGATCTGGCTTATGTGCAACAACACCTCCTGTCGCCAACGCTTCTGGAGTCACCTTATCGATTGTTGGCGGCAGATGTGGATGGTTCCGAGTCGGTAACCAGCCAGGACCTTGCACTGATGCGCCAACGACTCCTGGGCCAGATTGGGGAATTTCCGTCAGGCACCTGGCGTTTTGTGACTGCCGCCCACGTCTTTCCCAATCCTGGAGAACCGTGGTCCGCCCCCGCGACTGCGGTGTACGAAAGCCTGTTGGCCAGCAACACCGTAGCGGATTTCTTCGCCATAAAGCTCGGCGACGCAAACAACTCCTGGGGAGCGGACGAGGCGCAGCGGGAGGGCGACGGCCCCGGGCAACCGGTTGTGTTTAGGTTTAACGAAATCAACGCCACCCCAGGCTCCATGGTGCATGCTGAAGTGGTGGTGGGCGGTTTTGCGCTCGTTACCAGCGCCCAATTCACGCTGTCCTGGAATCCGGCGATCCTGCGTTATGTTGAGTCCGATAGTTTTGGCCTGCGCGGGCTTACGGCAGAAAACTTTGGAGTCCTGTCGAGCGATTCTGGAAGCCTCAAATTTGTGTGGCACGACCCGGAGGCAACCGGTGTTACGTTGCCCGACGGCAGTTCGATTTTCTCAGTTGGCTTCGTTGTGATTGGCACCAACGGTGCAGCTTCGCCGCTGGCATTCGTCGATTCTGAGCTCACACGCGAAGTGAGTGCAGGCCTCCAAGAAGCGGCTTTTGTCGGCCTAAGCGGAGAAGTCAAAGTCGCTGCACCACCCACACAATTCCAAGTGCTGGGCTCGTCGATGGATGCCGGGGTGTTTCGGCTGTGGGTTCCCACCGAGCCAGGGCGCACTTACGTTTTGGAATATACAGCCACGCTTTCGGGCGGGAATTGGGTTTCGCTCAACTCCGTTACAGGCGATGGTGGCGTGAAGGTTCTGGAAGATGCCAATGCCACCAACCTCTTCCGGTATTACCGGGTGCGCTCAGATGCGATGTGAATCAGTATCATCCCCTCGGGATGATTGATAATAACCCGGTCACGTCTGGAAACTCACCAGGGACGCCATCTCCTTGGTAACGCCTGGCTTGCGTGTGCGCCAAAAGCCCGCAAACGAAACCGCTTTCGCGGGCCTTCTGCCTTCACAAGACTGGGGCGGATTCCAAATCATCACTTGCCGATATGAGTCACGTGTGGTTCCTTTAGTTACCCCCGCAACAGGAGAAAGGAAAACTATGGGCTCACGTTCCACGAAAGTGAAGACAGTGATGTTGGCCTTGCCACCGGGTGATAAGGGGCCGGTTTGCTCCTATTCCCCGATTTGCAGCCCGCCGTCGATCTACCTCAAGGAGTGGCACGAACAAACCATTGCCGTCTCCGAGAGCGCTATGGACGTTTCCACGCTGAATCAGGAGAGGGCGGCCATGGAAAGGTGGGTGCTGCAATTAGTGCACCGCGAGTTGGCCGGGGACCTGGAAGCAGCGGAGGCCGAGCTTGACGCGGTGCTGAGAATCACCCTGGACGACCTTGCCGCCCGGATTATCAAGCGGGCACTTGAGCTGAGGGTGGAGCGGCTGGGGCTAAACAAATAGGCCTCCCAGTCCTGGCCGGAAACCGGGCCAGGGCAGGGAGAACACAGCAAAACTGGACGGTCGAGTTCCGGGTGGTGGCATGTCGGCGCCGCGGTACCCACCCAAGCCGGAAGGCCGCCCTATGAAGCACGACGATGCTAAGCTACATCTTCCGCTGCTGGCTTTCTCTCGGGGATATAGTGCTGCTCACCGCCGCCATTCGCGATCTTCAAGCGAACTTCCCTGGCCGGTACGCGGTGGATGTTCGGACCTGCTTTCCTGATCTGTGGAAACACAATCCTCACTTGACCGCACTGGGAGAATACGACCCGGAGGTCAAGGTTCTGGATTGCGTGCTTCCGCTGGTTAACCACAGCGCCAGCGCGGGGTGTCACGCAATCCATGTCTTTATCGACTTTTTCAACCAGTATCTCGGCACAAAGTTTAGGCCGACCGCCTTCCGCGGCGATATCCACCTTTCTCGCCGCGAAAGGACTCGGCCGTCGCAGGTGCATGAGTTGACCGGCGCGGACGTTCCGTTCTGGCTGATCTCGGCAGGGGGCAAGCACGATTGCACCATCAAATGGTGGGACACACAGCGATACCAGGAAGTGGTGGACCATTTTCGTGGGCGCATCCAGTTCGTGCAAGTAGGTGACAGCGCCCATTATCACCCGAAACTGAGCGGCGTCATCGATCTGCGGGGACGGACGACCGTTCGGGAGCTGATCCTGCTGGTGCATCATGCCCAAGGCGTACTCTGCGGTGTGACCGGGCTTATGCACATGGCCGCGGCCGTGCCTTTGCGGACGGACCGCCAAACGGCCCGCCCCTGCGTGGTCATCGCCGGGGGCAGGGAACCTCCACACTGGGAAGCGTATCCGGGCCACCAACTCATTCATACGGTAGGTGCTCTGCCGTGCTGCGCGCAGACCGGATGCTGGAAAGCGCGCACCATGCCTTTGGGCGATGGTGACCCTCGCGATGCAAGAGAGCACCTGTGCCTCGATGTGCATGACGGCTTGCCCCGGTGCATGGCGATGATTTCCAGCGACGATGTCATACGCCGGATCGAAACTTATTTTGCCGGCGGTGCCTGCCGGTACCTCACCCGCAAAGAGGCCAGGTTCGCCGGCGATGCAGTGACGGCCACCGCAAGCCGGATTCTCCAAGATCGACCGCTGAACTTCTACACTGCCCCGGACCTGGCGTCGCGGGCCATCCAGGAAATCCCTGCTTATCCCGGCGGTTTCGCCGGACGAGGAATCGTAATCTGTGGGGGCGGGACTCCCATGTTCACGAATGCCTGGGTGTGCATTAACCGGTTGCGGCAACTGGGGTGCTCGCTGCCCATCCAACTCTGGCACTGTGGTGAGGGTGAATTGGATGATCGCATGCGCGCCTTAGTTGCGCCCCTGGGCGTCGAATGCGTGGACATAGAGGACGTGAAGCGTTCGCACCCGGCAAACCTGACCCATGTTTGGGCCTCCAAACCGTATGCATTGCTGTACTCCCGGTTCCGGCGGATCCTGTTGTTGGACGCCGATAATGTTCCGGTGCGCAACCCGGAGTACCTTTTCGACCTGGCTCAGTTCCGACGCCTGGGGGCTGTTTTCTGGCCGGATTACTGGTCACTCAAACGTGATTCTTCTGCCTGGAAGCTGTTCGACGTCCCCTTCTGCGACGGGCCGGAATTCGAGACGGGGCAGGTGCTCGTTGACAAGGCGATCTGTTGGCGCCCGCTCAACCTGTGCCTGTGGTACAACCAACACCACGAGCTCTTCTATCAGCACATCTATGGTGACAAGCAAACCTTTCAGATGGCGTTCTTGAAGCTCGGGGTGCCATACGCCATGCCGAACCGAAAACCTCACCGGCTCGACGGGGTGATGTGTCAGCACGATTTTGACGGTCGCCACCTGTTTCAGCATCGCACCCTCGCCAAGTGGAACCTCTTCGGTCCCAACCGGCGAGTACGAGGGTTCCTATTTGATAAGGAGTGTCGCCAGGTGCTGTGCGACTTGCGCCGGACCTGGGATGGCCAAATCCAAGCGTTGCGGCCACGCCCGCTGGCGCGGGGGGCGGTCGACCAAAACACATCCGCGGCCAAGGACCAGGTCAAGCTCTTCGCGTGCATTCTGTCCTTTCCCGAAAGCACGACGGCTTTACGGCAGACCTTGGATAATCTGACCGGTACCGACTGGGCCGATCGGTCGGTGCAAGTGCTGATAGATGAACAACGCTTTGCGCGTGCCGAGGAACGCTTGGTGCACACTGCCTGGCGAGCTCTGCAAATGGGGTTGCGCAGCGGTGCCGACTACCTCCTGCTCCTGCAGGACGGCCTGGAATTCAACATGCATTTTTTTCACAACCTGTGTGCCTGGAGTCTGCTGACGCAACAGCAGTTGACTCTGGCAAGCTTGTTCAATCCCAGTCTGCGCGAACTCGCCCGTGGTCCGGCAAGTTGTGCCATCGTTATTGATCCCCGCACTCTGGCGAGCGCAGACGCCCTCTTGATTTCGCGCCGGGCCGCAGGGCTTTTCCTTGACCACTGGTCAGAGAGATCAGAGACGGCGGGCTTAAGGATGGGGCTCCTTTCCACCCGGCTCCAGGATCCTGTGTTCTGTCACTCGCCATCTCTTGTGCGCCGCGCCGCACCGCGCGCCACTCTTCTGGAAGACTCTTTCCAGGCCCGTGATTTCAAATCAGCTTGGGTCGCTCCAGGCGTATGCTCGAACCTAATAACCGTGGTAGCTTGCAAAGATTTCGCCCGTCATGATTGACGTCACGCATACTCAGCCACTGGACATGCCGCGGATGCCGGATTATGAGGTGATCCGCTGCGTGGGTACCGGTGGTTTTGGAGACGTTTGGTTGGCTCGAGCAAAAGCCACTCAACGGTTTCGCGCCATAAAACTGGTCTGCCGCAGCCGGTTCCCGCGCGAAACCCTGTATGAGACCGAATTCGCAGGCTTGAAGAAATTCGAGGAAATCTCCCGCGAGCACGCCGGGTTCATCGATATTCTCCATGTTAGCCGGGACGATCACTACGGCTGTTTCTGTTATGTAATGGAGCTGGCCGACGACCTACAGAGCGGTCAGTTTTTCGATACGGCACATTACGTTCCCAAGACGCTGGCCAACGAATTGGCGCGTCGGCAGGAGGTTGGCGCGGGAACATCGCATCGGCTGGGTCCGGCCGAATGCGTCCAGGTGGCGCTGAGTCTGACTGCCGCGCTTGCGGTTTTACATGAGAACCGCCTTGCCCACCGGGATATCAAACCTTCGAATATTGTCTTTGTGCGCGGAGTGGCCAAGCTGGCCGATGTGGGGTTGGTGACCGAGTTCAAAGATGAGGCTCCCTCGAGCACGCTTATTGGTACGCCGCATTTTATGGACCCCGAGGTCCACGGAACACCGGCAGGAGACCTGTTCGCCTTCGGCAAAGTGCTCTATACGATGGTGACTGGACGGCCAGTCGAGGAGTGGCCTGCGACTCCCTCCGAGCCCGTCGACTGTGAGGACATTGACACCTACCGTGAGCTCTTGCACATCAGTCACAAGGCCTGTGACCCAGATCGCTCCCGCAGATATCAAACGGCTGAGGAAATACATAAACCATTATTGCTCCTGCGGGCCGGACATTCCCTGCGGCGACTGCAAAGACTCGAGCGCTTTGTGGGTGTCCTGAAGCGCGTCGCCCTGGTTACGATTGTTGTCGCTGCTTTGGGACTAATCATCTACCAGACGCTGGCGCGCCGGAGGCAGGCCGTTGAATTGCGCCAGCACCAGGTTAGAACTTTCCTTGCGCATGGGACCCGGGCGCTTGATGAGGGGGATTTGGTTGGAGCCCTGCCGTGGTTTGCCGGTGCGCTTCAACAGGACCGCAACAATGCGCGTGCGGAACCACTCCATCGTATCCGGTTGGGGATGCTTCTGCAGCAGTGCCCAACGATCGTGCAAATGTGGTTTGCCGACCACCCGCTCAATCACGCCCAGTTCGCCGGGCAGGAAAACCAGGTCTTGCTGCCAACGGCAGATCACCGCTGGGCGATTCACGATTTGACCTCGGGTCGATTGCTTCACCCACCTTTCGGGCCTTCAACCGGAAGCGATACAGTTGCCATAAGCCACAGCGCCGGCTTGGCCCTGACCTCCGATCTGAACCCCTCCAACAATGTAGTGCGAGTCTGGAATTACATCACTGGCCAGGAGGTCGCGACGCTGAACTGGGAGGCAGGACTTCACCAGGTGGCCATCAGTCCCGACGGGCGTTGGGCCGCCGCCGCGGCGACGTCGGCCAAGGCCATCGTTTGGGACCTCACGACCCGGGAGCCACTCTGGACCCTGGAAGGTCACTCCGCCTTCATTCTAAAGCTCGCGTTCAGTCCCGACGGAAAGCACCTCGTGACAGCCGGCGCAGACCGTAGCGCCATCGTTTGGAACTTGGAAACGGGCTCTCTGCTGACCCGGTTTACCAACCACTCTTCCTGGATTTATTCGGCGGCCTTCAGTCCTGACGGTACGAATGTCGCTACCGCCGCATTCGACCGCTCGGTGCGGGTGTGGGAGTTCGCTACGGGTCGCGAGGTTCTACTGCCCCTGCGTCACGGCGACGGCGTTCACTCTGTCGAGTTCAGTACCGACGGTTCGTCCCTGGTCACCGCCGGTCTCGATTTCTCAGTGCGGGTGTGGAGTGCGCATTCCGGCGCGCTTCTCCATCAACTCCGACATCACTCCAAACCTCTATCCGCCGGTTTCAGTCCGAGCGGACGCTACGTTATAACGGCCTGTTTTGACGGTACAGAACGTGTGTGGTTGCTGCGGCCCTCGGATTTTGCCCCCGTGCCAACAGCGGCTTGTTACAGCGGCGATGGGCTGGTCTTTGCCGCTCCGTCGGACCATAGTGTTCGGATTGGAGAGTCCAGCAGTGGTCGTTTGCGTGCCCTGGTTCCATTGGATGGCACGCGACTCCTTAAAGTGGTGCCAAACCAGGATGGCAGCCGAATGCTGACCCTGACGGAGGCTCCGCCAAACTCACGTTCGAACTCGCTGCAGGCCACACTGTGGGACGGTAAAACAGGCGCGCGCCTGGGCGTTCCGGCGATCCTGGATCGCAGCGGCACGAACCTGGTGCTGAGTCCCGATGGCCGGCTGGCGTGGACCATGGCTGGGGATCGCGATATTATCTGGGACTGCCTGAACGATCGCGCGGTGCTCGAACTGCAGGCGTCTGTTCAAGCAGCTGCGTTCGATGATTCTGGCCAATACTTGGCAGCCGCGATGGGTAACGATGTTCAGGTTTGGGATTTGGCCGGGCCCGAACCGCGCCTGCGATCTACCTGCCCTCACTCCATGTGGGTTGGCAGTGTTGCCTGGCACCCGGACCGGCGTCACATGGTCTCCGCTTGCTGGGACCCATCCTTCAGCCCTGCCTACGCCCAGGTCTGGGACGGTATTACTGGTACTGCGGTTGGCATGCCTTTAGACCATCGCGACGGGGTTCGCTTTGCAGCATTTAGTCCCGACGGGAAAAAGGTGGTCACTTGCGGAGAAGACTTGGTGGCCGTGTTGTGGGTGTGGCGAGCAGGGCGTCGGCTTGCCCCGCCATTACGTCATGCAAACCACGTTGTCTACGCGGCCTTTAGCCCCGACAGCCGTCGACTGGCAACGGCATCTCGCGGAGGTGCGGTCAGAGTCTGGGATGCGGACACCGGTGAGCCAATCACACAGAGTTTGGAGCACCCGCATGATGTCCGTTGGCTGCAATGGGTTAATGGTGACAGTGGAATACTCATCCAAGCTCCGAACGGCCAGAGCTGCGTTTGGAACCTGAAGCCGGATTCGCGACCAGTGGAGAAGTTGGTGCACATAGCCAACTTGCTCTCAGCTCAACAAATCCACTCCACTGGAAGCGCCATACCTGAAACAAAAGAAAGACTGCAACAACTCTGGGAAGAGTTCCGCTCCGATTACCCGAAGGACTTCTCTCTCAGGCCGTAGCTGAGTGAAGCCCACGAGAACGGCCTGCGCGACCTCGACATCCTCCTGGATGCCGACGGTCGCGTTTATCTTCCCGACTTTCCGGCTGCGGAGCCAGGGATCGGAATCGCGAAATTGAGATCTTTGCCTTGAACCCTGACCGCTTTGACTCCATCTGTTAAGAACCCATCATGAAGCAGACAGTCCGAGTTCTTTTTGCCGCGATGTTGGCGCCGCTTGCAGCACTTCAGGCTGCCGACACTCCACCATCGAGCGCATCGGTTGTTTACAAGAGCCTGGGTGGACGGGAACTGAGGCTGTTCATCGAAAAACCCCCTGACTGGAAGCCTACCGATAAGCGCCCAGCGATTGTTTTCTTTTTCGGCGGCGGCTGGGTGGGCGGCACGCCGGAGCAATTCCGCAAACAGAGCGAGTATCTCGCAACGCGGGGCATGGTAGGCGTTCGTGTCGAATACCGGACCATTGCAAAAGGCGACTCCGGACCGCCGACGGTTTGTTGCGCGGACGCGAAGTCCGCCATGCGCTACGTGCGCGCAAAGGCGGCGGAACTGGGGGTTGATCCCCAGCGAATCGCGGCAGCGGGCGGGTCGGCTGGGGGGCACTTGGCGGCATTTACGGCGATGGTCCCGGGCTTCGATGATTCGGAGGATGACCTGAAAGTGTCCTGCAAACCGCAGGCGCTGGTTCTCTTTAACCCTGTCTTCAACAACGGTCCGGGTCAGTGGGGGCACCAGCGGCTAGGAGAGCGCTACCGCGAGTTCTCCCCAGCCCATAACATTTCCTCAGGTGCTCCGCCAGTCATCGTGTTTCTGGGCGATTCGGACAAGCTCATCCCGGTCAGTGTGCTGCGCGACTTTGAGTCCGGCTTGAAGGAGCAAGGCGTCCGCTGCGATACACGTGTGTATCCCAACGCAGGGCACGGTTTCTTCAACCGCGAACCCCACCTCACCCTCACGTTGGTGGAAGCCGACAGATTCCTTGGCTCGATCGGTTGGCTTGATGGAATGCCGACGCTCAAGCCCCCCGGGCAATAAACCCGCGCATGTAATGGCGAGAATTGTGAGATTGACTTTACCCCCCTGAAGTCATTATTTGGCTTCCCATGTCCATCTCCCTCAGCCCCGACAACGAAGCGTTCCCGCTACCCACCCCTGAACAACACGCCGCAGAGATCGAGCGCGTCCGTCAACTCGCCGAGCAAGCCCGACTGGAGGGCAAGGAAGTCGTCGTCGTTATGGGGCTTGGTTTCGTTGGCGCGGTCATGGCCGCGATTGTGGCCGACTCCCGCGGAGCCGACGGCAAGCCAGCCAAATTCGTTATTGGTTGCCAGCGTCCCAGCACCCGTAGTTTCTGGAAGATCCCACTCTTAAACCGGGGTCAATCCCCGGTCAAAGCCGAAGATCCGGAGGTCCCCACTCTTATCCGCCGGTGCGTGCTCGAGCAAAAAACCCTCACCGCCACCTATGCCCAGGAATGTCTTGGCCTGGCGGATTGCGTGGTGGTTGATGTCCAGTGTGACTACATCAAGCGCGACCTCGGCAACATGCGTTCTGGCGAGGCTGACATGGCCGCACTGGAAGCCACCATGCGCACGATCGGTCGGTATATACCACCCCATTGTCTCGTCCTCATCGAGACCACCGTTGCGCCTGGTACCACTGAATTTGTCGCCTGGCCGATTCTGAAAAAAGCGTTCGCCAAACGCGGGCTCACCAGCGAACCCCTCCTGGCCCACAGCTTCGAACGCGTCATGCCAGGAAAAGAATACGTCTCCAGCATCCGCGATTTTTGGCGGGTCTGCGCGGGATGCAATGCGGAGGCGCGGGCACGCGTTGAAACCTTCCTGCGCCAGGTTCTGAACACCCAGAAATTCCCGCTCACGATTATGGACCGGCCCATCGAGTCCGAGACCACCAAGATCGTGGAAAACTCCTATCGTGCCACCATTTTAGCGTATCTGAACGAGTGGAGCTTGTTTGCTGAGCGCAATGGGGTGGATCTGATTAAGGTCATCCAGGCCATAAAGATGCGTCCCACCCACAGCAACATCATCTTCCCCGGGCCTGGCGTGGGCGGTTACTGCCTGCCCAAAGACGGGGGTCTCGGCTACTGGGCCTACCGCCACATCCTTGGGTTCGAAGACGGCGACGAAGTCTTCCGCATCACTCCGACTGCCATCGACGTTAACGACACCCGCGGGCTCCACGTCGCCGAACTTACCCGCGACGCTCTCCGAAACATGGGACATTATATCGCAGGGGCGGAGGTGTTGCTCTGCGGTGCCTCCTATCGCCAAGACGTCGGCGACACCCGTTACAGTGGCAGCGAAATCGTCGTGCGCAAACTCACGCAGATGGGTGCCGATATCCGCGTGCATGACCCCTACGTCGACCACTGGTATGAACTGGAGAATCAGGACGACTATCCTGTCAAAGGTCTCTCCTGGGAACGCTTCTTCCGCAACCAGGCTGACCTCACCCAGATCCGCGTTCAAAAAGACCTTCCCGCTGCCCTGGATGGCGTCGAGGCGCTCATTCTCGCCGTCCCTCACGCCCCTTATCTCCAACTCGCCCCCGACGACGTTGTTCGTTGGGCAGGTGGCCCCATCGCCGTTGTCGACTGCTACGGCATCCTCGGTGATGATAAAATCAAGCGCTATTTTGAGCTTGGGTGTGAAGTCAAAGGTTTGGGGAGAGGTCACGTCCAGAGGATCAAGGAAGAAGTCCGAAGGAAGCGTGATTGATTCGAAGGACGCTGTGGGGTTAGTGGACTGTAGCCTTGCGCAGGTATTGGAGAAAGGCGGCTACCGAGCGATTCGGCGGTCGGTTTTTGAGCCACAGGGCGACCACCGTTCGCTTGGGAACGGGGGGGGCAAGGGCACGATGCCGAGGTTGGTGCAAGCGACCTGGTCGGCACGCCATCTCGGGAATGAGTGAGATGCCGAGGCCCGCTTCTATCAGTGCCAGGATTGTCTCGATCTGTGCGCTGCGGCAGAACACGTTAGGATGAACATCGCGACGGGTGCAGAAATTCAGCACCTGGTCACCCAGACAATGACCTTCTTTCATCAGGATGAATCTCTCCGGCTCCAGATCGGCCGCTCGAAGAGTCTGCTTTTTGAGCAGCGGATGGCCTGACGGCAAAGCGACCAGAAGATCTTCAGTAAATAGTGTTTCCGTTTGAAATCGTTCGTCATGAATCGGCAGGCTCGCGACTGCCAGGTCCAATTCGCAGGCAGCCAGCAGGCCAAGCAGTTGTGCCGTAGTATCTTCCTGAACGGCGATTTTAATGCCGGGGAATTCGGCGCCGAAGCGGCGTATCACCTGGGGTAGAAGGTAGGGCGCAATCGTTGGCAGCAGCCCTACGGTTACGGTTCCCTTCGCCAAGGCGCGGGCTTCAGCCACATCCCGCTGGGCAGCATCCACTTCGGCAAGAATGCGTACGGCCCTCTGGTGGAGGTTTTCTCCCGCAGGGGTGAGCCGGGTGCGGGGTTTGAGCCGGTCAAACAAGCGCTCCCCCAATTCGTCTTCCAGTTTGTGGATTTGCTGGCTGAGTGATGGTTGTGAGACGTGACATTGCTCGGCCGCTCGGGAGAAATTGCCGGTTCTCGCCACCGCTACCAAGTATCGAAGTTGATGGATTTCCATAGGCAATACCTATTGTCCGATTAGGAAACAAGTATTTCAACTATAAACCCTCACCTGGCTATGATTTCATAAATCAAAGACACTTTATGAAAAAGCAACTACCGGTTATGACCACGTCGGCCGGAAATCCCGTGGCTGACAACCAGAACTCAATCACCGCGGGCCCGCGCGGACCATTACTGCTGCAAGATTATCAGTTGCTCGAGAAATTGGCGCACCAGAATCGAGAGCGTATTCCCGAGCGCACTGTGCACGCCAAGGGTTCAGGCGCCTACGGCACCCTGACGATTACCCACGATATTCGGAAGTACTCCTCTGCCAGCATCTTCTCTAAAGTCGTCAAGAAAACTGAGGTCTTCGCTCGCTTTTCGACCGTGGCCGGTGAACGCGGTGCGGCAGACGCTGAGCGGGATGTGCGCGGTTTTGCCTTGAAGTTCTACACCGACGAGGGCAATTGGGATATGGTGGGCAACAACACCCCGGTGTTTTTTATTCGCGACCCCTACAAATTCCCGGATTTCATCCATACCCAGAAGCGGCATCCCAAGACCAACCTGCGCAGTAACACGGCGGCGTGGGATTTCTGGTCCCTTTCGCCTGAGTCCCTGCACCAGGTGACGATCCTGATGTCGGACCGAGGTCTGCCGCGGGGTTTCCGCCACATCAACGGGTATGGCAGTCACACCTACAGTTTCATCAACGCGAAACAGCAGCGCTTCTGGGTGAAGTTTCACTTCAAGACGTTGCAAGGGCACCAGCATTGGACCAATGAAGAGGCGGAGCAGGTTGTTGCTAAATGTCGCGAGAGTTCTCAGCGGGATTTGTTTGATGCGATAGAACGTCGTGAATATCCCAAGTGGCGTTTTTGCGTTCAGGTCATGCCGGAGAAAGACGCGGAAACCTACCGCTGGAATCCATTTGACCTTACCAAAGTCTGGCCGCACAAGGATTACCCGCTGATCGACGTAGGCATAATGGAGTTGAATCGCAACCCGGAGAACTACTTTGCCGAGGTGGAACAATCCTCTTTCAGCCCTTCGAACATTGTTCCGGGTATCAGCTTTTCGCCAGACAAGATGCTCCAGGCGCGCATCTTCTCCTATGCCGACGCCCATCGCTATCGCGTAGGTACACACTACGAAATGCTGCCCGTGAACCGTCCGAAAGTGGCGGTGCGGAATTATCATGCCGACGGGCCCATGCGGTTCGATGCGCCGCAGGGTACGGATGCCTACTATGAACCGAACAGTTTTGATGGACCGACACAGGATCCCCGGTTCGCGGAACCGCCTCTGAAAATCTCCGGGGATGCGGATCGATATGATCACCGCGAGGGTAACGATGATTACACGCAACCGGGCAACCTCTTCCGACTATTCACGCCGGAACAGCAAGGGCGTTTGTTTCGCAACATAGCCGCCGCTATGGCGGGAGTGCCCGAGAAAATCGTTCAGCGTCAACTTGTGCATTTTCATAAGGCCGATCCGCGCTACGCCGAAGGTGTTGCCAAGGCGCTCGGGATAAAGAACCTCGCGGCGAAGAAATAATCTGCAACTGCAGCAGGGTCCTGCTGCCGTGGGACCTAAGAAGGGGAATGGAGGGCGGTGCGGCAGCGCCGCCTTCTTAACCTGGCATTGGATGCAAATACTGATTACCGAAGCTGACGAAAAGCGCTACGTCGAACTGCAACAAATGGCGCTTGATTTCGCGCGGCAGGGCGAAGTGGAGTCGTTGCAATCGATGGTGCGTCACGGGCTGCCCGTAAACCTTGCGGATGCCAAGGGTAACACGCTGCTGATGTTGGCTTGCTACAACGGTCAGGTCGATACCGCCCGGATGTTGCTGCAAGAGGGCGCCGAGGTTGACCGCAGAAACGACCACGGCCAAACTCCATTGGGAGGAGTGGCATTCAAGGGATACCCTGAGATTGCGGCGCTATTGCTGGAATGCGGCGCGGACATTGACGCCGACAACGGGGTTGGCATGACCCCGATCATGTTCGCAGCCATGTTTGGCCGCACCGAGATGGTTGAACAACTGCGGACACACGGGGCCTCACTACGCCGCCGCAATCGCTTGGGTCTTTCGGCACGCTGGTTTGTGGGCTTGTCACAATTGGCCGGCAAGCTGCTTCGCCGCCTCCGCACTCGCCCCAGTACTGCTTAGTGCGCAGGAGCATCATCGTTCGTCCTCTCACGGCGCGCTTCAGTTCGTAACTTTAGTTCCGACCGCTTCGCCCATCACCACCCGCTTCAAATTGTGTGGGCGGAAGAGGTCGAACACGATGATGGGCATCCTATTGTCCATGCAGAGTGAAAACGCCGTGGAATCCATGACCTTTAACTGCCTCTGGAGAGCATCAATGTAGGTTACCCGTGAGAAGCGCTTTGCAGCCGAGTTCTTTTTCGGGTCGCTATCGTAAATGCCATCGACTTTGGTTGCTTTGAGGATGACTTCTGCGCCGATCTCGTTGGCTCGCAGGGCGGCGGCAGTATCGGTGGAGAAATAGGGATTTCCAGTGCCTCCGCCAAAGATAACGACCCGACCTTTTTCGAGATGTCGAACTGCGCGGCGGCGGATGAAAGGTTCGGCAACCTGGGCCATGCTGATGGCGCTCTGCACGCGTGTGGCGACCCCGATTTTTTCCAGTGCGTCCTGCAGTGCCAGGGCATTGATCACTGTCGCTAGCATGCCCATGTAGTCACCCGTGGCCCGCTCGATGCCGCGTTCACTCCCGGTAAGGCCGCGAAAGATGTTGCCGCCACCGACTACCACCACTACTTGCACTCCAAGGTCGCGCACCTCGCGGATCTGTTCAGCCATCCTGAAAACCGATTTCGGGCAAATGCCCACGCCGGCTTCACCACCAAGGGCTTCACCGCTGAGTTTGAGTAAGATGCGGCGATAGCTGGGACGTTTAGTTTTCTTCATGGCGCGTAGTTGGGTTGACGATCCGGCAAATTGCCGGAGCGTTTGTACCAGCCTGCACTGCCAACGTCAAACTGAAGTCGGTGCGTAAAGGTGGGGGATTCGAGTCTGTGCTGGACCTCCGAATCAGAGAGACGCGGGCTGAATGGAAAGGACGGGGCGATGCGGTCGACCGCTGACAAGACAAAAAAAAGGCGCCCGAATCAGGGCGCCGTGTTGCCAAAAATGCGATAACTTAGGCGGCCGCTGTGCTTTCGCCCACCTGAAAGCGTTTGAACTGACGAATCACGACCTTGTCGTCGATGAGCTTCTCGATCGACTCGATATGCTCCTTGACAGAGATTTCTGAGTTTTTCTTCACGAAACCCTGATCTACCAGACAATATGTTTGGTAAAACTTCTCGCGTTTCCCCAGCACGATCTGATCCTGCACTTTCGGGGGTTTGTCCTTCACTTGGGCGCGAGTGATCTCGTCTTCCTTGTCGAGAACATCTTTGGCGACCTCTTCCCGGGAGACCACGAACGGATGACCCGCGGCGATCTGGAGGGTGATGTCCTTGACCAGTTGCTTGAATTCGTTGTTGGTGCTGGTGCTTTCCTTGCCCGCCCCTACCTCGACCAGCACGCCCACCTTGGCGCCGGTGTGAATGTAGGCCGCCACCAGGCCATTGCCAGTTACGGCCATGCGCGAGAATCGTGGAATCTGAATGTTCTCCCGGATCTTGGCTACCATGTTGACGCGGTCCGTCTCAAAGTCCGTCTTCGGGTCAGCGGCCAATCGTTTGGCCACATCGTCCGCGAAAGCGCGGAACATCTCATTACGGGCAACGAAGTCGGTCTGGCAATTGACTTCCGCCAGGACGCCCAACCTCCCGTCCGGAGCGATATACTGGGCGATCACGCCTTCGCGTGCTTCCCTGGCGCCCTTGGTGGTCGCGGTGGCCTGGCCCTTTTTCCGTAAGATTTCCACCGCGACAGTCAGGTCGCCGTTGGCTTCAGTAAGCGCTTTCTTGCAGTCCATCATGCCGGCGTTGGTCATCTCGCGCAACTTGGCCACGGCGGCAGCAGTAATTTCAGCCATAAATTAAAAGAAGTAATCGGTTTAAAAGATCTGTTGAGATGGCAGGGCCTGGACCGGCACGCAGCCGGCCTTACACAAGCATTCCATTATGACTAAACCTCGGGCGCAGCGGCCGGGGCCGCAATCGCAGCCGGCGCCGGGGCTGCTTCGGGTGCAGTTTCCGGGGTTGACGCCGGTGCCTCAGCGGTCTTCCGGCGGGCATATTTGGCCTCGTACTCGGCCTGCGCCTGGGTGACGAGTTGCCCGACCGTGGCCAGGATCATCCGAACCGAGCGAATGGCGTCGTCGTTACCAGCTATCGGGAAATCGACCAAATCCGGGTCGCAATTGGTGTCCACGATGGCCACCACGGGGATCTTGAGCTTGCGCGCCTCGGCTACCGCGTTGTGCTCGCGCTTGATGTCTACCACGAACATGGCGCCGGGAGATTTGTCCATGCTGCGAATGCCGTCAAAGAACTTGACTAGCCGGGCCGCCTCACGGCGGATCATGGACTGCTCCTGCTTGACGTAATTGTTGATGGATCCGTCAGCCTCCATCTTCTCGATCTGTTTCAGCCGGGCGATCGAGCGCTTAATGGTGGCAAAATTAGTCAGAGTGCCGCCGAGCCAGCGCTCGGTGACATAAAACTGCCCGGTTTCCTTGGCGGTTTCTTTAACCGCCAGCTGTGCCTGCTTCTTTGTGCCCACGAAGAGAACCTTGCCGCCCTTCCGGACGGTTTCGCTCAAAAAATTGCAGGCCGCATCGAGCTGGTTCAGGGTCTTGCTGAGGTCAATAATGTGAATGCCGTTGCGCGCATCGAAGATGAACGGTTTCATCTTGGGATTCCAGCGCTTCGTCTGGTGCCCAAAATGAACGCCAGCATCCAACAATTCCTTTACGCCAATACTAAGCATTTGTTTCCTTTTGTTAAAAGTCCGGCTTTAGCCCGGACCATCCCGCGGAACACGGGATTGATTTAGATGTTGTTAATTGCCTCCCGCCAAGGCCCAATTTGGAACCGCAGCAGACAGACACTTCCTCCAACCAGCGCCAGCTCTGAACTAGCCCCCGGCCGAAAGGAACTGTAACCATAGCAAATCCCGAACCCTCTGCAATCCTAATTTTTTCGCCGTTTCTATCCGTTTGGGCGGCTCACGGTCTCCCACAATGCTTCCTCCGTCAGTCGAATCGAGATTCGGGATTCTAAACACGCTTCCGAATTATAATCGCGCTTGAAGTTGGGGTAACCTAAGGTTTTGGCGTGTTTACGAGACGCGTGGCATTGGTGGTATTTAGCCTGGGCTGCCTGGGCTTCCTGCTCTTCGTAGGGCTTAGCGCTCCCTTGCTGCCGGACCGGGTTGCCAGTCACTTCAACGCTCTCGGCGAACCGGATGGCTGGATGAGTAAAGGCGGATATTTACTTATGACCAGCATCATGGGGGTGGCGCTGCCGCTATTCCTTGTGGGCATCATGTATGTTACTCGATTTCTTCAGGATTGGATGATCAATCTACCGCACAAGGAATACTGGCTTTCTCCGGAACAACGGCCGCACACGAACGCCTATTTGATGGGGCTTGCTTTCTGGCTTGGATCCCTCCTGCTCGGCTTAATGACAGGCACCCACTACTTGAGCATCGAGGCAAATCGCAGTCTCCCGGTGCGTTTACCGGGCACCTCATTCTCAGTAATCCTGGCGTGCTTCCTGGTGGGCATAGCCGTATGGTGCATCGTGCTCATCCGCCGGTTTCGTAAGCCTCACTAACCCCTCCCTGGATTCGTGCGCGGCCGCACAGGAGTTCGATTGCAGACCCGTGTCCAGCTTGCCCGCTCTTACCTGGCGTGGCACTATCCCGCCCAAGTCACAATGATACGTTTCATCTTCACGCCAAACGTGCGAACGGAAATCTTCAGGTTTAGGTTACTGCCTCTGTTTGCTGCCTGCCTGCTGCCCCCAATTCTTGCAGGCGGCGGAGTCTCGAATCTTGACGCGCTCGCAGCCGTCAACTCTCCGGGGATGGTTGCCAATGACACCGGCCTCGATTACATCGACTGCCGATTCGAAAACGCTTCTCCGCTTTGGTATGGGTTCTCCACAAATGGCCTCATTCAGATTCACCTGCAGTACGATCACGAACGTGGATCTCCTAACCGCGCCGCTGGCCACATACATTTCTCGGTCGAGGCCCGGCCCGGTTCGAGGCTTACGTTTGAGTTTCTGAACCTCGACAACGTTTGGAATGGCCGCCCGGGTTCTGTCGCACGGGAACTCAATACGGTGGTCGTTTCGAAGGATGGACTTCACTGGAAACCTGTTCCGACCGACAGACTTCCCGGGAACCGCGTGCACCTCACGGTGGTTATGCCTGGGCCGAAACTGTTTGTAGCCCGTGTCGAGCCGTACCGGCTTTCTGATCTTGATCGTTTCCTCGCGAACTTGCGCACCAATCCGGCCGTCGAAATCTCGCTCATCGGCCAGACGGCTCAAGGACGCGATCTGGAGATGGTCCAGGTCGGCGATCCCCACGCCAAACACCGGGTCTTTATCCGCGCCCGGGCTCATCCCTGGGAGACGGTTGGTAATTGGGTGGTGGAGGGGTTGGTGGAGCGACTACTCAAAGACGACGAGAAAGCGAGACACTGGCGGCACCTTTATTGCACCTACATCCTGCCAATGGCCAACAAGGACGGGGTGGCCGCTGGCATGACGCGGTTTAATGCGCGTGGCAAGGATCTCAATCGGGATTGGGATCAGCCTGCCGATCCTGAATTGGCCCCCGAGAACCACGCACTGGAGCAATGGCTGGAAGGCATGATCCGTGCGGGCAGGGAACCACACTTGGCGCTGGAATTGCACAACGACGGGAGCGGTTTGTTGCACTTGAGCCGACCTCCAGTCCTACAGTTGGATCGGTATTTGGGGCGCATGGCGACTCTGGAGACTCTGTTGCGGCACCACACATGGTTTACCGAAGGTAGCACCAAGCCCGCTTTTCAAAACTCCGGCACTCTCGGTGACGGATGGCTGCAGCGCTATGGCATTGATGCCGTGGTTCACGAGTTCAACTGCAATTGGATCGCCGGCCTGAATGACCGCCCTTCCGCTGCACATTGGCGCGCATACGGCGAGGCTTTGGCTGGCGTCTTTGAAAAGTATTTTGCCTCCCTGAACCCCTGAACGCCCCAATCGTGTGTTTTCCCAACACAGGGTCCAGGCATCGACCGGATCTCTGGCGGACCGCTTTCTCCACAAGCGCGGCCCTGACGAGACGCCCCCTCCCTTAACCGAGACCACTAACTTTTTTGCAGAAAACCGTTGATCCGCCACACGCTTGTGTCAATCATGTCGGCCGAACTCACTATAGAATATGTCGGCCAAGCTTGTACTCATCACCGGGGTTACCAGGGGTTTGGGCAAGGCTATGGTGAGCGAGTTCATCCACCGCGGTCACATCGTGGTTGGCTGCGGTCGCTCCCGGAAAGTCATTGATGAATTGCGTCGTGACTGCGGCCACCCCCACGATTTTTATGCCGTCGATGTTGCGTCCAACGAGGAGGTGAAGTCATGGGCCAGCCTTATGCTCAACTCCCATGGTGCACCCGATCTCATTCTGAACAATGCCGCCATCATTAACCAGAATGCCCGCCTTTGGGAAGTTCCGGAACGCGAGTTCTCCGAGGTGCTGGACGTGAACATCAAAGGAGTGGCCAACGTGATTCGGCATTTCGTGCCCGCCATGGTGAAGCGCAAAAGCGGTGTCATTGTCAATTTCACCTCCGGTTGGGGACGATCCACGGATGCCGAAGTTGCCCCGTACTGCGCCAGTAAGTGGGCCGTGGAGGGTCTGACCCTGGCATTTGCCCAGGAATTGCCATCCGGTATGGCTGCCGTTTCTCTCAACCCCGGCATCATTAATACCCCCATGCTGCAAAGTTGCATGGGACTCGCCGCTGCGAGCTATCCATCGCCCGAGGAATGGGTTCGGAGAGCGGTTCCTTTCCTCCTTGGGCTTTGCCCCAGGGATAATGGGCGGCAGTTGGCCATTCCCGAACCAGCCCGGCGGTAGTTTATGGCAGCTAGCCTGGAAAGTGATTTGCGAAGGCCTTGGTCGCTCCAGGAACTGCCAAAAAAAGGCGGAAAAAGTAGTTGCGCACGAGCGGCTGAACCATTATGTAATTAACGTATCGAAGGTCTTTGGCTGCATTGACGCCCGGTTTTCGTGGGTTGTCGAGAAATGTGGCAGCTTCCCAAAATTCGAATTTCTAAAAAGGTTTTCGGGGTTTGTTTCTGGAAACGCCTTCGTAATCAAAACGTATGAACAACGGTACAAAACAAGACCACAGGAACACTGCATCGTCCGGCGATTCCGGTTCAGGCTACTTGGAGATTTCCGAGAAAGGCTTCGGTTTCCTGCGGACAGCCGAAAACCACTTTCATCCCAAACCTTCCGACATTTTTGTAACGCCGGATACCATCAAGCGCAGCTTTCTTCGGGAAGGCAGCTTGGTGGAAGGGCCCACACAGCCGCCGCACCGCGGCAATAGCCCGCAACTCAAGTCGGTCGAGCGTGTCAATGGCATGCCGTTTGAGGAATACACTCGCTCCGTGCGTTTTGAGAACTTAACGACGATCGATCCCATTGAGAAGTTCCGCTTGGAGACCGCGCCGGACCTGATCGAAACCCGCGTGATCGACATGGTCACGCCCTTGGGCAAGGGCACCCGCGGCTTGATCGTCGCCCCACCCCGCACCGGTAAGACCACCATTCTTAAACAGATCGCCAACGCTATCACCACGAATCACCCCGAGGTGCACGTGCTGGTGCTCTTGATCGATGAACGCCCTGAAGAAGTCACCGACTTTCAACGTTCTGTCAAGGCCGAGGTGGTGGCCTCCTCCAATGACCAGGATCTGGAAACGCATGTTCGCCTTTCCCGCTTCATGATTGAGCGCTGCCGCCGCATGGTTGAAGCCGGCAAAGACGTCTTCGTTCTGCTCGATTCCATCACACGTGTGGCTCGCGCTTACAACAGTGTGCACGGAGGCAGCGGTCGTACCATGACCGGTGGTGTTGATGCCCGGGCTCTGGAAATCCCCCGCAAGATGTTTGCATCCGCCCGGAAGATCGAGGAAGGTGGTTCCTTGACCATTCTCGCCACCGCGCTTGTTGATACCGGGTCGCGCATGGACGAGCTCATCTTTCAGGAGTTCAAAGGCACCGGCAATATGGAGTTGATTCTCGATCGCAAGCTTTCCGACCGTCGCCTTTTCCCAGCCATTGACATTCCCAAGAGCGGCACCCGCAAGGAGGAGAAGCTCTTCCCAAAACACCAGATCGAAGCGGTTCGCAAGCTGCGGCGTACCATGGTGGACCTCAACCCGGTCGAGGCCATGGAGACTCTGGTCGCGGCGCTCAAGAAGCACAAGACCAACGAAGAGTTGCTGTCCAAACTCGTCTAATTCACCTGATCTTGGTCCAGGAACCGTCTTGCGCCGGTGCCTGGATTTTGCTTCGGTTTCGCTGGGCATGAAACCAACACCGAAGACTCGGACAACCTGGTCACGGCCACCCTTGGAGCGCATGCTTCGCATCCATCAGTCGCTGCAGGCTGGCCTGTATCCGACAGCCGGTCGGCTTGCGGCTGAAATTGAGGTCAGCCCTAAGTCCATCTACCGCGACCTGGAGTTCATGCGCGATCGCCTCATGCTGCCGGTGAGCTACAACCCGGTGCGGGGAGGCTATGGCTACACGCAGGAAGTCACCGCTTTTCCCACACTTCAGATCACCCAAGGCGAGCTTTTCGCCCTTCTCGTAGCTGAGAAGGCGCTCCAGCAATACCGTGGCACGAGTTTTGAGAAACCGCTGCTGAGCGCCATTCGTAAGATGGAGCAGGCGCTCCCAGAAACCGTGTCTCTCAACCTCGAAGAGGTCGACCAGTCCATCTCTTTTCGCACCCGCAGTGAGCCCATTCTTGATCTCGGGGTGTTCGATACCCTGGCCCGGGCGACCGCCTCACGCCAACAGTTGGAGTTGGCCTATCGGAAGCCGGGTCAAGCAGCCTCAGAATCCCGTGTGGTCGATCCCTACCACCTCGCCAACATCAATGGGGAGTGGTATCTCTTCGCCTTTGACCACCTGCGCAAAGATATTCGCACGTTTGTCCCGGCCCGTATCCGATCGATTCGTCCCACCGGTGTCACTTTTCGCCGCCCGGCAAAGTTTTCTTTGGAACGGCGCTTGCGCGGTAGCTTCGGCGTTCACTCCGGCGAAGGCCAGTTCGAGGTGGTCCTCCGATTCTCGCACCGGGTTGCTGATTACATTCGGGAAAAACGCTGGCACGAATCACAACAACTGAAGGAACTTGAGGGGGGGGGAGTGGAGTTGAGCCTCAAACTGTCCGGGTTGAACGAGGTCCAACGCTGGGTCCTGAGTTGGGGCGGGGAGGCTAGGGTTGTCAAACCTTTAGAGTTGAGACACCTGGTCCAGGAGGCTGCCAAGCGGATGCTGACCGGCGAAGATTGATTAAAATGGGGTAAAGACCTACTAACTATTAAAGTTAGATCTTGCTATGTTTGAGGCATGGTTGGTGGAGTCGATCACCCGGAATCAGTTCCTTGGCGACAGGAAAACCGCGAAACGCGGGAACGCGCAGTGGCGATTGTCGCCAGCGCGCGTGCTTTGTTGGAGCAGCTCGACCATGCCCATTCGGCAGGCGACGAGCGGTCGCTGAATCAATTCTACTCACGGGTGCCCGGGACTACTCCGGATCCTATGCCTCAGCAGCCGTTGGATCGTTGCTGATCCCCATCCAGCGGAGCACTTGTGCGGCGGACTGGTCAGCCGCCGTTCCGAGCACGTTGTGGTCCGCTTTGGGGATGATCTTGTAGGCCTGCAAGCTCGGACAGTGGGTCCTTAACCACGGTTTTGCCAAAAACCACGGCACAATTGGATCCAACAGACCCGTGACCGCAAAGATCGGGGCACTGCATTCCTCGCAGGCCGTCTCCGGGTTATTTTCGATGATCAACTTTAGGCGGTGCCGTATTGCCAGCCGGTCAGGCTCAGTCCTCCTGCGGGCAAATTCCCCGATGCTCTCCAGTACCTCCGGCGAGCTGCGGTAGCGCCAGCGCGAGATTCGCATATAGGCCAGGATCGTCTTCTGCATGGCTAATGGAGTGGCCGCATTGATCAGCTTCATGGCCACGGACACGCTCCAGCGAATCGGGTATTTGCCAAATCCCCCTGCCAGTATGATACCTTGGACATCCAGGTTCCTCCGTTGCACCAGGGGCCAAAGCACCTGCGAGCCAAACGACTCTCCCAGCAGCCAACCGCAACCGATCCCAGCCTTCTCCAGTGCTGCCTCAATCGACTTCGCATAATCATCGAGTGTCCAGTCCGGGGTTCGGGGATATGTCATCTCCACGAACCTGACGCGGCCCTGCAATGCCCGACGAAAGCTGCCGACCAGCGTCCAATCACCGTGAATGCCTGGCAGGTAAATTAATGTCGGCCGGGTGCTTTCGCCGTGAACTCGCAATTCAAGCGCTTCGCTCATGGCCGCTGCGTTTTTTCCTGGCTTTTCTGGAACTCTGGTTTGCCTTGCAGCAGAGATTCCAGAGCACGGTGGTTGATCTTGCCTGAGCCGAGCCGAGGAATTTCGCGGACTACTTGTAGCTCACGGGGGACGGCCAGGTTACCCAGTCCTTTGGCCCGGATCACCTCGCGAATCTGCTCCAGGGTCAGCTTTGGCTCGTTCGTGACGGCCACCAATTTTTCGCCTTTCCCTTCATCAAGGCGTGAAACGATGGCCGTACAGAGTCTCAGCCCATATTGCGGGAAGGCACCCGCCAGCGCCTCCTCCACGGCCGTCAGGCTGACCATTTCACCGCTCACTTTGGCGAACCGTTTCAAGCGTCCAAGTATATGAACGAATCCTTCCGCGTCGACCCGCACAATGTCCCCGGTGTCGTACCAGCCGCCCAATGCCTGGAAAGCGGCGTTGGCGGCCGGATTCAAATAACCCTTCATTAAGTTAGGCCCGCGCACAAACAAACGGCCTGCATCGGTCACTCCCTCCACCGGTTCAAGGCGATATTCAATGCCTGGCAGGAACCGTCCGGCCGTGCCAAAGCACCCCCGCACCGGCGTGTTTACGCTCAGGCAAGGACTGCATTCGGTTGCCCCATAGCCTTCCAGGATTCTCACCCCAAACTTCTGCATCCAAAGGCTGGCGGTAGATTCCTGGAGCTTCTCGGCGCCGGCAAACAGGTAACGCATCGTTCGGAAGTCATAAGGATGCGCTTTTCGGGCGTAGCCGTTAAGAAAGGTATTGGTGCCGAAGAACACCGTGCAGCTTAGGTCGTAGAAGGCGGCGGGCACCAACCGATAGTGAAGCGGAGAGACATAGAGGAAGACAAAAACACCACGCAATAGGGGCAGGAGTAGACCAACGCTCAGACCAAAACTATGAAACAGTGGCAGCGCGTTGAAAAATCGATCCGGCTCCACGAGGTCAATCACGGAGATCATTTGCCGGATATTGGCCAATACGTTGCGATGCGTCAGTTCGACGGCTTTTGGGTCGCTCTCCGAGCCGCTCGTGAAGAGAATGAAGGCCGGGCTCTCCGATTTAAGGTCTCTGGGCACGCGCAATGAAGGGTAGGGGTATTGCTGCAACATCTTAACCACCCTTCGCAGGGTGCTCACGCTGTCGCGTACGTCCTCAAGGTAAATCAGTCTTACCCCACCCTGTTCCAGCGGGGTGGCATCGAGGCGCGCCCGCTTCAGAAAAAGCCGCGAGGTCACACACGTTTTCACCCCCGAGATACGGGCGCACGCCACCATGATCGAGGTGCCGGCAGTGTAGTTCAGAATCGCCGGCACCTTGCCTGACGACCAGAGGCTGAACATCACGGTCGGCATGGCGTTCACGTTCGGCAACAGCACGCCAACCCGCTCTTCAGAGCCGGGTATTAGGCGGTCCCAGCACGATGCCAAAACGTTGACCCCGGTCAGCAGGCGCCGATACGTCAACTTTTGCAGTGTGGCATCCTGTAAAACCACCTTGCTCGCGTGTTGGCGGGCGGACTCGAGCAATGCCGACGGGAGTGTATCTGCTCCAAACTTCATCTCCACCGCGAATTGCTGTTCGATTAGGCAATCGCGCAGCCAATGGGTGATTTCTGTTCGAGCTTGGATGGCGCTAGTGCCTTGTGGTTGAGGCACTGGTTGCAGGTTGCTGAAATGAACTGAGATCCTGGGAAACCAATTCTTCCGGTTCGGATTGCGTGAGTACGGCAACCGGCCTGCTCCCCGAAGATAGGCCGTGATAACCTTCGCGCGCGTTTTGAGGATCAGGAAGCCAGTCCCATCGAAGAGCTTCATAAGCGAACCGGTGTGGGAAATTCGGCCCTCCGGAAAAAGCACGAGGCGACCTCCCTTTAAAAGAAACTCGGCCATGTGCTTAACGGCATAGGGCGAGGTCACGTCCACCGGAAATGTCCGCCGGTTGACCATGATTCGTTTGTGAAACCAGCTCAACTCAGCCGTCGTCTTGGACGTCACAAATCGCCAGTCGTCGTCCAGGCAGACGCCTAATAACAGCCAATCCCACCAGGAAACATGGTTCGGCAGCAGCAGAACCGGTCCGGATATCCGGGTTATCTCCTCGTTAAACGTGCGGAACCCATAAAGCAGCCGGAGCAGAAGGCGTAACAGGGTGATCATAGCCTAACTTTGGGTTGAGATCGTTTCTGGCGTTTGTGTGCTGGCGGGGCCTATCCGTGTGGGTGCCAGTTCTGTGTCGCGCTTCAGGAAGCGCATCCCCATCAGCCACAGAACCCCGGCCACCAGGAACATGAAACCTACCAACCGAAAAGCCTGCGTCATATCCGTGCGGTCGCTCAAAACGCCAATGATTACTGGAGATATAACGTCACCGAAGGCGTGAATCACGAATATATTGAGCGCGAATGCCGCGGCGCGCATGGACGGGTGTGTGACGTTGGCCAGGATTGTATTCGTCGGGCCAGTGTTGAAAAACAAGCAGAAGCAGGTTAGAAAGATAAGCACCCAGATCCCGGGAAACGGGGCGTCCAACACCAGCAGCATAAACGGAAATCCGGTCAGCATCGCCAGTCCGGACACCAGGAAATAAGAGCCTGGGATCCGGGACCTCAACTTGTCTCCAGCAAGGCCCCCCAGCAATGTGCCGCAGATGCCGGCGACGCAGGTGATGGCCCCGAAAATCACCTCGACCGGTCCCTCTGCCCCAGGCCGGTGCTTCAGGTAGAAGGGCATCCAAAAGGCGATGCCACCGATGGCGAATGTCATCGCCGTCATCCCCAGAGTGCACAGAACATAGGAAGGGGTGCGCAGCAGCACCAGGTAATCACGCCATTGCACATGGACCGCGCCCGCAGTCCGACCTCCCAGGTCGGCCTGCCCCCGGGATGGTTCGCGCATAAAGAAACTCCAGAGCCCCAAAGCTAGTCCCGGGATGACTACCAGGTAGAATGCCCACCGCCAGCTTTCGCCACTGGTTCCCAGCCATTGCTGAGCCCACGGGCCAATCCCCGACCTCCCCACCGCTCCCCCCAGCACATAGCCCAACGCACTGCCCACAGGAATCGCCATGTAGAACCAGGCCAGCACCCGCCCTCGCGATTCCACCGGAAAAAAGTCGGAAATAATCGCAGGAGCCACCGGGCCGTAAGCGGCCTCACCGATCCCCACCAGGCAACGGGTGATCAGCAGCGCGAAAAAAGTCCCGGCTAATCCCGAAGCGCCACTGGCAAGACTCCAGACGATCACCCCGATACCGATTAACATCCAGCGTGATCCTCTTTCAGCCAGGCGCCCGAACAGGGGCGCTCCTACCATATAGGTGACCATGAATGCCATCGAGAGCACACCAATGAGCGCCAGTTCCGGCTTAAAACCGAGATTTACCCGGCACCAATCCTGTAACGCTCCCAAGGTGCCTGTCGCCCCTCCTTCGCCAAACAAGGTTTGCTTGATCGGATCAACCAAGGCCGCCAACACTTGGCGGTCTATGTAGTTGAACAGGTTGATCAGCAGCAGGAGCACTAAAGCGGGTCGGGCTCCCGGGAAAATTCTTTCTGACAGAACAGAGGGGTTCTTCATAGCGCTAATGACGTGTCGCGGAAATCTGTTCGGCCATGCGCCGGGCAGTCTCAGAAACCTCTTCCAGATCCGATATGTGCTGCATGACCCGGCTTTCGGGGACGGAATTCCAGACGGCTTCCGCGCCTCGGTAATACGCCGGTAGAATCTTCGCGATTAGATCCTGCCCCGTTTGCGTAAGCACGACCCGGTAGGCGCGCCGGTCTCCCACAACATTCTTGCGGCAGAGGAAACCGCGCTTCTCCAATCGATCCACCAGACCAGTCACATTTGAGCGATGCACGATAAGGAACCGGCTTAAGTCGGATTGCGACAAACCATCCGGGTTAAGATGAAGGAGATTTAGAACGTTGAACTGGCTGGGACTCAGGTCCCAACGATCGAAAAAGGCCCGGCTCGCATCCCAGATAATGTCGGCAGTCCGCAGCAGTTGAAGCAAAGCTCGGTAGCGAGGCGTTGCTGGACTGCATATTGATGTCATATAAATCATATATACATCAACTGTTGATATGTCAACAATAGTCGCATCATAGTACATCCTGACGTGAGTTCAATGGTTTTAAAAGGGTCCGAGAGGTTTGTCGCAGCCTTGCTACACCGCAGCCCCGGCTGGCGGAGGCAGAGGCTCCATTGCGGGTTTGTCCACTCCTGCCAAAGATCGGAACCATCCCCAGACCTTCTTGCAGCCCTTGAGCAGCACAGTATCTCTCACTTCCGGAAAGCTGTAGGCCCGGGCTAGCGCTTCCTCGTGTCCACAATAGCAGGGCGGAAGCAAGAAGGTCGGCAACAGTTTGTCCTCAGTCACAGAGCAAATTTCCGGAAACACGAAACCGCGCTCCACCACGTACTTACCGGGCGGCAGGGCGAAGCGGCGTCTTGGCAAAATGAGCCAGGGACGATACTCGAACCAGATGCTATCGGGTTTGCGATAAGTGAGCTTGCCGCAGGTCCGGATCGGTGCGCCTTCGATGGCTCGGGCTGTGAACATGCGGTTCGACTCGGAACCGGGTTGAAAACGGTGCTTCCGAAACGTGACAAAATCCCAAGTGAAGTTCATTCCAAAGATCATGAGACGAAATGACCAGCCTGCAATAAGCCAGGCTACCACCATCACCACCAGGGCGAACACGGCCCCGACATACGGATTGACGAAAGCGGTTCCGGTAACTAGGCCCAGAATCGCCAACCGAAAAACCTTGAGTGCGGCGTCCACGGTGCTGAAGGGACTCATCAAGATGAGTACATTAATGGAATGGCCCGCTAGCCAGACCACGGCAAACGCTATGATGGCGAAAGGCACAAGCAACGCGTTGGCCAGGGCACCCGGATCAATGATCGCAAATCCTGCGGCACTGAGGTTAGCCACCTCTGCTCCCGGTGCTTCGGGAAAGATGGAGATCACGAGCGGGATAAACGCCCCCGCGACCACCAGGCCGCTGATTTTATTCTCGATCGTTTCGGCAACATCAAAAGGTTTCTTTAGTACCCCGGGAGCGGCGGTTCCCACAGTGTCTTTGGTGGCCACAAGACCCACGAGCAACAGGGCGGGAATGAAGAACCAGGGCTGGGCATACCAAGGCAGCCGGGAGCGCTGTTCGGGAGGCGCCTTCCAATAGTGGTAAGCGCCTACAGCACCAACACCAAGTAAGGGGGAGATGGCTACGCCGGTAATCAGGGATAGAGCATGTGCTGCTTCCACTCCCGGCGGGGCCTTGGCTGGCGCCTCAGCTGCAGTCGCATTGGTTCCCAGCGCCTGTCCGGTGCCGCCCAGCAGAAGACAACCCATGGCCACACCGACACACACCCGGTTTTGAATGCTCTTAATCATGTTTCGCTTACCTTGCTTCGCCGGCTTAAACCGGGGATAACATCAATCATCTGGCGCCTGAATTCAATCGGACTTTTCGTTGTCAGCGCGCGGGTGACGGGATAACTTCGCCTTGCCCGATGACTTCGGCTCAACAACAAGCGACGCTCGCCGCGGTCAATTGTGAAATTGCTTTCGACAACCTGACCCGCCAGTTGTATGCGACAGATGCTTCCATCTATCAGGTGGAACCAGCTGCGGTCGCCTTTCCCAAGACGGCCCGCCAGGCGAGCGCTCTCATCCAGGCGGCCTTGGAGGCTGGCATTTCAGTGATCCCTCGCGGAGCCGGCACCGGCTTGATAGGCGGAGCCATAGGGTCTGGACTGGTCATCGATTTTTCAAGGCACGCGCGCCAAATCACCGACTTAGACCTGGACCGACGCACCGTCCGAGTTGGCCCAGGAGTCGTTTTGGACCAACTGAACGCTTTTTTGCGGCCGCATCGTTTGCGTTTCGGCCCGGATGTGGCCACAAGTTCCCGTGCTACGCTGGGGGGAATGATTGCCAACAATAGCAGCGGATCTCACACGCCGGTTTTTGGCACAACGGCCGATCATATTAGTGAACTGGAAATCGTAACGGCCAATGGTGATGTCGTCATGGTTGGTCCAGGCCACAACACCTTGCGAAAACAGCGCGAATTGGTGGCGGACCTAACCTATTTTCACGCCCTCGAAATCGAAGAACGCTTCCCATCAGGTTTGCTCAAGCGTCGACCTGGTTATGCTCTGGAGCGGAGCGCCCGTGAACCTGGGAACCTGCTTCACCTCTTGTCGGGCAGCGAAGGAACCCTCGCGGCTATAACGGCCGCCGAGTTGAAGATTGTTCCTATCCCAGAGCAAACCGGGTTGGGTTTGTTGTTCTTTGATTCTGTCGGCGATGCCATGGAAGCAACGGTCGAATTGCTGAAACTCCACCCTGCCGCGATTGAGCATCTCGACCGGCCAATGTTAGACCAAACGAAGGGACAGCGTGAGTTTCAAGCCGCGCGAAACCTCCTGAATTTGGATCACCAGCCGTGCCCTTCGATCCTGGCAGTCGAGTTCTTCGACCATGTGGCCGACAAATTGGCCGCCCTGGCTAAGTGTGGTCGAGGTGCGCGGAAGTTGATCCTCCGCACCCGCGGCGAGGCCAACCTGGTTTGGGCGATGCGGAAAGCCGGGTTGTCCTTATTGACGGGTTGCAAGGGTGAGGCGAAGCCGACGACCGGCATCGAGGATACGGCTGTCCTGCCAGAAAGGTTGCCGGAATACGTTTCGGCCATGCAGGAGATACTCAGTCGTTTGAAACTCGAGGCCTCCTTCTATGGTCACGCCGCGTCGGGTCTGCTCCATGTTCGGCCGATCTTAAACCTGCGCCTACGGGGCGACCGGTTGCGATTTCGCCAACTGAGCGACGAGGTCGCCGACCTTGTTCGCCGATTCAAAGGATCGCTGGCTGCCGAGCACGGCGTCGGCATGGCACGGACAGAATACATGGCGGGCCAGGTGGGACAGTCTCTCCTGGGCGTGATGAAAGAGATCAAATTCTCATTTGATCCGCATAATCTCTTCAACCCCGGGAAAATTGTCCCGGTTCCCGAGACAGAGTACCGAATCGACAGCTGCCTGCGGAAAGCTGAGGGAGAGGATTTGGCGTTGCCATTTTCCCCCGTGCTCGCCTATGCGCACCGTGACGAGTCGTTCCTGCGGAACCTGGAACAATGCAACGGCTGTGGCGGTTGTCGAAAGGAAACCCCGGTCATGTGCCCCACTTTTCTGGCCGCGGGACAGGAGATCATGAGCACTCGCGGAAGGGCCAACGCAATCCGTGTTGCGCTGGAAGGGCGCGGTTCGCCGGGAGACACCAATCCTTTGCTGACGGCAGAAATGGAAGCAGCTCTGAGCAATTGTCTCTCCTGTAAGGCCTGCGCCTCCGAATGTCCGTCGAATGTCGATCTGGCATTGCTCAAGGCAGATCTTTTGCACGCCCGAATCCAGCTGCGCGGTCTATCTTTGCGGGAGCGGCTGATCAGTTCGGTAGACATCATTGGAGCCATGGCGAGCCACGCTCCACGACTGGCTAATCTGGCAATTAACACGCTCGTTGCACGCTCAGTGATGAGCAAGGTGCTCGGCTTGGCCTGGCAACGGCCCTTGGCCAGCTATGCTACCCAGCGATTTGATAGCTGGTTCGCACGTCGACCTCTCACCGCTGGATCGACTCGCGGCCGGGTGGTGCTTTGGGATGACACCTTTGTGCGTTACCAGGAGCCCCACGTCGGCATGGCGGCTGTAAAAGTCCTTGAGGCGGCTGGGTTTAAGGTCGAATTGCCACGACGGCGCAAGTGCTGTGGCCGCCCGGCCTTTAGCCAGGGTCACCTGGACCGTGTGCGCGCTTTGGGCCGGCACAACTTGGAGTTGCTCGCGTTCGATGTCGACCAGGCACCGATCATCTTCCTCGAACCTTCCTGCTACTCGATGTTCGTGAACGATTACCTGGAGCTGAAGTTGCCGGGTGCGGATGCGATTGCGCGCCGATGCCATCTTTTCGAGGAGTTCATCGAAGGGCTTCTCAGCCATGAGCCCGACGCTCTTCAGTTCACCCGCAAGGATAGAAAAGTGGTCATTCACGGCCACTGCCACGTAAAGGCGCTGATGGACCAGGGTTTTTTGCGCCGCCTGGCGGAACGTTTGCCCGGTCGGGAAGTCAAATTGCTGGATACAGCATGCTGCGGTATGGCTGGTGCTTTCGGCGCGATTCAATCGAAATATGAGTTATCACTCCAGGTGGCTGAGCCGCTCATTCGTCAGTTGAAAGACCAACCCTTCGGAGTCATAGTCGTCGCTTCCGGAACAAGTTGCCGGCAACAGATCAGCCATCTCGCGCCTTTGCGCCCGCGGCACATGGCTGAAGTCCTCGCGGACGCGATCTTGTGATGATGAAGTTTTAGAGTTTCTTGAAGAATCTCTTGGCAGTGCCGCAGGTCGCGGTGCTGAGTTCCTCCAGTGAACAGCCTTTGATACCGGCCGCGCATTCGGAGATTTCTTTCACATACGCGGGCTCGCATCGTTTGCCCCGGTATGGTACAGGGGCTAGGTATGGCGAATCGGTCTCCAGCATGAACTTGTTCATGGGGGTGGCGGCTAGTGCCTGTCGTATGTTATCCCCGTTCTTGAACGTCAGGATTCCCGTAAAGCTGACTATGCTTCCCAGGTCTAGCACCTGCCGCAAGTCGTCCAGCGTGCCCGCGAAGCAGTGGAATACCCCGCTGACCTGCTGAGCAAATGGAGCGAGTTGCGCCACAGTGTCGTTGAATGAGCTGCGCTGGTGAATCACGCAACTCAACCCCAAATCCGCGGCGATTTCGAGGTGCTGTCGGAAGAGGGATGCCTGTTTCTGTTTGTACCGGGCGTCGTCCTCCGCTGTTCCTCCACGCTGACCGCTGGGTAATCGATAATAGTCCAGACCAGTTTCCCCCAGCGCGACCACTTTGGGATGCTGCGCCAGCTCGCGCAGGGTTTCGCGAATATCGTCAGGCGCCCCCAATGCTTCGGAGGGATGCCAACCGACTGCGGCATAGACTTCTGGAAATGCTTCGGCCAGGGCAATTCCGCGGCGGCTGCTCTCAAAATCTGTGCCGATGCAAACCACCTTCGCTATGCCCGCACTCCTCGCCCGATCCAGGATGGCTGCCACTTCCAACGAAAACTCCGGATAATCTAAATGGGCGTGTGTGTCGTAAAACAGAGCCACAAGAACCTCTCGGAAAATAAACATCCGTGGGACTCCGGTCGCCTGCTTTGGGATACAACCGAAGCTCCCACGGAATCGGTAATCGTCTCCGGCGGTGCTACAGAGAAACCACTTGGCCGGTGCGTGCGGATTTCTCTTCCGCTTCGCAAATCTCGAGCGCTGTCAAACCGTCTTTGGCAGTGACAATGGACGGGGAACGTTGGTTTAACACGCAATCCACGACATAACTCGTTTCCCCACTGTAGCCGTCGCCTCCTTCGTACCGCACCACACGAGGCTCCGCACCTGTTTCCATAATCTGCATTGCGTCGGCTCCCCTGGCGAGGTCGAAGTCCAGTGTCGCACGTTCGCACATAATGGTGTAGGCCATGTTGAAGCCTTGCGTCATCAGCCAGCTGCCCTCGGCATGCACTGCGGGCCCCCCAGGATATTGGTAGTGAGTCACCACATGGTCAATAGGCCCGTCTCCTTGAAAGATCCCGGTCGAAAACACTGAAGCCGGTCGGCCGAAGAGGAAATTGACGAAGTCGGTGTCATGAATGTGAAGGTCATACAAGGCTCCGCCGAGATCCATGCCTCCACCGGTATAAGTTCCTTGTTTGCTCCAGGTTGGCATCGCTGTCACGCGGCGGAATCGTGCCGTCAGTATTTTGCCGTAGCTTTGTTCTTCAACAACTTGCTTCAACCAGCTCCAACCTGGCCAGAACCGCATGCACATCGCGGGCATGAGGAACCCAGGAGCGCTCTGCGCTACGCTCAGAATCTCACGGGCGGCAGCGGCGGTGCGGGCGAGCGGTTTTTCGCAAAACACGTGCTTGCCGGATTTTAGCGCGGCGATCGCTTGTTCTGGATGCAGCGGCGTTGGTGTGCACAGATCCACCAGTTCCACGGCGGGATCAGCCAGCAACTCCTCCAGCTTACGGTAGACCTTCACCTGGGTTCCGAGGTGAATGTCGTCGGTCTTCTTAACGTTCCCGGCCACGCCTTGCAGGACCCCGTTGACCGGCAGTCGCACCGCATCGCACACGGCGGTGATGCGGGCGCTGGGGTTTTGTTGATAGGCGCGCAGGTGGGTGACTCCCATGAATCCGAGCCCCACTACGCCGATGTTGACGGTCTGTTTGGTTGTTTCAGCCATAGATTTTTCCTTCGGTATTAGTTTCTCTCCGGGTTTAGAAGACGGCGGTCTTCAGCACGACTTCCTTGGCGGTCCGGATGTCCTCAACTCGGCGCGTTCCGGCTTCGCGCTCGATCACGAAATCCCCTGCGTATTTTATCTCCCCCAGGGCCGAGAAGAACGCCTTCCAATTTACCTGGCCAGTGCCAACCGGAACTTCCTGCCCCCAGGTGCCGGCAACTTTGGTTTGCACCGCATCCTTGATATGCACGTGGCGAATCCAAGGCCCCAGCACGCGCAACGCCTCAATGGGATCGCCCTTCGCGTAAAGAATCATGTTGGCTGGGTCGAAATTTACTCCCACGTTTGGACGGTTCAATGTGCGCAGCACCTGGACCAGTGAATCGGCGGTTTCCTGGCCCGTTTCCATGCCCAGTGTCAGGTTCTCCGCCGCGAAGATGTCTGCTACCTGGGTTAGCCGGCCCAGCATTTTCGCAAACGCGGGATCCGTCTCGTCGTGCGGCAGGAATCCCGCATGGAAAGTGGCATACTTCAAACCAAGCCGCTTCATAAGCTGGACGCTCGCCCGAACATTCTTCAGGTTTTGTTCCCATGTATGGTCGGGTGCGATGCCGCCTGTAACACGGATGCTCTCAAGAGTGGTGTAATCCTCACCCACACACCCGAACATGCCTGTGACGATGCGCAAGCCGCGGCTGGCAAACACCTCGGCAATCTTGCCCCACGTGGCGGGGTTTTCACGCAGAGGATCCAGGGCCAGTTGGACGCGTTTGATGCCCGTGGCTTCCAGCCGGTCGGCCAGCTCGGCGGGGGTCGTTGGCTGCAAAGACCAACTGCAGACGGCCAAACGTTCCATGGCCTGCGGGTTGGAGGTAGCTTGATTATCGGTTGCTTTCATTCAGGTTCTCTCTACTTAGTTCGTTCTCGTTTTAATCTCCGGGGGCAGCAAATCACGAACATGGTCGATGATTCGATGCTCAACTCCCGGGGCAAATCGTGTAGGCTTGTCGTAATAGACCATGGCTCCAGCCCCCTCGTACCCACCTTCTTTTAGTACGCGCTCGGAAGGGATGTAGCACGGCACGTCATTGGCATAAGCGTTTATCCAAAGCCGACTCCCATCACATTCCCGCTTCAGTCGCAGAGCATAGTCCACAACGACTTCGCCAGGCAGAAAAATCATCGCAAGGCTCTCGCCAAACGCCCAGGTTTGCAGCAGGTACGGAAGCTTTTCGGTCAACTTCTCGCCGCGCTCAAGTCTCGCCAGGTTCAGCCTGGCGTGCTGGCCAACATAACCCTGGTCCTGCGCTTTTTGCACCCACTCCTCGCGCGTAGGAAGAGTGTCAAAGGGCAGTTCGATGCTTCGCGTGGTGCAGGTCAGGCGGCCATTAATCCCAGACATCGGAGCCGCAACCGCTGCCTTAACAGCCGTGGCGAGCGCCTCACCATGCTGCTTGGCAAGTTCAAACCCTGGACGGGGATTAGGGTTGATGTCGCCGCCGCATCCAATGGTAATCATGGCGACGCTACCGGGATACTCGCGTTCGAGGGATTCCTGGGCATAGCCTGCCCAATCCCCACAAATCTGGTTAAACTCTCCAGTAAGCGTTGTGCAGTGGCAGGCGTAATTGGCTAAGACCCCGCGAATTTCTTCATTCTTTCCGCGGATGACCATCACCGGCACATCTGGATCGGTCGGACCACCCTTCGTGCGGCGGTTGGCTCCAAAACTCGCTTCGCCTTTCCCGTGACTCAACCGTCCCGGACGCCGGTCTTTCATCGCCTGGAGGGCAACCGCTTCAAGCGCATCCGTCAGTTCGCTCGTGTAACGTTCAATTCGCGCCGTCTGCTCCTGCGGCAGTGGGCCAAGGAAAAGGTTCGGCAGGTAATCTTTTAGCCAAGGGGCCGAGTGCGTGTGTGTTGAGCAGACGCTTACCCGCTCCGGGGCGATGCCTTTCTTATGAACCATTCGGCGGACCAGTTCGTCGCGAACACTTGCGGGAACACCACAGTTGTCGACGCTGAGCAGTAGGGCCACACCTTCTTTATCGGATCCGATGGCCAGCGCTTTGGCCCAGATCCGCTGGGCAACTCCCTCGCATTCGCCCTTCCGAGCCGCATAACCGCTCAGGCGGATGGGGTAGTCGGGGGTGATGTCAACCTTGGCAACACCAATAGAACGCAGATCACCCTTGGATGGAGAGGGCACCGCGGAAACCAGACTTACCAAGAGCACCCCGGCTATCAATACCGGGCTCAACCGTATGGCCATATATTCAATGTAAAGCCAGAGAACAGCATGGAAAGAAAGAAAAAATTTATTTGACCTTTCCCTCCTGACATTAAAGCTGCCTCGACTCTCGGGAATTCTCTCATGTAGCAGTCCTGGCTAGCGGTTGCACTCAATCCAGGGTTGCGAGGATCAATGCGGTTTTCAGCCTAAAAGGCTTGAATCATCCGCTCTCTTCAGGAGTCTATATGAGCAGGCTCAAGGGCGGGCCAAATGACTCTGATAAACCTATGATGAAAAACCAGTTTATGTGGAAAACCTGTTTTGTTTTTGCCGTGGGCGCTTTGCTGGCGCAGAATATGTTGGCAGCGGACCTCGTTAAGGCCAAAGACGGCTCAGGCGTTTACGGCTATAAAGATACTCCAAAGCTGCCGTTTTGTGAATGGCTGGTGCATGACCCCGATCGGCCAGCACCGCCGCGGGTTGATCCCGGACCGGCGATCCTGCCCGTGCCAGCGCCAGCTGATGCCTTGGTGCTTTTCGATGGCAAAGTACTCTCGAAATGGAAACCTGCCAAGAATTGGGTGGTTAAGGATGGATCCCTGGTTGCGGGGGAGGGTGGCTTGGCCACGGTCGAGTCTTTCGGTGACATGCAATTGCACCTTGAATTCATGACGCCGTCGAACTTTAAAGGCCCTTGGTATGATCAAGGGAATAACGGGGTGCTGCTCATGGGCCTTTTTGAAATTCAAATCTTTGATTCCTACAACGAAAAACTGTATCCTGACGGCCAATGTGCCGCCATCTACGGCCAGACACCTCCCCTGGTCAACGTCACTCGCCCTCCCGGGCAGTGGCAATCGTATGATTTGGTATTCCAGGCTCCCAAGTTCGAGGATGGCAAGCTCCTTGTTCCCGCCCGGGTGACACTGTTTCACAATGGTGTCCTGGTCCATCACAATGAACCGGTTCACGGCGAGACTGGTCATCGAATTGTTCCCCAATACCGGAGCAAAACCAACGTTGGACCACTGGTTTTGAGTGCGCATGGGTGTCCCGTTGAGTTCCGTAATATCTGGGTACGGCCGCTTTGACGGGCGGGGCAGATCCGATCACTGAAAAAGAAAGGAGCGCAGGGCTTGCCCTGCGCTCCTTGCGCAAAAAGTCGAAAGCTACGGGACCCTAGCTGCCGAGCACTTTTTGGATCTGCTCGTCCTTCAGTTCCATGGGGTGTCCAATCCAGGCAATCTTGCCCTGCTTATCCACCAGAAAAGCCGAGGGAATGCCTTTTCGGTCAGCGGCCTGCATCCAGGTCTTCGACATCTTCCCGGCTTTATCAGCTGTTTTATCGTCGAGAACCACCCGGTACGTCATCTTGTCGCCCATCTTCTTTAGAAACGGCTCCACAGCAGTCTCATCCCTTTCCCAGACATTCTGTCCAATGACCACCAAGCCTTTGTCCTTGAACTTCCCGTGAAGTTCGTTCAGATGAGGGATCGTGGCTCGACAAGGACCACACCAAGTGGCCCAGAACTCAACCAAATAAGCCTTGCCTTTTTCAAAATCGGCTACCGGTTCTCCCTGCACCCATTTGCCAACTTCCAACTTGGGCGCAGGCGAACCCACCTTGAGGGTGGCGGCGTTCGCCTGGGTAAACGCTAGAGAGGTCCCGAACGCCAGGATCGCTGCCATTCGCATGAACGGTGTGAGTTTCATAAAGTTAACCAATAAACATTGTTTTGCTGTCAGGTCCTTAGACTCTATTAACATACCACTTGTTCAACGTTTCGCCATCGGCAAAATTAAGGTAGTAAAATAGTCTGCCTGAATGAGTCTAATCAGACCTTCAATTGCCACCCCGGGCGGTATTCTCGCCGGATGTACTCGTTGGCCGCAGTTTCATCGAACCTCAGCGTCGCTGCATTCCACTTTAGCGTGGTATGCGGGAACCGGGAGGCGATGCAGCCAAGCAACACTGCTTGGGTCAACGGCCCGGAGTAGTCAAAGTGCGCAGTGGTGGCTACGCCCCCGAGACAAGCGTCTACGAAGAGCTTCCAATGACTCTCCCCGGCGACCTCTGGATACTTGAAATCAGCGTATTTCTTGTCAGGGTAGAGCAGGGGACGGTTGATATGAGGCAGGACCATCGCTCCATGCTGGCCCACAAAAATGGAACCAGTATTGGGTAGTGGATCTCCCTCGAGGAGTTTGACTACGTCCGCCGGCGGTTTCTGGGCGCCATCATACCAGGTCACCTTGACGGTCGAGTCTGCGGTGTGGCGCGTGCCGGGGAAGACATATTCCACTTTTCCGTCAATCGCCCAATTGGCCTTGTTGGGTGCGGGACCCTCAGAGCGGATTGAAATCGGTCCCGTGATCTCCAGCGCTTTGAACACCGGGTCGAAGATATGGCAGCCCATGTCGCCCAGCGTGCCGGTGCCAAAGTCCAGCCGGTTCCGCCAATTGCCCGGGTGATAGTAGCCGCCGCCGATAAACGGTCGGTCAGCGCACACGCCCAACCACAGGTTCCAATCGAGACCTTCCGGAACCGGGTCTTTCCGGTCCGGCAACGGACTCGGGTCTCCCCACGATTTGGGGCACCAGGAATGGACTTCCTTGATTTTGCCGATATAACCCCCTTGGATCAGCAGGGCTCCCAGCCGGTAATGATTGGTGGAATGAATCTGGATGCCCATCTGGCTGACCACTTTCTGCTTGCGGGCCAATTCCATCATCATGCGGACTTCGTCAATGTCATGGGCCAGGGGCTTTTGCACGTAGACATGCTTGCCCGCTTGCATGGCGTTGATTGCCATGTGTGCGTGCATGTGATCGGGTGTCGATACGTTCACGCTGTCCAGGTTGCGCCCCTCCTTTTCAAGCAACACACGGTAGTCCTGGTAAATGCGCGTCTGCGGGAATCGCTTCTTCAGTTCGCCGACTCGATTCAGGTCCACTTCCGCCACGGCCACCAGTTCGACTTTCCGAGTGCCGGCCAGTTCTGTCAGGTCTGCCCACGCCATGCCCCCGCCGCCAAAGCTGGCGTGCCGAAGCATAGTGAGCCTTGAGTTCGCCAGCAGGCCACTCCTGAAGAACGGAGCCGCCAGGGCCGTGGTGCCGAGTGTTTTTAGAAAGGACCGCCGCGAGAACGAGATTTGTTTAGCCATAGCTGAGTTTAGTTAAGAGTCTTGATGCTGATGTTGCGGAACGCCACCGGGTCGTTGTGGCCGGCGAAGCCAAAGTGACCACTGAGATTCTCCTTGCCGGCGTGGGGTTTGCCGCCCATGAATTCGGTCACTTTCGAAAGGTCTGCGTTAAGGATTGGTGTCCCGTTTAGTTCCACCTTGATGGTGGTGCCCTGAACGGTTACTTCCTGGTAGTTCCACTCGCCTACCGGGTGCTGATACCCGCGGTGAGCGGCCACCATGCCGTATGCAGAGCCGTGCGCCTGCCGTGGGTCGATCTTGCTTCCCGTGGCCTTCTCGTAATTATCGTCCAGCACCTGTAGTTCGCACATGCCGGAGTAGGCCGTGTCACCGGAGCCTTTATACCGAAGGGCCAAACCGTTGTTGCCTCCGGGCGGCAGTTTAAACTCGAGTCGAACCACAAAATCTTTAAACTCAGGCTCGGCGTAAATGGTACCGCCCTTGCCTTTTTGGCAAACAATCGCGCCGTCCTTGACCTCGTAGTTTTCCACCGGCCCACGCCAGCCTGCGAAATCACGGCCGTTGAAGACCGCGTTAAAGCCTGCGGGGTCTTTCCCACGCAGGATCTGCGTCGCTTCCTCGGAAGGAATCTCGCGGATGAAGATATTGCGCCACCGAATTTCGCCGCCGTGGGTCTGCAGTTGGATGGGGCCTTTGGGCGGAACCGGGCTCTTGCGGTCGTAATAATTCTCCATGATCGCACCGTCTACCGTCTGCTGGCCGTTGAGCCAGATCCACACGCGCGACCCGATCATTCGGATCCGGAAGCGATTCCATTCGCCAAACGGTTTGTCCGCTTTCACCAACGGGTCCTTGCCGGGAGCACCTGGACTGTTATTCCAGAGGGCGCCGGAACCCTTGTCCGCGCCTATCCCAAACTTGCCCGGGTCGGTGAAATCCCAAATTTGCACCTGGGGACAGCCGCGTAGATAGATCCCGCTGTCTGCTAGGGCCACGGTCTTGTAGTCCACCAACAACTCGAAATTGCCGTAAAAACCATCCGTGGTCAGATACAACCCCTTGCCGTCGTTGACTAGTTCCGCGTTCTCAACCGTCCAATGGGCCTTGATGTTCTCCAGGCTGGCTTCTTTCCGTTTCTGCAGATCCGCTTCGCTAAGATCCAAGTACTTCCGAGGGTTGGTTGTTTCTTCACCCCACCAACCGCTCAGGTCGGTGCCGTTGAAGAGGGCTGTGAACCCCGGGGGAGGCTGTTGCCCAGCTCCTTCAGCTGATGGTTGGATTGAAATGAAAAATGCTCCCATGCTGGCCGCCAGGAGGCTTCGCGACAGAAATCGTCTCATGGCCCCATGGCTTACGAAAGAAGCGCTGCCCGCGCAACCAAATAAAATTGACGATGTGATGCCTCGAACGCCTTTCTCCACCATGGGAGGCTCGGCCACCTCGTCGAGCTGCGGAAAAACCTCCGAGCGCCGCATCAGCGTATGCAGAGTCCACTCGCCGCAAGCTGGAACGTCCCCGCGCAATGTCATTCCTGCTCAGTGAACCGCTCGCGGCAAGCACGATCTTGCGCAATCTCGTGGGGGATGATAGCTATGGCACGGAATTCCCAATGAAATCCACACTGCAAACGGTTTTGGAGGCGGACTCGAGCTTCGGCAAAGGCCTGCGCCGCAGTGCCCGCGCCTTCACACTCATCGAGCTGCTTGTCGTCATCGCCATCATCGCCATTTTGGCCTCAATGCTCCTGCCGGCGCTTGGTCGGGCCAAGGCGGCCGCGATACGAACCCAATGCGCGAATAACCTTAAACAGTGGGGTAGTGCCATCACCATGTATGCCGGTGATAATAGGGATTGTTTTCCGGACAACTCCAAGGGAATGGATTTGAGCTGGATGTCACCTGACTTCAATACGAATTTCTACCCGGTCTATTTGTTTCCCAACCGCCGTGGCACCACTGCGAATCTGCGCAAGCGCAACGATGTTTTGTATTGCCCGACGGACGAATGGCATCGTATTGCCGAGACCAGCATCGCTTCGGATGCCAATCCTCACCTCATTGGCTACTTTTCCATTCCCGCCCGGGCCAACACATCAATCAATAACTGGCCCTACAATTCGGCCGGACTGGGTGCCTGGCATTCCCGCAAGAAGATGGGGGGCACGTTGCGCAACGCACCCGTGATGAGCGATCGTCTGCAATCTGTCGGCACCTGGAATCTCGGCACCAGCCAGGGTTCTGTCACGTGGATCACCACGTTCTCCGACGGTCGTCCCTACGTCACAGCAAGCCATCGCGCGACCGGCAACGTGCCTGTCGGGGGTAATTTCTCATTCGAAGATGGCCACGTCGACTGGCGCGTCTTCAAGGTTAATAACGCGCGTAGCACTATCGATGTGGGTTCTCTGAGCGGAAGTTGGGTGCTCTTTTACAAGCTGCCCAACATACTAACGAATCTTTGAGCCCTCCTCACTTTCTTCTCATAAAAAAATACGCGGCGACCGTCATCCCAATCAGGTTCAGCACCACCAGCACTCCCAGGACAATTTCGATGGTGATTATGGCTATCATGGCTGCGGCCAAGACTCTAAGAACTGAGACTGGCCTAAATTCACTTTAACCCATACGGAGTTTAAAGACGAACTCCATGGCTGTCCAATGGCACAATCTGCATTCTTTACATAGCCTGTTTGCCGCGAAGATCCTGCTTTGCGGTGGTTCAGCCAGGCGTTACCGTAGGAGACAGTTTGATGAGTGCACGTTTCTCAAATCGCCTCGCGCACGAGTGTGAGCTCTGGCGCCAAGGGGCATACCCGGTGGCCGGGGCGGACGAAGCCGGCTGCGGTCCCCTTGCCGGGCCCGTGGTGGCCGCTGCTGTGGTGCTCCCTCATGCCTGGCTCGAGTCCGGTCCCGCTTCGGTTTTCGAGGATCTCAACGATTCCAAACAACTCACGGAGACGCAACGGGAGGCCTTCTTCGAGCTGATCTCATCGCATGCTGAAATCCGGTATGCGATCGTGACTGTGGAGGTGGAGACCATCGACCGCATCAATATCCGGCAGGCGGCCTGGCGGGGCATGCAAATGGCGTTGGATCACTTGGACCCCAAGCCGCGCCATGTGCTGATTGACGGGTTGCGCATTAAGTGGCTGCCGTATCCTCAGACAGCGTTGGTCCAGGGCGATGCCCGCAGTTATTCAATCGCAGCGGCTAGCGTTCTGGCCAAGGTGACGAGGGATCGCCTGATGCTAAAGTATGACCAGGAGTTCCAGGGATATGGCTTTGCGGACCACAAGGGGTATGGCACCCCGCAGCATCTCGCTGCCCTCAAACAGCTCGGACCTTGTCCAATTCATCGCCGGAGTTTTGCTCCGTTACGGGCTCCAGAGGCAGAACTTAATTTGTTCCCAGCAGGGCACGGCGGGGCCCGTCTCCAGCCGGCAGGGAACATGCGAGCAGCGAAACGAAAACAGACGAAACTCCCCCCGGACTTCCCTGGAGTTGGTGGGACCGCACTGCTTTTCCCAAATGAAATGGGGTCGGATCCGTCCGACAGGGCTTAGCGACCCTCGCCTCGACGGTTTCTGAGCACCATTACTAAGTTGTCGGCCAGGCCCAGCCCCGAGAGCCCTTTTTCGGCCAAACGGTACACTAGGCGAACCGGGGCCAATCCTTTGCGTTGCTTGTAAGCTGTGGTCTTCTGCAGCAGTTTCGCGCGTTCCTGGTTGCTGATCGTCCTCCCGCGATTCCTCCAATCCTGCCAAATAACGATGGGATTGAAATGCGTTTGGGCACATTTGACCACGGTGAAGCGGGGCTCAACCAGGTGGCTCAGGGTCTCCCGTGTAAAATAATTCAGATGCTGAGGATAAATGTACCTGTAGCGAACGCCCAATAAACGAGTGGCCAGAGACCGGAAATTCGGCACCAGCACAAACACCAGCCCCTCGGCTTTTAATAGCGACTTCGCTTTATCCAGGAAACGGCCCGGGTCCGCCAAGTGCTCCAGCACCGCCCAGAAAGTGATCGCGTCAAATCTCCGGTCCCCAAAATCGTGTTCCGGGAAGTCGCCGCGAATCACTGCTACTCCCTTCTTCTCTGCAAAATCCAAGGGTGGTCCGCTCACGTCCGTTCCAAGTACCTGGTAATCGCTCCCGAAACGGCGCTGCAATTGATAGAGGAAAGCCCCAGACGAGCAGCCTACGTCGAGCACAGCGCCGCATTGTGCAAAACGCCGAAACAGACGGAGTTCTCTTTCGAAGCGGACATCGGCGTAGTCACTCTCTAGTTTTGCCTCCAATAAGTAATAACTGCTTCCAGCCTCGGCGTAATAGGCCCCGGAGACATATTCGGCGCTGGCTGGGTTCGCGAAGACCATCCCACACCGGCGGCATTGGACGATATGCAGGCCCCCTTTCTGGAGGTAGGGGCGAGCTGACTCGCGCCGGCAAACCGGGCAGCCCCGGTATATGGAATCCGGTTTCATATTCGACTCACAATTTGGTTGTCCAAACCGCCCCTGAGTTATAAAAGCAGATGTTGGCACACGCAAAGAAAACTTGTCGCTCGGGCCTGATCTTGTTCGATTTATTTCGCCGTTGGTGGGCTCGGAAGCCGCTCCCCGCGCACCTCCGGTTGGGTGTTGCCGGTGAAAACGCGGCCAAAGCCCATCTTAAGCGCAAGGGCCTGAAGTTTCTGACTGCTAACTTCAAAACACCCCGGGGCGAAATTGACCTGGTCTTTCGCGATAACGATTGTCTGGTCTTTGTCGAAGTCAAAACGCGATCCTCGGAAGAGTGGTCCCGTCCAGCAGCGGCGGTGGATCGCGAGCGTCGGTTGCGCCTGACCCGGGCTGGTCTTGACTATCTGCGCCGGCTGAAGAATCCCAAGATTAAAGTTCGGTTCGACATCGTGGAGGTCCTGGCGCAAGAAGGTGAATCAATGGAAGTCCGCCACTTGCCTAACAGTTTTTCCATGGCTCCCGGCTACCGATATGGTTGAAGTGCCATTCGCGTAAGCAGGTTACTCCTGCACCCCGGCCATTACATCCGCGGAGTTCAATTCCACCGGAAACGGATCCAGCGGCATGGGCCTATTGTGATCGAGGAAATCCACGCACACCCGGTCAAAATCGGCCTCCGTTCGGACGCGACGCACTTGGTGCAGATATTGTCCGGTCGGTTCGATGCCCAAGCCGATGAAATTGAGGTATTTCTTGATCCGTTGAACGTGTGAGAGTTCGTTCATGTCCGGGGATCGTACCGCTTCGAAAAGCGAGCGGATATAGCCCAACACCTCTCGGCCTGAAGGGTGCGATATAGATTCCCCGCGCAAATGCTGGCGAGTTTGCTCGAAGAGCCAGGGATTGCGAATAGCGCCACGGCCGATCATGAGCCCGCGCGCGCCGGTCTGCTCCAGGACAGCAACTGCCTTGGCGGCTGAGTAGACGTTACCGTTGGCCAGCACCGGACAGGGCAACTGCTCAACCGCACGCGTCACGTACTCGTAGTGAACCGCGCTCCGATATTTCTCCGCGACGGTCCGGGCATGAACCGTCAAAAGATCGATCCTGTGTTTTGCAAACAAACGCAGTAGTTCGTCGAACACGGCTGGCGAGTCAAACCCAATCCGTGTTTTGACGGTGAATCGGGTTTGGATAACCTCACGCAGGGCTCCAAGAATCGCGTCCACCTGCTGGGGTTGTCGCAGCAATCCTCCACCCGCGCACTTGCGATACACAATTGGAGCCGGGCATCCCAGGTTGAGATCGACAGCGGCTACGGGGTACTTCTGAAGCTCTCGGGCGGTTCGAACCAGGGCTGGGATGTCATTGCCAATCATCTGCGCCACCGCGGGTTTCCCTGTGGGATTCTGAGTCACCGATGCCAAGATATAGCGGTTCAGCACCGAACCGGGGTAGACGCGAAAGTACTCCGTGTAATACACATCCGCTCCTCCATAGGTCGCGATCAGCCGCCAGAATGGCAGGTCCGTAATGTCCTGCATTGGGGCTAGCGCCAGGATAGGATGCGGGGTATCGAGCATGGTTCTCAGTTGTCGCTGGCGGCGCCTGATCCATTAACGGCTTGCATGAAGTCAGAAAAAGCGATTTCGAAAACCATGGTGGATCAGTGGAATTGAGGGTGGGCCTGGAGTCTCTCCCAGTGTTCCTCCGAGAGCGGGGCCTGGCGGTACTGGGCATCCGTCAAAGGTTCGGCACTCGTCGATCTTCTGGCTCGCTGGAGCCAGCGGGAATCCAGCGGTTCCCAAATTAGGTCCAGGGTGTTGGCGGCAATGGTAGTCTCTTCTTTCTCACCAGTAGCTTGGCCTCGCCCAACATTGAAGCCCGCCAACAACAAGGTGACGCGCAGGAGCGTGCTCCGGGAATAGGTTGGCAGGGCACACGGCGTGGCGGGATCCAGCAACTGAAACAGGCTCGTGAAAAGGGGCAGCGTCCACATGGCGGGGTTCTTCGCCGGCGAAAACGCGTCGAACAAAATCGTGTGGGGCTTGGGCAAGCAGGAAGCTTCTTTTCCCTCCAGGAAACCGGGAAAATCCGCCACCCGGGTTTCCCAGTGAACCTCCCTCTCCCCGTCAGCAAAAGTCACCGTTCCCAACTCCAAAAGCCGGTCCAGCACATCTTCAAATCCGGACAAATAATCGAGGTGTTCAACGTTGCGCAGGGCAAATCGAAGCGGCTCCAGGGTGTGATCGAAGCTGATAATGCGAAGACGCGTGCTGGTTTCACGGGTGGCTCGCAGAACCGTTATCGGGTTGGCCGCCGCACCCAGCCCGACATCCCAGAGCACGAACTCTCCCGCGTGATGCCGCACCCGTTCTGGCAGGTTGAGTTGCTTCACATAAAGCGTCTCGGCCTCAGCCGTCGGACCGACGACAGGGTGAAATGTTTCTGAGTGCGCCAGCGAATGAACGCTGCATGCTCCGCCCGGCAGGCGCACGATCCGGTAATCTTCAACAGCCTTCACTCCTTAGGCTCCCTCCATCTCGAGCAACGTTGCAGCACTGACATTTATCTCCACTTGGCTCGGGTCTTTGCAGCCCGGGATCACAGCGGTGACTTGGGGATGACGCAAACACCACGCTAGCGCCCACTGAGCCTTCGAGACTCCTGCGGGAACCTCGCGTTCGAGGATCTCCTGTGCCTGATGAATGTCTCCCCGTAGCTTCTGCTGATCCCAGGTGGAGCGCACGTCGTCAGCCGCAAAGGCGGCACCCTGACTGTACTTGCCGCTCAGCAGCCCGCTGGCCAGCGGCACTCTGGCCAGGACCCCGAGGTTGTCGCGCTGCGCGTGCGGAAACACGGTCTCCTCCGGTCGGCGGTCGAGTCGGTTATAGATGACCTGCAACGCCTCGGCTCCCAGGCGCCCGGCCTCCCGCGCCTGGACTTCACTGCCTTTGCCCAAAATGGATATTCCCGCATGCCGAACCTTCCCGGCCCGCTTCTGTTGTTCGATAAAGCTCCAAAGATCCTCGTTAAGGCATTGATCATCTGATCCCGAATGAAATTGATACAGATCGATGGCCTCCATGCCGAGCGCGCGCAATGAGGTTTCAAGTTGCTCGCGGACTGCCGACGCCGAAAAATGCTCTGTGCGTTTCATGAAGGAATGAAACTGGTGGCCAAACTTGGTCGCTACGATCCAGCGGGAGCGGTCGCGACGCGATAGGTAATCTCCAATCAATCGCTCCGAAAGATGGTCCCCATAACATTCTGCCGTATCGATCAGGTTGACGCCCAACTCGCCAGCCCTGTCCAGAATGGCATCCACCTCCGACTGAGCGTAGGCGCGACCCCACTCACCGCCGAATTGCCAGGTGCCAATGCCGATCACCGATACGCGAAGTCCGGTGCGGCCCAATGTCCGATAAAGCATGGCATCAGCATAGCTGCCCTTCGGGTTTGGCGCCAGCCCGTCTCGCTTGCTGGTTGCCCTCTCATTGGCACGCCTTCCTTAGAGTCTTAACTCCTTGAGGTGACAAAGCAGGTTAGGGCGCGTTGCCTGCTTTTTCGGTTAGTTTTCCCGGAGCCGTGCTGTCCTGGGAGGCGCAACCGGTGTTCGAGCCTTCTCTAAACGGAGGGTGCAGTGGCCGCACTTGTCGCTTGCCATTCTACACAAGGTTGGCAGAGTAGAATCGTGACGGTTGAGATTCAAACCCACTTCTCCCGCACCCGCGCAATCCCCGGTGCAAGCGCAGCACTTGGAGTAAGTTCCCTGCAGTTCCCAAAGCAAGAAGTTTCCAACGATCCGTCGGTGAGTTGTTTAACTGGTTATTCGTAACGCAACTGGCCGGTCATCCGCGCGCAGCACGCGCGGTGCACAACGTAAACCGCAAACAATAACGAGCTCAGCGACCCCTTTACACCATGAAAACCAAGCCATCTAATTCCGCACGTGCTGCCGCGTTGGCGTCAGCGCTCACGTTGATCTTAGCCTTCAGTCCGGCAGTGATACCTGTTGCCGCGGCCAACCTCACCTGGACGGGTGGGGGAGGGGACAATGGCTGGGGCACGCCCGATAACTGGGGCGGCGCGGTGCCCGTGAACGGGGATAACCTGATCTTCAGCGGCAGCGCGCGACTGGCGAACAACAACGACCTGTTTGGTTTGAACAGTGGTTGGCTGGAGTTTGCCAATGGCGATTTTAATATCACGGGTAACGAGTTAACCCTGAGCACGAGTGCTGCCGGGATTCTTACAAATGGCGGTGGGGTGAATACCCTGTCTTTGAATTTGGCGCTGCCGTCCAACAAACGCTGGCAGGTTGCCGCAGGTTCAGAAGTGCGCCTCGCAGGGGCGGTGCGGCAGACCACGGGCACTGCCGGGGGCATCGTGATGCTGGATGGTGGCGGCACGGTGCGGATCACGGGAACGGTGGCGGCGACGCGGGGGATCGATATCACGAACGGGACGGTCATCGTGGACGGAGGGCAATCTGACCATACCAATGACGGAATTCGTTTCAAACCCCGCGCCGGGGCCGTGGCCGAGGCGCGGATTCACAACAACGGCCTTTGGCGTTTGGGTGGCGGTGCGAACTTCCGCTTGGGCAACAACGCCGCATCCGGCGGCACCAGCCTGGCCGTCTTGGAGTCGGGAACCCTGGAGCTATACGGGGCGGCGGTTTCCGTCTATGTTGGGGAAAGCAGTGGCGCACCCAGTGTTTTCACTCAGGATGGGGGCGTGGTTTGGGGAGGTGGCACCGGCAATAACGACCTCATCATCGGCAATGGTGCCGGGGCTGACGGCACTTACAATCTCAATGGGGGTGTGCTGCGCGTCCGTCAGATTCGGCAAGGCAATACCGGTGCAACCAAAGCGGAGTTTAATTTCAACGGGGGCACACTTTTGGCCAAGAGCAGCCTGGCAACCTTCTTCCAGGACTTGCAGGCGGCCTATGTGCAACCGGGTGGGGCTATCATTGATACCACAAACAACAATGTGACACTCAACCAGCCGTTGCTGGCTTCCACCGCCCCAACCGTGAGCGGTGGGCTGACCAAATTGGGAAGCGGCACCTTGACGATGGGGGGTGCCAGCTCTTATGCCGGGCCTACCATTCTTTGCGAAGGGACCTTCGTTACCGGCTATGGCAAACATCCCGCAACCAGTTCCTTGAGCTTGAGCAATAGTGCAGTTCTCACCCTCGATGTTCCCGGCGGTTTCAGTTTTGTCAGTGCTCCTGCAACAACGCTGGAAACGGACAGCGTTCTCAATCTCAGTTATGGCACTGTGTTCGGCAACCCTGCCCAACCCGCGCTGACCGATCAGTCTGGCTTGGGCACCGCGCTCACGGCGCTGGGGACGAATATCGTGATCAACATTTCAGGCAGCGGATTTGCCAGCGGTCAATTCCCTCTCATCAAGCACACCGGCGTCATCGGAGGCAACGGCTACGGAGCCTTCAAAATCGGCCTCTTGCCCCCAGGGGTAATTGCCAGACTGGTTGACAATGCCGCCGGGTCTTCCATTGATCTGGAGATCAGCCTTGTCGTCCGGACGCTCACCTGGGCTGGGGATATCAATGCCAATTGGGACATCAATACCACGGCAAACTGGAAGGATTCCTCGCTCCTAGGAACAGCCTACCAGGAATACGGCGCCACCGAGCCGGTTGGGGACATCGTTACTTTCGACGACACGCTCGATTTTGCGAAGCTCAACAACCACGTCGCCCTGGCAACCACGCTGCGTCCAGCAGTGGTGAATGTCGCCAATACCCTTTTTGATTACACTCTGAGCGGCCCTGGCAAACTCAGTGGAGCGACGGTGTTGAATAAAACGGGCACCGGGGCACTGATCCTGGAGACCGCTCACGATCACACGGGAGGCACTTTAGTGGCCGAAGGCGCTGTTTTGGTCGCTGGCAACGCGGCTTTGGGCAGCGGAGTAGTTACTATGGGTGGTGGTCTGGTTGCTTCTCTCGGCGGCGCGCGAACCCTCGCGAATGACTTTACGGGTATCGGCAGTAGTCCAGCTTATTGGGGGGTGACTAACGGCCACCTCACTCTGACCGGTTCATACACCTCGCGCGGAGCCAACGACGCATCCTTGTATGGCGGGAACGATTTGGTCCTCAAGTCTGCAATGTCTTTTGACAGCACGGGCGGTTGGGATATCTACGGCAGCCGCCTGGTGATCGACGGAGGGTCCGCGACTAACGCCGATGACGGTATCCGCTTCCATGCGGAGGGTAAGACTGCCGAACTTGTGCTGCGCAACAATGGTGTCTATGAACTCGGCCGGCTCAGTGGCAGTCCAAACGTGCGCCTGGGCCATGTGGCCTATGAGGCCGGCACGAACATTCTGCGGATGGAATCGGGGCTATTCCTGATGCGGGATTTTGCTGCTGCGATTCTGGTCGGCGACAAGACCAGCACTACAGGAATGGTCTATCAGACCGGCGGTACCGTCAGGTTCAGTAATTTACGCACCTCGGGTGGGCTGGCTTTCGGCACTCAAACCGATGCTTACGGCGAATACCACTTGGACGGTGGTGTGCTCGAGACCCCCCGCGTTTATCAGGCTGCGGGGGCGTTGGGCACATTCTTCTTCAATGGCGGCACCCTTCGGGTTGCCACCAACACGTACGCCACAACCTTCTTCAGTCCGCCTGCCGCCCTGATCAAGGCGGGTGGCGCCATTTTTGACACCGCGGGATTTGACGTCGTTTGTGGTTTGGGGCTCAGCGGAATCGGTGGGCTGACCAAGACCGGACTGGGGACCTTGACACTCGCCGGGGCCAACAATTATGCCGGCCCGACCACGGTCGCTGCAGGCAACCTGGTTTTGGGCATCGGGCATACTGGCGGTGGCAGCATTGCTGTGGCAGATGGTGCGGCGCTGGGTCTGGCGGTGGCTACGCCGGGAACTACGGTTGATTTGGCATCGGTGACTTTCGGCAATGGAGGCAACTCCACGTTGGAAGTGCGCTACGAGGGTGGTAGTGGCAATCCCGCCGTCCCCGCAGCTCACTTCAGTAGTTTCAGTTTGAATGGCACTGTGGCTATCAACATGGTGGCGGCGGGACTCATCCCCGGCCGGTTCCCGGTCGTCAGCTATGGCACGCTTGGTGGTGCCGGAAGCGTGGTCGTCGGGCAACTGCCACAGGGAATTGTTGCTTCCATCGCAACCAACACGGCGGCTTCCACTATTGATCTAATTATCTCCGCGACGGCTCCGTTGGTCTGGAGCGCAGCCGAGAATACCTCCTGGGATATGACCAGCAGTAACTGGCTGCTCCTGGGCGCCCCATCATTGTACAAGCAGGGTGATGCGGTGCAGTTTGACGACACCGCAGCCAGCCCAGGGGTCACGCTGGCACTGCCTTTGACTCCTTCCAGCGTGCTGGTGAGCAATTCGGCGCTGGGTTACGTGTTTTTCGGCTCCGGTGGTCTGGGTGGGAGCATGAGCCTGATCAAGGACGGCAAAGGCAGCCTGACGCTTAATACGGCCAACAGCTTTACTGGCGACGTAACGATCAAAGGAGGCACAGTGGTCGCCGGCCACGCTACGGCTTTCGGCGCAACCACAGGTGCCACTATCGTGGAGAGTGGCGGCACGTTGGACGCGAACACCAAGAACCTGGGCCTGGAACCACTGTTCCTTCAGGGCGCTGGCGTTGACGGAAACGGCGCTTTGATCAACGGGGCGGTTGACCAGAATGATGTGTCGCGAAACGTCTCATTGACCGGCGATACGGTGATTCGGACTGAGGCCTTCCTGGGCATTCGCACGTCGCTGGATAGTGATCCAGGGCTGCAGGGCAACGGGTTCAAGATAACCAAGCGTGGCGCCGGCTCGCTCAATCTTAACGGTGGTAGCAACGTCTCGGGCTTGACTAATACTTGGGATCCGGACTTGGGTGACCTTGAAATCATCGAAGGCCGGGTATCCTTCGAACGCCGGATTACTCTGGGGCGTCCCACCAACACCGTCACGGTCCAACCCAACGGCACGCTCCATTTTTATAACCTCACGACCGACACTCCGCCAGCCAAGAAGGTGCAGTTGAACAACGGCATCCTAAGTTGCGGGGGTGCTAACACCGGCGACATCAACGCCTTCGCTGGAGCTATTAACACCGCGAGTGGCAGCAATGTCCTTCGTGCACTCAGTGGCACTGTGTTGCGGCTCAGTGGCCCGATCACTGGGCCGGGAGATGTCTATTGTGTCTCGGGCGGCGCGGCCAGAGTGGCGCTGGACGCTGCCAGTTCCTATACCGGTATTACTGAGATCGCTAGCGGCACCCTGTTGCTCGACGCAGCCGGCGCCATCCCAACCACTCCAGAGATCCGCGCGCTGGCCGGAGCGACCTTCGACGTGACGGCCGTTTCACCATGGTCGCTGGGATCGGGCCAGACCCTCAGCGGCTCCGGTACGGTGAACGGCAGTGTGTTGGCCAACGGCACGGTCTCTCCAGGCACGCCGCTGGGCACGTTGACCTTAAACAACGACCTGACCCTGGCGGGTATGACCGTCATGGAGCTGAATAAAGAAGGCGGCTTAACTAACGATGTCCTCATCGTCAACGGCGTGCTCACCGTCGGGGGCCGATTGAACGTCGTCTTGAGTGGGATGACCCCACTTGCCGTCGATGACTCCTTCAGACTCTTTGTCACACTGGCTCCGCCCACGGGGGCCTTCTCCGAGATTCTCTTGCCGGCCGGCTATACCTGGGACACCAGCCAATTGGCCGTGGATGGCAGCATCAAGGTCACGGGCGTGACGGCCTTGCCGCAGATTGGTGGGATCACCGTTGCCGCCGGTAATGTAACAATTACCGGTAGTGGCGGGTCTCCGGGCGGTAATTACTATGTGCTGAGTTCAACCGATCTGGGCCTGCCCCTGGCCAGTTGGACGGCGATGGCGACCAATCAGTTCGATGCCAGCGGCAACTTCAGCATTTCAATGCCAGTGACTTCGAGCGAACCGCAACGGTTCTTCCTGCTGCAGATCCCATAACCGGAGGGTTGCGGCGCCCCGCCAGTTTTGCTGGAAACCTCGGCGTTTCGGCAAAATTGGCAGCTTTGGGAAGGGGCTCCATGTGCAGCCGGGGCGCGCCTCGAGGCGCAGGGTATCGAGCGATTTCGGTTCCAGCCCGAACGGAGCAAAGTTATAAGGTGTAAGTCCGTCCATTTTAAGTTTTGCTATTCTCAAAAGCCGGTCTAGTTTACGCGCCGATATGGGCTCAACTAACAAACCGCAAGCCGTGCCGGTCCCGGGGGTCCGGCTTTTCAGCAAGCTTTTGGCCGCCAACCGATCGGAAATTGCCATTCGCATTTTTCGCGCGGCTACCGATCTGGGTTTGCGCACTGTAGCCATCTACGCCCAGGAAGACCGCTTCAGCATTCACCGTTTTAAGGCTGACGAAGCCTACCCGGTTGGAGTTGGCAAAGGGCCCGTGGCGGCCTACCTCGACATCGAAAGCATCGTGGCTCTCGCCAGGGATACCGGCGTTGAGGCGATCCACCCCGGCTACGGGTTTCTCAGTGAAAACGCCGATTTCGCCCGAGCCTGCGTTCAGGCCGGGATCACTTTTGTGGGGCCACGCCCCGAGTTGCTGGACATGATGGGCGACAAAACCGCCGCCCGCTCCCTCGCCAAACGGATAAACGTCCCCACCCTGCCGGGCACCGAGGAGCCGCTATCGGATCGCCAGGAGGCACTGAAGGTCGCCCGCCATATCGGTTTCCCACTTATCATAAAGGCCGCCTTCGGGGGCGGAGGACGTGGTATGAGGGTAGTCCATAAGCCCGCAGACCTCGCCCGCCTCCTGGACGAAGCTCAGACCGAAGCCGGACGGGCCTTCGGCAACCCGGCGGTGTTTCTGGAGAAGTACATTCCTCACGCCAAGCACCTGGAGGTGCAGATCCTGGGGGACCAGCACGGCAACGTCATTCACCTGCACGAGCGTGATTGCTCCGTGCAACGGCGCCACCAAAAGGTTGTGGAAGTTGCGCCCAGTCTCGGCTTGCCTGAGCCAGTTATCCGCGGGCTCTGCGACGCGGCGGTGCGCATCGCTCGGGAAATTCGCTATGACAATGCGGGCACGGTGGAATTCCTCTACGATTTGGATCGCCACGAGTGGTTCTTTATTGAAATGAACCCGCGCATCCAGGTTGAGCACACGGTCACGGAGGTGATAACCGGCCTGGACCTGGTCCGCGCCCAGATTCTTATTGCGCAAGGCTACCCGTTGCATGGACCGGAAGTAGGGATGCCTCCCCAGGACCAGGTGGCGCGCAACGGCTATGCCATCCAGTGCCGCCTCACGACTGAGGATCCCGAAAACAAGTTCACGCCTGATTACGGCAAGATTCTCGCCTATCGCTCCACGGGCGGCTTTGGTATCCGCCTCGATGGCGGCATGGGTTATGCCGGCGCGGTGATTACGCCATTCTATGATTCCCTCCTCGTTAAGGTGATTTCCTCGGCCCATTCCTGGGACCTGGCGCGACACCGTATGGACCGGGCTTTGCGGGAATTCCGCATTCGGGGGCTAAAGACGAACATCCCGTTTCTCGAAAACGTTATCAACAATCGCGTCTTCGCCGAGGGTCGGGCGACGACCATGCTCGTCGACAACACCCCCGAACTCTACCACTTTACCGCCCGCCGCGACCGTGCGTCCAAACTGTTGCATTTCCTGGGCAACGTCATCGTCAACGGCAATGCCCAGGCCAAAGGCTACCGGCCGGCGAAAATCATGGAGGTTTCCAACGCCCCAGGGTGTGATCCCCAGGCGCCCATGCCAAAAGGAACTCGTGACCTCCTTTTGGAACTTGGGCCACGGCAGTTCGCCGCCTGGGTCCTGCGGCAAAAGCGATTGCTGATCACCGATACCACTTTTCGGGACGCTCACCAGTCATTAATGGCGACGCGAGTCCGCACGTACGACATGCTGGCCTGCGCCAATCCCATTGCCCGTCGACTCGGCTCACTGAACGCCGGGCTCTTTTCGCTCGAGATGTGGGGAGGCGCCACGTTTGACACGGCCATGCGCTTTCTCTCCGAAGACCCGTGGGAGCGGTTGCGGCAACTCCGCGGGGCGATACCCAATATCTGTTTCCAGATGCTGTTCCGCGGCTCCAACGCCGTGGGCTATTCAAACTATCCCGACAACGTCGTCGCGGGCTTCGTTAAACATGCCGCTGCTTCCGGCATGGATATCTTCCGCATATTCGATTCGCTCAACTATCTGCCTAACCTGCGCGTGGCTATGGAGGCGGTGCAGGATACGCATGCGGTCTGCGAAGCGGCCATTTGCTATACCGGCGATATACTGGACTCAAACCGCGACAAGTATTCTTTGAAGTATTACGTCCAGTTGGCGCGGGAACTGGAGAAGATGGGGGCGCATTTCCTGGCCATCAAAGATATGGCGGGTCTCTGCCGCCCGCTGGCCGCGCGCAAATTGGTTAAAGCGCTGAAGGAGGAGGTTGGCCTCCCTATACATTTTCACACGCATGACACCAGCGGCGTCAGTTCCGCGAGCGTGTTCCAGGCCGGCCTGGCGGGTGTGGATGTGGTGGATTTGGCTATCGCTTCCATGTCCGGCAGCACCAGCCAGCCCAATCTCAACTCCATGGTTGCCGCGTTCCAGCATTCCCCACGCGACACCGGTCTCGAGTTGGCTGCCCTGGGCGAACTCTCGGATTACTGGGAACGGGTCCGGGAATTCTATTCGCCATTCGACGTGGCCCCCAAAACCGGCAGTGCGGAGGTTTACCTGCACGAAATGCCCGGCGGCCAGTACACCAATCTGAAAGAACAAGCGGCCAGCATGGGCGTGTCGCATCGCTGGCCGGAAATCGCCCGCCTCTACGCCGAGGTCAACCAGCTTTTCGGCGATATCGTCAAGGTCACCCCTTCTTCAAAAGTCGTCGGCGACATGGCGCTCTTCCTTTTCAGCCGGGGCATCCGGCCGGAGGATGTCGTGAATCTTGAACCCGGGGTCACTCCGTTCCCCGATAGTGTCGTAGACATGTTCTCCGGCGGCCTCGGTTGGCCGCCGGGCGGCTGGCCTGAGCCGCTCTGGAACGTCATTCTCGGCGCTGAGAAATTCAAAGCGGCCCGCCTCCGTTACCGTGCCGCCACCCGTCACCATCTGCCCGTGGTGGGCTCTGGTCTCGAACCCATCGACCTGGCAAAGCTCCGGGCCGAGCTTTCGGCGAAGCTCAAACGCCAGGCTACGGATGATGACCTGTATTCTCACCTCATGTACCCCCAGGTCTTTGCCGCCTTCGAAAAACATCGCCACGATTACAGCGACGTCAGCGTCCTGCCGACGCCCGCGTTCTTCTACGGCTTGCAGATCCGGCAGGAAATCAGCGTGACCATCGAGCCCGGCAAGACTTTGATCATCCGGCTGATGAACGTGAGCGATCCGGATAAGGACGGTCGCCGCACCGTGACGTACGAGCTGAATGGCATGACTCGGGAAACCCTGGTGGCGGACAAGCAGCTGGCGGCCACCGTTAAGCACCGCGCCAAAGCAGATCTCAATGATCCGCGCCAGATCCCTGCGCCCATCCCGGGACTGATCGCGACGATCGCTGTGAGTGTGGGACACAAGGTGAAGAAGGGTGACAAGCTGTTGATGATGGAAGCCATGAAGATGCAGACCACCGTTGCCGCTCCAATCGACGGCGTCGTGGATGAGCTTTTGGTTTCCGTCGGCGATACGGTGGAGAGCAAAGACCTGCTCCTGCGCTTGCGAGCCTGATCCCCCAGCCACGCCCCGGGTCCTTTGCCGAGGCGCTGCGACGCGCCTGGGGCCTCGGTGGCTTTACCCACGCTGCGCTCGGGTAATCCAAGTCTCCCCGACCCGGCGCCCTGACGGGTTGATCCTGAGCTCTCCGGCAGGCACTAGGGGGTAATTATCGGACCTCTCCGGGTTGGCAAAACTCCATTCGTGAAGTACCTTTTTTGCGTGCAGAACGAATACTCAGTCTCATCACACTGGTCCGGGAAGTTCGATGAAGCTGAGCTTCAGCGATGGGCCGGGGATCTGAGGCGGCGACTGCGGGATCGCCCGGTGACGCTGGGGTTGGTGTTCATAAGTCCGCGCTTTTTTCCTCACGCGCAGCCTATTTTGGAGATTCTCCGTTTGCATGCGCACATTCCGCTGCTGGTTGGGTGCTCCAGCCAGGGACTTATTTCGGGGGACCAGGAAATCGAGGAGGATTCCGGGCTTTCTCTGGGTCTCTATTCGCTCCCCGGTGCGGAGCTTAAGGCATTTCATATCACGCAGGAGGAGGTGGAGGAGGCTTACGGCCCGGGTTATTGGCGGATGGAAACCAACATCGAACCGCACCAAACCAATGGCTGGCTGGTGTTCATCGATCCTTTTCAGCTCGATAGCGAGTCCTGGATCCGGACCTGGAACGAAGCCTACGCGCCGCTGCCGGTATTTGGCGGCCTGGCCAGCGGAGGTCACCTGCAGGCGACGCAGCTCTACCTGGATGGCGAGGTCTTTGACGTCGGCGGCATCGCGCTCTCGGTCGGCGGTAGTGTTGGCCTGCAGGGGGTCACTTCCCAGGGCTGCACTCCCATCGGCGAAACCTGGACACTCACTCGTGTCGAGCAGAACATCATCCACCAGATCGGCAACCGGCCCGCCTACGAAGTGCTGGCGGAAACTTACTCCCAACTCAGCGCGGAGGAGCAGCGGAAAGCCAGGGGAAACTTGTTCATTGGACTTGTCGTTAACGAATACCTCGAGGATTTTCATCGCGGCGATTTTCTGATCCGCAATTTGCTGCGGGCGGATCCGAGCACTGGCAGCATTGCGGTTGGGGCTTATCCTCGTCTCGGGCAGACGGTGCAGTTTCAACGACGGTCCGCGGCGGCGGCCACCGAGGATATGTCCGCCTTGCTTCAGCGGGCGAAACTGCAGCTTGGCGAAACTCCGGTTTACGGTGGTTGCCTCTTTTGCTGCAACGGGCGCGGCCAAAACCTGTTCACATTGCCGAGTCATGACGCCCGGATGGTGCAGGATCGGCTCGGCCCCTTGGGGTTAACCGGATTTTTCTGTAACGGGGAGATTGGACCGGTCGGCGAGAAGAGTTTTCTTCATGGTTTCACCGCCTCGCTTGCCCTTTTCGTCCAGAAAAAGCCGGACTCGGATGCCGAGCTGTGAGTCTCAGAGAGGTTCGGCAAGGTCAGGCGGCAGGCACCTAAGGTGTATCGCCGGCGTTACGATCTTTAACCGAGACCTGGGGCCAGCGTTCAGGTCTGACTCGTCTTCTTGCCAAACTGCGGGTCGACTTTCACCGTGGCTGCCAGAATGAACCCGGGGATGGCTGCAAACGTCACCCACAGGAAGAAATGTTTGTACCCGATCAGGTCCGCCATCCATCCGCTCCACATTCCCGGCACCATCATACCCAGGGCCATGAACCCGGTGCAGATGGCGTAGTGGGCGGTTTTATGGGCGCCATCGGCAAAGTAGAGCATGTAGAGCATGAAGGCTGTGAAGCCGAAGCCGTAGCCGAACTGTTCCCCCGCCACCGCGGCGCAAATCACCAGGAAGTTTTCCGGTTGGGCGTAGGCCACGGCGATAAAGATGGGTTTCGGCAGATACATGGCAGCGATCATGTAGGGCATCATTTTCTTGAGACCGTGTTTGGCGGCGAGGAACCCACCCAGGAGACCCCCCAGGGTCAAGGCGAGGATGCCGAAGGTGCCGTATGCCAGGCCGACCTGGCTGGTGGTCATCGCGAGGCCGCCGGCATCGCGGGTGTCGAGGAGGAACGGCGAGATGATTTTCAGCAATTGGGCTTCGCTGAAGCGATACAGGAGAATGAATGCCAGGGCCATGCCGACTCCGGGTTTCCGGAAGAATGAACCCAGGGTGACAAAGAACTCGGCGACCAGGCTGCGACCGCTCACCACCGGGCCGTCGTTGGCCGGTCGCGGGAGCATCACGGCGTGCCAGCAACTGAACGCCAGGAACAAAACGGCGACAACGAACAACGTGATGGCCCACGCCAGCGGGATGTTGCCCGAACTCACCACGAACGTCACTTCGGCCGCATTCCGCAGCTTCGGGTCTAGTTGGATCACCGCCATGGCCGCCTGATTCCAGTTGGCGGCCGTGAAGACAAACCGTTCGCCTTCGACCAACCGGAACCCTTTGTCGCCTTTGGCGAGGCCGATGTACTCGAGGCCGGCCTTTTTGCGGTCGACTGTCACGACCACTTTTTCCCCTGGGCCGGGCGATTGCGTTAGACCCAAATAGACCACCCCCACATTGCCGGCGGAAGCTGAGGCGGTTTTCCGCACCTCGCGTTTGAAGACGCTGGTGAGCAGTTTCTCCGCTGGCCGCGTGATCACCGCCGTCCAGACCCGCCCCATGGGACCGCCAATATACTGCGACCACCAGGAAACCTCCTCCGCGGCCGGCTCCGGCCTGGCGATCTGGACTTCCTGAAAGAACCCATGCTCCCGGTTCCACTGCCGGGCCTGGGTGAGGATGGCCTGGGCGGCCTCCGCACTCTTGTCGGTAATCCCGATTTCCAGCGATCGCGGTTCCACGACCACCCGCATCGGACCTTCTTTGGCGGTGAACCCGACCTGCGCTGGATTCCAGGTCTCGGCCGTTGCGGCCGCCACTTGTGCCCGGACGGCCAGCGTTTCGGCAGGCAGCCCGTTCTTGCTCTCTAACACCCCAGCGAGCACCACGAGCAACCCGCTCCCGACGATCATGGAGATGCGATAGAACGTGCTGCGCAAGCCAACCCACCAGGCCTGCTCATGCTTCGTGAGGCTCAACATGTAAAAGCCGTCGGCAGCAATATCATGAGTGGAGGAGGCGAAGGCCATGATCCAGAAGAGGAACAGCGACCACTTAAAGAAGGAAGAGCCGGGAATAGAAAAGGCTACCAGGGCGAGGCCGAGAGCCACCAGGAACTGCATGGACACGACCCAAAAGCGTTTGGTGCGGGTGATATCGATGAACGGGCTCCACAGGGGTTTGATCACCCACGGCAAGTAAAGCCAACTGGTGTACAGAGCGATGTCGGTGTTCGATATTCCCAGCCGTTTATACATGACGACGGAGAGCGTCATGACGATGACGTAGGGTATGCCCTGGGAGAAATAGAGAGACGGGACCCACAGCCACGGATTTCTGGACTTGGCGCCTTGATTGAGCGGGGCCTGATCCGGCTGGCTTTGAACAGCAGGTTTCATGTTTAAACCTTATCCTCGCAATCCGGCCTCTTCCAAACAAGCCACGATTTGCCGGGCTGCCGAATTGGAATTCTCGGATCTGCCTTGTGCGCGTGCTTTCCGGCTGGCTGGCGGGGAAAGGGGGAGCCGCGAAGAGAAACCGCCACTTTGAACAACAGGCACTTTTTTGTACTTCCTTGTACTTTTTTGTACTTTTTTACACCAAACGACACCAGAAAGGCTGAAGGCCAAGCAGGACTATAGGACTACGGACTATGGGACTACGGACTTAACCGACACCGAACGCGGGCAGGCGCGGGCGCGCGCTGGGGGCGCCGCGCCCGGCGCCCGGGCCACGCGGGCCTGGATGCCTTATCTTTCTATTTAACCGTATATGTCAAAGATCGGAATCCTGAACGGAGCCGGGTGGCGGCTGCAGGCGACCACCGGGCAACCGGTTCAAAGGACCCAAAAACGGAGGTAAGATAGCAGGGAATGAAGGGGTGCTTCCACTGACAATTCATGACACGAATAGGACTACGGACTACGGGACTACGGGACCATGGGACTTGACCAGAAAGGCTGAATGCCTGGAAGTCAGAGGTCAGAGGTCGCCACCCCGGAGGAGTGCTTGACAATAGTCCGGTCGCTTCAGCGCCGGGTCAGAGCCCCCATCATTGGCCTCTCGTCCCAACGGGACGATTGACCCCGTGGGACGGTTCCGTCGTCGCGTTGACCTCGACGCTTCTGATCGGGGTTGCACTCAGGCACGGTTTAAGCCTGTGACGCACCGGCACTCCGTTGTTGCCGTTCGCCCGCGGCCGGAGCGCCGGTCTGTGACCGGCTTTAACCCGGGCGCCGTTCTCGAGCAATCCCAACGGGATTGAATCATTTAGCGAAGGGTTGGCCCGCCCCGCGGCCCTACCCTGGATCGAGACATAATCCCAAGATCATTTTTAAACACTGAAGGTGTTGGATCAAATCGCCCCCCAACATCGTGACCGGACGAAGTGGGCGGCGCCAACGCCGTCCTGAGGTGCGTAGAACGGAGCGCCGGTCTGTGACCGGCTTTGGGTGTGCCTGCTGGGGTTGCGCACGCCTTCGCCCTCGACGCTTCTGATCGGGGTTGCACTCAGGCACGGTTTAAGCCGGCGACACACCGGCACTCCGTTGTTGCCGTTCGCCTGCGGCCGGAGCGCCGGTCTGTGACCGGCTTACACCGCACACCGTTTTTGGAGACAAAGAACACGGACTCACGCCGAGACGCAAAGACGCACAGGTCTTGTTCTGGGCGGCCATTGCCCACACCATTCCGTCCTGCCTCGGGTTCGTCCCAAAATTGATCAGAAATGACCTTCTTGTTCATCTTCTTAGCGTCTTCGCGTCTTCGCGTGAGTTTCTGCATTTGAAGTCGACCCCTTCGGGATTGCGGGTGGATGGCGCACCACCCATTTTGCGAATCCCAAAGGGATTGAATCATTTAGCGAAGGGTTGGCCTGCCCGCCATAGCTTTAGCGAAGGAGGGCCCCCGTGGCCTACCCTGGATCGGGACATAACCCCAAGATCATTTTTCAACACTGAAGGTGTTGGATCAAATCGCCTCCCAACATCGTGACCGGACCAAGCGGGCGGCACCAACGCCGTCCTGAGGTGCGTGGCCGGAGCGCCGGTCTGTGACCGGCTTTGGGTGTGCCTGCTGGGGTTGCGCACGCCTTCGCCCTCGACGCTTCTGATCGGGGTTGCACTCAGGCACGGTTTAAGCCGGCGACACACCGGCGCTCCGTTGTTGCCGTTCGCCTGCGGAACGGAGCGCCGGTCTGTGACCGGCTTACACCGCACACCGTTTTTGGAGACAAAGAACACGGACTCACGCCAAGACGCAAAGACGCAAAGGTCTTGTTCTGGGCGGCCATTGCCCATCCCATTCCGTCCTGCCTCGGGTTCGTCCCAAAATTGATCAGAAATGACCTTCTTGTTCATCTTCTTAGCGTCTTCGCGTGAGTTTCTGCACTTGAATTCGACCCCTTCGGGATTGCGGGTGGATGGCGCACCACCCATTTTGCGAATCCCAAAGGGATTGAATCATTTAGCGAAGGGTTGGCCTGCCCGCCATAGCTTTAGCGAAGGAGGGCCCGCCCCGCGGCCCTACCCTGGATCGAGGCATAATCCCAAGATCATTTTTCAACACTGAAGGTGTTGGATCAAATCGCCTCCCAACATCGTGACCAAACCAAGCGGGCGGCGCCAACGCCGTCCCGAGGTGCGTGGAACGGAGCGCCGGTCTGTGACCGGCTTTGGGTGTGCCTGTTGGGGTTGCGCACGCCTTCGCCCTCGACGCTTCTGATCGGGGTTGCACTCAGGCACGGTTTAAGCCGGCGACACACCGGCGCTCCGTTGTTGCCGTTCGCCCGCGGAACGGAGCGCCGGTCTGTGACCGGCTTACACCGCACACCGTTTTTGGAGACAAAGAACAAGGACTCACGCCGAGACGCAAAGACGCAAAGGTCTTGTTCTGGGCGGCCATTGCCCACCCCATTCCGTCCTGCCTCGGGTTCGTCCCAAAATTGATCAGAAATGACCTTCTTGTTCATCTTCTTCGAGGGTATGAGTTTTGT
>DIXK01000081.1 GCA_002428665.1 Verrucomicrobia subdivision 3 bacterium UBA6082
CGGCTTTGAAGCTTGCTCGCCACCGAACGAGGCTTGGGCAAAGTTTCTTATCCAAGCCAGCGTTGATGAGGGCAAGGGAGCGCGGTCTGCTCCGGCTTCACACAGGACCGACCTGATGGTGTCCGGGTGACCCCCGTTCACCACCCAGCCGCATGCTCCGGAGTTCAAGCACAGCAGAGGGGTTGACTGAAGGAGGCGATCCACGTGTATGAGCACGCGCACATGCGGAGCGATCGCTTTGAACGACCGGGCACATTCAAACCCGGTGAGGTCGGGCAACACTGCATCAACCAGCGCGACGTCGGGGGCTGGTTTACGGAGGCCCTGACTCAGCGCACCTTTGGCATCGCCGTGGGCGCTGACAAGCTCTAGCCCGGGTGTGCTTTGGATAAACTCGCTCAACTGCATGCGAGTGGCCTCATCAGGCACCACCGGCAGGACCCGAACTGACGTGTCCGGTACGTTCGGCTGCCGCTCCTGCCTCGAGACAACCGGGCAGGCGGTTCCATTGGCGCCATCCGGCCCCTTCGTCGCGGCGGGCTGCATTGGGCTAATGGTTTCGGGCTTCGACGGCCCCATTCCTCCCGCGGAGACACCTTGTAATGGGGGGGGCACCTCGGCACTTCTCGACAAAACCCCTCCCCTTTGGTGGTTCACTCCTTTTTTCTTCATAAGCCTTATTCTCCCACAAATCGACGAGCCATCGCTAGGTCGACGATGATCCATTCAATGGCAGATGCGGTTGCGACGGGCAGGGTTAACTCCGGGACGGGCTCTTTGCTGAAGAGAAACGGAAAGCACGCGAAACTCGAGGCAAAGTGCATTAGACCCACTACGAGCCACCCCCGCGCCAGCGCGACTGCATAGACCACCGACAACACGTCCACGGCGAAGAAATATTGCTCGTGCATTCCCGACATCAAGAACGGGGGAAGGAGCACCGAGAGCAGCGCCGCAGTCACCAGCCACTCCGCTTCGGTCCAACTAGGCCGGGGACCCCGTACAATCCACAGAATCAGGGCGCCAACCGCCGCGACAGTGAGCACCCAGCCCAAGGCGCGCCAAGTCGCTGACTCGCTCACCGAAACCCACGGGTACCAATTCGGCGCGTGCAAGGTCAGCCTAGGCACGTTCTTCACCATGGTCCAATGGCCCAACACCTCGAGTACCGGCCGCTCAGCCGGCATCGCCCGAAGACCGGCCTCCGTGTAAACCGCCACCGGCACCCAAAGCAACCGCCAAGGCAACCCGCTTTTTGCTCCGGTCGGTCCGCCCCTGCCGATGCCCTTTGCCCACTCTGTCTGCACAAACTGAAACAGCACAGGTGTTCGGTTTATAGATCACCGTGTCCGTTGGGGCAACCACCTATCACTGTCGCACCGAGCGAAAGCGGACAGGCGAACCAAGAGAGGCACCCATAGTTTTGCCCTAAACACAAACGAGAGCACGGCCTGCACTCTGGTTTGACCCAAATGACGAGAGGCACGATGTGCGAATGTCGGGAATCAGTTGCAGTCGCATCTCTTGGCTGACTGGAACGGCGGGTTCGGATTGTCACACTTGCACCCCACATCGCTATACCACTCGCCGTCACTATCGTCGATGCAATCAGCGGTCTGAACCGAACAGGGGACTGTCGGAGCGGAGGGGTTTTGCGTGCATTCCGGGAGCCCCATCTCGATTGAGTATACACACGTCCTGCATGTCCCGCTGTAGTTATAAATGAAGCAGCACTTGGCCGGTATCTCGGGATGGCCCACTGGGCAGTTGCAGTTACTATCGCAATTGACCGCGTTCTCGTGGTCGACACACTCGTAGTGCGGAGCCACTGCTGCTGCCCAGACACCTAGAGCAAATACACAGAGAAAGATGATGGTCGTATTGGCGGGATTGAGTGTTCTTGCTGTTTTCATGTTAATAACTATTGTTGTTAGCTGCTTCTTCCTTCGTCGCCCAGGGAAACCTCGATGGTTCTAGGCCGCCTGGAACGAAGGAAGATCAGCAAGGGCCCGGACAGCAGGATGGCTGCGAGGGCAGCAGTAAGGACGCGGTTCCATCTGCGAACGTTCTCCGCGTGTCGAGCTTTCTCCACCGCAGACTCAAATGCGGATCGGGCGACTGGACTGACTTCGGAGGAGATGAGCGAGTTGGATTGGTAGTAATTAACCCCCCCGATATGGTGCTCGCGATCGCCCAGCCTGGCCTCGCTGATGGAAAACGTCGAATTCGAGGCCGGGAGCACGGCCGGCGTCTCCGGCCAAAGTGGATCGACGATTCTGAGATTGACGGTAACGGTACCGTATAGGCCTGGGGTTTGAGGTCCGGTCGACGAGGAGGTTGGCTGCGATTCCCCGGCCGAGGTCTGACCAACCGCCATCCCTTTTCTGGGTACGCTGGGCTTGAGAGGGGTGAAGATCTTCGACTCGAGCAGTCTCGGAAACTCAATGCCGGCAATGTTTGTAAACCTCGAAAATGTGATTTCCTCGTACAGGAAACCCGCCTTGTAGTGCCTCAACCTCGAACGCTCCCGTGCAAGTTCGTTTTTCGGATTGAAGCCTGGCGAGAGCAGCGGGGAATTTAACCAGTTCCGCAGCCGATGCTCCGAAACGCGTATTTTGCACACAAGCGTCCTGGAATCGCCTACTCCGGTTTCGGAATACTCTGCCTCTGTAATCAAACCGATCGGCGAGCCGATTAAAGCCATGGGAGATGCCAGTGGACGCACTCCAGAGCCGTAGGAAACTGAAAATAGCTCACGGCTTCGCAGGGCCATAAACACCCAGCTCGTGAGCCCGTCCCCGCAGTTCCCAAGGTCCCATGCATATTCTGGCGGCGAGAAAGTTACGTAGGTCGTCTCGGAACCCCGGCACCAGAGCATAGAAATCACTGCCTCCCGGCTGATGAAAACCGTGTTGGTACAGGAGCCTCCAAGAAGAACCAATCCTTCCCCAGGAGGGATCGACATGACTGCCAACGCCCCTTCATCCAGCATGGCGCTAAACTTGCGGTCATCGGTGCTGATCATCCCGGTCCGAGGGCTCGTGGATTTATAGAAATAATCCCCTTCCAGGAGGATAGAGGCGTTTGCTGAACCAAGTTCTACCAAGGAAGAGCACAACACCAGTGCGAAGACGCGCGCAGCCCTCGAAATAGCCTTACATCCCAACCCATTTCTCGATCGCCAAGCTAACAAAACACCGAGACCCCAAAAAACGAGAAGGATGATTCGGGACACGAAAGTAGTTACACCGTGTCCCATCCAGTCGCTGACCACCCCGAGACACGGGCATGGCAGATCCCCCTGGACCAATAAACCCAAGTGGTAGATTGTTGCGCAAAGACTGAAATACAGAATCGCCAAAGCCGACCGCCAAGCGTCGATCGATTTAAGCAGATATGCAGCAACTGAGACCTCAAAGAGGGCGGATAACAACAGCAGTTCCCTGTTTGAGATGAAGTTAACGACTACATCTGGCCTGGCATTGCTGATCGGCATTTGTAGGAAATGCAGCAACTTCAATAATGCTGTCAGAATCAGGATCGCAGCTAAAGTGGTCCCGATCCAAAAGGAGTGCCCGTTTTTCGCCAGCGCTTCAAGGGTTCTCGGGTTCGCGCGTCTTGAGGAAACATCCTTCATATTACGTCAGTATACGTCCATATCAAAGGCGCTGGAAAGGGGGTTGACAAGCTCGAGAATTGTCGAAAACTGTTGACCAAGAATTGCCCGGATGCCGGCAAGAAAAGGCAATATTCATAAGTGACCTAGAGTTCTGTTTCCATGGTTTGTGACGCCCTTCCCCCGGCGCCCTTTCAAAGCCCAGCAAACTGCCGGGACCGCGAGGAGAAGGAGCAAGAAAGCCCTCGCCCACTTAGCAGAGCCACCCGGGCGCTGCGCGCGTACCTTGACGTTCTTGATGTAAAGATCCGCCTGTTCGGCGAACAAAACGTCGAATCTCGGATCATCCGGGCTGAGGAAGCTGGCATTCGATAATGTGTAGGAGACAGCGACATTCATACCATTAGTCGCCCGCCGATGGTCTACGACGAACGTGAGGCCAGTTGTCGTCGAAATCGTTTGGTGCTCGAAGGAGGCAGGTGCCACCCTTCCCCTTACCAAGTAAGCAATTGCCACTGGAGCCCAGTTTGTTGGCCTCGGTTCATACTTCATCCAAAACCGCTCAATGAGCCAAGCACTCGGCAATACAAGGGGGCGATCGGCGAGGTTGGTCCACTCCAAGATTCTTAATCTGCCCACCGGAGTTCCCGGTGGAAAGGGCTCAAAATTATCCGGCACACCCTCAATTCTCAACGTATCTGGGCCAAACCGGACCTTCGAACTCTCAGCCACAGCCGTAAACTCGATGACGGCGGGAAAGATCTCAGATATCGCCGGTGCCCACTCGGGCCGGGCTTCGAATCGGGAGATGCCCGCAGGCAAAGGCACGGACCACGGCACTGCCACCGGCTCCCGCCACGCCGTGGTATTGGTGCCGTAAGGGACGCTGCCAAGCCAGGCGGCGTGGAGAAGTGCACTCCCACACACGGGCTGCTGTCCATCCATGATAACTGCATTCACCACATCTGAAGCCGCCGTTCCATCCCTCGCTTGCACAGGCGCCGGCCCGGGAGGCGACTTCCCTTTCATATTTGTCAGAAACGGGACGCGTCTGGCCAACCAGTATACAGCTTCTCCATCAAACATTGACTGTTCAACATGTCCGTCCCTTGAATCCTCGACTTCGACCGACCACTCATTTCCAGACCGCTTGAGCAAGAAAAGCCCTCGAAATACATTCGTCTGTAGCCGGCCCTCCTGTGAGTAGGAGTTGTAATCGGTGACCGCGATACTTCCCTCCATCTGATAACTTAGATCGGAACGCACGGCTCCGTGCGCAGCTTGGCACGCGCTTGCCAACAGCGCCAGGACGAGCCAGACCTGAACTGCGCGGCCTCTTTTTGCATATCCCGGGGCACTCCGCCAAGAAAAGCGCACGGTAAGGGGATAGATTTCCCTCTCGGCCTCGTCGTGCGCCACTGGTTCCCGTTCCGTGGCATTTGTCCTAAAGTTCGGGTTCATGGATGTGCGCCGGGCTCAAAGACTGGCTGTGAACGAAGCATGGCGAACGGACCGCACAGCGGGTCGCCAGAATGGTACACCTGCACATAGCCTCCGCCCTCGACATCCGCTCACCAACTCGAGCAGCCCTATCATGCCCGCGATCATAGGGCTGATCGTTGAAGGTGCATAGCGCCGAGATGCTGTAGAAATGTATGTAGATGCAGTTTACTCGCAGGAAGGCAAGAAATGGAAAGAGGAGAGAGAAATCGGCCGACGCAGTCCATCGAACTCCCCCCTTTTCCGCAGGATCTCACATTGGTTCTACTGAATTCCGAATAGCGCTTTTGTCAGGTCGTGCTGGCGATGCACGCGAAGCTTCCGGTACAGGTTGGCTTGATGAGCGCGCACGGTCCCGAGTGCCAGCCCGAGATTCAGGGAAATGTCCTTCGGATGGCGGCCGGAAGCCAGGAGGAGTGCGATCTCTCTTTCCCTGTTTGTCAACGGCTTTGAAGCTTGCTCGCCACCG